>NZ_WMJZ01000027.1 GCF_009711095.1 Intestinirhabdus alba
CGGGCGGCAATGGACAGGAAGTACCTCGCGTCAGTCCTTGCAGGCTGCGGGGTTTCGTAATCTTTCCCTGGCCCGGCCAACCAGTTCATCAAGCGAAACCTGTAACACATCGGCCAGCTTAAGCTGCGTCTCCAGCTGCGGTGAAATATGCCCCCGCTCTCAGCGGTTATAGGCTCTCGGTTGGACGTCGATCATCTCGGCAGGGCGTGTCTGGGTCAGCCCTCTGGCTTCCCTCTGCGCCTTCAGGCGACCGGAAAAAGCAGACATATCAAGACCTGTCATCAGGAAATCAATAGTCGCCATTGTCTGCCCTCTTTTTTATCCGCCTGTTGTAATACAACACTAATGTGATTGCTATATGTCACATTAGTGTCCATTGACAAGATTTCCCACCCCGGTCCTGGCGGAAACGCGCTTCGGTTGGGACGTGGTGGGCAACCTGGTGCAGCGCCGCTGGCAGGCGCGCGGCGGGGCCACAGCGACGAGTGGGGCGCGCTGAAACAGGAGAGGCGTACCGGAGAAGGGGAAAGCCTGCGGCAGAATCTGCGCTTTGCCGGCCAGTACTTTGGCCATGAAACGGGCTGCACTACACTACATTCCGCTACTACGATCCGAAGAACGGGCACTTTACCCAGCCGACTAGATAGAGCTGGCGGGGGTATTAATTTCTACCTTGAATTATTTAGCGTATATACCCGCTATACTTTGCCAACGTCCGGCGGTCTTCCCGGAGACGGCACTAAATCAATCACACATTTCTTTGTCCGGCGTTACAATCGATTCAGCTCACATTTCTTAAACCGGAAGAGTATCGCTTATGAAAAATATCAATCCGACGCAGACTTCTGCCTGGCAGGCGCTACAAAAACATTACGATGAGATGAAGGACGTTACGATCGCCGATCTGTTTGCCAATGACGACGACCGCTTCGCGAAATTTTCCGCGACGTTTGCCCATCTGATGCTGGTGGATTACTCCAAAAACCGCATCAGCGAACGGACGCTGGCGCTGCTGCAGGATCTGGCGAAAGAGACCGATCTGGCGGGTGCCATTAAGTCGATGTTCTCCGGTGAGAAGATTAACCGTACCGAGGATCGGGCGGTGCTGCACGTGGCGCTGCGCAACCGGAGCAATACCCCGATTATCGTTGATGGCAAGGACGTGATGCCGGAGGTGAACGCGGTGCTGGAGAAGATGAAAATCTTCTCGGAAGCGATTATCTCCGGTCAGTGGAAAGGCTACACCGGCAAGGCGATAACCGACGTGGTGAATATTGGCATCGGCGGCTCTGACCTCGGCCCATATATGGTGACCGAAGCGCTGCGCCCCTATAAAAACCACCTCACTATGCACTTTGTTTCCAATGTCGACGGCACCCATATTGCCGAAGTGCTGAAAAAGGTGGATCCGGAAACCACCCTGTTCCTGGTGGCGTCTAAAACCTTTACCACCCAGGAGACCATGACCAACGCCCACAGCGCGCGCGACTGGTTCCTGAAAAGTGCAGGCGATGACAAACATGTGGCAAAACACTTTGCTGCGCTCTCCACCAACGCGAAGGCGGTGGGTGAGTTCGGCATCGATACCGCCAATATGTTTGAGTTCTGGGACTGGGTCGGCGGCCGCTACTCCCTGTGGTCGGCCATCGGCCTGTCTATCGTTCTTTCCGTGGGCTTTGATAACTTTGTTGAGCTGCTCTCTGGTGCCCACGCGATGGATAAACACTTCTCCACCGCGGCACCGGAGGAAAACCTGCCGGTGCTGCTGGCGCTGATCGGCATCTGGTATAACAATTTCTTCGGCACCGAAACCGAAGCGATTCTGCCGTACGACCAGTATATGCACCGCTTTGCCGCCTACTTCCAGCAGGGCAACATGGAGTCTAACGGCAAATACGTTGATCGTAACGGCCAGGTGGTGGACTACCAGACCGGCCCAATCATCTGGGGGGAGCCGGGCACCAACGGCCAGCATGCGTTTTATCAGCTGATTCACCAGGGCACCAAACTGGTTCCCTGCGACTTTATCGCCCCGGCGATCGGTCATAATCCGCTGTCGGACCACCACCAGAAGCTGCTGTCTAACTTCTTCGCCCAGACCGAAGCCCTGGCGTTCGGGAAATCCCGCGCGGTGGTGGAGCAGGAGTACCGCGATCAGGGGAAAGATCCGGCCACCCTTGAGCACGTCGTGCCGTTCAAAGTGTTTGAAGGCAACCGCCCGACCAACTCGATTCTGCTGCGCGAAATCACGCCGTTCAGCCTGGGCGCGCTGATCGCGCTGTATGAGCATAAGATCTTCACCCAGGGCGCAATCCTCAATATCTTCACCTTCGACCAGTGGGGCGTCGAGCTGGGCAAACAGCTGGCGAACCGCATCCTGCCGGAGCTGGGTGATGATACTGCGATCGCCAGCCACGACAGCTCCACCAATGGTCTGATCAACCGCTATAAGGCCTGGCGCGGCTAGTTGGCCCTGAGCCTGAAGGCCGGCCCCGGTGGCCGGCTTTTTTATGCGCGTTACACCGGCCCCGCCCTTGCTGTGACGCGGCCGGCAGCGCCCCGTCTTCAGAGGGGTTTGGCAAGAATATGTAATCTGCTCTGTTGAGTGGCGGTGCTGAAAAGGGCATCTTTAACGTGCTCCATTCCCAGACGTTCATAAAAACGGCGGGCGCTGGTATTGGCTGCAAGCACTTCCAGCCATAGCCAGCCTTCACCGGCCTCTTTTGCTCGCGTTTCGACGGCGTAAAAAAGCTGTTCGCCATAGCGGCGTCCCGTTGCGTCGGGTAGCAGATAGAGCTTATGCAGCAGCGCGCCGGATGGGCCGCCGGGGCTGATAGCCTGGTGGCAGGCGTATTTCACGAAGCCGACGGGATGCTCTGACTCCGCAATCAGCCAGCTGCACTGCGCATCAGCCAGGCTGCGTTCCAGCGCAGCCACGGCATACTCTTGCTGCAGATATTGCTCCAGTTCCCCGGCACTCTGCCAGAGGTGGGCAAAATGGTGACGGTAGCTGGTATTGCCTATTCGCCCGATAAGCGCGACATCTTCCGGCCGTGCGGGGCGGATATTTAGCATAATTGCCGCCTTTTTATTCTGTCAGGGTGGAAAGCAATTGTTACATTTGCTGCGGGCATAGCAAAAAGTTAACGAAAAAAGTCGATATCGATCACATTTTTGCGCTATACCCTAAATAATTCGAGTTGCAGGACAAAACGCAGCGCGTTTTGAACAGCCCCTGGGCTGGCCCCGAAGGGGTGAGGCCCTCAGGCCGAATCACGCGGCGACACAGAGACAAATTCGTCAGGAACGAATTTGAACAGCCACAGGCTGCCTCTGGTGAGAGACAGGGATGTCTCTCATTAATCCCCGGGAGCTTACTGCAGTAAGTGACCGGGGTGAACGAGGACAAATCAGCTTAGCTGATTTGAACGCCGCTGGCGGCGGCCCTTCAGGGTGAGGCCCCCGGGCCGAATAAAGCCAACGCACAGGCAACTTGAAGTATGACGGGTATATACAGATCGCCATAAATCATTGTGATAAGGAGGGTCTATGCCGCCGGTTTATCGTCCGCTGGTGAATTTTATCGCCATTACGCTGCAAACGGTGCTTAACCTGGGGCTGCTTTGCCTGGGGATTATTTTGGTTATTTTTCTGGGGAAAAAGACCCTGCACCTGGCGCACGTGCTGTTCACGCCGGAACCGGCCAGTAAATATAAGCTGGTGGAGGGGCTGGTGGTCTATTTTCTCTACTTTGAGTTTATTGCGCTGATCGTGAAGTATTTTGAGTCCGGCTTCCACTTCCCGCTGCGCTATTTCGTCTATATCGGCATCACCGCTATCGTGCGTCTGATCATTATCGATCATGAGTCGCCGATGGCGGTGCTGATCTATTCTGCGGCGATCCTGCTGCTGGTGATCACCCTCTGGCTGTGTAACTCCAGGCGTCTGAAGCGGGAGTAGAGCCAGCGCCACAGGCGGGCTGCGGCGCTCTGTTGTCCGAATCTACTGCGCCGTAGCCCGGCGCGCTTTCGCTTCAGCGGGGGACCACAGGCTCTCCAGCTCCTCCAGCGTCCGGCCCTTGGTTTCCGGTACGAACTTCCACATAAACAGCGCGGCCAGCAGGCCCATACAGCCGTAAATCCAGTAAGAGAAGCCGTTGTGGAAGTGGGCCACCAGCCACGAATTTTTATCCATCATCGGGAAGGTCCAGGAGACGAAGTAGTTCGCCAGCCACTGGGCGGCGACGGCAATGGCCAGCGCCTTGCCGCGGATGGCGTTAGGGAAGATCTCCGCCAGCAGCACCCAGCACACCGGCCCCCAGGACATGGCGAAGGCGGCGACGTAAAACAGCATCGACAGCAGCGCCAGGATGCCCGGTGCCCGGCTATAAAACGCGGTGCCGAGGCAGAACATGCCGAGCGCCATACCCAGCGCGCCGGCGATCTGCAGCGGCTTGCGGCCAAATTTATCCACCGTCATGATGGCCAGCACGGTAAAGCTGAGGTTAATCACCCCGACGATAATGGTCTGCAGCAGCGCCACGTCGGTGCTGGCCCCCAGCGTTTTAAAGACCTCCGGCGCGTAGTAGAGCACCACGTTGATGCCGACAAACTGCTGGAATACCGACAGCATCACGCCAATGACAATGATACCCACGCCGAACATCAGCAGGCGGCCGCCGGTTTTCCGGCCATGCTCCAGCGAGCGCTGGATCTCCGCCACGGCCTGGGCGGCGAGCGACGTGCCCATGACTTTACGCAGAATGCCCTCAGCCTGCTCCTGCCTGCCCCGGGCCATCAGCCAGCGTGGGCTTTCCGGAACGGTATAGAGCAGCGCCAGGAAGAGCAGCGCCGGAATACACTCTGAGGCAAACATATAGCGCCAGCCGTTGGTATGCAGCCAGGTGGCGTCGCCGGAACGGGCGATAAAATAGTTTACGCAGTAGACCAAAAGCTGGCCAAATATAATGGCGAACTGGTTAAAAGAGACCAGCCGGCCGCGAATCTGCGCCGGGGCCATTTCGGCAATATACATTGGCGAGAGCATGGATGCCAGGCCAACACCAATACCACCAATGATGCGATAAATGACAAACTCAGGGATATATCCGGCTAAATATATGGGCAGGTTATTATCGGGATTAATGGTGGTAAAACCTAATTCCGGCCATGCTGAACCGATACCGGAAATAAAAAACAGCAGTGCGGCAATTTTCAGCGAATCGCGACGGCCAAAGCGGTTGCTGCAGTAGCCGCCGATGGCACCGCCGATAATACAGCCGATCAGCGCGCTGGCAACGCAGAAACCGAGCAGGGAGTTGGCCGTGGATTCGCTCAGATGCTGCGGCGCGACGAAGACCTTGTTCAGAGACTCAACGGTGCCGGAGATGACGGCGGTATCATAGCCAAATAATAAACCGCCTAACGTGGCAACCAGCGTAATCGTAAAAATATAACGGGTATTATAGTGGGTATTCATTCAGACCTGCCTTATACACCCGTCATACTTCAAGTTGCCTGTGCGTTGGCTTTATTCGGCCCTGAGGCCTCACCCCTTCGGGGCCAGCCCCGGGGCTGTTCAAAACGCGCTGCGTTTTGTCCTGCAACTCGAATTATTTAGGGTATACACCAAGTGACTGTTACGCCATCTTTACCATCAAAGCTGGCTCTTGTTATCCGCGCTAATAATGGTGGGATCGCCGTCCGGCTAAGACAATTATCATTTTTTATAATGCGATTATGTTTTGTCTTTTCTGTGATCTTAATTGCGGTTGAATATTTTGAGTCAGGACCTGGTGCTATTTCTACTGTGATTAACAGCACAAAAGAAAATAATCATAACGACATTATTAAATAACGTAAAAACAGGCCCGGGAGACGGGCGCAAAAAAAAGCGCTCCGGGGAGCGCCGACCAACGATCGTCAGGGAATAACATCAGCAAGGGTTGCAGTGGCAGCGCCCGTCGCCGGGCGGGTACGTCAGGAAACAGGGGCGGTTCGCGCCGCTTAGCCTTTCACCCCTCCGGCCGTCAGGCCGTTGACCAGCCAGCGCTGGGCCAGCAGGAACACCAGGGTGATGGGAATCGCGGAGAGCACGGCGGCGGCGGCAAAATCACCCCACAGGTAGTTCTGCGGGTTGAGGTATTGCTGCATCCCGACCGCCAGGGTGTAGCTGTCAACGTCGCGCAGCAGCAGCGAGGCGACCGGTACTTCGGTAATGGCCGCGATAAACGACAAAATAAACACCACCGCCAGGATCGGCACCGAGAGCGGCAGCAGCACCAGGCGGAACGCCTGCCACGGGGTGGCACCATCCAGCGCCGCCGCCTCTTCCAGCGAGCCGTCGATGGTTTCAAAATAGCCTTTGATGGTCCAGACGTGCAGCGCGATGCCGCCGAGATAGGCGAAAATCACGCCGCCGTGGGTGTTGAGCCCAATAAACGGCAGGTACTGTCCGAGGCGATCGAACAGGGCATACAGCGCCACCAGCGACAGCACCGCCGGAAACATCTGGAAAATCAGCATACCCTTCAGCAGGGGGGCTTTCCCCGGAAAGCGCATCCGGGCAAAGGCGTAGGCGCAGGTGGTGGAGAGCGCCACGATGCCGATGGCCGTGATGCCGGCGATCTTTACCGAGTTCCACAGCCACAGCAGGACCGGGAAGGGGGGCGGCGTCACCCGGCCGTCGGCGTGCTCCACGCTGAAGCCCAGCGCCAGTCGCCAGTGCTCCCAGGAGATCGTCTCCGGGATCAGGCTGCCGGTGGCGAAGTTACCTTCGCGCAGCGAAATGGCGATCACCATCAGCAGCGGGAACATAATCGCCGCGATAAAAATCAGCAGCCCTAAGTGGGTTGCCAACAGGCGCAGCTTTTGAGATTTGGGTTGAACCATAGCCATATTACTCAGCTCCTTAACCTTAACATTGCGCCGGGCTAATCAAACTTCATCCTCGTGGCCTTCAGGTTCACCACCGCAAGCGCCCCTACCAGCAGGAAGATCAGGGTGGCGATGGCCGCCGCCAGGCCAAAGTTCTGCCCGCCGCCGCCCTCAAAGGCGATGCGCCAGGTATAGCTCACCAGCAGGTCGGTATAGCCCGCGGGCGTGGTGGTGCCGAGACGATCCGGGCCGCCGTTGGTCAGCAGCTGAATCAGCACGAAGTTGTTAAAGTTAAAGGCGAAGCTGGCGATCATCAGCGGCGTCAGCGGCTTAATCAGCAGCGGCAGCGTAATTTTAAAAAAGTTTTGCCACGGCCCGGCCCCGTCCATCGCCGACGCTTCGTACAGATCGTCCGGAATCGCCTTCAGCAGCCCCATGCAGAGGATCATCATATAGGGATAGCCGAGCCAGGTGTTGACGATGATGACCATCGCGCGGGCGGTGTTGGGATCGCTGAACCAGGCCGGCTTTATGCCGAACAGGCCACTCAACATCATATTGATCTCCCCGAAGCTCTGGTTAAACAACCCCTTGAAAATCAGAATAGAGATAAACGATGGCACGGCGTAGGGCAAAATCAGCAGGACGCGGTAGACCGCCTTGCCCTTCAGGGCCTCCCACTGGACGAGACAGGCCAGCACCATCCCCACGGCGACGGTCAGCAGCACGGTAAGCACCGAGAAGACCACCGTCCAGATAAAAATGGCGAAAAAGGGCTTCTGGATGCCCCGATCGGCGAACACGCGGGTAAAGTTGTCCCAGCCGATGGTGACGGTATAGCCCGGACTCAGCTTTTCATCGCCCCAGCCGCCGTCGGCGGTAACCGACTGGAAGTAGCCGATGTCGTTATTGGCGCGATAGCGGACCCCGCTCTGACCGTTGATTAGCGTGCCGTCATCGGTCAGCCGGTAGAGCGGCCGGGTGGCGGAGAACTGACGCAGCGAGCTCATCACGAGGTTGCTCTTATCCGGCAGCACGGCGGTCAGCTGACTCAGCGCCTGTCGATTCTGCGTAATGACGCGCAGGCCGGCGCGCTCGCCGGCGGGCAGGGCGGCGGCCTCCCGCAGGGGCAGCGTCTGCTCGCCGCCAAAGGTAAAAGTATCGGAGAGGTAGTATTTGCCCGTTTCTCCGTCGCTCAGGGCCAGCCGCCATGCGTCGCCCGCCGGATACAGGCTGAAACCGTAGGATTGACCCGCCTGATAAGAACGATCCATCAGCACCTGCCGGGCGCGCTCAAAGGTGAGCTGGTTGGTGCTGCTGTAGTTGGTAAAGGCGATGGCGATGGTGCAGACCAGCGGGAACAGGACGAACAGCCCCATCCCGGCCAGCCCCGGATAGACGTAGCGCCAGGCGTAGGTCTTCCGGTTGGTGAAGATATAGAGTCCCGCCGAGCTTAAAATCAGCGTGGTGATGGCAAACAGGTACTCCCCCTGCACGTACATTAAAACGACAAGGTAACCCACCAGCAGGCCCAGCAACCCCGTTACGGCACCCGTCAGCCACGGGCTTTGCCAGCGGTGTTTCTTTTTAACGACATCCATGGGGACATTCCTTCACAGCGTTTTGAGCTTTTCTCTCTCCCTGGGGAGAGAGCCGGGGTGAGGAGCGATGAATCAATACAACCTTCCCCCTGACCCTCTCCCTGAAGGAGAAAGGGTAAAAGTACTATTTGGTAATACGGCCCTGGGCGTCCTTCAGCGCGGCGTCAACCGTCTGGCGGCCGCTGACGGCGTTAATCACCGCCGTGCGCACCGCGTACCAGAAGGCGGACATCTGCGGGACGTTCGGCATAATCTCGCCGGATTTCGCATTCTCCATCGTGGCGGCGATACGCGGATCTTTCTCCAGCTGCGCCTGGAACGATTTCAACGCCACGGCACCCAGCGGCTTATCTTTGTTGATCGCCGCCAGCCCCTGGTCGGTCAGCAGATAGTTTTCGAGGAACTCTTTCGCCAGCTCTTTATTCGGGCTGGCGGCGTTGATGCCGGCGCTTAGTACCCCGACGAACGGCTTAGAGGGTTTGCCCTTAAAGGTCGGCAGCAGCGTGACGCCGTAGTTGACCTTGCCCTTGTCGATGTTGGCCCACGCCCACGGGCCGTTGATGGTCATGGCGGTTTCGCCCTTGTTAAAGGCCGCCTCGGCGATGGAGTAATCGGTGTCGGCGTTCATCTGTTTGTTCTTGATCATCTCCACCAGAAAGCCCAGGCCCGCCTTCGCGCCGGGGCTGTCCACGCCCACGTCCTTCACGTCATACTTGCCGTCGGCGAACTTAAACGCATAGCCGCCGTCGGCGGCGATCAGCGGCCAGGTGAAGTACGGCTCCTGCAGGTTGAACATCAGGGCGCTCTTGCCCTTCGCCCTCAGCGCTTTATCCAGCGGCGGGATCTCTTCCCAGGTTTTCGGCGGGTTGGGAACAAGGTCCTTGTTGTAAATCAGCGAAAGAGCCTCAACGGCGACGGGGTAGGCGATGAGCTTGCCGTTGTAGCGCACCGCGTCCCAGGTGAACGGATAAAGCTTGTCCTGGAAGGCCTGGTCCGGGGCAATCTCCGCCAGCAGGCCGGACTGCGCGTAGCCGCCAAAGCGGTCGTGCGCCCAGAAGATAATGTCCGGGCCATCGCCGGTCGCGGCAACCTGCGGATATTTCTCCTCCAGTTTGTCCGGATGCTCCACGGTGACCTTAATGCCGGTGTCCTTTTCAAATTTTTTACCCACTTCGGCGAGGCCGTTATAGCCTTTATCGCCGTTAATCCAGATGACCAGCTTACCTTCTTCAATTTTGGCGAGCGCCGGCGCGGAAATCATCATTGCTGCCAGGGCGGACAAGGCGAAAGCGCGCGTGCCGGTGTTGATTTTCATATTTCCCATCCTGTTGGCTGAGGTGTGGATATGCCCGTCGCTCTCCGGGGCGTTCTGACGCGCCGCGGATCGTTCAGAACACAGAGACACAGTGGGGGTTTAACGCTCTCCAGTTTCTTTCTATGACCTCCTCTTTCCATCCTCCTTAACCCTACGCCCCGCCGCCGCGTTATGTGATCTGTGTTGCATAAATGTGAATAATGCGTGCTGGCGCACATAAAAAGGCGGTGAATTTTGCAAGCGCCGTCACGAAATTCTTCAACGGCCTCCGGCCCGGTCCGCAGACGTCGGCCCCTCATCCTCCCGCCTCCTCCCCCATAAAAAAGCCGGGGGCGGAGGATTTGCGCCTGCCGGGGATAACGCATAGTCAGCCCATGTAAAGCTGCTGTTGATAGGGAGAAGGGCATGGCGAACGTGCGGCTGCAAAATGTAACGAAAGCCTGGGGTGACGTGGTGGTATCAAAAGATATCAACCTCGATATTCATGACGGGGAGTTCGTGGTGTTTGTGGGGCCGTCAGGCTGCGGTAAATCGACCCTGCTGCGGATGATTGCCGGGCTGGAAACCATCACCTGCGGCGACCTGTTTATCGGTGAAACCCGCATGAACGACGTGCCTCCCGCCGAGCGTGGCGTCGGTATGGTGTTCCAGTCCTATGCGCTCTATCCCCATCTCTCTGTGGCGGAAAATATGTCGTTTGGCCTCCGGCTGGCGGGTGCCAAAAAAGCGGTGATGAACCAGCGCGTCAACCAGGTGGCGGAGGTGCTGCAGCTGGCGCACCTGCTGGATCGTAAGCCAAAGGCGCTCTCCGGCGGCCAGCGCCAGCGCGTGGCGATTGGCCGCACGCTGGTGGCGGAGCCGCGCGTGTTCCTGCTCGATGAGCCGCTTTCTAACCTCGACGCCGCGCTGCGCGTACAGATGCGCATTGAGATCGCCCGTCTGCATAAGCGGCTGGGCCGCACCATGATTTACGTCACCCACGATCAGGTGGAAGCGATGACCCTCGCCGACAAGATCGTGGTGCTGGACGCCGGCCGCGTGGCGCAGGTCGGCAGGCCGCTGGAGCTGTATCACTATCCGGCGGATCGTTTTGTCGCGGGCTTTATTGGCTCGCCGAGGATGAATTTCCTGCCGGTAAAAGTCACCGCCACCGCTATCGACCAGGTGCAGGTGGAGCTGCCGAACCGCCAGCACGTCTGGCTGCCGGTGGAGAGCCGCGGCGTGCAGCCCGGGGCCAACATGTCTTTAGGTATCCGGCCGGAGCATCTGCTGTCCAGTGATATCGCCGACGTTACCCTGGAAGGGAGCGTGCAGGTCGTCGAACAGCTGGGCCATGAAACGCAAATTCATATCCAGATCCCCGCCATTCGTCAGAACCTGGTCTGGCGTCAGAATGACGTGGTGCTGGTAGAAGAGGGTGCCACATTCGCTATCGGTCTGCCGCCGGAGCGCTGCCATCTGTTCCGTGAGGATGGTTCCGCCTGCCGACGGCTACATCAGGAGCCGGGCGTTTAAGGCTCCCCATTAAAAAAACAAAACGTAAAACCCTTTGCGGCGGCAGGTGAATGTCCTCCGGGAGCGTACAAACAGTGCGTGACCGGGGAGAAAGAACGCGGCTAACAAAGAGGCCGCCCGAAGGGCGACACGTTTAAAGAAAAGCAACGATCTCAGGAGATAGCATAATGATAACTCTGCGCAAACTTCCTCTGGCGATTGCCGTCGCAGCAGGCGTAATGTCTGTTCAGGCAATGGCCGTGGATTTTCACGGTTACGCCCGTTCCGGCATCGGCTGGACGGGAAGCGGCGGTGAACAGCAGTGTTTCCAGGCCACCGGCGCGCAAAGCAAATATCGTCTCGGTAACGAATGTGAGACCTATGCGGAGCTGAAGCTGGGTCAGGAGGTCTGGAAAGAGGGCGATAAGAGCTTCTATTTCGATACTAACGTCGCCTACTCCGTCGCCCAGCAGAACGACTGGGAGGCGACCGATCCGGCCTTCCGCGAGGCTAACGTGCAGGGTAAAAACCTGATCGACTGGCTGCCCGGCTCCACCCTCTGGGCCGGTAAGCGCTTCTATCAGCGTCATGATGTGCATATGATCGACTTCTACTACTGGGATATTTCCGGTCCCGGTGCCGGTATTGAAAATATCGATCTCGGCTTCGGCAAACTCTCCCTGGCGGCGACCCGCTCTCAGGAGGCGGGCGGCTCCTATACCTTCAGCAGCCAGAATATTTACGATCGCTCAAAAGATACCGCCAACGACGTGTTTGATGTGCGGCTGGCTGGCCTGGAAACTAACCCGGACGGCGTGCTGGAACTGGGCGTTGACTACGGCCGGGCAAACACCACCGACGACTACCGGCTGGCCGATGGCGCTTCCAAAGACGGCTGGATGTTCACCGCCGAACACACCCAGAGCATGTTGAAGGGCTACAACAAGCTGGTGCTGCAGTACGCCACCGACGCCATGACCACGCAGGGCAAAGGAGTTGCCCAGGGCTCCTGGGGCTCTACCTATACCGTCGGTGAAGGCGATGACCAGATTCATTATGTCGACAGCCGCGTCAACAACGACGGCAAGATGTGGCGCATCCTCGATCACGGCGCGATCTCCCTCGGCGATCGCTGGGATCTGATGTACGTCGGCATGTTCCAGAAGCAGGATCTGGACAACGATCTGGGCACCGACTGGTGGACCGTCGGCGTGCGGCCGATGTTCAAATGGACGCCGATCATGAGCACCCTGCTGGAGGTCGGCTACGACAACGTTAAATCTCAGCAGACCGGGGATCGCAACAACCAGTACAAGATCACCCTCGCCCAGCAGTGGCAGGCGGGCGACAGCATCTGGTCGCGCCCGGCGATCCGCCTGTTCGCCACCTATGCGAAGTGGGATGAGAAGTGGGGCTACATCAGGAACGGTGATAACGTCTCTCGCTATGCCGCCGCCGCGAATAACCCCGACTTCACTACCACCAGCCGCGGCGACAGCGATGAGTGGTCCTTTGGTGCCCAGATGGAAATCTGGTGGTAATCGTGCGGTAGCCTGGCGCAAAGAGGGACGCTGATGCCCCTTCGCCGGCAGAGAATAAAGAGCTAAATACCCGATGACGCAGGCCTGTCGGCGCTGCGTCATCCGCTTCTGAGACCGGAAGAGGCTCCGCTCCCAGAGCGCCGTTTCCTGCGGTTTAGCGCGCTATTGCCTGGCCACCGCTGAACCCACGCTATCTGAGGTGATAACAATGAAAATGAAGAAAAGTCTCGTCGCGCTCTGCTTATGCACAGGAGTGCTGGCGGCCGTGCCGGGCGCGAGCCTGGCAGAGGTCAACTATGTGCCACAAAATACCCGCGCCGCGCCGTCAATTCCCACCGCCGCGCTGCAGCAGCTGACCTGGACGCCCGTCGATCCGTCAAAAGCGCAGACCATGCAGCTGGCTACCGGCGGGCAGCGACTTGACGCGGCGGGTATCAGCGGGCCGGTTGCCGCCTGGAGCGTGCCGGCCAACATTGGCGAGCTGACCCTGACCCTCTCCAGCGAAGTGAATAAACAAACCAGCGTTTTTGCGCCGAACGTGCTGATCCTGGATCAGAATATGACCCCCTCCGCCTACTTCCCCGCCAGCTACTTTACCTGGCAGGAGCCGGGCGTAATGAGCGCGGATCGGCTGGAGGGCGTGATGCGCCTGACCCCCGCCCTGGGCCAGCAGAAGCTCTATGTGCTGGTCTTTACCACCGAAAAAGATCTCCAGCAGACCACCAAATTACTCGCCCCGGCAAAGGCCTACGCGAAGGGCGTCGGCAATGCGATTCCCGATATTCCGGACCCCATCGCCCGCCATACGACCGACGGCCTGCTGAAGCTGAAGGTAAAAACCAGCAGCACCTCCAGCGTGCTGGTCGGGCCGCTGTTTGGCTCCTCCGGACCGGGGCCGGTCACCATCGGCAATACCGCCGCGCCGACGCCTTCCCCCGCGCCTGCGAGCGTGAAGCGCAGCGCGCCGGTGCTTAACGATACCGAAAGCTACTTCACCAGGGCGATTAAACGGGCGGTAGCGGAGGGCGACGTGGATAAAGCGCTGCGGCTGCTTGATGAGGCCGAACGTCTGGGATCGACCTCCGCGCGTTCCACCTTTATCAGCAGTGTAAAAGGCAAAGGGTAATGACTTCCCCGCATTGCTGATTTTGCAACAGCTGGTGCGTCTTCGGGCGCACCTTTTTTTAGCATTCAATGCGGATTGTTACACTGCTGTTGCGCAAGCGTTCAATTCATTCGCTTTCCAACTCCCGTAGCGGCGTTTCTGCGATACAATGGCGAAACCCTGTGTTACGGAGAATCGGCCATGTCCCACCCCGCGTTAACGCGGCTGCGCGCGCTGCGCTATTTTAACACCCTCCCCACGTTGGACGCGCGCCTGAGCGACTGGCTGCTGCTGGAAGATTCCATGACCCGCCGCTTTGAGCAGCAGGGGAAACGGGTGACGGTGACGCTTCTGCGCGAGGCGTTCGTCGGCCGGGACGAGGTGGCCGACGAGCTGGCCCTGCTGCCGGAGGCGTCCCGCTACTGGCTGCGTGAAATTTTACTCTGTGCCGATGAGGTTCCGTGGCTTGCCGGGCGCACGGTGGTGCCTGAATCCACCCTGTGCGGCCCGGAAATAGCCCTACAAAAATTGGGAAAAATCCCGCTGGGGCGCTATCTTTTTACATCATCGTCGTTGTCACGAGATTTTATTGAGATCGGTTGTGATGCCGGGCTGTGGGGGCGTCGTTCCCGACTGCGGCTGAGCGGAAAGCCCCTGGTGCTGACCGAGCTGTTTCTGCCCGCCTCACCGTTGTACTAAGAGGAAGATAAAATGGAGTGGAGTCTGACGCAAAATAAGCTGCTGGCATTTCACCGCCTGATGCGTACGGATAAGCCAATCGGTGCCCTGCTGCTGCTCTGGCCGACGCTGTGGGCGCTGTGGGTGGCTTCGCCCGGCGTACCGCAGCCGTGGATCCTCGCGGTGTTTGTGGCCGGCGTCTGGCTGATGCGCGCCGCCGGATGCGTGGTGAACGACTACGCCGACCGGAAGTTTGACGGCCACGTGAAGCGCACCGCCAACCGGCCGCTGCCGAGCGGGGCGGTGACTGAGAACGAGGCCCGCACCCTGTTCGGCGTGCTGGTGCTGCTCGCCTTCCTGCTGGTGCTGACCCTTAACGCGATGACCATTCTGCTGTCGATTGCCGCGCTGGTGCTGGCGTGGATCTATCCGTTTATGAAGCGCTATACCCACCTGCCGCAGGTGGTGCTGGGGGCGGCGTTTGGCTGGTCGATCCCGATGGCCTTTGCCGCCGTCAGCGAATCGGTGCCGCTGAGCTGCTGGCTAATGTTTCTTGCCAACGTTCTCTGGGCGGTGGCCTACGATACGCAGTACGCGATGGTGGATCGCGATGACGATCTGCGAATCGGCATTAAATCGACGGCGATTCTGTTTGGCGAAAACGATCGGCTAATTGTTGGCATTTTACAAATCGTCGTGCTGGCGCTGATGGCGCTGATTGGCTGGCTCAACGGGCTGGGGTGGAGCTACTATGCCTCGGTGCTGGCGGCGGGCGCGCTGTTTATTTATCAGCAGAAGCTGATCGCCGGGCGCGAACGCGAAGCCTGTTTTAAGGCGTTTATGAATAATAACTACGTTGGCCTGGCGCTGTTTATCGGGCTGGCAATAAGCTACTGGCAGCTCTGACGCCGCTCGTGAATGAAAAAACCGCCCTCCCAACGAGAGTAAGAGGGCGGTTTTTTTTACGCCATCTGACGGAACGCAGGGCGCTTTGAAGGGCGCGGGCGGGCAGGGGAGCGACACATCTATCGGGAACGAATTTACACCGTTCCAGGCTGCCTCTGACGAAGGATCTCCTTGTCTGCGGCGTGCAAACGGGTCGGGACCGATCTGCACCCCGCCGGCCCGTCGGGCTTACGGATAAGACACCGCCTTTAGCCGCCCTGGGTCGCGCTCTCAATGGTTAAGCGCACGTCCGGGGTGATCAGCTCGGCCAGCATCTTGTAGACCCGCATGGTTTCGTCCGACTCTGCGTCGCCCGTATCGCTGATGTAGCCCTCGTCGCGCAGGGTCAGCACCAGGGAGCTGAACACCGCTTTATCAAAGAACTCCGGCGCGTTGATGCCGTGCAGGACTGACAGGCGCTGGGCTACGGTGCGGCTCTCTTTTTCCAGGGTGCCGCGGTTGATCGACGGGTTGGCGCTCAGCAGCCAGAAGGTAATGGCGTAGCGCTGCAGGATTTCGCGCGCGCCGGCCGCCAGCAGCTGCAGGGTGCGCGAGCGCGCCGGGTTGATGTGCAGCTCGTCGTCCTGAACGGTAATCAGCCCCTGGCGCTGCATCTCGGCGGCCAGCGCGTCCAGTACTGCCGCCAGCTCGTCGCGCTCCCAGCGCAGGAACAGCTCCGCCTTCAGCATCGGCCAGAGCGTTTCCACATGCTGCAGCAGCGCCGCCCGGGCGATGCTGCGGTGCTGGGTGACGATCGCCGCCATCAGCGATGGCAGCAGCAGCAGATGGGCGATGTTGTTACGATAATAGGTCATCAGCACCGCCTGCTCGCGCGGCAGGATAATGATGTCGCCAATGGTGTCCTTCTCCACCTCGAACTTGTTCATCTGCAGCGCGTGGTCGATAAGCGCGCTGGCGCTGACCGAAGGCACCGTTGAGTCCGGGGAGTAGGGCACGTTGCGCATCAGATCCAGATAGCAGTCAAGCTGCTCGGTAAGCTGTTCGCGGGTCAGGGAACGCTGGCGGGAAGCCAGCAGCGCCGTGCAGCACAGGTTCATGGCGTTGGCGGCACCGGCGTTGTTGATACGCACCATCAGCTCGGCGGCGATGCTGTTTACCGTCGGCGTCAGCCAGGCCGGGCGCACCGCCTCAATCGGGTCGATGGACTCGCGCCACTCCGGCACGTGCTGGTTCAGGTAAGTCATCAGCGGCATCGGTTCGCCGAAGTTAACGTAGCCCTGGCCCAGATTGCGCAGTTTGCTCAGGCCGCGCAGCATCTGCGGCAGGCTTTCGTTCTCTTTGCGCGCCCCGCGCAGCTCTTTGGCGTAGGTGCCGACTTCCATAACGTGCTCGTAGCCGATGTAGATCGGCACCAGCGTAATCGGGCGCGACCCGCCGCGCAGCATGGCCTGGATGGTCATCGACAGGGTGCCGGTTTTCGGATCGAGCAGGCGGCCGGTGCGCGAACGCCCCCCCTCCACGAAGTACTCAATCGAATAGCCCCGGCTGAACAGCTCGCCCAGGTATTCGCGAAATACGGTGGAGTAAAGTTTATTGCCCTTAAAGGTGCGGCGAATAAAAAATGCGCCCAGGCGGCGGAAAATCGGCCCGGCGGGCCAGAAGTTCAGGTTAATGCCCGCGGCGATGTGCGGCGGCACCAGCCCCTGATGGTAAAGCACATAGGAGAGCAGGAGATAGTCCATATGGCTGCGGTGGCAGGGCACGTAGACAATTTCATGTCCGTCGTGGGCCAGCTGGCGCACCGGCTCGGCGTTATGAACGTTAATCCCCTGGTAGAGCCGGTTCCAGGTGAAGCCGAGGATGCGGTCGGTCAGGCGGATCATCTCGTATGAGAAGTTGGCGGCAATCTCCTCCATCAGGGCGACGGCGTTCTGCTGCGCCTTCTCATGGGAAATCTTTTTGCTGCGCGCCTCTTCCTCTACCGCCCTGGCGATGGCCTTCGACGCCAGCAGCTTGTTGAACAGATCCTGGCGGGCGGGCAGGCGCGGGCCTACCGCCGCCAGACGCTGGCGGGCAAAGTGCATTCGCGCCACGCGCGTCAGCTTTTGCGCGATGATTTTGTCCGTGCCGTGCTCATCGGCCATCCGGCGCAGAGAGACGGACGGCGAGAAGCGGACAAAGCTGTCGCGGCCGAGCCAGGAGACGGCGAAGAATTTTTGAATGCCGTTCAGCATACGCAGCGGCGGGTTAACCTCGCCTTTTTCCCGGCCCGGCGCACGGCCAAACATCACCGATACCGGCACCATCTGCACGTCGAGATCGGGATTGCTTCGGTGCAGATCGAGATAGTTGTGGAACAGCTTGACGGACTCTTCCTTCGGCGTGTAGTAGGTGAACACGCGCGGTCCGCCGTGAATGAACACGTAGCGCGGCAGCAGCGCGCCGTCGATCTCCAGCGGATCCAGCGGATCGGGCAGATCGTGCGCCAGGCACTGGGCGCGCAGGGTCAGCAGATCCGCTTTTGAGTTGTACGGTAAAACGTACATAATGGGACGGGAGGTATCCAGCCCCAGTTCTGGTGCGGGATCTGCCGGAATGGACTTGCTTTTTACCAATATGTTTAATGGTAAATTCAGTAATTTATAGTAAATTCGTGGCCAGCCGGACATAAACGATGTAAAGCCTCTGGTTAATAATGCGAATGCGCAGCAAGGGTATCAGAAAGTGTGCTGAATTTCTGGTGTCCCCGTCAACCTGCGCCGCGTGGCGGTGACCCGCTTCCTGCGGGTTACCGTGATAATGTCATTGACGTTAATAATGCAAAAAGGTTCTTTTGATGGCCAATAATACCACCGGATTCACCCGGATCGTTAAGGCGGCAGGCTACTCCTGGAAAGGTTTCCGCGCCGCGTGGATCAACGAGGCGGCGTTTCGTCAGGAGAGTATCGCCGTGCTGATCGGCGTGGCCATCGCCTGTTGGCTGGACGTGGACGCCATCACCCGCGTGTTGCTGATTGGTTCAGTTATGCTGGTGATGATCGTGGAAATTCTTAACAGCGCCATTGAGGCGGTGGTCGACAGGATCGGATCGGACTACCACGAGCTGTCCGGCCGCGCGAAGGACATGGGGTCGGCGGCGGTGCTGCTCTCTATTATCGTCGCGCTGATTACCTGGGGCCTCCTGCTGACGGCCCATTTTCGCTAGGGATTCCATAACCTGGTAAAACTTCCGCTCCGGACGTAGTTTATGGTTTCAAAATCACCTTTAGCTGTATATACTCACAGCATAACTGTATATACACCCAGGGGGCGGAATGAAAGCGTTAACGGCCAGGCAACAAGAGGTGTTTGATCTTATCCGGGATCACATCAGCCAGACAGGTATGCCACCGACCCGCGCGGAGATAGCGCAGCGTTTGGGGTTCCGTTCTCCGAACGCGGCCGAAGAGCATCTGAAGGCGCTGGCGCGCAAAGGCGTGATCGAGATTGTCTCCGGCGCTTCGCGCGGCATTCGGCTGCTGCATGAAGAAGAGGAAGGGCTGCCGCTGGTAGGGCGCGTGGCCGCCGGCGAGCCGCTGCTGGCGCAGCAGCATATTGAAGGCCATTACCAGGTCGATCCGTCGTTGTTCAAACCGAGCGCCGACTTCCTGCTGCGCGTCAGCGGAATGTCGATGAAGGATATCGGCATCATGGACGGCGATCTGCTGGCGGTTCACAAAACCCAGGACGTGCGCAACGGCCAGGTGGTGGTGGCGCGCATTGATGATGAAGTTACGGTCAAGCGCCTGAAAAAGCAGGGCAACAAGGTTGAACTGCTGCCGGAAAACAGCGAGTTCAAACCTATTGTGGTGGATCTGCGAGCGCAGAGCTTCTCCGTTGAAGGGCTGGCGGTTGGCGTTATTCGTAACGGCGAGTGGCTGTAATTCCCGGCTGTGGTTCTCCCCTGGCCGGGTAAGTCTACCGGGCCTGCATGGTGCCGGGCTGCGGTCCGGCAGCTGAAAACGCGGCACGTGGCCGCGCGACACGGCGCGTAGAGATCCTTTCGGCTGAGAAATCAGCAAAGTAAGCCAGGCTGTCTCGCGGCATCACCCGCTTAGGGAGGGCGCATCGCCCCTTTCCGTTCCTTTATGCTCTTGCCGCTTGTACGGTAGCACGCCCTGCGCTACCGTTTGTTTTTTATTCCCGCTCGGGCTTTACCACATGCCGTTTTTTACCCATTCCGACAGAGCGCTCTGGCGTCTCGCCCTGCCGATGATCTTCTCTAACATCAGCGTTCCCCTGCTGGGGCTGGTGGATACGGCGGCGATCGGCCACCTCGACAGCCCCGTCTATCTGGGCGGCGTGGCGGTTGGCGCTACGGCGACCAGCTTTCTTTTTATGCTGCTGCTGTTTTTACGCATGAGCACCACCGGCCTGACGGCGCAGGCGTTTGGCGCGCAGGACCCCCAGGCGCTGGCGCGGGCGCTGGTTCAGCCGCTGATGCTGGCGCTGGGGGCGGGTATTCTCATTGTGCTGCTGCGCACGCCGCTTATCGACCTCGCTCTGCATATCGTCGGTGGCGGTGAGGCGGTGCTGGAGCAGGCCAGGCGCTTTCTTGAAATACGCTGGCTAAGCGCCCCCGCGTCGCTGGCTAATCTGGTGCTGCTCGGCTGGCTGCTGGGCGTACAGTACGCCCGCGCGCCGGTGATTCTGCTGGTGGTTGGCAACCTTCTTAATATCCTGCTCGACCTGTGGCTGGTCATCGGGCTGCAGATGAATGTGCAGGGGGCCGCGCTGGCGACGGTGGTGGCCGAATTGGTTACCTTTTTTATTGGGCTGCTGATGGTGCGCAAGGTTCTGCGCCTGCGCGGCGTGTCTTCCGGAATGCTCAGGCAGGCCTGGCGGGGGCAATTTCGCCGCCTGCTGGCGCTTAACCGCGATATTATGCTGCGTTCGCTGCTGCTACAGCTCTGCTTTGGCGCTTTAACCGTGCTCGGTGCCCGGCTGGGAGGCGATATCATCGCGGTAAACGCCGTGCTGATGACGCTGCTGACCTTTACCGCCTATGCGCTGGACGGTTTCGCTTACGCCGTGGAGGCGCACTCCGGCCAGGCCTACGGTGCGCGGGACGAGGGCCAGCTGCTGGACGCCTGGCGGGCGGCCTGCCGTCAGGCGGGGCTGGTGGCGCTGCTCTTTTCCCTGACCTATGCGCTGGCGGGAGGACAAATTGTGGCGCTACTCACCTCGCTGCCGGAGATCCAGCGGTTGGCGGAGCGTTATCTTATCTGGCAGGTGATTCTGCCGCTGGTGGGGGTCTGGTGCTATCTGCTGGACGGTATGTTTATTGGTGCCACCCGCGCGGCGGAAATGCGTAACGGTATGGCGGTCGCTGCCGCCGGGTTTGCGCTGACCGCTCTCACCCTGCCGCTGCTGGGCAACCATGGACTCTGGCTGGCGCTGGTCGTTTTCATGGCGCTGCGCGGGCTTTCCCTGGCGTGGATCTGGCGTCGCCACTGGCGCAACGGCAGCTGGTTTTCCTGAACGAAACGGTTAAATATTCTGAATAACAGCGTGAATGCGGAATCACTGTCTACACTTAACCCTACGTCCGGCAGAAAAGATAGCGAAACCGGACGAGATCTTATCGCTGTTCACAGCCTAACGAAGAGGACTTTATGATGAATAAAGACGAAGCCGGTGGTAACTGGAAACAATTCAAAGGTAAAGTGAAAGAGCAGTGGGGCAAACTGACCGACGATGATATGACGGTCATCGAAGGCAAACGCGATCAGCTGGTGGGTAAAATCCAGGAGCGCTACGGTTATCAGAAAGATCGGGCGGAGAAAGAGGTCGGCGACTGGGAAACCCGTAACGACTACCGCTGGTAAGCCTCTCTTCCGCTGCGGATACAGGGATGTACTGCCGCCCGCCGCCGCGCTCGTCTAGCGCGGCTTTTTCTTTATCTGAATGCTGTGGTCGTGCTGGCATCTTCCTGGATGGCGACACGTTTCTACTTCCACGCACCTGGGGCAAAGCCCGTGCGCTTCTATCACGTTATGCCGCAGAGCAAACCCCATTCTGGCCGCCAGCCCGTGCAGAATATCCTCCACGCCGCCGGCGCTCTCTTCCTTTACCGACCCGCAGCGATCGCAGATAAACATTGCCGAGGTATGGGTTGGCTGATCGAAAAGATGGCACAACACATAGCTGTTGGTCGATTCCACCTTATGCACAAACCCCTGCTCCAGCAGAAAGTCGAGGGCGCGGTAAACCGTGGGCGGCTTGGCCTGCGGCTCGGCCTCCCGCAGCAGGTCGAGCAGATCGTAGGCGCTGATCGCGCCTTCCTGCAGGCTCATCAGGCGCAGCACTTCAAGGCGCTGTGGGGTTAACCGCACATTGCGTTGCGCGCAGAGTTTTTCAGCTTGCGCTAAAAGCTCTGACGTGGTGGTTTTTGCCATCTGGTCCCCGGATTGCGTGGAATAGGAAAGAGGCCACTTTACCATGTTCTGCCAAAAACGCCGAGATCGCGGAAGAAGGGCCTGCTGCAGGCGGTTTTTCTGCGCATATCCGGCGACGTCAGAAAGGGCGACGTGATCTTGATAAACACCAACCGGCCAGCGCCCTGAGAGATTGCGTCCGCACTGATCGCCCGTTATAGGCGGTTTTCAGATCTTCCCAGTCGAATCCACGCTGTTTCGCCCCTTCCTGATTGCGATCGCCTTCAATCAGCACCACCGGCATGTTCGCCACCTGTGCGAAGTTGCGCGCGGGCGGCCAGCGTCGATTTAGACGGGTCAAAGCCTTCATCGTCGCGGCGACCCAACAGCTTCCAGAGGAATTCTATTAGCGTGGTTTTACCGCTGCCCGGTTCGCCAACGATTTCCAGAAACGGGAAACTCTTGTGCTCATCCCCGCTTTATCGTTATCCAGCGCCCAGATCGGCAGGGGACGCTTTTTATCTGTGAACTGTGCGGCCAGTTGGCTTAACGCCTGTGCCGGGTAGTTGTTGCAGGTCATCAGGGAAACGGCGGCGATGCTGTGGTGGTGTAGTGCGATGGCGTCAAAAATGCCTTCAACCAAGCCATATTTCCTGCTGTTCTTCCAGCTTTAGCGCCGGCAGTTACCACCATAGCCAGCTATAAGCACCGTGGAAATTGGCTTTGCGATCGCCGAAGCGCTGCGGGCGGTCGATGATCCGTTCCCACCATACGCTGTCAGCTAACTGAAAACGCACCGTGGTTGAGCCGATATCGCGCCGCGCGTCGTAATAGTTCTCCTGACGATAACAGCCCCGGTTATCAGGCAAACACCACTTTCAGGCTGCCCGGTGTCCGGCGCGGTTTTCCTACCACGATCTGCACATCGCGCCCTAAGCGGGTCAGACATTCCAGCATTTTGGCTTCGCTGATGCCCCGGAACTGTCCACGTAGCATATTGGACAGTTTGGGTTGCGTCATCCCCAGCAGTTTTGCTGCTTGTTCCTGCGTCAGGCGACGGCTTTTAATGATGTTGCCAATAATGGTGGCAAGCTGGGCTTTTACCAGCATTTCTTCGGCATCGTCTCTGCCAATGTCGGCATAAACGTTGCCGCTGCTGACTTCAATATCATGGCTCATATTATGCTCCTTTGGCATGGCTTTCTGCGGCTTTCAGCCGTTCGCGTATTTTGTCCATATCGGGCTTCGGCGTGGCAATTCCCGATGAAGACTTTTTCTGGAATACGTGCAAAACATAAACGGCATCACCGAACTTAACGGTATACACTGCGCGATAAGTATCACCGAGAAAGTCTTCTACCACCTCAAGTACGCCAGCTCCACCAAACCCCTTCAGTGGCTTGGTCTGAGGATGCTTACCGCCTGCCTGTGCCAAATGCAGGGCATAGCCGAAAATATCCTGTACATCTTCGGGCAATGACTGGAGGTCTTTCTTGCTGCTACCAACCCAATATAGTGGCTTCATCCGCGTTATCCATGCGTTAAATTATACCTATATGGGTATGATTTAACATGGCTAATGGTCAATGTATAGTCAAGCGGGATGGGGAATATATTGAATAAATTCATGTAGATGGCGGTCCATTCAGTGCTACGTTCCAGCCTGTCCATATGCTTTTCCGCTTCTTCCAGCAGGTCTTTTACATCGTGATGGTACTCCGTGCCATCGGCCCGATCCAACAGGGCGTCCTGGAAGTCGTAAAAGGCTTCGCGCAGAGCAGCTTGTGTGGTCCGCAGTGTTTCCAGTCTGGCGTTGATGTTGTTCATTATGCCGCCTTCATGCCGGTAGGGGTCAACATATAGTGGCCCCAGTGGGTTTTCTTCATGTAACCGGCCAGTTCCATCTGCGTCACAATAAATTCCGCGTTAACCATCTCCACGTCAGCGTAGTCGGCCAGATCGCGCAGCGGCCATGTACTGCGGAGGCTGGCTTTAGTCATTGCGTCCCTGATGAGTCGTACGGAGTCTGTCATTGGGCGGGATCTGGTGGTCTGAATGGTCATGGTGTAATGCTATTTGCGCTGTTGCTGGCCAGCGTAGCGATCTACTTTTTCGTTTTTTTGTGCAGCGTAGTGAATTTGTTATGCAGGGTTTTGGGGAAAAGTTCGGTGTATACCTGCCTGAGCACTGGCCGGTAACCTGTGCGACTTCCTCAATGCTGAAGCTGGCCTCAAATAGCCGACTGGCCCCTTCTCGTCGCATATCGTGGTAACGTAAATCCTGAATACCCAGCGCATTACGCACACGCTGGAAGCCTGCGGTAACCGAGCGGGAATTATAGGGGAATATGAGTTCATCGGTTTTTGGCTGACGCTGTACTATTTCCCACGCTTCTCCCAGCAGAGGAACCAGCATATGGTTGCCCGTTTTTTTGCGCGGATCTTTACGGTCGCGGGCGAGAACAGCGTGCTGTTGTTCGTCGATATCTTCCCAACGCAGTTTGCAAACCTTCCCGATCCGCATACAGCTCAAAATAGAGAAGTTCAGAATGTCACCATAAGGGATTTTAGCCTCGCGGTGTTCACTACGTTTACGCAATCCGGCGAGCATTCTGTCCAGTTCATCGTTAATGGGTCTGCGGCTGCGGCGTTGGGATTTGCCGATAAGCCCCATTTCAATGAGTCGTGGGTGCGCTTCATAAGCTGGATTTCCACTGTAGTTGATATCATAAACGGGCCTGGCGGTAGCCAGAACGGAGGAAAGGTAGCTGACATCGTGGCTGACAGTAGCAGGGCCTGCGCCAGCACCGTTCCGGTGGCAGCAATGTTCAATAACATGTGCAGTGGAGAGTTCAGACAGGATGATACCGGCGATGTGGCAGTTGACCAGCATATCCAGTACGTAACGTTTAGTACGACCAGCTTTGCCGCCGAGGTTAGGATCGCTAATGTAGCGCTTTATTAACTCACCTACGGTGATTTTACTGGCATCATCGTCTCTTGGGAGGGCCATTTTCTTCCGGTTCGGCAACACGCCTGGCTCCTCATGTCTTGGCTAACGCCAGTTTTCCAAACGTCTGGTTTTCCCGGTAGATATACTTACCTTTTTCCCTGATGCCGACGAGACCTCAATGAGCCACCAGCACGGGCGTTTCTCTATGCTATAGTAGGCCCTATTCCATTTCATTCGCTTCCGTTGACACCCATTCACCCGGGGCCGTCAGGGGGTCGGGACTGCCAAAATTCGCTAAAAGTTTAAACATGCAGCAAAATAAAGAACCGCAAAACGCATCACAGACCAGCGTGATACCTGAGAAATCAGCCCTATACCCCGCCCACCGTTTCTCCGTCGCCCCGATGCTCGACTGGACCGACAGACATTGCCGCTATTTTTTGCGCCTGCTGTCCCGCCAGACCCTGCTCTACACCGAAATGGTCACGACCGGGGCGATCGTTCACGGCAAAGGCGATTATCTGGCCTATAGCGAGGAAGAGCATCCGGTGGCCCTGCAGCTTGGCGGCAGCGATCCGTCTCAGCTTGCGCAGTGCGCGAAGCTGGCGGAAGAGCGCGGCTATGACGAGATCAACCTTAACGTCGGCTGCCCGTCGGACCGCGTCCAGAACGGCATGTTTGGTGCCTGTCTGATGGGCAACGCCCCGCTGGTGGCGGAGTGCGTGAAGGCCATGCGTGATGCGGTGTCGATTCCGGTCACCGTCAAAACCCGTATTGGCATTGACGATCGGGACAGCTACGCCTTTCTCTGCGATTTTATCGAGACCGTTTCCGTCAGCGGCGGCTGTGAGGCGTTTATTATCCACGCGCGCAAGGCCTGGCTTTCAGGGCTAAGTCCAAAGGAAAACCGGGAAATACCGCCGCTGGACTATCCGCGCGTATACCAGCTGAAGCGCGATTTTTCGCATCTGACGATGTCGATCAACGGCGGCATCAGATCGCTGGAGGAAGCGAAAGCGCATCTGCAGCATATGGACGGGGTGATGGTGGGGCGCGAGGCCTATCAGAATCCGGGAATGCTGGCCGCCGTTGACCGCGAAATCTTCGGTACGGCGAGCGCCGGTGCCGATCCGGTTGCCGTGGTGCGGGCGATGTACCCCTATATAGAAGGCGAACTTAGCCGGGGAACATATCTTGGGCACATTACCCGACATATGCTCGGCCTGTTCCAGGGGATTCCGGGCGCGCGCCAGTGGCGTCGCTATCTGAGTGAAAATGCGCACAAGGCCGGGGCCGATATCAAGGTGCTGGAAGAGGCGCTGAAGCGGGTGGCGGATAAGCGTTAACGTTTCGCTAAAACCTGGTCAATTACGCCACACGCCGCGCCGATTCGTCATGTTTTTGTTTTAAAATTAATATATTAATTCTGGCACGTTTTTTGTAAGACTCCCGGCAAGGCGTCCTTTTCCGGGAGAATACAATGCTGGAGCTTCTTTTCGTACTGGGTTTTTTTGTCATGCTCACCGTGACCGGCGTGTCGCTGTTGAGAATTTTGTTGGCGCTGGTTGTGGCAACCGCAGTGATGTTTCTGGGCGGTATGGTGGCCCTGATGTTCAAGCTGCTGCCCTGGCTGCTGCTGGCGGTCGTTGTCGCGTGGGTGATTAAGGCGCTGAAAAAGCCAAAAATAGTAAAATATCAGCGGGATAGCCGCTGGCGTTATTAGGGCCACTGTCGAACGCTCAGGCACTTACTCTGCCTGCCGGTGAATCATAAAAAGCCGCGGCGCTCTCCTGAACAGATGACAAAGCGCGGGGCGTTTTAGCGCGTCGCCGTGTGTTTTTCAGGCGCTCACATCAACGTATAGCCCTGCGCACGCCGCTGAGGCGTGGCGGGCAGAAAGGCGTAGCGCCTACCCCGGCCGTCGAATAAAGCGCTTCAGGCTCAGGAGGGAATTAACAGGCTCGATCCCTGAGTCTGCCGGCTCTCCAGCGTCTCATGCGCGCGGCGGGCGTCCTGCAGCGCAAACTTCTGGCTTTCGGGCACCTCTACCTTAATTACGCCGCTGGCAATTAGCGAAAACAGCTCGTTGCTGGCTTCGGTCAGCTCGTCCCGGTTGGTGACGTAGCCCTGCAGGGAAGGGCGCGTGACGTACAGCGAACCTTTCTGGTTCAGAATGCCTAAATTCACCCCGGTCACCGGCCCAGAAGCATTGCCGAAGCTGACCATCAGGCCACGCCGCTGCAGGCAGTCCAGCGAGGCCTCCCAGGTGTCTTTGCCTACGGAGTCATAAACCACCCGCACCTTTTTCCCGCCGGTTATCGCCTTTACGCGCTCAGCGATGCTCTCCTCGCGGTAGTTAATCACCTGCCAGGCCCCGGCATCCAGCGCCCGCTGCGCCTTTTGCGCGCTGCCGACGGTGCCGATCAGCTTCGCTCCCAGCGCCTTCGCCCACTGGCAGGCGATCAGCCCGACGCCGCCCGCGGCCGCATGAAACAGGAACGGCTCGTCGGGCTGAATTTCATAAGTTTTGCGCAGCAGATAAAAGACCGTCAGCCCTTTCAGAAAGGAGGCGGCGGCCTGCTCAAAAGAGATGGCGGCAGGTAAAATCGCCGCCTTATCGGCCGGGACGTTATGCACTGAGCTATAGGCCCCCAGAGCGGACTGGGCATAGACCACCCGGTCCCCGGCTTTGATATGGGTAACGCCGCGGCCAACCCGGCTTACGACGCCCGCCGCCTCTGTTCCCAGTCCGCTGGGCAGCGCGGGAGGCGGGTAAAGTCCATTGCGGATATAGGTGTCGATATAGTTAAGGCCGATCGCTTTGTTCTCAACCTGGATCTCATTCTCTGCCGGATCGGCCGGCGTGAAGTCTATCGCCTGCAGCACTTCAGGGCCGCCGTGCCGATGAAATTCAATTCGTGTAGCCATGCTTCCTCCAGAAAGAAATGTGGTAATCTTTCGACCCAATCATTATCTCGGTAACCCCATTCACTATGGCAGGAAATAAACCCTTCAACAAACAACAGACTGACGTCCGTGACCGCGATCCGCAGGTTGCCGGGCTGAAAGTGCCGCCGCACTCGATTGAAGCGGAACAGTCGGTGTTGGGCGGTTTAATGCTGGATAACGAACGCTGGGACGACGTCGCCGAGCGGGTGGTGGCGGATGATTTTTATACCCGTCCGCACCGGCACATCTTTACGGAGATGGGGCGGCTGCAGGAGGGCGGTAGCCCGATTGACCTGATTACGCTGGCGGAGTCGCTGGAGCGCCAGGGGCAGCTGGACAGCGTCGGCGGGTTCGCCTATCTGGCGGAGCTGTCGAAAAACACCCCCAGCGCGGCGAACATTAGCGCCTATGCCGACATCGTGCGGGAACGCGCCGTGGTGCGCGAGATGATCTCCGTTGCCAACGAGATTGCCGAAGCCGGCTTCGATCCGCAGGGGCGCACCAGCGAAGATCTGCTCGACCTCGCCGAATCGCGGGTGTTCAAAATTGCCGAAAGCCGGGCCAATAAGGACGAGGGGCCGAAAAATATCGCCGAGGTGCTCGACGCCACCGTGGCGCGTATTGAGCAGCTTTTCCAGCAGCCCCACGACGGCGTCACCGGCGTTAACACGGGCTATGACGATCTGAACAAAAAAACCGCTGGCCTGCAGCCTTCGGATCTGATTATTGTTGCGGCGCGCCCCTCGATGGGGAAAACCACCTTTGCGATGAACCTTGTCGAGAACGCGGCGATGCTACAGGATAAGCCGGTGCTGGTTTTCAGCCTTGAGATGCCCTCCGAGCAGATTATGATGCGTTCTCTGGCGTCGCTGTCGCGGGTGGATCAGACGCGCATTCGTACCGGCCAGTTGGACGATGAGGACTGGGCGCGCATCTCCGGCACCATGGGAATTCTGCTGGAAAAACGTAACATCTATATCGATGACTCCTCCGGTCTGACGCCGACGGAGGTGCGCTCCCGCGCCCGCCGCATCGCCCGCGAGCACGGCGGCATCGGTCTGATCATGATCGACTACCTGCAGCTGATGCGCGTGCCCTCTCTGACCGATAACCGTACGCTGGAGATCGCTGAAATATCCCGCTCGCTAAAGGCGCTGGCCAAAGAGCTTAGCGTGCCGGTGGTGGCGCTGTCGCAGCTTAACCGCTCGCTGGAGCAGCGCGCCGATAAGCGCCCGGTAAACTCCGACCTGCGTGAGTCCGGCTCTATCGAGCAGGACGCCGACTTGATTATGTTTATCTATCGTGATGAGGTGTATCACGAAAACAGCGATCTGAAGGGCATTGCGGAAATCATCATTGGTAAGCAGCGTAACGGCCCTATCGGCACGGTTAGGCTGACCTTTAACGGACAATGGTCGCGCTTTGATAACTATGCCGGCCCGCAGTACGACGACGAATAAATAATTTGGCTATTTTATTTGCGATTTTGGGATTGGGCAGTGCTCGCCATCCTCACGTACTTCAGTACGCTCCGGTGGCTGCGCGCTGGCCGCACCCAAACTCGCTGCAACAATAACGCCAAATTTGAGAAAAATAATTCAAGGAATTCAAATGCAAGCGGCAACAGTCGTGATTAATCGCCGCGCTCTGCGACACAATCTGCAACGTCTGCGAGAACTGGCACCTGCCAGCAGGCTGATTGCGGTGGTGAAAGCGAACGCATATGGACACGGCCTCCTGGAGAGCGCGCGAACGCTCTCCGATGCGGACGCTTTTGGCGTCGCGCGTCTTGAAGAGGCCCTGCGCCTGCGGGCGGGCGGCATCTTGCAGCCCGTTCTGCTGCTGGAGGGCTTTTTTGAAGCCGCCGATCTGGCGATTATCGCCGCCCAGCGTCTGCACACCGCCGTGCATAATCAGGAGCAGCTGGCGGCGCTGGAAGCGGCCAGCCTGGAGGAGCCGGTTACCGTATGGATGAAGCTGGATACCGGTATGCATCGGCTGGGCGTGCGTCCTGAAGAGGCCGGGGAATTTTATCAGCGTCTGACCCGCTGTAAGAACGTGCGTCAGCCGGTCAATATCATCAGCCACTTTGCCCGCGCCGACGAGCCGGAGTGCGACGCAACCGGAAAGCAGCTTGCCGTGTTCAACGCTTTTTGTGAAGGCAAGCCGGGGCTGCGCTCTATCGCCGCCTCCGGCGGCATTCTGCTGTGGCCGCAGTCGCATTTCGACTGGGCGCGGCCGGGGATTATTCTTTATGGCGTCTCGCCGCTGGATGGCGGCTCCACGGGGGCCGACTTTGGCTGCCGTCCGGTAATGTCGCTGACCTCCAGCCTGATCGCCGTGCGTGAACACAAGGCCGGCGAGCCGGTGGGCTACGGCGGGACGTGGATCAGCGACCGTGATACCCGCCTTGGCGTGGTGGCGATGGGCTACGGTGACGGCTACCCGCGCGCGGCACCCTCCGGCACGCCGGTGCTGGTGAATGGCCGCGAGGTGCCGATCGTTGGCCGGGTGGCGATGGATATGATTTGCGTCGATTTAGGCCCCGGCGCGCAGGATAACACCGGCGATCCGGTCATTCTATGGGGTGACGGACTGCCGGTAGAGCGCATCGCTGAAATAACAAAAGTAAGCGCTTACGAACTCATCACCCGCCTGACGTCAAGAGTGGCGATGCAATACGTGGAGTAACGCCCCGTTTCGCAGAAGGAATATGCCGCCGTCTGGCCTGCGCTGGCTGAAGGGCCACCACGATGCGCTGTTCCCCCTGTGTACCTCCCCGGAGGTCGGGCGCGCTATGACGTCCGGCGGCGCTTCCTTTCTGCGCATTCACCTTCCGCTATCCGTAAGCGTTATGTAAATTCTCCACCATCGGGGCGTCAGCCCGGCGCAAACAAGCGCTCGATTTTCATCCGCTTCCGGTTTATTGTGTTTTCTGTTCCTGTCTGTAAATCTGGAGAACCACCGCGTGTTTCAAAAAGTTGACGCCTACGCTGGCGACCCCATTCTTTCGCTAATGGAGCGATTCAAAGACGATCCGCGCAGCGACAAAGTAAATCTCAGTATCGGTCTCTATTACAACGAAGAGGGCATTGTTCCGCAGCTTAAGGCCGTTGCGGAAGCGCAATCCCGGCTTAACGCCGCCGCGCGCGGCGCGTCGCTGTATCTGCCGATGGAGGGGCTGAATACTTACCGTCAGGCCATTGCGCCGCTGCTGTTTGGTGACGATCATCCGCTTCTTCGCCAGCAGCGGGTTGCCACAATTCAGACGCTGGGCGGCTCTGGCGCGCTGAAGATCGGGGCTGACTTTCTGAAGCGCTATTTTCCGGATTCCGGGGTGTGGGTCAGCGATCCCACCTGGGAAAACCACGTGGCGATTTTCCAGGGGGCCGGTTTTGAAGTAAGCACTTACCCCTGGTACGACGCCGCGACCAACGGCGTGCGGGTAAACGATCTACTGGCCACCCTCAGCACTCTGCCGCCGCGCAGTATCGTGCTGCTTCATCCCTGCTGCCATAATCCGACCGGCGCGGATCTGACCCACGCGCAGTGGGACGCGGTGATTGAGATCCTGAAGGCGCGTGAGCTGATCCCGTTCCTCGATATCGCCTACCAGGGCTTCGGGGCGGGTATGGAGGATGACGCTTATGCCATCCGCGCGATTGCCAGCGCCGGGCTGCCCGCGCTCATCAGCAACTCGTTTTCGAAAATCTTCTCTCTGTACGGCGAGCGGGTCGGCGGGCTGTCGGTGGTGTGCGAAGATGCCGCAACCGCCGGGCGCGTGCTGGGTCAGATGAAAGCCGCGGTGCGTCGTATCTATTCCAGCCCGCCAAACTACGGCGCGCAGCTGGTGGCGGCAGTGCTCGGTGACCCGGCGCTGAAGGCCACCTGGCTGGCGGAAGTTGAGGCGATGCGTATCCGGATTCAGACGATGCGTCAGGCGCTGGTTGAGGTACTGAATGCCGAAATCCCGGCGCGTAACTTTGACTACCTGCTGCTTCAGCGCGGTATGTTCAGCTATACCGGCCTGAGCGCCGCTCAGGTCGACCGGCTGCGCGATGAGTTTGGCATTTATCTGCTCGCCAGCGGGCGTATGTGCGTGGCCGGGCTAAACCTGGGCAACGTCCAGCGCGTGGCGCAGGCGTTTGCTGCGGTAATGTAAGCGGCGGCCAGCCCGCTCCGTAAGGGGCGCGCTGGCCGGGCACCCACCCCGCGACGCTCGCTGAACCGGCGTCCGTTCACTGGGTTTCGGTTGCGCAAATTCAGCCCAGCCTAAAGACGCCGCCTGCGGCTTTTGTTGAAAAGCAGCACAAAATCAGGCTGCCGCCTTTTACCTTTTACGGACTTGCTGCAAACTTAACGAAACACGCATTCAACCAGGAGCAGCAGATGTGGTATCAGCAGATCCTTACGCTGAGCGCAAAGCCGCGCGGCTTTCATCTGGTCACTGACGAAATACTCGGGCAGCTTTCCGCTATGCCTCGCGTCGAAGCGGGGCTGCTTCATCTGCTGCTGCAGCATACTTCCGCCTCTCTGACGCTGAATGAGAACTGCGATCCGTCGGTACGCCGCGATATGGCGCGCTTTTTCCTGCAGGCCGTACCCGATAGTGGGTCCTATGAACATGATTATGAGGGGGCAGACGACATGCCTTCGCATATTAAGTCCTCCTTGCTGGGCGTCTCGCTGCTGCTGCCGATCGGCAAAGGGCGATTATGTCTGGGAACCTGGCAGGGTATCTGGCTCGGAGAGCATCGTAACCACGGCGGCTCGCGGCAGATTATCGCCACGCTACAGGGGGAACAGAGATGACGAATTCGGAGTTGCTACAATACTGCATGGCGAAAGCCGGTGCCGAGCAGAGCGTGCACGGCGACTGGAAAGCGACGCAGATTAAGGTGGAAGATGTGCTCTTTGCCATGGTGAAGGAGCTGGACGAACGCCCGGCGGTTGCCCTGAAAACCAGCCCGGAGCTGGCGGAGCTGCTGCGCCAGCAGCACAGCGACGTGCGCCCCAGCCGCTATCTGAATAAAGCCTACTGGAGCACGGTTTATCTGGACGGATCGCTGCCGGATTCGCAAATCTACTACCTGGTGGACGCCTCATGGCAGCTGGCGGTGAACACCCTGCCGGAAGAGAAACGCAGGCGGCTGGAGTAGACGCTATCCCCAGAGCGCGCATTTCTGGCGCGCTCTGGAGGCATCCGGTGCGGAAGGGCTAATTGCAGCACGACCGCGGGTAGCTCTTACAGAGCCGGGCCTTTACAGCATCGGCTTCAGGAAGCGGGCGGTATGCGACGCTTTACACTCTGCGACGGTTTCCGGCGTGCCGGAAACAAGAATTTCCCCACCGCCGCTGCCGCCTTCCGGGCCGAGATCGACAATCCAGTCCGCCGTTTTAATGACGTCGAGGTTGTGTTCAATCACTACGATAGTATTGCCCTGATCGCGCAACTGGTGCAGCACCTTCAGCAGCAGCTGGATATCGGCGAAGTGCAGACCGGTGGTCGGTTCGTCGAGAATATACAGCGTTTGTCCGGTGCCGCGTTTCGACAGCTCGCGCGCCAGCTTCACGCGCTGGGCCTCGCCGCCGGAGAGGGTCGTCGCCGACTGGCCGAGACGGATATAGGTCAGTCCGACGTCCATCAGGGTCTGCAGCTTGCGCGCCAGCGCCGGCACGGCGTCAAAAAACTCGCGCGCCTCCTCAATGGTCATATCCAGCACTTCGTGGATGGTCTTGCCTTTGTACTTAATTTCCAGCGTCTCGCGGTTATAGCGCTTGCCTTTACACTGATCGCAGGGAACATAGATATCCGGCAGGAAGTGCATCTCGACTTTGATTACGCCGTCGCCCTGGCAGGCTTCGCAGCGCCCGCCGCGCACGTTAAAGCTGAAGCGGCCCGGCGTGTAGCCGCGCGAGCGCGCCTCCGGCACCCCGGCAAACAGCTCGCGCACCGGCGTAAAGACGCCGGTATAAGTGGCGGGGTTAGAGCGCGGCGTGCGGCCAATGGGGCTTTGATCGATGTCGATAACCTTGTCGAAATGTTCCAGCCCCTGCACGTCGCGATAGGGTGCCGGTTCGGCGATGGTCGCGCCGTTGAGCTGGCGCTGGGCGATGGGGAACAGGGTATCGTTAATTAGCGTTGATTTGCCCGAACCAGAGACGCCGGTGATGCAGGTAAACAGACCAACCGGCAGCGTCAGGGTGACGTCCTTCAGATTGTTGCCGCGCGCCCCGGTCAGCTTCAGTACCTTTTCAGGGTTAGCGGGGACGCGCTGTTTCGGTACTTCGATCCGGCGCTTGCCGCTCATGTACTGGCCGGTCAGCGACTCCGGCACCGCCATAATCGCCTCCAGCGGCCCTTCGGCTACCACCTCGCCGCCGTGTACGCCCGCCCCCGGACCGATGTCGATAACGTGGTCGGCGGCGCGAATAGCGTCTTCGTCGTGCTCCACCACGATGACCGTGTTCCCCAGATCGCGCAGGTGAATAAGCGTGCCCAGCAGGCGCTCGTTATCGCGCTGGTGCAGGCCAATGGAGGGTTCGTCAAGCACGTACATCACGCCCACCAGCCCGGCACCGATCTGGCTGGCGAGGCGGATGCGCTGGGCTTCGCCGCCGGAGAGCGTCTCTGCCGAGCGGGAGAGCGTCAGGTAGTTCAGGCCGACGTTGACGAGGAACTTCAGGCGATCGCCAATCTCAAGCAGAATTTTTTCCGCGATCTTCGCCCGCTGGCCGGCGAGCTTCAGGTTGTTGAAGAAATCCATCGCATGGCCGATGCTCATGTCGGAAATGGTCGGCAGTGCCGTATTTTCGACGAACACATGGCGCGCCTCGCGCTTAAGGCGAGTGCCATCACAGGTGGCGCAGGGGCGGTTGCTGATAAACTTCGCCAGATCCTCGCGTACGGCGCTGGACTCCGTCTCTTTATAGCGGCGCTCCATGTTGTGCAGCACGCCCTCAAACGGATGACGACGCACCGAGGTGTCGCCGCGATCGTTCATGTATTTGAACTCAATGTTCTCTTTGCCGGAGCCGTACAGCACCACCTTATGCACGTTCGCGCTCAGGCTTGACCAGGGGGCTTCCACGTCGAACTTATAGTGCTCCGCCAGCGACTTCAGCATCTGAAAATAGTAAAAGTTACGCCGATCCCAGCCGCGGATCGCGCCGCCGGCCAGCGACAGCTCCGGATTCTGAATCACCCGATCGGGATCGAAATACTGCTGAACGCCGAGGCCGTCGCAGGTCGGGCAGGCACCCGCCGGGTTGTTGAATGAAAACAGCCGAGGCTCCAGCTCGCGCATACTGTAGCCGCAGATCGGGCAGGCGAAGTTGGCGGAGAAGAGCAGCTCTTCCGCCTGCGGATCGTCCATATCGGCAACGATCGCCGAGCCGCCGGAAAGCTCCAGCGCGGTTTCGAAAGATTCCGCCAGCCGCGTGCTGAGATCCTCGCGCACCTTAAAGCGATCGATCACCACCTCGATGGTGTGTTTCTTTTGCAGCTCAAGCTTCGGCGGATCGGACAGATCGCAGACCTCGCCGTCAATGCGGGCGCGGATATAGCCCTGGCCTGCCAGGTTCTCCAGCGTTTTAGTGTGTTCGCCTTTGCGCTCTTTAATCACCGGTGCCAGCAGCATCAGGCGATTGCCCTCCGGCTGTGACAGCACGTTATCTACCATCTGGCTGACGGTCTGCGCCGCCAGCGGGACGTCGTGATCGGGGCAGCGCGGCTCGCCGACGCGGGCGAACAGCAGGCGCAGGTAGTCATGAATTTCAGTGATGGTGCCGACCGTCGAACGCGGGTTGTGGGAGGTCGACTTCTGCTCAATCGAGATGGCGGGCGACAGCCCCTCAATGTGGTCGACGTCCGGTTTTTCCATCAGCGACAGAAACTGGCGCGCGTAGGCGGAAAGGGATTCAACGTAGCGACGCTGACCTTCGGCATACAGGGTGTCAAAAGCGAGCGAGGATTTGCCAGAACCCGAAAGCCCGGTCACGACAATCAGTTTGTCGCGTGGGATAACGAGGTTGATGTTTTTGAGATTATGGGTGCGGGCGCCCCGAACTTCGATCTTATCCATTCACCTTTCCCGATTGAAACGCTTTGCCTGGCCGCAGGGTGCTGCAGGCGAGTAAACGGTTAATTATGACACAATAAATCCTGAATGAATATACAGTATTGGAATGCAAACCGCAGGCCGTTGTGCAACAATGCGCGGTTGAAGCGGTTTCGCGCAAACCGCGTCACATCGTGGTAAAAGCGCCGCTGGTAATGCTACAATCGCGCGTTTACACTTAGAGCCTGGCCCATTAGGCCATTTTACTTGCCATTTTGAATCCGGGCAGTATCCGCAGCCCTCGCGTACTTCTGTGTACGCTCCGGTTGCTGCGCGTTGTCCGCGTTCAAACCGTGCGCCTAATGGGTTGCTCTTATACAGAAACGTTTTTCAGGAGACTCGATTATGGCCAGCAGAGGCGTAAACAAGGTTATTCTCGTAGGTAATCTGGGTCAGGACCCGGAAGTACGCTATATGCCGAGTGGCGGCGCGGTCGCTAACTTAACGCTGGCAACTTCAGAGTCCTGGCGTGACAAGCAAACCGGCGAAATGAAAGAGCAGACCGAATGGCACCGCGTGGTGATGTTCGGCAAGCTGGCGGAAGTGGCCGGTGAATATCTGCGTAAAGGCTCTCAGGTTTATATTGAAGGCCAGCTGCGTACCCGCAAATGGACCGATCAGAGCGGCCAGGATCGCTATACGACCGAGATCAACGTTCCGCAAATTGGCGGCGTGATGCAGATGCTGGGTGGTCGTCAGCAGGGTGGTAACGCGCCGGCGGGTGGTCAGCAGCAGGGCGGCTGGGGCCAGCCTCAGCAACCGCAGCAGCCGCAGGGTGGCAGCCAGTTCAGCGGCGGCGCGCAGCCTCGTCCGCAGCAGTCCGCCCCGGCAGCGCCCTCTAACGAACCGCCGATGGACTTCGACGACGATATTCCGTTCTAAGTGCGCTATTGGTAAATCAGGCGGTTAGCCTGATTTATTGCGTTAGCCGCGGGCGGTTAAAGCGCCTGTTGCAAGCCTGGCTTATCCTTACCCAGTAATGGGGTTGAACCTCGAAAGAGGGGGCGTAGCATGTCAGGAAAAGGCTGGTTGCGGGGAATAACCTACTTTGCGCCAGCCATTGCAATTCCCACAGGGTTAAGCCTGATTGGTTGAATCATAGTTCATAGTGGGTTGCGGGATGCCGTTGACTCACGGTTATTCAGGAGCCTTATCAATATTTATCCCTAAATAATTCGAGTTGCAGGACAAAACGCAGCGCGTTTTGAACAGCACACCATCTGAATCTCTATACCCGTCATACTTCAAGTTGCATGTGCGTTGGTTTTATTCGATCCTGGCGCTCAGTCCGTCGGGCCTCTGGTCCATACGCCGCAGCGTTTTATTGGCCGGCGGAAGATGCCAGCGCCTCCGGCAGCCCGACGAGGATCTCCGGATACACTCTTTCTGGCGCGTTGCGGCGGAACCGATCGTCTATGGCTCGTCTGGCCGTGAGCGGCTAAGACTCCGGGCCGTTGAGCTACTTATATTACCCGTCGCTTTTGAGATACAGGGAAAGGAAGATCTGCAAAAGCGACGGCCTTCAGGACAGCCTCAGGTCAGAACTATCGGCCACTCGGGGGGAGTCTGGCTCATGACGTCCACCATCACCGCTTCAATATTGTTCCAGATGGCGGACATATCCACCAGGGTGATACCGAGCAGGCCGGTGGCGAACCAGCAGGCCGCCGCCAGCCCCAGGCCGCTGCTGATTACCGCCAGCCCGATGTAGTCTGATTTGCGAAAACGGATATTCAGCGTGCTGGCTAAAAACATAAGTACAGCACTCAGCAGTTGCCAGCGCAGAAGAACCACGCCGGTGGTTAAGGTAGCCATGAAACATTTCCTCTGAAGGTTGCAGACGCCCTGGACAGCGCGGCATTGATACTCTGGCTATCGGTGGACATTGACAGCAACATTTAAATGAAACATCGTTTTGTTTCAAAAAATTTTGTGAACTATATCACATTTGACCGATTGTTCACCAGTCTGTCGCCTCTTTTTTAGGCACTTTTTTAACGTTTTTTAAGCGAGAGGCATAGCGAAGCGCTGCGAGAGCAATGCGGATAAGCCGTGGGCGGTGCGAAGTGAACCGTCAGTTTTTCCGGCAGAGCGGGAATAAGGGAGGAGAGCGGCGTCGATAAATTCAATCTCAGGGCGTCTGTCGCCTGAAAAGGCTGCCCGCGCCGGGGATGCCGGGCGGGCGGAGGAGCTACAGGCGATGACGATAATCGCTGGGCGTGCGGTCAAATTCGCGGCGGAAGACGCGCGAAAAAGTCTGCTGCGAGACGTAGCCTAAATCCATGGCGATGTCGAAGATGGGGCGCTCGGTGGTGCGTAGTTCCACGGCGGCCAGCAGCAGCCGCCGCTGGCGAATGTAATCGCCCAGCGTCTGGTGCATCACCGTGCGGAACATCCGCTGTAAATACCACTTGGAATAACCGGATTTCTTAGCGACCACATCAATGTTCAGCGGTTGATCGATATGTTCATCAATCCATTCAATAAGGGTCTGAATAATTTGCTGATGGGACATACTGCTGCCTCTTTCTGTGTGTTCGATTCGTCGTTTTGTCTGAGAGCGAGTATAATTCCTCAAGTTAACTTGAGGTAAAGAGGTTTATGGAAAATAAATTACCCCGTATCAAGCCCCTGCTGACGCCGGGAGAAGTGGCCCGACGCAGCGGCGTGGCGGTATCGGCACTGCATTTCTATGAAAGTAAGGGGCTGATCACCAGCATCCGTAACGGCGGCAATCAGCGGCGATATAAGCGAGATGTGCTGCGCTATGTGGCGATTATCAAAATTGCCCAGCGCATTGGCATCCCGCTGGCGACCATCGGCGAAGCGTTCAGCGTGCTGCCGGAAGGGCATACCCTCAGCGCGAAGGAGTGGGCGATGCTCTCCTCCCGCTGGCGCGAAGAGCTGGACCGGCGGATTAATACCCTCGTCGTGCTGCGCGATGAGCTGGATACCTGTATCGGCTGCGGCTGCCTGTCGCGCAGCGACTGCCCTTTGCGCAACCCTGGCGATCGGCTCGGCGCACAGGGAACGGGGGCGCGGCTGCTGGAGGATGACTAAACGGGAGGCATAATAGCGACAGTTACAGAGGCCGGCGTTCCTGCATCAGCCATACGCCGGTGGTGCAGATCGGTCTCTGATGGTGAAATCCCTTCCTCTCCGGGCGCTATTTCCTGGCGTTAACGGAGGAAAACAACGGGAGAACCCCATGCTGACGGGGCATTACCTGAATCAGTCCCGCTCTCAGCGCATCCTCCTGGCGCTGGAGGCGCTGTCGCTGCCTTACCGGATCGTTCCCTGTCAGCGAGAAGAAAACATGCTGGCACCGCCCGCGCTGAAAAAGGTGCATCTGCCGGGTAAATCGTCGGTGGTGGAGGATGACGGTGCCATTTTTGCGGAATCTGGTGCCATCCTTGAGTATCTGCAGGAAACCTACGATGCCGACGGGTGGCTCAGGCCTGCCAGCGCGGCGGGACGGCGCGAGTATCGATTCTGGCTGCGCTACGCCGAGGAGTCGCCGGTGTCGCTGCTGTTAATGTAGCCTGGGTTGTCGGGCTTGAACGTCGTTCAACTACGTCCTGCGTCTTGATTACGTGCTTCTGGCACTGCGTCGACGCCACGCCCGGTTAAGGAACACAGCCTGGCATGGCCGATATTCAGATGAGCTTTCCGCCGTTTGCCCTGCTTTCGCAGGGAGGCATTGACGACGTCAGCCACATTCGCGCATGGAAAAAGCGGGTGGAGATTCGCCCGGCCTGACAGCGCACCGTGCAGCAGGGCGGCCCGTTTGAGATCCCCGGCGGCTACTGTTTTTTGCGTCACGAACGACAGGCGGCGCTGCCGAAGCGGCTCCATGCGGTAACGTTTGCGCTTCTGCCGGTGATTTTCTCGCCGTTAAGGCAGAAAAAGCGTAAAAAGCGGCAAAGTTATGTTGAAAATCCCCTGAGAATCGCCGGATAATCGTTTGCTTTTTTTTACACCCGTTTGCTATGCGCGGAGCTAAACGTTTGCTTTTTTGCGGTGCCCCTTTTGCTGCAGACCTGGCTCAGGAAGATGACGTTTCGCTGGCAGTGGAGTGTCCACCACGCATAGCGGACGCAAAATAAACTCTCAGGGGATGTTTTCTATGTCTACGCCTTCAGCGCGTACCGGCGGTTCACTCGACGCCTGGTTTAAAATTTCACAGCGGGGAAGCACCGTTCGTCAGGAGATGGTTGCCGGTTTAACGACTTTTCTCGCCATGGTCTACTCCGTTATCGTCGTGCCAGGGATGCTGGGCAAGGCCGGTTTCCCGCCCGCAGCGGTATTTGTGTCGACCTGCCTGGTGGCGGGCGTTGGCTCCATTGCGATGGGGCTGTGGGCGAACCTGCCGCTGGCCATCGGCTGCGCCATTTCGCTGACCGCCTTTACCGCCTTCAGCCTGGTGCTGGGCCAGCACATCAGCGTGCCGGTCGCCCTTGGCGCGGTGTTCCTGATGGGGATTCTGTTTACCATTATCTCTGCCACCGGCATCCGCAGCTGGATTTTGCGCAACCTGCCTCAGGGCGTGGCGCAGGGTACTGGTATCGGTATCGGGTTGTTTCTGCTGCTGATTGCGGCGAACGGCGTGGGGCTGGTGATTAAAAACCCGCTGGACGGCCTGCCGGTCGCCCTGGGGAGCTTCGATACCTTTCCGGTCATTATGTCGCTGCTTGGCCTGGCGACCATTATCGGCCTGGAAAAGCGAAAGGTGCCGGGCGGCATTCTGCTGACCATTATCGGGATCTCAATTATCGGCCTGATTTTCGATCCCGCCGTGCGCTTCTCTGGCATCTTCGCCATGCCTTCCCTGAGCGATGACAACGGTAATTCGCTGATCGGCAGCCTGGATATTATGGGCGCGCTGCAGCCGGTCGTGCTGCCGAGCGTGCTGGCGCTGGTGATGACCGCCGTGTTTGACGCCACCGGCACCATTCGCGCGGTGGCCGGGCAGGCGAATCTGCTGGATAAAGACGGCCAGATTATCGACGGCGGGAAGGCCCTGACCACTGACTCCCTGAGCAGCGTCTTTTCCGGCCTGGTCGGCGCAGCGCCGGCGGCGGTGTACATCGAGTCGGCGGCGGGAACCGCGGCGGGCGGTAAAACCGGCCTGACGGCAATTGTCGTCGGCGTGCTGTTCCTGCTGATCCTGTTTCTCTCTCCGCTCTCTTATCTGGTGCCCGCCTATGCCACGGCCCCGGCGCTGATGTACGTGGGCCTGCTGATGCTGAGCAACGTGGCGAGAATTGACTTTGCGGATTTTGTGGACGCAATGGCGGGGCTGGTGACGGCGGTATTTATCGTGCTGACCTGCAACATTGTGACCGGCATTATGATCGGCTTTGCCACCCTGGTGGTTGGCCGGGTGATTTCCGGCGAGTGGCGTAAGCTGAATATCGGTACGGTGGTTATCGCTATCGCGCTGGTTGCCTTCTACGCGGGCGGTTGGGCTATCTGATCTGGGGGCTGAGTCTGAAAACGGACGGCTTTTGCCGTTCGTTTGTATTTTAAAGACCCATTTCACCGACTTTTGCGATACTCTGGGGGAGAGAGTATTGAGGCACGACGCCTCTTGTTGTCGATCAAAAACATTGCAAACAGGGAACGCATGGAAATATTTTTTACAATACTGATTATGACCCTTCTGGTCTCGCTGTCGGGGGTTGTTACCCGCGTATTACCTTTTCAGGTTCCTTTACCCCTTATGCAGATCCTTATTGGCGCTGCGCTGGCCTGGCCGACGTTTGGCCTGCACGTCGAATTCGATCCTGAGCTGTTCCTGCTTTTGTTTATCCCGCCGCTGCTGTTTGCCGACGGCTGGAAAACGCCGACCCGGGAATTTATTGAACACGGGCGAGAGATTTTTGGCCTTGCGCTGGCGCTGGTGGTGGTCACCGTGGTCGGGATCGGCTTCCTTATTTACTGGACGGTGCCGGGCATTCCGCTGATTCCGGCCTTCGCGCTGGCGGCGGTGCTGTCGCCAACCGATGCGGTAGCGCTCTCCGGCATCGTCGGTGAAGGGCGCATTCCGAAGAAAATTATGGGCATCCTGCAGGGCGAGGCGCTAATGAACGACGCCTCCGGCCTGGTGTCGCTGAAGTTTGCCGTCGCCGTGGCGATGGGCACGATGGTGTTTACCGTCGGCGGGGCCACCGTTGAGTTCTTCAAGGTGGCGATTGGCGGTATCCTCGCCGGGTTTGTGGTCAGCTGGCTCTATGGTCGCTCCCTGCGCTTTCTCAGCCGCTGGGGTGGGGATGAGCCGGCGACGCAAATCGTGCTGCTGTTCCTGCTGCCGTTCGCCTCCTACCTGATTGCCGAACATATCGGTTTCTCCGGCATTCTGGCCGCGGTGGCCGCCGGGATGACCATCACCCGCTCCGGCGTGATGCGTCGGGCACCGCTGGCGATGCGCCTGCGCGCCAACAGCACCTGGGCGATGCTGGAGTTTGTCTTTAACGGCATGGTATTCCTGCTGCTGGGCCTGCAACTGCCGGGAATCCTTGAGTCCTCGCTGATGTCGGCGGAGGCCGATCCGAACGTGGAGATCTGGATGCTGTTCACCGACATTGCGCTGATCTACGGGGCGCTGATGCTGGTACGCTTCGGCTGGCTGTGGACGATGAAAAATTTCAGCGTCCGCTTCCTGAAGAGGAAGCCAATGGAGTTTGGCTCCTGGTCCACGCGCGAAATTCTGATCGCCTCCTTTGCGGGGGTGCGCGGCGCTATTACGCTTGCCGGCGTGCTCTCAATTCCGCTGCTGTTGCCGGACGGCAACGCCTTCCCGGCGCGCTATGAGCTGGTTTTCCTCGCCACCGGCGTGATTCTGTTCTCGCTGATCGTCGGCGTGGTGATGCTGCCGCTCCTGTTGCAGAGCGTGGTGGTAGCCGACCACTCTCAGCAGATGAAAGAGGAGCGCGTTGCCCGTGCGGCGACGGCGGAGGTGGCGATTGTCGCTATCCAGAAAATGGAAGAACGGCTGGCGGCGGATACTGAAGAAAACATTGATAATCAGCTGCTGACCGAGGTGAGTTCGCGCGTTATCGGCAATTTGCGCCGCCGCGCCGATGGCCGGAACGACGTGGAGAGCACCATCCAGGAGGAGAACCTGGAGCGGCGATTCCGCCTGGCGGCGCTGCGTTCGGAGCGTGCCGAGCTGTACCACCTGCGCGCCACGCGCGAAATCAGTAACGAGACGCTGCAGAAGCTGCTCCACGATCTGGATCTGATGGAAGCGCTGCTGATCGAAAATAAGTAGACCCGTAGTCCGGAAGCGTCGCGCTTACCGGGCATCGGCGTGGTGCAACGGGCAGGCTGTTCGAGGCCTGTCCGGCGCGCGGCGGGTCACGCCGTTTTACTGCTCCTGCGTTAGCCAGAACCCTTCGCAGCATTTCAACCACGCCCTGGCGCTGTGCGACAAATAGACGCCATCGCGCCAGATCATACCCAGCTGCCAGCGCAGCTCGCTCTCCAGCGGGATCCAGCGCAGCGTGTTTTTGTCCAGCCGCTGGCAGATAGGCTCCGGCAGAATGGCGATGCCAACGCCCGCCTGTACCATCGCCGCGAGAAAGTCCCACTGGCCGCTGCGCACCGCGATGCGCGGCTTGACGTTATGCTCGTTGAACAGCCGCATCAGCTGGCGGCTCAGCGCGAAGTCTTCGTTATAGATCAGCAGCGGATGTTCCGTTAGCGCTTCCGGCGAGACGGATTTGCACGTTGCCCACTTACCTGAACGCGGTACCAGCACGCACAGCGGGTGGCTGAACAGCGGCAGCGTCGCCAGCCTGCTCTCTTCTTCTACCGGCAGCGCGGTCATCGCCACGTCCAGCTCGCCGTTCATTACCGCCTGCTGTACGGTCAGGCCGCCAAATTCGGCGATTTTCAGCTCCACGCCGGGATAGCGCTGGCGAAACAGGCCGATCGGGCCGGCCATCAGCATACCGACCATCGGCGGAATGCCCAGGCGCAGCAGGCCCTTGTTGAGATGGTTTATATCACCCAGCTCCGCCTCCAGCTGGCGAAATTCCGCGAGGATCGCCAGGCCGCGCTCAAATACCACCTGTCCGGTATCGGTCAACAGAAGCCGCCGTCCGTCGCGGATCAGCAGCGTACAGTTAAGCTCATCCTCAAGATTTTTCAGCATTTTGCTGATGGTCGGCTGGGTGACAAACAGCTTCTCCGCTGCGCGGGTGAAGCTCTGCTGGCGTACCACCTCAACGAAATAACGCAGCGTTCTGATGTCCATAATTATTCCTCGAATCTATAACTTCGATGATTTTAATTCATTTCAGTTGCGGAAGGGGAAAGCCGTGCGGGTAATTTCTATAAATTTTCAGGCTGCGGCAGGCTCAGGTAAAAAGGGCCAATTCAGCGTGCCGTTTGGCCGCGCGGTCCCGGCGTCAGGGGGAGCATCTTATGATGGCGCTTTGGGAGTGGCCTTTTGTGGGGGCGGTCATGACACCGCCGTTTCAGCGGCCATGCGCTTTCGGTGGGGCAGAGATTATCGTCGGGGAGGTGCGCCGGGTTCCCGTCTCACTTTCTAAAAGGAGCGGAAGCTAGCTCCTGCGCCAAAGGCTTCCCGTCCGGGCTTCTGCGGGCGGGCCGTGGCTGCACCTGAAGGGTACGCCGACAGGCGGATGCCATCAGGTGCCGGAAGGGGGCGTTTATACGCTTATTTTTTCTTACCCATCAGCGACTTTAAGTCGGCAAAGGGATTATAGGTTGCCGCCCCGACATCTTTTTGCGCATCCTCTCCTGCCACAACGGTGGTGCCGTACTGGTCGGCCTCGGTGTACTTTGAGTGTTCATGATCGTGACAGTACAGGCACAGCAGCTCCCAGTTGCTGCCGTCTTCCGGGTTGTTGGTATGATCGTGATCGATATGATGGACCGTTAATTCGCGAAGGTTTGAGTAAACAAACTCCCGCGAGCAACGCCCGCAAACCCAGGGATAGATTTTTAGCGCTTTTTCACGATAGCCGCTTTCCAGCTGCCGGTAGTTTTTGGGGATCAGAGCCATTGCCGATGCTGCCTGTTATAAAAAGAGGGTTTTTTACTATATCCCATTCCGGGTGGGAAAGAGAATTTTCGACGTGCCCGGCAGCCGCATCATGCAGTGCGATCGCGGAGGGAGCGGGGCGCGACGCAAAAGGACGGGGGATGAAGAAATTCCCGGCCGCTGCGGCCGGGGAGTAGCAGGGAGGCTAGTGAGCGCGGCCCTGTTCGATGCCGATACCGGTTTGCGATCGGATAAACTGGGCGCGGAACTGTTCGCGCTCGCGGTTACCTTCCGCCGAATTATCGGTGGCGGAGAAGAGCCAGATGCCAATAAAGGCCACCGCAATAGAGAACAGCGCCGGATATTCATACGGGAAGATCGCGGTAGGGTGGCCGAGCACCTGCACCCAGACGGTAGGCCCCAGAATCATCAGCACCACCGCGGTCAGCAGCCCCAGCCAGCCGCCAATCATCGCGCCACGGGTGGTCAGCTTTGACCAGTACATAGAGAGCAAAATAATCGGGAAGTTACAGCTGGCGGCAATGGAGAAGGCCAGCCCGACCATAAAGGCGATGTTCTGATTCTCAAACAGGATGCCCAGCAGGATCGCCACCAGCCCCAGCACCAGCACGGTGATTTTTGAGACCCTCAGCTCCTGGCGTTCCGTCGCGCCTTTGCGGAAAACGTTGGCGTACAGGTCATGGGAAACCGCCGAGGCACCCGCCAGCGTCAGCCCGGCCACCACCGCGAGGATGGTGGCAAAGGCGACCGCCGAAATAAAGCCGAGGAACAGGTTACCGCCCACCGCGTCTGCCAGATGGACTGCCGCCATATTATTGCCGCCAATCAGCGCGCCCGCCGCATCTTTAAACGCCGGATTGGCACCGACCAGCACGATCGCGCCGAAGCCAATAATAAAGGTCAGGATATAGAAATAGCCCATAAAGCCGGTGGCGTAGAAGACGCTCTTGCGCGCCTCGCGGGCGTCGCTGACCGTAAAGAAGCGCATCAGAATATGCGGTAGTCCGGCGGTGCCGAACATCAGGCCGAGGCCGAGTGAGAGCGCGGAGATCGGGTCTTTCACCAGCCCGCCGGGGCTCATAATGGCCGCTCCCTTCGGGTGAACCGCCATCGCTTGCGTAAATAGTCTGTCGAAGCTGAAGCCGACGTGCTTCATTACCATAAAGGCCATAAAGCTGGCACCAAACAGCAGCAGCACCGCCTTGATGATCTGCACCCAGGTGGTGGCCAGCATTCCGCCGAACAGGACGTACAGCACCATCAGCGCGCCGACCAGCACCACCGCCACGTGGTAGTTCAGGCCGAACAGCAGCTCAATAAGTTTACCGGCACCGACCATCTGCGCGATGAGATAGAGCGCCACCACCACCAGCGAGCCGCAGGCGGAGAGAATGCGGATCGGGCCTTGCTTCAGGCGGTAGGAGGCTACGTCGGCAAAGGTATAGCGGCCGAGATTGCGCAGGCGCTCCGCGATCAGGAACAGAATGATCGGCCAGCCGACGAGGAAGCCCAGCGAGTAGATCAGCCCGTCGTAGCCGGAGGTGTAGACCAGTGCGGAAATGCCCAGGAACGAGGCCGCCGACATAAAGTCACCGGAGATCGCCAGCCCGTTCTGAAAGCCGGTAATGTTGCCGCCCGCGGTATAATAGTCGCTGCGCGAGCGCACGCGCCGGGAGGCCCACCAGGTGATATAGAGCGTAAAGCCGACGAAGATCAGGAACATAATAATCGCCTGCCAGTTGGTCGGCTGACGTTCAACCGCTCCGCTGATAGCCTCCGCCGCGCCGGCGGCGAAGGGGAGTGCGGCGACCAGCGCCGTCAGAACTCGCTTCATCATGCTTTTACCTCATGCAGAACCGCATTGTTAAGGCGATCGAACTCGCCGTTCGCCCGCCAGACGTAGACGCCGGTCAGAATAAATGAGATCACAATCACGCCGATGCCAATTGGAATGCCGCGCGTGACGCTGGTGCCCGCGTGCAGCGGCGTCCCCAGCCACTGCGGCGCGAAGGCGATCAGTAAAATAAAGCCGACGTAAACGATCAGCACGATCAGGGAAAGCGTAAAAGCGAACCGTTGCCGTTTTTTGACCAGTTCCCTGAAATGCGCGCTCTCATCTATCCGGCGATAAATTGGGTCATTCATCACAGAAGCTCTCCAGAGGTAACCCCGTCGTTTTTCGCGCTGTACACCGGCGCAGCTCCTGTTGATCTGCGGCGCAAAATGCTACGGGAAGGTTTATTATCATTGCCCTCACCCGGTCCGGGAGAGGGCGGACAGGATTCAGGACGGCATGACGATGGCCTGCTTCTCTTCGAGCAGTTTCTCCACCACGCCGGGATCGGCAAGGGTTGAGGTATCGCCCAGATTGCTGGTGTCGCCCGCCGCGATCTTGCGCAGAATGCGGCGCATAATCTTGCCGGAGCGGGTTTTGGGCAGCGAGTCGGTCCAGTGCAGCACGTCCGGCGTTGCCAGAGGGCCAATCTCTTTGCGCACCCAGTTGCGCACCTCGGCGTACAGCTCCGGCGACGGCTCTTCGCCGTGGTTCAGCGTGACGTAGGCGTAAATCGCCTGGCCCTTGATGCTATGCGGAATGCCGACCACCGCGGCTTCGGCGACCTTCGGATGCGCCACCAGCGCCGACTCGATCTCCGCCGTGCCCAGCCGGTGGCCGGAGACGTTCAGCACGTCGTCCACGCGGCCGGTGATCCAGTAGTAGCCGTCTTCGTCACGACGCGCGCCGTCGCCGCTGAAGTACATGTTTTTAAAGGTGGAAAAGTAGGTCTGCTCAAAGCGCGCGTGGTCGCCGAACAGCGTGCGCGCCTGGCCCGGCCAGGAGTCAATAATCGCCAGGTTGCCCTCGGTGGCCCCCTCCAGCGGCGTGCCTTCGTTATCCACCAGCGCCGGACGCACGCCAAAGAACGGCAGCGTCGCCGAGCCGGCCTTCAGCTCGGTGGCCCCCGGCAGCGGCGCAATCATAAAGCCGCCGGTTTCGGTCTGCCACCATGTGTCCATCACCGGGCACTTTCCGTTGCCGATCTTCTTCCAGTACCACTCCCACGCCTCCGGGTTAATCGGTTCGCCCACCGATCCGAGGATGCGCAGCGAGGAGCGGTCGGTGCCGGCAATCGCTTTATCGCCTTCGGCCATCAGGGCGCGGATCGCGGTCGGTGCGGTATACAGAATGTTGACCTGATGCTTGTCCACCACCTGCGCCATCCGTGCAGGCGTCGGCCAGTTGGGCACGCCTTCGAACATCAGCGTCGTGGCACCGCAGGCCAGCGGGCCGTACAGCAGGTAGCTATGCCCGGTGACCCAGCCGACGTCGGCGGTGCACCAGTAGATGTCGCCCGGATGGTAGTCGAAGACATACTTAAAAGTGATCGCGGCATAGACCAGGTAGCCACCGGTGGTGTGCAGTACGCCCTTCGGTTTACCGGTTGAGCCGGAGGTATAGAGGATGAAAAGCGGATCTTCGGCGTTCATTTCCGCGGGCTGGTGGCGATCGTCGGCCTTGTCCATCAGCGCGTCCCACCACAGGTCGCGCCCCTCCTGCCAGTCAATTTCGCCGCCGGTCCGCTTCAGCACCACCACGTGCTCAATGCTCTTTACGTTCGGGTTTTTTAACGCATCATCGACGTTTTTCTTCAGCGGGATGCTGCGCCCGGCGCGCACCCCTTCGTCGGCGGTGATCGCCAGCCGGGCGCTGGAGTCGATAATGCGTCCGGCGACGGCCTCCGGTGAGAAGCCGCCGAAGATGACCGAGTGCACCGCGCCGATGCGCGCGCAGGCCAGCATCGCCACCGCCGCTTCCGGCACCATCGGTATGTAGATCGCCACCACATCGCCCTTTTGCACCCCCAGCTCCAGCAGGACGTTGGCAAAGCGGCAGACGTCGCGATGCAGCTCGCGATAGCTGATATGTTTACTCTGCGCGGCGTCATCGCCTTCCCAGATGATGGCGGTGCGATCGCCGTGCTCCGCCAGGTGGCGGTCCAGACAGTTGGCCGCCAGGTTCAGAGTGCCGTCTTCGTACCACTTAATAGAGATATTGCCCGGCGCAAAGGAGGTATTTTTTACCCGGTGATACGGTTTTATCCACTCGAGGATTTTCCCCTGCTCCGCCCAGAAGGTATCCGGATCGTTAATAGATTGTTGGTACATCTCTGAATACTGCTTCGGATTTATCAGGCAGCGGTCCGCAATGTCAGCGGGAATAGTGTGTTTGTGTAATTGGCTCATGGTTATTGTTCTCCTCGCAGAATGTTAAGAATATGTCGATAAAAAGTTAAATACAGCGATGGCGGCAGAATTGTTTAGTATTTGCGCGGCAGATCACGCAATAGCGGGGCGGTACAAATAACAGGCAACGTATTTTTTGCAGAACAGCGGAGAAACTTTCGTAATGCGTTGTGCAACAGGCGGTTATAAATGGGTGGCAAAAAGCGATCGGGATCTAAAAATGAAGGGATGAAGGGGGCGTTTAGCTCGAAAGTGGTATTTTACATGCACTTACAATTGATTAAAGACAATATTTTATTTGTGGTTTTTTGTTACACATTAACGGGAGTAATGTCATGACGTTAGCCGTGCGGCTACCGTCCTGGAAAAAATAAAAAGAACCGTCATTGAGAGCAATGGCGCAATCTGGATGAGACCTCTATGGCAAGGATTACAATACGCGCGCGCCGTTTTATCAGCCTCGTATTACCTCTGTTTTTCATTTCTTCTGTTTACGCTGATCAAACGACCGCCCCCGCAAAAGCTGTTACCATTGAGGCGAAAAATGAAGTTTTCGCGCCTCAGCACCCCGATCAATACCTCTCCTGGAAAGCAACCTCAGAGCAGTCCGCCCGCGAAGATGCGCTGGAGGAGGATCCGCGTCTGGTGATCCTGTGGGCAGGCTATGCCTTCTCCCGCGATTACAACAAGCCGCGCGGCCATGCGTACGCCATTACCGATATGCGTGAAACCCTGCGCACCGGCGCGCCGAAAAACGCCGAAGATGGCCCGATGCCGATGGCCTGCTGGAGCTGCAAAAGCCCGGACGTGGCGCGCCTGATTCAGAAAGAGGGCGAAGACGGCTACTTCCACGGTAAATGGGCGCGCGGCGGCCCGGAGGTGGTTAACGTCCTCGGCTGCGCAGACTGCCACAACACCGCCTCGCCGGAGTTTGCCAAAGGCAAGCCGGAGCTGACGATGACTCGCCCGTACGCGGCGCGTGCGATGGAAACCATCGGCAAGCCGTTTGAGAAAGCCGGTCGTTTAGGCCAGCAGTCGATGGTCTGCGGCCAGTGCCACGTGGAGTACTACTTCGAAGGTAAGGACAAAGCCGTTAAGTTCCCGTGGGACGGCGGTACGAAGGTCGAGAACATGGAGGAGTATTACGACAAGATCGGTTTCTCCGATTGGACCAACTCCCTGTCGAAAGCGCCTATGCTGAAGGCGCAGCATCCGGAATATGAAACCTGGAGCGCGGGCATTCACGGTAAAAACAACGTGACCTGTATCGACTGCCACATGCCGAAAGTTCAGAACGCCGAAGGCAAGCTTTACACCGATCACAAAATCGGCAACCCGTTCGATAACTTCGCCCAGGCCTGCGCCAGCTGCCATACCCAGGACAAAGCGTCGCTGCAGAAGGTTGTTGCCGAGCGCAAGCAGGCGATTCAGGATCTGAAGATCAAGGTAGAGGACCAGCTGGTTCACGCCCACTTTGAAGCGAAGGCCGCCTGGGACGCAGGCGCGACCGAAGCGGAAATGAAGCCGATTCTGCAGGATATCCGCCACGCCCAGTGGCGCTGGGATCTGTCGATCGCCTCCCACGGCATTCATATGCACGCCCCGGAAGAAGGGCTGCGGATGCTGGGCGGTGCGATGGATAAAGCCGCCGACGCCCGCACTAAGCTGGCGCGTCTGCTGGCCACCAAAGGTATTACCCATGAGATCCCGCTGCCGGATATCTCCACCAAAGAAAAAGCCCAGCAGGCGATTGGTCTGAATATGCAGCAGATCAACGCTGAGAAGCAGGATTTCCTCAAGAAGGTCGTTCCGCAGTGGGAAGATCAGGCGCGTAAAAACGGTCTGTTAAGCCAATAACCCCTTCCGCCCCTTCGGGGGCGGATAACTCAACGGAGTGAATATGAGCGTACTACGTTCGTTATTAACCGCTGGGGTGCTGGCGTCAGGTCTGTTGTGGAGCCTGAGCGGGATCGCCGCCATGCCAACGCCGCAGGAGTCTGAACGCTGGACGGTAACCCAGCAGCGTAACCCGGATGCCGCCTGTCAGGACTGTCATAAGCCCGACACCGAAGGTATGCACGGCAAGCATGCATCCGCCGTAAACCCCAACAACAAGCTGCCGGTGACCTGCACCAACTGTCACGGCCAGCCGTCGCCTCTGCACCGCGAAGGGGTGAAGGATGTGATGCGCTTCAATGAGCCGATGTACGGCGTGGAGCAGCAGAACAGCGTCTGTATGTCGTGCCACCTGCCTGAAAAGCTGCAGAAAGCCTTCTGGCCGCACGATGTCCACGTGACCAAAGTGGCCTGCGCCAGCTGCCACTCGCTGCATCCGAAGCAGGACACCATGGAAACGCTAAGCGAAAAAGGACGGATCAAGATTTGCGTGGATTGCCACAGCGATCGCCGCACTAATCCGAACTTTAACCCGGCGGCCGTTCCCTTGCTTAAGGAGCATCCATGAGCTTCTCTCGTCGCCAGTTTATCACCCGCATCGGCGCGCTGGCAGCGGTCAGCGGCACGGCAGGACGTGTGGTGGCGAAAACGTTGAATATCAACGGAGTCCGTTATGGCATGGTGCATGACGAGTCGTTATGCATCGGCTGTACCGCCTGTATGGACGCCTGCCGGGAAGTCAATAAGGTGCCGGAAGGGGTCGCGCGTCTGACCATTATCCGCGGCGAACCGCAGGGTGAATTTCCCGATGTGAAGTATCGTTTTTTCCGCCATTCGTGCCAGCACTGCGATCGCGCGCCGTGCGTGGACGTCTGCCCGACCGGTGCCTCGTTCCGCGACGCCGCCAGCGGCATTGTGGACGTTAATCCGGACCTCTGCGTCGGCTGTCAGTACTGCATCGCCGCCTGTCCGTACCGCGTACGCTTTATCCACCCGGTCACGAAGACGGCGGATAAGTGCGACTTCTGCCGGAAAACGAACCTCAAAGAGGGCAAACAGCCCGCCTGCGTTGCCTCCTGCCCGACGAAGGCGCTGACCTTTGGTAACCTGGACGATCCCAACAGCGATATTTCGCGTTTGCTGCTGCAGAAAACCACCTATCGCTACAAGCTGGCGCTCGGCACCCGGCCGAAGATGTGGCGCGTTCCCTTTAAATATGGCGAGGTGAGCCAATGACGCACGCTTCTGCTTTCCATTTTGACTCGCTGGTGTGGGACTGGCCCATCGCCATCTATCTGTTCCTGATCGGCATTTCCGCCGGGCTGGTGGCGCTGGCCGTTCTGCTGCGGCGCTTCCATCCGGAGGCGGGCGGCGCGGAGAGTACCCTGCTGCGCACCACCCTGGTGGTCGGACCGGGGGCAGTGATCCTCGGGCTGCTGATCCTGGTCTTCCACCTGACCCGACCGTGGACCTTCTGGAAGCTGATGTTCCACTACAGCTTTACCTCGGTGATGTCGATGGGGGTTATGCTGTTCCAGCTCTATATGGTGGTGCTGGTGCTGTGGCTGGCGAAGATCTTTGAAAAAGAGATCGTCGTCCTGCAGCGGCGCTGGCTGCCGGGGTTGGGGATTGTGCCGAAGGCGCTGGGCTGGCTGACGCCAGTCCATCGCGGGCTGGAAACGCTGATGCTGGTGCTGGCGGTGCTGCTTGGGGCCTATACCGGCTTCCTGCTGTCGGCGCTGAAGTCCTACCCGTTCCTGAATAACCCGATCCTGCCGGCGCTGTTCCTCTTCTCCGGCGTTTCGTCAGGGGCGGCGGTGGCGCTGATCGCTATGGCGCTGCGGTCGCGCGGCAACCCGCACGGCGTTGAGGCGCACTTTATTCACCGGATGGAAACCCCGGTGGTATGGCTGGAGATCTTCCTGCTGGCGGCGTTCTTCGTCGGGCTGGCGCTGGGGGACGATGGTAAAATGCGCGCCCTGGCGGCGGCGCTGGGCGGCGGCTTCTGGACCTTATGGTTCTGGCTTGGCGTTGTAGGGCTGGGGCTGGTTGTGCCGATGCTGCTGAAGCCGCTGGTCAACCGCAGCGCCTCCGCTTACGGCGTACTGGCGGCCTGTGGTGCCAGCCTGATCGGCGTGCTGCTGCTGCGTTTCTTTATCCTTTATGCCGGGCAGCTGACGGTAGCCTGAGCCAGAGATGTCATATCTGAGGGCGAGCGCTGCGCTTGCCCCGGCACCGCCGGTTTCAACGCGGCAAGTAATCGCCTGGTGGGCCAGGCTTGCAGAGCAGGGTGAGTTCTGGACGTTTTCCTTCCTGAAGCCGGATTTCTGGCGCTGTTGTTAAGTATCGGGGTCAACCTGTTGACCCCGTTTGCCGTGCTGGTCGGCATCCGCCTGCGCTGGCAGAGGGTGATGCGGCTGGCGCACTTCGGCGCGCAGGCGCAGTTTATCCTGCTGCTGCTGGCCTTCGCCATTCTGGTACGATGTTTCCTCGTCAGCGACTTTTCGGTGATCTACGTGGCCCAGCACAGCTACAGCCTGCTGCCGTGGGGGCTGAAGCTGGCGGCGGTATGGGGCGGTCACGAGGGATCGCTGCTGCTGTGGGTGCTGCTGCTCTCCGGCTGGAGCGCGCTGTTTGCCTGGCGATATCGCCGGGAATCCGACGACCTGTTTCCGCTGACCCTTGCCGCGCTGGCTCTGATCGTCGCGCTGCTGCTGCTGTTTGTAACCGCGTGGTCCGATCCGTTTGTTCGCCTCTTCCCGCCCGCCGTCGAAGGGCGCGATCTGAATCCGATGCTGCAGCACCTTGGGTTGATCCTCCATCCGCCGTTGCTCTACCTGGGGTACGGCGGCCTGACGGTGGCCGCCTGCGTGGCGCTGGCCTCGCTGCTGCGCGGCGGATTTTGCGCGGCGACCGCCTGGGTCTGCTGGCGCTGGGCGCTGCCCGGCTGGTGTGCCCTGACGCTCGGCATTATCCTCGGCTCCTGGTGGGCATACTGCGAGCTGGGCTGGGGCGGCTGGTGGTTCTGGGACCCGGTGGAGAACGCCTCGCTGCTGCCCTGGCTGTCCGCCAGCGCGCTGCTGCACAGCCTGTACGTCTCCCGCCAGCGCGGGATCTTCCGCCACTGGTCCCAGCTGCTGGCGATCGTCACCCTGATTCTTTCCCTGCTCGGCACGCTGATTGTGCGCTCCGGCATTCTGGTATCGGTGCACGCCTTTGCGCTGGATAACGTCCGCGCCGTGCCGCTGTTTATCCTGTTTTCTCTGTTAAGCCTGGGGTCGCTGGGCCTGTACGGCTGGCGGGCGAAGATGGAACGCCAGGCGGCGCGCTTCGACGGCTGGTCGCGTGAAACGCTGATTCTGGCGGCGCTGCTGCTGTTCTGCGCGGTGCTGCTGATCGTGCTGGTCGGCACCCTCTATCCGATGCTCTACGGCCTGCTGGGTTGGGGACGGATTTCCGTTGGCGCGCCCTGGTTTAACCGTGCCACGCTGCCCTTCGCCCTGCTGATGCTGGTGACGATGGGGCTGGCGGCGGGCGGATTCTGGAAACGCTCGCCGCGCCTTTCCCTGCGTCAGGGAGGAGGTGCGCTTATCGCCGGGCTGCTGACGACGGCGGCGGGCTGGCGGCTCGGCGCGATGGAGGCGCTGGCCTGTGGGCTGACGGCGGCGGTGCTGCTGCGCCTGTGGCTCCAGCCGCCCGCCGCTCTGCGTCGCCAGCTCCCGGCGCTGCTGGCGCATACCGGCGTGCTGATCGTGGCGTTCGGCATTATCTTCTCCGGCGGCAGCCGTCAGGAGATCAGCCTGAATATGCGTCCGGGGCAGCAGGTCGCCCTGGCGGGTTATAGCTTCCGCTTTGAGCGCCTCGATCTGGCCGCCAGGGAGAACTACACCACCGAGACGGCGCAGATCGCCCTTTTTGACGGCGAGAAGCGCATCGGTACCCTGCGGCCCGAACGGCGCTTTTACGCCGCGCGCCGCCAGCAGATGATGGAGCCGGGCATCCGCTGGAACTTACTCCACGACTGGTATGCGGTAATGGGGGAAAAAACCGGGCCGGAGCGCTATGCCGTGCGCCTGTACGTGCAGACCGGCGTACGCTGGATCTGGGGCGGCGGGCTGCTGATGGTTATCGGCGCGCTGCTCAGCGGCTGGCGAGGAAGGAGACGCCATGCGTAAGATATTATTTTATGAGCCGGAGGGCGCGAGGCGAGCCGGTATGGCGATGGGGCTTGCGCTGCTGCTGTTTTTTATCGCTGGCGTCGCTGATGCCCAGGTCGTTGATACCTGGCGCTTCGACAGCCCGCAGCAGCAGGAAAAAGCCCTGCTTATCGCCAGCCAGCTGCGCTGCCCCCAGTGCCAGAATCAGAACCTGCTGGAATCGAACGCGCCGGTTGCGGTCAGTATGCGTCATCAGGTTTATACCATGGTGGCGGAGGGGAAAGATGAAGCGGAGATCGTCGGCTGGATGAGCGAGCGCTACGGGGATTTTGTCCGCTACAATCCGCCGCTGAATGGGCAGACGCTGCTGCTCTGGGCGCTGCCGTGCGTGCTGCTGCTGCTGGTGACCATCGTCCTGTGGCGCGTCGTAGCGCGCCAGCGCAGAGGAGAAGAAGAGTAATGAGCCTGCATCAGATGAGCGTACAGCTGCTGCGTCACAGCCAGCGTCAGGCCGGGCGGGCGCTGGCCGATCCCGCGCCCCTGCTGGGGGAGCTGGAGCGTGATATGGCACCGCTGGCGGCCTCTCCGGGGCCACAGCGTCCGCTGCCGGTAAAAGGGCTGGCGGCGGCGGTGGCGGCGGTTGTCCTCGTCTGCGTGGGGGGCTATCTGCTGACGCCGGGGTGGCAGGCCGCGCGCCTTGAGCAGCAGCGTCTGGCGGACCCGCTGCATGATTTTGCCGCGCAGACGACGCCGGAGGCGCAGCTGCTGGCGCTGCAGGAGAAAATCCGCGCCAGGCCCCAGGAGAGCGAGCAGTGGGCGCTGCTGGGCGAATATTACCTGTGGCGTAATGCCTATGACAACGCGCTGCTGGCCTATCGTCAGGCGCTGCGTTTACGCGGCGAAAATGCCGAACTCTACTCGGCGCTGGCGACGGTGCTCTATTACCAGGCCGGGCAGCACATGACGCCAGCGGTGCGTGAGACCGTCGATAAGGCGCTGGCGCTGGACCCGAACGAGGTCACCGCGCTGATGCTGCTGGCCTCCGGGGCGTTTATGCAGGCGGAGTACGCCAGGGCCATCGCGCTGTGGCAGAGGGTGCTCGATTTGAACGTGGCGCGGGTTAATCGCCCTCAGCTGATTGAGGCCATCAATATGGCAAAGCTGCTGCAGAATCGGCGGGAATAAATTTATATTTTTTTATGTTTTACGGTGATTTTTCTGGTCAAAAAACGTGCAGGCGGACGTCAGGGAGAAAATAATTTATCGCTGCCATTATTCAATTTCATTATTGTAATTTTTCTTTTATAACAGTTATTTATTAGCGATGATCGCAATAAAAACGGGTTATTATGCCTGAATTCAGCCAACGGCCTTGTTCTGAAAGGGTTGCGCTGGAGGCCATGCAAATGGTACTGATTATGCCAGCCTGAATTGCAGCCAGGTCGAAATTGTTCACTATCCTGGCCGTATTGGCGAAAAGAGATGAGGGGCATCCTGCCCCCGCCGGAACTCGCAGGACCAGGTAGTCTGTCCTGACGAAGAAGTGGTTCACGGGCTGCGTTACCCCGCCAGCGGGCTGGCCTTCAGGGCCAGCGCGGGCGCGGCGCAAGACGTTGTTAGCATTTTGTCCTGTAATGCGCATGATTCAGGGTTAAGCCCGCTAAAAAAATCTCTAAACGAACGCAACGCAATACATACCCTTTCAGTATGTACCGTTCTCATCGTTTTAAATCGGGAACGGCGCTTCATCGAGGAAGTTTGTAATTATGAAAAATTTTAAATTTAGCCTGGCCTGGCAGATCTTGCTGGCAATGGTGCTGGGCATTCTGTTGGGAAGCTACCTCCACTACCACAGCGACAGCCGCGAATGGCTGATTGCCAACCTATTGTCGCCGGCGGGCGATATTTTTATCCACCTGATCAAAATGATCGTCGTGCCGATTGTTATCTCCACCCTGGTGGTGGGGATTGCCGGGGTTGGCGACGCGAAGCAGCTCGGGCGTATTGGCGCGAAAACGATTATTTATTTTGAAGTGATTACCACCGTAGCCATTATCCTTGGTATCACGCTGGCGAATGTATTTCAGCCCGGAGCCGGGATTGATATGTCGCAGCTGGCGACGGTAGATATTTCCAAATACCAGAGCACGACGGCAGAGGTGCAGAGCCACGCCCATGGCCTGATGGGCACCATTCTGTCGCTGGTGCCCACCAATATCGTGGCCTCGATGGCGAAGGGCGACATGCTGCCGATCATCTTCTTCTCGGTGCTGTTTGGCCTGGGGCTTTCTTCTCTGCCTTCCACCCACCGCGAACCGCTGGTCACCGTCTTCCGCTCGGTTTCGGAAACCATGTTTAAGGTCACCCATATGGTGATGCGCTACGCGCCGGTGGGCGTGTTCGCGCTGATCGCCGTGACCGTAGCCAACTTCGGCTTCGCCTCCCTGTGGCCGCTGGCGAAGCTGGTGCTGCTGGTGCACTTCGCCATCCTGTTCTTTGCGCTGGTGGTGCTGGGGATTGTGGCGCGCCTGTGCGGCCTGAGCGTCTGGATCCTGATCCGCATCCTGAAAGACGAGCTGATTCTGGCTTACTCTACCGCCAGCTCCGAAAGCGTGCTGCCGCGCATCATCGAGAAGATGGAAGCCTACGGCGCGCCGGCCTCTATCACCAGCTTCGTGGTGCCCACCGGCTACTCGTTTAACCTTGACGGCTCCACGCTCTACCAGAGCATCGCGGCGATCTTCATCGCTCAGCTTTACGGCATCGACCTGTCGCTGTGGCATGAGATCGTGCTGGTGCTGACGCTGATGGTCACCTCGAAAGGGATTGCGGGGGTGCCCGGCGTTTCCTTTGTGGTGCTGCTGGCAACGCTCGGCAGCGTAGGTATTCCGCTGGAAGGGCTGGCGTTTATCGCGGGCGTTGACCGTATCCTCGACATGGCGCGCACCGCCCTGAACGTGGTGGGCAATGCGCTGGCGGTGCTGGTGATCGCCAAGTGGGAGCATAAGTTTGACCGTAAAAAGGCGCTGGCCTATGAGCGCGACGTGTTGGGTAAGTTCGACAGGCGCGCTGATTCGTAACGAGTCTCTTTTACTACGCTCAGCTATCCCCGGCAGCCGCCGGGGTTTTTTTATGGGTAAATAAGCAATTCTGTGCATAATGTGCGCAGAGGCTGTAATCAGCGTCATCATACTGATGACAAATATAAACAAGAGCGCGGACGGTCCCCTCTCCCTGAAAGGGAGAGGGAGAAAACCGATCCTGATGCGCTTTTACTCAGGTTGTCAGCAATCTCAGACGCTGTAATTAGCGTCTTTTCTAAACCGCCCTGTTAAAAGGAGACAACAGGCATGTCAGATTTTTATCTGCACGAAGGGAATCGTTATATCGTCAAGAGTCAGAAGATAATGAAAATCGGCCTCGGCGCGATTTTCGCCACGATCGGCATCTGGAGCTTGATCCATAACGAATATTCCCAGCGCGGAATCATAGTGTGCGTTCTTTTTTGTATCTTTGCCGGATTGATGTTTGCCAGCCTGACGACGAAAATGGTCTTCGATTTAGATAAGCGCGTGTTTTATGTGCAGAACGGTAGCCGTAAACCGCGCTTTACTCAGCCGCTGAGTAACTATACCGGCCTGGAGCTTATACGCCTGTCTCGTTTTTTTGGTCTGCTGCGTAACAGTATCCTGAACGTAACGTTCGAAGATGGCGGAAAGACGGTAAAAATGGCGATCCGGCAGTTTGGTCCAGGAAACAGGGCTCCGCAGGCAATGATCGAAGAGACCGAAGCGTTTCTGGGGATCCGGACGCAGGAAGCGCACGACGTGAAGGCACCGGGCGAAGCACCGCCAGGCGCAGGACGGTTGGTTTACCGGCCCTGGTCGTTAAAAAGCCCGCTGGTGGTGTTCATCATCGGGGCTGCGCTGTTGGCAGGCACCTTTATCTGGGCGCAGGTCAATGATATGACGCTAATAACGCTGACTGTACCGCTTCTTTGTGGCGTAGCCGTGACGGCTTACGGCCTTTTTTATCTGTGGAAAAACGGTGAGACGCTGATTTTTGACGCCGCCAGCGGACGAGTGGTGAGAAAGCTGGCCCTGCTGCCGGAAAAAGAGCTATGCCGTTTTAGCGAGATTCATGCCATTTCAACCGTCGGCGAGATGCGGGTTTTTGAGTATGTGTTGACCCGTAAAAGTGAGAATGGCGGCGGCGACATTACCATTTCCGACAGTTTTGCCAGTAATAAGATAAAGGCCGATCGCCAGGCGTTTGAAGCGCATATCCTGCCGGTTATTGCATCAATGCTGGCGCTGAAAGCGCCGTAAAGCGCGGGCGCAGGATAAAAAACGGCCCCGCAGGCGTTGCGCCTGCGGGGCCGTTGGCCAGGCCGGAAGCCGGAAAAACGCGGCGCATCCGGCCTTTTGCCGTCGCGCCGCGCTTTACGCCGACTTAGCCCAGTGCGCTTTCGCGCAGGCGGGACTTCAGCTTGTTGTACTCGTCAATAACATACTGCTCGGCGGCGCGCTGATCGGCGATCGGCTCGACGCGCACGGCGCAGTATTTGTACTCCGGCGTTTTGGTTATCGGGCTTAAGTTCTCGGTAACCAGCTCGTTACAGGCACCGATCCACCACTGGTAGGTCATATAGATCGCCCCTTTGTTCGGACGGTCGCTGACCTGCGCACGGGTGATGACCCGGCCCTTGCGGGAGTTGACCCACACCAGCGCCTCATCCTCAATGCCCAGGCGCTCCGCGTCGGCGGTGTTGATCTGTGCATAGCCCGGTTCGTCCGCCAGCGCCGCCAGCGCCGCGCAGTTGCCGGTCATCGAGCGGCAGGAGTAGTGGCCCACTTCGCGCACCGTGGAGAGCACCATCGGGTACTCGTCGGTGAGCTTGTCGATGGGCGCAACCCAGTCGCAGGTAAAGAACTGCGCCAGACCGTTCGGGGTATCGAACTTCTCTTTAAAGAGGTACGAGGTCCCCTGGTCGGCGTCGGACTCGTCCCGGCACGGCCACATCACGTAGCCCAGCTCGCCCATCTTCTCGTAGGTGGCACCGTAGAAGTCAGGGCACAGATGACGCAGCTCGTCCCAGATCTCCTGGGTGTTGTTGTAGTGCATCGGGTAGCCCATCCGGGTGGCGATTTCGCTGATGATCTGCCAGTCGGTTTTCAGGTCCCACTTCGGCTCCACCGCCTTGAAGAAGCGCTGGAAGCCGCGGTCCGCCGCGGTAAAGACCCCTTCATGCTCGCCCCACGAGGTGGACGGCAGGATCACGTCCGCCGCCGACGCGGTTTTGGTCATAAAGATGTCCTGAACGATAACCAGCTCCAGATCTTCAAAGGCCTGGCGCACGGCGGACAGCTCGGCGTCGGTCTGCAGCGGATCTTCGCCCATGATGTACGCGGCGCGCACTTCGCCGTGGGCCGCGCGGTGCGGCAGCTCGCTGATGCGGTAGCCGGTGTGGGCCGGCAGGCTCTCCACGCCCCAGGCTTTGGCGAACTTCTCGCGGTTGGCCGGGTCCTTCACGTACTGGTAGCCGGGATAGGTATCCGGCAGCGCGCCCATATCGCAGGCACCCTGGACGTTGTTCTGACCGCGCACCGGGTTCACCCCGACGCTCGGCTTACCTAAGTTGCCGGTGAGCATCGCCAGGCTGGTCAGGGAGCGCACGGTTTCCACCCCCTGGTAGAACTGGGTGACGCCCATGCCCCACAGGATCGCGGCGCTCTTCGCCGTGGCGTACATCCGCGCCGCCTGGCGAATTTCCTGAGCGCTCACGCCGGTAATATCCTCAACGGATTCCGGGGTGTAGCCCTCGACGATTTTCCGGTACTCTGCAAACCCTTCCGTACGGGAGTCGACGAACGCCCGGTCGTAGAGGTTTTCTTCAATAATGACGTGCCCCATGGCGTTGAGCAGCGCGATATTCGAGCCGTTCTTCAACGCGATGTGCATGTCGGCAATGCGCGCGGTTTCAATTTTGCGCGGATCGCAGACGATGATTTTCGCCCCGTTACGCTTCGC
>NZ_WMJZ01000028.1 GCF_009711095.1 Intestinirhabdus alba
TCATCAGCGACAGGCTGTTAGTGTTGATTACTGCCATAGTTGAGTTTCCTTAATAACGTGTTTAATTTCAGGCCACTGGCCCACGGCTCCTGCGCCGCTATCCAGATTATCGACAGCCAAAAACGAACCTTTAGCCTTTTTTATCTGAGGCACTTACCCCTCTGCCGGAGCAAACGCCAGGGCGGTAAAAGCACCACGATCGGTAAGAGGTCGAATCAGGCAGGTGTGCGCCCTGCGCGTGAAAAGGGTGGGATGCGGAGGCGCGTCAGGCCGGTGGTGAAGAACAAATAAAAGGCAGCCAGGCTGCCTTTAATGAGATCGAGGGTACTGACCGGGGGATTAACGCAGCAGGGAGAGCATGGTCTGCGGCACCTGGTTGGCCTGCGCCAGCACCGACGTACCGGCCTGCTGCAGGATCTGCGCGCGGGACATATTGGACACTTCCGTCGCGTAGTCAGAATCTTGGATTCGGCTGCGGGCGTCGGTCAGGTTGTTAACCGTGTTGTTCAGGTTGGTGATGGTTGATTCAAAACGGTTCTGGGAGGCACCCAGGATACTGCGCTGGGTGTCAACGGCCTTCAGCGCGGCGTCGATGTCCGCCAGCGGGCTGCCGTCGGTTTCGCCTTTGTTGTTAACGGTGCCGTTCAGCACGTCAAAGCCCTTGGCCGCCACGGTACGCATATTGCCGTTAACCACCGCGCCAGGGACGGCTTCCGCAGCCTTAGTACCCGCAGCCTTAGCAGTGTCAACGGTTCCGGACATTTTGCTTTGTACAGCATTCAGAACAGCGGTAGTTTGTGCCTCTGTCGGCGTGGCTGCGCCGTAATAAGCCGCTAACGCAGTATGATCGGTAGAAGAGAGCGTTGCGGAGGCATCGATACCTGCCGCTTCTTTATAGGCCACTAACGCCGCATCTTTAGCTGCGCCGGCGGCGGCGGAAGTATAGGTTGCATAAGCGGCCTTACCTGCAGTTATCTGATCTGTGTAGGCCTTTTTGCTCGCGGTGTCATACTTACCTTTAGCGTCATCCAGTGCCGCCTGGTTGGTATTAATTGCCGTGCCGGAGGTGCCGTTGTCACCGGCCGCGGCCAGGTTCCAGCCCGCGCTGGAGCCGATTTCAATATTGATCTGCTCGCCGTCTTTCGCGCCCACCTGGAAGTCATAGCTCTGGGCCGTGCCTTCACGGTTATCAAGAATTTTAATACCGTTGAAGTCGGTCTGCTTGGTGACGCGGTTGATCTCCTCCATACGCTGGTTGACTTCCGCCTGGATGGAGTCGATATCGGAGGCGGAGTTGGAGCTGTTCTGCGCCTGCACCGTCAGGTCGCGAACGCGCTGCAGGTTGTTGTTGATTTCGCTCAGCGCGCCTTCCGCGGTCTGGGACAGGGATATCCCGTCGTTGGCGTTACGGGCGGCGACGGACAGGCCGTTGATGTTGGAGGTAAAACGGTTGGCGATCGCCTGGCCGGCGGCGTCATCCTTCGCGCTGTTAATACGCAGACCGGAAGACAAACGCTCAATCGCGGTGCCCAGAGCAGACTGAGATTTATTCAGGTTGTTCTGGGTCATCAGCGACAGGCTGTTAGTGTTGATTACTGCCATAGTTAAGTTTCCTTAATAAAGTTTTAATTTCAGGCCACTGGCCTACGGCTCCTGCGCCGCTATCCAGGTTATCGACTCCCATAAATGAACCTTTAGTTTTTTTTATTTGTCGGCCTCATTCCGGCAGCGCGCCGGTCCCCCGTAGCCGGAAAAGATAAATAAACCTGAATACCGCGCGATCAGAGCGGCACCGAGCCGCGGAATACCCGGCGAAAAAACCTTCTTATTCCGCAATTGGCCGCCATATCTTTTTGCTAAACTTTTCACATTAATTGCCGATACAAGTTCCACGGGTTCTTATTCAAAAGGAAAATGAAATGGCAAGTATTAGTGCTCTTGGAGTCGGCTCAAATCTGGATCTTGGTGCGCTTCTGGACAGCCTGAAGTCCAATGAACAACAAAGGTTGACGCCGCTCACTTCACAGCAGTCCTCTTATAAGGCGCAGCTGACAGCATGGGGCGTGGTAAAGAGCGCGCTGCAAAAAGTGCAAACCGCAAGCGACGCGCTGATGAAGGCCGATAAGATCGCCACCACCTCAGTAACCAGTAAAAATACCGCCTTTACTGCCACCACCGAGGGCGGCGTCCCGGCGGGCAATTATTCAATCGAAGTCATAAAAATGGCGCAGTCCCAGACGCTGACGTCAAAAGAATTTTCCAGCAATAAAGAACAGATTGGCGGCACAACGGCCTCTGACTCGCGCACCATTACCATCACCCAGCCGGGCCAGGACGATCCGATGGTCATCACGCTGACCGACGATGAGACCTCGTTAACCGGCATTCGCGATGCCATCAACAAACAAAACGGCAGCGTTACCGCCTCCATTGTTAAAGCGGATGACGACTCCTACTATTTATCGCTGACCTCCAGAGAGACCGGCGAGGCGAACACCATGACCGTAACGGTGACCGGCGACGATACGCTGAAGCAAAATCTCGCCTACGATCCCAACGCCGCCTCGGGCAACGGGCTGACGCAGACGGTGCAGGCCTCCGATGCGGAAGTCAAAATTAACGACATCACCATCAAGCGCAGCAGCAACACCATTAAGGACGCGCCCGAAGGGCTGACCCTGACGCTGCTGAAAGAGACCGAAGCGGACAAGCCGGAGACCCTGACCCTTACCCGCGATAATACGGCGATGAAAGAGGCGATTCAGAAGTTTGTTGACGCCTACAACTCTTTACAGACCACCATCGCGTCGCAGACCAAGTACACCGCGGTCGATCAGGGGAGCGATAGCCAGGACGCCAGCAACGGCGATCTGATGGGCGACGGCACCCTGCGTACCATTCAGACGCGCCTGCGCTCGATGGTCATTAGCGCCCAGCCGACGGATTACGCCACCCTCTCCTCGCTGGGGATCACTCAGGACGTCAACGGCAAGCTGACCGTGGACAGCACAAAGCTTGATAAGGCCCTGAACGAGAAGCCGGGCAGCGTCACCGAATTTCTGGTCGGCGACGGAAAAGAGAAAGGCTTTGCCGTGCAGACCAGCGCGCTGCTGAAGGAATTCTTAGCGAGCGACGGCACGGTTCAGAGCGCCACGGACGGTATCAATAAGTCGCTAAAGAAGCTGAAAACCCGCATCGATGACACCACGATCAGCATCAATAACACCATCGAGCGCTATAAGAAGCAATTTACACAACTCGATACGCTGGTGAATAAGCTGAATAATACCGGCAACTACTTGAGCCAACAATTTACCGCTATGTCTTCGTCGTAAGGATTTTGCATGTATAGCCGTGCAGGCATTAACGCATATGCGCAAATAGAGGTGGAGAGCGCCGTAATGAGCGCCTCCCCTTATCAACTGGTGAATATGCTTTTTGACGGCGCGCTCAGCGCGCTGAAAAAAGCGCAGATATTACTCGAACAGGGGGATATTCCCGGCAAGGGGAAAGCGCTAACAAAAGCGATCAATATTATTTCGAACGGCTTACAGTCCGGGCTTGACCGTAGCGTCAATCAGGAGTTATGCGACAACCTTGATAATCTTTATGATTACATGGTTCGTCAGCTATTACGGGCAAACTTACATAACGATGCCGCGGCCATAGCTGAAGTTCATGCCCTGCTGAATAACCTTGCGGAAGCATGGAAAGAAATTGATCCCTCCCCTTCAAAAGCACAGGATAAAAAATAATGAGTGCCTCATCATCATCCTTGCAGCAATGGCTACGACTTCGCGCGGCAAGCCAACATATGCTCAGGCTGGTTACTGAAAAAAGATGGGATGAACTGGTTGAGGGAGAAATGGAATATATTCGTCTGGTTGAGGCGCTGGCGCAGAAATCATTCCAGCCGGGCGACCCCTCAACACAGAATCAAATAAAGGAACTGCTCCGGGTCATTATTGATAACGAAAATGAGGTGAAGCGGCTGCTCACGATCCGCATGAACGAGCTGAAGGCGCTTATTCAGAGCGGCAATCAGCAGAAGACGCTGACCTCCGCCTATAGCAACCACTCCGGAATGCTGCTGGTGCCGGACGCGCCAGGCACCCCCTGACAAATTTCCGCATCAGTCGAAAAATCTTCCATACTCCAGAGGTCGAATAACACGACTTCTGGAGCAAGGAAGAAGATGAAAAACCCCACGCTGTTGCAGTGCTTCCACTGGTATTACCCCGACGGCGGCAGGCTGTGGCCTGAACTGGCCGAACGTGCCGACGACCTTAACCATATCGGCATTAATATGGTCTGGCTGCCCCCGGCCTGTAAAGGTGCCTCCGGCGGCGAGTCGGTGGGCTACGACAGCTACGATCTTTTCGACCTCGGCGAGTTCGATCAAAAAGGCTCGGTAGCCACCAAATATGGCGACAAGCAGCAGCTGCTGGCGGCCATTGAGGCGCTGCACAGAAATAAGATCGCCGTTCTGCTCGACGTGGTGGTCAACCATAAGATGGGCGCAGACGAAAAAGAGAGCATCCGCGTACAGCGGGTTAACCCGGACGACCGCACGCAGGTTGCGGAGCAGATCGTCGAATGCGAAGGCTGGACCCGCTACACCTTTCCCGCCCGCGCGGGCCGGTATTCACAGTTTATCTGGGATTTTAAGTGCTTCAGCGGCGTCGATCGTATCGAGAATCCGGACGAAACGGGCATCTTTCGCATCGTAAATGACTATACCGGCGACGGCTGGAACGATCAGGTCGACGATGAGCTGGGCAACTTTGACTACCTGATGGGGGAAAATATTGATTTCCGCAACCGCGCGGTCACCGAGGAGATCAAATACTGGGCCCGCTGGGTAATGGAACAGACCCGCTGCGACGGTTTTCGCCTGGACGCCGTGAAGCACATCCCGGCATGGTTCTACAAAGCGTGGATCGAACACGTACAGGCGGTGGCACCTGAGCCGCTGTTTATCGTGGCGGAGTACTGGTCCCACGAGGTGGACAAGCTGCAGACCTATATCGACCAGGTGGACGGCAAAACTCTGCTTTTCGACGCCCCGCTGCAGATGAAATTTCACGAGGCCTCCCGACTGGGGAGCCGCTACGATCTGCGGCAGATTTTTACCGATACCCTGGTGGAGGCCGATCCGCTTCACGCGGTGACCCTTGTCGCCAACCATGACACCCAGCCGCTGCAGGCGCTCGAAGCCCCCGTTGAGACGTGGTTTAAGCCGCTGGCCTATGCGCTGATCCTGCTGCGGGAGAACGGCGTGCCGTCGGTGTTTTATCCGGATCTGTTCGGCGCGCAGTATGAAGATGTGGATAGCGACGGGGAAACCTGCCGTATTGAAATGCCGGTTATCGAACGACTCGACGCGCTGATCCTCGCCCGCCAGCGCTTTGCCCACGGCGTGCAGACCCTCTATTTCGATCATCCGAACTGCATCGCCTTCAGCCGCAGCGGCACCGCACAGGAGCCGGGCTGCGTGGTGGTGCTCTCCAACGGCGACGCGGGCGAAAAAAAGCTGACCCTTGGCGAGGGCTACGGCGGTAAGGGCTGGCGCGACTTTCTGGGAAACCGCGAGGAGCGGATTGTCACCGATGCAGACGGCACGGCCACCTTTCTGTGCAACGGCGGCAGCGTCAGCGTCTGGGTGATGGAGGAGGCCCTGTAACGATAGCCCCGGCGGCGTCCTTCTGCCGGAGCCTGCGCCGTTACGGCAGCGGCGACGGCAGCGGCGCTTTTTCCAGCACGGCGGCGCACGCCACGGTGGGCTGCGCCACCCGCCGCAGGGTCATGCCGTCATACTCCAGGGTGTTCCCCTCGCGCTCAACCCCATACAGCTCGCGCCTGACCGTCACGTTGGTCAGGTCGCCGGACATGGTGGTGAGCTTGCCCGGCAGCGCGATCACGCGCTGCCACTGGCGGCAGTCGAGGGTATCGCCCTCGCGGGTCACCACCAGGCTGGCTATCGCCTCCGGGCTGACCAGCTTGCGCTGCGGCCCCTGGGTCTGCCAGTAGCCCACCAGCCCGGCCGGAGCCGGCGTTTTGACCACCGCATCATAATTATCCACTTCGGCGCATCCGGCCAGGACCAGCAGCGCGCCGGCGATCGCTAACTTTTTCATCATTCATCCTGCTGCAAAGAAAAAGGAATTGTGTCACTAAAGCCCTGATGTCGCCAGCCTTGCCCCGCTTCTGATTTTTTGATCTGCGTGGGATTACCGTCTGATAACGCCAGGTAAAACGGCCCGACTGGTGTAATATCCCTCCTTCGTTTCACCCCTTCTGAGTTCAGAGGCAAAAACCATGTCATGGCAACAGTTCAAACAGAGCTGGTTAATTACGTTCTGGTCACCTGTCCCCGCGGTTATCGCGGCGGGCATTCTCTCTACCTACTATTTCGGCCTTACCGGCACCTTCTGGGCGGTCACCGGTGAATTTACCCGCTGGGGCGGACAGATCCTGCAGCTGTTCGGCGTGCACGCCGAAGAGTGGGGCTACTACAAGTTGATTCATCTTGAGGGCACGCCCCTGACCCGCATCGACGGCATGATGATCCTCGGCATGTTCGGTGGCTGCCTGGCCGCCGCGCTGTGGGCAAACAACGTTAAGCTGCGGATGCCGCGCAGCCGGGTGCGTATTCTGCAGGCGATCGTCGGCGGCGCGATCGCCGGCTTCGGTGCCCGGCTGGCGATGGGCTGCAACCTGGCGGCGTTCTTTACCGGTATTCCGCAGTTTTCTCTCCACGCCTGGTTCTTTGCGCTGGCGACCGCCATCGGCTCCTGGTTCGGCGCGCGCTTTACCCTGCTGCCGCTGTTCCGTATTCCGGTTAAGATGCAGAAAGTCTCCGCCGCCTCGCCGTTAACCCAGAATCCGGCTCGGGCGCGTCGCCGCTTCCGGCTGGGAATGCTGGTGTTTATCGGGATGCTCGGCTGGGGGCTGCTGACGGCGATGAACCAGCCGAAGCTGGGGCTGGCGATGCTGTTCGGCGTCGGCTTCGGGCTGCTTATTGAGCGCGCGCAGATCTGCTTTACCTCCGCCTTTCGCGATCTGTGGATCACCGGGCGTACCCAGATGGCGAAGGCGATTATCTTCGGGATGGCGGCGAGCGCCATCGGTATTTTCAGCTACGTGCAGCTTGGCGTAGAGGCGAAGATCATGTGGGCCGGCCCGAACGCGGTGATTGGCGGTCTGCTGTTCGGTTTCGGTATCGTGCTGGCGGGCGGTTGCGAAACCGGCTGGATGTACCGCGCGATGGAAGGCCAGGTGCACTACTGGTGGGTCGGGCTGGGCAACGTGCTCGGCTCCACCGTGCTGGCTTTTTTCTGGGACGACTTCGCCCCCTCCCTCGCCACCCGCTGGGATAAGATCAACCTGCTGGACACCTTTGGCCCGCTGGGCGGCCTGCTGGTGACCTATCTGCTGCTGTTCGCCGCGCTGCTGCTGATTATCGGCTGGGAAAAACGCTTTTTTCGCCGCGTCGGGCTGGCGACGGTTAAGGAGACCCTATGAAAAATATCGTTCCTGATTACCGTCTGGATATGGTGGGCGAACCCTGCCCCTACCCGGCGGTCGCCACCCTGGAGGCGATGCCACAGCTGAAAAAAGGCGAGATCCTCGAAGTGGTCAGCGACTGCCCCCAGTCGATTAACACTATTCCGCTGGACGCGCGCAACCACGGCTATACGGTGCTGGATATTCAGCAGGACGGCCCGACCATTCGCTATCTGATCCAGAAGTAGCTCCGCCGCCTTCCGAAGCCCGGTTGCGGAAGGCGCGGCCCCTGCCCGACGGCAAAACCCGCCGCCGTCGGGATTTTCCTCCCGCGCTCCAACGCCCTTTAAGTATGTTGTAACTAATAAGCCGTTGACCGACAATTGCCGCGGGGTGACGCCCGGTGAGAAAGGCCGCGCCGGCCCTCAGTGCCGCCGGTGGCGACGCACGGAGCGCGCGGTCTTTCCGTCTACCCGGCCAGCAGCGCATTCAGCCTGTCGGTTTGCCCGACGTCGTAGCGGGTGGCGAAAGTATCGCCGCCTACCACAAATTTTGCCGCACAGGCCGCGATGGGCGGAAGCGCCACCCGGCCCCGGTTCTCCCCGATATCGGTGAACAGCCGGGCCATATCCGTGCCTGGCGCATCCACCACCAGCCGTCCCAGGGTGATATGGACAATATTTTTATGCAGCGCCCCGGCGATCTTTACCTCCCGGTACACCCTTTCCCGCAAGCTGACGACCTGCGCCGAGTCGCCAACCAGAATCAGGCTGCCGTTGGCCGTCAGCAGCAGACGATCGAAGCGGAAGTCAAAGCCGTTATGGGGACGGACAAGGCGGGCGGTTTCCCTGCACAGCGCCTCCCCCTGCCCCGGCGGCGGGGCCGCCGGGTCGTGCCAGAGGGTCAGCAGCGTTGAGTGCAGCCGACGCCCCGGCTCCATGCGGAGCTGCGGATGCCGTCTGCCCAGCCCGTCGCACAGTTCCCCCACGGCGGCGATAAAGTCTGCGGGAAAAGCGCGGAAGTCAGCGCCGACGGGAATATCGCCCTGGCCGACGTTCAGACTGATATCCACGATCCCCACCTTATTTTTCTGCCGCTCCCAGCCCGCGCCGCCGGCCAGCCGCCGCCGGACGGCGCGGGTAATCACCTCATACTGCGTCATGTCTTGCTCCTTAATATGGCCACCCCGCCGCCCACAGCGGGCACAGCCTAATACGCCATCTGCACCGACTTCACCGAACGGATCCCATGCAGCCAGTCATACAGCTCGTTGACCGCAATCTGCTGATTCAGGGTCAGGCGGAACCAGACCTCCAGGCGATCCTTTTTCATATCGCGGATACGCAGCGCCTCAATCATCTTATTCCCGCCCAGCAGCTGGTCCAGCACGTCGGCCAGGTCGCCCCCCTCCTCCAGCACCAGGCTGACGGTGACTTTACCCGGCTGGCGTCGCGGGCGGGAGCGGAACAGCCCTGGACTGACCTTGATCGCCAGCATCAGCAGCGCGGTGGTCAGCAGCGAGTGAAACCAGAAGCCCGCGCCGCAGGCGATGCCCAGCCCGGCGGAGGCCCAGACGATTGCCGCGGTGGTCAGCCCGGAGATGGCGTCATCATGGCGATGCAGAATAACCCCTGCCCCCAGAAAGCCTACGCCGCTGATAATCTGCGCCGCGAGGCGCATTGGATCGCTGCGGATATTGGGCGAAATACCGGCAAAATACTCGGCGGACTCGATGGAGACGATGGTCAGCATACAGCTTGCCACGGCGAGGGTTACGCAGGTTTTAAAGCCCACCGGCTTGCCCCTGGACTCCCGCTCCAGCCCCATTGCGCCACCCAGCAGCAGCGCCATCGCCATGCGTAATATCACCGAGAGGTGGCCGACGGCCTCCCCAGGCAGCGCCTGCATCAGAGATTCCATATTCCGGCCTTCCCGCTACGGCCGCTCTGCGGCAGGCTGCGCCGCCGGCGATTTTTTGCCGGAAAGATCGTCGCGAAAGAGCAGCCAAAACAGCAGCGACACCACCGCCGCCACTATCGCCGGCCATATCCAGAACATCTGCCACTGGGTCAGCCCCTCCGGCCCCGGCGTCGTGACGGTCTGGTTAAAGAGCTGCCCGCAGACCGTGGAGGCGAACAGTAGCCCCACGCCGTTCGAGACGATAAAGCGCAGGCTCTGCGCCTGGGCCTTGATTTTTTCTCCGGCCTTGCGGTCGACGTAGATATCGGCCACGGTAAAGAAGAAATCCCAGCAGAAGCCCTGCAGCAGCAGGCCGAAAAGCACCCAGTACACGCCGCTGTCAACGGCGGCGCCGGAAAACAGCAGGCTGCGGATCACCCAGCAAACGGCACCGATCAGCAGCGTCACCTTAAAGCCAAGCCGCAGGAGGATCGCCGAGAGCAGGAACATAAAGATCACTTCGCTGGCAATGCCGATCTGCATCATCGTCGCCGCGTTATCAAAGCCCAGCGCTTTAAGGAACACCGGAATATAGGCGGAATAGGCGGTTTTCGGGATCATCAATACCAGAATACTGAGCATCAGCAGGCTGAAGTTGCGATCCCTGAACAGCGCCAGCGCGTCCAGGCACAGGAGATCCCGCAGGGCAAAGGCGCTGCCCTTCGCCTTCGGCGGCGTATTCGGCAGGGTGAAGCAGTACAGCCCCAGCGCCACGCCGGCGGCGGCGGCGATATACCACGTCATGGTATCGCCGGAGTAGCCCAGCTGGCCGATAATAAAGCCGATCGCCATAAAGCCGAAGGTGCCAAATACCCTGATTACCGGGAAATATTTCACCCCGTTAATATGATGAAAGCTGATGCTGTTAGACAGCGCGGTGGTGGGATAAAAAAGGATCCCCACGAGGAATATCATGACCAGGGTCATGGTTTGATCCTGCGCCTCAATAAACTGCGGGGTACTGAAAATTATAGCGGCATTTATTAAATGCAGTATGCCCATTATTTTTTGGGAGGCGAAAAAGCGGTCCGCCACCATGCCGATAAACAGCGGCGAAATAAGGGTCGCCACCCCCAGCAGCCCGTAGGCGGTGCCGATAATATTCGCCATGCCGTATGAGCTGAGCACCAGGCCCATGGTCATATTCCACGCCCCCTGCATGAAATACTGAACAAACATCATAATTAAAAGCCGGGGGGTTTTTATTAATTCCATTATTCTTCCCTCTTTAGTCAATGATAAGTCCGTCCCAGGCAACGGTAACGCCGTGGGGCTGCCAGCGCGCCACCATCTCCTTATGGAGCAGAGCGCTGGTGTGCGAGATATGGGAAAGGATAATGTTGCTGCGGGCGTGCAGGCAGCCCTGGGCGCGCAGCTTCTCCATGGCGGAGAGCACGGTGGCAAACGTCATATGATTATCGCTCCGGCTCTCCTCCTTTGCCCCGTAGGTACACTCCAGCACGGCGGTATCAATGACCCTGTTTTCCAGCCAGCGCCAGGTCTGCTCCGGATACCAGCCGGAATCATGTCCGTAAAACAGCGCCTCGCCCCCTTTTTCGATATACCAGACATAGCACAGCTCCCATTTGGCGTGGTTGGCCAACAGCGGCGTCACCTGAAACGCCCCGCAGTCGACGGTGACAAAGGGAGCCAGGCAGTGGAGCTGAAAGCGGGAGCCGCGGTAGCCGTTAAAGGTCTCCACGCAGCCGCTAATGGCCATGTCGTTGCCGTAAATATTCAGCGGATGCTGCTGGCCGTGGCCAAAGCCCTCCATGCGGTTGGTTAATTCGGCAACGTTAAAATGGTCGGGATGAGTATGGGTAAAAAGCAGATCGGTAATCGCGCAGGCGTCGACGCCGTCGCGCAGTATCTGATGGCTGAAGGTGGGTGCAATATCAATTAACAGCACGTCGTCAATAATCACCGACGAATGGGTACGAACATCCTTCCCCTTTATCTGCCGGACTCGCCGGCAGAGGTCGCAGCGGCAAAACGGGTTGGGTATGCCTTCAGACGCCCCCGAGCCAAGAAAGTGGATTTTCATTGTAATTCATTCCTGTGAAAAGAAGAGAAGCCGTCCGGGTTCGCCCCGGCGCACTAATTTTGGATCGTACCAATCATCTATCACTCGCTATCTTGTGCAATACCGACGACATCAAAAGGTGAGCGCTTTCAAAATTAAATTTTAAATATATTTAAAATTCAATTGATTATAATCTATTGCTTTTTTATATCAGGATAGTAAAGCGGGAAAGGCGAAGATATCTCCGCGTCAAGAATATTGGAACGTTCAAAAAACAAAGCCGTGGTCAGCTTTTCGCGCGAATGCTACTATCGTCTGAAAAAGTGAGCGGTGGTAAAAAGATGGCAACAATCAAGGATATAGCCCGGATGGCCGGCGTTTCGCACGGCACGGTATCGAACGTTCTGAACGGGCGGGGAAACGTCAGCGTAGAAAAAATCGAGGCCGTGCGCCGCGCCGCCAGCGCAATGGGCTATCAGCTTAACGCCCAGGCGCAGTCGCTGCGGGCCAGCAAAAGTAACGACATCGCGCTGGTGCTGCCGGACATTGACGCCACCCCCTGCCACCGTCTGTACAGCGGGATCGCCCGCGCGCTGCCCCCCGGCACGGCCCTGAACCTCTACCTCACCGGCGACCGCCCGGCCAGGGAGCGCGAGATCCTCGCCGCTCTGGCGACCCGCGCGCCGAAAGCCGTCATCGTTGCCTCCTGCCTGGAAGAGGCCGACGACTGGTATCGCGCCCTGCGCCTGCCGCCGCGGCAGATCGCCTTTGTCTGGCGTCGCCCGCGCAATGCCGAAGTCAGCTTCAGCCACGACTTTTTTGCCGCCGGTGAAGAAATTGCCCGGCGCATCGCCGCCGGCAAACATCAGCACGTTGGGGTGCTGTGCGATCCGCTGCACTACGCCTGCGCCGGGCGCTTCGTGGCCGGTATTCGCGCCGCGCTGCCCCCCGACGCGCGCCTGACGATTATTGACTCCCCCGACGAGGAGGCCGATCTCGCGGCCTTCGACTTTTTCAGCGCCGCCCCGCCCGATGCCTTTATCACCCAGGATAACGAAAAGCTGCGCAGCCTGACGCGGGCGCTGGCGCTGGGGCACAGCGGCAGGCCGGGAGCGCTGTACTCGCTCAGCGACAGCGAGCCGCCCGCCGACGCCGTCACCCACTATTACCAGCTGGACTACGGCTATCTGGGCCAGAGGATCGTCAGCGATCTTGAAGAAGATAAGGCGCTCCCCCCGGAGACGCTGCTGGCCAACCGGGGCTTTGCGCTGCCGCCGCTTCCCCCCCGGACCCAGGCCCCGGAGGAGACGCTGAACCTGCTGATCCTCCCCTCGCCGTCGACCCAGGCGCTGAAAAAGCTGCTTCCCCACTTTGCGCGCCAGACCGGCATTCGGGTCAACCTGGCGGTTCACCCCTGGGATGAAGTGTTTACCATCCTCTCCTCGCCAGAGCAGCTTGCCTGGTACGATCTGCTGCGCATCGACGTCGCCTGCCTGCCGTGGTTCGCCCGCCAGCGGCTCAGGCCGCTGGCGGATATTGCCGACGATCTCCCGGCGCTGGCGGCTCCCTTTCCCCCTGCGCTTGTGGAGCAGTTCTGCCGGGTAAATGATGAAACGCTGTGGGCGCTGCCCTTTGACGCCAGCACCCAGCTGCTGTTTTATCGTCGCGATCTGTTCAGCGACCCCACCCTCAGCCGCATGTACTATGAAAAGCACGGCGAAGCGCTGCGCGTGCCCCAGCGCTTCAGCGAATTCGATCGTATCGCCCGCTTCTTTGGCGAACTGCACGAGCCGGGCAATCCACGACGCCCTTCCGGCTCCTCCATTACGCTCGGCAACGCCGGGCTTATCGCCACCGAGTATCTGCTGCGCTACTACGCGGAAGGCGGACGCCTGCTGCATCCCGATCGGCCGCCGTCGCTGGAGCCGGAAAGGGGCGTCGCCGCCCTGGAGGGCTATCTGGCGCAGCTGGACATCGCCAGCCATCTGAAAAAAGAGTGGTGGAGCGCCTCGGTGGAAAGCTTTCGTGACGGCCAGCTGGCGATGCTGATTGTCTACAGCAATCTCTTTAACCCCCTCAGCCAGCGCGGCCGCTTTCCGGCCCCCGGCTTCGCCCCGGTGCCCGGCGCGCAGCCCCAGATCGGCGGCGGCGCGCTGGGGATGTCATGCTACAGCGAGAAAAAAACCCAGGCGGCGCAGTTTTTCCGCTGGCTCTACTCGCCGGAGATCGTACAAAATCTGGTGCTGCTGGGGGGCAACAGTGCGCATCCGTCCGTCTACGCTAACCAGCGCATTCTGCAGCGCTATCCCTGGCTCGATCTGCTGCGCGACGGCGAACGATACGGCAGGCGCGAAAGCCTGGATTATCAGGGTCGCCCCTTCAATCTGCGTCTGGCAGAGAATATTATTGGCCAGGGCGTCAGCCACGCGATCAATAACATCATGCCGCCCGGCCAGGCCATCGCCTTTATCAATCAGCGCCTGCGCAGCGAAACTCAGGGCTAGCGCTGTTTCGCCTGCGGCATCGAGGTTTACTTGCGGATGGCCCGGAGCAGTCTGACAGACCAGGGTCCGGCGTCGCGCATTGCGGAGGAAACGGTGATGGATTTCCCGTTATTCACCAGGGTAACGGGCACCTCCTTCTCCAGACGCCTTTCCCACGCCGATTCAGCGTCCGGCAAACCGGAACAGAGCCTGACCGTCCCGCCGTTAACGTTAAGATCCAGCTCCACAAAGCGCAGACCGGCAATCTCGGGGACGTACAGCCGCAGCTCTCCCTGCTGCGGACGAAGGCCTGTAATATGAAACTTCTTCAGATCGAAAGGCCCTCCTGCACCCGCGTAGGTCACGATCGCATTGACGCGCGGGTCGTCGGCAGCCAGTAACTCTGGCGAACGATAGTCGATATACCCCCGGTTTGGCCCGGTAACCGTGGCGTGATACGTCATTTCCTTAATGGTTTCAAAGGAGGTGAAGTGATATCCGCAGCCGACCAGCAGCAGCGCCAACAGGGTGAACAAAACAGCTCTCATTTTTCTGGCTCCATTCAGCGGCCTGCGACCGATTCGCATACGACGGCGACGAAGAGGATATGGGAACAAAAAGGTGGAGAAAAGGTAAAAAAGCGGAGCCAGACAACGCGCGCCGGCCCCTTGTACAAAAAAACGGCTTTTCCAGAATTATAATTATAGTAATTTCAAAAGGTTAAACCTGCATATTCATCACTTCCTGGTACGCAGAAACCAGCTTATTGCGCACCTGAATGCCCATCTGCATTGATACCGAGGCTTTTTGCAGATTGGTCATTACGTCATTAAGCGCCACCCCCGGCTCGCCGAGCGTAAACTTCTCCGCCTGGACCCGGGCAAAGGTCTGGGTATCGCTGATACGGCCCAGCGCGGCGTTAAGCTGCCCGGCAAAGCTGATGGTCGGCTTTGGCTGCGCTTCCAGCCCCTTTGCCGATGTCGCCGTCGCCTGAAGCTGGCTGATAACCCCTTCAATCCCCTGTATCGCTGCCATTTCTTTCCCCTGGATATTGACTTACCCGACAGAGCCTAACAGCACGTTAATAAAATAAAGGCGTTAAATAACGATAAAAAACCAGGTTATTTATCCCATAGAAAAATTTGAAAGCACAAATAATGAAACCGTTAATTTTTCGAGTTTGCTGACCCGGGAGTAAGTCTTGTTCCACTTTGCAAATAACGCCGTCTGCGATCGGTCACGAGGTGCGAAATGAATGCGACTGCATCAACGGCAACCCCAATGAAACCTCTCGAGTGGCTTCATCGCCTGCGGGCGAATCCCAGAATCCCGCTGATCGTCGCGGGTGCCGCCGCCGTGGCCATCGTGGTCGCCATGGTGCTGTGGGCTAAATCCCCCGACTACCGCACGCTGTTCAGCAACCTTTCCGATCGCGATGGCGGGGCCATCGTCACCCAACTGACCCAGATGAACGTGCCGTACCGCTTTACCGAAGCCACCGGCGCTATCGAAGTTCCGGCGGATAAAGTGCACGAGCTGCGCCTGAAGCTGGCGCAGCAGGGGCTGCCGAAAGGCGGTTCGGTCGGCTTTGAACTGCTGGACCAGGAGAAGTTCGGCATCAGCCAGTTCAGCGAGCAGGTCAACTACCAGCGTGCGCTGGAGGGCGAGCTGGCGCGCACCATTGAGACATTAGGCCCGGTAAAGCGGGCGCGCGTCCACCTGGCGATGCCCAAACCTTCGCTGTTCGTGCGCGAGCAAAAATCCCCTTCCGCTTCGATAACGGTCAACCTGGAGCCGGGTCGGGCGCTGGATGAAGGGCAGATCAGCGCGGTAACGCACCTGGTCTCCAGCGCCGTTGCCGGTCTGCCGCCGGGCAACGTCACCCTGGTCGATCAGGCCGGCCATCTGCTGACCCGCTCCGGCACCAGCAGCCGCGATCTCAACGACGCGCAGCTGAAGTACGCCAGCGACGTGGAGGGGCGCATTCAGCGCCGTATCGAATCGATCCTGTCGCCGATTGTCGGCAACGGCAACGTGCACGCCCAGGTGACCGCCCAGCTCGACTTTGCGAATAAAGAGCAAACTGAGGAGCAGTATCGGCCGAACGGCGATGCCGCCCAGGCGGCGCTGCGCTCACGCCAGATCAACGTCAGCGAACAGAACGGGGCCGGTCAGCCGGGCGGCGTGCCGGGCGCGCTGTCAAACCAGCCCGCACCGCCTAACGCCGCGCCGATCGCCACCCCGCCTGAGGCGTCCCGGAACGGACAAAACGAACAAAACGGCCAGAATCGCCAGCAGCAGACCGCCAGCGGCCCGCGCAGCAGCCAGCGTAACGAAACCAGCAACTACGAGGTGGACCGCACCATTCGCCACACCAAAATGAACGTGGGCGACGTGCAGCGACTCTCCGTGGCCGTGGTGGTGAACTACAAAACGCTGGCGGACGGTAAGCCGCAGCCGCTGAGCGCCGAACAGATGAAGCAGATTGAAAATCTGACCCGCGAGGCGATGGGCTTCTCCGACAGCCGTGGCGATACCCTGAACGTGGTGAACTCGCCGTTTACCGCGGTGGAAGATTCCGTCGGCGAGCTGCCGTTCTGGAAAACCCAGGCCTTTATCGAACAGCTGATCGCCGCCGGCCGCTGGCTGCTGGTCCTGCTGGTCGCCTGGATCCTGTGGCGCAGGGCGGTTCGTCCGCAGCTGATCCGCCGCGCGGAAGAGGTGAAGGCCGCGCAGGAACAGGCGCAGATCCGCCAGGAGACCCAGGAGGCCGTTGAGGTTCGCCTGAGCAAAGACGAACAGCAGCAGCAGCTTCGGGCCAACCAGCGCCTCGGCGCGGAAGTGCTCAGCCAGCGAATCCGCGAAATGTCAGATAACGATCCGCGCGTGGTGGCGCTGGTCATTCGCCAGTGGATGAATAACGATCATGAGTAAGACCCTTACCGGCACCCATAAAAGCGTCATCCTGCTGATGACCATCGGCGAGGACCGCGCGGCGGAGGTGTTCAAGCACCTCTCCCAGCGCGAAGTACAGACCCTGAGCGCGGCGATGGCCAGCGTCAACCAGATCTCTAATAAGCAGTTGACCGAGGTGCTGTCGGAATTTGAGAGAGAGGCCGAGCAGTTCGCCGCCCTCAGCGTCAACGCCAACGAATACCTGCGCTCGGTGCTGGTGAAAGCGCTGGGCGAAGAGCGCGCCGCCAGCCTGCTGGAGGATATTCTCGAAACCCGCGATACCGCCAGCGGCATCGAGACGCTCAACTTTATGGAGCCGCAAAGCGCCGCCGATATTATCCGCGACGAACATCCGCAGATTATCGCCACCATTCTGGTACACCTTAAGCGCAGCCAGGCCGCCGATATTCTGGCGCTGTTCGACGAACGCCTGCGCCATGACGTCATGCTGCGTATCGCCACCTTCGGCGGCGTACAGCCGGTGGCGCTGGCCGAACTGACCGAAGTGCTCAACGGCCTGCTCGACGGTCAGAATCTCAAGCGCAGCAAAATGGGCGGCGTAAGAACCGCGGCGGAAATCATCAACCTGATGAAGACCCAGCAGGAAGAGGCGGTTATTACCGCCGTACGCGAATTCGACGGCGAACTGGCGCAGAAGATCATCGACGAGATGTTCCTGTTCGAGAACCTGGTGGAGGTCGACGATCGCAGCATCCAGCGCCTGCTGCAGGAAGTGGATTCCGAATCGCTGCTGGTGGCCCTGAAGGGGGCGGAACCGCCGCTGCGCGAGAAGTTCCTGCGCAATATGTCCCAGCGCGCCGCCGATATTCTGCGCGACGACCTGGCCAACCGCGGCCCGGTACGCCTGTCGCAGGTGGAAAACGAACAGAAATCGATCCTGCTGATTGTTCGCCGTCTGGCGGAGAGCGGCGAAATGGTCATTGGCGGCGGCGAGGATACCTATGTCTGATGAACTGCCGTGGAAAGTCTGGACCCCGGACGATCTGGCCCCGCCCCTGACCGAGACGGAGCCGACGACGCAGCCCGACGAGCCGATAGAGTTTGTCGATGTACCGGAGCTAAGTGCCGGGGAGCAGCTTGAACAGGAGCTGGCGCAGCTGAAAGTGCAGGCCCACGAGCAGGGCTATAACGCCGGCCTTGCCGAAGGCCGCCAGAAGGGGCACGAGCTGGGCTATCAGGAGGGGCTGGCCAAAGGGCTGGAGCAGGGCCAGACCCAGGCGCAGGCGGAACATGCGCCGCTGCACGCCCGGATGCAGCAGCTGGTGAACGAATTTCAGAACACCCTCGACGCCCTGGACAGCGTTATCGCCTCACGCCTGATGCAGATGGCGCTGGAGGCCGCGCGCCAGGTTATCGGCCAGACGCCGCCGGTGGATAATACCGCCCTGATTAAGCAGATCCAGCTGCTGCTGCAGCAGGAGCCGCTGTTCAGCGGCAAGCCGCAGCTGCGGGTGCACCCGGACGATCTCCAGCGCGTGGAGGAGATGCTCGGTGCCACCTTAAGCCTTCACGGCTGGCGGCTGCGCGGCGATCCGACGCTGCACCACGGCGGCTGCAAGGTCTCCGCCGACGAGGGCGATCTTGACGCCAGCGTCGCCACCCGCTGGCAGGAGCTGTGCCGGCTGGCCGCCCCCGGAGTTATCTGATGACGACGCGACTCACCCGCTGGCTTAACGCGCTGGATAACTTTGAAACGAAAATGGCGCTGCTGCCCTCGGTGCGCCGCTACGGCCGCCTGACCCGCGCCACCGGCCTGGTGCTGGAGGCGACCGGCCTGCAGCTCCCCCTCGGTGCCACCTGCGTTATCGAACGCCTGGAAGGCAACGAAACCTACGAGGTGGAGAGCGAGGTGGTGGGCTTTAACGGCCAGCGCCTGTTCCTGATGCCGCTGGAGGAGGTGGAAGGCATTCTGCCCGGCGCGCGCGTCTACGCCAAAAACATCGCCGGAGAGGGGCTGCAGAGCGGTAAACAGCTGCCTCTCGGCCCCGCCCTGCTCGGCCGCGTGCTGGACGGCAGCGGCAAACCCCTTGACGGCCTCCCCTCCCCCGACACCGGCGAAACCGGCGCGCTGATCACCCAGCCGTTTAACCCCCTACAGCGCACGCCGATTGAGCACGTGCTGGACACCGGCGTGCGGCCAATCAACGCCCTGCTCACCGTTGGCCGCGGCCAGCGCATGGGGCTGTTTGCCGGCTCCGGCGTCGGCAAGAGCGTGCTGCTCGGCATGATGGCGCGCTATACCCGCGCCGACGTGATCGTCGTCGGCCTGATCGGCGAGCGCGGCCGCGAGGTAAAAGACTTTATCGAAAATATTCTCGGTGCCGAAGGGCGGGCGCGCTCGGTGGTGATCGCCGCCCCGGCGGACGTCTCGCCGCTGCTGCGAATGCAGGGGGCCGCCTACGCCACCCGCATTGCCGAAGATTTCCGCGATCGCGGCCAGCACGTGCTGCTGATTATGGATTCACTCACCCGCTACGCGATGGCCCAGCGCGAGATTGCGCTGGCCATCGGCGAACCGCCCGCCACCAAAGGCTATCCGCCGTCGGTCTTCGCCAAGCTGCCGGCGCTGGTGGAGCGCGCCGGCAACGGCATCCACGGCGGCGGCTCAATCACCGCCTTTTATACGGTGCTGACCGAGGGCGACGACCAGCAGGACCCCATTGCCGACTCGGCGCGCGCCATTCTTGACGGCCACGTGGTGCTGTCGCGCCGCCTGGCGGAGGCCGGCCACTATCCGGCCATTGATATAGAAGCGTCAATCAGCCGCGCAATGACGGCGCTGATCGACGAGCAGCACTACGCCCGGGTGCGTCATTTTAAGCAGCTGCTGTCAAGCTTCCAGCGCAACCGCGACCTGGTCAGCGTCGGTGCCTACGCCAAGGGCAGCGATCCGATGCTGGACAAGGCCATCACCCTGTGGCCGCAGCTGGAGGCATTTTTACAGCAGGGTATTTTTGAACGAGCAGACTGGGAAGACTCGCTCCGGGCGCTGGAGCAAATTTTCCCGACGATGGCATAACGCAGGAGGGCAACGGTCATGGCAGAACATGGCGCGCTGGCAACGCTGAAAGATCTTGCTGAAAAAGAGGTGGACGACGCCGCGCTGCTGTTAGGCGAAATGCGTCGCGGGTTCCAGCAGGCGGAAGAGCAGCTGAAAATGCTGCTCGACTACCAGAACGAGTATCAAAACAACCTGAACAACGACATGAGCCAGGGGATTGCCAGCAACCGCTGGCTTAACTACCAGCAGTTTATTCAGACGCTGGAGAAGGCGATCGATCAGCATCGCCAGCAGCTCGGCCAGTGGACGCAGAAGGTTGACCTGGCGCTCAACAGTTGGCGGGAAAAGAAACAGCGCCTGCAGGCCTGGGAAACCCTGCAGGAGCGCCAAAGCGCGGCGGCATATCTGGCTGAAAGCCGCCTGGATCAGAAAAAAATGGATGAATTTGCCCAGCGGGCAGCAATGAGGAAACCAGAATGATCGTTTTGCCCCAACTGGCCGTTACTGACGTCGATACCGCCGGCGGCCTGCCGCACGGCAAAGCGGCGACCTCCGCGCAGGACTTTCTGGCGCTGCTGGCCGGTGCCCTGGGCGCAGGCGAGGCGCAGGACGCCGCGGCCCCGACCCTTGCCGACCTGCAGGCCGCCGCCGGGCGTCCGCTCCCGGAAGCGGCGGCGGATCTCCGGGGCGATACCGCCTCCGCCGCAACGCTGGCCGAACTGCTGGCGACGCGGGACGCCGCGCCGGAGGGAACAGAGCCGGAACTGAACAGCGCCTCCGGGCTGATTTCCACGCTGACCGCCCCGCAGAAAGAGGCCCTGAGCGCGGCCGCCCGCAGCGGCCTGCGGGAGGAGAGCGATCCGCTGACGGAGGAGGATCTCCTCAGCGATCTGAGCGCCCTGTTCGCCATGCTGCCGGGCCAGCCGCCGCTCGCGCCGCCCCCTGGGGAAGCGCCTGCCGCCCAGGGCGGACGCCCGGCGGGAGAGGTGCGGCCAATGGCGCAGAGCGTCGCTGATGCCTTTGCCGACGGCGAAATGAAACACAGCCAGCCCGGACTGGCCCAGCGCGCCGACGCCGCCGCCCCCTTTACGCCGCTGCCCGTCGCCGCCCCGGTGAGGAGCGAGGCAGAAAATCTTCCGTCGCCGTTAACCTCCGGCCCGGCACCGGCCGCCGTTCCGCCGGCGACCCCGCAGCCGCAGACCGTCGCGGCCGCCCCGCTGCTCAGCGCGCCGCTGGGCAGCCACGAATGGCAGCAGTCTCTCAGCCAGCATGTGACCCTGTTTACCCGTCAGGGCCAGCAGAGCGCCGAGCTACGCCTGCATCCGGAGGATCTCGGCCTGGTGCAGATCTCTCTGAAGCTCGACGACAACCAGGCGCAGCTGCAGATGGTTTCCGCCCACAGCCACGTTCGCGCCGCGCTGGAGGCCGCCCTGCCGGTACTGCGCGCTCAGCTGGCGGAGAGCGGTATTCAGCTCGGACAGAGCAGCATCAGCAGCGAAAGCTTTGCCGGGCAGCAGCACGCCTCATCCCAGCAGCAGCAGACGCCGCGCGCGCCGGGGCAGCCGTTGCCCACCGCCGATGACGACGCCGGGCTGGCCGCCCCGGCCTCGCTGCAGGCCGCCGCCAGGGGCCGCGGTGCCGTTGATATCTTCGCCTAACGCCCGAGGTAGCATGATTATCCGCGTCTTTTCCACGCTTTGCCGTGGGAAGGACACGGGATAATCAGGCATACGCTGTATCGAAACAGGAAGCCCGTATCACATGTCTGACTCCGCGATTAGCAAAAAAAGCAAACGCTCAATATGGATCCCGCTGCTGCTGGTGATTACCCTTGCGGCCTGCGCCGCCGCAGGCTACAGCTTCTGGCGTATGCAGCAGCATCCGACGTCCGCCAAAGCCGAGCCGCCTCCCCCGCCGCCGGCACCGGTCTTCTTTCCGCTGGAGACCTTTACCGTTAACCTGGGCGACGCCGATCGCGTGCTGTACATCGGCATCACCCTGCGCGTCAAAGATGAAGCCACCCGCGAGCGCCTGAACGACTATCTGCCGGAAGTGCGCAGCCGTCTGCTGCTGCTCTTTTCCCGCCAGGAGGCGACGGCGCTGGCTACCGAAGAGGGCAAACTGCAGCTGATCGGTGCCATTAAAGAGGCGCTGGCCGAGCCGCTGGTTGCCGGTCAACCGAAGCAGGACGTCACCGACGTTCTGTATACAGCTTTTATTCTGCGGTAGAGACATGGGCGACAGTATTCTTTCTCAGGCTGAAATCGATGCGCTGTTAAACGGCGACAGCGAGACGCAGGACGAACCGACGGCGGGCATTGCCGGCGACAGCGATATTCGCCCTTACGATCCCAATACCCAGCGGCGGGTGGTGCGCGAACGCCTGCAGGCGCTGGAAATCATAAACGAACGCTTCGCGCGCCAGTTCCGCATGGGGCTGTTCAACCTGCTGCGCCGCAGCCCGGATATTACCGTCGGCGCGATCCGCATTCAGCCGTATCACGAGTTTGCCCGCAACCTGCCGGTGCCGACCAACCTGAACCTGATCCACCTGAAGCCGCTGCGCGGCACCGGGCTGGTGGTGTTTTCGCCAAGCCTGGTGTTTATCGCCGTGGATAACCTGTTCGGCGGCGACGGGCGTTTCCCCACCAAGGTTGAGGGGCGCGAGTTCACCCACACCGAGCAGCGCATCATTAACCGGATGCTGAAGCTGGCGCTGGAGGGCTACAGCGACGCCTGGAAGGGCATTAACCCGCTGGAGGTGGAGTACGTCCGCTCTGAAATGCAGGTGAAGTTCACCAACATTACCACCTCGCCGAACGACATCGTGATCAACACGCCGTTTCACGTGGAGATTGGCAACCTGACCGGTGAATTTAATATCTGTCTGCCGTTCAGCATGATTGAGCCGCTGCGGGAGCTGCTGGTCAATCCGCCGCTGGAAAACTCCCGCCATGAGGATCAGAACTGGCGCGACAACCTGGTGCGCCAGGTTCAACACTCCGAGCTGGAGCTGGTGGCCAACTTTGCCGAAGTGCCGCTGCGGCTGTCGCAGATTTTGCAGCTGAAGCCCGGCGACGTGCTGCCCATTGAGAAACCCGATCGCATTATCGCTCATGTGGACGGCGTGCCCGTACTGACCAGCCAGTATGGCACCGTTAACGGTCAGTACGCCCTGCGCGTGGAGCATTTGATCAACCCGATTTTGAATTCGCTGAATGAGGAACAGCCCAAATGAGTGACATGAATAATCCGTCCGATGAGAACACTGGCGCATTGGACGATCTGTGGGCTGATGCGCTGAACGAACAACAAAACACCGCCAGCAAGAGTCCGGCGGAGGCGGTCTTCCAGCAGCTGGGCGGCGGCGACGTCAGCGGTACGCTCCAGGATATCGACCTGATTATGGATATTCCGGTCAAGCTGACCGTGGAGCTGGGACGCACGCGCATGACCATCAAGGAGCTGCTGCGCCTGGCGCAAGGCTCCGTGGTGGCGCTGGAGGGGCTGGCGGGCGAACCGCTGGACATCCTGATCAACGGCTATCTGATAGCCCAGGGAGAGGTGGTGGTGGTCGCCGACAAGTACGGCGTGCGTATTACCGACATCATCACCCCTTCTGAACGTATGCGCCGCCTGAGCCGCTAACGATGAAGACAGAGGCTACGGTACAACATCCCACCGCCGTTCCCGGTGCCCCGCTGGCGCAGGTGAGCGGCGCGCTGCTTGGCATTATTCTGTTGATTCTGGCGGCGGCCTGGGCGGTTAAGCGGCTGGGCTTTAGCGCCAAAGGGAGCCGCGTCCACGGCCTGAAGGTTACCGCCAGCGTCTCGCTGGGGGCGCGCGAGCGGGTAACGATCGTCGAGGTAGACGACGCCCGGCTGGTGCTCGGCGTTACCGCCACCCAGGTCAGCCTGCTCCATACGCTGCCTCCGGCCCCGGCGGCAGAGAACCAGGAGCAGACGCCGGAGGCCCCGGCGGATTTTCAGGCCATGATGAAGAACCTGCTCAAGCGTTCCGGGAGATCCTGATGCGCCGTTTGCTTTCCCTTAGCCTGGCCTGCCTCTGGCTGGCCAGCCCCGCCGCCCTTGCGCAGCTGCCCGGCCTGATAAGTCAGCCGCTGCCCGGCGGCGGCCAGAGCTGGACCCTGCCGGTGCAGACGCTGGTCTTTATCACCTCGCTAACCTTTATTCCCGCCGTTTTACTGATGATGACCAGTTTTACCCGCATCATCATCGTTTTTGGCCTGCTGCGTAACGCCCTCGGCACGCCGTCCGCGCCGCCGAACCAGGTGCTGCTGGGGCTGGCGCTGTTTCTGACCTTTTTTATTATGTCGCCGACCATCGACAAAATTTATGTCGACGCCTGGCAGCCCCTTAGCGAAGAGAAGATTTCGATGCAGGAGGCGCTGGAGAAAGGGGCGCAGCCGCTGCGCGAGTTTATGCTGCGCCAGACCCGCGAAGCCGATCTGGCTCTGTTCGCCAGGCTGGCCAACAGCGGGCCGCTGCAGGGGCCGGAGGCGGTGCCGATGCGCATTCTGCTGCCCGCCTACGTCACCAGCGAGCTGAAAACCGCCTTCCAGATCGGCTTTACCATTTTTATTCCCTTTCTGATCATCGACCTGGTGATCGCCAGCGTGCTGATGGCGCTGGGGATGATGATGGTGCCGCCCGCCACCATCGCCCTGCCGTTCAAGCTGATGCTGTTTGTGCTGGTCGACGGCTGGCAGCTGCTGATCGGCTCGCTGGCGCAAAGCTTTTACAGCTGAGGATGCGTAATGACACCTGAATCGGTCATGATGATGGGCACCGAGGCGATGCGAGTGGCGCTCTCCCTCGCCGCGCCGCTGCTGCTGGTGGCGCTGATCACCGGCCTTATCGTCAGTATCCTGCAGGCCGCCACCCAGATTAACGAAATGACGCTGTCGTTTATTCCGAAGATCGTGGCGGTGTTTACCGCGATTGTCGTCGCCGGGCCGTGGATGCTGAATCTGCTGCTCGACTACGTGCGGACGCTGTTCAGCAATCTTCCCTGGATCATCGGTTAATCGCCCGTGCTGCATCTCACCAGCATTGAATGGATGTCCTGGCTGAACCTTTACTTCTGGCCGCTGCTGCGGGTGCTGGCGCTGGTTTCCACCGCGCCGATCCTCAGCGAGCGCGCAATCCCCAAACGGGTAAAGCTGGGGCTGGGGCTGTTTATTACCATTATCATCGCCCCGCTGCTGCCGTCGTATAATGAGTCGCTCTTTACCCTTAACGCCCTGTGGGTAGCGCTGCAGCAGATCCTGATCGGCATCGCCCTCGGGTTTACCATGCAGTTCGCCTTTGCGGCGGTACGCACCGCCGGGGAGATTATTGGCCTGCAGATGGGGCTTTCTTTCGCCACCTTCGTCGATCCAGGCAGCCATCTGAACATGCCGGTCCTCGCGCGGATTATCGATATGCTGGCGATGCTGCTGTTTCTGGTCTTCAACGGCCATCTGTGGCTGATCTCGCTGCTGACCGACACGTTTTACACCCTGCCCATCGGCGGCAGCCCGGTTAACAGCAACGCTTTTCTGGCGCTCGCCAGGGCCGGTAGCCTGATCTTCGTCAACGGCATTATGCTGGCGCTGCCGGTGATCGCGACGCTGCTGACCCTCAACCTGGCCCTCGGCCTGCTCAACCGGATGGCCCCGCAGCTGTCGGTGTTTGTTATCGGCTTCCCGCTGACCTTAACCATCGGCATGACGCTGATCGCGGCGCTGATGCCGCTGATCGCGCCGTTCTGCGAGCACCTGTTTAGCGAAGTTTTCAACCTGCTGGCCGATATCGTCAGCGAACTTCCGGCGGGAATCTCCCCCTGATGGCTATTCCGCGCGCTCCGGGTCCGCCGGCTCGACAAAAATACCGTCCTGATGGCCCGTCTCATTGAAAAACCAGATGCCGAGCGGGTAATCCTCCAGCGCAACCAGATACATGGTTCCTTCGCTGAACGCTTCAACCGCCAGCACCACGCCGGGCCGGCGAAGGCCGCCGTCCGTCTTAACCGTAACCCGATCGTTTACCTTCATCGCTTTCCTCCTGTGATTTTGTGCCAGTATAGGACACAGCCTACCCTATACTTATCACTGCCACGGTGAAATTAAGGAGCCTGAAATGAAGACCGCAAAAGAGTACAGCGATACCGCCAGGCGTGAAGTGAGCGTCGATGTGGACGCCCTGCTGGCCGCCATTAACGAAATCAGTGAAGGCAAAGTACAGCGCAGCGCGGACGATCCGGATAAGGTCAGCGTCGACGGCCGCGAGTATCATACATGGCATGAATTGGCTGAAGCGTTTGAGCTTGATATTCATGACTTTAGCGTTTCCGAAATCAACCGCTGACGCGGGCGAAAAAAATCCCGCCCCTGTAGCAGGGGCGGGATTAAACTTGCTTATGCAAGAAGCACTTGAAAATTCGTTACACCAGAAAATCTGATGTGCGGACCACCTTATCTGCAATTTTTTTGCCTGACAAGCAAATATTTCTTCTGCAAATGATTAGGGCTATTAATGCTTACCACGCTTATCTACGCCAGCCCGCGCACTGCGCGAATCGACATGGTTCCGGGCGCGCTTTCGCGGCACGAAAAAAGTTTCCAGAAATATTCTACAATCCACGCCCCTTCGTTCCGCGGATCGGAAAAAACGCCCCGCTCTTCCCCCCTCGTCAGGACAATAGCACGTTGCCGTCGCAGGCGAGCAGGCCGCTGCTGAGATACCTGAGGGGTTAGCAAAACGCCCGACGCGGGCCGGGCGCTTTGTTTTCAGGCGCTTTCCTGCTGCCGCTTCTCGTCGAACGGCACTAGCTCATCTTCGCGGAATGCCTCCCGCCTGACGCCAAAACCGTCATACCAGCGACACTCCACCATACCGCTGGAATAGCCGGTGACGATCGTTCGTGGTCCGCCCGCTTTAACGGTAACCACTTCACCGACAGAAAAGAGCATACCGGCCTCCTTTATCAGATATACCCTAAATAATTCGAGTTGCAGGACAAAACGCAGCGCGTTTTGAACAGCCCCGGGGCTGGCCCCGAAGGGGTGAGGCCCCTGGGCCGAATAAAGCCAACGCACATGCAACCTGAAGTATAACGGGTATAAAACGGTTTTACCTTAGACGAGATTGCCCCTTTTTGCGTAATCGCGGCGAAGATAATCAGACTGGGCCTCTTAGCCGTTGGCGAGCGTCGCCGGAACTCACTCAGGCCAGGGTATGCCGAATGCACGGCGAGCCTTCCGGCACCGGACCTGAACACCCCCGGCCTAGTGCGCCGCGCCGCGTACTCTGGCGATCCCTTTCACCAACGCCACCACCACCGCGCCGATAACAAATCCCAGCGCCAGGTTAACCAGCGAAGGCAGAAGCAGCCCGGCGATGGCCCCCTGCCGGTGGGCAAACTGCTCGATGCCGTGATGCAGCGGGCCAATGCCGTGTACCACGATCCCGCCGCCGACCAGAAACATGGCCAGGGTGCCGACCACCGAGAGCACCTTCATCAGCCACGGTGCCATTACCAGCAGGCCCTTACCGACCCCTCTGGCCAGCGCGCTGCTTTTCTCCGCCAGCCAGTAGCCCATATCATCAAGTTTGACGATAATACCGACCAGCCCGTAGACGCCGACGGTCACCAGCAGCGCAATGCCAAACAGGATCACCACCTGGTTAAGCAGCGGCGCTTCGGCGACAATGCCGAGCGTGATGGCGACAATTTCCGCAGAGAGAATAAAATCGGTGCGCACCGCCCCCTTGATTTTATCTTTTTCAAAAGCGCGCGGGTCCTGCGCCGCCAGGGCCTCCAGCCGCTTCTGCCGCTCCGCCGGATCCACTTTCTGCCGGCGGGCCGTCACGGTGTGCAGCACTTTTTCCACCCCTTCAAAGCAGAGAAACGCCCCGCCGAGCATCAGCAGCGGCGTAATGGCCCAGGGAATAAAGGCGCTGATCAGCAGCGCCAGCGGTACAAGGATCGCCTTGTTAACCAGCGAACCTTTCGCCACGCCCCAGACCACCGGCAGCTCGCGGTTCGCCCGCACGCCGGTGACCTGCTGGGCGTTAAGCGACAGATCGTCGCCCAGCACGCCGGCCGTCTTTTTTGCCGCCAGTTTTCCCATAACCGAAATATCGTCCAGCAGCGTGGCGATATCATCCAGCAACGTCAGTAAGCTACTTCCTGCCAAAATGCTTCCCTCATTAATCCACCTGTTAAGCCCTAAGTATGGAGCAAAACCCGCAGCGCTGGAACCAACGGCCGGGAGTGGACCTATATAGCGTTGGCATCGTCGCCGCTTTTGGCGTTTACTCTACGCATCTGGTTACGTTCACCGTGAGGAACTATGCGCTTCAGGCAGTTATTACCGCTTTTCAGCGCGCTGTTTGCGCTGTACATCATCTGGGGCTCCACCTATTTCGTTATCAGGATCGGGGTCGAAAGCTGGCCGCCGTTTATGCTGGCCGGGGTGCGTTTTTTCTTCGCCGGCTCGCTGCTGCTGGCATTTCTGCTGCTGCGCGGCCATCGCCTCCCTCCCCTGCGCCCGCTGCTGAACGCCGCGCTGATCGGCATTCTGCTGCTGGCGGTAGGTAACGGAATGGTTACCGTGGCCGAACATCAGAACGTGCCCTCCGGCATTGCGGCGGTGGTGGTGGCGAGCGTGCCGCTGTTTACCCTCTGCTTCAGCTATTTCTTCGGCATCAAAACCCGCGGGCTGGAGTGGGCGGGGATCGCCATCGGGCTGGCGGGGATCGTGATGCTGAACAGCGGCGGCAGCCTGAGCGGCAATCCGTGGGGGGCGGTACTGATTATGATAGGCTCCATCAGCTGGGCCTTCGGCTCCGTCTACGGCTCGCGTATCACCCTGCCGTCGGGCATGATGGCGGGGGCGATTGAGATGCTGGCGGCGGGCATTGTGCTGCTGTGCGCCTCGCTGCTCTGCGGAGAGCGGCTTACCGCCGTGCCCCCGCTTGCCGGCTTCCTCGCCGTTGGCTATCTGGCGCTGTTCGGCTCCATCATCGCCATCAATGCCTATATGTATCTGATTCGCAACGTCAGCCCGGCGCTGGCCACCAGCTACGCCTACGTCAATCCGGTGGTGGCGGTACTGCTGGGAACCGGGCTGGGGGGCGAACGGCTGACGCTTATCGAATGGCTGTCGCTGGCGACGATTGTTTTCGCCGTGGTGCTGGTCACGCTGGGGAAATATCTGTTTCCGGCCCGGGCGCAGGTGGTTCCCGTCGGGACGAAAAAACGTCACAGTAGATGAATGCCCTGGGTGTCGATCTGCGCCTGCCCGCCGCCGCCGCAGATCCACTCCTCAAGCCGCTCGCCCAGCGCCACGTCGCTGAGCTTCTCCCGCCCGCGCAGGGCGCACTCCCAGACGATGAGCACCCGCCAGCCAAGACGCTGCAGGCGTTCAAGATCCCGGCGGTCCCGCGCGACGTTCTTGCCTATTTTTTCCAGCCAGAATTCCGTGCGCGTCGCCGGTATCTTAAACAGATAGCAGTCGTGACGATGCCAGAAGCAGCCGTGGGCGAAGATTGCGCAGCGATACTCGTCGACAACGAAATCAGGCCGGCCGGGGAGCCCAGCCTCCTGGCAGCGGAAGGTAAATCCCCGCTCGGCCAGCGCGGCGGCGAGGCGCTTTTCGATCGCCGTATCGCGGGTGGCGATAGCGCGCATGTTTTTACTGCGCGTCGCCTTATCGTGAACGTCCGCCATGCTGGCTCTCTTGTTGACGCAGCGCGACGGCCAGACGGATACGGGACGCCAGCAGCCGGGCCACCGCCGCAAAAACGGGCACCACCACGGAGTTACCGAACTGGCGGTAGGCCTGGGTATCCGATACCGGAATGCGGAAGCGGTACTCCTGCGGCGACTCAAAGCCCATCAGCCGCGCGCACTCTCGCGGGGTCAGCCTGCGCGGCCGGTGCTGCTGGTTCTGCGGATCGTCGAAGTTCTGCTCGCCAAGCGCCATATCCCAGCCGCGATCGATGAGGATTTCCGCACCATCTTTGTAGTAGCGTGCCGACAGCGTGCGCGTCACGCAGTGCGGATTGTCCGGGTAAACCATGCCGTAGCCGAAACCGTTGCCCCGGGCCTGATGCTTCTGGGCATAGCGATAGAGATACTTCCACAGCACCGGCGTCAGCACGTATTTGGCCTCTACCGCCGGCTCCAGCAGCTCGGCGAGGGTAGCCCGACGCGCGGGGCAGAGGCTGGCGATATCGCGCAGCGTAAAGTCGGTTTTCAGGTTGAGATCGCGGCGAAATCCCACCAGCACGATGCGCTCCCGATGCTGGGGTAAAAAGTGGCGGCCGTCGATGATTTTCGGATCGTCCGGGCCGTTATCGGCGGCGTCCGCCACGTCGTAGCCCAGCTCGTCCAGAGTTTCCATAATGATGCGAAACGTTTTGCCGCCGTCGTGGCTCTTGAGGTTTTTGACGTTTTCCAGCACGAAAATCGGCGGGCGGCGCGCGTCAAGGATCCGCACCACGTCGAAAAACAGCGTCCCCTGGGTATCGCAGGCAAAACCGTGGGCGCGGCCGAGGGCGTTTTTCTTGGAAACGCCCGCCAGCGAGAAGGGCTGGCAGGGAAAGCCGGCCAGCAGCACGTCATGCTGCGGCACGTGCTGGCGAATATGTTCGGCCGCCTGCTGGTCGTCGATCCCCGCCCGGTGGCTGAGCGTGATATCGCGAATATCCTCATTAAAACGGTGTTCCGCCGGATCGCAGTAGTAGTTAGCCTTATAGGTGCGCACCGCATGTTTATTCCATTCGCTGGTGAAAACGCACTGGCCGCCGATGGCTTCAAATCCGCGCCGGATCCCGCCAATACCGGCGAAAAGATCGATAAAGCGAAAGGCATAATGGGGATGATGCGCCGGGGGGACGGGCAGCAGACTTTGCAGATGCGCCAGCTCGTTCTTGCTTAACCGCCGCCATGCGGTAGCGGTGGTCACCGCCCGCTTCAGGATGGCCGGGCTCCAGTGATGCTCTCCCACGCCGTTAAGCTGGGCTACCAGCGTTTTAACATCATAAATTTCTAGCAGTTTTTCCAGGGTTGCCTGAACCACTGGCGGAGCGTTGTCTGCTGTCAGACTCTGCAAGCCTGTTACTGAAAGTTCTTCCTGCATAGGTTCTACCGGCCAAAAAAGTGAAAAGCGAAAGGTTAACATAAATTGGCGGCAAGTACGTTTCCGCGACGCTCTCTACGCCCCCTGCCCGAACGCCTCCAGCACCGCGCTGTCCAGCGAAACATAGTCGCCGTTCAGTTCCGCGCTAAGTTTCGCCATCCAGGTGACCAGAAAGCGGGCGTTATGCTGCGCCAGCGCTTTTCCCCGCCCGGTTTGCATCGTTTGCGGCAGCGTCAGGAGCTTGGTCTGAAAATGGTCGAGGGCAAACCGTTTGTCGTTAAGCGGCCGCCGCCGGGCGAAGGGATCGTCGGCATCGAACAGCGCCGTGCCCAGCGCGCCGGAGACGGCGAACACGCGCGCCAGGCCAATCGCCCCCAGCGCCTCCAGTCGATCGGCGTCCTGGACGATCTTCGCTTCGAGGGTGGTCGGTGAAATTTGCCCGCTAAAGCTATGCGCTTCTATCGCATGGCCTACCGCCGGCAACCGCGCCTGCGGGAAGGCGGGAAAATGGTTTGACAGGATCCGGCAGGCCTCCTGCGCCGCCAGCGCTGAAGAACAATGGCGCTGCGGATGGTTTTTCGGCAGGCTGACAATATCATGAAAGTAGCAGGCGGCGAGGATCGTCAGCCAGTCGATGTGTTCATCGTCGGAGAGCCGTCGGGCGGTACTCCAGACCCGACGACAGTGAAAAATATCATGGGCCGCGTCGGGCTGCCGGTGGTTATTCCGCAGCCATGTTTCGAACTGCGCCTGCCAGTCCCGTAATGCCATGTCGCCTCCGCTATGTGAAAGAGGGCTACCTTAGCAATTTTCCCGCGCGCCTTCATCCTCGTTTGCCCGCCCCGGGCCGGTTCCGCGATATCATACCCGCTCGCCGCGCGGCCGCGTGTACCAGGCGATGCCGCCGAGAATCAGACCAACCAGCCCCGAGACCAGAAAATCCAGCAGCGCATCAGGCCATATGCCGACGTTCGCCCCAAACTCCACGGCCAGACCGCTGACCTGCACCCCTTCCGTTTCGCCCCGGCTAATGGCCAGCACATAGCGCGCCATTGCCCACAAAAAGTAGCCACAAAAGGCATAAAATACCCATAGCGCCAGTTTGCCGCCCATGCTGCGGCTCGCTTTTTCTTCCATACGGGTAAAACATCGCTCCAGATCTACAATGAAACGGAAATAACAATATTGCATTACTTTTGTGATTACAATCACATTTTAGCGCCCAATGTTACTCCCCTGAACGGTTTTCCACCCTTTCAGAGCGGTAATTGATCCCGGGCAATTTTAACTTATTTTTATATTTTATTAATTAAAAAGTCGGAGAAACGGCTGCGCTTATTTCTGAAAAGCATCGTTACCCCGGCTTCATTACTATTTTTTCACCGACCGGACTCTCTGTGGACTTTACCTTTTGGCTGCTATTTTTCGCCCGCCCACCGCCGGTATTCAAGCCCGTCAAACCAGGCTTTTTGTTATTTTATCCGCTTATTGCCGGCGTATTAACAAACTATAAACAACGCCAATCAAAACCAGCAACTCATTGATAAAATTAAATAAAAACCATGAATACGTCTTGTATATACATACAGATTAAATTATAAAAATCCTCATTGAAACAATTTGAAATATTTTAAATATATTTGTTACATATTTTCTCAAAATAAATTAAACCCGATACAATACTATCCGGTTGAGCCTTTCAGGATAGCTTCAATTATTCATAAAATTTATTATTACAAGGGAATTCATAATGAAAAGAAAAGTACTGGCCATACTTATTCCGGCATTATTCGTTGCCGGTGCGGCAAATGCGGCGGAGATCTACAACAAGAACGGTAATAAGCTGGATCTTTACGGTAAAGTTGACGCACGCCATCTCTTTTCCGACAACGCCGGCGACGATGGTGACGCCACCTTCACCCGGTTAGGGTTTAAAGGTGAAACCCAGATCGGCGACCTGCTCACAGGGTACGGCCAGTGGGAATATGAGTTTAAAGGCAACAACAGCGAAGCAAACGGAACCAAAGGCAACAAAACACGTTTGGCCTTCGCCGGCCTGAAGTTTGGCAACTACGGCTCGTTTGACTACGGCCGCAACTACGGCGTGGTGTACGACGTGGAGTCCTGGACCGATATGCTGCCCGTTTTCGGCGGCGACAGCTACACCCGTACCGACAACTTTATGGTTCAGCGTGCCAGCGGCGTGGCGACATGGCGTAGCGGTGATTTCTTCGGTCTGGTAGAGGGTCTGAACATCGCCCTGCAATACCAGGGAACCAATGAAGACTCTGACAGCCTGTTTGGTCAGGAAGGAACCAATAACGGCCACGGTCTGAAAAAGCAGAACGGCGACGGCTTCGGTATGTCCGCCACCTATGATTTTGGTATGGGTCTCAGCGCCGGTGCCGCCTTCGCCGCATCGGATCGCACCAACAAGCAGCAGTACGGCACCATCGCCGGCGGTGAGAATGCGGAAGTCTGGACCGTCGGTCTGAAGTATGACGCCAATGATTTCTACCTGGCGGCCATGTATGCCGAAACCCGCAATATGACCCCCTTCGGCGACAGCGAAAGCTATTACGCCAATAAAACCCGCAACCTTGAGGTGACCGCCCAGTATCAGTTCGATTTCGGTCTGCGCCCGTCCCTGGGCTACGTGCAGTCAAGGGGGCGCGATTTAGCGGCCAATCTGCCCTCCTGGTATAACCGGTATGACAGCCAGGATCTGGTGAAATATGTCTCCGTTGGGACTTACTACTACTTCAATAAAAACTTTTCCACCTACATCGATTATAAAATCAACCTGCTTGATGAAGACGATAGCTTCTACAAAGCCGTCGGTATTTCTACCGATGACGTAGTCGGCATCGGCATGGTTTATCAGTTCTGATGCAATAGCGCGCTTTCCGGCCCGCCAGCGGCGGGCCGTTTTCTTTTATACCGCCAGCGTTATTCCATTCCGCAGGCGCGATCCGTGGCGATAGCGATTTCGCAGCGTCAGCAGGGGCTGCCCGACGTCGCAAAATAATCCCCCCGACTTAGAGGCTGGCCCACCAGCCGTTATTGGCACAGCCACTCTCTTCAGGCATCACCTGATCTCAACTCTGAAGAAAGCAGGCGTCAGGGTAAATACATACTATTGGGCAAGTATAGAAAATTATCCTTCACCGGTTATGCATTTGCCCTGGCTTATCGCGTTGTATATATCATTATATAAACACCAGATATAACCAGTGAATCTGCCGCTTCATCTTATCGTTAGCGACGGAGTAAAAAGGCGGGATGTACAAAAGCTTCAGGCCTGTTTCCTCTTTGCCCCTTCACTTTTTCATCCTTAAATTTATTCGCGGCCGACGGTCTCCGGCGGCGGCTCGCCTTAGGGAATACCCGACAACGATAAGCACCGTTTTTCTAAAATATCTACGCGCGTTGCACAGAATATTTGCACTACTTCATTCCACCCTTCGGGAAAAATATTATTTAGCCACGCTTAAAAAGCACTTAACCGAATAATTACGGTGAGGACAATTGTGCGGACAGATTGGGCTTCCCCTGACAGCATTAAATATGTTACAAAATGTAACCATAACATCTTAAGTAAAACCATAATCCATTAAAAATTAACAACAATAATGAAAAAGATTAAAAAACCGATCTTTATCAATAGGTTATAAAATGAGATTTTTCTTCTAAACTTACTAGTATCCAACGTAATTTAACTTTTCCCTGGCCGCTTATGAGTAAGGTAGCAATGATGGAATGGAAGGTAGTGGACACACTTATCAGCCCCTCGACCGGAGTTTCTTTTTCGTGCATATGCAATATAAAAAATCTCACCCTAACTCTTTGGTATCAGGCAGATATATTTTTGCCGCCGGGAAGCGTAATTGAGCCTTCTGATCGCGGCGTGCTGATCAATAAAAAATTGCATCCTATTACTGTTTATAACGTAACCAGATTTAATCGCCATTTATGGCAAACGCTGAACGATAATAATCATTGTCCCGGCAACGCAGAAATTAAGCCTGACTATTGTGACTATCCACAGCAATGCATGGTTGCCGCCTGCCCGTTTGGCCTGAGCAAAAAAAACTTTTAGCTTTTCAGCTCATCCGATCCATCACACCAGTATATTCAGCAGGGATACCGCCCGGCCTGAACGCGCTTAGCGGGCGGCTATACCACTGGCATTCAGCGAAGCCGTAAAGCGCTTCCATCCCCTGCCCGGCTTCACATCTTTAGTGCTCATCCCGCACGCGGTTCGCTATGTGTAACACGATCGACTAAGTTGTTGCGAAGAGTGTGAAGCTGGCAGATTAAAAGTGGATGCCCGGCGGAGAGCAACATGGTAAAAATGTCAGCGTCAGAAATGAGAAAGAGAAGCTTTAATGTCGGGATTTATGCAGGGCAAAATCAAGAATTGTTGATAACTGATTAAGTTTGCTAAATGGTTGGCGGAGAGAGGGGGATTTGAACCCCCGGTAGAGTTGCCCCTACTCCGGTTTTCGAGACCGGTCCGTTCAGCCGCTCCGGCATCTCTCCGTTTTGATGGTTGCCATGATGCCAGGTTATTTGGCATTTTAACAGACCCCGACCCCGTAATTTTGTTCAAGTGGCGAGTTTGCGAGCAAAACGATGATAAAGTGGCCCTGGAAAACTGACAGTACCGCACAAAAAGAAGCCTGGCCGTGGGAGGAGGCGCTGTCCATCCCCCTTCTGGTTACCTTATCCGCCCAGGAGCAAGACAGGCTAACCGCGCTGGCGGAACGTTTTTTGCGGCAAAAAAGGCTGGTTGCGCTTCAGGGCTTTGAGTTGACTGCGCTGAGCAGCGCGCGCATTGCGCTGCTCTTTTGCCTGCCGGTGCTGGAGCTGGGCATTGAGTGGCTGGACGGCTTTCACGAAGTGCTGATCTATCCTGCCCCCTTCGTGGTCGATGACGAATGGGAAGACGACATTGGCCTGGTACACAATCAGCGCGTAGTTCAGTCAGGGCAAAGCTGGCAGCAGGGGCCGATTATTTTAAACTGGCTGGATATCCAGGACTCCTTCGACGCCTCCGGCTTCAATCTGATCGTTCATGAAGTCGCCCACAAGCTGGACATGCGCAACGGCGACCGCGCCAGCGGCATTCCGCCGATCCCGCTGCGCGAGGTCACCAGTTGGGAACACGATTTACATGCGGCGATGAATAATATTCAGGATGAAATCGACCTGGTCGGCGAGACCGCCACCAGCATTGACGCCTACGCCGCAAGCGATCCGGCGGAGTGCTTCGCGGTGCTGTCAGAATATTTTTTCAGCGCGCCCGAGCTGTTCGCACCGCGTTTTCCGGCGCTATGGCAGCGTTTCTGCCAGTTTTATCGCCAGGACCCGCTGCGGCGTCTGCGCGATGACCGCGACGAGGAACATCAGACGCCGGTTCATTAAATTTCGCCTCTGGGGATTAATTAACCAGTTGAAATAGTATATTAATTTTAATATTGACACGCCGGAACGAGGTCAGTAACATGCGCTTCGTTCTCACAATTCCTCTGTAGTTCAGTCGGTAGAACGGCGGACTGTTAATCCGTATGTCACTGGTTCGAGTCCAGTCAGAGGAGCCAAATTCTTGTTTCTGTGCGTCTCAGCATGTCTCAATATTTGATTCAAAGAGTTAGCGCAGAAACCCTTCCTAAGGCATAGCTGTTTATCTCTCCGCATCGGAAAAACCTGGTGGTCTGTTTTGGGATCATTTCAGTTCGCTAATGGAGTGACCACCATATGTCCCTGTCCGACGCGAAAATCCGCAGTATCAGGCCTTCTGATAAACCCTTTAAACTGATCGATTCTCAGGGTCTGTATCTGCCTGTCAATCCGGGCACTGCACGCGCCTGGTAGGTAAAAGGGGCGCTCCGGCTCAGGGCGCGTCAGTGTTTACAGTTCAAATCCGTAGTGAGATCCATCAGGTAGTTCAACATCAAGGCGTAGCTTACCGCCGGTCGCTTCAACGTAGCGTTTGAGCGTGGAAAGCTTCAGGTCGCGCCCGGGTTTTTCCATTCCTGCGACGGTAGGTTGCCTGATACCCAGTGTCTGCGCCATTTCGACCTGCGTTTTCTGCACCTTCTCACGCAGTTCGGCAAGGTGAATGTTGAGCAGGATGTCCGTGGCCATCACCTGAGCTTCGGCCACGACTTCAGGTTTTTCATCCGCAATAAGCTGTTCCAGCGTTCTGCCCATCGCGCTACTCCTTCTCTTTTAATGTGTTCAGCCAGTTCGTGAATTCCCGGTCAGCAACAGGGAGCATCTCATCGTAAAAACGTCTTTCATTTCCGGCACAAAGCACAACACCGGTACGGGTCGGATCAAAGGCGAAAAACGCCCGTATCGGATCGACCCGGCTCTGAATACGCAGCTCTTTCATGTTGCTGTAGCGGGAGTATCTGATGGTCTGGACAACCCCGGCCCCTTTTCCCGCAGGACCAACAGTGCAGCAAGCACGCTGGCCCGCTCGGTATCATTGAGCGAGGAAAACCAGCGACCAAACGTATCTGTTGTTTTAATCGTCCACCTGGGACCTCCCGATAAATATAGGTTATAAGCTATATAGCGGTAAAGCGATAAAGGTGATGGTAAAGCATTGGAATGAGGGATTCATGCGTTGCTACTGCAAAGTTGAAGGCGCATTCGGGTGTTTCAGTGAATAACATGCAAGGCATTCACCGTTTTACGACCTGTACCGAAAAACCAGTTCAGGTATTGGTGAAGAGTGACCTTAGCTGCAACGCAATCCGATATTTTCAAAGGTATTGTCGGTAACGGAACGACCAGCCTGAAATCAGGCCGCTTCTTGCAGGTCATGAAGCGTAATGGCAGCCCGGAGGGCCGTTCGTTGCAGAGAGAAGATAATGAGAATGTTGCCGGTGCAGAAAGAGAAAACTGTTTTTACCTGAAAAACTTTTCCCGTTGATTTGATTAAATGCTGAGTTATCGCACATCCCTGACGTTCTCTCGCTCTCCCGCCTGACGCGAAAAAGCTGACAGTGAAGTGCCACGTTTTTTCAGCCCGGCGATAATGTCAGCGGGGTGCCAGTCCGGTTGCATCATGCGGCCACCTCGTCGATAAACTTCACGCCGTCGGCGGTGCGGGGCTGTGAGTTCGGCAGCAAAGTACCAGACCAGTTCACACATTAATCCGGTCAGCGTTCGTTCCATTTTCGGCGGCAACGCTCGTCCCGTTAGAAGTTGCGCCAGCGTAAGCGAATGGTCGCAAAGTAATTCGGAATCAGATTCAAAACGGAGAGGATTTAAGGAGAGAATACCGTCAGTATCCAGCCAGCAGGCGAGCTGTTACTATTTCGCGTACCAGACAAATTCCCCTGGAGAAATCATGAAATATCAGCAGACGCTGCAGAAATTTCTGTCAGACGATCCGCTAAGGATGGAGGCCCTTAAGGCCCTTCGGGCATTAACGTTCAGCGACGGCTGGATCGGTGCCGGGTTTGTACGGGACGCGGTATGGGATCGCCTGCACGGCTACGGGCAAAGAGCCATTACTGGCGATGTTGACGTGGTCTGGTACGACTCTGAGCGCGGGAACCCGGCCTGCGACAACGATCTGGAAGAGAGGCTTAGCCAACAGCATCCGGCGTTTGACTGGTCAGTGAAGAATCAGGCCAGAATGCATCAGCGTAACGGACACGCACCCTATCTCTCTACGGAAAACGCCCTGCGATACTGGCCCGAAACCGCCACCGCTGTGGCGGTCCGTCTGGGAGATACGCACTCTGTCGAGGTTATTGCGCCCTATGGGCTTGAGGATCTGTTTGAACTACGTTTGCGCCCGACGCCTCTGTTTGGGGAGGACAAATGGCCTGTTTTCCGGCAGCGTGTCACCGCAAAGCGGTGGTTGGAACGTTATCCCGGGCTGCAGCTTATTACGCGATAGCCTTTCTGACGCCAGTTTCTGGCGCTCATCCGGCACGGCAATCTTAACGCCTGAACGGCTTCCCGCCCTCTGTTTGCACTGCTGATGACCGCGCGTGGCCATCCAGCGAGGGAAAAGCGAAGCTAATCTGGTAATCCCCGACCATTACCACCGACGCCTATCGAAAGCCCGGCGTTGTACAATGCAATAACCGCCACACATAGTTGCGCTGGAGCTACCCGCGCTTCATTCCGGGCCAGACGGTGTTAGCCTCAAACAGATGCCGGGTATCCGGACGGATCGTTGCCTCCCCCTCCTGCTGGCCGTCCGGCGCTGTTAACCGCCGCCGCGCCTGCCCCACGGCAGGCAGAAACGCCCCAGAATGGGGCGGATCCGGCCGCCTGACGACGGAAAGTTCGCCGCGCTGCTGAATTTGTCGGCAAACGATCGTCAGAGCGCATTCAGGCTTTGACAAGGGCGACGGGCACCGTTATTATGCGCCCCGTTCACACGATTCCTCTGTAGTTCAGTCGGTAGAACGGCGGACTGTTAATCCGTATGTCACTGGTTCGAGTCCAGTCAGAGGAGCCAAATTTTAGTCTTTAGATGTCTCTATGAGTCTCAGGACGTTTAAAAAACAAGAACTTATCTTTACCCGGTTGTCCCAATAGGGATTGCCGGGTTTCTTGACATCCATAGTTTTTGGGGGCTTAATCGGGGGCCTCACGGTTCGTTGAGAAAATGGAGCCCCCACCGATGGCATTAACCGATACCGCTATCCGCAAGATCAAACCCACCGATAAATCCTACAAGCTTACTGACAGTTCAGGACTCTACCTGCTGATCAAACCCAACGGCTCAAAGCTCTGGTACATGAAGTACCGCATCGACGGCAAAGAGAAAAAGCTGGCCTTTGGCCCCTACCCGGATGTCACTCTGTTTAAGGCGCGTCAGCTACGCGATGCCGCACGCGCCAGAGTCCGTGAAGGGGCCGACCCTGCCGCGGATAAGAAGATCGCCCAGCAAAAAAAGAAAAACGGGCATACCTTCCGCCAGATCGCCATGAACTGGCACGCCGATCACCGGCGCTGGTCTGCGCATTATGCCGCGACTATCCAGCGCAGGCTGGAAATGTATGTTTTCCCGGATATCGGGGACAAATTCATCAACCAGATCGTCACGGAAGATTTGCTGTTTACCTTGCGCAAGGTGGAAAGCAAAGGCTTTCTGGAGATCACCGCCCGGCTGAAAAATTACGTCACCGAGATCATGCGCTATGCGGTGAAAAAACAGTTAATCAAATCAAACCCGGCGCTGGATCTGGACGGCGAGTTCACACCGCCGGAGACGCAGCATTACCCGGCCCTGCCCCTTGAGAAGCTGCCTGAACTGTTATCCCGGACGGATAGCTACCCCGGCAGGCTGCTGACACGCTATGCCCTTAAATTATCGCTGCTGTTTTTCGTGCGCTCCAGCGAACTGCGCTTTGCCCGCTGGAGTGAAATCGACTGGCAGCAGAAGTTATGGGTAATCCCGGAAGAACGGGAGCAGATCGAGAACGTCAAATTTTCTCATCGCGGTACAAAAATGAAAACACAGCACATCGTTCCGCTGTCCGATCAGGCTATTGCTGTCTTAAAGCAAATTGAAGCGCTCTCTGGTCATCTGACGTTTATCTTCCCCGGCGAATACGATCAGGATAAATGTATGAGCGACAATACCATTAACAAAGCGTTACGCGTGATGGGCTACGACACCAAAAAAGACATCTGCGGTCACGGCTTCCGGGCAATGGCGTGTAGTGCGCTGAGTGAGTCAGGGCTGTGGAGTAAAGAAGCCATTGAAAAGCAAATGAGCCATCAGGAAAGAAACAGCGTGCGTGCGGCCTATATTCATAAGGCCGAGTATCTGGAAGAGCGGATCGCGATGATGCAGTGGTGGGCGGATTATCTTGATGCGAATATCGACAGGTATATTTCCCCTTATCAGTACGCCGCGCCTCTGAAAAACGTATCGTAATAAAAACACAGCGCTTTAATTTTCCGTTATTAACGGAAAGCCAGCCCTTTGCCCCTGTTCAGGGGCAAAATCATAAATTCAGGATTTACTTTCCCATCGGGAATAGAGATCCAGTACCGCTTCAGCAAAATCATCATCGACCGTATAGAAATAGCACTCCGGTACGTTGAGCACTCTGGCAAATTCGCAAACAAGATCAAAAGTCGGCTTATGGGTGCCGTTCTCATAGTGTGAGAGGCGAGAGTAAGCTGTTGCCTCTTCTATTCCGGCCAGTACCCCCAACTTTTCCTGCGTGAGCTTCGCCCGCTGCCGGGCTTCTTTTAAGCGTTTGGGGATCATCGATAATTACCATCAGTTTGAATTAATAACGGTAATCTTTAGCATTCCTCAAGAATATTTTTCTTTAGAGTTCATAAAGACGAACAAACGCCTGTATACTTTTTGTATTAAGAGCAATTCCCTGCTTTCATATTCCACTGAACAACTTCACCGTCATACAGCTTTAATAGCGCTTCGGCGAAGCTGTCATCCACCGTGTAGAAATAGCATTCAGGAACGTTTAGCACACGGGCGAAAGCACAAACCATTTTAAATGTGGGTTTATGCGTTCCACTTTCATACTGAGAGAGTCTTGAATAGGCAGTGTCTTCGGCAATGCCTGCGCGGACGCCCAACTGCTCCTGGGTAAGGTTGGCCCGTAACCTTGCGGCTTTCAGTCGTTCAGGGATCATATTACGTGTCTTGTTAATACTTACGTTGACACCATCTTTAGCATTCCTTAAGATTCATTATCTTTAGGATTACTAAAGATAGATAAACAAAGGTCGGAAGCAGATCGGCGCTTTCGTTCAGGATGACAGACAGGGAGAAACCGATGGATAAAGACGACTGGCACCCGGCGGACATCATCGCCGGGTTACGGAAGAAAGGAACGTCTCTGGCTGCGGTATCGCGTAGGGCCGGGCTGGCCTCTTCCACGCTGACCAATGCCCTTAACCGCCGCTGGCCTAAAGGTGAAAGGCTGATCGCCGAAGCGTTAGGCGTTGCGCCTGAACAGATCTGGCCATCCCGCTATCGTAAGTCAGAATATCGCCAGAGCTAAACCGGCTCTCCCGATCTTCCGCCAGCTCTGCTGGCGGAAGATCGGGAGAAGACAAGCGAAGCGCGTCAGTTTTCATTCATGAAATGACAAAAAAATCCACAAACAACTCAATTTCCAGAAAAAAGGTTTCCCCTTTTCAATCGCGTAAAACGGTTGTAATCTCCCCCTTGCCTTATGCTGTCTTCGACAGCGCCAATGCTTCATGACCTGAAAGAAGCGCCTGCCTTGTCAGGAGATGGTTGATCCGTTTTACCGGCAGGGCCTCTGCAAAAATGCCGGGCCGCAGATACTGCGGCAGAGGTTGAGAGTTATACACGCTACATCCTTTCACTGCGCCAGTTCACTGGCTATGTTTCCATCCGACCGGAAGTCTCACGATTTCCCGGCTCGTCTGTGCCTGCTGATTATCAGCGCTTTTTATCTGCGCCAGATCTCTGGTCAATGTTGCACTGCGCCGGAAACGATCCGGTAAACCCTGCACCTACTGCTACATCAGCGCCTTTTATTTTACGGGCTGCGGCCTGCATTGCCGCAAGGCTTTGCTGCCGCGTGACCGTAAACCTGCACCAGAATCTACGATCTTTCGCACACTGCACCCGACCAGTGCGTCACTTTCGTCGGCAGAGCGACAAAGTGACGCACAACCACCACACCGCGCCATGCCCCTGTTTTCGGAGTTCCGGCGCTCATTCCCAAATCTGACACGCCTTTTGGGGCCGCTGTCAGCAAGAAAAAGGAGAAAAAGATCGATACCGAGGGGGGCATGATGCCCCGGAGAACTCCTGCTCACGCAGGCAGCCTGTACCGCGTACAGTCTGAAACTCCCTATACCTCAACAAACTGCCACTCCGGTGTGAAGGTATCGTTCTGGCGCAGCCAAAAAGCATACGCCGGAGACTGTTTGTGTTCTCAAAATTAAGGGGGGAGTATATGGGTAAGTTAGGTGGTGAAATGAAGGCGCTGGCGAAACACTGCGGCGGCAGCCATAAAACGGTGAACGATCGTATCCATATCGTGCAGCGTTTCGACCGTCATTTACGGGCGCTGAACGTCCAGATCCAGAGGGTGACACAGATTAAGGTTCGCCACATTGAAAGCTACATTCATGAAAGGCTGGCGCAAGGGATTGGCAAACGCACGCTACAAAATGAAATGGCTTCACTGCGTGCGGTGTTGCAACAGGCCGGACGTAAGCAGGTGGCGGAGCATGAGCGGCTGACGAATAAATCGCTGGGTTTATCTGGTGCATCGCGCAATGGTACGCGACAGGCTATTACGCCAGATCATTACCGCCATGTGCTGGAAATGGCCCGTGTAAAAGATCCGGGATTGGCTGCGGCGCTGGAACTGGCACGACTGATGGGCTTACGTTCACAGGAAGCGGTACAAAGCGTGCAGTCGCTGAAAACGTGGAAACAGGTCATTGAATGTGGCGACACACGCCTAACCGTGGTTTTCGGCACCAAAGGCGGACGGCCCCGCGAAACGGTGATTCTGGATACTGGCGCAGTCAAAAAAGCGCTGGATAATGCACTGGCTATTGCAGAAAGCCGTAATGACCGGCTGATCGACAAGCCGGATCTGAAAAGCGCGATGGACTACTGGCACAACCAGACGGCGCGTATTGGTCTGACTGGCGCATATTCTCCGCATTCCCTCCGTTATGCGTGGGCGCAGGATGCCATTCGTCACTATCTGGCGCAGGGGTTCAGCAGGAAAGAAGCACTGGCGATGGTGGCTATGGATTTGGGGCATGGTGATGGGCGTGGAAGGTATGTGGCGCAGGTGTATGGGCAAACTCTGACTGTAAGTTAAAAACAACAAATGATATGGACACTCACCGTAGATGGACTCTTTTAAACCATCTTATATGACTCTGAGACGTCTGTTAAACTTATAGCGATTCGGTCTGCCCTGGTTGCATGGCATCAATATATGGATGGAAGCCAAGATGAATGAAAATCTAAAAAAACAGAGCAATCCATTTTCAACAGGTGGTGGTGGCGTTAATTTCGAAACTCGTGTGCAAGCAGCGTTTGCATTATCGATTCTTACAGGTTCAAGCGTACCTTGTCTCTCTCAGAGCATGAGAGCAAAACAGATAAGGTTTCAGAACAAATATGATGGCTCAAATACAGATGATTTTGTGATCGTTGCTGAAGACAACGATGGTCAGGAAGGTAAGTTATTTGCTCAAATTAAACATGAAATAACACTGAGTGAATCCCCAGATTCGGTTTTTGCTGAAGTTATCGCCAGTGCTTGGCAGGACTTCAAAAGCGACAATTTCAAAATGGATCACGATGTTATTGTGTTGATTACTGGTCCACTCCAGAAAACAGATATCCATAATACACTTCCAATATTGGAATGGGCGAAATTTGCCTTATCTGCGGAAGATTTTATGAAGAAGGTACAAACAAAAGGGTTCTCAAGCGAAGCAAAGTTGAAGAAAATAGAAAATTTCAGATTGCATTTAAGACACGCAAGCAATATAAGTGAAATTGATGATGCTTTTCTATGGTCATTTTTGAAGTCGTTTCATTTGATTTCTTATGACTTAGATTCTAGTTTTTCTGTTGTAGCTAGTTTACTATGCTCACAAATCCAAAATAACTCAGATGAGGCTCCCCCCCTAGTATTATCAAAAATCATCACAACAATTCAAAATTTTAATCAGAATGCGGGAATACTATCTGAAGAAAATATCCCGCATGATTTAAAAACATTATTTAATAAAGTACATAAAAAGAACATTAAGGATGACATCAGGAAGCTTCAAGAACGTGGCACTTATATTTATACAGGCATATCTAATAGAATTTGTGGCATACATATTAACCGGAACGAACAACTTGCTGAAATTGAAAAAAAATGTCAGGAAAGTCGTTTTGTCTTTGTCACTGGTATTCGAGGTGTTGGAAAACCAGGTATTGTAAAAGATTTTATTTCAACCAAATATAAGGACGTCCCTTTTTTCTACTTGAGAACTGAAGATTTAGACAAAAGCCATCTCAATGATGTATTTACTGCACTTGGCATGAGTTGTAGTTTAGCAGAAATTGCTGGTGAGTTTTCTTTACTAAAAGAAAAGATTCTTATTATTGAGTCAGTGGAAAAAGTACTGGAACTTACTTACCAAAATGCTTTTATTGACTTATTACATTTCATCAAAAATCAGAATGGGTGGACAGTTATTGCCACAGGGCGAGATTATGCTACACAGCAACTAATTTTTAATTATTTACAACCCAGTGGTATTGATTATTGCAACGTAGAGATCAAAGCACTGGAATACCAGCAAGTAAGTGAAATATGTCACAAAATACCAGAGCTGGAAAAATTAATTGAAAATAAAAGACTAACCGACTTATTGAAAGTCCCATTCTTTATTGATGTTGCGGTAAGAGCATTAAAAAATGGTGCTCAATTTCACACCGAAGGAACTGAGAGGGACTTCAGAGAGATTATATGGTCATCAGTTATTGCGAAGGAAACAGATAGAAGAGGCGGGATGCCAGCCAAAAGAAAGCGAACATTTATTGACATAGCTAAACAACGCGCAAAGAAAATGGTCGTGGGTATTCTGGATGACGCTTTTGACCCAGAAATCATTGCAAAGCTTGAAGAAGATAATTTAATTCAACGACATGAGAAACTGAATTTAATCAGTCCAAGTCATGACGTTTTAGAAGACTGGGCTTTAGATATCTTTATTGATAATGAATATGTAGAAAATTTCTTAGTACCCAATAAGTTTTTCGAGCAGATTGGTGATGAGCCTTCCATTAATCGCGCCTATAGATTATGGTTAAGCAGAAACATAAAAGAAAATAAGGAGATTAATGATTTTATCTATAAAGTATTAACGGATGCTTCTATTGCCAGCTATTGGAAAGATGAAACTATAACTGCGATTTTACAAAGTGATGCCGTTAACATTTTTTTAAAAATGTTCAGAACACAACTTTTATCCAATAAAAATTTACTGCTTATTAGAGTATTGTTTATCTTAAGAATGACATGCCAACAGCCGAAAACACTGTATAACCAAGAACTAGAAAAAGAAGAACAAGAAATTTCTAAAACATTATATCTACAGCCTTATGGTATATGCTGGGATGCCTTGATTAATTTCATTTTTGAAAACCAGAATGAACTTGTGAACAGCACATCTATTCATATTATAGAAATGTTGAATTCATGGGTGTCAATTTTAAATATCAATGATAATTATCCTGATATATCCAGAAAAGTAGGTTTATTGGCAATATGGTTACTTGAACCACTCAAGGATTCATATGCTCGCGAAGATGAATATAAAAGAGAAAAAGTTATCAGTTTATTATTAAAATTATCCCCTACTATTGTAGATGAATTTGATCTACTTATGGATAAAGAAGTCTTTATTCCTGATACCTCACACCGCCGATTACATTATGTTGAATATTTAATTAATCAATCATTAATCGGCTTGAATGTTCCTATATTATGCAAGTATCGACCAGATTTTATTGAGCGTCTAGCTCGTCACGAATGGTTACAAGATAATATTGAAGATGATGACAGCATTTTTTATAAACAGACTACGGGTGTAGATCGGTACTTTGGACTAAACAGAGAATCAGATTTTTTTCCTGCTAGTGGTGCTAAAGGTCCTTTTAAATATCTATTACATTTTCATCCTCGTAAAGCTTTAGATTTTATAATTGACTTGTGCAATAAAACGGCAAAAATATATTCTACTTCAGAATTTGCAACCCGCTCTAGTGGCTTTATGTCTGATGAAACTTTAGTCAAAAACGTTGAACTTACACTCAATGACGGTACCGTAGTTACGCAATTTTCTTCTCCACACTTATGGAAGGGTTATAGAGGCCATTCAACGCTACCATATATCCTTCAATGTGCATTAATGGCTTTGGAGAATTGGCTCATTGATGCACTAGATAGCCTTGAAAAAAATGACACTATTGAATGGCTTTTTAATTATATTTTACTATCTAGCAACTCAGTAATGCCAACATCTGTATTGGCATCAGTTGCTACTGGTTTTCCAGACAAAATTAGTAAAGCTGCTTTTCCTATCCTAAGATGCCCTGAGTTTTACAATTTAGATATCCAACGTCTTGTCAATGAACGAGGAGGAAGTGAACAAAACTGGTTCTCGAATATGTTTCATAACGATATCATGAATGACACTTATGTAGAGGAACGACGCATTGCTGCACTTCGTCCTTGGAGAAAAGAAACTCTAGAAAGTTTATTGACTAGGTTACAGCTTAGCGGGAAAAACAATGCCGATACACTAAAAATTGTGGATAGCCTAATTGCGTTATCCTTAGAGAACAACGATGAGAACTTACGTTTTCTAGTACATAGAGCAGATACTAGAACATGGTCATTTACTGCTGATAAAGAGAACAGCCGGATTATTGCGCAAAGCAATCCGGAATTACCGGAAGATCTGCAACAAATTCATGATGAACATAGCGCTACACATACTCAGAACAGTTTAATTAACAAATTATTCTTATGGTCAAGAAAATCATTTGAAGAAAATATCAATAATACATACTTTAATTCTCATACAGAGGCTCTTACCGCTGCAAAATATCTTTTTGATAAATTTCAAAACAATGAAGTTGATAACCCGGTTATGGTAATTGGCACAATCACCAAAACCGCAGCAGTTTGTACACGAGATTTTTTTGAGAACCTTTCCGAAGATGAAAAAAACTGGTGTAAAAAAATAATTATTGAATGCATCATTATGAATGCCGATTGTATTAACGGGTTATCACTTCATGATAAGACAGATAGTTATGGTTCTGGCGCTTGCGCATTTGTTTTACCTAAATTATTCCGCTACGTAAAAAATGATGAAGAACTCAATGAATTAAAATTTACATTAGCAATAGCATTAACCCATGAAAATATTGATATCGGTGAATATGCTGCAAAAGGGGTAAGAGAGTTTCTATGGACTACCCATCCGACCTTGGCCTTCCAATGCATATATGGTGCTACTATGTTTGCGAGGTTTAAAAAAGAAAATATTAACTCACAAAGATTTTATTTATATTCTGATACTGAACTAGCTCAAGCTAAAGCGCATTGGTCTTATTTGATAACCTCTTTTCGTGAAGAGTTCTTTAACACAACCCCACCATTAATTGAAAATATTTCATTAAAAACACATTCATCTTGGCACATTCACCTTCCAATATTGATGATTCCATTTTGCGTTGATAATCCTCTGCTAATTAATTTATACAAGAAAATAGTACATTTTACGTTTGATGAGGAATACAAGAGACATAAAAGTAATCATAACGATGAAACCATCCAACATGACATTAGGAAGCAGATCACCAATTGCTTCGCTGAGCATTTTATACACACAAGAAAAACTGGATTCGGGCCATTTAAGACACTGCTACTTGAAGGATGTTCAACGGCACCACGTATTGTGTACATGACTAAATTACTATTCCACATCGCTATGGAGAAAGCAGAAGACCTAGAGTCTTTATGGGAATTCTGGTTAATGTTAGCGCCAGAAGCACACAAAATTGCGCTAAAAGATGTAAATGAACAGTATTCTGGTATACAGAGTGATCTGAACCAATTACTGCGCGGAATGTTGTATGCAGACACTAGGTGGCAGGGACACGAGAATGAAGCACGCGATATAGCATATGGTTCAGTGCATATACTAGATTTTGCAAAAATATCAGGAAATAACAGCCACGTATTTATGGCGTTATCATCGTTGATTTATCACTTTCATCATATATTTTTCGACGAGGGTATCCATATCCTTGCTGAAAAACTCATCATGAATAGCAAGTTAATTGATAAGCAAATTAATACAGCATTTTATCTAGAAATGGCTATAGGACGATATTTGCAAATTGAAAATCGGGGAATATTGAGTCGTAAAATGTATAATTCCTGTATGACATTATTATCGGGTATTGTCGAGACAGGTTCTGCGAGAGCCTATTATCTCCGGGAAAATCTAATAAGATCACGAAGAGTATTTACCTAAATGGCTTCTTTGTAATGGATTCCCTTGTATGGGGAATCCAATACAGACAAATACCACTATTTATCTGCTGAATCATGCAAAACATGATAGCTATCACATTTTTTAATCAACAATAATACTTGGGGGCTTTATTGAGGGCCTTAGTTCAACTGTAAGAAATAAATTCGTTAAAACTCAATAAGATATCAATATAATTGCATCCAGTCAGAGGAGCCAGTTTAAGAAAAGCAGACGTCCACTGACGTCTGCTTTTTTGCTTTTTATCAATTGATTATCCCCTTCTTCAGCGTCACCCTCGTTCACTAAAACCCCGTCGAACCCATCCCCTGTTACTGGTGAACATGCGGTGACCGCCCCTGACTACCGCCAGTCTTGTCTCGAGCGCATACTTTGGTTTTGCCATAAAAAACTGCGCCTTAGTAAACGCGATGTCCAACTTTTGGCATACAGTCCAGGAGCGCTTTGCCTGCCGGGAAATAATACGAACGCGGTATTTAATGATATTGTGTACGGTTACAAACAACAGCGTCGGCCCGAAGCCTGCGGCGGACCCGGCCCGAAACAGTCTGAAAACCAGAATTTCGCGCAGGATTATATCCACATTATGTACGTTGGCGGCATGTTACAGAAAAAGAATAAGGCGCTCACAGCATGAAAAAATACATTATCTTATTAACACTCACCGTTATTGCGGCCATGAATACCGCGCAGACAGCGGCAGCTAATGCTAAAGTTGAGCGCTATCGCCAGGCCGTGGCGGAATATGATAAAAGCCAGGCGGCGATGGCGAAGGATAATATTGTAATGGCGTTAGCTTATTCTAAAAGCCCCATGTTGAAGGAGCATCGTCGTGGCGGTATGCCCGGTTCTTATGGCTTAGCCGTGATAGATCTGGCGATGCAGGGGCTGGGAGTGAACAGAAGCCCGGCCGCTAATGAGGCACTACTCGATTTGCTTGTCACAACGGCGGATGCCGGAGCCTCGGAAGCGCTGGACTGTGCAATCGTCATTAAGGGCGCTGAAATCGTGCCGCAGTTGGAAAATTTTAACGCTGCAGAGAGGCTGGAAAACTGCCGTTCCGCTTTTTCAGACCTTAAAAAAACGGTATTACGCAATGTCACTGATGTCACCGTTGAGGATATATGCCAGTTCAATACCGCGGGCGTAAAAAAAATCGCCAACAGAGTTGACGATCTTATTCAGGCCATAAAAGCAAAGACCGTTTGCGAATAGCGCGACGCCATCTCCGCTGAGGAAACCGCAAAACATCGCCATTCGCTGCGGCCCGGCGAAGGTCACGCTGCGGACGACTATTTGCGCTTATTCACGCCCTTTCCGCAATAATACGCCCTCGTTTAGCACTGTATTTATGGACAGATCGTGCGGCTTCTCCTTAACACCCTGCTCCTTATTTTCTCTCTGGCCATTACCGCCCTCTGCCTGTGGTTCGCCAGTCATGCGCCGTGGTATGGCATACTCCTCGCGGCCTGGTTTTTTGCACTGATTAACACTATGCCGTTCGCCATTATGCACGAGGCGGTGCACGGGGTGGCCTCCCGCTCTGCATGGGGCAACCGGCTTATCGGCGTGGTGGCGGGCTGGGCGTTTCCCACCTCGTTTCTGCTGCAGCGCCGGGCGCACCTGAACCACCATGATAACACCCGCACCGACGGCGAGCTGTACGATTACTCTCTCGCCCACCGGCCCAGATGGCTGCGCAATATCTGACTCTACGGCAGCAATCTGCTGGGGCTGTGCTATTTCTGCGTCATTCTGGGTAACGCGCTCTGGCTCATCGCGTGGAGATTTTATCGCTCCGACAGGTTCGTTAAAAAGATTGCCCCCGCTCTCGGCTTCGGCGCACAGCTTCCTGAGCTGATTAAGCTACCGCCGCTGGAGGTGTGGTGCGAACTGGCGCTGGCCTTCGGCTACCCCACCGGCACCGGCGGCCAGAGGCATCGGGTTTCCCGCGTCGCCAGGTAGCGGCGATAGCGGGACAGCACCCCGGCGTCGGCGGCGAGATCGTGGCCGCCCTGCCGCCAGACGGTGCCCGGCGATGGTGTCAGCAAGCCAGCCGGTCAACGCCCGGCGAAAGTCGTCGAGGCCGCGCGCGGTATAGGGGATCAGTTTGCCGCCGCTGTGGCTACCGCCGGTTGTCTCAAACGCCAGCGCGGGCGCGGTAAACAGGAGGTTTTGCTCACCGTCGGCAATGCGCTCAATCAGCGGTGCCAGCGCTTCATAGTCAACGATCGGCGCGCGCCGCTGAAAGTCTTCCGTGCAGGCAAACCAGCTCATGCCCGCGCCCGTAGTGGGGATTTTTTTGCAGAAAAAAATCAACTTCGGCCTGCTGCGGCTTGCGGGCGGAATCGCCGCCAGCGCCGGCTGCAGATAGCCATAGTGGGGCGGACACTCCACCACCCCGCGCTGGGGATTGAACAGCGCGCCGAATTTTTCAGCGGCCAGGGTCTGCGCCAGCGCCCGCAGCTCCGGCTCCTCGCGCTGCCAGTGCGGATAGAAGGTTCGGGTAAAGGTCTTCGGGTATTTCCAGGTCCGCACGCCCTTCACCAGCAGCAGCCAGTAGAGCCTGCGCTGGGGATTCTGCCGACGGAGCAGAGCCCCAGCTCCGGTGCAGCACCTGCTGCCGCCAGTGCTCCGGCATCACGATAGTGTCGCCGGAATAGACGATGATATCCCCCTGCCGCCGTGCAAAAGTAAAATTGTTCCGCATTTGGGAATAAAAATCGTTTGCTCTTAGCGTCGGGCGCGGTAGTCTCACTTAGGCTCTATTCCTTGACCATGGGTGAGCATCGCCGACGGATAATCAGTCCCGGTTATTCCAGACGCGCGGCGAATAACGCGGCAGCGGGGCTGAATGGTCCGGGCCAGATAGCGATCGGGAGCACATCTGAATGCCGGACGAGCCGCCTCTCCGGAAGGGCGAGGCGGCAAGAAATGCAGCCTGAAAAGACAGGACAGAGACAGCGCCGCGAATGTAAGCAACCTTACTCCCTTATCAGTACGGACAGGACAACTATGGACTCCACCCTTATCTCCACACCGCCTCAGGAGGTGACGCCTTCGCTTAATCGCGCCCGCCGCGCCGCTCTTGGCAGCTTTGCGGGCGCGGTCGTCGACTGGTACGACTTTCTGCTTTACGGCATCACCGCCGCGCTGGTGTTTAATCATGCATTTTTCCCACAAATCAGCCCGGCGATGGGCACCCTGGCCGCCTTCGCCACCTTCGGCGTCGGCTTTCTGTTTCGCCCGCTCGGCGGGGTGATCTTCGGCCACTTTGGCGATCGGCTCGGGCGTAAACGTATGCTGATGCTGACCGTCTGGATGATGGGCATCGCCACGGCGCTGATTGGCCTTCTCCCCTCCTTTGCCACCATCGGCTGGTGGGCACCGGTGCTGCTGGTAACGCTGCGCGCCGTTCAGGGATTTGCCGTCGGCGGCGAATGGGGCGGCGCGGCCCTGCTGGCGGTTGAAAGCGCGCCGGAAAATAAAAAGGCTTTCTATAGCAGCGGCGTGCAGGTGGGCTACGGCGTCGGGCTGCTGCTCTCCACCGGGCTGGTATCGTTGATCAGTTCCCTGACCACCGACGCGCAGTTTTTGAGCTGGGGCTGGCGCATACCGTTTCTGTTCAGCATCGTGCTGGTGCTGGCCGCGCTGTGGGTGCGCAACGGTATGGAGGAATCGGTAGAATTTGAGCAGCGGCGGCAGGAAGCGCCGCCGCAAAAACAACGGCTGCCGGTGCTGGAGGCGCTGCTTCGCCATCCGGGAGCGTTTCTTAAAATCATCGCCCTGCGCCTCTGCGAGCTGTTGACCATGTACATCGTCACCGCGTTCGCCCTGAACTATTCGACCCAGAACCTCGGGCTGCCCCGGGAGCTGTTCCTTAACATCGGCCTGCTGGTAGGCGGCCTGAGCTGCCTGACCATCCCCTGCTTCGCCTGGCTGGCGGACCGCTTTGGCCGGCGGCGCGTCTATATTACCGGGGCGCTAATCGGCTCGCTCTGCGCCTTCCCGTTCTTTATGGCGCTGGAGGCGCAATCGCTTTTCTGGGTGGTCTTTTTCTCGCTGATGCTGGCGAATATCGCCCACGACATGGTGGTCTGCGTGCAGCAGCCGATGTTCACCAGCATGTTTGGTGCCGGCTACCGCTACAGCGGTGCCGGGGTTGGCTATCAGGTTGCCAGCGTCGTCGGCGGCGGGTTCACCCCGTTTATCGCCGCCGCGCTGGTCACCTTCTTCGACGGCAGCTGGCACAGCGTCGCCATCTATTTGCTGGCAGGCTGCCTGATTTCCGCAGCCACCGCCCTGCTGATGAAAGATCCGCAGCATCCGGACCACGTTCATTAACCGCGCGCGGGCGGCGCGGGGCCTGAACGGCCTTCGCCGCCGCCCGTGACCGGATCGGCAAGCCTGCGTCCAGCCCCCACTGAACGTCATATTTCTGTGACATACTCTATCGCAAGAGCCGTATCTTCGCGGAATAAGGAGACAGAGATGATCAACAAGGCCGCCAGCCTGACCCCCACCGAAGCGCTGGATAAACTGGACGCTTTGTACGAACAGTCGGTAGCCGCGCTGCGCTGCGCAATTGCCCGCTATATTGAAAGCGGCGCACTCCCGGAGGCCGCCGCCCGCAGCAACGGCCTTTTCGTTTATCCCTCGCTGTCGGTCACCTGGGACGGCAGCACGACTCATCCGCCGAAAACCCGCGCTTACGGCCGCTTTACCCACACCGGCAGCTACACCACGACCATTACCCGACCAGGGCTGTTTCGCCGCTACCTGCAGGAGCAGCTGACCCTGCTGTATCAGGACTACGGCGCGCGGATCGTGGTGCAACCGTCGCAGCATGAGATCCCCTATCCCTATGTGATCGACGGTTCAGCGCTAATCCTTGACCGCTCGATGAGCGCCGGTCTGACGCGCCACTTCCCGACCACCGAGCTGTCGCAGATTGGCGATGAAACGGCGGACGGTATCTACCATCCGGCGGAATTCTCTCCGCTATCGCATTTTGACGCCCGGCGGGTGGATTTTTCGCTGGCGCGGCTGCGCCACTATACCGGCACGCCGGTGGAACATTTTCAGCCCTTCGTCCTGTTCACCAACTACACCCGCTACGTGGACGAGTTCGTGCGCTGGGGATGCAGCCAGCTCCTCGATCCGGACAGCCCCTGGATCGCCCTCTCCTGCGCGGGCGGGATCTGGATCACGGCCGAAACCGAGGCTCCCGAAGCGGCGATCTCCGATCTGGCCTGGAAAAAGCATCAGATGCCCGCCTGGCATCTGATCGCCGCCGACGGCCAGGGCATCACCCTGATCAATATTGGCGTCGGCCCGTCCAATGCGAAAACCATTTGCGACCACCTGGCGGTGCTGCGCCCGGACGTCTGGCTGATGATCGGCCACTGCGGCGGCCTGCGGGAAAGCCAGGCGATCGGCGATTACGTGCTGGCCCACGCCTACCTGCGCGACGATCGTGTGCTGGACGCGGTGCTGCCGCCGGACATTCCCATTCCCAGCATCGCCGAAGTGCAGCGCGCGCTGTATGACGCCACCAGGATGGTCAGCGGGATGCCCGGCGAAGAGGTGAAGCAGCGGCTGCGCACCGGCACCGTCGTCACCACCGACGACCGCAACTGGGAGCTGCGCTATTCGGCCTCCGCGCTGCGCTTCAATCTGAGCCGCGCGGTGGCCATCGATATGGAAAGCGCCACCATCGCCGCCCAGGGCTATCGCTTTCGCGTTCCCTACGGCACGCTGCTGTGCGTTTCCGATAAGCCGCTGCACGGCGAGATTAAGCTTCCGGGCCAGGCAAACCGCTTCTATGAGGGGGCGATTTCCGAGCACCTGCAGATTGGCATTCGGGCGATCGAACTGCTGCGCGCCGAGGGCGACCGCCTGCATTCGCGCAAGCTGCGCACCTTCAACGAGCCGCCGTTCCGCTAACACTGGTGGGCGGCGCGTCCGCTAAAAGAGCGCCTCTGAGCCGGGAGAGGCTGGCGTACGATAATTTACGGGTCGCGCTGACGCCTTCGAACTCTACGTTTCCGCGAGGCACAGCGCGGCAGACCAGCGTCATAAATGGGTCAACCGCTCCGCCGGCCTGCGTTTACCAGCCGTTTTTCTTATATTTTTCATTTACGCTAAACTCACCCGCTCCGATATCCAGATCTCCTGCACAGGGCACTCGCCATAGTCCCCAGCTTGCCGTTACGGCCGTCTCGCCGTGGTAGGGGGTCCAGGTACCCATAAACTGATTATTGGCATAGCTGTCCGAGGGGATGTAGGTGTCAGGCCTGATAATGTTTTTTTTATCAACGTAAAAGCTGGCGGCGGCACTCCCCGTAAAACGGCCGCTGTCCGGGACATTTTTATCTTCATCGAACTGATAATCAGCCATGAGCAATGCCTGTTCGACTACCCGATCTGCCATTTCTCCGTCCACGCCCAGGGCAGGCGATTCATAAACGTGAATATGATTAATCGTGATGTGCCCGGTAAAGGGGATTTGCTGGCCCTCACGCTGGCGGTAGCCCTGCACAAGGTATTTACCGGGCAGGGTTTTGTCCTTGCTGACGTGGGTCAGAAACATTCGCAGCCGGTGGTGATCTTCCCCCATAGCGCCGTAATACTCCTGGGGTTCATCAGCTTCCGAACGATCGCTTTTATCAAGCCAGAGATGAGTGAGATCCCGGTCTATATACCGTTGGGTTTGCTCTGTCCCCTTGTCCTGCGTCAGGCTGATCTCCCTGAATTCAGCCGCATTTCGGCACTCGTAAATGTTCATCAGCGCCAGAGTCGGCGTACTGTAAAGAAGTGCGGCGATGAGCATAGCAGATAGTTTCACTGGTTTTCCTTAACAAACAGTTAATTATGATTGATTACATGACAGCGTAAAAAAGCCTGCCGACGCGAAACGGCGCACACTCCATCATTCGCCTTTCGCCCGGATTATCACCCTGTTCACATTTTTTACATGTATTTACCGGCAACTTATGACCACTTTCCTATCCACCGGTCCATTTTATCCTCTACAGATGAGTCACTAAAAATAATGTCATAATGAATATTATCTTTATTATTAATTACTTGTTTTGAAACACTATCGCCATGTACCTCCTTCTTAGAGAGAATTTCTTTCATACATGTTTTACTTTCTATTCTTTTTTTCGAAAAGCCGCTGTATTTTATATAGACAAGCTCATCATAAAAAAAAGAAAACGTTACATCAGCATAACCACAGTCGGTATTCATTTTTTTTACCTGCGCAAGGGTGAATCTTGCATTTCCTCTTTCTACAAATTAATCCTCTTTAAGGATAAAATCATAGCCCTGTACTGAACACACATTCCTTACACCATTGAATTTATTTTCTCCATGAAACTTAAGATTTTCCTTAGGAAGAGAAAAATTTAGCGCATATAAAGTAATGCATACAATCATCAATATTATAACACTCGCTAAAAATATTATCTTTTTATGATTCATTAATAATCGCTCGCTGCGACATTTGATGATGGAAGCATACTCCCTTCCCCAGGCATAGGTAATTCATCATTATTATACTTTTCGATGCAGACATTATCACAACGTTTGAAAGTCATACCACACGAAATCCCTACACCATTATTTGCTAAATCCATTAACTCTTCATCCTTAGGCTGAGGCGGAGTCGCTCTGTTACCCGCATCCTCATGGTTTTTAATAATAATATAGGCTTTGAGTGGACTCAAAACTTCGAGTCATCCGACACATCCAGTAGCAATGTCTTAGAGCATCAGCTGCGCTATTATGTGCTCCCTTGACAATCTCATTCATATCTCAGACGAATTGATACGAATCATCTACGATAATTTTAGCAGGAATAACATCAGGCCCAAGAATCAAAACAGCCAACCCATATTCTATTGCATCTAACGCCAAAGGATCAATCCACTGCATCGGCTTAAGCGGATATTAATAACTATTTAAACCTGCACTTAGACCTGTCGGGTTCTGCGTGATTTACCGCCCCTGCTGCGGCGGGCCATCACTCCCTCGTTTGTTGGTAAAAGGGAAATCGAACCAGCATTACCAGCATTACCAGCATTACCAGCATTACCAGCATTACCAGCATTACCAGCATTACCAGCATTACCAGCATTACCAGCATTACCAGCATTTTTACCATCAAAATGATATGGCTTCGAGTGTTTTTTAGTGAACGAGGGTGAACTTGAAGAAGGGGATAACCAACTGACAGAAATGACGAGAGCAGACGTCGGTGAACGTCTGCTTCCCTTAAACTGGCTCCCCTGACTGGACTCGAACCAGTGACATACGGATTAACAGTCCGCCGTTCTACCGACTGAACTACAGAGGAATCGTGTGAACGAGGCGCATATTAACGACGCCCACGGCGCTTGTCAAAACCTGAATGCGCTATCGCGTTCGTTTGCTGAAATATTCCTCACTTCGCCGCATCTTTCAGCGTAACCGACTGTTTTTCGTACTTTTCATGCTGTGCACGAGGGTATTTCCATAGCCAGCGGCCGGTGACCATTCGCCAGTAAAACAGCGCCGCGCGCACCGCCCAGTCGAAGAACATCCCCATCCAGACGCCGACCACGCCCCAGCCGAGCACAATCCCCAGCGTATAGCCCGCCACCACGCGGCAGCCCCACATGCCGAGCATAGAGACCCACATGGCGAAACGGGCGTCCCGCGCGCCTTTAAAACCGGCGGGCAGCACCCAGGACGCCGCCCAGATGGGCATAAAGGCGGCGTTGAGCCAGATGAGGATCACCACCACGTGCTTCACCTCCGGATCGTGGGTGTAGAAGGAGGCCATCAGCCCGGCGAATGGCGCGCTCAGCCAGGCGATGGCGGTCAGGCCAAGGGTGGAGAGCCAGAACACGTGCCGCAGCTGGATTTCGGCCTGGGCGATCTGCCCGTTGCCAAGTCGTCTGCCGGTGATAATGGTCGAGGCCGACCCCAGCGCATTTCCCGGCAGGTTAATCAGTGCGGCAATCGAAAAGGCGATAAAGTTGCCGGCGATAACGCTGGTGCCCATCCCGGCAACGAACATCTGCGTCAGCAGCTTGCCGCTGTTGAACAGCACCGACTCAATGCTCGCGGGAATGCCGATGCCCATCACCTCCCAGATAATGGCGAAGTTAAGCGGCTTAAAGTAGCTTTTGAGTGGAATGCGCAGCGCCGGATTAAAGCCGGTGGTCAGCACCCACAGGATGGCTACCGCGCCGATATAGCGCGAAATGGTCAGCCCCAGCCCGGCTCCGATAAACCCCAGCCCCGGCCAGGAGAAAAGGCCATAAATCAGGAGGCTGCTGATCATAATATTGAGGATATTCATACCGCCGTTGATGAGCAGCGGAATTTTGGTGTTGCCTGCGCCGCGCAGGGCACCGCTGCCGATCAGGGTAATGGCGGCGGCAGGATAGCTCAGCACCGTCAGCTCCAGATAGGTCAGCGCCAGTTCTTTCACCTCCGCCGTGGCTTCCCCGGCGACGAAATCAATAATCTGCGCGCCGAAATAGTGGATCGCCGCCGCCAGCACCGCCGCAAACAGCGTCATGATGACCAGCGACTGTCTGGCCGCCGCCCTGGCCCGCCGGCGATCGCGCTTGCCGAGGCTGAACGCCACCACTACGGTGGTGCCGAGATCGACGGCGGCGAAAAACGCCATAATCACCATATTAAAGCTGTCAGCCAGGCCGACGCCCGCCATCGGCGCTTTCCCGAGCCAGCTGACGAGGAAAGTGCTCAACACTCCCATCAGCAGGACGCAGGTGTTTTCCAGAAAGATAGGTACGGCAAGCGGGGTGATTTCGCGCCAGAAAAGCACCTTATAGCTTTTGCGTTTGGCATACCAGGGCGTACGGGCGACGACCTGACGTAAGGCAGCGGAGACGTTCAAAATGGACCTTAATGAAGAAAGTTGAAACCTCATTTCAAATGATGAGGGAGAAACCGCAAAGCTGCAAAGTTTTTTGCGGGTAAAGTGTCTGTAATTACCGCAAACCGCTCAAAGAAGCGCCAGGCGGCTGAGAAGGCGAGAAATGGGGTTTGACAAAAGTTTTTTCGCCGCTAAGATAAGCCTCCACAGCGATTCCTCTGTAGTTCAGTCGGTAGAACGGCGGACTGTTAATCCGTATGTCACTGGTTCGAGTCCAGTCAGAGGAGCCAATTTAAAGGAAGCAGACGTTCACTGACGTCTGCTTTCTGCATTTCTATCAATTGGTTATCCCCCCTCAGTCGTTCGCCCTCGTTCACTAAAAACCACTCTAAGCCATATCATTTTGATGGTAAAAATGCTGGTAATGCTGGTTCGATTTCCCTTTTACCAACAAGCGAGGGGCGTTTTCATGTCATTGACTGATATTAAAGCAAAAAATGCAAAACCCCTTGAGAAGGAATACAAGTTAACTGATGGCTTTGGTATGTTCCTTCGTGTTACCCCTAAAGGTTCGAAATACTGGCAAATGGACTACCGTTTCGAAGGGAAGCAAAAACTCTTCTCTATAGGTGTCTACCCTGCTATTTCTCTTTCTAACGCAAGACAGCGACGCGATGAGGCCAAAAGGCTTCTTGCTCAGGGCATTGACCCTAATGCAAAGAAACAGGCAGAGGTTAAAGAGCTGAAGGCCAGGCGTGGATCGATAAACCGCTATTAATCGCTTAAAGCTATCAATATCATTTTATCGATCTTTTTTATCAATTAATATACCTGATTGTGAGCGATGGAACGTCACAGTTGGCGGGGCTTTGGCTGAATGTTCGGAGGGATAAGGAATGAAGCAGCACACAAGATTTGCCGTGCTGCTTTATGAGAAGAGCGAAAGCTACCAGCGAAGATCTGAAGCAGGGAAAAATGTCACAGACCTGACTTGATCTGATGTGTCATAGCTTATCTGCATCATTGTAGGTATTGATCGGTTTTGGGCTTCATAAAGATCTGTCCAGCCAAAAGCCCTACGCATAACCACCTTTGGAGGACTGCTTCTTAATGGCACACCTATATTTTCATGAACCCATTCCCTCGACATGCTTCTCTGCAATGGCTCTGGTAATTCATTTGGAAACATCCAGTTTTTAGCCTTATCATTCTGGATTTTTACGACGATAGCCTGCAATATCCGACCTTCCCGCTTGAAGGACAAGAAAAGACCTTCTTTTGCCATATCAAGACTTAGATCAGGATCTCCTGATGAGCCTGTAGGTGGGCTTTTGTAAGTGATCAATTCATTATCAATAAGTTCCTGATATGTTTTTCCTAAACAGCTTATCAAAGCATCAATATTCACTGTCATTTATATAACCCCATCTCACTGTTTAGTTTATGCATTTTCGATCTTGCTGATTCTATTTGATTTTCTGTTGCCCCTTGATCTTTTAACGCTGGTTTAATGGCATCAAGATTACGATCAAGAGCAGCCCTGAGATTTTTTGAGTCCAGTTCAATTTGCGCTGATGTGTTACGCCCACCGTAGGTTTCGCTGATTTTCTGGTGTACCTTTTTAGGTATCACTATTGCAGCGACATCTTGAGAAGCAAGCTCAATATCTTCAGGTGTCATCTCAGGATAATGTGCTTTCAGATATGCCTTAACTGCTGCTTTCGATGGCATATGATCAGCCTCATACTTGCCTTGACGAGATCTGCGCACAAAATCGCTATAAAGCTCAACTTCCAAAAACTCAACAGGTGGCTTGCTCAGGTATATATAAATCGGCGGAATATCCGATACAGGCAGAATAAGAATATAATCCGCAAATTTCTTCTCTTCCAGTGTTGGGCTGGTTGTAGCCTCAATATTAGTATCTTCCGGCAGCGGATCAACAACGACCGGGTTTGGTATCCTTACCGGGTTCTGGTTGCTTGTATTTGAAGGAACATTGACATCTGAACTGTCGGGCGTCCAGATAATTGTTATACGGGGATCTTCCTCTGTGGTGAACGTATAGGCTTTTCGACTGCTATCCCACTCCATTTTGCGCACACGCACCATATCCCGACCCGGTGGTGTATGCCAGCCATGAGGAACAGGATTACCTTTGTC
>NZ_WMJZ01000029.1 GCF_009711095.1 Intestinirhabdus alba
AAACCAAGGTTTTGGAGAAACTTCGCCACATCTGGAATATCCGCGCCGTTTTGGCTTTTCTGCATCGCGCCGGTGATACGTGCATCATCACCCGCCGCAACAGTATTGGCCGTTGTACCGGTGTTTTTCGTCGAGCTGTCACCAAGTTGCAGATTCTGGCGCGCCAGTGCCGGATTAGGTAAATCGGCGAGATTGCGTTCTTTAGCCAGCCGTGCATTGGCATTGTCCATCGCAATTTTTACGGCTTTCGGGGTTGCCGATTGTGTCTCGCGGTCATCCGTCACACTGCTGTTAAGCTGCGTAAAACCTTTAGCGGTAGTGGTTGCATCGGGATGATTGCGCGACTGTTCGTGGTTGCGCATTAGTCCATCAACGTAGCTCTTCACCTCGATGACAGCATCGTCAACATACTTTCGGGTTGCCAGCACGACCGACGGGTCGATTTTTAAGGTGATCGCCGACGTGCTCGAGACAACAAGAATCATGCGAATGGTCTGCGTTCGACCACTTCCCTCGGCCAGTAACGGCTTGTAGGTTTCCGGGCAGTTGGCGACAGCAATCAAAATGCCATCGTCATCATAAAGACCGATTTCACGGATGAAAAAACCGCCCTCATTTTCCGGGATAATTTGTTCAGCAATAATCTGACCGGCATCGTGAGCATCCACGCTCAGTGAATTAATCGGCGCGATGCGGGTCTGGTTAATGAGTTTTGTCTGAGCCGGGTCAGGCGTCGGCAACGTGCCGTTACCATCACCGACAGCCATTTGTGTGATATTCAGTTTTGTACCGAGCATGGTCGCGTTTGCCAGTCGCGCCGCGCCCTGATTGGTCAGGATGGCAAAATATTTAGTCGTCATGCGCTTACTCGCAGGTTATCAATCAGATGAATGGCCGAAGCCGGATAAAACTCACCACCGACGACAATTTCCCCGGCGGCGTAGGGATAAACGGTTAACAGGTCGCCGTCATAGCAGCTTGCGCCCACATAAGCGCGCCCGGTGGTGCTCAGGCTGATAGCGAGCCCGGTCAGGTGTCGGCTTGCCGGTTTTGCCCCTTCTATCAGGCGCTCGAGCTCGAGGTACATCTCATCGGTGATGCCGGTCTCGAGTACGCCAACAACAAGCCGGAAAGTTCCGGGCTCTTCGTTGAGCTCCCACCACTCCTTAACCTCAATCAGATAGCCCAGCGGCTCCACCACGCGCCGTAAGGCGGCGATAGTGCCTTTGTGGGCATGGATGAAAAACGCCGAGGCGATGACGCTGCGTTTTGTCACCTCCGGCCAGTTCTCATCCCACCGGTCAACCGAAAACGCCCACGCCAGATAGGGCAGCAGCCGCACCGGGCAGGTGCGCCAGTTCCACAACGTGCGAAGCGGTACCGGCACACGCTCAATATCTGCGGCAGCGCGGGCGGCGGCGACCTCGAGCACCGATGAGCCAACAGGCAACAGCCGGTTATTACTCATCAGCACCCCCGTCAGCGATGCGGTATTCGGTGCAACAGGATGCCTGGTATTTACTGAGCACAATGTCAGCCAGTGGCGCGGCCAGCTCGACACGCTGCACACCTTCGACGTGCAGGGCGGCATAGATGGCCGACTGACGAATGTCGCGGCCCAGTCGCTGTTGTGCGCTGATGTATGTCTTCAGTTTTTCCTCTGCGGCCTGACGGATGGGCGCGGCCTCCGGCCCCGGATAAAAATACAGCGTGGCGTCAATCTGATACGGCACGATTTCAGCACTCTGCACTGTCACCCTGTCGCCAACCGGGCGCACCTCTTCAGCGTTCAGCGCTTTTTCCACAACGGCCAGCAGGTCATCGGATGCAGTGCCGTCATCCTCGCGTGACAGCACGGTGATGGTCACACAGGCCGGTGACGGGCTGACAACCGAGATATCAGCGACCCGACCGTCGGCGCTGCGACCGTGGTATTCATATGCGCCGACCGGACCAGCCACGCTGAGCCCTTCATAAGCCTGTTGTGCGCGTAACCGTAAATCGGTATCAGATTCCATGACGGCGGGTGTTGGCGGGATAGTGCTGTCATCGGCGGGCGTCACGGTCTGACGCCCGGTATTGTTGTTTCCGGCCATCACATCGAGGTCGTTATTACTCGCGTAAGCCAGTGTGCAGCCTTTCGCCGCATCGTTCACACGCTGACGCCAGATAACCTCCCGATAGGCGCTTTCCTCCAGATACTTCACCAGTGGCTCAGACTCAAGGGCGAGAGTACGCGCAACAGCGTCCTGTTGTTCTTCAGGGTAAAGCGAGACCAGCGTCGCTTTGCGTTCCGCGAGAATGGTTTCAAAATCCAGCGTTTCCACAACGTCAGGCGCGGGGAGCTGGCTCAGGTCGATGGTTGCCATAAATTCAACTCACAGGGATAGTCAGTGACAGGGTTTTGCCGGTGTCCCGGGTCTCGCCGGTCAGCTCAACAATCATCTGACCGTTAAACTGACGTTCTACCGTCAGCGAGCTGATGCTGATGCGCGGCTCCCACTTCAGCAGCGCCATATAACAGGCGCACATAATTTGCAGCCTCAGCGCGTCGGTCTGCGGCATATCAATCAGGGAGAACAACAGCGAGCCATAATCGCGGCGCATCACGCGAGAGCCGACCGGCGTTCGCAAAATATCGCCACAGCTCTGACGGATGTGATCGGCGTCAGTGATGGCGCGCCCTGTCTTCCTGTTCATACCGATATAACGGGTCGTCATTTCGTGTCCTCCGTCCAGGAGCCACCTCTTTGCACACCACCGTGACCATGGTCATCCACCACCACGCCATTTGATGAGAGCTTGCCGCCGGTGTGCTCGATATCGCCGCTCATCTTCCCGCCTTGCTGTACCTCAAGCGTCGCCGTCGTCAGTTTGTTGGTGCAGACCACTTCCGGGGTGTCGAGGGTGATGCGGGTCTCGGCTTTCACCGTCACCAGCGGTACCGTCGCAGTGATGGAATCCGACGCCGTTACGTCTGCGGTTTTAATGCCGCTCACGGTCAGCGCGCCGGTCTCCGGCTCGTACTCGATAACAGCCCCGTCAGGAAAGGTGATGTGAAAAGCATCAGCCGACGCCGACGGCGCTGGGTGATCATCAGAGAAAATACCGGGCAGCACAAAAGCGGTGTCGAGCTCACCACCGACGGCCAGCAGTAAAACCTGCTCACCCACAGACGGAGCCCACCAGACACGTGAGCGACCGGCGCGTGTGGTCAGCCACTGAAGCCAGTCGGTAACAATGCCGCCAGTCTGGACGCGACAGCGCCCGTCATCGAGGTCGACTTCAACGACGACGCCGGTGCGTATCAGGTTGCGAAGGAGGCGTAAAGCGTCCTGAAGAGTTGCGCGAGTATTCATACAAGGAAGGATGCCGCCCGGTGCTCTGAGCGGCAATTGATGCGGGTTTTACTGTCGATGACACAACGCTAAACGGACAATTTAGCGATAATTATTTCCTCCACGGCCTGACGATCTTCGTCATTAAACCCGATGAGCGGTCGGGCATCGTACTGTACCGGCGTACTGTTTCGCCCAGGCTTATCCTTGAGGCCGAACTGATGCACATTCGCCATTCGTTGTACCTTGCCGGTAAATTCCACGACCGCCGCATCATTCCCCGCCGTGGCTTTCATAAAGCGACTGGTGCGGAGCTTCGCGAACATTTCCCGCTTAACCCGGCCTTTTTTGGCTTTTACCGGCTGGCGTTTTCGGGCGGCGTAAGGTGTGCCGTCCGGGCCTTTCTGCGTTTTAATCCGGCGCTGTTGACGGGCTCGCAGGGTCTTCGCGATATCTGCGGCCATTCTGCGACGGGCAGCAGGTGACAGCGCCGCTATCAGCCCCGCGAGCTTATCGTCAAAGGGTTTAAAGTCATTCATGCAAGCGACTCACGAGCTCACCGTTAACATACAGCTCAACTGGTCGGGTAACGGGTTCCGGCGGCTGCGGCTCTTCAGCCTGTTCGACGTGAAGATTATCCCCCTGCTCTTTAACGATAGTGCGCTCGGTCAGCATCAGGCTGATACTGATATCGACGCTGTCGTTGTCGTTGATATCGGCAAAATAGGTGAATCCCTTTTTACGCCCTTCATCGGTTGTCATAATGTCAGCCTGATGGATGCGCAGCCACGCCTGAATCGGGACAAGTAACAGCTCGATATCATCCGTGAAATCGGTCACCACCACATTAAGCGTGTACCGGTTCTCAAACGACAGCGACGTCGCCAGCGTCGAGGCCAGATTCCCGTTGTCGATAAAGACACGCATCATATCGGGGTTTCGTGCCAGCACCGGCACGGCATCAGTTAAGGCTTTTCGCAGACTCTTCGGCTTGTACATCGATTTTATCCTGGCAATTTTTTATTGTTCTGACCTGAAGTGCACAGCGCTCGAGGGCGCTTTCGAGCTGGCGTATATCCGCGCTCAGGTCGCCATTGGTGGTCGGGTCACTTCCCGGCATCGGGCAAAGGCTGACCTTCGGACATGCGTTGTAAACAATCACTGGCGTCGGCACAGGCGGCGCGCTGGTGCAACCGGCGCACAGCATCAGGTAAATCAGCGCTATACCAGCGGCGAAGCTGTTCATTTTCATTGAGTAACCTCGTAATGGTCTGTTCCCGGCGTTGCGCCCGCGCTCCGGCATCGATGAGCTCACCGCGCAGTAAGACCTGAGCGGTTTCATTCTCCCCACGAATACGGGAGGCCGTTTTAAGCTGGCTTTTCAGCATGGTAATCACCGTTTTTTGTTCACCGGCAACCTTGTTCGCCCGTTCAAAGGAGCGGGTCAGACTGGTGTTTTCGTGGCGCATCCAGAGCAGCCCGGCCACGGCCAGCACTAACAACACGACTATCGTTTTCATTTCGCCCCCTTCAGGCAGTAAGTGCGCTCACGAAAGCGGCGGTTTTCAAGCCCTGTATTACGCTCACCATTCACAAACACCCAGCGGGTGAGCTGGTCACAGGCTTGCCACCATTGCCGGTGTTTCAGGTGATACACCAGCGTCGAGCGACAGGCCGCGCCGGTGCCGACGTTAAAAGCGAAGCTGACCAGCGCGTCATAGACGGCGGGTGGCATGTCCACCGGCACACAGACCGCGAGTCGTTTCTCAACGTTCAGCACGTCGGCGACCAGATTCGCGGCGGCTTCCTTCTCGGTGATATCCCGTTTCGGTACCACCCCGGCAGTGTGGCCGATGCCTGACGTCCACACACCCGCGCTGCACTGGTAAGGGCGCAACCGGCAACCCTCGAGGTCGGCAATCAGCGCGAGCCCCTCCGGCGAGGTGTGAAGCAAACGAAAATCAGGCACCAGTGCCGCCAGCGCCAGCACGACGGCCACACTGCAACGTTTAACGAATGAGCCCACGAATAACCCCCTTATCAATACCCATCGAGACGAGATAGCGGTATTTCTTGCGCTGGTACCAGAAGTTAACCAGCGCGGTAAAAATGGCGCAGCTTCCCCCGACATAAAGCGCGAGCCGTTCCGGCGTCTGCGTACCGAAATACGCCAGCACCACTGACAGCCAGTAGGTCAGAAAGGTTGTAATTTTATCCACAGTCAGTCCCATAGGTTCACGGTCTCCGATACCGGTGCGGCGTCGACTTCAGGCAGACTGACCGCCGTGCCATGTGGCAGGACGACACCCAGCTCGGCGAGCCCCGGATTAGCCAGCAATACCGCCTCGACCACACCTTCAGTACGCCCGTAATGGCGCTGACATAACGTGTCGAGCGTGTCGCCCTGATGCGCGATGACGTTCATCAGATTTGCCCCACGATGCAGCGCGCTTTGTCCTGGATACGGGCAACCGACCAGCGCATGTCACGCCACATTTCATCGATGGTGTCATCGATGCTGTCGGCCTTTTTGTCACCTTTGGCGCTGGCATCAACGCCCCGGTAACGCTCGTACAGCGTCGCGGTCGTCATCGAGCAAACAGCGTTGAAGTAGTGAAAAACCCGCACACTTTCGCCGTCGAGTTCATCCGTCGGCACATCCTCAAGTCGCGCGTAACCGGCGGCGAGCTGAAGGTCGCGCCAGTCGGTTAACTCGGCGTTGGTCTCGGCCATCGCGGTTTTAATCGCCCGGCGCAGACGCACCGGCGTCACGGTCTGCTCGAGGCGCATTTCTTCGCGCATGCGCTTCGGGTCAACATCCGGGAAAAAGGCCGTGTTTTTAATCACCGGCTCGTCGACCGGCACCGGCGGGATGACCATCGGGTCGCGCTGTTGCGCCGGGTTATTCATCACAATCATGGTCATGAGTACCTCAGTAAATAGGTGGGCGGTGGACGCCGGTCGCAGTTACGGTGAATCACCGACATTGACCAGCGTGCCGCCCGGCGCGGGGCGCGTTCTGTTAACCGGTGACTTTCTTCGGGCGTCCCCGCCCTCGTTTCACCGGTGAATCTTGTTTTTTCGCGGGTGCCTTTTTCGCGGCTTTCGGCACCGTTTTTTTGACAGCGACCGGTTTCGGGTTCAGCTCACGAGTGAGGGTCTCAATGTCCTTTCTTACCCCGGCGTTGGTATCGAGCTGTAAGGCGCGTTGCAGGTGCGCCAGTGCATCAGGAAGCTGACCGGCATCACGCAGGGTCAGACCGGTGACCTTATGCAATCGGGCGCGCACTTCGTCAGGCATATCGGCGGCATCGGTCAGCCCGATGACCTCGAGCAGTTGCGCAGCGTCGACCGGCTCACCGGCGATACGGGCGCGGAGAGCCGCGAGCGCGACCTCTTCGGCCAGCATGTAAGGCGCGGGTCGGGAATGGTTTTCCGGCATAGACAGGCCAAAACGCAGGGCATAGCGCGCAATCTTAATCGCGCCGGTGATATCCCCCGCATCAAGACGCCAGAGCATCACCGTCATCAGAATGTCATCCTGTGCGCCAGTGCCGCTTTCCAGTACGCCAGCGACCCACGGCAGGTACAGCGGGAGTAATTCGCGTTTTTTATCCGCTTTGCGTTCTTTAGAACGAATTGCTGATAGCGTCCGGCGGTCTGCGGCCAGCTTGACGAGCATTTGCTCGTAAGGTGAGGCATGACGCAGCGGGGCGTTATCCCGCTGCGATGCCCTGATAGCCGAGACCCGCATCGCGTGACGCTGTGCGGGGGTTGCCATCGGTTATGCCTCCGTGCCGTCAGTGGTGCTGGTTTCAGCCGGTGCGCTGCCTGTCAGAGACTGCATCGCTTTGACCATTGCCGCCGCGAAGACTTCCGCGCTCACTGGTTCAGAGGTGGCGGGTTCTTCCGGCTCGAGGATCTCGATATTTTCAATCAGGCAACCGGCCTCGTAGTCCTCGATAACGAAATCGACTTTGACCTGTTCGTAGTTTTCCACCTGGTCGAGTTTCGGATTCTCGACGATGTGGCGGCGGTGGCCGTCCTCGTACAGATAAATCGAGATGTTATCCAGCGTGGTAATGAAAACGCTGTTTGCCGGGAAGAACGGCGCGCGCACGGCCTGAAGCTGACCGATGGTTTTCTGGCTGATAATCAGCTCACCGGCGAGCTGTTCGCTGTTCGCCTGGAATTTGTTAATCATCGGGAAGTATTTGTCGGTCAGGATACGGCGACCACAGATGACCACCATTTCCGGGTTTTCGCGGTGAATTTCCGCGACCAGTGACTCGAAAGCATCCATGACCAGCGCGTCGAGGTTGGCGTAATGCCCCCCTTTACCCACTTTGATGGTATTCGAAATCACGGTGCCGTCAGCGTCGGTGACGCTGGACATCACGCGCTCAGGCGCATCGTTGCGGTATTTCTGCAACCAGCCGACAGCCACATCCTGAAGTAACGGGTTTTTGCTACGGTCAGACGTCGCCGCCCGGCTTATACCGTTAAAGCCGATGGTGATGTAATCCAGCGCCTGACGTTTGATGATGGCGTTACGGATCCGAATCTGGAAATCCTGAAAACGCGCCCACAGGTCGAGCTTGTTGTACTTCAGGTGATAGTCGAAGTTCACCGGATGACAGAAATAGCGGTACGCATCCATTTTCGCGAAATCAGCGGTCTTACGCTCGACGCCACCGTCGGTATCAGTAGTGCTGGCAATGGAGCCGGTCACATCGATGCCGACTTTTTCCTCGGTCAGCTCGCCAACCGTCACCATGTTGATGAGCTTCAGGAAGCTGGACGACTGCTGGATTTTGTCAAACAGGGTCTGCGTCACCGACGGCTCGACGGTGAATTTTTTGTCGAGGTCGCTGGTCGCGATGCCGTTCAGTTCGGCGATACGGCTCAGGTACTGATTGAATTTAAAACGGGTCTCTTTACGCATGAGTTTTGTATTCCTTCTGGGTTATCAGGGGTTAGCAGTCAGTCAGCGTGGAGCCCGCTGAATCACCGTCACCACCGGTGCTTAACTTGCGGCGCGCCTGTGATTTGCTTTCGGTGTTTTCCAGCGTGGTGGTCAGGGTGCTGAATTGCTGCGAGGTGGCGTCGGCCTGTTCGGCCAGCGCTTTTTTGACGTCGGCAAGCTCGGTTTCAATAGCACTGAAACGCACCTCGGCGCTTTCGCCGCCGGTCTGCACCCGCTCGGCGATGGCGGTCACGGCTTCATGTACATCACTGAAACGCGCATCGTCGTCAGTCTGTTTACGACTGAAGATGCCTTTCACGGTGTCGCTGAGTTTGGTCAGCAGGGTGTCGGGCAGGTCTTCGAATTCCAGCTCGGCAAGGGTTGCCACTGAGAACAGGTCGCCCGGCTGGTCTTTCTTCCCGGCCAGTGGGTTTTGTTGTGCGCGGGAACAGAATTGCAGGTATTCGGTACCGAGACTCGCCGGGTCATCGGTTACCGCCAGCCCGATGAGGTGACATTTGCCGGTGTTGGCAAAGTTCGGACGAATTTCCATCGAGGTGTAAACCTTCTGGCCTTTCGCCAGCATCGCGAGCAGGTTGTCGAGCGGGGCAATTTTGCCGAACAGCGCCAGCTTGCCGTTAAGTGCCGAATCGTCGTCGATCACTTCTGCTTTCACTTCCGTGACGTCGCCATAGCGGCAAAACGGGCTGTCGGGAATAACGCTGCGGATATGCTCGAGGTTAATGCGACAGCCGTAGACGCGCGGGTCAAAGCCGTCGGCCATTTCCTGAATATCGGTCGCACTGATGACGCGACCGTCGCAGGTGTCCCCCTCGACGCCGATGCGAAACCATTTCGAAATTTTTTTAGCCATGAGTCAGGTGTCCTGAGTTGGGTTATCGGGTCGGATGTAGTTTCCCGACTCCCTCCCTCGTCAGCCACCGGTTACAGAAGTGCACCCCCTGACACAACAGGGGGTTAGCGATTCATCCCCCCTGAATCTTTAGCCTTGCCGTGTACTCATCACAGTGAGGTTTTATGACCACTACCAACGACACATCACTACTCAGCGACCCGCGACGACAGGCCGCGCTTTTGTTCTGGCAGGGCTATTCCGTGCCACAAATCGCGGAGCAGTTACAGGTCAAGCGCCCCACGGTGCAGAGCTGGAAACAGCGCGATAAATGGGAAGAAACCGCCCCGTTAAACCGGGTCGGGTTCACGCTCGAGGCGCGACTGATTCAGCTCTATGCAAAGCCTGACCTGACGGCTCACGACTTTAAGGTCGCGGATTTTCTGGCGCGCCAGATGGAACGCCTTGCGCGGGTTAACCGCTACGGCCAGACCGGTAACGAAGCGGATTTAAACCCGAACGTGGCCAACCGCAACAAAGGGGAAAAGAAGAAGCCGAAAAAGAACTTTTTCAGCGAAGAGGCTATCGAGAAACTCGAAGAGATTTTCCTCGAGCAGTCTTTCGACTATCAGCTCGAATGGTGGCGCGCGGGGCTGGCGCACCGCATCAGGCACATCCTGAAATCACGACAGATTGGCGCGACGTTCTATTTTGCACGTGAGGCACTGTTACAGGCGCTGAAGACCGGCCATAACCAGATATTTTTGTCGGCCAGTAAGACACAGGCCTATGTATTTCGAAAATACATTATCGCCTTTGCCCGGCAGGTGGGCGTTGAGCTTTCCGGCGACCCGATTGTGCTCGGCAACAATGGCGCAGAGCTGATGTTTCTCGGTACCAATGCCAACACCGCACAGAGTCACAACGGTGACCTGTATGTCGACGAAATTTTCTGGATCCCCAACTTCCAGAAACTGAAGCGCGTCGCCGGGGGCATGTCGTCACAGGAGCATTTACGCACGACCTATTTTTCGACCCCCTCATCGCTGGCGCACGGCGCTTACCCGTTCTGGTCGGGTGAGCAGTTCAACAAGGGGCGCTCAGACAAGAGCGAGCGCGTCGATATCGATATCAGTCACGCCGCACTCGCGAAGGGCGTCGCCTGTCCTGACGGCCAGTGGCGACAGATTGTCACCATCGAGGACGCACTCGCCAAAGGGTGCACCCTGTTTAACATCGATACGCTGAAGCGCGAGAACAGTGTCGATGAGTTCCGCAACCTGTTTATGTGCGAGTTCGTCGACGATAAAGCGTCGGTATTCCCGTTCGAAGAGCTGCAACGCTGCATGGTCGACAGCCTCGAGAAATGGGAGGACTACGCGCCATTTGCCGACCGGCCATTCGGTCACCGCCCGGTGTGGATTGGTTACGACCCGTCATTACGTGGCGACAGTGCCGGGTGCGTCGTCATCGCGCCGCCGGTCGTTGCCGGGGGCAAATTCCGCATCCTCGAGCGCCACCAGTGGAAAGGGATGGACTTCGCCCAACAGGCCGAATCCATTCGCGAGCTCACGCAGAAATACACCGTGGAATATATCGGCATCGATGCGACCGGGCTCGGTCAGGGCGTTTTCCAGCTCGTGCGCTCGTTCTACCCGGCCGCGCGTGAAATCCGCTACACGCCGGAAATGAAAACCGCGATGGTGCTCAAAGCCAAAGACACCATTCGCCGCGGTTGCCTCGAGTACGACGTCAGCGCGACCGATATCACGCAGTCGTTTATGTCTATCCGCAAAACCATGACCAGCAGCGGGCGCAGCTCGACCTATGAGGCCAGCCGCACCGAGGAAGCCAGTCACGCCGATCTCGCCTGGGCAACCATGCACGTATTAATCAATGAGCCGCTGACCGCCGCGACCGGTGAGCAGTCATCCAGCATCATGGAGTGGAACTAATGAGCAAGAAACGCAACAAGCGCCAGCAGCAGCCACGTCCCCAAAACCACACCGCCGCACCGGCGCAGAGCATGGAAGCATTCACCTTTGGTGAGCCGACGCCGGTACTCGATCGCCGCGATATTCTCGATTATGTCGAGTGTATCGATAACGGCCAGTGGTACGAGCCGCCGGTGAGCTTTTCCGGGCTGGCGAAGAGCATGCGCGCCGCCGTGCATCACAGCTCGCCGATTTACGTGAAGCGTAACATTCTGGTGTCGACCTACATCCCGCACCCGCTGTTATCCCGTCAGGACTTCACCCGGTTTGCGCTCGACTATCTGGTGTTTGGTAATGCGTTTATCGAAGAGCGTCGCAGCCTGACCGGCAAGCCGTTAAAACTGGAAACCTCACCGGCGAAATACACCCGCCGTGGCATCGAGGATGACGTTTACTGGTACATTCAGAGCTACACACAGCCGCACCAGTTCGCGCCCGGTTCCGTCTTCCACCTGCTCGAGCCCGATATTAATCAGGAGCTTTACGGGATGCCGGAATACCTGAGCGCACTCAATTCAGCCTGGCTGAATGAATCGGCGACCCTGTTCCGTCGCAAGTATTACCAGAACGGCGCGCATGCGGGTTACATCATGTATGTGACCGACGCCGCGCAAAGCAGCACCGACGTCGAGGCGCTGCGAAAGGCGATGCGCGACTCGAAAGGGCTCGGCAATTTTAAGAACCTTTTTTTCTACGCGCCGAACGGTAAAGCAGACGGGATTAAAATTGTGCCACTGAGCGAAGTCGCCACGAAGGATGATTTTTTTAATATCAAGAAAGTCAGCGCCGCTGACCTGCTCGACGCGCACCGCATCCCATTCCAGCTTATGGGCGGTAAGCCCGAGAACGTCGGCTCAGTGGGTGACGTCGAGAAGGTGGCAAAGGTCTTTGTGCGTAACGAGCTGACCCCACTACAGGCGCGGTTTATGGAGTTGAACGAATGGGCGGGTGAAGAAATTATCCGCTTTGAAAAATACAGCCTCGGCGACGACGAGTAACCCCACCCACAGCCGCCCGTCGTGGCGGCTTTGCCCCCACCGCACACAACGCTCTCAGCGCCACGACACGCCGTCGCCGCTTCGCTTCACCTCGTTACTCACCCGCAACCATAATAACGCCACAGGGGCGCGCTCAGGCGCTGGAAAAATAAAATAAATACCCGCCTCAGCGCGCAATGCTATCCCCGCCACGCCTGCCCGCTTTATGGGTCGGTTTCAATGCAAGTGCATCCCCCTACCTAAACTGTGCTAGCTCTGGTGCTTGCGTGCAAAATCCCACAATAAAACTGAATGCAAAATCATGCATAAAGCTGCACCTCCTCTGCGCGTATCATAATGACAGACGCTAAACAAGCGGTTATGCTGTAGCGAGTCATCTTTATATCAGTGTAAAAATAAAATTATGAGCAACGAAATCAGATACATAAACACGGAAGAACTGGATTTTGATCCTGAAAACCCACGTTTCTACCGGCTAAATGATAGAGCTGGTTCCGAAAATGCCGTCATTGAGGAAATGCTTGATGATGAAAGCGTGCAAGATTTGATGCTCTCCATTGGAGAGCAAGACTACTTTCCCGGTGAACCACTTTTAGTTGTCAGTTCTGGAAAAAAATATGTTGTGGTTGAGGGTAACCGTCGCCTCGCAGCCGTAAAGCTGCTAAATAGCGAACTCTTACCACCTAAAAGAAAAGAAAAAAGCGTTCAACTAATTCAAGATGAAGCTACTTATAAACCAACAAGATTGCCTTGCCTCGTCTACAAAAAACGTGAAGATGTATTGCGTTATATTGGTTATAGACACATTACAGGCGTAAAAGAATGGGATGCACTTTCTAAAGCCAAGTATCTCAAAGAGCTGAGCGAAACATTTTATCAAGGTGCGGATAAGGAATCTCTTTTAAAATCTTTAGCTAAAGAAATTGGCAGTAAATCTTATTACGTTGGACTTTTATTAACTGCACTCAAGTTATACGAAACTGCTGCTGATAAAAAATTCTATAATTTGCATATGAATGAAAATGACGTTGACTTTTCTTACATAACAACGGCTCTTGGTTACACTAACATTACAGATTGGTTGGGCCTAGATGATAGAAAGGATTTATCTGCTGAAAACTTAAAAGAGGAAAATCTTGAGAAAATCTTTGCTTGGTTTTTTGTGCGAGACCAGCAAGGTGATACCATTATTGGCGAAAGTCGAAAAATAAAAGACCTTTCAACAATAGTTGCTAATGAGGCAGCAGTAGACAACCTAATAAAGTCTAAAAATATTGAAGAGGCTTATCTCTACACAAATGGTCATGAGGAAGCTTTGGACCAAGCTTTAGACCAAGCGGAGTCTCGCCTAAGAATTGTTTGGGATATGCTTCTCAACACAAATTCCTTCACTGAAAACCACGAATATCGCTCTGGTGAAATATTATCCATAGCGCGTAAAATCAAAAAACAAATTGAAAGCATCCGTGAGGAAGATGAATAATGATTTTTCGCATGGACTCATTGCCCGATAACGAGTCATATTTATGGGGTGACTATTTAGAATTATGGGCAACAGTGAGTACTGATAAATGCTTCAGTCGAGGAGAACTGGCTAGTCTCTTCAGGTCTCAAGCGAATCCAAAGTCACGTACATATTCTGACGAAAAATGGAATTTTGCTGCTACGTTTATTGATACAAGAATTAGCCTTTTTGGGAATGATTACCCGTTCTATTTCTCCGAAGATAGAGACACTTTATTTCTAAAAAAGCAAAACATAGCTGATTACAATCAGAATGAAAAATTATATATAGCTCTCCTAGCCTGTGCTAATATAAAATATATAGAAAATGACTGCCGTGACATATTTACAGGTGCATTTGAAAAAATAAGCTACCCTGTATTTGAAGCGCTTATGCCGGTAGGAGCAACAGTTAAACATTGTTGGGCTAGTGCGGGTAATGCTGGCCATTATACTGGATTGCTTTTTGATAAACTTACAAAAATAGCTCAAGACTTCAGATGTAAGGCCAATTTTGTAATCGAAGATTTTAAACCCAATGACCGAGGAGATGGAGGGATTGATATACTCGCCTGGCATGATATGGGAGACAATCGCGAATCTATACCTATTGCCCTTGCTCAATGCGGATGTTCAAAAACAGAATGGGTAGTTAAACAACTTGAAGCTACTCCAGCGAAATTATGGAATTTGCTCCCAGCCTTACATCCATGGTCAACATATTACTTTCTTCCTCAAGACTTAAGATGGCATAATCGCGACTGGGCTCACAGAAGCGATTTTGGTGCTGCGATCTTTGTTGATAGGCTTAGATTAGTGAATTTAACTAAAAAATACGCAAATATTAACCACCAAGACAATTTAACGTTTGTTGATGACTTAGTGGCTATGAATTATGTATTGAGCTAATCCCAAATATTAGGCAGTGAACGCGCAACCGCTTCAAACAAACGAGGCGGTACGGCGTTCCCTACAACGGTATACTTCATATTCATAGATGCCCGTTCTGTTTCTGGGAAAACTAAATCACCAAATCCTTGCAGATAAGCAGCCTCACGAAAACTAAAGCGCCGAGCACGGTCATTTGATGTAAATTGCCATTTATCAGGCCCCATTTTTTCAAGAGTCGGGCTAATCGGGTGCAAAGGCATATGTCTTGGGTTAGCAACTATGGTTTTGGAAATTTGATCCCAATCCTGGCGACGGTTTCTGGATAAATAATACCAATGGAAATCAGCGTCATAAAACTCACCTACTGGCCACTCAGGTAAAGTGCCTATCGCATCACGGATAGTAGTCACCTTTTTCAATCCATCACCATGAGTTGCTGTAGGAAATGTAAAATCCAACCCAAATTTTTCATGTATGCCAACGATAAAAATACGCTTACGGTCCTGAGCAACACCAAAGTGTGAGGCATTTAAAATCTGAGACTTAACTCTATAGCCAGCCTCTTCGAAAACTTTAAACTGATCTTTCAGTAAATGCTCAAAGTTGCTTCTCACCATACCAGAAACATTTTCGACAATGAACGCTTTAGGCTTAACGATTCTGAGAGCCCTAGCGAATTCTAAGTACAGTGTGTTAATTTTCCTGTCAGCTTTTCGAACCCCACCTTGGCTAAACCCCTGACAAGGGTAGCAACCGACTAACAAATCGGCAGATGGAAACGATTCAATAGCAGAAACATCCCCCAAAACGTAATTGGTTTCTGGGTGGTTAGCCAAGTATACATCTCGAGCGTAAGGTAGAATGTCATTTGCCATGAGCACATCGAACCCTGCCCTCAAGACTCCAGCATCAGAACCACCACACCCAGAAAAAAGCGACACTACAGTTGGCATTGACCCCTCCTAAAAACCGACCGCGTATTATAGCGAAACAGGCCTTGGAAAAAAGCAAGATTTCGCCAAGGCTTGATATTCTCACGTTTTAGTAAATGTGGCCACATTCAAAGGGAAAAATATCGAATTTATTTAGTCATTATTTTTCAATGGGTTTAGCAGAGAACACTATTGAAAACGAACTGTTTTTCATCAAGTTTCCTTTAGCAAGTTCAGCTATCAGCCCAAGTGCAATTTCACGATCTCTTTCCTGACAAGTCCCTTCAGCCGTCAGCCGCGCAATCATTTCGACCCGCTCAATCATAACGTGCTCACTTAACTCTCTATCCACACAACCTCCACAACGAGATACTGTATAAACATACAGTAGCACGTATTGATAAAAAATGTGAAGAAAAAAAGCAGTAAATACACTGTATGTACATGATATGGATGAATATTAACGGTTATATTTTCGTTGCCAGTTCAGCTAAAGCCGCAACACGATTGAGGATTTCTGTAGCTTTGGTCTGATGCTCCTTAGCTTTAGCCTGATATGATGACGCTGCGGTAAATATTTCTCCTGTGGTCGTTCCTCGCAACCATTTACCATCAAAGCAACTTTTACCCCCCGCCATCAGGTGCAAGGCTTCGCCCCGGTTGATATTGATGCCGGTTGTCAGATGTATTTCGTCGATAGTTTTCGCTATAGCTGTATTTTGCTCATCCGTTCCGTGGATGAATTTTCGCCGCATTGCTGGTTTTGGTTTCCTGAGCCGTGTCGTTAGCTCACGTCTTTCGCGCCGACTCAGGGGTTTTATCAAATCCAATATCGGTGGATCGCTTTCGCTTCCCGTACAGTTATTGACAGAACTCCGAGAGGGCGCAGGAGCGCCCTTAACGTCAACGGCCAAATCAACGGCACGTTTTGGAACAATCTTCCACTGAGTGAGCCGAGTTAGAATAGGAGAGCCAGCACCTATCGAGGCATCGTAGACGCCTTTGATACACACAGTTTCTTCGCCATACTGATTAAATTCAGTTCGAGGCTCATACAATGTACGTACCTGTAAATCGTCACGGCGAACAAACGGACCACCCTGCGCGTTAACATAGCCAGCCCAGTCACCGGCATCGGCTGCGTCATGAACGGCGGCGAACTCAATGCTCAGGCCGTGCGCGGTCTCGGTATCAGCGAGACGACGCAACTCACGGTAGACCGTCACCGGCGCTCCACCGATAAACTGAAACTGACGGATGTGCCAACGCGCCGCCCATGCTGAAACGGCGGGAGCAGTCTCTTTCAACAACTCACCACTTTCATCGTCGGCTTCACCATCGAGAGCATAACCGTCGATATTTTTAGATATGTATTTAGCGACATAGCCGGTAGCACTGCCCTTTTCCGGGTCAATGGCCTCGGCATGAAAACGCGCCTTTTTGGCCTTATCACTTCTCAGTTCGTGACGGTCTTCCTCCCACGCATAATCGCGAATGATTAGGCGCACGCGCTCGACGTCTTCCGGCAACATGAACATAAGCATGTGCCAGTGAGGCGTTCCGTCGTGATGAGGCTCGGCAACACGGATGCCGAAAATGCGAATTTCCTCCCGGTGTAGCTTGGCTCGTATGCGTGCCCAAAGGCCGGTTAGATAGCTCTGCGTGTCCGACGGGCTGGCACCGTTCCATTTTCTATTACGGTAGCCCGCTTTGGTGGTGGCGTGATATTTAGACGGTGCGGTCAGGGTGTAAAACTCTCCGACATAACCGAGCTCATTGCAGATATTTTCAAACCCACGGTGATCCACCGCGCGATAAAAAAGCCGCAATCCGTGAGATAAATGACACGGTGCGGCTTTTCATATACGGCAAAGGAATTACAGATTATCAGTCGTAAGCAACCCGGCGCTTACGGGCAAGAATGGTTTCCAGTGCTCTTTCCAGTTCAGGAATGGACAGCTTAAGCGCATTAGCTACATCCGACGCTGGTGCCTTGTTCTTGCCATCAATATAGATATTGTTAACTACGTTAATCCCGCCGCCAGATGTTCCCCCTCTGGTGCCTCTGGCTGTAATTCCCGCTCCCTGTCCCGAATACCCTGCTCTCATAATCTCCGGTGGAGGAAGGCGGGGAACCTCCGGTATCATTTCCTCTGCCAGTCGCTGCCCTGCGAGTGCTGCAAGTGGGATAGTCCTCTGGAGACCGATAGCGGCACCCTGTGAGATATTCGACCCGAAGCCCATAAATACACGGCTTGGCGAGTGTATCCCCAGCTTTTCCTTGAACCAGCCGCCAACGCTATCGCCCATTTCGGTGACAGTGCTTTTAAGTGACTCCCACTTATTTTTGATACCGTTCACCAACCCGTCAATCAGATGGCCGCCAAACTCCGTAAACTGGCCGGGAAGGTCGATGTTAAACCACTTCATTACCCCCGCAAATGCCTTGTAGAACAGCCCCAGCGGCGACCAGTTCAGGATTAGCTTACTGACACCGAGAACCCCGCCGTTAAAGGCCGTTTTGACTTCCTCCCATCGCTGTGAGAACCATCGACTTATCGCGCCCCAGTTGCGGTAAATCAGGTATGCGCCTCCGGCAATGACAGTTATCGCAATGCCTATGGGATTCATCAGCAGCGCCCGACCAAACCAGAGAAAGGCTTTTGCGACGACCATTACCCCCCTGAACAGACCTCCCGCCAGCGCTTTACCCAGCATTCCGGCTCCCTTCGCCACGGTACTGAATCCGGTAGCCAGCCAGCGCAGCTTGCCGCCGTCGCTCAGGGCTGTTTTGAGCAACAGCCAGTTAGTGCGCAGCAGTACGGCGTTTTTCCACAACCCGGCGAACGGTGATACCAGCAGATTCAGGCCGAGTTTCAGCCCGACAGTGGCAATTTTCAGCCCCAGCAGTGCACCAACGGTTTTCGCCACACCCTGAACAATGCCGGGGTGTTGTGCTATCCATTGCCCGGTGGAATGAATCAGCGGGATTAGTTGCTGTGTCATGGACACAAACGAGGGGGATAGCTGACTGCCGAGGGTAATGGACAGTTCGCGGGTGCTGACCATCAGCGCTTTGGTCGCTTCCAGTGGCGATTTCAGCCGCTCCGTGTAAGAGGAGGCCAGCAGGTCTTTATCCGCCGCCTTAAGTGCGCCCGCCCTGATTTCGCGGTACTTGTCCATGTTGGCAAGCATCGGACGGACAAACGCCATGACCTGCATATCAGCGAACATCTCACCCAGCCCGAAATTCTTCGCCAGTTCCTGTAATGCAAGGTCGCGGGAGTTATCGTCCTTGATTTTCATTGCTTTCTTGAAGCCTGCCAGCGCTTCCGGGCTTTTGGCCTCCAGATACCTGCCCATGACACTTATCATGCCCTCAATAGGCGAGACGCCAGCAGATTTATAAGCCATCAGTGACCCCTGAAGGTCAATCCCGATATCGGCAAACTGTTTCTGCGTGTCGCGGGCAAAAATCTTGGTGAGGAAGTTACGGAAGTTGTTACCAGCCTCGTCAGATGACCCGGCACCAATTCGGGCTATCTGTAAACTCGCTCCGATTTCCGCCATCGCCTCTTTGCCTTCGGCAATACCGCGCATCATCGGGGCAAGAGATGGCATCCATTTCACCTGGTCAGGGATTTCAAAAGACCCCTGGTCGCCTGCAAAGGCCATGATGTTCTGTACTTTGGCAAATTCTTTAGCGCTGCCATTCATTGAGTTTTTCCAGACGGCGGCAACCTTCGCCCATTCCGTCCCGGTGGTACGGGTGGCAGTGGCGGCGCGGGCTATATTGGGCATGAAGCTGCCAATTTCGGACACGCTGTCGATATTGTCACTGATAAGCGAACCGACGGCCTCCTGTAAGTCGCTCTGGTACTGGTTGTATTTTAGCGACCAGTCACGGATTTGCTGACCCAGTCCTGCGCGGGTTTTATCGTTATATTTCGCCGTGATTGACATATCAATCATCTTGTCGTCGAACGAGGCTGACTGCTGAATCGCCGGGGAAACGAGGCTGTAAGCGGCTTTGGCCTGCGCCCACGTCTCAATCCCCTGACCATAAAGCGCCATCCGGTTGGCTCTCAGGGCATCGGTTGTGGCAGACGCTGCCGACAGGCGGGACTGCTGGCGGTTGAGTTGCTCCAGCGTTCTGCCGACCCGTTGCAGGTCATTGTTCAGACGTGAGGCTACGCCAGAACCCACCTGACCGTAACGCTGCATGGCGCGTGACAGGCTGCTTTGCTGCTCCGTCAGTCGGCGCGATGTGTCGCCGAGAGAATCCAGCGCCCGCCGTGTACCGCTGACGGCGGAACGGAAGCTGCTCCCGACAATACCGCCAATCATCACACCAACAGAAAAATTATTGCTCATGGTTCACTCCGGTTGAGTGGCTCGGTGGGCGTCATTCAGTCAGGGACAGGCCGCTGATTCCGGTAATCCCGGCAATTTCTTCGCTGACGGCTGCCAGTTCACTTTCAAGCCCGGTGCGTTCGCTAACCAGTGCCGCCACGGTCTTACGGCGCTCTGCCAGTGAGGGAAGTTTGTCATTACCCCATGCCACGCTTTTATCCTTCTCAAGTGCTTCGGTCAGTCGGTTGGCGACCACATCCGGGAAGAAAAAGCAGAGCTTGCGCATAACCGCCATCCCGGTATCAGCCGGGGAGATGTTTCCACCCAGCCCCACCAGACGGAACAGGCCGGAAATATCGCCGTTCTCACTCTCAAGATTGCCCCAGCGTTCGGCGTTTCCTTCACTGCCGGAACCGTTGCAAAGAGCATGCTTGAATGACCGGTATTCTTCCTGCCCGAATCGCTCAATATATTCAGGAATAAAGGAACAGTAATCATTAAGTGATAACGGCATATCCTGTAATGCGGTTATTTCGCCATTAATATCACCAATGCGACGAGAGAGCTTTTCTTTCTGCTCATTCAGGGAGGTAAGGTTATTTTTAACGGCGTTCAGTGCTTCAATGAGGGAAATAACAGGTTTCATTTTAATAACTCCAGATAAAAGGTGTGGTGAGGGTGAGCGCTTCGGAATAGGAGACGTTGCAGGCTTCGCTCACATCCTTTATTAAAAGGTGCTGTGCTGCTCTCTGGCTATCAGCTATGCCGTCGAACTCTGAGAAATAAACGTGTGATTCATTGTGACCAAAACAGACCGGGTAAGCGCTTTCCATAAACTCCACCTGCTCCAGCCCTTTAACGGCTGGCGGCTGTGAGCCGAGAAAACCGATATGGCGAAGATACCAGGCTCCGGTGCCAGCCGGGTTGCTGGCCTCGCCGGGTTTATAGAATGACGCAGACACTTTCTTGTAATGCCCTGAGCGTACCAGCCCCAGCAGGGTATCATCCGGTTTTACCAGTGCGAAAAGCCTGCCATTCTTGCTTATCAGTCCGGTGGTTTCGCCATAGGCGGGGCTGTTACTGGCCGGATGCCCCAGACACAGTGGCGCACCATAACCCGCGCGATGATAGCCGTTATAAGCCGCTGCCATGTTGTCGATATCCTCGTCGGAAAAGCTGATTTCCTGCCCCGCCATCGCGGTATGTGTTCCCGCCCGGAATATCTCAATAGTTTTCCAGTTACCAATATTGATATCTGTCATTTTATATTTGTCCCTGTTTCATATCGCGGCGCTCTTTGTTTTTCTTACGCTCGGCGGCAATAATCTGATAAATCCACTGGATAGAATTGCCATATTTCCTGGCCAATTCACGATGAGTCATCCCTTGTTTGTAATCGGAAAATATCCTGGCATTTCTGTCGAAAGAGTTTCTGGCCGCGCCATTAGGTATATAGAAATTGTTACCTTTAAAGACCCTTCTAAGGTGTTCTGTAATTTCCTGGGAAATGATTTCGGCCTGAGCCGAAAAGCATTGTATTGTGAGCAAAGCCTGCGCTATCACACCTGTAAGCTCATGCAGAAAAGATGTTGCTTTAGGGGCGTCTTCACATTCTTTTGGCATGTAATTCTGGCAACCACCAAGATTATCAGATATATGCAAAACAATTTTATTTGCTGCACTACTTGCCTGAAGTTGTGAATAGCCCGCATCAGTCAGAAAATCTTCAATCGCATCCCCCATTGCCCCCAGAGTGTCAGATGTTGCGTACAATCCCTCTCTTGTAATCATAATCACACCTCGGTAATGATAAAGATGTGCGCTAAAAAGGCTTTATAAAGCTTTATGAGGCGTCTTTCTGGTGATAAATCAGCACATACACCATTAACGCTTTAAAATGGCTTACAGGCTTTTTTAGCGCGGGTTACTAATGTGGATTAAGAATATGGCTTTGGGGCGGGGATGTTTTTTAATGTACTTTAGATATGAAGAAACCCCTCATTTGAGGGGCTGTGTAGAATGAAACCGGATTATTGAGGCCGTCTGTTTTTCATTAGTCCATCAAGTATTGCCATTGCATCAGTAACCAGTATCCCCGCTGCATCTGTCACCATTGAAACATCAGAGGATACACCAGATTTATCAGTGCTAATTGTTGACGCAAAATCAAGCAACTTACGAACTGCATCGAGTCGGTAAGTGGCAGAATCGTAAATTAACTCCTGATTAGCATCAGTCCTTAAAAACATAATATCATCAGAGGCACCTTGCGAAAATGACGGCATCGCACGGAAAGTATTTTGAGTTTCAGCCTGTTTCATTTTGCAGCCCTCCGGTTAATCATAAATTTATTATAAACTTCATAACTGGCTGCATTCAGTCCGGGACAGTATTTATCTGCCAGTGAACAGGAAATCAGTTCTTCAATGGACTTGGTCAGTATATCCAGTTCAGTTACACCGGAGTAACGTAAAGCCACTCTGAATAATTCCCGGCAATATTGCTTTTTATTTTCTTCATTTTGATCTGAATGCTTTATTTCCGCCTCTTTATCGGATTCATCATCAACAGACAAAGAGGGGGTATCTCCTTTATTGGTTAGCGTTCTTTCGCAAATAATATTTTCGCCAGATTGAATTACGCGCTGCAACTCTCTGGCGCTCATGTGAAGAATATCATCAAGCGTGTGGTCGTTATATGCCCCGCCACTGGCAAGGAGATCCAGTGTCACTTCATCCAACCGGGCAAGTAGTGATAACTTCGTTTTTCCTATGCCTGTTTTGGCGATTGTGGCGCGGGGAGTATTGGCTATACCGAACTTAAGGGCAACTCGCATGGAATGAAGCGCGACACGGTGTGAAATCCCTAATTCAGAGAGCCGATTAATGAATCCACCATGAGGATTACTGTTCTTGATAAAATGCAACTGAACCCCGGCACGAATCAGATCCATAGCCTCAGCCTGAGCATCGTCGCTCTTAGCCAACAGTAAACTGATCGCGTCAGCTTGGTTTGTTGCGTCTGAATGGTTAAACTTGATTGTATCCATTGTCGTTAGCCTTATTAACGGTGATGGTCAGGCTCTGTCTGGTGTTGCATCACCTTTCAGAGCCGCTTTCTTTATCCTTACACATGTTATAGTGTATAGACCCTTACTGAAAACATTACACCAAAGGTCTATACACTTCAAGTATGCAAACTAAAATTGATAAAGGTTTAAAAGGCGCGGGAAAAGCACCAATGTTTAATGTTCGTATCTCACCAGAACTACGAGAGCAGCTTGATGCTGCCGCTAAATCAGATGGAGTTAGCTTAGGCAACTGGCTTAAAGAACTTGCTCGAAATGAACTGAGGCGTAGAGGTGTTGACCCCAAGAGATGAACTACCGTACCGTTCGGTAAAAAAGAAGTCGGACACTTTCAGCATAGCGGACAGCGCTGTCCGCTTTCCATCAGTAAAAAACAGCATGCTTACCCTAAAACGCTCAACTTTGAATGGTACGTTACTCCGATAAAAGCGCAGGCGCTTGCGCTTTTGAGAGGAAGTGATCCAGCGTTCAAAGCGGACAACGTTGACCGCTCGGTGTCAATTCTGAACACAAGTAAAAGTGCTGCCGCCACCCCAAACAGCAAATCTTGAGTGGCAAACTTACGCAGCTTTAACTGTGAATCCGACATCTCTGTCGGTTTTAAACGTAGCATCTAAACCGCTCAGCGCTGAGCGGTTCTGTGGCATTCTTACAATCTAGATCTGCCAACGTTGGCAGATTTGCAAATACCGCATTTGATTGATGGTCTCGAATCACAAATGTCCCAGCGCTGGGACATTTCAAGTAGTTCAATCATTCCATGCGCTGGGAATCATCCCCAAAACGGCAAACGTCTGCCGTTTCAGTACAGTCGGGTAATATAGATTGGGGAGCTTTACTGGTAGAAATATAACGCTCCAAAAGCGCCAGCGCTGGCGCTTTTGGAGTCTGGTAATATCAATAAGCTTATTATGATTGCATCATCTGTTCCAAGTTAGTACACTTATCCCTGTTAGTGGATGCGTGACGCGCTCAGGTTGAGGCTCATTACCTTGAACAGAGATTCATCACCTTAAGCACCCAAAGAAAAAAGCCTGACCTCACCAGTTGGGCTTTTTTTTGTCCGTTATTTACTCCAGTTCTTTGATTACACTGCTGATGCCCTTATAATCACGGCGTTAGTGGGTGTCGCGTTCTGACACAACGCAGGCATGTGAAACGTGTTCAAGCCCTGGCTGGATTACGGGTGGTGCCGCTCCAGTGCCTCAACCTGAGCGCGTCACGCATCCACTAACAATGCAACACCGTTAACCAGGCAGTGGAAGGGCTTTAACGATGATGCCGCGCTCCTGTAGTGGAGCAAACGGATGAAGGGATTTCTTCAAATCGCTGTCATCGCTCTTAAGGCGATTGTTGCCTTTATCGAGCTGATTCTGGCCTGCTTACCGTAAGCAGTCAGAAAACGTAAGTAAGGCCACCGGCTCACCCCCGGTGGCCTTTAACATTTCTGAGTCTTCGTAACCGCCCCATCTGTCATTCATTTTTTAAGCTGGTTATGGCGGTAACGCTGGATTTAAGGTGGCACTGACGGCCAGAACCTCGGCTATTTCTTGACCCGCCATGATGATTAAAGCGCATTAAGAACAAACTTCACCGTTCTGATTAATCATGTTTACCGGACTATGCAACGTAAGGTAAATTTCAATATGGCACGACCTCAGACGGTTAATCAATTACCCGACCCGATCAAGAAGGAACTTAATAAAAAGCTGACCGAAAGTTCATTCAGCGGTTACGTTCAGCTTACTGAGTGGTTAAACTCGTTGGGATACCCGGTTTCAAAATCATCATTGCATCGCTATGCTGAACGCCGCCGCCTGTCGCTTATTGCAGGGAGCGATGCTCCTGGTGCAACAGCTAATATTGTGGATATAAAACTTCGCTGTCTGGAGATTGCCTCGCTCTGTTTAAAAACCGACGAAAAGCTGCCAACAGATGAAGTAACAAAACACGCTGAAAATTTGATGGGGTGGCTTTACGACCAGAAATAATTGACTGCGCGGGAGGCTTGCCCTCCCGTTACGTATACGGAAACTCTTTTACAAACCCCCATCCAACCTTTTCCAACATCTTCCCCCATAGTCCCACAATTATCTCACGGGAAACCCTGTATTTATCTCATGTCTAATCACCACGGATGCGGGTCATCAGCTCGCAGCGGCGTATTGCTGGATTAGCTACCGAGCCGTCGTATTTTTCAATCAGGCTAATGCGGTTGCCGTCTTCGTCTTCGAGATCCAGCCCCTTGAGAAATTCGCGCGTGCGGCGCTTTTGCTCGCGCCAGTCAGTCACGCAGTTTTTACTGGCATAGACATGTTTTCTTTTACTGACGCTGCCAACGGCAATGTGCAGGTGTTCGCGCCACGCAGACGCAATACGACGTAAACGACCACGCCACCAAACCTCATTAAACATACGCATTACTGCCGGTGCAATTTCATCCTCGCCAAAATATTTTTTAGTCACACGCTCCCATTTCGGCGGTGTAACGTTGAATTGCAGTGAAATAAAACCGGCGCGCATGTACCAGGTGTACAACGTTTTGAGTTCGCTAAATCCGGTGTCATCAATATCAGCCAGTTCAGCACGAATGAAATTAGCGATATCAGCGGCCAGCAGGTCAATATCGGCGCGCGACATATCCGGGAGGCGGTTAAATCTGGCGACCATATTGACCATGCGTGACGCCAGATATTGCATAAGCTGGGTATCAAAATGACCATCGAAAACAGCGGCTGATACATTGCTGTTGATGCCCGAGCACTCGTATTTTTTCGCGACCAGTTCAAGACGTGGCAATGCCTTTTTGCAGAAGCTGATTAAAAAGGCATTGGCTCGTTGACTGCCCTGAGTTTGCTCCAGCACTGTAGCGGTGCGATAAACGTCAAAACGCACGCACTCAGGCTGGAGAGAAAGCACTTTTCTCGCATGCAGCAAAGCCGCGAACATACGGTCGCGGCGATACTGTTGGTCATAAGTAATATAAGGGCTGGCTATTGCCGACCGTGGAGCATTCCACGGATAAGCATAAGCAACCGTAGAACTATGCATCAGCATCAGCGCCAGCCCCTTCAATGGCTGCAATGCATAGTTGCCCTACCCGCTCAATTTCTGCCGCCATAGCGCCAATGGCGGTAATATCCGACCCATGAATATGATGGTGTATCAGGCCGGAAATAAGCTGGTTAATCTTCGGATAATAGCCGATAGTGTCGAGCCATTCCTCACCAGCTTTTTTACCGGACTTAACAACTTTCTTTTCATTCAAGATGAATTGATACTGGTCGCTGGTAATAACCCATGTATCACCGATTTCTATGCGGAGGCTCATAACTCACCCCCTACCATTGCTTCAATTATCGATAATGTGTCGGTAGCACAGATTGGAGTGATAGATAACATCACCCAATTACCGCAACCACTAATTAAGTTATCAATTGGTAAGATGTGAGTGATTTTTACAATGAGTTTATTACCAGTATATTCCCCCTCCCATTCCCGCAGTAACAGAAAATCACCACGTTTAAAATCACGGTCATTGATTCTGAATTCGGCTTTTTTATGACCAGATAAAACATCTGCAAAAAACATCGGTCCAATTTTTAAACTATGAACTGTGCACATTTAAACGCCCCTGTAATGCTTGGATTTGAGCTCTGCTATTTGCTGACAGGTTACGCAATAGGCCACGCCCGGAATTGCAGCTCGGCGTGCTTCCGGGATTGGTGCGTCGCATTCTTCGCAGAAGAAACGAGATGACGCAGCGATGCGGCTGCGCGCTGTGTTGATATGGCGCTCGCGGTCTTCCTGCTCACGCTGTTGTGCTAAATCAATTGCATCGGCCATTAGTGCAGCTCCTGTGATTCATTTTCGTAGCGGGTTGCTTCACGACGCAGCAGTTCAGCCGCTTCAATACTGTTTAACCCTTTGTTGGCAATATGGGTTGCCAATGCCTCAAGACGAATTGAAACTGCGAGCGCGCGACCTTTGCGCTCCTCACGCTTGGCAATATCAATCACAGTCATAAGCGGGTCAGTTTCGGCTACAAACATTTTTGGTAATTCTTTCTGCATTGTTCTTTCTCCTGAATTTGGGCAATAAGAAGCCCGGCGGGTTTACGCCATTAAATTTGTGTTTGGATTAATTCGGCATGGTTAGCCGTTTGGGGAATAAGCTCACTACTGCACGAAAATGATTCATCGCTGTAATAAGCGCTTTTTTCTCGTCAGTAGTCAGCTCACTTAATTCGAGCTCATGACGAGCCGCCGGTATTTTTGCTAGAAAGAAAATAGCGGCCAGCGCCCGATTATTTTCTTCAAATTGTGAGTCACGTTTATCGCGCATATCATCGACAAAGCGCTCAACCTCTTTCCAACTATCACCCCAATATCTTGCGCGCAATTCAGCCACATGATTGAGACCGGCCAGACGTTCACCTGCTTTTAGCGGAACAGTCGCGGAAACAGCTTCAATAGCCATGATTCCCCCTGCTTTTGAGTAGAAAGGCCGGCCAGTAAATCAGCCTGTGAGCGGCTCGGGTGCCAGCGCTTGCCGTCCTTACCTGCGATCCAGCCGTGGCCGTAATGCATGGCGGGGCTTTGCTTAACGAGCAGAGACGCGAATGACGGTTCACTTTTCAGCATACGCACCTCAAATCAGGCCAAACGATGCGCCAATACCACTCATGGTATCGACCACGCTCGACATAGCGGGATTAGTCTGCAGACGCGCATGCAGCGCCAGAGCCGACAATGACAACATACGAATTCCAGAGTTAACGCTTTCAATCATGTTGTGCTTACGGGCAGTGGTCAGACGCTCATCAGATACAGCACCGCTCGCCAGCTCACCGAGTTCACTCATTGCGCGCATGACGTAAGACTGCAATTTATCTTTAGCCAACTCATTAACCGGCACGCATGGCAGGCAGTGAATCTGCGCAAGAAAACCATCAACGAGGGTTGAGTCTTCCGTTAAATCTGTCAGCGTCCATATCTCGCGGGGAGTTAACTGGTGCGGTTGTTCAGGGTTTAGCTTGTTATAAAGCGTATGAGGCTTGATGCCAGCCTTTACCGCTAGCTCTTTAACGTTGTGAGAGGCTGCAAATTTACTGCAAGCGTCATCAAAGTGTGTATGTGACGAAACGCGAAAATCTAACATGCTGCATCCTTATAATTCACATAAAGTGAATCAAGAACCAATAACGAGTTGAAAGCGGGAATGTCCCAGCGCCTTGCGCAACTGCTCTTCTTTCCAGCGCGCGTAGTAAATGCGAACCATGCCGCTTGCACGTTTACGACCTGGCTTAATGACTCGCGGCTCGATTGGTATGCAAGGGTTGTCGCCAGTAGTCCAGCGACGAACTGTAGCGATAGAGACCCGCTCTAAAGCGGCAAACTCATGAGGAGAAACAATCTCACTTGGAATTTTCACAATTGTAATTTCAGAAGCCATATTGCATCATTCCCTGTTTATCAATAATTATCATTGATGCTCTTCGATTGTCAGCGATTATCATCAATGCATTACGGTTAAGCCGCATGTTAATGCGCAAAAGCCGCAACGGTCAATACTCGGATGCGAATTTTATGGAAATTGATTCAGAAATTAGTAACGAACACGTCTTAGATAGGATTTGTGAAATCTACGGATTTGCTCAAAAAATCCAGCTTGCACGGCACTTCAATATCGCGGCCAGTTCCCTGCAAAACCGCTACACACGAGGGGCTATCTCCTATGACTTCATAGTTCATTGCTCTCTGGAAACAGGTGCAAATGTAGAATGGTTGCTTACAGGTAAAGGGGAAAAGCTATCAGGCAGTAACCTCAAGACATCTGTTGAATCTGATGAGTTAACAGTCAGGTCATTCACATTAAGTGAAGGTCGATTGATTGACGGTACAGATTTGAGGATATCTAAGTCCCTCTTTAATCGACCACTTAACAACCCACAATGCATACTGTCGGACAATGCGGCTCACTTTATTGAGACTGATGCCTTGCTGTCAGATGGTTCATGGCTTGTAGATATTGAGGGCGCAAAAAGCATTCGTGAGTTAACGATTTTACCAGGTAGAAAACTACACGTTGCCGGAGGGAAAGTCCCTTTTGAATGCTTGGTTGATGACATTCAAACATTAGGCCGCGTGGTGGGTGTATATAGTGAGGTGAGTTAATGACTGTCCGTAAAAATCCGGACGGAGGCTGGATTTGCGAGCTCTATCCAAACGGAGCAAAAGGCAAACGAATCAGAAAGAAATTCGCGACTAAAGGCGAGGCGCTGGCATTTGAGCAGTACACCGTACAAAACCCCTGGCAGGAAGAAAAGGAAGACCGACGCACATTAAAAGAACTGGTTGACGCATGGTACAGCGCCCACGGTATTACTCTGAAAGACGGGCTAAAACGTCAGTTAGCTATGCATCATGCCTTTGAGTGCATGGGCGAACCGCTCGCACGCGATTTCGATGCGCAGATGTTTTCTCGCTACCGGGAAAAGCGGCTAAAGGGTGAGCATGCCCGTTCAAATAGGGTTAAAGAGGTTTCCCCTCGCACGCTTAATCTTGAACTCGCCTACTTCCGCGCAGTGTTTAATGAGTTAAATCGTCTTGGAGAATGGAAGGGTGAAAATCCGCTAAAGAATATGCGCCCTTTCCGCACAGAAGAAATGGAAATGGCTTGGTTAACTCACGACCAGATTGCGCAACTGCTCGGAGAATGCAAACGGCATGACCACCCTGATTTAGAAACTGTGGTAAAAATATGTCTCGCAACTGGCGCTCGATGGTCTGAGGCTGAGAGTCTGAGAAAAAGCCAGCTTGCGAAATACAAAATCACATACATCAACACGAAAGGCAGAAAAAATCGCACCGTTCCAATTAGCAAAGAACTTTACGATTCTCTGCCTAATGATAAAAAAGGTCGGTTATTTAGCGATTGTTATGGCGCATTCCGGTCTGCACTGGAAAGAACATGCATCGAACTTCCGGCAGGGCAACTGACCCACGTTTTGCGCCACACCTTCGCCAGCCACTTTATGATGAATGGTGGCAATATTCTGGTCTTGCAGCGAGTGCTCGGCCATACCGACATCAAAATGACGATGCGATATGCGCACTTTGCTCCTGACCATTTAGAGGATGCCGTTAAGCTCAACCCTCTGGCGGTGAGTGGCGATAAAGTGGCGGTAGAAATGAGTAATGATGATAATCATAGATAATTTTTGATAATCTAATTGACTGTTTTCAAACGCAAAGTATTGATTTTCGGTTGTTCCCGTAGGAACTCATAATCGCTTGGTCGTTGGTTCAAACCCAACAGGGGCCACCAAATAAAACAAGGAGTTAGATGAGAAATCATCTGACTCCTTTTTCTTTGGATGCGATTTGGGTCAGGTAAAGCATTGCCGCCCTGCCCTCTTCATCTCGCCGCCAGCATCCCCGGATAGTGCTTCGCCACGATATCATTCATCTTTTCTGTCAGATCGTACCGCTTAAAAGTGATGTGCGCGGTTCCCTTCTGGAAGTAACAAATACTGAAGAAATCATCTTCGTAAACATCCTTCGACGGGTTGTCCCGAATATGCTCCATCAAACGTATAGTGACATCGCCACGGTTGTCGGGTATCGGTTTACCATCCAGCAGAAACAACATTTTCTCCAGGTCCGCTAATTGATCCCGCCGCCAGCCCCAGCGGCTGTGCGTCACCAGATTGCTGACGATGATCTTTTTACCAAAGCTATAGGGACCATTGGTTTTGTAGCCCTTTTAAAACATTGATGATGCCACGCTCAAATACATCCATTTTGTTCAGATGTAGCTGCTCAAAAGTACTGAGGATATTCGCCTCGCTGATGGCCCCCTCCTCCAGGTACTTATGCCACTGGTCATGGGCCTGCGCATCCATCAAGGCTATCATGCCAGACTTCAACATCAAGTCTCGCCGATACTACGGTCAATATTGGTCGAAAGTATAAGTTCGTTGCGATCTGTTAACACGTCGGATTCTGTTTACATCGTTAATCGTCCGTAAAAGCAAACACGCCTGCCGAAAGTGGCAGGCGCATTATGCGATGAGTAAAAAGAGAGAAAAGTGCAGAGGTAAAAATCAGGAATGAGGCCCGAAGAATTTAAGTATTCATTAATCCGGTAGCTCGCCTTGCTCTGAGAATATCGGCAGCGCTCAGGAATGGCGTCTGCTCCTGCCATGTAACCCCTCTGCGGTCGATGCGTACCAGCTCATAACGTTCCACGAGGAAATTAACCGCATCGGCAAGCGTTATTCCCGCGTCGATATGCTCCTCGATGACCGCGTCGTCGTGGAATGGCGTGTCGTTAAGTGTCAGGCCGTAATGGTGTTCCAGCAGATACGCTAAAAGTCGCTGCCAGACCTGCACGGGCGACAGACGTGACGAAACCGGCCCCCTGGCCGGTACAGTGGAAATGTGCATGGGTAGAACCCTGAGAAAAGATGAAGAGAGAAGGTGTTACGGGGTTGGTTAAATAGAAACGTAAGCGCAGCTACCACGGGCACCTGAACTGATTAAACGTAATGCTATTGGATACAAAAGCGCTTCGCAGTTACCGATCGCTGCCGGAGACAATCCCCAACGGCTAAGAACCGAATCAGGTTTTGCGGCGCTATGTGGTGTCAGCCCGGTTCCCGTCTCTTCCGGAAAAACAAACCGTTACCGACTTAATCGGGGTGGGGATCGTGCTGCAAATAATGCACTTCACATCATCGCTATCGGACGTTTACGAACTGATGATAAAACGAAGAACTATGCCGCCAGGCGAGTGGCCAAAGGACATACAAAAATGGCAGCAATAGGCTGCCTGAAGCGCTATATCTCACGCGAAGTTTATACATTCCTACGAAATCAAAACAGGCAGGTTAACAGCATTCCGATAACGTCTTGACTCTTAGAAAGGCGTCCAGGGAAGCCAGTATACGGGCCTGAAATATCAACAACTTCTCTGGTGTTACAGAATAAAACAAAGCGTCAGTCGGCGGGGAAACTGTTGGGATAACAGTCCCATGGAACGCTTCTTCCGCAGTCTGAAAACAGAATGGGTGCCGGCGGAAGGCTATGCGGGTAAAGACGAGGCCCGGCAGCAAATTAATGATTACATATTGAACTACTACAACAGCGTCAGACCTCACCATTATAACGGTGGGCTGACGCCGGAAGAGTCAGAGAACAGATACCATTTTTACTGTAAAACCGTGGCCAATATTACTTGACCACTACACTTTTCTGACAGAGGGAAACACGGGAGAGACTAGCTGATCTCGTTTCCGAAACAGTTGGTAACAGTTGGTGCCGTGCCAGTTCGAGCAACAAAATATGCAGCCCAGGGTGGAGAAATTTTCCTCGTTTAGCATGGCCAGCGAAAGTGGTACATCTGCATTTGGTTGTCTGAACGAGGTAGAGCCGAAGCATGTTAAGAGGAATTGGCTAACTCTCAGGCTTACGAATCAATATAGCCATGAATAAATCTTTGAATGTTTTTCAAACTGTTCAACAAGTAACTATTTAATTCCGCCTTACATAGATTGAGCGGAAGGTACTTTCCCATATTTGATCATAATATGTACTGGGGATAGAAAAAAAATAATCAACTCAGCTATAATTTTTTTTCAAGTAGCATGTTTATTACTAAATATACTGCCTCGAGACATTGATTTCTTAATTAGTTCACAAGATAAAGTGTGACTCACATCCCTTTTTTATTTGATGAACTTTAATTTAAAACACATTAATGAGATGTAAAATAATTTACTTAATAAATAAAATACGATCTATATCAAATTCTTAGCAACAAATAACCGTTAAAAAAGGTTCGTGACTAATATTATCGGAGGTTATCATGTTTTTTAGTCGACAAATTCACCAGTTTATCGCCATTGCGAGAACAGGTAGCTTCATAAAGGCAGCTAGCGAAATTTCTTTAACACCTTCTGCCCTAAGTCATGGAATTCATGAACTTGAACAGCGTTTAGGAAAAAAACTTATCGTCAGGAAAAAATATGGTGCTTTCCTTACGCGCTATGGGAAAAAATTATATGGCGAGATCGCTCCTCTTTATGATATGGGAATTAAAATTTCTAATCGTGCCAAAAGTGATAAACCCAAAATTGTTATTTGTGTTGATGGCTTGTTAAATCCCTCGCTGCCCAAAAAACTTAGTTATTTATTTGATGCTTATGGTGACTCTATTGAGGTTATATCCAGTAATTCACTAACACCTTTAGCAGATGTCATAGATGAAAAATGTGATGTGTTATTAGATGCTTCCTTTGGGCTGGAAAACAATACCCTTAAAAATCTTTATAAGATAGCATTACCTCCCGAGAGAATAGGTATTATTGCGAGTGACAAAATAAAAAATAAATATAAAAATGCGGTATCAATGCTGAAGGGAGAAAAAATATTTCAAAGCAATACATCATTACAGCATAAGGTATTCAGAAAGTTTAAAGAAATGTTAAGTGCTAATTCAATAGAAAGTACTTTTATCGGATTACCAGATATTTTTGATGTCATAGGCGAGTTGTCCTTAGATATGGGGATCTCTATTGTGTCTGACAGAGCTTTTACCCACCCAGCTTTCTCTGATGTTAATTTTAATTTCATCGAGCTACCACCTGAGCTGGATTTTATAATTAACAGGGCGTTGTATTTCAAAAGAGAAAGGTTCGACGAGCTAGATGGCGTATTAACTTGTATACAGAAGCCATAATTTTATTATCTAAATATTTGCCCTGATATTATTATATATTTTTATCTATAGGCGATTAAGCTTGCATCTACTTATGCGAGATTAAGCCATACGATACATAAATATTATCTTATTTATATAAGCATTGAATTAAATTTTTATGTTTGAGAGTGAATATTCTTCAACAAGCATTATGCAATAACATATGTTTGTAATTTTATTTTCTTTCCTATTTAAAGAGCGCTAGAAAAAAAACGGTTAAAACTAAGCGTTGAAGAAGGTGTTGTACTTCACAAAAAAAGAGTAAGCAATGCTATTTGACTGTATAGTTTATGCTTAAGATGCAATTTTTTCATATTACATAAAGTTCTTTTCAATACCAGGTTGTTTTTTTTCGATATGATGATTATCAAGACAGAAACATGTTACTGAGACTGTTGTTCGATTATGATTTTTAAGTTGCAAAACAACCACTGGCATTGGTTTTACCTTTATAGTTCGCCTGGCGAATGATGAATTTTTTATCATTAAATCCTGACAAAAATTCACTTTATTTACCTGGCATTAAAATTTATTTTTGAATTTAAATGCTGACTCAATATGCATCTTTACATTCTAACCACCTGGAGACTGTTATATGTCCACCGATAATTTACTGTCTGTATCAGAGACAGAGTCCGTTATCAAATTAAATAAAGCAGGCTATCGATCTGTCTTTGATATCATTAATAAAGGTCGCGATCATTTTATAAAAACCGTTCCAGATATGAATGCCGCCCATGCGCGAGAGATTTATCGTCAGGCGCGGGAGCATGCGGAAACCTTAAAAAGCCTTTTTCGTTCATGGCAGTTGCGGCAGGAGCCAGTTATTGGCGGACTGAAAAAGCTTGCACCATCCCCATCCTCTCTTCTTCAGGAAACTCTGCTGCGCAATCTGGGAGGAGACGGTGACTTTTCCGATCTGATGGCGCGCAGCGCTGACTACGCTGATGCGGCCTCCATTCAGTCTCTGTTCTCACCGGGGCGCTATGCTGTTGCCTTGTATAAGGTGGCCAGAAACCTCCATGTGGACAGTTCTGCAGTTGATATCAATAGCCGCCGCCCCGACCTGCAAAACCTGATCCTCAGCGAAACCACGATGAATCAGGAGATCACTTCTCTCGATCTTTTGCTTGAGATCCTGCAGGGCAATAACAGCGACAACCTTAACGCCCTGTCAAAGAGCTTCTCCCCCATGTCATTGCCTTATGATGACAAGCTGACGCAAATCAACGCTGCCGTGGGCGCTCAGGGCCGAACTTTAAACGGTATCTGGGATAGCCTGTCTGATATACAGGCATCGTCCTTCGCCGCGGATGGATACTCAATCCGCAGCGTTTCTTCTCCGGAGGTGGTTTCAGGACAACGGTTTTTCCTGAAAACTGAGGGAGAAATGGTCTGGCTGTCGCACGCCACCGCTGGCGGTGCTTATTTGCCGGGGGCACATCTGAATGTGGGGAAGCCATCGGCTGCAGCGGTGCAGACTGCCCCTCTGCATATTACCCAGCAAGATGGTTTGCTTTACCTGGGCATTGACGGCGACGTCACCCTTAATGATATCTCTCTGTCTGGATGCTATCTGATGGCAGACAGCGGTGAAGATAATGGAAATGAAGGAAACTATGCCCGCATGGGGAACACGGCGGGAAATCTGGATATTAAGCCGGCCAGGCACCTGGCCATTACCCTGGAACCAGACGGTAAAAACGGAACGTGGCTCAAAACCAGTAAAGGCTATATCGGGCATAAGAGCAGCGATGCTACCGACTGGCCCGATGCGCTGACGGTAACTGAACCTAACACCGAGACAGCACTATTATTTACCTTATGTAAGGATGATACGGGTGACACCACGATTTCACCAGAAGCGACGCTACCTCCGGATACCGCCCCGAACCCGCCGGTGCGAACCATACTGAATCTGACCCCGGTAAGTTATCAGTTGATGGCCAATGAGGCGCTAACTGAGGCCGATATCGCCAGCCATTATGGGCTTAAAAATGGTGCTCAGCGTTCAGCCAGCGATTTAGTCACGCAGCTGAATGATATTTCCGTTTTTCGGGAGAAAACCGGCCTTACCTTTAATCAGATTCTGGAACTCACGGCCCAGGCTGATTATGCTCATAATGCTACTGATGCTCATAATAGCTGTCCTTTCTACAAATACGGTAATACGAGCCGTGAAGATGTCTGGAAATATGGCGCTGCATATTTGAATAGTGGTCTGGATGATATTAAGCAGCCTGACGAGCGCCTGTTGTGGGTACAGCCAGAAGTTCGTGATACCTCAGGAAATATCACCAAACCGGCGGCTCTGAATTTCACTGATGATACCCTGGTTTCCCTGGCGGGAAATGCTGAAAAACTTATCCGCCTGCGTAATACCACCGGCCTGTCTTTCGAAATGCTCGACTGGGTGATTGTTAACGCATCAAAGGCCGCAGGGCACGATTCCCCGGTACTCGACACCCGGGTGCTCAGAGCTCTGGCAGCCTGCGTGGATATGCAGAAACGCTATGGCATTACCCCCGATACGTTTGTCAGCTTTATTGGCCCGGTCAATCCGTACGCCCGTAAGCAGGAAAAAAGTTTTTACGAGAGTCTCTTCACCTCGGCGGATCTGACAGACAGCATCCCTGTGGGCGGCACGGTGAAATACAATGGCGACCAGGGCGTTTATGAATCAATCTGCGCTAAAGCCCTTGGCGCAACCATTGATGAATTCACCCGTACAGGCCGTTACTGTTTCGGTGATGCAGAAACATTCACCATGTCTGAGAGTGCCGCCGGACAGATTTATCGCTTTGGCGCCATTCCCCGCATGCTGGGCCTGACGTTTGCTGAAGCCGAGTGCCTGTGGCAGCTGATGGCCGGTGGTACAAACAATTTACTGACAGCGCTGGGCCGTGATACCGGCTTTGCCGCCATCGATCTTATCCAACGCACTGAGCAGGTGCTGAGCTGGATGGCTGATAACAACCTGAATTTGATTCAGGTCCAGGCGATGGTGAGCACGATCTACAGCGGCACCGCCACGGCTGAGATGTTCACCTTCCTGCAAAACGTTTATCACAGCGTGAAAGGTACCCTCTCTGCTGACGCTGAAAAGGACGATGCCCTGCTGCAGAAGGTATGCCGCGCGCTGGCCGGCGGTTTTGGTCTCAAGGCCAATATTATGGGCCCGGTAACGACATGGCTGAGTAAAACGGACGCTGACTTCACGCTCGATGGCTACTGGGCGAGCATCGCGGCGTTCTTTGACAATGCGCAGAACACCACCGTGGATGATTTGCAGCAGGATACCACCGGACTGGTGGACGCAACGCAACGTCTGAGCCAGCTGGTGCTGGTAGCCCGCTGGCTGAATCTGAGCGAGCAGGGCTTGACGCTGCTGACCGATACCCCCGCCCAGCTGGACAGCTCTCTTTCCGCCACTCCGCAACCGGACTTACCTCTGCTGCTGTTACTGACCCGCTTCAAGCGCTGGCAGAGCCAGGTGACTACCTCCGTCGACGAGGCCCTGCGCCTGCTGCCGGTACTGGCCGATGACGCATCGTCCGCTGGTGAAGTGGCGGAGAAAATCGCGGCTCTTCATAACCTCACGGCGGACAGTGTCCTCAATATGAACACGCTCCTGTTTGGCGACGGCAAATTCCCGCACAGTTTTGCGCAGCTGTATTCCCTGCTGACCTGGCTACGTACGGGTCAGATGCTCAACGTTGGCTCCGCCGCTCTGCATGACCTGCTGACCATGGCACAGAGTCGTGTCGAAGCGGAAGACAGCGTCCTGATTTCCCGTGTGGCAAACGCACTGACCGCTGGCATGACCGCATAAATAAATAAAGGATATCAATACTATGTCAATCTCATTATTTAACCAGAATCTCAAGGAAGCGCGTCGTGACGCGCTGGTCAGCTACTATCTGGCGACGCATGACTTTTCATCGCTGCCGGAAGGCAGCAGCGTGACCACGGCTGATGACCTGTACGAATACCTGCTGCTGGATACAAAAATCAGTAACGCCGTGACCACTTCCCGTCTGGCGGAGGCCATCAGCAGCCTGCAGCTGTTTATCCACCGCTCGCTGGAAGGGTATGAAGGTGAGCTGGCTGGCACGGCGACTTCATACCTGGCACAGGATGCCTTCCTGGATAACTGGGACCAGTATAACAAGCGCTACAGCACCTGGGCCGGTAAGGAGAAGCTGCGCTTTTATGCCGGGAATTATGTTGATCCAACCCTGAGAATGAATAAAACAGAGGTATTTGAAAATTTAGAAAATAATATAAACCAGGCCAGGTTAACTACTGATTCTGCAAATAAGGCGCTTCAGCAGTATTTAATTCAATTTGAGATCCTGGATAATATTGTTTATATTTCCAGCTGTAATTCCCCTGAGGGTGATGATGTATATTTCCTGGGGAAAGATGCATGCCTTCCCCAAAGCTATTACTGGCGACGCTATTCCAAAAAGGGTGTTTTAAAATGGAGTGAATGGAAAAAGCTCCCTGCCATGATGTCACAAACTTTTGAAGATAAAATCTTCCCTTACATTGATAATGGCCGCCTCAATGTTTTATGGATTACAAAGGAAAAAGTAACATCAGCAGAAGGCAATAGCGCTGATACTATCTATTATGCAAATGCAGCAAAATTCAACAATGATAGCTCCTGGACTATCATTAAAAAAGATGAGGTTGATCCTAAAATTTTACCTTGTTTTACCAATAAACCAGGTGGTAGCACCTTGTCTGTTTCGGAGGCAGGGATTCCTGTTGCATTAGATATTATCCCTGCAAACATTATTTTTTCTAAGTCCAGAAATACATTGTATTTTTTGGGGGTGGGTGAAAACGGTTACGAAGTCCTTGCGATAAGTTTCGGTACAGTAGGTTCAGTTTTGCCGTATATTCCGAGAATATTTGATGTTTTGTCTGTTAGTTCAGCCCAGGAGGTGGAGAAACTTTCTGCTTACATCAAAAACGATGTACTTATTATAGATGTGGCCTTGCGCAACGAAGATGAAACTCTGGATTGTAGAGAATATACAATAGACATCGAAAAAGGCATGACCTGCAGTCCAATCGACGTTTCCACTACTTATAAACCAGCAATAAAGCATGCTACAAACGTAACCGATGTCAACTCTGAAATCACCCGAACTGTTACAGGCTACTCTATGGATGTAACAGGGTATTTTGTAGGAGTGGGGGATTTTCACTTTCAGGCTGAATATGATAATGCTACAAGGCAATGTAAAATTTTCCAAGTTGATGGCGCTTTACTACAATATAAAGTGAATGAGGATGATTATGTGGCTATAGGCGATGCCTCTAATCCAACAATAGTTTCCTTAAAAGAAAAGGCACTAGACATCTATGACGCTACTCCTTTTTACAGAATAGAGATATATGAGGAGGTCGTCGATGCAGAAATGCCAGATTTCCCGCCTTCAGACGAAAACTATGGGGAAATGGGGCCTGGTTTTGAATATATACCACCAGAAGGTAGTCTATTACCACACCTGGCAATCAATGGTTTTGATCCCGGTGTTCCATCATTTGACATTATGAAGTATATCGGTCTGTCATCTGATGATGAATTAGATGAAAAGCTATTTACCTACGAGGTGCAGGATAATGATTTTCTGGGAGGTGACGTGGCCTTTAATGGGCACAATGGCCTTTATCTGTGGGAAATATTCTTCCATATCCCTTATCTGGTCGCCACCCGCTTTGCCACCGAGCAACGCTTTGAGGAGGCTGAACGCTGGTATAAATATATCTTTAACAGCGCCGGCTACCGCGATGAAGATGGCAAAATCCTGACGGATGATAAAGACCAGCCCCGCTACTGGAACTGTTACCCGTTGCAGCAGGACGTGGCCTGGGACAGTTTCGCCGATATGCCGGCCAGTACCGATCCGGATATGATAGCCACCGCCGACCCGATGCACTATAAGCTGGCCATTTTTCAGCACACCCTTGACCTGCTGATTGCCCGCGGCGATGCGGCCTATCGCCTGCTGGAGCGCGACACGCTGACCGAAGCCAAAATGTACTATGTCCAGGCACAGCAGCTGCTCGGCCCGCGTCCGGATATCCGGGTGACGAATACCTGGGATAACCCGACCCTGTCCGCCGAAGCCGATGCAATACAAAATCCGGCCACGCGCAGCGCTGAGGGGGCCTCGCTGACCTTTGCGCAGTGGTTACGTGCCGGGGATGCCAATGAAATGGGGGACGGTAATTTCCTGCCGCCGTACAATGACGTGCTGCTGGCCTACTGGGATAAGCTGGATATCCGCCTTTACAACCTGCGCCATAATCTGAGCCTCGACGGCCAGCCGCTCAGCCTGCCGCTGTTTGCCACCCCGGTTGACCCTGCCGAACTGCATCGCCAGCAGTCTGGTGGCAATGGCATACAGGGGGAGGTCAGCCCGGCGGAATTGACCGACACCGGCTGGCGTTATCCTCTGCTGGCAGACCATGCCCGCTATGCCGTCGGACAACTGAGCCAGTTTGGCAGTACCCTGCTTGGCGCGCTGGAGCGCCGTGACGGCGAACAACTGACGCTGCTGTTGCAGACGCAGCAGATTACGGTGCTGGGTCAACAGCAGGATATTGCGCAGAAGAATCTTGACAGCCTGAACGCCAGTCTTGAATCCCTGAATACCAGCCGGGCCAGCGCGGAGATGCGCAAATCTTATTATGACAATCTGATAAACGGCAGCCTGTCGGCAGCCGAGGAGAAGGGGCTGACGTTACGCAATAATGCCACTCAGGCAAACGTGGCGGCCTCGGCCTTGATGATATATGGCGGTTCGCTCAGCGCCATCCCGAACATCTTTGGTATGGCCGACGGCGGCGGTGATTTGGGCGCACCGGTCACCGGAGCTGGCTGGGCAGCGCAGACCATTGCAGGTACGTTCGAGCAGGCGGCCTCCGTCAGTGAGGTCACGGCAGGTTACCGACGCCGGGCGGAAGAGTGGGCGCTGCAGAGTGAGCTGGCAGATAAGGATATCAGCCAGGCAGAATCGCAGATTGACAGCCTGAAAGCGCAGATTGCCATGCAGCAGAAGCAGATTGCGCTGGCGGAGATGGAGTCGGCCAATGCGCAGGCAGTGTACGACCTGCAGAGCAGCCGTTTTACCGGACAGGAACTCTATAACTGGATGGTCAGCCGCCTGTCCTCCCTCTATTACCAGCTCTACGATGCCACCATTCCGGTCTGTATTCAGGCCCGGGAAGCGCTGAAGCGTGAGCTGGGCAGCAGCAAAACAGACGGTATTTTCAGTACGCCGGTCTGGAACGATTTATACCAGGGGCTGCTGGCCGGCGAAGGGCTTACCACCGGGCTGCAGAAGCTGGAGAACGTCTGGCTCCAGAACAGCGCGAACGGGCTGGAGGCCACGCGCACGGTGTCGCTTGCCGCACTGCGCGGGGAGAAAAACGGCAGCCTGAGTACCGTCATCACGGGCGTGCTTAACGGCAGCCCGGATAAGTCTGAGGTCGGTAAACTTAAGCTGGATGACGCCCACATTTTCAGCGCCGTGCTGGATATGTCAACCCTGCAGCTGGCTGATGACTACGGCCCGACCAGCAGTAACAAAACGCTCTTTATCAAGAGCATTGCCGTCACGCTGCCAACCCTGCTGGGGCCGTATCAGGACATTGCCGCCACGCTGTCTGATGACAAGGGAACCGTCGCCACGCTGTCCCACGGTATGCAGGATACCGGGCGCTTTGTCGTGAACTTCGACGACAGCCGCTTCCTGCCGTTTGAGGGCAGAGATCCGAGGACAATGACCCTGACGCTGAGCATTTTTAATGTGAAGGACGCCGGTGACGCGGCGCCGAACCAGCGGTCCATCGTGGAAAACCTGAGCGATATCATTTTCCATATCCGCTACATCATGCGTAACAGTTAATCCTGAATCTTCTGTTGTTATACGGTCCCCTTCGGGGACCGTAAGGAATCCTTCTATGCAAAATACAGACACCATCAAACTGGAACCGCCTTCTCTGCCTAAAGGCGGCGGGGCCGTCACGGGACTGAAAGGAGACATGGCTGCGGCAGGTCCTGACGGCGCGGCAGTGCTTACGGTCGCGCTGCCGGTCAGCGCCGGTCGCGGGTATGCCCCTTCCCTTGCCCTGAACTATCACAGCCGGGCCGGTAACGGGCCCTTTGGCATCGGCTGGGCTGTAAGCCAGCCCGCGGTGCGCCGGCGTACCAGCAAGGGCGTACCGGCTTATGACGAAAAAGATGAATTCACCGGGCCTGACGGGGAAGTCCTTGTTCCGGCACTGAATGAGGTGGGGGAGCCTGATCTGCGCCACAACAGCATGCTCCTTGACAGAAAGCTGGGAGAAGATTTCACCGTTTCAGCCTGGCGCAGCCGAACCGAAACGGATTTTAGCCGACTGGAGTTTTGGGAACCTCTCAGCCACAGCGAACCGGGTTTCTGGGTGATGTACAGCCCCGACGGGCAGGTCCATCTTCTGGGGCGCAACCCTCAGGCCCGTATCAGCCACCCTGAAAACCCGGCGCAGGTGGCCGTCTGGCTGGCTGAATCCTCCGTGTCGGCCACGGGTGAACAAATTTACTGGCAGTACCGGGCCGAAGATGAAAAAGGCTGTGACGAAACGGAGACGACCGCACACCCGAATGCCACCGCGCAGCGCTACCTGACTGCGGTCTGGTACGGCAACAAAGTCGCCGCCCGTGAATTACCTGCACTTATGGCAGAGCCATCACCTGCAGACTGGCTGTTTACGCTGGTTCTGGATTATGGCGAGCGGGGAACCGACCCGGACGTCGCGCCTGAGTGGCTGGCGCCGGGCAGCGGCGACTGGCCGTGTCGCAGGGATTGTTTCTCAGCCTACGATGCCGGTTTTGATGTGCGCACCCGCCGCCTCTGCTGCCAGCTACTGATGTATCACGATGTTGCGGCACTGGCCGGAGAAGCGCAGGCGGAAAACGCCCCTTATCTGGTGTCGCGCCTGCTGCTGGCCTGGGAGGAGAACGCCTCGATTACCACACTGAAATCAGTTCAGCAAATCGCTTACGAGGCCGATGGTCGTCCCGTAACGCTTCCTCCCCTGACGCTGGACTGGCAGGATTTTTCCCCGCCGGCAACGGTGGAATGGCAGAAACGGGCTGACATGGACAGGTTCAACCTTTTGCAGCCTTACCGGATGGTTGACCTGAACGGGGAAGGCATGGCGGGCATTCTGTATCAGGACGGGAAAGCCTGGTGGTATCGGGCACCCGTGCGCGACGCGGCAGGCGGAGCGGATGCGGTCACCTGGGATAAACCCGCGCCGCTGCCGGCTGTTCCGCCCCTGCGGGGAGGCGGCTCGCTGGTCGACCTGAACGGAGACGGATACCTGGAGTGGGTCGTGACCGCCTCCGGCACTGCCGGGCATTACCAGCGTACGCCGGAACGCGGCTGGACGAGTTTCACACCCTTTAAGGCGCTGCCGGTGGAGTACGCGCACATTCACGCGCAGCTGGCGGATATGTCGGGGGCCGGCCTGAGCGATCTGGTGCTGATCGGGCCCGGGAGCGTACGTCTGTACAGCGGAACCGGCGAAGGCTGGAACCCCGCGACAATCGTCATGCAGCCGGATGATATCACCCTGCCGCAGTTTAACCCGGATGCCGGCGTGCTGGTTGCCTTCAGCGATATGGCGGGCAGCGGCCAGCAGCAACTGGTGGAAATACGTGCAGAAGGCGTTCGCTACTGGCCCGCACTGGGACACGGCCGCTTCGGTACTCCCGTCAGTATGGACGGTTTTAGCTGGCCAGCAGAAACCTTTAACCCGGAACAGCTGTATCTTGCCGATATGGACGGCTCAGGGACCACCGATCTGATTTACGCCCTGAGCGACAGGCTTGTGGTCTGGCTTAATCAGAGCGGTAACCATTTTGCAGAATCCTTCAGCATCAGCCTGCCGGAGGGCGTTCATTATGATCGGACCTGCAGCCTGCAGCTGGCGGATATTCAGGGGCTTGGCGTGGCCAGTCTGGTCCTGACAGTCCCCCATCCTGTCCCCACCCACTGGGTCTGCCATCTGACGGAAAGCAAGCCGTGGTTGCTGAAAGGGACGAACAATAATATGGGGGCCCGCTGTGCCCTGACTTACCGCAGCTCGGCCCAGTTCTGGCTGGATGAAAAGAGGGACGCCGTGGAAGAAGGCAAATCAGCGCCGGCCTGTTATCTGCCGTTTGCGCTGCATATGCTGTGCCGCACGGACGTTATCGATGAAATCACGACTAATCACCTGACCAGCCTCGTGCGCTACCGTCACGGCGTCTGGGACGGACGGGAGCGGGAGTTTCGGGGTTTTGGCTTCGTTGAGATCCGCGACACTGACGTGCTGGCGGACACAAGGAGCGCCGGGGAGATCAGCATGCCAGCCATCAGCCTCAGCTGGTACGCCACCGGCCTGCCTGCGGTGGATGACAGCCTGCACAATGAATTCTGGGCCGGCGATGAGCAGGCTTTCCCCGGTTATCTTCCGCGGTTTACCACCGGCAGTGGGGACAACGAGCAGGCTTTTACCCCTGATGATGAGGCCGCATACTGGCTTCGCCGCGGCCTGAAGGGGATGATGTTACGCTCGGAGCTATACGGCAGTGACGGGAGTGCTCTGGCAAACATCCCCTATTCAGTCAGTGAAAGCCGGTCGCAGGTGCGCCTGGTGGAATCCCGGGGCGCTTATCCGGTTATTTTCCCACAAACAGTTGAAAGCAGAATCTACAGCTATGAACGTATCAGTTGCGATCCGCAATGCAGCCAGCAGGTGCTGCTGAGCTGCGATGAATACGGCCAGCCGCTCCGGCAGGTCAGCATCAATTACCCGCGTCGCGCGCAACCGACTCAAAACCCGTATCCGGATACCTTACCCGGGACGCTTTTTGCCAGCTCTTACGATGAGCAGCAGCAGATCCTGCGTCTGGCATTAACCCGGAACGCCTGGCACAGCGTATTCGAACCGGACCGCGGTATCTGGATAAAAGGTCTGCCCGATGCGGCCCGCAACGATATTTTCACACAGCCGAATATAACCGGGCCGGCGAAAGGTTTTGTGCTTGAAGATTTGCTGGCGGTGGATGGCCCGTTTGCTGATGCGCAACCCTTACCGGGTGGACAGCAGCGGACCTGGTATCTGGACGCGCAGGGAGAAGCCACGACCGGTAATCCGGCTTTTCCACCGCGCGTGGCGTTCAGTGAAGAAGCCGTACTTGACGACGAGATGGTGACTTCATTAACGGCGGACTTAACCCCGGCCCGTCTGGAAGAGGCAGGGTATACGCAGTCGCCGTACCTTTTTGCTGATGCTGATGAAGCATCAAAAACATTATGGACGGTGCGCAGCGGATACGTCACTTATGCGGCTGCAGCACACTTCTTCCTGCCGGTGGCGGTCAGAGATACGCTCCTTACCGGTGAGGTGAGCCTTACCCGCGATCCCTGCGACTGCGTCATTACACAAACCACAGATGCGGCAGGCCTGTCCACTTCAGCAGAATATGACTGGCGATTTATGGCACCGGTCAGGGTTGTTGATGCGAACGATAACATCCGGTCTCTGACGCTTGATGCGCTGGGACGTGTGACAACGACCTCCTTCCGGGGAACGGAGGGGAGTGAACATGTCGGATACAGTGACAGCTCGTTCACGCCGCCGGTAACGGTGGACGCGGCGGTTGCACTGGCCGCGCCTGTGCCTGTCCATCAGTGCATGATTTACGTTACGGACAGCTGGCAACAGGAACAGGCGGACAGACTTCCTCCTCACGTCGCCGTGCTGACCACCGATCGCTATGACAACGATCCGCAGCAACAAATCCGCCAGCAGGTCACGTTCAGCGACGGTTTTGGCCGGGTGCTGCAGACTTCGGTCCGGCAAACGGCGGGGGATGCCTGGCAAAGGGGAGAGGACGGCAGCCTGACAGCAGGGCCAGACGAACTGCCAGCGACGGCACAAACCGGTTTCCGGTGGGCTGTTTCCGGCAGAACGGAGTATGACAATAAGGGACAGGCAGTCCGGACATACCAGCCCTATTTCCTCGACAGCTGGAAATACGTCAGTGATGACGCTGCCCGTCAGGATCTGTATGCCGATACGCATTTTTATGATCCACTGGGGCGCGTGTGGCAGACCAGAACGGCAAAAAACTGGCTGCGTCGCGGGATGTTCACGCCCTGGTTTACCGTCAGCGAAGATGAAAACGACACGGCAGAAGAGGTCTGAACCCTTACAGCGGCAGCGGGTCTGCCGCTTCTGTCAAAACATATCCGGGTGCCACGTCGGAGGGGAATCACGCAGATAAGCAGGCGAGACAGGGATTTTATCAGCCAGGAAGAAGGGGCGCGATTAACCGGCTACAGGGAGCCGCGTGTGGTCCCCACCATTGGGGAGCCACACGGCTTCCGGTCCCGGTCGGTATGACCATGACGCCGGAGCGGTCAGTGGCTCTGCTGAAGGAAGACCTTGCCCGGGCAGAAAGTACTCTGGCTTCGGCTGTGACAACCGGGATCAACCAGAATCAGTACGATGCGTTATGCCGTCTCATTTTCAATACAGGCGCGACGGCATTTTACTATTCAACCCCGCTGAAGCTGCTTAACCGGGGCTTTTCGCCGCGGCTGCCGATGAGTTTCTGAAATGGCGTATAGCCGGCCGGGAGCCGGACATCCTTTTACCGCGCGGGCAGCGTGAACGGGCCTGTTTTTGTCATGAAAATGCAGGGCGGCCCTGTGGCCCGCATCATCTCAATAACATTTTTCGCAGGATACATTTATGAATACAGCACTATTTCGAAACACGCCGTCAGTCACGGTTCTCGACAATCGTGGCCTGACCGTCCGCGCTATTGCTTACCACCGTCATCCGGATGATTCGTCGAAGACACCTGACGAGCGTATCACCCGCCATCACTACAATGCCCGCGGCTTTCTGGCGCGCAGCGCCGATCCGCGCCTGCACGATGCCGGGCTGGCAAACTTCAGCTACCTCACGGACCTGACCGGCAGTGTGCTGCGCACGCAGGGGGCGGATAACGGTACTACCGTCAGCCTGAATGACGCCGCCGGCCGACCGTCCATCTCAGTCAGCAATATCATTACTGCCAGTGACGGCACGGAGGAGCGAAACCAGGCGGTGATCCGCACCTGGCAGTATGAGGACGCCGGACTGCCGGGACGTCCGGTAAGTGTGACCGAACAGGTTACCGGTGAAGCCGCCCGCATCACGGAGCGTTTTGTGTATGCCGGCAACGGTGACGCAGAAAAGGCTATAAATATAGCAGGCCAGTGCGTCAGTCATTACGATACAGCCGGCCTGGTGCAGACGGAGAGCGTGGCGCTGACCGGCGTCCCGCTCTCCGTCAGCCGCCGTCTGCTGAAGGATGCGGATAACCCGGATGTGGTGGCCGACTGGCGGGGAGAGGATGCTTCCGCCTGGAATGACCTGCTTGCCGGCGAGGGTGAGCGGCACAGAACCCTGACCACCACCGATGCCACCGGAACGGTGCTGACCACCACTGATGCAAAAGGGAATCAGCAGCGGATGATGTACGACGTTGCCGGGCAGCTGTCGGGCAGCTGGCTGACCCTGACGGGCGGCACGGAGCAGGCCGTCGTGAAGTCCCTGACGTACTCCGCCGCCGGACAGAAGCTGCGCGAGGAGCACGGTAACGGCGTGGTAACCACGTACACGTACGAGCCGGAAACGCAGCGCCTGACCGGGATTAAAACGGAGCGGCCTGCCGGGCATGCATCAGGCGCGAAAGTGCTGCAGGACCTGCGTTACGGGTACGACCCGGTAGGTAACGTGCTCAGCGTCCGTAACGATGCGCAAGAGACCCGCTTCTGGCGCAACCAGAAAGTGGTGCCGGAAAACACGTACGTCTACGACAGCCTGTACCAGCTGGTGAGCGCCACCGGGCGTGAGATGGCAAATACCGGCCAGCAGGGCAGCAATCTCCCCGCCATCGCCGCTCCCCTCCCCACCGACAGCTCTGCGTATACAAACTATACCCGCACTTACACTTATGACGAAGCCGGCAACCTGACGCAAATCCGCCACAGCGCCCCGGCGACAAACAACAGTTACAGCACAAATATCACCATCAGCAATCGCAGCAACCGGGGCGTGCTGAGCACGCTGACGGAAAATCCCTCCGACGTGGACGCATTGTTCACCGCGGGCGGACAGCAGAGTCAGCTGCAGCCGGGGCAGAGTCTCATCTGGACGCCGCGAAACGAGCTGATAAAGGTGACGCCGGTGGTGCGTGACGGAGATACGGATGACAGGGAAAACTACCGCTATGATGCGGATAGTCAGCGCATACTGAAGGTCAATGTGCAGAAAACGGGCAACAGCACGCAGACGCAACGGGCGTTGTACCTGCCGGGTCTGGAGCTGCGGACCACAAAAGCAGGTGCAACAGAAACGGAAAGCCTGCAGGTGATAACCGTGGGCGAGGCGGGTCGGGCGCAGGTGCGGGTGCTGCACTGGGAGGGCGGCAGGCCGGACGGTATCGACAATGACCAGTTACGTTACAGTTACGATAACCTCACCGACAGCAGCGGACTGGAACTGGACGGTGACGGGAACGTCATCAGCATGGAGGAGTACTATCCGTACGGCGGGACGGCAGTGTGGACCGCCCGCAGCGCGGTGGAGGCGGATTACAAAACCGTTCGCTACTCCGGTAAAGAGCGAGATGCGACGGGGCTGTATTACTACGGTTACCGGTACTATCAGCCGTGGGCGGGCCGGTGGCTGAGCGCGGACCCGGCGGGGACAGTGGACGGACTGAATTTGTACAGGATGGTGCGGAATAATCCAGGGACGTTGAGGGATGATAACGGACTTGCACCCACGAAAGATGACGAGGAAAAAGATATTGCAGAATTTAAAAATTTAACGATGGAACACCAAATAATTGAATCATCAGATGTCGAGAATGATATAGGTTCAACGCAAAAAAAAGAAAACGATTTTCCCGATGAACTTAAAATAACCTCGGGTGAATTGACGTTAGAGGCATTACCGGTTGGTACAATACTCTATAAGTCTATGAGGTACGAAAGTTTTGATGTAAATCTGGCCATATCTGGTCAGGAAAATAAAGAGGAATGGGAAGGCCAATATTTTGCGTTGGATAAAGAAATATCTGAAGGGTATGAAATGGATTATCTGGATGCAGATACCGGCAATGGTATTGCTTGGTTGCATACGTTTGAGGTAACGAAAGAAATCCCGATTCTTAATAATATGGCCAAAGCACACGGAAACGATAATTTATCAGGCAAGGAAAAAGCTGCTGCGATCAAACATTTTTTGCTTAATGAAACCGAAGTTCTGGGTGATGAAAACACCATGGAGATTAATCAAGACAAACCTTTAATCCCAACGCTTACCAGAATTGGAATTGCATTCAACTCTCCTCATGACGAAGATGGAGGTAGAGAAATCATTATGGGCGGTGATTTACTTAGGAATATAAAAGTTATTAACTCGGAATCTCATAAATACAAGATGTGGACGAAGCAGTAAACAGTTGTGTTGCAATCACGTAAAGTGAAAAACTTTGTCGTGTTGATTGTGCTATTTGAGTAGACCCAAAACAGTCAATCCGGTGAGACAGTTTTTCTGTCTCATCTGGGAAATTATTGTCTTTAGGGGTGAGGCCCTCAGGCCGAATCACGCGGCAACGCAGAGACAAATTCGTCAGGAACGAATTTGAACAGCCGCAGGCTGCCTCTGGTGAGAGACAGGGAAGTCTCTCAATCATCCCCGGGAGCTTACTGGAGTAAGTGACCGGGGTAAACAAGGACAAATCGGCTTAGCCGATTTGAACGCCGCTGGCGGCGGCCCTTCAGGGTGAGGCCCCTGGGCCGAATAAAGCCAACGAACATGCAGCTTGAAGTATGACGGGTATATATAAACAGGTACACTTGTTCATATAGATTGCAGTAAGCGCGGCAGGGAATCATCATTATATAATTCAAAGATGGCTATCTTCAGCAAGATCACAGAAGGTATCAAAATATATCTTTGCAAGCGTTGTGGCCAAAATCATTTTTATTTACACTCGCTTAATGCATCAGAATTGAACGGCAGCCGGAATTTTATTTTTAAATATGATTTTTGTCACAAAAAACTGATATTTTTTATAATCCACTCTATATAACAATGTATAAAATGCAATTTTATCAAATTATGGAGAATTTATTTCAATTATCTTTATTTTTATATGCATTATAATCTAAGCGTTCAAAACATGTTACTGAGTCGGCAGCTTAACCCGGTCATAGAGATATATGATCGCGAATCGGAGTTTAACGGGAAGTAATAAGATGGTTCATCAGGCCGCTATTTAGGAATATTAAATGAATAACTGAACTTACATCACGATTGTAGACTCGTCTGAACCGTTACCTGATATGGCATTTCTTGTCCAGCACAGGCGTGATTAGAGAATTTGCTGTCACTAATACTCTTCTCGCTCAAGGGGCTACCACGGAGGATAAATACATTGCCGCAAATGAATTACAGAGTCATCACAGAAGCCCCTTTTGGGGTGGGAGGCAAAAATGACAATTGATCCTGATTCGCTAACGGAAATGATAAGAACGTCTCCAGAGACTGTCTCCTGGATTATGGTTGGTGTTTTTTCCGTCTGGGGGGGGCTGGTTCGCTATCTGATGGATAGTAAGGGGCGTAAGAAAAAACATCAATGGATGGAGGCCATCTCTCAAATCATCATATCCGGCTTCACGGGATTTCTAGGAGGGTTGTACAGCTTTGAATATGGTAACAGTCCGTTGATGGCTCTTATCCTGGCAGGGATCTGTAGCACCCTGGGTAGCACGCTTTTGCACTGGATATGGCGACGGATGTTACCGGATGCGGAAAATAAATTATGATCCTAAAAGTATTTAAGCTGGCTGGTGTGCTGAGTCTCCTGGTGGTAATCGCTGCCGGATGGCAATGGAACAAACTCCAACAGGAACGTCTTTCTGCTCTGCAGGAAGCTAACATACGTCTGGGGCAAAAACTGGAGATACAACAGGCTCATCTTAACGATTTAATGGCGCGCAAAGCGAATCTGGAAGCTGCGCTCATCGCCCGACAACAAAAACAGTATCGACTGGAGAAAACTTATGAGCAATACCGACAGCAACTCGGTCAAGCCGTGGAGCAGGCTCCCTGTGCCGGCCAGCCTGTTCCTGACGATGTTATTCGGCTGCAGCGAGACGCCCTCAGTACTGATATCGGTGCCCGTTAATCCAGTTCCTGCGCATTTGCTTTCCGCCGTACCGGCTCCGCCTTTTATGGTTCGAACATGGGGACAATATCCAGAGTATGTGACTCGCCTGCATCTTGCGCTGGAACAATGTAATGCCGATAAACAGGCTGTATCAGATATTCTGACATTGCACGTTAAGGAGAAAAAAGGTGATGGAACTGACTACATTCAAAAACGCGACGGGACTGAATGACGCTCTGGCTTGTCGCTGGCATGTATATATCAACCAGGCTATGCAGGATTTTAGTATTATTCACCCACGAGACCAGGCGATGTTTATTGCCCAGACCGGTCATGAGAGTAATGGATTTAAGCGTCTGAAAGAGAACTTTAATTACAGCCCCGAAGGGCTGACTATTTTTATCAAATCCGGGCGAATGACAAAAGAAGAAGCTATACAACTGGGGCGGCAGCCTGGAGAAAAGATCCTTTTGCTTGCCCGGCAGAAGGCCATCGCAAATATCGTTTATGGCAATAGACTTGGTAACTTTAAGCGGGATGATGGTTGGCTTTACAGAGGGCGTGGGCTTATCCAGATTACCGGTCGCGACAATTATAAGGTCTGTGGTGAAGCTCTGGGTATGGATTTACTCCATAGCCCTGATTTGCTGGAACGAGATGAGTTTGCGGCCCGTTCTGCTGCCTGGTTTTTTTCTTCACAAGGTTGTCTCAGGCATACCGGAGATATCCTAACTATCTCCAGACTTATCAACGGCGGTATTCATGGCCTGAAGGATCGGCAGTTACGCTACAGCAACGCTGTGGCAATTCTGGATCCTTGATATATTTCCGCAGTGTTGTTCTGGCAGTTCAATAGGGGATTTTTTTATATTGTAATCCCTGAGATAACGGCATGAATAGTGCTAATTACGGCGGAATGTGCCGCCGATATGCAGGCTATAAGGCGCTTAGTGACTAAAGCCCGGGGCAAAGTATTCTTTTCGAAGTGAGGAAAAGCCGTAATTGACTTCCCGGCGAGTTTAAGCAATGCAATTTCATTTTTTGACTAATAACACCTTCGGGCTGTTAACCAGCTTGCTGATTGCCACGTACGGCGGGCAAATAAGCAAGATGTGAACGTGATCCGACTATTCGTTAAATGATCTTACCCACGTAATGTGGACACAGCCCTAAGCGAGGTTCTGGTTTTCAAACTATGACCACCGCCAGGTGCAGCCAGCTCTCACCGGTGCGAAGATAAGTGATGTCACCGGCCCACTTACGGTTCGGGCCGCTGGTGCCGAAGTCCTGCTTCAGCAGGTTCTCTGACGCCGGCAGGCCGTGTTCGCGATAGCTGACCGGACTGAACCGGCGTGAGGCTTTTGCCCGCATGTAGTGGATCACAAAATCAGGACACCTGCGTAGCCTCTTTCAACGGGTTTTCATATTCACTTGGCGATAACCCTCCATTATGACCATGCGGGCGTTGCGTGTTATACCACCTGGATATCCACATCCCGATATCCCCTGTTGCCTGGCGAAGATCCACATAGCCACCTTTCGGCATCCACTCACTCTTCAGACTGCGGAACACCCTTTCCATCGGCGAGTTATCAAGGCAGTTTCCCCGACGACTCATACTCTGCATAACGCCATGCTTCCACAGTAACCGCCTGTATTTCTTACTCCTGTACTGCCCGCCCTGATCCGAATGAAACAGCAGACGTCCACTTCTTTTCCGTATTTCCAGCGCATTACGCAAAGCCCGGCAGACCAACTCCGCATCCAGTGATGAAGACATCACATGACCCACAATACGGCGCGAATACAAATCAATAGCCAGCGCCAGATAACACCAGCCGCCGGATACGCGGATAAAACTGATATCCCCGCACCACACCTGGTTTGTAAGCGTCGTCTGAGTACCGTCTGGTCCCGAATCCAG
>NZ_WMJZ01000003.1 GCF_009711095.1 Intestinirhabdus alba
CAGGAGCGCAGCGCAGAGCAGCTGGCGAACGTCGCCCGCGGTGGCTACGTGCTGAAAGATTGCGCGGGGCAGCCGGAGCTGATCTTCATCGCCACCGGCTCCGAGGTTGAGCTGGCGGTAGCCGCCTGGGAAAAACTGTCTGCCGAAGGGGTGAAGGCGCGGGTGGTGTCGATGCCGTCCACCGATGTGTTCGACAGGCAGGATGCGGCGTACCGTGAATCCGTGCTGCCGAAAGCGGTTTCCGCGCGGGTGGCGGTGGAGGCCGGTATCGCGGACTACTGGTACAGGTACGTGGGGCTGAACGGCGCGGTGGTGGGAATGCACACCTTCGGCGAATCCGCCCCGGCGGAGCTGCTGTTTAAGGAGTTTGGCTTCACCGTGGAAAATGTGGTGGCAAAAGCCAGAGCGCTGCTGTAACCGCCAGCGGGAAAACACAGGGTCGCTCAGGCGGCCCTTTTTAATTTGTTAACCAGGCTCAATAGAATAATCCGTCCGAAGAACCGCCAAAAAAATGTGATCCACATCAGATAATCACGCTCATGGTCTGGACAATTATTCCTTTTATACCGCGTTTCGCTTATTCTGGCTGAACCGTTTCAGTTGATTGAATGCTCGACAATTCAACAAACAGTCGCAGTTTGCGACAGGCGAGGTTTTCCTGAACCGGACGCTGGATTACTCTGTCAGCCATTATCGGAGTTGGGAAAGCCTTGCAGGAGATTTATGACCGTACGTGTAGCGATTAATGGCTTTGGGCGTATCGGGCGTAACGTGGTTCGCGCGCTCTATGAATCCGGACGCCGGGCGGAGATCGCCGTGGTGGCGATCAACGAGCTGGCGGATGCCGCAGGTATGGCTCACCTATTGAAATATGACACCAGCCACGGCCGTTTTGCATGGGACGTTAGCCAGCAGCGTGAACGGCTCCTCGTCGGCGACGATGCGATTCGCCTTCTGCACGAGCCGACCCTGGAAGCGCTGCCGTGGCGCGAGCTTGGCGTTGACGTGGTGCTGGACTGTACCGGCGTTTACGGCAGCCGCCAGCACGGCGAGGCGCATATCGCCGCCGGGGCGAAGAAAGTGCTTTTTTCCCATCCCGGCGACAGCGATCTCGATGCCACCGTGGTGTTCGGCGTCAACCAGCATCGGCTGCGCCCGGAAGATCGCATCGTTTCCAACGCCTCATGTACGACAAACTGCATCATCCCCGTCATCAAATTGTTAGATGATGCCTACGGCATTGAGTCGGGCACCGTGACGACGATCCATTCCGCGATGCACGATCAGCAGGTGATCGATGCTTATCATCCGGATCTGCGGCGCACGCGGGCGGCCAGCCAGTCGATCATTCCGGTGGATACCCGGCTGGCGGCGGGGATCGCCCGGGTTTTCCCGCAGTTCAGCGATTGCTTTGAGGCCATTGCGGTGCGCGTACCTACCATAAATGTGACGGCGATCGACCTGAGCGTGACGGTGATGAAACCCGTAAAAGCCCATGAAGTCAACGACTTGCTCCAAAAGGCGGCACAAGATACATTTCATGGTATAGTTGACTATACGGAATTACCGTTGGTCTCGATAGATTTTAACCACGATCCGCACAGCGCTATTGTTGATGGTACCCAAACCCGGGTCAGCGGCGCGCATCTGATCAAGACTCTGGTCTGGTGTGATAATGAATGGGGCTTTGCTAACCGAATGCTCGACACGACGTTAGCAATGGCCGCAATTGGTTTCAGGTAGGGCGCATATGTGCCTGCAAAATATTAAGAATCATTGAGAGGATTCACCATGTCTGTAATTAAGATGACCGATCTGGATCTTGCCGGGAAACGTGTTTTCATCCGGGCGGATCTGAACGTGCCTGTTAAAGAGGGGAAAGTAACCAGCGACGCGCGTATCCGCGCCTCTCTGCCGACCATCGAACTGGCCCTGAAGCAGGGTGCGAAAGTGATGGTCACCTCCCACCTGGGGCGTCCGACCGAAGGCGAATACAACGAAGAATTCTCTCTGCAGCCGGTTGTTAATTACCTGAAAGACAAACTGTCTAACCCGGTTCGCCTGGTGAAAGATTACCTGGACGGCGTGGAAGTCGCCGACGGCGAGCTGGTGGTGCTGGAAAACGTTCGTTTTAATAAAGGCGAGAAGAAAGACGACGAGATGCTGTCCAAAAAATACGCCGCGCTGTGCGACGTCTTCGTTATGGACGCCTTCGGCACCGCGCATCGCGCGCAGGCCTCCACCCATGGTATCGGCAAGTTTGCCGACGTCGCCTGCGCAGGCCCGCTGCTGGCCGCCGAGCTGGACGCGCTGGGTAAAGCGCTGAAGGAGCCTGCTCGCCCGATGGTCGCTATTGTCGGCGGCTCTAAAGTTTCCACCAAGCTGACCGTGCTGGACTCTCTGTCCAAAATTGCCGATCAGCTGATCGTCGGCGGCGGCATCGCCAACACCTTCATCGCCGCACAGGGCCACGACGTGGGCAAATCCCTGTACGAAGCGGATCTGGTCGACGAGGCCAAACGCCTGCTGACCACCTGCGATATTCCGGTCCCGACCGACGTTCGCGTGGCAACCGAGTTTTCGGAAACCGCCGCAGCGACGCTGAAGTCCGTTAACGACGTGAAAAGCGACGAGCAGATCCTCGATATCGGCGATGTTTCCGCTGAGAAGCTGGCTGACATTCTGAAAAATGCCAAAACCATTCTGTGGAACGGCCCGGTGGGCGTGTTTGAGTTCCCGAACTTCCGTAAAGGCACCGAAATCGTGGCGAACGCCATTGCCGACAGCGAAGCGTTCTCCATCGCCGGCGGCGGCGATACCCTGGCGGCAATCGATCTGTTTGGCATTGCTGATAAAATTTCCTACATTTCCACTGGCGGCGGCGCATTCCTCGAATTTGTAGAAGGCAAAGTGCTGCCCGCAGTCGCGATGCTCGAAGAGCGCGCTAAGCAGTAAGCTTTAATCGGGCAGGGTAACCTGCCCGTTGCTTTGTATGCGAACTTCAACTCTCCGCGCATCATCCTTCAGGCTGCGGCAGGTTGGCAGCTGAGCGAGTCCCGTACCTGACCTCCGTCAGCGACCGGGGCAGCCGCCCGCAAGGGCAAATCTCATGGATGAGACGGGTATTTCAGCTGCCGGCGCAGAGGCGGGCTGGATGATGAGGCGTATAACGGCCGAAGATACAGGACTACGTAACATGTCTAAAATTTTTGATTTCGTAAAACCTGGCGTAATCACTGGTGATGACGTTCAGAAAGTGTTTCAGGTAGCAAAAGAAAACAACTTTGCACTGCCTGCGGTTAACTGCGTCGGCACTGATTCCATCAACGCCGTTCTGGAAACCGCTGCAAAAGTGAAAGCGCCGGTCATTATTCAGTTTTCCAACGGTGGGGCCTCCTTCATCGCCGGTAAAGGCGTGAAAAGCGATGTGCCGCAGGGCGCGGCGATCCTCGGCGCGATCTCCGGCGCGCACCACGTGCATCAGATGGCCGAACACTACGGTGTTCCGGTGATCCTGCACACCGACCACTGCGCGAAGAAGCTGCTGCCGTGGATCGATGGCCTGCTGGACGCGGGTGAAAAACACTTTGCCGCCACCGGCAAGCCGCTGTTCTCTTCCCACATGATTGACCTGTCCGAAGAGCCCCTGCACGAAAATATTGAGATCTGCTCGAAGTACCTGGCCCGGATGGCCAAAATCGACATGACCCTGGAGATTGAGCTGGGCTGCACCGGCGGTGAAGAGGACGGCGTCGACAACAGCCACATGGACGCTTCCGCACTGTATACCCAGCCGGAGGACGTGGATTACGCCTATACCGAGCTGAGCAAAATCAGCCCGCGTTTTACCATCGCGGCCTCCTTCGGCAACGTACACGGCGTTTACAAGCCGGGTAACGTGGTGCTGACCCCGACCATCCTGCGCGATTCCCAGGAGTATGTTTCTAAGAAACATAACCTGCCGCACAACAGCCTGAACTTCGTCTTCCATGGCGGCTCCGGCTCGACGGCTCAGGAGATCAAGGACTCCGTTAGCTACGGCGTAGTAAAAATGAACATCGACACCGACACCCAGTGGGCGACCTGGGAAGGCGTGCTGAAATACTACAAAGATAATGAAGCGTATCTGCAGGGCCAGCTGGGCAACCCGAAAGGGGAAGATCAGCCGAACAAGAAATATTACGATCCGCGCGTATGGCTGCGTGCAGGCCAGGTAACGATGATTGCCCGCCTGGAAAAAGCCTTTACCGAACTGAACGCTATTGACGTTCTGTAATCGGGGCGATGGCTGTGAAAAAAGGCTTCCTGCGGGAAGCCTTTTTTTCAGCGCGGAACGGCGCGGCGGCCCGCCCTGCCGCCGTTGAACCGCGGTCGGAAGCGGGGGAAAATGGCGCATTTCCCGCTTGTTGTTTACCTTTAACGGGGTTCGCTTTTGTATTTTGTTATCTACCCTAAATAATTCGAGTTGCATGACAAAACGCAGCGCGTTTTGAACAGCCGCAGGCTGTCTCTCATTAGTCCCCGGGAGCTTACTGAGGTAAGTGACCGGGGTGGGCGACAAACCTGCCTGGAGCAGATTTGAACGCCGCTGGCGGCGGCCCTTCAGGGTGAGGCCCCAGGGCCGAATAAAGCCAACGCACATGCAACCTGAAGTATGACGGGTATAACCAGAGGATGAAGAATGAATGAGTTAAACGTTGTCGGCAGCATTAATGGAGCAGGCTCCTGGCTGGTGCATAATCAGGCGCTGCTGCTAAGTTACGCCGTCAACATCGTCGCGGCTATTGCCATTGTCATTGGTGGGGTGATTGCGGCGCGTATTGTTTCCAACGGTATTCACCGGGTGATGCGGGCGCGGCACATCGACGCCACCGTCGCTGACTTTCTCGCCGCGCTGGTGCGCTATGCGGTTATCGCCTTTACGCTGATTGCTGCGCTAGGCCGCGTGGGCGTGCAGACCGCCTCGGTGATCGCCGTACTCGGGGCAGCCGGTCTGGCGGTGGGGCTGGCGCTGCAGGGCTCTCTGTCCAACCTGGCGGCCGGCGTGCTGCTGGTGGTGTTCCGTCCGTTCCGCGCGGGGGAGTATGTCGATCTTGGGGGAGTGGCGGGCACGGTGCTGAACGTGCAGATTTTCTCCACCACCCTGCGCAGCGCGGACGGTAAAATCGTTGTGATCCCGAACGGTAAAATTATCGGCGGCAATATTATTAACTTTTCCCGCGAGCCGGTACGCCGCAATGAGTTCGTTATCGGGGTCGCCTATGATTCTGATATCGATCGGGTGAAAGCGATTCTGACCGGGATTATCCAGTCCGACGAGCGTATTCTGAAAGACCGCGAAATGACGGTTCGCCTGAACGAGCTGGGGGCCTCATCAATCAACTTCGTGGTGCGCGTCTGGAGCAACAGCGGCGACTTGCAAAACGTCTACTGGGATGTGCTGGAACGCATTAAACGTGAATTTGACGCCGCGGGCATCAGCTTCCCGTACCCGCAGATGGACGTGAACCTCCGTCGCCTGCCCGAACAGACCGAATAACCCGCCCGAAGCCCGGCCCGCGACGCGGCGGGCCGGCACCGCCGCCTGGCGAACCGCTGTATTAATTTTCCTTATTGGTGATTAATATTATCCATTTCCGCTAATAACTACCCCGCGCTATAGTCAGCGCTCAAAAAATTTTCGGGATAAACAGCGTGTTAGCCTATTATTTTCAGGGCCTTGTGTTTGGTGCGGCCTTAATTCTTCCTCTCGGCCCGCAAAATGCGTTTGTGATGAATCAGGGGATACGTCGTCAATATCATCTTACCGTCGCGCTGCTCTGCGCCATCAGCGATCTGCTGCTGATTTGCGGGGGGGTTTTTGGTGGGAGCGCGCTGTTAATGCAGTCGTCGTGTCTGCTGGCGCTGGTAACCTGGGGCGGAGTGGCATTTTTGTTATGGTACGGCTTCGGCGCGTTTAAAACGGCAATGAGCAGCAGCCTGGCGCTGGTCAGCGCCGGAGAGGTAAGGCAGGGGCGCTGGAAAATTATCGTCACTATGCTGGCGGTCACCTGGCTGAATCCGCACGTCTATCTGGATACCTTTGTGGTGCTGGGCAGCATCGGAGGGCAGCTTGCCCCGGATCCAAAGCGCTGGTTTGCGCTGGGCACCATCAGCGCCTCATTTATCTGGTTCTTCGGCCTGGCGCTGCTGGCCGCCTGGCTGGCACCGCGTCTGCGGACGGTAAAGGCTCAGAGAACCATTAATCTGCTGGTTGGCGCGGTGATGTGGTTTATCGCGATTGGGCTGGCAAAAGAAGGGATCGGTCACGTTCACGCCCTGTTTAATCAGGCGTAGTCCGATAGACTTTGCGCCAATAAGCGTTAAGATTGCCTGCAGGTGCCCCGACGGTGCGGGCGATGAACGCAACATGGAGGAACAGCAGTGAAGTTCAAAGTGATGGCCCTGGCGGCATTAGTGGGATTCAGCGCAATGTCGGTCCAGGCAAGCGAACTGCCTGACGGACCGCACATCGTGACTTCCGGTACGGCAAGCGTGGATGCAACCCCAGATATGGCCACCCTGGCAATTGAGGTTAACGTGGCGGCGAAGGATGCGGTGACCGCCAAGAAGCAGGCCGACGAGCGCGTTGCGCAATACCTCTCCTTCCTTGAGCAAAACCAGATAGCGAAAAAGGATATCAGCTCCGCCAATCTGCGCACCCAGCCGGACTACGACTACCAGAATGGCAAAAGCGTTCTGAAAGGCTACCGGGCGCTGCGCACCGTCGAGGTGACGCTGCATCAGCTCGACAAGCTTAACTCGCTGCTGGACGGCGCGCTGAAGGCCGGGTTAAATGAGATCCGCGCGGTGACGCTGGGCGTAGCGCAGCCGGATGCCTATAAGGACAAGGCGCGCAAGGCGGCCATTAACGACGCCATTCATCAGGCTGAACAGCTGGCGGCAGGCTTTAACAGCCGGCTTGGTCCGGTTTACAGCGTGCGCTACCACGTTTCAAACTACCAGCCGAGCCCAATGATCCGTATGCTGAAAAGCCCTGCGCCGGCGTCGGCGGCCTCCGCCGAGGAGACCTACGAGCAGTCGACCATTCAGTTTGACGATCAGGTGGACGTGGTGTTCCAGCTGGAGCCGAAGACGAGCCAGGGGCAACAGCCCGCGGCCGACAAGGCGCAGTGACCTGTTAAAAAGCCGGACAGCGTTCCGGCTTTTTTAATGCATCCCCGCCGGGAAGGCCGGGATTAATCCTGCCGTAAAACCCGGTGCCCAAACGCCAGCAGCGCGTCGGTGACGCTGCGCATCATGCGGCTCTCCGGAGCGAAGCGGTGCCAGTAGAGCATCCGGCGCTGGAACAGGCCGGGGGTCAAATCGATCAGCTCGCCGCTTTTCAGTTCTTTCTCAATCTGCAGATGCGGGATCATACAGCAGGTGGTGCCCTGGCGCGCCAGCTGCACAAAGGCTTCTGAAGAGTTAACGATATGGCAGGGGACGCTACCCGGCGGCAGGTCGAAGTTCTGCTGCAGGAAAGCCTGGTGCATATCGTCCAGATGATCAAAGGCCACTGCGGGGGCCTTCAACAGCGCGGAGCGGGTAACGCCATTGGGAAAGTAGCGCCCGGCAAAGGCTTTCGAGCCGACGAACAGATAGTCGAGCGCACCGAGCTTGTCCACCAGGCAGCTCGGCAGCGCCTGATGCTGAATGCTGACCGCGCCAACCACCTCGCCGCGGCGCAGACGCTCCTGGGTGCGGGTCTCATCTTCCACCTGCAGATTGAGGCGGATAGGGGAGTCGGCCAGCACCGGGGCAAGGGCTGGGAGCAGCCAGGTCGCCAGGCTGTCGGCGTTAACCGCCAGCGACAGCAGCAGCGGAGTGGAGCCAGTCTGTTCATCGCCCAGCCACTCCTCCTCCAGCAGCTCCACCTGGCGCAGCAGCGCCAGCAGCTTCTGTCCCTGCTCGGTGGGGCGCGGCGGCACGGTGCGCACCAGCAGCGGCTGTCCGAACATGTTTTCAAGCTGTTTAATGCGCTGTGAGACGGCGGATTGCGTGATGCATAGCTTCTGCGCGGCGCGCTCAAATCCTCGTTCACGGATAACCGCATCCAGCGCCTGCAGCGTTCTGTAGTCCGGACGTTTCATTACTCTGACCTGCTCCTGATATTTTTTTCCTGTTCTGCACTATGACATAAATTTACGCGAGGTACAGACCCAATCCATCGTCTGCAGGCGGGGGCGACGCGCTTTTTACCGACGACGACGACGCGGGTTCTGCGGCGTCCGGGTTAAATTCGCGAATGAGCGGCGGCCAATGCCTGTGCAACCCGACGGATGGCGGGTATATATACCCGTCATACTTCAGGCTGCATGTGTGTTGGCTACGGGTTACTCGTCTCATCCATGAGACGGGCCGCCGCTGCGCGGCGTTCAAATCTGCTCCCGACAGATTTGTCATTCGCCCCGGTCACCGTGTTCGCTATGCTCCCGGGGATAAATGAGGGACATCCCTGTCCCTCGCTTGCCGCCTTCCTGCAACTCGAATTATTTAGGGTATAATGCGCCGGAATTTTACATCATTACAGGCGAAACGATCATGACGCAGGATGAACTGAAAAAAGCGGTTGGCTGGGCGGCACTCCAGTATGTACAGCCCGGAACCATTGTGGGCGTGGGCACCGGCTCAACGGCCGCACACTTTATTGACGCGCTGGGCACAATAAAAGATCGGATTGAAGGCGCGGTTTCCAGCTCGGAGGCTTCGACGGCAAAACTTACCCGCCTCGGCATCCCTGTGTTTGATCTTAACGACGTGGACAGCCTCGGCGTTTATGTGGACGGCGCGGATGAAATCAACGGCCAGATGCAGATGATCAAGGGCGGCGGCGCGGCGCTGACCCGCGAGAAGATTATCGCCTCCGTCGCGAAGACCTTTGTCTGTATCGCCGATGCCTCTAAAGAGGTGGCTATCCTCGGCGGTTTCCCGCTGCCGGTGGAGGTGATCCCGATGGCGCGCAGCGCGGTGGCGCGCCAGCTGGTGAAGCTGGGCGGTCGTCCGGAGTATCGTCAGGGGGTGATTACCGATAATGGCAACGCGATCCTGGACGTGCATGGAATGGAGATTCTCGATCCGGTAGCGATGGAAAATGCCATCAACGCCATTCCGGGCGTCGTCACCGTCGGCCTGTTTGCCAACCGTGGCGCGGATGTGGCGCTGATCGGTACCCCGGAAGGCGTGAAAACCATCAAAAAATAATCCGCAGGGGAGCGCGTCTCCCCTGTAAATTTTTTTACCGGGCATATTTAGTGATATGTATCACATTTGTGCCTCTGCCCTGTCGATCCATTCAGATAAAAAGTTATCTCCAGTATTTTACTCTGCTACTTGCTGCGGAATCGCCCGGCCCTGGCCGGGGGTGGCAGGGTTCATATTGCCGCAATCATTTTTTTTGATATGTTGAAAGGCGGACGCGAATCCATACACAACATAACAAAACAACAAAATACAGGGTCAGGAAATGGCAAAGGTATCGCTGGAGAAAGACAAAATAAAATTTCTGCTGGTTGAGGGCGTGCACCAAAAGGCGCTGGAAAGCCTGCGTGCCGCAGGTTATACCAACATCGAATATCATAAGGGCGCGCTGGACGCCGCGCAGCTGAAAGCGTCGATCCGCGACGCCCACTTTATTGGCCTGCGCTCCCGTACCCATCTGACCGAAGAGATTATCAATGCGGCGGAAAAGCTGGTGGCTATCGGCTGTTTCTGCATCGGCACCAACCAGGTGGACCTGAACGCGGCGGCAAAGCGCGGCATTCCGGTATTCAACGCCCCGTTCTCTAACACTCGCTCGGTGGCCGAGCTGGTGATTGGCGAGCTGCTGCTGTTGCTGCGCGGCGTGCCTGAGGCCAACGCCAAAGCGCATCGCGGGGTGTGGAACAAGGTGGCGGCGGGCTCTTTTGAAGCGCGCGGCAAAAAGCTGGGAATCATCGGCTACGGCCATATCGGCACCCAGTTGGGTATTCTGGCGGAGTCGCTGGGGATGCACGTCTACTTCTACGATATTGAGAGCAAGCTACCGCTCGGTAACGCCACCCAGGTGCAGCATCTCTCCGATCTGCTGAATATGAGCGACGTGGTGAGCCTCCACGTTCCGGAAAACGCCTCCACTAAAAATATGATGGGGGCGAAAGAGATTGCGCTGATGAAGCCGGGTTCGCTGCTGATCAACGCCGCCCGCGGCACGGTGGTTGATATTCCGGCGCTGTGCGACGCGCTGGCCAGCAGGCATCTTGCGGGAGCGGCCATTGACGTCTTCCCGACCGAGCCGGCCACCAACAGCGATCCCTTTACCTCACCGCTGTGCGAGTTCGATAACGTCATCCTGACGCCGCATATCGGCGGCTCCACCCAGGAAGCACAGGAGAATATCGGTCTGGAGGTGGCAGGCAAGCTGATTAAATATTCTGATAACGGCTCCACGCTCTCCGCCGTTAACTTCCCGGAGGCGTCGCTGCCGCTGCACGGCGGTCGCCGCCTGATGCATATCCACGAAAACCGTCCCGGCGTGCTGACGTCGCTGAACCAGATTTTCGCCGAACAGGGCGTCAATATTGCCGCGCAGTATCTGCAAACCTCTGCGCAGATGGGCTACGTGGTTATTGATATCGAAGCGGAAGAGGATGTGGCGGAAAAAGCGCTGCAGGCGATGAAGTCTATCCCCGGCACCATTCGTGCCCGCCTGCTGTACTGATGGCGATGCCGGTTGAGTAGGCTACGGCCTGCTCACCACCGTTTCCGGGGGCGGTGGGCGCGAGCTATCTCACGGCCGTTCTGTAAAAAAGTGCAGTCGTAGCATATTTCTGACTGAAACCAGCACTCGATCGTCCCGTCCTCGCTAAGCCACTGAGCGAGGCTTTGGCCATGATCCAGCATGCCGCTCTGTTGCGATTGGATGCCAAATTTTTGTTGGATATCGCCTTCCGACAGCCCGAGGAAATCATTGGCGTCCAACGTCCCTAACGGCGGCATTGTCCGCTTTTCCGGCTCGCGCTGCGCCCGTTCCTTTGTCACCTGGTAGAACGTGAAGGGCAGGGTAATGATAAAAATAACGGACAGTATCAGCAGGACGCACAGCAAATAGGTCGCTGCAGCCAGCAAAAGGCATACCGGGCGAACCACCTCCCAAAGTGCGCTGATGATACTTAACATCCTTTTCATGCTTACATTCCGTTATGGGTCATGGCGCTGTCTTTCGCGCCGTGGCTTAGCCGAGGGCAATTATCCTGTACTTAGCTTGCCGCAAACGGCGGCTAAAGCCAATAGATGCCGTTGTGTCCGCAGGAGAAGGCTTTCGGCGAGCCGCGGAGCTGAACCGGCGCGCCGTTGCCCGGTGGATTCATCGGGCGGATGCTGAAAGCGGTAAGCGTTTGGGTGAAAAACAGCCGTATCGGCCGTTTGGGCGCGCTACCATTGCCAGGTTTTTGTTGGCGTAATGACCGCCGGCAGTGGGACATCCCACGGCTGCAGGGGCAGCGTGTCCACCTGCTGACAATCGTGGGCGTAGCCGACCGGCTGCAGACGATACTGCCGCCAGTTCTGCAGCGTCCGGTCGTAAAATCCACCGCCCATCCCCAGCCGTTGCCCCGTTTCGTCAAAGGCCACCAGCGGCGTCACCAGCACATCCAGCTGCGGGAGCGGCAGCACGTCGCGCACGTCCAGCTTTGGCTCGCGGATCTTCAGCCGATTCTCCAGCAGCTGGCTGTGCGGGCGATAGCGTAAAAATAACAGGTTGCCGGGGCTGAACGGGTGCAGCCTTGGCAGACAGACGCGCTTGCCCGCTTGCCAGAGCCGGTCAATAAGGGGGCGGGTATCCAGCTCGCCATCAAACGAAAGAAAGATCGCCACCGTTTGCGCCTGCAGGATCGGCGGATATTTCATCATTCGTCCGGCGGCCTGAAGGGCGTACTGCCGCTGCTGTTCCGGCGTTAACGCGCGCCGACGCTGACGGATCTGCTGGCGAATTTGCTGTCGCGAGGTCGCGGAAATGTGCGTCATATCTGCCTGCCGGGTCGCTAAGGAAGTAAGAGTACGAGGAGGCAAGTGTAATACAGGGGAGGGTAAAAACTGAACGTTGAGCAAAGGTAAAACAATAAAAAGAAGGGAATCTCCGAGATGCCGCCGCAGGCTGTAACCCTTGAACCCTTGGTTCAAGGTGAATGTGTCGTCGCAGTTTTAAGGCTTCCCGGACTGACCGGGCATGCTCACCAACCGCGGAGCGCCACATTCTTGTGGTATGAAATATCGGCTCAGGGGACTGGCCCGCTTGCAAACATCTCAGAGAATTTTTAACTTCCCGGCCACTCTACCATAGTAGGCCGAAAAGTGTTATTCAAAATTCTGGACCGGCTTTTCAGATGTGCGACCCTGATCAAGCAACGCCTGTTCAATGGTCTGTTGCAGCATCCGAATACGCTGCTCCATGCTCGCCGCATAGTCGCGGGTCTTCGCTTTTTCCTGAGTCAGTTCATAGCTGATATTCAGTGCGGCAATGAACACCAGCTGCTCAGTATTTGTGACTCTAGTGCGAACTTTCAGATCCTGCAACCGCTGATTCAGATCGTCCGCAGCCTGATTCAACGCATCCCTTTGATCGGGCGGGCAATTCACGCGAAGTGAACGGCCAAAAATTTGGATATCGACGGGTTGTGCAGACATGCCACCTTCCTGCTGATTGACTGCGCTGCCTTCGTCTCCAGACCCAGGGTCCGCGAAGGGGCGACACTATAGCTACCCTGGCGCGGAGATACAAGCCCTTTTCTGGTTCACCAGGGTCCAAAGTGGTAGCATATCATGAATATTCCTCCCAACGATGACGAATGCGCATGTCTATACAGAACGAAATGCCTGGTTACAGCGAAATGAACCAGTATTTGAACCAACAGGGAGCAGGACTGACTCCGGCCGAAATACACGGTTTAATCAGCGGGATGGTTTGCGGCGGCAACAACGACAGCTCCTGGCAGCCGCTGCTTCACGACCTCACAAATGAAGGTATGGCTTTTGGCCATGAGCTTGCTCAGGCGTTGCGCAAAATGCACGCCGCCATCAGCGATGCGCTGGAAGACGACGGCTTTCTTTTTCAGCTTTATCTGCCCGAAGGCGACGCGGTGAGCGTTTTCGATCGCGCTGACGCGCTGGCGGGCTGGGTCAACCACTTCCTGCTGGGGCTGGGCGTTACGCAGCCAAAGCTGGATAAAGTGACCGGTGAAACCGGGGAAGCGATTGACGACCTGCGCAATATTGCGCAACTGGGCTACGACGAAGACGAAGATCAGGAAGAGCTGGAGATGTCGCTCGAAGAGATCGTCGAATACGTGCGCGTCGCGGCGCTGCTCTGTCACGACACCTTTACGCGCCAGCAGCCGACCGCGCCGGAAGTGCGTAAACCTACGCTACACTAAAAAAATCAAACGTAATGGAGGCCACGCCATGACACCGCAGGAGTACCAGGGCCGCCGTCAGGCGCTGCTGGCACAGATGCCGCCCGGCAGCGCGGCGCTGATTTTCGCCGCCCCGGAAGCCACGCGCAGCGCGGACAGTGAATATCCATACCGTCAGAGCAGCGATTTCTGGTATTTCACGGGTTTTAACGAACCGGAAGCCGTGCTGGTGCTGATAAAAAGCGACGCCACCCATAATCACAGCGTGTTATTCAACCGCGTTCGCGACCTGACGGCGGAAACCTGGTTTGGCCGTCGGCTGGGGCAGGAGGCCGCGCCGAAAAAGCTGGGGGTAGACCGGGCGCTGGCCTTTAGCGAAATCAACGAGCAGCTGTACCAGTTGCTGAACGGCCTGGACACCCTTTACCACGCCCAGGGCGAATACGCCTGGGCTGACGACATCGTCTTTGCCGCGCTGGACCGACTGCGCAAAGGCGCGCGCCAGAACCTGACGGCACCGGCGGCGATGGTCGACTGGCGTCCGCTGGTGCATGAAATGCGCCTGTTCAAGTCGGTGGAAGAGATCGCCGTTCTGCGTCGGGCGGGAGAGATTAGCGCCCTCGCGCATTCGCGGGCGATGAAAGCGTGTCGTCCGGGCATGTTTGAATATCAGCTGGAAGGTGAAATTCATCACGAGTTTAACCGCCACGGCGCGCGCTATCCCTCCTATAACACCATCGTCGGCAGCGGCGCGAATGGCTGCATTCTGCACTACACCGAAAACGAAAGCGAAATGCGCGACGGCGAACTGGTGCTGATCGACGCCGGGTGCGAATATCAGGGATACGCGGGCGACATTACCCGCACCTTCCCGGTTAACGGCCGCTTTACCCCGGCCCAGCGCGAGGTTTACGAGATTGTCCTGGCGTCGCTGGAGACCGCCCTCACGCTCTACCGCCCCGGCACCTCCATTCAGGCGGTGACCGATGAGGTGGCGCACGTTATGATCCGCGGGCTGCTAAAGCTCGGCATCCTGCAGGGCGAAGTCGAACAGCTGTTTGCCGAGGGTGCCCACCGTCGCTTTTTTATGCATGGGCTGAGCCACTGGCTGGGGCTGGATGTACACGACGTGGGAGCCTACGGCAAGGATCGATCCCGGCCGCTGGCACCGGGAATGGTGCTGACCGTGGAACCGGGCCTGTACATTGCGCCGGACGCCGAAGTGCCGGAAGCGTATCGCGGTATCGGCATTCGTATTGAAGACGACATCGTGATTACCGAAAACGGCAATGAAAATCTGACCGCCAGCGTTGCCAGGAGGGCGGACGATATCGAAGCCCTGATGGCGGCGGCGCGTCGACAATGAGCGTTATCATCGTTGGCGGCGGCATGGTGGGCGCGACGCTGGCGCTGGCCATTTCGCAATTGAGCCGCGGAACGCTGCCGGTTCACCTGATTGAAGCGACGTCCCCGGAGGCGGAGGGCCATCCCGGTTTTGACGGCCGGGCGATTGCGCTGGCGGCGGGCACCTGCCGCCAGCTGGCGCGTATCGGCGTATGGCAGGCGATTGCCGACGGGGCGACCGCCATCGGCAGCGTACACGTCAGCGATAGCGGCCACGCCGGATTTGTCACCCTGGATGCGCAGGCGTATCGCATACCGGCCCTGGGTCAGGTGGTCGAGCTGCACGACGTCGGCCTGCGCCTGTTTGCGCGGCTGCGCAAGGTACCGGGTGTCACGTTGCACTGTCCGCAGCGCGTGGCGGGCGTGACGCGCACGGCGGCGTCGGTGACGGTCACCCTGGAGAGCGGCGAGGCCCTTACCGGCGACGTGCTGGTGGCCGCCGACGGCACGCGCTCCGCGCTGGCCTCCGCCTGCGGCATTGCGTGGCGGCAGGAGCCTTATAATCAGCTGGCGATTATTGCCAACGTCGCCACCTCCGTCCCCCACCGCGGGCGGGCCTTTGAACGCTTTACCGCCTCGGGGCCGCTGGCGATGCTGCCGATGTCAAAAGGGCGCAGCTCGCTGGTGTGGTGTCATCCCCTTGAGCGGCGGGAGGCGCTTCTCGCCTGGTCCGATGAACGCTTTTGCCGCGAACTGCAGGCGGCGTTCGGCTGGCGGCTGGGGCAGATTACCCAGGCGGGCAGGCGCAGCGCCTATCCGCTGTCGTTAACTTCCGCCGTCGGGACCGTGACCCACCGCACCGTGCTGGTTGGCAACGCGGCGCAGACCCTGCATCCCATCGCCGGGCAGGGCTTTAACCTCGGCCTGCGCGACGTGATGAGCCTGGCCGAAACGCTGGTCGGGGCGCAGCGCGCCGGGGAAAACGTCGGCGAGTACGCGGTGCTGGCGCGCTATCAGCAGCGTCGTCAGGCAGACCGGGAGGCCACCATTGGCGTAACGGACGGGCTGGTGCATCTGTTCGCTAACCGCTGGATGCCGCTGGTGGCCGGGCGCAACCTGGGGCTGATGGCAATGGAGCTGTTTACGCCGGCGCGCGATCGGCTGGGCCGGCAAACCCTTGGCTGGGTGGCGCGCTAAGTTCGTCGCCGCAAACCCCTTTACGCCTGCAGAGCCAGGCATCAGGAGCTGATTGTGCAAAGTGTTGATGTAGCCATTATTGGCGGAGGCATGGTGGGGCTGGCGGTAGCCTGCGGCCTGCAGGGCAGCGGGCTGCGCGTGGCCGTTCTCGAACAGCGCGTGCCGGAGCCGCTGGCGGCCGACGCTCCGCCGGCCCTGCGCGTTTCGGCGATCAACGCCGCCAGCGAGGCGTTGCTTACCCGGCTGGGCGTCTGGTCTGATGTTATTGCCGGCCGCGCCAGCTGCTATCATGGGATGGAGGTATGGGATAGAGACAGCTTTGGCCGCATCACCTTTGACGGTCGAAGCCTGGGCTACAGCCACCTTGGATACATCATTGAAAACGCGGCGATCCACTCGGCGCTGTGGCAAAAGGCGCAGCGCGACCCTGATATCACGCTGCTGGCTCCGGCGGAGCTGCAGCAGGTAGCCTGGGGGGAAAACGAGGTTTTCCTTAGCTTAAAAGAGGGTGCGATGCTGACCGCGCGCCTGGTGGTCGGTGCCGACGGTGCCAACTCCTGGCTGCGCGACAAGGCGGATATCCCGCTAACCTTCTGGGATTACCGCCACCACGCGCTGGTGGCAACGGTACGCACCGAAGAGGCGCACGGTGCCGTCGCCCGCCAGGCCTTTCACGGCGATGGCATTCTCGCGTTTCTGCCCCTCGCCGATCCCCACTGCTGCTCTATCGTCTGGTCCCTTGCCCCCCAGGAGGCAGAGCGGATGCAGCAGGCGGACGACGAGACGTTCAACAGGGCGCTGAACATCGCCTTTGATAATCGGCTGGGTCTGTGCCGGGTTGAGGGCGAGCGGCAGACGTTCCCGCTGACCGGGCGCTACGCCCGACGGTTTGCCGCCTCTCGTCTGGCGCTGGTGGGCGACGCCGCCCATACCATCCATCCGCTGGCGGGGCAGGGGGTTAACCTCGGCTTTATGGATGCCGCCGGTCTGGTCGGCGAGCTGCGGCGGCTGCAGCGGCAGGGTAAAGATATCGGGCAGTATCTCTATCTGCGCCGCTACGAGCGCAGCCGTAAGCACAGCGCCGCGCTGATGCTGGCGGGGATGCAGGGCTTTCACGATCTGTTTGCCGGTGCGAATCCGGCGAAAAAGCTGCTGCGCGATATCGGCCTGAAGCTGGCCGACACGCTTCCCGGCGTCAAGCCACGGCTTATTCGTCAGGCGATGGGGTTGAGCGATCTGCCGGAGTGGCTTCGCTGATCTTCGCCGTGCCGGGTGTGCTTTCGCGCGGTCTCTGGTCAGGATCGCCTGGCCGGAGCCGGGCGACGTTTCCCGCTCTGCGGAAGCGGTCGATGTGGTGTTTGAGACTTTGAATTTGGTCACGTTTTTTCCCTTCGCCCGGCGTTCAACGGGGTATCCCTCAACTGAAAAAATCTAATTTCACGCTCATTTTTGCATTAATTTTTCTTATGTTGTGATTTTTTCGTTGCGTTAAATTTAACGTTTTTTCCACATTATCTGCGGTTGTCCAGCTTTGCTTTCACGTTTTACCTGTTTTTTAACGTCATTGAAGCGGTTTTGCACAACGTTTTATGCTGGCCCTAAGTCAGGGATTTTTAGCGATAAAATAATTTGATGATGATTCCCTCCTTATGGTTTAGCGTCAGTTTCGGTGGTAAGTTCAGAAAAAAGAGAGCGTTTGCGTCGCGGTCCGGAACCGGCCGTGATGCCGGGCTTCGTAGTGACGTTTTTACCTGAAAATAAAGGGCTATCAGCCCCACTTATGCAAAGAGGACAAGATGGCACAACAGACTCCCTTATATGAACAACATACGCTCTGCGGCGCGCGTATGGTTGATTTTCACGGCTGGATGATGCCGCTGCATTATGGTTCGCAGCTTGACGAGCACCACGCCGTGCGCACCGATGCCGGCATGTTTGACGTGTCGCATATGACCATCGTCGATCTGCGCGGCGACCGCTGCCGGGCGTTTTTACGTTACCTGCTGGCGAACGACGTGGCGAAGCTCACCTCGCCCGGTAAAGCCCTTTATACCGGTATGCTTAACGCCTCGGGCGGGGTGATTGACGACCTGATCGTGTATTACTTCACTGAGGATTTTTTCCGCCTCGTTGTTAATTCCGCCACCCGCGAAAAAGACCTCGCCTGGATCGTCCAGCACGCAGAACCTTACGCCATCGATATCACCGTGCGTGACGATCTGTCGCTGATTGCGGTGCAGGGGCCTGAGGCCCGGGCGAAAGCTGGCTCTCTGTTCAACGACGAGCAGCGTCGGGCGGTTGAGGGGATGAAACCGTTCTTCGGCGTTCAGGCGGGGGAGCTGTTTATTGCCACCACCGGCTATACCGGGGAAGCGGGCTATGAAATCGCCCTGCCCAACGAGAAGGCGGCGGACTTCTGGCGGGCGCTGGTGGAGGCGGGCGTTAAGCCGTGCGGACTCGGGGCGCGTGATACCCTGCGGCTGGAAGCGGGGATGAACCTCTACGGGCAGGAGATGGATGAGAGCGTTTCGCCGCTGGCGGCCAATATGGGCTGGACTATCGCCTGGGAGCCGGCGGACCGCGACTTCATCGGCCGGGAAGCGCTGGAGCAGCAGCGTGAGAAGGGGACTGAACGGCTGGTTGGTCTGGTGATGACCGAGAAGGGCGTTCTGCGCGGCGAGCTGCCGGTGCGCTTCACCGACGCTCAGGGCAACCTGCGGGAGGGCGTTATCACCAGCGGCTCGTTCTCACCTACGCTGGGCTACAGCATTGCGCTGGCGCGGGTGCCGGAGGGCATCGGCGAGACGGCCATTGTGCAGATCCGCAACCGCGAAATGCCGGTAAAAGTAACCAAACCTGTTTTTGTGCGTAACGGCAAGGCCGTTGCGTGATCCATCCTTTTCGGGAGATTGAGTGATGAGCAACGTACCAGCAGAACTGAAATACAGCAAAGAGCATGAATGGCTGCGCAAAGAGGCGGATGGGTCTTACACCGTCGGCATTACCGAGCATGCCCAGGAGTTGTTGGGCGATATGGTTTTTGTTGACCTGCCGGAGGTGGGGAAGCGCGTCAGCGCGGGTGACGACTGCGCGGTTGCCGAGTCCGTAAAGGCGGCGTCCGATATTTATGCGCCGATCGGCGGCGAGATCGTGGCGATTAACGAAGCGCTGAACGACTCTCCGGAGCTGATCAACAGCGAGCCCTACGCCGGCGGCTGGATCTTTAAAATCAAAGCCAGCGATGAAAGCGAGCTGGGTTCGCTGCTGGATGCCGACGCATACGAAGCCCTGCTGGAAGATGAATAAACACGCTTCCTGACTTCACGTTGCGGACGAGGGCTTTTCCGCTCTCCGGCCGCAACGTGAATCATCCGACGTATTCAGATTATCCAGGACATCGACGTTTCACCGCACCTTTCAGGAACCATCGCCATGACACAGACGCTAAGCCAGCTGGAAAACAGCGGCGCATTCATTGAACGCCATATCGGACCGGACCCCGCGCAGCAGCAAGAGATGCTGAAGGCGGTGGGGGCCGAGTCGTTAAACGCGCTGATCGGCCAGATCGTACCACCGGATATTCATCTGCCAGCCCCGCCGCAGGTGGGCGAGGCGGCCAGCGAGTACGCCGCGCTGGCGGAGCTAAAGGCCATCGCCGGCCGCAACCGCTGCTTCACGTCATACATTGGCATGGGCTACGCGGCGGCGCAGCTGCCGCCGGTGATCCTGCGCAACATGCTGGAAAACCCGGGCTGGTACACCGCCTATACGCCCTATCAGCCGGAGGTTTCCCAGGGGCGGCTGGAAGCGCTGCTGAACTTCCAGCAGGTGACGCTGGATCTGACCGGGCTGGATATCGCCTCCGCTTCGCTGCTTGATGAGGCCACCGCCGCCGCCGAGGCGATGGCGATGGCAAAACGTGTGAGCAAGCTAAAAAACGCCGGCCGCTTTTTTGTGGCTTCTGACGTCCATCCGCAAACCCTGGACGTGGTGCGCACCCGTGCGGAGACCTTCGGCTTTGAGGTCATTGTCGATGAGGCCGCAAAGGCGCTGGAGCATCAGGATCTGTTCGGCGTACTGCTTCAGCAGGTCGGCACCACCGGCGAGATACACGACTACGGCACGCTGATTAGCGAGCTGAAGGCGCGCAAAATTATTGTCAGCGTCGCCGCCGATTTTATGGCGCTGGTGCTGCTGACAGCGCCGGGTAAACAGGGGGCGGATATCGTGTTCGGCTCCGCCCAGCGCTTCGGCGTGCCGATGGGCTACGGCGGCCCGCACGCGGCGTTCTTTGCCGCAAAAGATGAGTTCAAACGCTCTATGCCGGGGCGCATTATCGGCGTTTCGAAGGATGCGGCGGGCAATACCGCGCTGCGCATGGCGATGCAGACCCGCGAGCAGCATATCCGCCGTGAGAAAGCGAACTCTAATATCTGTACTTCTCAGGTGCTGTTGGCCAATATTGCCAGCCTGTATGCGGTATACCACGGCCCGGTCGGCCTGAAGCGTATCGCCAGCCGCATTCATCGCCTGACTGATATTCTGGCCGCCGGGCTGCGGCAGAAGGGGATGAAGCTGCGCCATGCGTACTTCTTCGATACCCTGTGCGTGGAGGTGACTGACAAGGCCGCCGTGCTGGCGCGCGCGGAAGCGGCGGAGATTAACCTGCGCAGCGACCTTTATAACGCGGTGGGCATCACGCTTGATGAGACCACCACCCGGGAAAACGTGCTGCAGCTGTTCAGCGTGCTGCTGGGAGAGGGACACGGCCTGGATATTGACGCGCTGGATAAAGAGGTGGCGCACGACAGCCGCACCATTCAGCAGCCTATGCTGCGCGACGACGCCATTCTCAGCCATCCGGTATTTAACCTCTATCACAGCGAAACCGAGATGATGCGCTACATGCACGCTCTGGAACGCAAGGATCTGGCCCTCAACCAGGCGATGATCCCGCTCGGCTCCTGCACCATGAAGCTGAACGCGGCCGCTGAGATGATCCCCATCACCTGGCCGGAATTTGCCGGGCTACATCCGTTCTGTCCGCCGGAGCAGGCGGAAGGCTACCAGCAGATGATTAACCAGCTTGCCGACTGGCTGGTGAAGCTGACCGGCTACGACGCCGTCTGTATGCAGCCGAACTCCGGCGCGCAGGGCGAATATGCGGGGCTGCTGGCGATCCGTCGCTACCATGAAAGCCGTAACGAAGGGCATCGTGATATCTGCCTGATCCCGGCCTCCGCCCACGGCACCAACCCGGCTTCCGCCCAGATGGCGGGAATGCAGGTGGTGGTGGTGGCCTGCGATAAAAACGGCAATATAGATCTTGCGGACCTGGGTATGAAAGCCGAACAGGCGGGAAATCAGCTCTCCTGCATTATGGTGACCTATCCCTCCACCCACGGCGTATATGAAGAGACCATCCGTGAAGTGTGCGAGATTGTTCACCGCTTCGGCGGCCAGGTCTATCTCGACGGCGCGAATATGAACGCCCAGGTTGGCATCACCTCGCCGGGCTTTATCGGCGCGGACGTGTCGCACCTTAACCTGCATAAAACCTTCTGCATTCCGCACGGCGGCGGCGGCCCAGGCATGGGACCCATCGGCGTGAAGGCGCACCTTGCGCCGTTCGTGCCGGGCCATAGCGTGGTGCAAATCGAGGGGATGCTGACCCGCCAGGGAGCGGTATCCGCCGCGCCGTTCGGCAGCGCGTCGATTCTGCCTATCAGCTGGATGTACATCCGCATGATGGGCGCGCAGGGGCTGAAGCAGGCCAGCCAGATAGCGATTCTTAACGCCAACTATATTGCCAGCCGCCTGAAAGGGGCATATCCGGTGCTTTATACCGGCCGCGACGGCCGGGTGGCGCACGAGTGCATCCTCGATATCCGTCCGCTGAAGGAGGAGAGCGGCATCAGCGAGCTGGATATCGCCAAGCGCCTGATTGATTATGGTTTCCATGCGCCGACCATGTCGTTCCCGGTGGCGGGCACTCTGATGGTGGAACCCACGGAGTCGGAAGGTAAGGCGGAGCTGGATCGCTTTATCGATGCAATGCTGGCGATCCGCGCGGAAATCGACCGCGTGAAGGCGGGCGAGTGGCCGCTGGAGGATAATCCGCTGGTTAACGCTCCGCACACCCAGAGCGAGCTGGTGGCCGAGTGGAACCACGCCTACAGCCGTGACGTTGCGGTGTTCCCGGCGGGGGCGGCGAATAAATACTGGCCGACGGTGAAGCGCCTTGATGATGTCTACGGCGATCGTAACCTGTTCTGCTCCTGCGTGCCGATGAGCGACTATTCGTAGCCGGCAGACACCGCTATCTTTATAAAGGCGCTTCGGCACCTTTGAGACTGATGACAGACCCCAGGCCGAACTCGTTCGGCCATAATCACTACAAAAATAAACAAGGAAAATCAATCCATTGATTTTCGGCTGCTAACCACAAAGAGGGGAAAACCATGTTTTTTCCCTCTTTGTCATCAACCTGAAAGGCGCTTCGGCGTCTTTACTTTTGGGCGTAGAACTATGGTCATAGCGCTGACTACGGGCGGAAGCCGCGGCGTCGGATGCACTCCCCATTGCCGGTTTCCGGGACGGTTTCTTACCCGGGGCGGGTACGGCCTTAAAATTGCAGGTATACTCCCCGCATCATTTATCGGTTTCGGAAACGAAGATGGCAAAACTTACCTTACAAGAGCAATTGCTGAAGGCTGGGTTAGTGTCCAGCAAAAAGATGGACAAGGTTCAGAGAACGGCCAGGAAATCGCGGGTTCAGGCCCGTGAGGCAAGAGAGGCCGTGGAGGAAAACAAAAAGGCGCAGCTGGAGCGGGATAAGCTGCTTAGCGAACAGCAAAAACAGGCGGCGTTATCTAAAGAGTACAAGGCCCAGGTCAAGCAACTGATTGAAATGAACAGAATTGATATTTCACGAGGCGACATTGGCTTTAATTTTACCGATGGCAACGTCATTAAGAAGCTAAACGTAGATAAGCTAACCCACGCGCAGCTTATTAGCGGCCGTCTCGCCATTGCCTGCCTGATGGCTGATGGCGGCAGTGAGAAAGAGTATGCCGTTATCCCGGCGAGCGTCGCCGATAAAATTGCGCAGCGGGATGCAAGCAGCATTGTGTTGAATAGCGCGCTGAGTCAGGAAGAAGAGGATGAAGACGATCCCTACGCTGATTTCAAGGTCCCTGACGATCTGATGTGGTAATCAGCGGGCACGGGCGTTGGGAGCCCCGGCGCTTCTGTTTTTGCCGAACGAGGGCAGGGCGGATGCCACCGCCGGTGGGTTCAACAAACCGCTTGCCCGAAGCGTTCGCCGGGCGGCGTATGGTGGTCTGCCCTGCGCCCGGCCGTTACAGGGAGAAGCGCCGGACGCTCGCTTAAAGCGTTTCGCCGTTGCTGGCGATAACCGCCTTGTACCAGTGAAAGCTTTTCTTACGCGAGCGCGACATATCGCCGGAGCCGTCATCGTGACGGTTGACGTAAATAAAGCCGTAACGCTTGCTGTACTGCCCGGTAGTAAAGGAGACGCAGTCGATGCAGCCCCAGGGGGTATAGCCCATCAATTCCACGCCGTCGTAGGTCACCGCTTTTATCATTTCCGCAATATGCGCGCGCAGATAGTCGATGCGGTAGTCGTCATTGATGCTGCCGTCCTCCTCCACCTTGTCATACGCGCCGAAGCCGTTCTCCACGATAAACAGCGGCTTCTGATAGCGTTCATATAGTTCGCACAGCGAGTACCGCAGGCCCACCGGATCGATCTGCCAGCCCCAGTCGGAGGCGCTGACGTGCGGATTCGGCACGCTGCCCTCAAAGCCGGAAATCGCATCGCCGCTGCCGCCTTCGGCCTTCACCGCGTTGGTCATGTAGTAGCTGAAGCCGAGATAATCGCAGGTGCCGTCGCGCAGGATCTGCTCATCGCCATCCTCCATCCGGATGGTGAAGCCGCGGCGCTGCCATTCACTTAGCACGTAGGACGGGTAGTAGCCGCGCAGCTGCACGTCGGTAAAAACATAGCGTTCGCGCATCGATTCCTGGGCGAACATCACATCTTCCGGCTTACAGGAGTAGGGATAGAGGGCGACCATCGCCAGCATACAGCCAACCTTCATCTCTGGATTGATGCGCCGCGCCGCCTGCACCGCCAGCGCGCTGGCGACAAACTGGTGGTGCAGCACCTGGTACATGGTTTGCTCCGGATTGTCATGCCTGGTATAGACCACTCCGGAGCAGCAGTAACCAAACAGCGGCGCGCGCCAGTTGCGCTGGTTGTTGATCTCGTTGAAGGTCATCCAGTATTTGACCTTGTGCTTGTAGCGCTCGAACACCACCTCCGCAAAGCGCACAAAGAAATCGACCACTTTACGGCTGGTCCAGCCGCCGTACTGCTGCACCAGATGCAGCGGCATTTCAAAGTGAGAAAGGGTGATGACCGGCTCGATGTTATATTTCAGCAGCTCGTCGAACATCTCGTCGTAGAACTTCAGCCCCTCTTCGTTAGGCTGGGTTTCGTCGCCCTGGGGAAAGATGCGCGTCCAGGCAATGGAGGTACGGAAGCACCTGAAGCCCATTTCGGCAAACAGCTTAATGTCTTCTTTATAGCGGCTATAAAAATCCACGGCCTCATGATTCGGGTAGTATTTACCCGGCTCAACCTGCCGGGTAATTTCACGCGGGACGCCGTGCGCGCCGCCGGTCAGTACGTCGCAAATACTTGGCCCTTTGCCGCCCCGGTTCCAGCCGCCTTCAACCTGGTGGGCGGCCACCGCGCCGCCCCATAAAAAATTGTCCGCTAAGGTGAGTTTTTTCATTTGCGTTGGCTCCAGGTGATTTATTAATTGTTTTTGAGTCTAACAAATGAAAAATAAATGTCATGATATACCCGTTATACTTCAGGCGGCATATGCGTTGGCTTCTGGTTACTCGTCTCATCCATGAGACTCGCCCTGACGGGCCGCCGCTGCGCGGCGTTCAAATCTGCTCCCGACAGATTTGTCACTCACCCCGGTCACTGTGTTCGCTATGCTCCCGGGGATGAATGAGAGACATCCCTGCCCCTCACCGAAGGCAACCTGCGGTCGGGCAAATTCGTTCCTGACGAATTTGTTGCTCGCTTGCCGCATGATTCGGCCTGCGGCCTCACCCCTTCGGGGCCAGCCCTGAGGCTGTTCAAAATGTGCTGCATTTTGTCCTGCAGCTCGAATTATTCAGGGTATACATTACGGCGTCGCGGTTCTTAATGACATAGTTGTAGACCTGCATCTCCAGATTGTTAAGACTGGCGATGGCGGCGTGGGAGAACATACTCACAGTGGCGATGCTCACTCATCAGACGCTATCTTCAGGGAATCATAAGCTGCGCCCTTCATTGCGCGGTACTCCGTTGCCGCAACGCCCGGCGGTTCACGCCCTGACCTGAAGCAGAATGATCGCCAGCAACGTTTACCATCAATTAAAGGACATAGCCTGACATGCAGCCTAACGATATCACTTTTTTTCAGCGCTTTCAGGAGGACATCCTGGCCGGACGTAAAACCATCACCATTCGTGATGAGGCCGAATCACACTTTAAGCCAGGAGATATCCTGCGCGTGGGGCGCTATGAGGATGACGGCTATTTTTGCACCATTGAGGTGACGGCGCTCGCCACCGTCACGCTGGATACGCTAACGGAAAAGCACGCGCGGCAGGAGAATATGTCCCTGGAAGCGCTGAAGCAAATTATTGCGGCGATCTACCCGGGGCAAACGCAGTTTTATGTGATTGATTTTCAGTGTCTTTAAAATAATGAACGGCTGTTAGTTGAAATTGTCTATTTAAGGTATTGATATTTTAGTTGATGGTTTTATCTGTTGTTTTATGTTAGCTAACAGCTGTTCACTGAAATTGCTCTCACTTACGCCAGGGCAACAATCACGCAGAGGTACGTTTTATGGAGCAAAAGTCCTTCATTGGGCAGGGATATACGCTGGCTGAGGAGATCGCCAACAGTATCAGTCATGGCATTGGGTTGCTGTTCGGCATTGCCGGTCTGGCGCTGCTGTTAGTGCAGGCGACGGATATGAACGCCAGCGCAACGGCCATTACCAGCTACAGCCTCTATGGCGGCAGTATGATCCTGCTGTTTCTTGCCTCAACCCTTTACCACGCCATTCCGCATCGGCGGGCAAAGGCGTGGCTGAAGAAATTCGATCACTGCGCTATCTATCTGTTGATTGCCGGAACCTATACGCCGTTTTTGCTGATTGGCCTGGATTCACCGCTGGCGCGCGCGCTGATGATTGTAATCTGGGGCCTGGCGTTGCTCGGTATTGTCTTTAAGCTGACCATCTCCCACCGCTTTAAGGTTCTGTCGCTGGTCACTTACCTGATGATGGGCTGGCTGTCGCTGGTGGTCATTTATGAGCTGGCGGTCAAGCTGGAGCCGGGAGGCGTCGCGCTGCTGGCGGCGGGTGGCGTGATCTATTCGCTGGGGGTGATTTTTTACGTCTGCAAGCGCATACCCTATAACCACGCTATCTGGCACGGATTTGTGTTGGGCGGTAGCGTCTGCCACTTCCTGGCGATTTACCTGTACGTCGCTCAGGCGTAATTTTGTACCCCGGCGGGTGTTATAAAACCACGCCGGATGCGGACGAATTCCGCTCCGGCGTGACCGTTTCGTCCGGCGGGCCGGCGCTATTCTGCCAGCGAGTAGGGCAGCGGCATAATGCGCAGCGTACCTGCGTCATCGCGCACGCGGAACGCGCTGTCGGCTTCAATATCGTTATTCATCACAACCTGTACCAGCAGTTGACCATCGTCCAGCGACAGCGCCGCCAGCACGGTGCCGGTTCGTCGCCAGTTGTCGCCCATCTGCATCTCCAGATCGTCTCCGGCTTGCGGCGTCCGGCTGGCCTGGCCGGCCAGCAACCAGAGCGCGCGTTTGTTGGCACCGCGAAACCTGGCCCGCGCCACCATTTCCTGGCCGGTATAGCAACCCTTTTTAAAGCTGATGCCGCCCAGCGCCTGCAGGTTGGTGGCCTGTGGAATAAACTGCCCGCTGTTGGCGGCGTCGATTACCGGTATGCCCGCTTCAATATCCAGCGCCAGCCACTGCTGGCTGTTGTTCAGCGCCGCTTCACCGCGCAGGGCGTCGGTGACGCTTTGTGCGGCGGCGGCGTCAACGATCAGCAGGAAACGCTCCGCCGGATGCTCAAACCATAGCAGGGTGGCAGCCCCTTCGCGCACGGCCGGCGTTTCGCGATCCGGCAGTTGGCTGAACAGGTTCGCCAGCGCCGCCCGCGCCTGAAAACCCGCCACGCCGAGCAGCACGCGCTGGTCATCGGCGGCGATCGTAACTTTGGAAAAGACGGCATATTTTTTCAGCTCGGTAAGCTGGCTTTCCCGCAGGCTACGGCGCTCGATCCAGGCAAAGCCTTCGCCGTCGCGGAACAGGCGCAGGGTGCTCCACATTTTGCCCTTCGCGTCGCAGTGGGCGGCCAGCACGTGCTGGCTGTCGCCCAACTGGCTAACGTCGGCGGTAAGCTGGCCTTGCATATATTTTTCGCTGTCTGCGCCGGTAATGGTGGCCAGCGCCCAGTCATCAAGCGTCATCAGCGTCAGGGGCAGGCGCGCTGACGCCGAGGGCTGACGAGGAGGAAAAGGGTGAAAAGCCATAGTAACGTCCTGATTTGATAACCCAGTGATAATCTCTAATGGTAAAAGAGCTATAGCCCATTGCAAGCGCTTTAAACAGGCCATTCGTGCCTTATCGAACGTTCTGCGAGGCGGCATCCAGAATAATGAATGCGGCGTTTTGCGCGGGCTTTATTTAGCGATCGGCCTTCCGTTTACCGATATTCCCGTAAATGGGCGTTGAAAACACGTTACAATAGCCGGGTACGTTGTTTTCGTGAGACAGGAAAAGAACATGGATATTACCAATAAGGCCCGTATTCAGTGGGCATGCCGTCGCGGCATGCGTGAGCTCGATATTTCCATCATGCCGTTTTTCGAACATGAGTATGACGGCCTGAGCGATGAGCAAAAGCGCGTTTTTATTCGCCTGCTGGAGTGTGACGAACCGGATCTGTTTAACTGGTTGATGAATCACGGTAAACCTGCGGATGCAGAACTCGAAAACATGGTGCGGCTTATCCAGACACGGAATCGGGAACGTGGTCCTGTGGCAATCTGATCTCCGCGTCTCCTGGCGCGCGCAGTGGCTTTCGTTGCTCATTCACGGGCTGGTCGCCGCGATGATTTTATTGATGCCCTGGTCGCTGAGCTTTACTCCCCTGTGGCTGGTACTGCTTTCGCTGGTGGTGTTTGACAGCGTGCGCAGCCAGCGGCGCATCAACGCCCGTCAGGGTGAGGTGAAGCTGCTGGTAGACAGGCGGCTGCGCTGGCAGGGAAGGGAGTGGGCTGTCATTAGCGCGCCGTGGATGCTTAAAAGCGGTATGATGCTGCGCCTGCGCGCCGACGACGGCAAACGCCAGCACCTGTGGCTGGCGGCGGACAGCATGGATGAAGCGGAGTGGCGGGATCTGCGTCGGCTTATGCAGCAGCCGCCTGCGTCAGGCTAACGGCGAGTGCAAATCCCGGGGCGGCCAGATCAGGCGTAGAGGTCGGCCATCTCGCCAAGAATTTGCTCGCACCAGGCCTGAATGCGCTCGTCGCTGAGGTCATACTGGTTGGTTTCGTCCAGCGCCAGGCCGACGAACAGCTGTCCGTCGGCAATGACTGGCCTGGTGCTGGTAAATTCATAGCCTTCGGTCGGCCAGTAGCCAACGAACCTGACTCCTTTGGTTGCCAGCTTGTCATGCAGCATACCCAGCGCGTCGAGGAACCATTCGCCGTAGCCCAGCTGGTCACCCATGCCGTAGAGGGCGACAATTTTTCCGTCGAGGTTAAGATCGTCCAGCCGATCCCAGACGGCCTCCCAGTCTTCCTGGATTTCACCAAAATCCCAGGTGGGAATGCCCAGAATGAGCACATCGTACTGCTCCATTAGCGTCGGGGAGTCATCTTTGAGATTGTGCAACGTTATCAGCTCGGGGCCGAGAATATCGCGGATTTTCTCCGCCGCCATTTCGGTGTAGCAGGTGCTGGAACCGTAAAAAAGACCCATTTTCATGATGGCAACCAACTCAATTCTGCGGTGATTTTAGCGGCCAGTATACTCCAGGAACCCGGTCCATTATACCCGTCATACGGCAAGACCTGTGCGTGCTGGCTATGGAAAGCCCCGGCGTCTCGCCGCGCTTTCCCCCCGGGGCCGCGGCTTTGCCGCGTCAAATTTATTCCCGGCCGATGCTTCGCTGATTCCGTTTCTGTTCTACGGTCCGCATGATTCAGAGGGCCGCAGGTCGCCTGCTGCGTTGAGCGGGCAAAATGGGCCGGTGCCGTGAACGCCCTATGGCTCCATCCTGGCGTAAAGTGAATATGCGCTGGCTGGGGGGCAGGTTTTTTGCGTTGCCGGGGCCGGTCGTGAAGGATTGGCGCTGTGGAAAGGCGGTCGCGACGTGATAAGCTCGTCGGGCGTAAGCTCATACGCCGCGCGCAGGGGCGATTTCCGGCGCTGCCGCCCGTGCTTTCGGCTGTTGGTTGGCTGAACAGAATCGCGACACTGCGGGGCGCAATAAGGCATAATGCATCAAAAAATAGGATGGGGTAAGGGGCGAAAGTGGAACAGGATCTGGCGCGCATTGAGCAATTCCTTGATGCCCTGTGGCTGGAGCGAAACCTGGCGGAAAACACGCTGAGCGCGTACCGTCGCGATCTGACCATGGTAGTCGAGTGGTTGCATCATCGCGGGCTGGCGCTGGCGACGGCGCAGGGTAACGATCTACAGGCGCTGTTGGCGGAGCGAAAAGAGGGTGGATATAAAGCTACCAGCTCCGCACGTCTGTTGAGCGCCATGCGCCGCTTTTTTCAGTACCTTTATCGGGAGAAATTCCGTCCGGACGATCCGAGCGGAGCGCTCGCCTCGCCGAAGCTGCCCCAGCGCCTGCCGAAAGATCTCAGCGAGGCGCAGGTGGAGCGCCTGCTGCAGGCTCCGCTGATCGAACAGCCCCTTGAGCTGCGCGATAAGGCGATGCTCGAACTGCTGTATGCCACAGGGCTGCGGGTATCTGAGCTGGTCGGTCTGACGATGAGCGACGTCAGCCTGCGCCAGGGCGTGGTGCGGGTTATCGGCAAGGGCAATAAAGAGCGGCTGGTGCCGCTGGGCGAAGAGGCGGTGTACTGGCTGGAGAGCTGGCTGGAGCACGGGCGACCGTGGCTGCTTGACGGGGCGTCGATTGACGTGCTGTTTCCCAGCCAGCGCGGTCGGCAGATGACGCGACAGACCTTCTGGCACCGCATTAAACACTATGCCCGGCTGGCGGGGATCGACAGCGAAAAGCTGTCGCCCCACGTTTTGCGTCACGCTTTCGCCACCCATTTGCTTAATCATGGTGCGGATCTCCGCGTGGTTCAGATGCTGCTTGGGCACAGCGATCTCTCCACTACCCAAATTTATACGCATGTCGCGACCGAACGCTTGCGTCAACTTCATCAACAGCATCACCCCAGGGCGTGATTGCTGACACAAAAGGACAGGATATGAAAAAAGGTTTTATGCTATTTACCCTGCTGACCGCAGTCGTCGCCGGGATGGCGCATGCGGACGACGACGCCATTCGTCAGACCTTGAGCAAGCTGGGCGTGCAGGGGGCGACCGTTCAGCCTTCGCCGGTGACGGGGATGAAAACGGTGCTCAGCGACAGCGGCGTGCTGTACGTGACCGAAGACGGCAAGCATATTATTCAGGGGCCGATGTACGACGTCAGCGGCGGGCATCCGGTGAACGTCACCAACCGGCTGCTGGTGACGCAGTTGAACGCGCTGGAAAAAGAGATGATCGTCTACAAGGCGGCGCAGGAAAAGCACGTCATCACCGTTTTTACCGACACCACCTGCGGCTACTGCCACAAGCTGCATGAAGAGATGAAAGATTACAACGCGCTGGGCATCACCGTGCGCTATCTGGCCTTCCCGCGCCAGGGGCTGGAGAGCCAGGCGGAGCAGGATATGAAGTCCATCTGGTGCGCCCAGGATCGCAACAAAGCCTTTAACGACGCCATGGCGGGTAAGGCCGTGAAGGCGGCCACCTGCAACGTGGACATCGCCAGACACTATGCGCTGGGCGTGCAGTTTGGTATCAACGGCACGCCGGCCATCGTGCTGAATAACGGCTACGTGGTGCCGGGCTACCAGGGGCCGAAAGAGATGAAGGCTTTCCTTGACGAACATCAGAAACAGACCGGCGGTAAATAATTCCCGTGAAACCAGGAATACAGCTTCGTCGGCGCGAGGTCGACGAAACGGCGCGGCTGCCCGCCGATTTACCTCCGCTGCTGCGTCGTTTATACGCCAGCCGCGGTGTGCGTAGCGCCCGGGAGCTTGAGCGCGGTGTCAAAGGCCTGTTGCCGTGGCAGCAGCTGAGCGGTATAGATAAGGCCGTTGAAATCCTCTGGAGCGCCTTTCGCGAGGGGACGCGGATTGTGGTGGTCGGCGACTTTGACGCCGACGGCGCGACCAGCACCGCCCTGAGCGTGCTCGGTATGCGCGCCCTCGGCTGCGATAACATCAGCTACCTGGTGCCGAACCGCTTTGACGACGGCTACGGGCTGAGTCCGGAAGTGGTGGACCAGGCCCACGCCCGCGGGGCGCAGCTGATCGTCACCGTGGATAACGGCATCTCCTCCCATGCGGGGGTGGCGCATGCGAAGTCGCTCGGCATCCCGGTGCTGGTGACCGATCACCATCTGCCCGGCGATACGCTGCCGGACGCCGAGGCGATTATCAACCCCAATCTGCGCGACTGCGGCTTCCCGTCAAAAGCGCTGGCGGGGGTCGGCGTGGCCTTTTATCTGATGCTGGCGCTGCGCACCTTTTTACGTGACAAGGGCTGGTTTGACGAGCGCGCCATTGCGCCGCCGAACCTGGCGGAGCTGCTGGATCTGGTGGCGCTTGGCACCGTCGCGGACGTGGTGCCGCTGGACGCGAACAACCGTATTCTGATCTGGCAGGGGCTAAGCCGCATCCGCGCCGGCAAGTGTCGTCCGGGCATTAAGGCGCTGCTGGAGGTGGCGAATCGCGATGCGCAGAGGCTGGTCGCCAGCGATCTGGGATTTGCGCTGGGGCCGCGGCTGAACGCCGCAGGCAGGCTGGATGATATGTCCGTCGGCGTGGCGCTGCTGCTGTGCGACAACATCGGCGAGGCGCGGGTGCTGGCCAACGAGCTGGACGCCCTGAACCAGACGCGCAAAGAAATTGAGCAGGGGATGCAGGCGGAAGCGCTGACGCTGTGCGAAAAGCTGGAGCGCAGCCGCGAAGCGCTGCCCGGCGGGCTGGCGATGTATCATCCCGAGTGGCATCAGGGCGTGGTCGGCATTCTGGCCTCGCGCATTAAAGAGCGCTTTCATCGCCCGGTGATCGCCTTTGCGCCCGCCGGAGACGGCACCCTGAAAGGCTCCGGCCGTTCTGTCCAGGGTCTGCATATGCGCGACGCGCTGGAGCGGCTGGATACGCTGTATCCGGGGCTGATCGTCAAGTTCGGCGGCCACGCGATGGCTGCGGGCCTGTCGCTGGAGGAGGCCCGCTTCGACGAATTTCAGCGCTGCTTTGGCGAGCTGGTGACCGAATGGCTTGACCCGGCGCAGCTGCAGGGCGAGGTGCTGTCGGACGGCCCCCTGAGCGCGGCGGAGATGACCATGGATGTGGCGCAGATGCTACGCGACGCCGGCCCCTGGGGGCAGATGTTCCCGGAGCCGCTGTTTGACGGGCGCTTTCGTCTGCTGCAGCAGCGGCTCGTCGGCGAGCGTCACCTGAAGGTGATGGTCGAACCGGCGGGCGGCGGTCCGCTGCTGGACGGCATTGCCTTTAACATCGATACCGCCCGCTGGCCGGATAACGGGGTGCGCGACGTCGAGCTGGCCTACCGGCTGGATATCAACGAGTTTCGCGGCAACCGCAGCCTGCAGATAATTATTGACGCCATCTGGCCGGTATAAGCCCGTACGCGACCCTCTTCGGGCCGCGTCTGCGGGACCAGCGCATGATTTTGTGTATAAAAAAAACGGGTGATTGGGTACAATCCCGCTCTTATCACCGCATTTTGACTCGTCCAATAAAAGAAAACAGACCATGTTTGAAATTAATCCGGTAAATAACCGCATCCAGGACCTTACGGAACGCTCCGACGTTCTTAGGGGGTATCTTTGACTATGATGCCAGAAAAGAACGCCTCGAAGAGGTAAACGCCGAGCTGGAACAGCCGGACGTCTGGAACGACCCTGAACGCGCCCAGGCGCTGGGCAAGGAGCGTTCCTCCCTGGAGGCGATTGTCGATACGCTCGATCAGATGCGCCAGGGGCTGGAAGATGTCTCCGGTCTGCTGGAGCTGGCGGTAGAAGCTGACGACGAAGAGACCTTTAACGAGGCCGTCGTCGAGCTGGACGCGCTGGAAGAGAAGCTGTCGCAGCTGGAATTCCGCCGCATGTTCTCCGGCGAGTACGACAGCGCGGACTGCTACCTGGATATCCAGGCCGGCTCCGGCGGTACGGAAGCGCAGGACTGGGCCAGTATGCTTGAGCGTATGTATCTGCGCTGGGCGGAAGCGCGGGGATTCAAAACCGAAATCATCGAAGAGTCCGAAGGCGAAGTGGCGGGCATCAAATCCGTTACCATCAAAATTTCCGGCGAGTACGCCTACGGCTGGCTGCGTACCGAAACGGGCGTCCACCGCCTGGTGCGCAAAAGCCCGTTCGACTCCGGCGGCCGCCGCCATACCTCCTTCAGCTCGGCGTTCGTCTATCCGGAAGTTGACGATGATATCGATATCGAAATCAACCCGGCGGATCTGCGCATCGACGTCTACCGCGCCTCCGGCGCGGGCGGCCAGCACGTTAACCGTACGGAATCGGCGGTGCGTATCACCCATATTCCCACCGGGATCGTCACGCAGTGCCAGAACGATCGCTCCCAGCACAAGAACAAAGACCAGGCCATGAAGCAGATGAAAGCGAAGCTTTATGAACTGGAGATGCAGAAGAAGAATGCCGAGAAGCAGGCGATGGAAGACACTAAGTCTGATATCGGCTGGGGTAGCCAGATTCGTTCTTACGTCCTTGATGACTCCCGTATCAAAGACCTGCGCACCGGGGTTGAGACCCGCAATACGCAGGCGGTGCTGGACGGCAGCCTGGATCAATTTATCGAAGCAAGTTTGAAAGCAGGGTTATGAGGAACCAACATGTCTGAACAAAACGCACAGGGCGCAGAGGCGATAACCGATCTTAATAACGAACTGAAAACGCGCCGCGAGAAGCTGGCGAGCCTGCGCGAGCAGGGCATCCCGTTCCCGAACGATTTCCGTCGCGATCGCACCTCAGACCAACTGCACGCTGACTTCGACGCCAAAGAGAACGACGAGCTGGAAGCGCTGAACGTTGAAGTGTCCGTTGCGGGCCGCATGATGACCCGTCGTATTATGGGCAAAGCCTCCTTTGTGACGCTGCAGGACGTCGGCGGCCGCATTCAGCTGTACGTCGCCCGCGACGACCTGCCGGAAGGCGTCTATAACGAGCAGTTCAAAAAGTGGGATCTCGGGGATATCCTCGGCGCGAAGGGCAGGCTGTTTAAGACCAAAACCGGCGAGCTGTCGCTCCACTGCACCGAGCTGCGCCTGTTGACCAAAGCGCTGCGCCCGCTGCCGGACAAGTTCCACGGCCTGCAGGATCAGGAGGCGCGCTACCGCCAGCGCTACCTGGATCTCATCTCTAACGATGAATCCCGCAACACCTTTAAGATCCGCTCACAGATCCTGGCGGGCATCCGCCAGTTCATGGTCGGGCGCGGCTTTATGGAAGTGGAAACCCCGATGATGCAGGTGATCCCGGGCGGGGCCTCCGCGCGTCCGTTTATTACCCATCACAACGCGCTGGATCTGGATATGTACCTGCGTATCGCCCCGGAGCTGTACCTCAAGCGTCTGGTGGTGGGCGGCTTCGAGCGCGTGTTCGAAATCAACCGTAACTTCCGTAACGAAGGGATCTCCGTACGTCATAACCCTGAGTTCACCATGATGGAACTCTACATGGCGTATGCGGACTACAACGATCTGATCGAGCTGACCGAGTCGCTGTTCCGTACGCTGGCGCAGGACGTTCTCGGCACAACTCAGGTTCCTTACGGCGATGAAGTTTTCGACTTCGGCAAGCCGTTCGAAAAACTGACCATGCGCGAAGCGATCAAGAAGTACCGTCCGGAAACGGATATGGCCGAACTGGATAACTTCGACTCCGCAAAAGCGATTGCTGAATCTATCGGCATTAAGGTTGAGAAGAGCTGGGGTCTGGGCCGTATTGTGACCGAGATCTTTGAGGAAGTGGCGGAAGCGCATCTGATTCAGCCAACCTTCATTACCGAATATCCGGCGGAGGTCTCCCCGCTGGCGCGCCGCAACGACGTTAACCCGGAAATCACCGACCGCTTTGAATTCTTTATCGGCGGCCGTGAAATCGGCAACGGCTTCAGCGAGCTGAACGATGCGGAAGATCAGGCTCAGCGCTTTCAGGATCAGGTTGCGGCGAAAGACGCGGGCGATGACGAAGCGATGTTCTTCGATGAAGACTACGTGACCGCGCTGGAGCATGGTCTGCCGCCGACCGCGGGTCTGGGAATTGGTATTGACCGGATGGTGATGTTGTTTACCAACAGCCACACCATTCGCGATGTGATCCTGTTCCCGGCGATGCGTCCGGTGAAATAATCCCCTTTCCGGGCGGCATCACCCGCCGCCCGGAAAGCCGGTTACCGGCTGCAAAAATCCCGCAGCCGCGAGCGCGCCAGCGCGTTCGAACCCTGCTCCACCATCCACGGGCTAAACGCCCAGGGCGTAGCCTCCAGCCCCCGCAGTACCTCCTCCAGCTCGCTCCAGCGGCTGTCCATCACCTCTTCGGCGTTGGGCCGCAGATCGCCCACCATGCGCGCGGCGTATACCGGGCAGACCTCATTTTCAACGATGCCGCTCGGATCGACGGCGCGATAGCGAAAATCAGCCCATACCGGCGTTAATCCGGCGATCTCCACGCCCAGCTCAAAGCGGCAGCGGCGAACGACGGCGGCGGCGGAGCTTTCTCCCTGCTGCGGGTGCCCGCAGACCGAGTTGGTCCACACGCCCGGCCAGGCTTTTTTGGCGAGCGAGCGGCGGGTAATTAAAAACTGCCCCCGGTCGTTGAATAACCAGCAGGAGAAAGCGAGATGCAGCGGCGTATGGCGGGTGTGCGCCGCGTATTTTTCCAGCGTGCCGGTGGGGGTATTCTTATCGTCCAGCAATATAACGTGTTCCCCGCTCATAAAAGCTCCTGAAAAGTAGAAAAACAGCCCAGCTTGTCGCCCTCCAGCGTAGCTTATAAACGCGGGAAAGACGTTACCAGAACGGGCAATTTAGGTGAAGTTATCGGTCACGGCCAGCCGTGGAAAACGATGCCGCTTCCCGGCAGGATTTTTCTGCCGGGCGCAATAAATTTGGCATCCTGTCCGCGGCTGTTATGATAAAGCGTCTTAACGGCCGTAAGGAGGAGTTTTGAGCGCAGGACGCCTGAAGAAAAAAAGCGTAGGTATTGCGATGCTGCTGTGCGCGGCGCTGCTGCTGGCTGGCTGTTCCGGAAGCCGCTCATCCAGTGCCGGATCCTATTCTGGCTCCGTTTACACCGTAAAGCGGGGCGATACGCTGTATCGTATTTCGCGTAATACCGGCACCAGCGTTAAAGAGCTGGCGCGGCTTAACGGCATATCGCCCCCCTACACCATTGCGGTGGGGCAAAAGCTGAGGCTGACAGGTAAAGCGAAGTCCGCCACCGTCTCCCGGAAAACCGCGCAGAATTCCAGTAAAAAAACGCCGAAGAAGACGACGAAAACAGCGAAGACCGCCGCCGCAAGGCCCTCGTCCTCGGTGCCGCAGTCGGCCTGGCCGTCGCCAGGGCAGCGCTGCTGGCGATGGCCCGCCAGCGGTAAGATCGTTCTGCCGTATTCAACGGCGGTCGGGGGCAATAAGGGCATTGATATTGCCGCCGCGCGCGGCGCGCCTGTTTACGCCGCCGGGGCAGGGAAGGTGGTTTACGTCGGCAACCAGCTGCGCGGCTATGGCAACCTTATTCTGATCAAACACAACGAAGATTACATTACCGCCTATGCGCATAATGACACGCTGCTGGTGAACAACGGGCAGAGCGTAAAGGCGGGGCAGAAGATTGCCACGATGGGCAGCTCGGACGCGGCCTCGGTGCGGCTGCATTTTCAGATCCGCTATCGCGCGACGGCCATCGATCCGCTGCGCTACCTGCCGCCGCAGGGCAGTAAACCTAAGTGCTGACGGCGAATTATTCGCCAGTCAGCCGCCTATGCCCTTGCTAACAACGGCATAAGGCTTATAATGCGTTACGCACTCCGAAGCGGGCGTAGTTCAATGGTAGAACGAGAGCTTCCCAAGCTCTATACGAGGGTTCGATTCCCTTCGCCCGCTCCAGTCTTAACTCCCCTGAAGTCTGGCAAACTCAATTATTCCCTTGATAAATCAGTAGTTATAGCATTCTATTAGTCTGTTTAACTCAATTGTGCTCCCCCAGAGCCTGGCTCAATGTGGGGGTATGGATGGGGGGATAATTACTCGGCCTGGACACTTACGGGCGCAGTGACTGCCCCGAATTCGAAAAAGTTGAACTTACGAAAACCTGGGACCGGTTATCCATTCGAATACTGCACCCGGAATGTTTTCCTGAGTCCCCGGATGTTTTTTGCTCAGTTCATTCCATAAATTGCGGCGCACATGACCGGTAGGGGAGTCACATTATCAACCGGGAGTGGAGTTCTCTGGTTGTTCCTCGATAAATGATTCATCGCTAATTTCCTGAAAGAGAGGAACTTAAGATCAAACTCAGCCCATTTAACATAATGGTTCTTATAAATACCTGGCTGAAATGGTCAGGTACTGCTTTTCGGAACGTTGACGCGAAGCCGGGCAATCATTAGGGCTGTGCAGCAGGGCGTCTGGTATCTGATTGGTGAGTACCACGCTTATCCGACGGTTTTTACGCTAAATGAAAGTCATGTGACACAGCCTTCAGCGGAAGGTTTCAGACGTGACGAGAGACGTTACCACCTGACAGCGGATTTAAGTTTCATCCGTTCCCTGCCGCATTTTAGTACTGTCCGGAGGTCACTGAACGGTCTGTTCTTATCCTGAATTTTTACTGGCCCGCATCCCGAAAGGATGCGGGCCTTTTTACTATTTACACACAACAAGGTTAATACGATGAAGCGAAATCTGAATACCAGTTATCGACTGGTCTGGAACGAAGTTCTCGGCGCGTTTGTGGTTGTTTCAGAACTGGCTAAAGCAAAAGGAAAACGTACTGGCGCGGTCCTTGCTCTGGCCGTTGCCGGACTAACTTCGGGGGCAGCGCTGGCGGCAGAGATCTCTGTACCTGTCGGGGAGACGACTGACGGGGTGGTTATCAGCAATAACGACACACAGCTGGTTTACGGGCAGGCGAATAACACCACTATTAACACGGGCCTTGAGTACGGCAGCGATGATGAAGATAACAACCAGGGCGGCCAGTACGTGCAGGTTGGCGGCGTGGTCAACCACACCACCATCAACAGTAATGGTCTTCAGGCTGTGCTCCAGGGGGGCAGCGCCAGCGATACAACGGTCAATGCCGGTGGTGGTCAGAGCGTACACGGCCAGTCTTCCGGTACGGTTCTGAACGGCGGCGAGCAATGGGTTCATTCCGGCGGGGTTGCCAGCGATACCGTCATTAATGAAGGCGGCTACCTGATAGTGAAAGAAGGTGCACAAGCCGTTGGCACGGTGGTGAATACCGGGGCGCAGGGCGGGCCGGATGCGGAAAACAGCGACGGGATGTTTGTTTCCGGTACGGCAACAAATACAACCATTAACGAGAATGGCCGCCAGGTCGTTTTCGGACAGGGAACTGCCGTCGCCACGACGATTAAGTCCGGCGGCGATCAGAGCGTACACGGGCAGGCGAAGAATACGGTCCTGAACGGCGGTTATCAGTATGTGCATTCCGGTGCGCTGGCGACGGATACCGTGGTTAACAACGGCGGCTGGCAGGTAGTTAAAGCCGAAGGGACCGCAAACAATACCGTCATCAATGCCAACGGCCGACAAAGCGTGTCAGGAAATGCTAATAGTACCACCCTGAATGGCGCGTTAAATGCCGGGGGCGAATGCGGGTTTGACTGTATCAACCACTACGATTTTGCCACGCAGGAAGTACGTGACGGTGGGGTGGCGACAGAAACCACCATTAATGCCGGCGGCAGCCAGCTGATCGCCGCTGGTGGGCGTTCAGACGCCACCACCATTAATGCCGACGGTCGTCAAATCGTTGAAGGTGGGACTGCTACCAATACCATCATAAAAGAACACGCCTGGCAAAGCGTCCAGAACAACGGTTACGCGATTGACACGACGCTGGGAAATGCAGGTTCCACTGAGTTGCTTTCCGATCTGGCATATCAGAACGTCAGCGCGGGCGGGATGGCCGAAGGGACTGTGATTAATAATGGCGGGGTGCAGTCGGTATATGAAGGCGGCACGGCAGTAAACTCGGTTGTTAATCGTGGGGGCCGTCTGGAAATTTCCGTATGGGACGAAGAACCTGCTTCAGGCCAGCAAACGCCCGCAGCCGGTACTGCCCGGAACGTCACCGTTGAAGCGGGCGGCTGGCTTTCTGTTGATTCCGGTGCCTCTGTCACGGATGTGGTGATGAAAAAAGGAAGCGCTCTGTGGGCCACCACGGATTCCACCGTTAAAGGTTCCAACAGCCTTGGCGCTTTTGATATTGATGGCGCAACACGGCAGGCTTCAAATGTCCTCCTTGAGAATGGTGGTCGTCTGGAAGTGCTGTCTGGTGGTGTTGCAGATGCCACGACGGTTGATAAGGGCGGCATCCTCGCGGTTAACAATGGCGGAACGGCGACAGACGTTACCATGAAAGAAGGTGGCGCGTTGATTGCCGACAGCGGTTCAACGGTCAGCGGGACTAACGCGCGTGGTGAATTCAGCATTGATGCTGCTTCCGGCAACGCCCGTGGACTCTGGCTGGAAAACGGCGGGCGCTTCAGCGTTAAAGCGGACGCCGTCGCGGAAAACACCATTGTGGGCAGCGGCGGCGAGCTGAGCGTGGGAACTGGCGGCGGCCTGAGCGGCACCACCAGCCTGACCGCGAATGCAAACCTGACGGTTACGGGGGATGTTGTCAGCACGGGCACCATTGAAAATGCCGGTTCAATAACCTTCGCCCCGGAGCAGAGCGGCAAAGCCATGGTGCGTCTGCCTGCTAACGCCTTTACTCCCCGTACGCTCACCACGACAAATCTTGTCGGGCAGGGCGGCACCATTAATATGAATATCAACCTGGCGAACCCTGATTTCCCGGCTGACAGGCTGGTCATCGATGGCGGGCGGGCAACGGGAAAAACCTGGCTGAATTTCACCAACGCAGGGGATGCCGGGCTGGGTTTCGCCACCACGGGTGACGGTATCAAAGTGGTGGAGGCCATCAACGGTGCCACGACGGATGCCGGGGCTTTTGCGCTGGGCAAAAAGCTGCAGGCTGGCGCGTATAACTACGTGCTGAACCACGGTACTGCGGATGAAAACTGGTATCTGTCCAGCGAAGCTGGCTATCGTGCTGAAGTTGCGCTTTATGCTTCGCTGTTTGCGCAGAGTATGGATTACGATCGGGCGCTGGCGGGCAGCTACAGCCAGCGCAGCGCCGTCAAAGGCGACAGCGGCGTCTGGGGGCGTATTCAGGGCGGCCACATGGGGCATGATAATAACGGCGGCATTGCGCAGGGTGCGACACCGGAAAGCAGCGGCAGCTATGGTTTTGTGCAACTGGGCGGCGACCTGCTGAGTACGCCGTCGCTGAACGCCGGCGTGTATGGCGCGGCGGGGCACTCTTCAGTTGACGTGAAAGATGATGATCGCTCCCGTGCCGGAACGGTCCGTGATGATGTGTACAGCCTGGGGGGATATCTGACGGCGGTACATGCGAACAGCGGGCTGTGGGCGGACGTGGTGGCGCAGGGCTCCCGTCATAATCTGCAAGCGAACTCAGATGCCGACAGCGTTGACACTCATGGCTGGGGCTGGCTGGCCTCGCTGGAAACCGGCCTGCCGTTGAGTGTAACGGATAGCCTGGTACTGGAGCCACAGCTTCAGTATATCTGGCAGGGTCTGTCCCTGAATAACGGTCATGATAATGGCGGTTATGTGAACTTCGGCGACGGCAGCGCACAGCACCTCCGCGCCGGTCTTCGCTTCGGCAGCCAGTCGGAGCTGACCTTCGGTAACGCTACCTCCACGCAGGCCGCTTTTAGCGACAGCATGAAGCACAGCGTAAGCGAACTGCCGGTTAACTGGTGGGTGCGCCCGTCGGTTATTCGCACTTTCAGCTCAGATGGTGATTTGAGCATGGGAACGGCCGCTGCGGGCAGCAATGTTACCTTTACCCCATCTCAGGATGGCACATCCGTTGATTTCCAGGCGGGTATTGATGCGCTCATCCGCCAGAACGTCACGCTGGGTATTCAGGGCGGTTACACCCGTAGCGTTAGTGGTAGCAGTGCCGACGGTTATAATGGGCAGGCAACACTGAAAGTCGCATTCTGATAATCGGGTCTTTTTAACATCCGGCCCCTGCTGCTGATGCCGCAGGGGCTTTTTGTTTTTTACGTTATGTAATTAACGTTATGCCAGCGCTCAGTCGCTGGTTTTTTATTTTGGAGAAACTGATCTTACCCAGCAATAACTAAGTGAGTAAACTCTTACCCAGAGGTAGCTCACATGACAAAACCAGTATCAACCAGCAAAGAGATCCGCAAACAGCACTCGCCTGAATTCTGTGAGGAAGCCCTTAAACTGGCTGGGCGCATTGGTGTTACCGCCGCCACCCGCTCAGCCTGTATGAATCACAGCTCAACAGCTGGCGCAATAAATAGCAAAATCAGCTCTCTTATTCTGAACGCGAACAGGCGATGTGCCGGGTACAGCTATCGCGAACACGGCCTGCCGGTGCCAGAGAACCTGCTGAAGCAGGACTTCCGCACCGGCGGTCCGAACCGTAAGTGGGCCGGTGACATTACATACCAGCGCACCGGTGAAGGCTGGCTGTACCTGGCGATGGTCACCGACCTGTGGTCATGCTCCGTTAACCAAACCGGGCAGCGCCCGGCTGCCCGTCTTCGTTATGCCGTGAGCTGTTCAACCACTTCGGCCACGCGGGTAATCGCTTTAATACCGCCGATTCCGGTGCCCAGTGAGATATAGCCTTCATCGGTATTACCTTCCAGCATACCCAGCCGCAGCCCGCGCAGGCCGCCCATTACCCGGCCTATCTCCTCTTTGCTGGCACCCGCGCTATCCATCTCCACCAGCTTTTTGGCCAGCTTGCCTGGTAAAGAGCGGTAGTAGTCCGGCAGAGTACGGAACAGGCTTAAATCCAGCCCGTTAGCGGCGACAATTTTCTCTTTTACCGACTGCGGGACGCGGCTTTCCTCGGTGCTGATAAATACGGAACCGGCGAACACGCCCTCTGCGCCCAGGGCATGGGCCGCCCTGGCCGTGCGCTTATCGACGATCCCACCGGCGGCCAGCACCGGGACATGCTCAACGGCATCGACAATCATCGGAACGATAGAAAACGTACCGAGTACAGTACCTGGCAGAGTGCCGCCTTCGTCAAAACCGGTCGCCACAATAATATCGGCACCGGCGCGCTCCGCTTCGCGGCTGTTTTCAGGCGTTGGATTGATATCGCGATAGATAATTGCGACGCCGGCGGCCTTCAGTTCGGCGAAAAGCGCCGGGATAATGGCACCTTCGCCATAGCCGGTATAGACCACGGCTTTAACCGCTTCTTCCTTAATTACCTTCAGGATGCCGGGCGTCCAGATATCATTTTGCGGCGTCGGAATAAGATTTACGGCGAAGGGCTTTTCGGTTAACCGTTTGGTTTTACGAATCTCTTCACGCATTTTTTCCGCCGTTTCTTCCGGCGTCGATACGGCGGTTTCCGCGGTGAGGCCCGCGTTTGGCCCCAGTACGCCAAGGCCTCCGGCGTTACTGACCGCGGCGACCAGGCGTGCGTCGGTCAGCCAGGAAAGCGGCCCCTGAATCACCGGTTTTTCAATGCCCAGGATCTGACAGATTCGGTTAGTTTTCATGATTTTATTTCCTTGTACATACCCGTCGCACATGCAGCCTGAAGTTTGGCGGGTATAGATCGAACTTGCTGAGTGCAGGCAGTGTATATAGCCTTATTGTTCAGAAAAATAGTGAAAAAAGTAATTCACTGTTATTAAATAAATAACAATGCCTTCTTTAGGGCGTAGTGATACGCATCAGCAGCATGAATCTTTTTGAAAATATTAAGATTTTTATCGAAATTGTCGACTCAGGCAGCTTCACAAAGGCGGCGGAAAACCTGCAGATCCATCGCCCCGCGGTGACCAAAGCCGTGCAGCAGCTTGAGCTGGAGAGCGGCGTGCGGCTGCTCCAGCGCACCACGCGCCGTATCTACCTGACGCCGGAAGGCGAAGAGTTTTACCAGCGCAGTAAGCCTTTGCTTTTACAGGCCGACGATTTGCTGGCGTCCTTTGCGTCAGATCGGGCGCTGCACGGCCAGCTGCGTGTTGACATGCCGGTAGCTTTCGCCCGCCTGGTCGTGGTGCCAAAACTACAGGCGTTTTACGACGCTCATCCAAATCTCACTATTATCCTCAGCAGCTCCGACGTCCGCCGGGATATGCTGCGTGACGGTCTCGACTGTATGCTGCGGGTGGGCGAACTCTTTGACGGAGACTATGTGGCCCGTCCGCTGGGCAGCGTCAGGCGCGTCACCTGCGCCAGCCCGGGCTACCTTGCGCGCTACGGGACGCCGGAGACCCTTGACGATCTGCACCATCATCAGGCGGTAAACTGGATTGTCAGCAATAACCGGAAAGTCATGCCCTGGCACTTTGTGACCGCGCAGGGGGTAAAAGAAATGACGCTCCCCGGCAGGCTGGTCCTCGATAATTCTGAGGTTTATATTACGGCTGGCCTTGAGGGGCTGGGGCTGCTGCAGGGGATGAATTTCTTTTTACAGCCCTATATTGATAGCGGCCAGCTTATTGAGGTCCTGCCGAATTTTCCGTGCCCGTCGCGCAAACTGTCGCTGCTCTATCCACATCGACATTTATCGCACAAGGTGCGGGTATTTGCGCAGTGGCTGGAAGGTCTGCTGGGCGATTGCAACAGGGGCTGACACCGGCGGTTATCACCGGGTTATATACCCTAAATAATTCGAGTTGCATGAAGGCGGCAACGCAGAGAATCCCCGGGAGCTTACTGGAGTAAGTGACCGGGGTGAACGAGGACAAATCGGCTTAGCCGATTTGAACGCCGCTGGCGGCGGCCCTTCAGGGTGAGGCCCCAGCGCCGAATAAAGCCAACGCACATGCAGCCTGAAGTATGACGGGTATACATATATTGAGATGAATATATACCCTTTAATCAGATGGCTACCCTGATTATGTCTTTCCCGGTCAGGCCATGGGCATCAGCAGAGAAAGCTGAAAAAACATGATATTCTCCGGTCAATGATGTCCACATCGTGAGCGTCGTCGCAGTGAGTGATACTGCGAAAGATCAGGATCGAAATGTTTATAAGGGAGAAGAGTATGACAAACAGCCAGCCGCGCCATCCGGCTTTTTTAACCCTGCAGGGCGGTATCAATTTTCGCGATCTGGGGGGGCAGCGTACCGTCGACGGACGCCGTGTACGCTCGGGGAAATTACTCCGTTCCGGCTCGCTGCACAGGATGACAACGGACGATCTGAATCATCTGAACGCGATTCCGCTGCGGCATGTGATTGATTATCGCGACCCGGATGAAGCGAATCGCAGCCCCGATAAGCTTAATGAACTGGCCCACTATCATAACGTTCCCGCCAACCCCTATGTTCACGACGTCAATGCGAAAGTGACCGATTTTGACGCCGGGACGCTTAACGCCCTTAACGGCGAACAATTTATGCTGGAGCTTTATCGCCAGCTGCCGTTCAATAACGCCGCCTATCGCCAGCTTGCCGGATGGCTGATGGAGCCATTCGACGGTGCGCTGTTACAGCACTGCGCGGTCGGTAAAGATCGTACCGGCGTGGGCTGCGCGCTGACGCTGTTCGCTCTCGGCTGCGATAGCCACACGGTGATGGAAGAGTACCTGCTCACCCAGGGAATGCTCACCCAGGTGGAAAACGAGATCGTCAGCACGCTGGGCCAGAGCCTCAGTAAACAGGGGCGACAGAATCTGGCGGATATCCTGACCGTGAAAGAGTCATACCTTATGGCCGCGCTCTCAGCCATCCACGACCGTTATGGCAGCGTTGCCGCCTGGCTAAGCGCGGAATTTCAGCTGACGCCCCAGGCCTGCGCCCTGATGCAGGAAAGGCTGCTTGAAGGCTAACGTAGCGCATCACAGAATCAGGGTGCCTACGCTGTAGCTGCTTTCCTGGGTTTTTCATATCTACCCGCCATACTTCAGGCTGCATGTGCGTTGGCCCAGGGGACTCGTCTCATCTATAGGACTCGCCCTGGCGGGGCCAGCGCCGGTGATTATGCTGTGACCTTTAGCCGGGCTCGGCTGGGCCGTTCAGCTCAGGTACTGCGTGGCTCGCCGGGCATCCGGGAGTGTCAGGCCTTATGGCCCGCGCTGTGCTCCGGGCCTGATTGACTGCCCGCGACGCTCACGAACGGTTAAGGAGCACAGCCCGGTTCTGTTCGGAAACAAGCTGTTCCCATAATTCCTCCGCAACGCCGGTCATTTTGGTCGCGGGGCGATAGAGCCGTATCTCCACAGGAATATTTAAATCATTGTGTTCCGGGGCGGCCGGGCAAATACTCCCGTTTTGCACATCTGCCTCTGCCAGCTTCTGCGGAAGCCAGGCGACGCCATCACCATCTTTTATCATTGCCAGAAGCGTCGCCGCCAGATCGGCCACAAATTCAATTTTCATTCCCCTCTTTATTTTGTTCACTGCTGCGCTATTTGAAATAATTCTTCCAAGTCCTGACTCGGCAGAAAAGGAAAGGTATGAAAACTTTCTTTTGTTTCCTGGCATCCACACGGGTTGCCCGGAGTGGGGATCGATGCCGGTATAAGGCCGCAGAATATCCTGTCCCAGCCTGATGCTTAAAAACTTTTCCTGTTCCAGATTGATGTGCATATGAGGGTGATAATAACATAGCAAAAAATGGGCATCTCCCTGAATAAGCATACGCTCACAGGCGGTGAGGGAGTCTGACATCAACCGGAAAGAGCAGAAGCGGGCAAACGTTTTGTTATTCCTGAGAAGATTCGGAAAAAAGGAAAAAGAAAGTGAATGCGTAGCTGAAAAAATAATATCCGGCTTTGCATTACCGGCAGCCTCCAGCGTCTCATCGCGTAGCATATATAAGCTTCTGATCAGATCCGGGGCCTGCTTAACGAATATTTCTCCTGCCCGGGTTAGCGTGACGCCGCGTCGGTTTCTTTCAAACAGCGTTGTTCCCAGCCATTCTTCAAGCGACTGTATCCGCCGGCTAAATGCTGGCTGTGTCACATATCGCAAAGCTGCTGCTCGCGAGAAATTTAAAGTATCGGCCAGCGCGATACAGTCTTCAAGCCATGTTAGCTCCAGATGATGCTGGTTTTGCATTACAGGGATCCTTATCTGCATTAGAAATAGCCGATTTATGGCCATAATATACCTTAAATAATTCGAGTTGCAGGACAAAACGCAGCGCGTTTTGAACAGCCCCAGGGCTGGCCCCGAAGGGGTGAGGCCCCCGGGTCGAATAAAGCCAATGCACATGCAACTTGAAGTATGACGGGGATATATTCGAAAGCCGGTCATTATGGCCTGCTTAAAAAGCTCCGCAACCTTTATTGCCTACATAATGGCATGACACATTATGTCAGGCCGCCGGCAATGAAAATTCTTTTTTTGATTAACGTATTATTCGGAGGACATATGCGTATCCTGGACGTAGTAGAAGTCACCAGGCCTATTGCTTCCCCCATCCGCAACGCTTATATCGACTTCAGTAAAATGACGACCAGCCTTGTCGCAGTCGTGACTGATGTCGAAGTGGACGGTCGTCGTGTGGTGGGGTATGGGTTTAATTCCAATGGCCGTTATGGTCAGGGCGGCCTTATTCGCGAGCGTTTTCGCGATCGTATTCTGAATGCGGCCCCGGACAGCCTGCTAAATGATAAAGGTGATAACCTTGATCCGCATTGTCTCTGGGATGTCATGATGAGTAACGAAAAGCCCGGCGGTTACGGCGAACGCTCCGTCGCGGTTGGTACGCTGGATATGGCTATTTGGGACGCCACCGCAAAAATTGCAGGAAAACCTCTGTTTCGCCTTCTGGCCGAAATGAAAGGCGTTGAGGCTAATCCCCGCGTGTTTGTTTATGCTGCCGGCGGCTACTATTATCCGGGGAAAGATTTGATCGCCCTGCGGCAGGAGATGCGTGGGTATCTGAACCGTGGTTATACCGTGGTTAAAATGAAAATCGGGGGAGCCGCTATCGAAGAAGATCGCCGTCGCATTGAGGCTGTTCTGCAAGAAATCGGTAGTGAAGCGCGCCTGGCAGTGGATGCAAATGGCCGCTTTGATCTGGAAACGGCTATCGCTTATGCAAAAATGTTGCGTGAGTATCCGCTGTTCTGGTATGAGGAAGCGGGCGATCCGCTGGATTATTCGCTGCAGGCCACGCTCTCTGAATTCTATCCGGGTTCAATGGCAACCGGTGAAAACCTGTTTTCTCATCAGGATGCACGTAATCTGTTACGTTATGGCGGTATGCGTCCCGATCGAGATTATCTGCAGTTCGACTGCGCGCTTTCCTACGGTCTGGTGGAATATTTACGCACCCTGGATGTGCTTAAGCAGTATGGCTGGTCGCCATCCCGCTGTATACCCCACGGCGGGCACCAGATGTCCCTGAACATCGCTGCGGGGCTGGGCCTTGGCAGTAATGAAAGCTATCCTGACTTATTCCAGCCTTATGGCGGTTTTCCGGACTCCGTTAACGTTGAAGACGGTCATATCATCATGCCGGAACTGCCGGGGATCGGCTTTGAAGGTAAATTCGATCTCATCAAAGAAATGCGGGCGTTGGCTGAATAAAACAGGCTGTTAAAAAGTAATAATATTTCCGGATTCCCTTCTTTCTGATAAAGCAGGAAGGGAGCAGATTTATACCCGTCATACTTCAGGGTGCCGGTTTGGGCACCTGAATAGCTATCCGTCGCGCGATAAAAATTATGCCCGGCGTGACGCGGGACGTTTTGCTGACGCAGGATCGGGGCCGCGTCAGCGTCGTCAGGCGGCCCGTTCTGTTTAGCTGAAGCTTATGACGCCGCGGGGCCTGACCGAGGGGAGCTTTCATTACAGCCGGGCGCGGAAACGGCGCAGCTTGTCAAATAGCGCGGCGGTAACGGCAAGAGGAGAGAGTATTTTCCGTCCTGGTATAAGCGACCAAAAATGCTACCCCCTGAAAAAACAGGGGGCAAGATATTACTTATAATTATTTGATATCCGTCGTGCTTTAGTAATTTTTTATATTTTAAGTGCTTCTTACATTCTGTACCCGGCACCTTTAATGGTAGATAATCACTGGTGGATTTATCCCTGGTACTGGTCTTTGCCCACCTGAGTGCTATTAACCAGGCACTTTTTGAGTATAAAGAAGGCCAGACATAAAAAAAAGCTGTCCTAAAAGACAGGGGATAATAATTTCAGCATGTTATTATCAGGAATGATGAATGAGCTCTTTTGTTGAATTTTTGTTGCTTGATTATGATGAGTTGCCCTCAGGATTTGCCCGTGAACTTTACCAGCTGCGCAAAAAAACATTTTGTGAGCGGCTTGACTGGAAAGTTGATTGCATAAATGGCCTGGAAAAAGATCGGTTTGACAATGAAAATACGACTTATCTTTTGGGGATAAATGAAGGGCACTTACTGTGCGGAGCGCGATTTATCGAAGCGACGCAGCCTACGATGATCGGCGAAATATTTCATGAATATTTTCATAATATCACCCTCCCCACGGATATTCCCTGCTGTGAAGTCAGCCGCCTCTTTTTAGATAAGGACCGGCGAGATTCCGGAAACCTCCGGGGGTTGCCTGCCAGCAAGGCGCTGTTTCTGGCGATGATATTTTATTGCATGAAGAAAGGCTATCGGGGAATGTATGCCGTTGCCAGCCGCGGCATGTATGCCATATTTCGCCGTGCTAACTGGAAAATAGACGTTATTCAGGAAGGGCTTTCTGAGAAAGGAGAAGCTATTTACTATATTTTCATGCCTGCCAGTGAAAGCGCGATCGAAGACATTATCAGCAAAGACCGGGCCAGCGGCTGGCTTCGCGAGATGTGTCAACAGCTAAGCCGTCTGTAAATAGCGGTTGGCGGGAGCTCAGTTATCCAGCAATCTGAGCTCCATCCCCAGTTTTACCGCGTGCCGGGCGTTGTTGACTCCAAGCTTCTTCATCGCATTACTCATATGAAATTTTACGGTTCGCTCCGTAATCGACAAAATCACGGCAACTTCAGCGTAAGTTTTCCCCGAACTGACCCATTTCAGGATCTGCTGTTCGCGAGGCGATAAAAAGACGTTCTTCTTCTGGTTAACTTTGCTGTAAAGGTTGAGGGTTTTCTGATGTAGCTGAACAAGAAAAAGCATAATATGTGAGCGGCATAAATTCATCTCAATACCGGAATCTTTCTGGCTGATAATCGACAGTACCACAAGATTGTTCATATAGTCATGCAGCGGGAACGTTCGCCCCTGGTACACGTTATGTTCATAACTTTCGTTAAAGATGCGGGTAAGATTGTAACCGCTTGTCAGCGATACCTTATTCTCCCAGAAAAAATCTTCAACACTGCTTAACGCCCTAATAATTACCGGATCAATAAATTGATATTTTCTTTCAAGATAGATGTTGAACCATGTCGGATTGTTATTAAAGATACGCATTTGTGAGGGATCTTTCTTGTTCATAATTGCATAGGCGTAGGTTATGCATTTATAATCCTTAAAAAAATCATGCAGATCATTCTGGATTAACGCATTGATCTTTTTATCGTTGTAATAGGTATCCTTCACGTCGGTGGCTGCCTCTGGAGTAGGGGGGAAGTATAGCGTGCCTCTTTATCTTTTAAAAAGATAGAGAGTACATCAATAATGTAAAAGTAATATCTGCGTTATTGCGCAATAGCGGCAACAGATCACAGTTTGCCCTGGCCATAGCTCTGCCAGCGTTTTGTCTACGCTGTTTTACCCAGTGCGCCGTAAAGCCCCGTCCTTTAGGGCGGGGAGGATGTCAATGTATCAGCTGTCGATGGATGAAGGCGAAACGCGGCTGCAGAAGCTGAACTAACTCACCGGGCCGCAGGCGGCGGTGGGTTTCAGGGGAGCGATAAAATTTCTGTATTTTCCCCCCTCGCTTTATCCCACCCGCCGCGCGGTGTCGGATAAGCGACGTATACGCCCCGGGGCAGGTAAATTATGCGATCGTTTCACCTTTATAGTTTTGCGTGCTTAACCCTATCCCAAATAGCATTGAAATATATATTATTGGCACAAAGTATTTTCCCGAATACTTTGTTTCTCACGACGTATCGCCAGTAGGGAAGCAACAATAGATATGGAGCTGAAAATCATGGCCAGATACCAGATTCCGCGATATTCAAAATTGTACCCGGCATCAGCAACAGAGAACTTATTTGCCATAAATCCACTATAAGCTAACGCTGAAGCGCCAATTAACTGACCGACCGTATTCACCATCCCCATTAACGCGCCACCGGTTTTGACTGGCCAAATTTCGGCGACGGCCGCATTAACCAGAGGGAACATATTAATGGCTGCGCCGATGACGAAAACCAGCACTGCAAACATCAGGGTGGATGGCATCTGATGACTTAATATAAACATCGATAGCGTAATGAAGATATGAAAACAGGCGATAATAAGCGTTCTTGGCACGTTATAACGCACCAGCAGGACATCAGATAATTTGCCAAATAACGGCGTTCCCAGAATACGCCCCGCAATATATACCGATGCCATCATGCCGCCGGCTACCATCGCTTCGACGTTTGATAAACCCTGAGTCTGTTTGTAATAAGCAGCGGCATAAATGGGGAGCCAGGCGGGAAGGAGGCGTAAAGAGACCGTAAAGCCCTGCCAGGCAAACGTAATTATCCAGAACCACGGGTCGCGTAACGCGCTGAGCAGGGCGGCTTTATAGCTGCGATCTTTTACCTGTTTACGTGTCTCCTGCTCGACAACGGATGGCAGCCCTAAATCCGCTGGATCTGAGCGCATACCAATAAAGCATAACAGCATGATTACCAGAGTCACGAAGGTCATGATTAGCGTGGAAGCGCGCCAGGAGCTAAGGCCAAAAAACGTGGCTCCGCCAACCATAAATAATGAGATCAGGGGCATTAATAAAAATGACCAAAGCTCACCTATGCCACCGCCCGTACCCGAGAAGATATTTAAAACCATACCTCGCTCTTTTTTCGTGAACCACCGTGAGAGTACCGCCATGCAAGGAACAAAGGTTGCTGCGCCAACAAACCCCATTAAGGCTCTGATAATAATAGCGGTATGATATCCCCCCGCATAGGCGAAGAGAGAGAACATCACGGCAGTGAGCAGAATACCTACAGAGATAACTCTTCTGCCACCCCAGATATCGGTAAGGGTTCCCCAGGGGCTTTGACCAATAGCGTAAGCGTAGAAAAATGCGGACCCCAGAATCCCCAGCTCTTCTTTACCTATATGCCACTCACCAACCAGGTACTGAGAAATACCGGTATAATTCCAGCGCACCAGATTTCCCGATGAATAGGCAAGTATACACATAACTAATACAATCCATTTGTACCAACTTTTCTTATAAAAAATGGTCATAGTATCCCTTTCGATTTTTTCTGTACTTTAATTAATCGATCAGTAACCTCGCACCGATCGAGAGGATTTCCTGTCTTATTTTTTCTTCAGGTATTTGATGTTTAAATAGATCGAAAGCTTTCTGATAGTTGAAGGCGTTTTCAAATCGGGTATGCGGCCAGTCGCTTCCCCACAATAAATGCGAGGTGCCAAATTCCTGAAGCAGAAGGGGAATTAAAGGTGCTACATTCTTATCGGCAGTTGCCGGGTTACCATTGCGATAGGCACCAGATAATTTTAGCCAGATTTTATGCGTGGCAGCATGTTTAAGTAAAAACTGAAACCCAGGATCGTCTTGTTGATATTCCTGAGACGGTAAGCCAAAGTGATCAACAACGATTTTTACTTCTGCCTTAAGTAAAGGACGAATTAAATCGGGTAAATCTCTTGCCTCCCGATGCAGCTCAACGTGCCAGCCAAGCGCTTTTATATGGCCAAAGAGTTTTTGCCATGCTGGTAGCGTAAGATCGGGCAAAGCCGTTCCTATCAGATTCAGACGAATACCAATAACCCCTGACTCCGCCATTGCATCCAGTTCTGCGTGTGCAATGCCTGGCTCTACCACTGCGACGCCGCGGAATCGCGTTGGATAACGGCGCAGAGCTTCCAGCATATAGTGATTATCCGTGCCGAGGAAGCTGGGTTGGACCAATATACCCATATCGATACCAAACCGGTCTAAATGGGCAATGTAGTCCTCTGGCGTGGCGTCGTAATCAGGTACATAACGACAGTGCTGCGCCAGCGGCAGCCCACGAACAAAAACATGTGCATGTGTATCAAAAATCATTTTATCTGTGTATGCCCGACCACAAGCGGAGAGGAAATCTGCTAGAATGCCGTATCATCATTCTCAATGTTGCATAGTTGACTATGCAACCTGGTGCGAAGGATTAGTTTGAGATGCATCGCAATTTGCCTGTCTACGTGCAGATCCGAGAAACATTACGCAAGGGGATCGCACAAAATGTATATAAACAAGGCGAGCGCTTACCCTCTGAAAATGAACTCGCTGGACAATTTAATACTACGCGGGCAACGGTTGTTCATGCGATGCAGGGCTTACTTACGGATGGGTTGATTGAACGTGTAAGAGGGCGGGGAACCTTTGTCAAAAGTCCCGCTGTTGTCACGGTTATGAATACGCAAACGCTTGGTTATTTTGAAAAAGATCTGATTGGCGTTGATAAACATCTGGAGTATCAGCTTGTAGAGTTTGGCCCTGTTGCAACATCAGCGCTGTTGCAGACAAAGCTGATGCTTTCCAGAAAGGAAAGTATTCACCGACTTTTAAGGCTTCGCCTGATTAATCAGCAGCCCATCGCCCTTGAAATTCGCTATATGCCCTCCATCATCGCCCTGCAAATTGATAAGAAAGCGCTGGAAGCGGACGCGCTGCAAAATATATTTCAACACCTGCTGGGAATCGACATACAAACCATCGCTAATCAGGTACGGGTAGCCCTTCCCGGCCAGGAGGCCGCCCGGCGGCTTAAAATAAAACGCTCCCGTCCGATCCTCGTACGGCAACATACCTGTTTCACATCGGACAACAAACCGATGTTATGGGGAGAAACGCTCTATCGGGAAGAGTATGAAATTCACTATACGTCTCATCGGCAGGCAGACGCAGAATAGCGCCGCTCCGCTTTTTGCGCTATTTCCCGGGGGGCCGTACTCCTGAAGCCCATGGCTATAACGGCGGCTTAACGTGTGTCCCTGGAGGCCAAGCAGCGCCGGGGCCGGGCGCGAGCCTGTTCCGGATGCGCGGCGAGTCACGGGGCAACGAGCCTGAATGGCCCCGGCCCTGCGTCGACGTCCGGTTAAGGGACGCAGCCTGGTAAATTAGCCGCCGCCCCAGCCCCGGTTAATGGCTCTACGCTACTCGTTTCATCTAACGCCCGCGGGCGTTTTGTCTGCATGCTGTACCTCGCCCACCCGCTCCGCCCTTTGCTGCAGATTTACAATATCGACCCTCGGCGAAAGCGCGTTCCGGTTCCGGACCGCGCGGCCTGACGGCGTTGGCGCGGATAAACTTTCCCGCAATTGGGGTTGATAACGTTGATATTGCTTTTATCGGGCGTAAAATCCATGGCGCAAATATTACAGAGACATACCGCGCGGGCGCGGTTTTATGCCCTAAATAATTCGAGCTGCAGGACAAAACGCAGCGTGTTTTGAACAGCCGTAGCGCTGGCCCCGAAGGAGTGAGGCCACAGGCCGAATCACGCGGCGACGCAGTGACAAATTCGTCAGGAACGAATTTGAACAGCCGCAGGCTGCCTCTGGTGAGAGGCAGGGATGTCTCTCATTAATCCCCTGGAGCGTGCATAAATGGGTGACTGGGGTGAGCGAGGACAGATCGGCTTAGCCGATTTGAACGCCGCTGGCGGCGGCCTTTCAGGGTGAGGCCTCCGGGCCGAATAAAGCCAACGCATATACAGCCTGAAGTATGACAGGTATAGCCAAAAAGGGAATTGAGATGATGCATTCTGTTAAATAAAACATCCCATGATGATAAGAGGATCTTTATGAATAGTGAAATGTTAAGCAGGGGTGAGGCTTTTTTTAACGTGCTGGCGCGGATCGCCAATACAAAAATGCTGGTGGCGTTAAAAGATGGCTTTGTATTAACCATGCCCGCCACGCTGATTGGCTCGCTTTTTTTACTGGTGGCCAATATTCCCATTGAAGGCTATCAGGATTTTATGGTCTCTCTTTTTGGTGCCGGCTGGGATGTGGGTATCAATAAGGTCGTCAGCTCCACCTTTGATATTATCGCCATCATCTCGGTGTTAGGTATCTCTTATCACTATGCAAAAAATGAAAATGTCGACGGTATCTCCAATGCGATTACGGCGCTGATTGCCTTTTTAATCGTCACCTCCTCATCGGTTACCGCCGACGGTAAAGAGATTGACGCCATTATTCCGAAGCTGTGGACCGGCGGGCAGGGCGTGATTACCGCCATTATTATCAGCCTGCTTTCCTCGCTCATCTTCTGTTTTTTTGTGAAGCGGAAAATAACCATAAAAATGCCCTCCGGCGTGCCGGAAGGGGTGGCCAACGCCTTCATTGCGGTGATCCCCGGCGTGGTTATTATGCTGCTGTCGATGCTGGCCTTTATCTTCTTCCGCTCGCTGAACACGACGCTGACGGAGTTCATCTTTAACGTTCTGCAGACGCCGATGCAGATGCTGACCGATACCTATATCGGCGCGCTGATCATGGTCTTTTTGTGCGCGCTGCTGTTCTGGATGGGGCTGCACGGGCCGAATATCGTGATGGGGCCGATTCTTCCGGTGCTGACGGCCAACTCGCTGGTGAACGCGGAGCTGGCCGCTAAGGGGGCGCTCTCCATCTCAGCCGGTGCCTACATCATGACCCCGCAGGTCCTTGATTACTTTGTGAAGACCGGCGGCACCGGCGTTACCCTCGGCCTGCTGATCGCGGCGATCCTGCGCGCCAGGTCGAAGCAGATGAAGGATATTTCCCGGCTGGCGCTGCTGCCCGGCCTGTTTAATATTAACGAGCCGGTAATTTTCGGCCTGCCGATTGTTTATAACTTTATTATGCTCATTCCTTTCTTATGTGTGCCGGTTATTACGTTAACCATTATTTATTTTGCGATAGCCAGCGGTTTTTTACCGCCGTTTACCGCGGTTCAGGTTCCCTGGACGATGCCGCCCATTCTTTCGGGCTTTATTCTGCAGGGCGGCAGGGGCGTGATGATACAGCTGCTAATCATTGTTGTTTCAACGGTTATCTATTATCCGTTTATGGTCATGCAGGACCGGCTCTATCTGGCGAAAGAAAAGGCGCAGCCGCTCGCGGGGTAACCCTCGTTTTCAGTAAAAGGTGAGTTTATGAAAAATATTGTATTACTGTGCAGTTCCGGGATGTCAACCAGCATGCTGGTCAGCAAAATGCGCCAGGTTGCGGCGGAAAAAGGCTATGCGTGCGAAATAAACGCCTATGCCTCCAGCGAAGCGACCCTGCGGGGTAAGGACGCCAGCATTATTCTGCTGGGGCCGCAAATACGATTCCAGTTAAAAGAGATCCAGCAAAAGGTCCCCTGCCCGGTGGAGGTGATTAATATGGCCGACTACGGCACGCTGAATGCCAATAACATTCTGCAAAACGTCATGAAAATCGTCGGCTGAGTCGCTTAACCAGGGGCGTTGACGCAGAGCCGGGAGATTCCGACCCGCCGCCGCGCCTGCCTGAGCAGACCAGTCAGAATAGCCGTCAGCGACGCGCGCGGCTTACAGAAGCGCAGAGAGTGAAATGGGGGAAGCAGTGGAACAAAAAAAATTAAAAATCGTCACCATCGGCGGCGGCAGCACCTATACGCCGGAGCTGATTGAGGGGTTTATCAAGCGCTATGACGAGCTGCCGGTGAGCGAAATGTGGCTGGTAGACGTCGAGGAAGGGCAAGAGAAGCTGGAAATTGTCGGCAGGCTGGCCCAGAGAATGTGGGACGCGACGCCCTGGAAGGTTAAGGTGCATTTAACGCTGGATCGCCAGCAGGCCTTAAAGGACGCCGACTTTGTAACCACGCAGTTTCGCGTCGGGCTGCTGGAAGCGCGGATAAAAGACGAAAGAATCCCCTTTTCCTACGGGCTGCTGGGCCAGGAAACCAACGGTGCCGGCGGGATTTTCAAGGCGTTAAGAACCATTCCGCTTATCCTCGAGATCGTCAACGAAATGGCCGCGCTGTGCCCGAACGCCTGGCTTATCAACTTTACCAATCCCAGCGGCATGGTCACCGAGGCTATCCTTCGCTACAGCAGCTGGCGGCGGGTTATCGGCCTGTGCAACGTGCCGGTCAACGCGATGATGAAAGAGCCGGCAACCATCAACGCCGCCCTGGCGGAGCTTACCTACAAATTCGCCGGGTTAAACCATTTCCACTGGCATCGCGTTCTTGATAATCAGGGCCAGGACGTTACTGCGGACATCATCAGCGCCATGTTCCGTAATGAAGATACGGGCATTCCGGCGAATATCCATAAGGTTCCCTTTATGCAGGAGCAGCTGGAGCAGATGAACCTGCTGCCCTGCGGCTATCATCGCTACTACTATCGCCAGGAGGAGATGCTACAGCGCGGTATTGAAGAGTATCAGACCGTGGGCACCCGGGCGGAGCAGGTGAAAGAGATGGAAACCGCGCTTCTGCAGCTTTACCAGGACCCGACGCTCCAGACCAAACCCGAGCTTCTGCTAAAGCGGGGCGGGGGATACTATTCCGACGCCGCCTGCGAGGCCATCTCCGCGCTGTATAACAATAAAAACACCCATATCGTCGTTTCCACCCGCAATGACGGTGCCGTGCCGGATCTGGATGACGACTGCGCGGTGGAGGTATCCTGCTTTATCGGATCGGCGGGGGCGCTCCCCATCGCCTTCGGCCGGCTGGCCCCCGCCGAGCGCGGCTGGCTGCAGCTGATGAAAAACATGGAGCTGTGCGTCTGCGAGGCGGCGGTCACCGGCAACTACGGGCTGGTTCTGCAGGCCTTCCTGATGAATCCGCTGATACCGGGCGGTGCCACCGCTAAGCGGGTCATGGACGAGCTGTTTATCGCGCACCGGCGCTTCCTGCCGCGCTTTAAGGCGGCTATCGACAGGCTGCAGGACGTTGAGATCAAAGACCCCATCGCCCGCGGTCTGAGTGAATAACCGGGCGCAGGGCGGGGAGCCGGGTATGCACTGTTTAGGCATAGATATCGGCGGCAGCTTTATCAAGTACGCCGTGATTGACGACAGCAACAGGATCCTCCGGGCCTGGCGGAAGCCGACGCTCCGCTTCAGCGCCGCGTCATCCTTTTATGACTACCTCTGCCAGGATATTGAGCGTTCCGCTTTTCGCCTGGCGGGGGTCAGCGCGCCCGGCGTCATCGACCGCGCGGGGAGGGTGCTCTCCCGGGCCGCCGCCAGCGTCGAGGTGATGTGCGGAACCTGCGTGGATGCGGAGATCGGTAAAAGGCTCAACCTGCCGGTCAGAACGCTCAATGACGGCAGGGCCGCCGCGTACTGCGAGCTGAGGTTAGGCAATGGCAGGCAGACCCGCTCCAGCGCCTACTGGATCATCGGCACCGGCATCGGCGGCTGCCTCTGCCAGGGCGAGCGGATCGTTTCCGGTGAAGACGGCATCGCCGGGGAATTTTCCCATCTGCCCCTGGCCATTGAGAGCGGCAGGCTGCGCGGGATCGGCAGCGTCGCCTCCGCCAAAGCCCTGCTTGAGGCCTATAACGCCGCCGTGCCGGAGGCGCAAAAAACGCAGAGCGGCAGGATCGTCTGCGAAAGATACCTCGACGGCGAGCCGCAGGCGCGGGCGGTGATGGAGGCGTGGTGCCAGCACAACGTGATGGGGTTGTATATGCTCACCCTGATCTATAACCCGGAGGTGATATGCATCGGCGGGGCGATCAGCCAGCAGGGCTGGCTGATCCAGAAGCTGCACGAGGGCTATTATGCGGTGCACTCGCGGTTCGACAAGCTGATTACCACCCGGATAGTGGGCTGTAAGTACGCCCGACATGCGAACGTGCTGGGGGCCGTGCTGCACGCCAGGGACGCTCTTTGCCCGGCGTGAGCCCGCGCGCTAATCCCCCGCTTCCGGGCGGGGATCGGCCACGCGCAGCGTCATTTTCAGCGCCAGCGACTCGCCTTTTCTCAGCATCCGCAGCCCCGGCCTGCCGGGGAGATGATGCGCGTTGACCGGATGCGTCTGCGGCTCCAGGCAAATAAAATCGTCTTTACCGTTCTGGTAAACCATCAGCCAGGGCGTATCGCTTTTTATTTCGATGCGCCTGAAGCGGTTGCTTATCGCCGCCGCGCCGCTCCAGCCGGAGTAGCAGTTATTGATCCACACGCCGGGCGCGGCCCGGGGCCGCGAAAAATCTCTGTCTGCCGGGATCGCTTCACGCCACGCGCCGGGCAGATGGTTTTCTTCCTCGCTCCACATGCCGGTGGCGGAAAACTGCACCCGGTCCTCCGGCGTCAGCAGGAAAAACGGGTGCAGCCCCGCGCCGTAGGGCATCGACTCCTCGCCGAGGTGGGTCAGGGTTAACGTCGTCTCAAAGCGATTATCCGCCAGCGTCCAGGCGATCTGCGCGGCGTAGCGGTAGCCCGCCAGCTCTTCCGGCGCGCAGCCCAGGGTCAGGGCGTGCGCGGTTTGCTTAACCACCTGCCAGCGGGTCAGCCAGCCGTTGCCGTGAAGATAGAACGGATCGCCGAACGGCTGCGGCGGCAGGGAGCAGCGCCTGTCGCCTACGGTGAAACGGTTGCCGGCGATCCGGTTGGCGAAGGGCAGCATCGGAAACATCGCCGATTCCCCCGGATGCCACGCCGGGTTTTCCGCCCACGGCCGCAGGAGATGGCCGCCGCGGTCCGCGTCCTCCAGGCTCAGCAGGCACGCGCCGCTGTCGGCGATCCGCGCCCGCAGACGCGGATTTTCAAGGGTAAAGATGTTCATCTGTTCTCCGGTCAGCGCGCCTGCCCGCTGGCGGAGGCCAGGGCGGAGCGCCGCGCCGGATTCAGCATCGTCTGCTCCAGGGCCTCCAGGGAGACGCCTTTGGTTTCCGGAATTTTGCGCAAGATAAAGATAAACCCAAGGGCGCAGATGATACCGTACAGCAGGAAGCTGCCGGCCGCGCCGAGGCCGGCGTTAAGCAGCGGGAAGGTGTAGGTCAGCACAAAGCAGGCGATCCACAGGGCCAGGGTGCCGAGGGACATCGCCAGGCCGCGAACCCGCGCCGGGAAGATTTCCGACAGCAGCACCCAGGTGACCGGGGCAAGCGTAAGGGCGTAGACCGCGATGGCCGCCAGCACCAGCAGCAGGACGGGCAGGCCCATCATCCCCGTGGCGTAGGCGGCGGCGATGGCGGCATAGATCAGCGTCAGCCCGCCGGCACCAATCAGCATCAGCTTCCGGCGACCGACCTTATCCACCAGCGGCAGGGCAATAATGGTGAAGATCAGGTTAATAAGCCCGGTCGCCACGATGGACTTCAGGGTGCTGTTGATATCAAACCCGGCGGAGGCAAAAATTTCCTGCGCGTAGTTGAAGATGACGTTAATCCCGCACCACTGCTGGAACACGGCGATAACCATGCCGACGATGAGGATCGGGCGGACGTTTTTTTCCAGCAGGGCGCTCAGGCGCACCTTTTGCGCATCCGCCCCGGTTGTGGCGACGGCGGCCTCGATCTCGCTAAAGGTCTCTTCCGCGTAGCGGTCGTTGCCAATTCTGGCGAGCATTGCTTTAGCGCGCTGCGCTTTGCCCGCGCGCACCAGCCAGCGGGGAGATTCCGGCACCAGGAACATCAGCACCAGGAAAGCGACCGCCGGTACGACGCCGGCTCCGAACATCCAGCGCCAGCCCAGTTGGCCGTTCCAGCTCTGCTGGATGTCGAGCAGCGTGGCGTCCGACGCCACGGGGCGGGCAATCAGCAGGTTGACGATCTGCGCGGCGAGAACGCCGATAACAATGGTCAGTTGGTTAACGGCGACGAAGCGGCCCCGTTTGGCCGACGGGCTGATTTCAGCGATGTACAGCGGGCTGATGGCCGAGGCGATACCGATGCCTGCCCCCCCGACGATACGAAAAGTAATAAACACGTCGAAATGGGTGGAGAGTGCGATCCCCAGCGCGGAGGCGGTAAATAACAGGGCGGAGAGGATCAGCGGCAGCCTGCGGCCAAACCGGTCGGCCAGCCAGCCGGCGCTCATGGCCCCGAAAATGCAGCCCACCAGCGCCGAGCTCATCGCCCAGCCGGAGGTCGCCGGATCGGTAATGTTAAAGTAAGCCTCGTAGAACGGCTTAGCGCCGCCAACCACCACCCAGTCAAAACCAAACAATAAGCCGCCGCAGGCCGCCACCAGACATATCATCCAGACGTAGCCCATATGCAGCTGATGTGGATCGTTTTTCATATCCATTCCTCTGTGTTTCGCATGTTGTAGGGAAGGGGGGAAGCCCCCCTTTTTTTATTTTCTTAGTGATAAAGTCCGGCCTCGCAGGCCAGGTGGATTAAGTGCGCCTTGTCGTGCGAGGGGTTAATGTCCAGCAGCTCGCTCACGATCTGCTTAAATTTATCGACCTCTCCCAGCCCCAGATGGCCCAGGGCGCTGACGAACAGGCAGTGCTGGAGGTGCGCCGACCGGGCGTCGCCCTCCAGCGCCACCAGGTCGGGCAGGGAGACGGCGAAGAAATCGCTCTGCACCGGGTCATCGCGATGGGCGCTGGCCCACGCGATAAAGCCTTTGAACATCTCCGCGGCCTTCTCAGCCTGGCCCGTCCTGTTAAAGGCCAGGGCCTGGTAGAAGAGGTAATCCACGGGCTGGTCGTTGTAGTAGCGACCGGCGTCAAGACTGGAGCCGCCCTTCGCGGCCTCCCGGTACGCGGCCTGGGCCTGTTCGCTCTCCCCCTGGCGCTCCGCGCACAGGCCCAGCAGATACCAGATATCGTTGTCGCTCTGGCCCGCCAGGCGGCCTTCCCCCAGGTTCAGCGGGTAGGTCAACGCCGCGCGGAGCAGCTCCCGGGCCTCCTCCAGCTGGCCCTGGTCGATGGCCGCGATGGCCCGGCGCTGCTGGTTGATCAGATATTGACCGGTCACCTTGCCTTCGCCGCCCTCCCAGGGGTGGAAGGTGCGCCCGGCCAGGATTTGCGCCGCCAGCCCGGTCTGCCCGGTAATGTTCCACAGGTTCAGCAGCTCGGCGGTGAGATCGTCACGCATCAGCGCGACGTCAACCTTGTCCGCGAGAGCCGCCAGACGGAACGCCGGCGATTTGCCGTTGATCTTATAGAGGTAGTCGCGTTCAAACAGTAGGCGGGCGTTGCCCGGCTCCAGCGCGATGGCGCGCTGCAGGGATTTTTCAGCCTGAGCGAAGTCGCCCCGCTTGTTCCACGCCCAGATGCCCATCAGACGGTGCGCGGGCGCGAAGTCCGGCATCTGCTGCAGGGTGAAGGACCAGCAGGCCACCGCGTCGCCGTAACTTTTTTTGCTGTAGCAGAAGCAGCCGAGCAGATAGCGGGCGAAGCCGTCATCGCCGAGGCTGCGCAGCATGTCCACCTCCTCAACCAGGTTCGGAAAGCGCACCCGCAGCGCAAAGTTACGCTGCGCTTCGGCCACCAGCCTGCTCTTCTCCCTGGTATCCGGGGTCAGGGCGGCGCGCCACAGCAGCGGCATGGCCTCCTGATTGTCCAGCCGCGTCAGGAGGGTCAGCGCCTCGGCCTTCATGCCGAGCGTGGTCAGCCAGGCGGCGAGTACCGATGAGTTGATGCCCCGGTTATTGGTTATGTCGATCAGCGCCTCCAGGGCGCGCTCGTCGTCGGCAACGGCGTAGCGGGCGTAGTGCAGGGCGTAGCTGAGCGGATACTCGACCAGCCGCGCGTCGATATACGCCAGCGCCGCCGCCGGATTACCTCTTTTCGCCAGCAGGAGGCCGTACAGTGCCATCGCCAGGTTATTACAGCCATTGAAGCGCAGGCTCTGCTGACAGAAGCCGAGGGCCTTAGCCGTATCGCCCGCCATTAATGCCAGGCGCGCCAGGTGATAGAACGCGGTGTCCCGGCAGTCGCCGCTCCAGCTGGACTTGAAGTAGTTGTCGTAAGCCTCTTTCAGTTTTCCCTGCTTCTCCTGCGCCGAGGCGAGCAGATGGCTGGCTTCGCCCGATTTCGGGTTCTTATTCAGCTGATGCGCCCGCTTCAGCGCGTTTTCAGCATATTTTTCCGCCTGCGGCCAGTTGGCGCGGTTGTACTCCAGGGTGGCCAGCGCCACGTTGCAGCGGTAGTCAAAGGGATCGATCTCCAGCGCCCGCAGATAGTAGTCGTACGGGGAGCGGCTGGCGCTGAGGTACTGCTCCAGGTGCTGGCCGATAAAGTACAGCTCCTCGCAGTTGGTCAGCTCGGCGGGCAGAGCCGGCGCTTTGGCGGGGGACGGCAGCGGCGTCTCCTGGGCGATATGCTCCAGGTAAGAGAGGATCTCCCGGCCTTCGCTGTCCATCAGCGTCAGGCTGAGGCGCTGGCCGTACTCGCCGCTGAGGCTGTGCAGCCACGCCTGCGCCGGCTCCAGCGACAGGTCGCTGCTCCACAGCACCTGCTCGCCGTCCCGCAGCGCCAGCGTCACGCCGCTGAGCGGTTCGATGGCGTAGACCCCGAGGCGCAGGCCGCCCTCTTCCCGCTCCAGCTTAATGGCGGCGGTGGTATTGGCGTTCTGCAGCGTGCCCAGCTGGCTGTAGGGAAGGAAGTTCTGTACGAAAACCTTCTCTTCAAAGGGGGCAAGCCAGGTGAAGTCCGGCTGGTTGTCGGTAAAGACGCCGGTCATCAGCTCGATATAGGGGCCGTTTTTATCGGTCAGGTTACGATCCCAGGCCTGGCCGAAGTCGCCGTATCCCCAGGTCCACTGCTTTTTGCCCGGCGAGACGTGGTGATCGGCCACGTGCAGCAGGCCGCCGTTCTCGCCGTGGTGCCAGGCACCGACAAAATCGTAGTCCGATTTGTCCGCCATATAGGAGGTGGGCACCGGGATATTTTTGTAGCGGGAGATATCCACGCCGGCGGAGTAATCGACCTTATAGTATTCGCCGTGGGCGATGGGGAAAGCAGAAACCGCCCGGCGGCCGTGGTCAAACACCGCGGTGACGTCCGGCGGGAAGACACTCTGATGGTCGTCGCCGCCCTTGACCGCCGGATTGGCCCACCACAGGAAGTGGCGCGGGGTGGCGTTGGGGTTAAACACCTTCCCGGTGATTTCGATAAGCGCCCTGTGGGGATAGAGGGTGAAGCCGGTCATCACCTGCAGGCCGCGCATGGGCTCCAGCTCGCCGAGCCAGACGGTGCACGCTCCGTCGTCGTGCTCCTGAACGGTCACATCCACCGGCATAAAGGTGGTCGGGCGGTGGTGCTGGGGCCAGTTAAACTCGATGCCGCCGGAAATCCACGGGCCGACCAGGCCGACCAGCGCCGGTTTTACCACCTCGTTGTAGTAAACGAAGTCGCGCTGCATCACCTTGTCCCAGGCCCGGTGGATGCGCCCGCCCAGCTCCGGCAGCAGCATCACGCGAATAAAGTCGTTCTCGATCCAGATGGCCTGGTACTCTTTGTCCTCACATTTTCCGGTGAGCGTATCGATCACTCCGTAGGGATAGACGGCACCTGACGAACCCTGATACACCCGCTTTTCCAGAAACATCGGATTGGGATCTTCTTTATCCGTCGTCCAGGTCGGTAATGTCACGCTCTCGCGTCTGACAGCGACTTTACTGTACATGCGTCTCTCCACTAAAAAATGTAAGTTAACCACCGTATAATGGCATTCTGAACGCTAATTTCTGGGGCGTAATCCAGAACGATCACGGATTACACTAAAGAGAGTTAACTGATGTTTGACGTGGGCCTGAACAACAGCCGGATGCGTCAGCTCAATAAAGAGCTGATTATGTCGCTTCTCTGGCGGGAAAAAAGGGTGACAAAATCGCAGGTTGCCAGAGCCATTGAACTCTCGATTCCTGCGGTCAGCAACATTCTGGAGGAGCTGCTGGCGGAGGGGCAGGTCTGCCATTCAGAGACGAATTTAAGCCACCGCGGCGTCGGCAGCGGCAGCTGGCTGCTGCCGACCCATACGCCCCTGACCCTGTGCCTGAACGTGACCCCGACCACCCTCGAAAGCCAGCTGGTGGATCATCAGCTTTCCGTGGTTGGCGACCTGACGAACGAGGCCGTCGACGCGCCGACGCCGACGGCGCTGCTGGAGGCAATCTCCCGGCGCTACATTCGCTGCCAGAAAGCGTTCCCCGATAAAAAGCTCCGCCTTGCGATCGCCATGCACGGCCAGGTCGATGCGGAAACCGGGGTATCGCAATATATGCCGCAGGCACCGTGGAGGGAGCCGGTGGAGGTGAAGTATATTCTCGAAGAGCGCTTAAAATGCCCGGTTATTGTGGATAATGACTGCATCATGCTGGCGCTGGCGGAGAAGTGGCAGGGCGATAACCCGCGAAAAGATTTCTGCGTGATCAACGTCGACTACGGCATCGGCTCGTCGTTTATCATCAATAACGCCATCTACCGGGGAAGCCTGTACGGAAGCGGCCAGATTGGCCATACCATCGTGGACCCCGACGGCAAGGCCTGCAGCTGCGGCAGATACGGCTGCCTGGAAACCGTCGCCTCCCTGAGCGCCATCAAGAAACAGGTGCGGACGGGCCTGAAGTTGAACGCCGGAATTACCGCTGAAGAGATTGAGCAGCTTGATACCGACCTGCTGATCGCGCTCTGGCGGCAGAAGGTGCCAATGGTGCAGCGGCTGGTGGAGGACGGGGCGAACGCCATCGGCCTCAGCCTGTATAATTTTCTTAATATCCTCAATATCAACCAGATCTGGCTCTATGGCCGCAGCTGCCGGTTCGGCGAAGCGTGGCTGGAAACCATCGTCCGGCACGTGGTCGGCGGCCCCTTCGATCCCGCCGATACCCTTAAAAAGAACGCCACCCGCATTGAGTTTGGTCAGCTAACCCGCCAGCAGCAGGTGGTGGGCATCGCCTGGCTGTACGTGGAGGAGAGCCTTAGCGCGCTGCGCGCCGGCTGACGCCGGTCACCGCCGGGGCGATGACCGGAATGCCGGCTCAGGCCCGGCTCATTTCCGCGCCGATCTCCTCCAGCGATCGGTTGCGGGTCTCCGGCACGCAAAAGACGTTCAGCAAAAACCACAGCAGGCAGCACAGGCCGTAGAGGAAGAAGGGGAAGCTGCCGTTGAACAGCCGGTTGAGCATTTCGCTGTTGGTCAGCATCGGGAAGGTTTGCGAGACGATAAAGCTGCCGGTCCAGATTAGCAGCGTCGCCCAGGACATCAGCTTATCGCGGATCATATTGGGGGCCAGTTCGGGAATGATTATCCATAATATCGGCCCCACGGTGCCGCCGAAGAACAGAATATAGACAATCATGATCGCCAGCATAAACAGGCTGGTGACCCCCATCCAGATAAGAATTCCCAGCAGGGTAATGGAAAGAAAGCAGACGAAGGAGCCGACGATCAGCAGCCTGCGGCGGCCGTACTTTTCCACCCGGTAGACGGCCCAGACGGCGGCGACAAAGAAGGCGATGCCGATAACTATCTGCTGATAGTAGGCCGTTTTTTCGCTGGCAATGCCGATATTTTCAAACAGGACGTTGCCGTAATAGAGCACGGCGTTAATGCCGCATAAGTTCGCCAGCAGCGCCATGCCCAGGATGGTCAGCGACACCCGGCGATACTTTTTTGCCAGAATGCTGGCGTCAGCGCGGCCAGCGTCGGGCTGACGAAACGTGCTTTTTATCTCGTTAATCGCCCCCTGGCTGTCGTAATCCTCGCCGTAAAGGGTGCGAAGAATGGCCCCGGCCTGCTCTTCGCGATGGTTTTTAATCAGCCAGCGCGGCGATTCGGGGAGCCAGAAGGCCAGCAGCATAAACAGGCAGCCGGGAACGGACATCGCGCCCAGCATAAAGCGCCAGCCGTACTCTGTGGCCCACTGCGGATCGCTGGCCTGGTTGGCGACCAGCGCGTTGACCAGATACACCGCGAGGATGCCGAAGGCGATCATCATCTGGTAAAAGCCCAGCGCTTTGCCGCGTATTTTTTGCGCTGCGACTTCGCCAATATAGACCGGGGCCGTCGCGGAACCCAGCCCCACGCCGATGCCGCCAACGATCCTGAAAAGAATAAACATCGTAAAGTTATAGGGGAAAGCGGTGAAAATCCCGGCGAGAAAAACCAGTACGCCGGTAATAATCAGCGCTTTCTTGCGCCCCAAAGCGTTAGTAATAAACTGGCCGCTAAAGGCACCCATCATAAACCCCAATACCACTGACGACACCGCCCAGCCGGTGCCCATGGCGTCGAGGGCGAAATAGTGGCTCAGATGCGTTATGGCACCGGCAATGACCGCCGAGTCAAAGCCATATAATAATCCGGCTACCGATGCAATGAGCGACAGCTTATAACTCATACCGTAGGTTGTATTCATTTTATTCACCCGTCACTCTTTTTTAAGTTGCGGTACGGCCCCGTTTTTAATCTTTGCCGAACGCGCCGCGTATTCCGGCAGCATTATCATCGAGTCATCAAACCAGGCGTCCGGATCGGTGCTGGCGACCAGGGCGAAATTTCCCCACGGCATCAGCGAGCCGGAGCGGAGGGTCACCCTGGCGCGGGGATAAATATCGGCTACCAGCTTCTGGTGCGGGATAGACGTAAAGTCTGCGCCGGAGCCGGTAAATATTTCCGTTACCTGCCGCAGCAGGTTGGGGTTATTTTTCGGGATCTCCTCAGCGAAAATCACGTTCTCAATAAACAGCTCCCGCCGCAGGGCGCGCAGAATAACCAGCAGATCGACGCTACCGGCGCAAAAGGCCAGGTCGATTCTGTGGTTGCCCGGCGGAATAGGGGCACCGGCGTCGGTCACTAAAATAATATCGCCGTGGCCTAAGCTGGCTAACGCTTCGGCGACCTGGGGGTGCAGAATTTTGTCAGGTCTCATTGGATTCTCCTGATAGGTTACAGAGGTGAGGTTATTTTTTTTCTATATACCAACGCCGCCAGAAAATAATAAGCGGCGGCGACAAAACTATTTTCCGTGCAGCTCCGCTTCAATTTGCTCCAGCGTTTTTCCTTTGGTTTCCGGCACCATTGCCAGCACGAAAATTAAGGCGACCAGGGAAATAGCGGCAAAAATAAAGAAGGTGTTTGCCGCGCTGATATTTTCCACCAGCAGCGGAAAAAAACGGGAAACGAAAAAGTTGCCGCCCCACAGGGCGAAAGTGGCAATTGACACCGCAATGCCGCGCACGCGGACGGGAAAGATCTCGGAAATAATCACATAGGCCACGGTGCCGTAAGAGACGGCGAAAATCGCCACGTAGGCGAGGATGCAAATCAGCAGCAGCGTGGTCTGCGCTTCGCTGGCGCGGAACAGCAACCCGGTGCAGACGAGGGAAACGGCCATCCCCGCCGAGCCAAAAATAAGCAGCGAGCGCCGCCCGACCCTGTCGATGATCCACATGGAAACCAGCGTGGCGACAACCAGCGTGATGCCGATAAGCACGGTAAAGGACATTGCGCCGCTGACGTTGGCCCCGGCCATTTTAAAAATCTCCGGCGCGTAGTAAAAAATGGCGTTGATGCCGGCGATCTGCTGGAAAAGGGCGACGCAGAAGCCAACCGCCAGCGCCCGCCGCAGGCGAGGGGTGAACAGCTCGCGCAGGCGGGGGGCGCTTTCGCTTTGCAGGGCGCGCTGAATGGCTTCCAGCTGCCCCCTGGCGGCGGCCTCGTCCGGGTTAATTTTGCGCAGGATGTCGAGGGCCTGGTCCATGCGCCCCTTGCGCGCCAGCCAGCGGGGGCTTTCCGGCACCAGCAGCAACAGCAGCAGAAAAACCCCGGCCGGGGCGATGCCGGTGGCGAAAATCACCCGCCAGCCGTATTCAACGTTCCACGCTTCGCTGGCGTAGCGGGCGATAACGGCGGAAATAGAGAAGATCGCCAGATTGCCGATGCAGTTGAACAGCTGGTTCAGCGAGACCAGCCGCCCGCGAATGTGCGCCGGGGACACCTCGGCGATATAGAGGGGCGCGACGGTGGTCTCAATGCCGATGCCGACGCCAACAATAATGCGGAACCACACCAGCATCTCCGGCGAAGCGGCGAGCGCCTCCCCCAGCACGCCAAAGATGAAGATCAGCGCCGTCAGCAGCAGCACCTTTTTTCTGCCCACCGCGTCGGAAAGCGGGCCGGCCAGCGCCACGCCGATAATACAGCCGACGATAATGGATGACGTAACCCAGCCGATGCCGTCGGCATCCAGGCTGAAGCGGCTGTGTAAAAAGCCGATCGACCCGGAGATGCTGCCGTTGTCAAAGCCGAAGAGAAATCCCCCGACGGCGGTCACGAAGGCAATTAACAGAACGTTTCGCATCCAGGCGTTGCCGGCCAGGATCGGCGTATGACTAACCATAGTTCTCTCCGTTATCGGGCGGGTGAGCGCGGCAGGGCGCGTACCGCGCAGCGCTGTTGCAGGTCAGCAAGATTCATATCGGCGGCCAGTCCGGCCGTCGGGCTGGCGGCGTTGGCCGCCCCGCAGGCCGCGGCCAGGGTAAGATGCTCCCGCCACCCGGCCCGGGGACGGGCCAGCAGACTGGCGATCAGCCCGCCGCAGTAGGCGTCCCCCGAACCGACCGGGCTGGCGGTCGCTACCTGCGGTGAGGCGATCTCGTAATCGCCGTCGGGCGTCAGCGCCAGGGTGGGGCGCTGGCCGTCGGTGATAATGACGCAGCGCACCCCCTGCGCCAGCCAGGCCTGCGGCAGGTTCTCCTCTGACGCGGCGCTTGCCTGGCGCAGCTCGTCGCGGTTGATTTTAATGATGTCCGGCAGCGCCCCGGCGGAGTGCAGCAGGGCGGGGCCGTGGGTATCCAGCAGCGTCAGCGCGCCGGTCGTGCGGGCGAGGGTTATCCAGCGCCCGTACTCGTCGGGGGGCAGGCTTTTCGCCAGCGATCCGGTGCAGATAAGCGCGTCGGCCTGCGGCAGTACCTGGGCCAGCAGGGCGTGCAGGCGCTGATGTTCAGGCGGCGTGACGGCAGGCCCGGCGGTGTTGTAGACGCTGGCCTTCTCCGGTGCCTGCACCTCGGTTACCACTTCGCAAATCCGCGTGCTGCCTGCGATCTCGCACCAGCGGCCCTCCAGCGCCTCCTGCGCCAGCAGCTCGCGACACAGCCGCCCGGTGGCACCGCCGAGAAATCCCAGCAGCAGCGGCGTCGGGCAGTCGGGCAGATGGGAATGGAGCTGGCGTATGACGCGGGCGACGTTGACGCCTTTGCCGCCCGCCAGGGTTTTGTCATCCAGCAGCCGGTGCACTTCGCCAGGCTGCTGTCTGTCAACCAGCAGCAGGCGTTCGATAGCCGTATTGAGTGAGGCGATAATAACGTTCACAGCCGATCCTCCCGGTGGGTTGCAATAAACCAGCTTTCGCGGGCGATCATGGCGGCCCCCGTGGCGACGGGTTCGTCCAGATCGCTGACGAACAGCGGCATGTTCCAGCGCCGCCGACGGTGCTCCAGCATCTCCGGACGCTGAAACAGCGAGCCCATCAGCACGGCGTCCTGGGGCAGGATCCCGCCGGTTTCGCCCATCTGCGAGAGCAGGCGAAACGCGCGGTCGGCGATATGATTCAGGGTGGCCTGGACAATGCCGGCGGGGCGGACGCCGGCGTTCAGATGGTGCAGGGAGAACAGCCCCCGCGCCTCCGCCTCGTTAACCGAAACCGAGACGGCGGAAGGGGGGGCGTCGGCGAGCAGATCCCGGAACAGCAGGTCGTAGTCGCCCTGATACAGCAGCTCCGCCAGCGTCTGGATAATTTTGCCGGAGGGCGTGGCGCAGCCCATCACAAACTCGCCCGCTTTCCAGGTGCGCTCGATATCCACCTCCAGCCGCCACGCGGCGGCGGCGTCCGGGAAGTGCGGCGTGAGCACCATCAGGTACTCAGAGGTGCCTATTGAGTCAAAGACGCTGGTGGGCTGATAATTTTGCACCGCCCACGCGCCGACGATCTGATCGTGTCCGCCGACGAAGACGCTGGCTCCGGGAGCGAGGGGCACGCCCGGCAGCGCGTCGGGGCGGATCTCCCCGCAGCGCTCGCCGGTATCCGCCATTGTCGGAAAAAGCGTCGGCGGGAAGTCCAGCCGCGCCAGCGTCGGCTCATGCAGCCGCATTGACCTGAGGTCGACGCACTGGGAGTGGGTGATCTGCGAGGTAGCCGCGCGCCACTCGCCGGTCATCTGCCACATCACGTAGCTGCCGAAGTCCACCCACAGATCGATCTGCCGCCAGAGGGCCGGATCGTGGCGGCGTATCCAGCTCAGCCGCTCAGGGCTTTGGTTGGGGCGCGAGCGCATCCCGGAAACGGCGTAGTGTGCCTCGCCGTCCAGCCACCGGTGCAGGCTGGCGTCCAGCGCCGGGTCCGGGTAGTTCTCCCACCAGGCCAGGGAGGGCCACAGCACCTTCCCGCTGCGGTCGACCGCCACCGACTCCTCCTGGCCGAAGGTGCCTACCGAGACGGCGGCCAGCGGGCCCCAGCGCCGCGCTTCGTCGCCCGAGTAGGCCTGGATCAGCGCCGAGAGATCCCGCCAGACCGCCAGCGCGTCGTGGAAGGTCAGCCCGTTGCGCTGCAAAACCGGCGTCCGGCGCTTCCTCACCGGCAAAAGCGTGCCGTCCTCGCCCATGCCGATAACTTTAAGGTGCGTGGTGCCGATATCGATACCGAGAAACCACATAGCGATTGCCCCCCGATGTGCAGGTTATAACCCCAGCTTGCCAGGATTGAGTACGCCGTTCGGATCGAGCGCCTGCTTTAATCTGCGCAGCAGCAGATGCGCGGAGCCAAGCGACTGCCGGGCATAGGGCGAGCGTACCAGGCCGCCGCCGTGGTGGTGCGACAGCTCGGCGTTATGCTCAAGGCAGATGCGCATCGTCTCGCGCCAGATGGTGCGCAGTTTCTCCACCGCTTCGGCGTCGGTCGCCTCCCGGCCGAGCAGGATCATGTACATCGAGGTGCCCTGCGGGTAGACGTGCGAAAAGTGCGACAGCACCTCGCCCGCCAGCGGCGTCAGCGCGTTATGCAGGGCGTGATAGAGGCCGGCGATGCCGTCCCAGGTGTGGGCGATTTCGATGGTTTCGGCAAACCCGCCGGGGGAGTCGAGCAGGTTCTCGACGGTGGAGAAGTCAAAGCGGCGATCCATCCATTTCAGCACCCCTTCGCTGCCGACGGACTTCCCGCCGTGGCGGTGAACGATGGCCATAAAAGCGTCCATTTCCGCCCGCGCGACGGCGTCGACGCCCTGGGTGCCGAGGAACATCACCGGCCGCTCCTGCTGCGGATTGAGCATCGCGTGGCGGGCTTCGTTGGCGTCGTACAGGCGCAGCAGGAACGGGCGCAGCCCGGCCATCGCCTGTTCGCGCATAATGGCCAGCCCCGCCTCCACCGAGGGCAGCTCCAGGGAATCAAAAAGGCGGGTCTGGGGCAGCGGGAAGATCTTCAGCTGCACCGAGGTGACGATGCCCAGCGTGCCCTCCGCGCCGATAAACAGCTGGCGGAGATCCGGCCCCATCGCCGCGCGCGGCGACGCCTTCAGGCGGATTTTTTCGCCGGTGGCGAGGATCGCCGTATAGGCGGTGATCAGATCCTCAATGCCGCCGTAATAAGAGGAGAACTGCCCGGTCGCCAGCGTCGAGAGCCAGCCGCCGACGCTGGACTGATACAGCGACTGCGGCGAATGGCCGAGGGTCCAGCCCATCTGCTGCAGCTCGTCCTCCAGCTGGCCGCCGTTATAGCCGGCGGAAACCTCGACGGTCAGGTTCGTGGTATTGATATCGCGATATTGGGTCATGGCGGTCAGGTCCAGTACGATACCGCCGCGGGTGGGCAGCGGCTGGCCGGTCACCGAGGAGGCCAGCGCCCTGGGAGTGACCGGCACGTCGTGCGCCGTCGCCAGCGCCAGCACCTGCTGAATCTGCTGTTCCTCAGTGACCTTCACCACCACGTCGGCCTGGTAGTCATGGCAGCCCAGACGCCGGAGCTTGGTGGAGAGCGGCCAGGTATCATGGCTGGAGTCCCGCAGCGTGTCGCGATCGGTAAGAACCTGCGATTCGGGTAGGGCGGCTTTCAGGGCGGCGATCAGGTGAGAAATGTCAGACATACAAACTCCTGCATTGACGAAGGTAATGGAATATTCTGGCGCTGTGATCGGCTTCAAAAGGCCCGTGGGATAAGTCATTGACAGCGCATTTGCGGCTAATATACGATCAATTTGCAGAAAGCTGCAAATTGCATTTTTTGGTTTTTCTCAACTTTGTGAAGGAGAGCAAGATGGATACCCGAACCGGTAAAGCCGTTCGCTTAGGACGCCTCTTACGCCCGGAAACGGGACGCGCGGTGGTGGTTGCCGCCTCCCACGGCGTCATGGCTGGCCCGCCCTCAGGGCTGAAAACCCGCGATGAGATTGAAAGCGTATTTGCGCAGCTGCGCGCCGCGGACGGCGTGATGGTCTCCCCTGGCATGATCCCGCTGGTGGAGAAGACCTTTATCGGCCGTGATCGCCCCGGCTTCGTGCTGCATCTTGACTGGAAAAACCACGCGCGGGGCATTTACACGCCGGGGAAAGATGGCCGGGGTGAGGGCGTACTGGCGCAGTTGGCGGAAATCAGCGACGTGGCCGCCTGTGGCATCGACGCCGTGATGACCTACATGTACCTCGGCCAGAAGGACACCGCCCTGGAGCAGGCGGAAATCGCCCGCAATACCCATATCGTCCGCGAATGCGAGCGGCACGGGATCGCGGTGATTATTGAGCCGCGCTCGGCGCTGGAAGGCGTCGATCCCGACGCCCTCAGCGCAAAGGTAATGAGCATGTACTGCCGCATCGCGGCGGATATCGGGGCGGACCTGGTGAAGGCCCTGTGGCCCGGCTCGGTGGAGGATTTTGCTGCCGTAACAAGCACCTGTTATACTCCGGTGCTGCTCGCGGGCGGTGCCGGCGGTGAGGATCCGCAATCTACGCTGCAGCTGGCGGCGGACGCCATGCGGGCGGGGGCTAAAGGGGTAATGTTTGGTCGACGTATTTTCCGGGCGCAGCAGCCTGCCGCGGTGCTTCGCGCCCTCCATGCCGTCGTGCATGAGGATCGGAGCGTCGAACGGGCGTTGCAGTTTCTGGAACGGTAAGAGTCGGCGGAAACCATGACGGTTATTGCGCGTGATGCGAAGCAGCTTTCTCCGGTAGCATTTATTGCCCGCACGATTATTACGCTCGGCCTGTCCGGGCGTCTTCCTACCACCTCCTGGTTCCAGGAGGTGCTGGAGATCGGCTCCGGTACGGTCCAGAAAGCGCTGCAGGAGCTGAAAAAGTCCGGCGCGGTCACGCTTGTCTCCCGGGGCCATCAGGGAACCTTTGTGGTGGCCTGGAACTTTGCGCTGCTGTGGAGCGCCGCGCGTATCCCCCCGGTTCATATGCTGCTGCCCCCCAGAGGCTCCCTTGAAGCGACGCAGGTCGCCTCGGCGCTGGTCGAACAGTGCGGCCGCTGGGGCGCGATCGCCACCGTCGGCTATCTGCGCGGCGCGCGCTCCCGGCTGGCGGCGTTCGCCAGGGACGAAGCGGATATTGTCCTGCTCTCCTCCGGCTCCGCGCAGATGCTGATGGCGCACGCGATGGAAGAGGGCTATGCGCTGTTTGAGGTGGGCCACGGCAGCTACTATCGCCCTGACAGCCTGGTGGTAGTGGAAAAAACCGAAGCGCTCGCCAGGGCGCGGCCGCGCGTCGGCATCGACTTTCACTCCAGCGATCATCAGCGGCTGACCCACGCGCAGTTTCCTGAATCCCGGTACGAGTACGTTGAAATCGATTTTACCCTCCTGCCGAGGGCGGTGTTTCTCGGCGAGATCGACACCGGCGTCTGGCATCAGGAGCCTTCACTGATCCCGCTGGAGAAGATCGGCCTGCGGATCCGCCCGTTAGACAACCCCGACGCCCTGAGAATGGCGGAATCCATCTCCAGCGCCGTGCTGGTGGCGCATACGGCATCCCCGGTGGCCCGGCTCCTGCAGCTGATTGATTTCGATGAAGTGAAAAAACAGGCCGCGCTGCCGTTGAACGCCCCGGACGCCACGCTTGCCTGCGTCCCCGATACCCTGCGCTTTCGCTGAGCCGGGCGCGGCGTTTTTCGCTCCGTCCGGGCCGTGCGTTATGCTAAAAGAGGTGGCGCGTGGCGACAGCGTGCTGAAGCCGTCTACCGATCAAGCGAGGGACAAAATGGAAATACGTGAAGGGCATAACAAGTTCTACGTTAACGATGCGGCGGGCAGCCCGGTGGCCGAGATTGTCTATGTGCCGACGGGCGACAATCTGATCGTTATTGAGCACACCGGGGTGGACGCCAGCCTGAAGGGGCAGGGCGTGGGTAAGCTGCTGGTGGCGAAGGTGGTAGAGAAAATGCGCCGCGAGCGGCGGAAAATTATTCCGCTCTGCCCGTTTGCGAAGCATGAGTTCGACAAAACCCGCGACTATGACGACGTTCGCGCCTGAGGCCCGGCAGAACCGGGGCGATAAAAGCGGGGGAGACGCGCGCCCCGGGCGCTCCTCAGCGCACAATCCCCAGCCAGCCATGAATCCCCATATACAGGCCCACGCAGGCGATCAGCAGGCTGGAGGCGTAGGGCGCTCTGCGCGCCAGCGCGTTAAGGCCGTCCCAGCGCTTCGCCGCCTGGCGAACGCCAATCGCCGCGCCGACCCCCACCGCCACCAGGGTGATGGCCAGCCCGAGACTAAAGCAGAGCACCAGGGTGGCCCCCAGGGTGAACGCCTTCAGCTGGAGGCAGATCAGCAGAACGGTGATGGCGGCCGGGCAGGGGATCAGCCCGCCGGTCAGGCCGAAGAGTAAAATCTGCCCGTTCGTGGCTGTTCCGCCGTGAAAGCGGCGCTGGATCTCGTCGGCGTGCGCCCGCTCGTGGGCATCCTGATACTCCCGTCCCCCTTCCGCCCCCTGGCCCTGGTGAGGGTGGTCGTGATGATGATCGTCATGCTCATGACGATCGTGGTGGTCATGATGGTGCATCTCCGCCAGCCAGCCCCGCTCGCCGCGCCGGGTCTGCCGGAACATCCACCCGGCGGTAGCGAGAATAATAAGCGCGGAAACGAGCTGCAGCCACGGCTCCACCGACTCCGCCGTGAAGGCCCGACTAAGGGACATCCCGCCCAGCGCGATCAGCCAGACCACCGCCGTGTGGGAGAGGGTCGCCGCCAGCCCCAGCATAACGGCCTGCCGGACGGTGCCCTTAATGGCGATAATGAACGCCGCCATCATGGTCTTGGAGTGGCCCGGCTCCAGCCCGTGCAGCACGCCCAGTAAAATTGCGCCGGGAATAAAAAACCAGGCGTTGCCCTGTTGAAGCAGCGTTGTGAATTCACCCATGATAATGATGCTTCGTTAAGTTGTTTGTCCGGATTCTACTCCCCCCTAGTACCGAATACTACCCCCCAGTAGAATCGCAGTGCTATAATTCTCCACAATTTTTTGTTAATGAGGTATTGCCGTGCCGCATACGATTCGGGATAAGCAAAAGCTTAAGGCGCGCGCCAGCAAGATTCAGGGGCAGGTGACGGCGCTGAAGAAAATGCTCGACGAGCCGCATGAATGCGCGGCGGTGCTGCAGCAGATCGCGGCGATCCGCGGGGCGGTAAACGGCCTGATGCGCGAGGTGATTAAGGGGCATCTGACCGAACATATCGTTCATCAGAACGACGAGGAGAAGCGCGAAGAGGATCTGGACGTGGTGCTGAAGGTGCTGGACTCCTACATTAAATAGCCACCCGGCGGGCTAAACGGCCCGCCGGGGCCGGTTAGCCGGAAAACATCACCGAGACGCACAGCAGGCCCACGATCAGGGTGATCAGGTTACCTGCCGAGCGGTACGGCTTCAGTGCGGGAATGATCCAGGTCGACAGCGTCGGCATAATAAACAGGATCATGGCGATAAGCGGCCCGCTGATGGCGTAAATCATCGAGATGGCGTTCGGGTTGATGCAGCAGATGATAAAGGCGATCGTGGAAACCAGCGCGATCGCCAGCGCCCGGTTAAAGGCGCGGCTTTTTTTCACCCCGGCCTGCGCCAGCCCGGTTTTGACCATCTCGGTTGCCCCCTCAATCACGCCAAACCAGGTGCCGAGAAATGACTTCGACATGGCGATCACCGCCACGATAATCCCCGAAACCGAGAGCCACCCGGGCGCGTTGGGCATCATCGACAGCGCGGAGAGAATGGTCACCCCCTCGCGCTTCGCCGCCTCAATGAAGACGGGCGGAATAGAGAGCAGGCAGCTGAACACAAAGAACAGCACGCTCAGGCAGATGATCAGGTAGGCCACCCTCATGATTTTTTTGCATTTATCCATAGCCTGTTCGCCGTACTTCTCGCGCCGATCGATGGCGAACGTGGAGATGATAGGCGTATGGCTAAAAGCAAAAACCATCACCGGAATGGAGATCCAGACCTGATGAAGGGTATGTGAGTTAACGACCATCTGCCCGGTCAGTAGCTCTGGCTGCCAGCTGCCGATCAGCCAGAGCGAAAGAAACAGAAAATAGGCGATAAGCGGGAAGACCAGAAAGCCCATCACGCGGATTGTCGCATGGCGACCCATCAGGAAGATCAGGTTGAGGGTCAGCACCACCCCGAGGCTTACCAGCATCCGCAGCCGGAGATCGACCTGCATATGCCGGGCCAGCTGCTCCGTCAGCGAGTTAGTGATGGCTACCGCATAGATAAGCACCACCACGAAGAAGGCGAGGAAGTAGAGGGCGGTGATCAGGCTACCGATTTTTTTACCGTAATAGTAAGTCACCGCGCCGGTGATCCCTTCGCCCGCCGAGGTTTTTGCGGAGAGGATAAACTGGCACAGGGCCCGGTGCGGCCACCAGGTGAGCGGCCAGGCGACCAGCGCGGTGATAAACAGCACGATCGGCCCCGCCGAACCGAGCTGGACGGGGAGAAAAAGGGTTCCCGCGCCAACGGCCGTCCCATACAACGCGAAGCTCCATAGAGTTTCTTCTTTTGACCAAATTTTCGACATTATTTGAATGTATCAACTATAAAATAAACAAAAAGAAGTGCAATTTATCATAAATTAGCCTTTTTCTGGGAGTATTAAACCGCTGACAGAGGCGGCAGATCGGGCAGGATAACGCGCAAGGCGTCGCCCTGCCGGGCTGGTGCCGGGTTCGCCCCGTCCTGATAACGCCTTTCTGGCTCACCCTCAACGCCGTGCCGGTTAAGCCGGACCCGCCCGCGCCGGCGGTGGACATCCTTTGTGATAACAATCACCCTTTTTAAAACATTCACGCTAACAATATTTACCGATGCTTTACTATTGCGCTGTCTTTTTGCACAGAGGTCGTAATGAAAGAGGTGGTAATAGTGGGGGCGCTGCGAACGCCTATCGGTTGCTTTCAGGGCACGCTGTCCCGTCACTCCGCCGTTGAGCTGGGTAGCCTGGTGATCGGTGCGCTGATGGCGCGCACCGGGGTGGACGCCCGCGCCGTTGATGAAGTGATCCTCGGCCAGGTGCTGACCGCCGGTGCCGGGCAGAATCCGGCGCGTCAGTCGGCCATCCGGGGTGGTTTGCCCAATACGGTTTCTGCTATCACCATTAACGACGTCTGCGGGTCCGGGCTGAAGGCGCTGCATCTGGCGACCCAGGCCATCCAGTGCGGCGAGGCGGACATCGTAATCGCCGGCGGCCAGGAAAACATGAGCCGGGCACCGCACGTTTTAGCCGACGCCCGGTCCGGCGGCGGCCAGCTGATTGACAGCCTGGTGCACGACGGGCTGTGGGACGCCTTTAATGACTATCACATCGGGGTGACGGCCGAAAATCTGGCCCGCGAGTATGACATCAGCCGTGAGCTGCAGGATTCGTATGCGCTTCGCTCCTGGCAAAAGGCGCGGGCGGCGATAGAGGCCGGGCGCTTCCGCGATGAGATTGTGCCGGTAGCCATCCGCCGGGACGGGGAGACGCTGCTGGTGGATACCGATGAGCAGCCGCGCGCCGACGCCAGCGCCGAAGGGCTGGCCCGCCTCTCCCCCGCCTACGACGCGCTGGGTTCGGTGACCGCAGGCAACGCCTCGACGATCAACGACGGGGCGGCGGCGGTAATGATGATGAGCGAGGCAAAGGCGCAGGCGCTGGGTCTGCCGACGCTGGCGCGCATTCGCGCCTTCGCAAGCGTTGGCGTCGATCCGGCGCTGATGGGGATTGCGCCGGTCTACGCCACCCGACGCTGCCTTGAGCGGGCGGGCTGGCAGCTGGCGGAGGTCGATCTTATCGAGGCTAACGAAGCCTTCGCCGCCCAGGCGCTTTCGGTTGGTAAGATGCTTGAGTGGGACGAGCAGCGGGTCAACGTCAACGGCGGGGCCATCGCCCTTGGTCATCCGGTGGGTGCCTCCGGCTGCCGGATACTGGTCTCGCTGGTGCATGAAATGGTCAAACGCAATGCGCGAAAAGGGCTGGCGACCCTGTGCATTGGCGGCGGGCAGGGCGTGGCTCTGGCCATCGATCGCGATTAACACACTTTCCGGCGCGCTGCGCCGTTATTTCCCCGGCCCGCTGTGCCGGGAGCAGGCTTACCGCCTGTTCCTGGCGATAATCTCAGCCCTCCTGTCCGTTACTAAGCGCCTGGTGGGCCAGGCGCTTAGTCCGCAATCACGCCTGGCTGCGGCGTTCCGCGCTGCCCGTGCGCGACATTTCTGCGTTGGGGAGCAGATGAGATTCATTCGTCCTGCCGGTGGACAGATAATATCCTAAGCAATAATTACCGTGGGTATTATCCGCCATAAAATCCCGGTGTGGAGGCATCGGTTTTTCCCGAAATCTTTATAAGCTCTTTCTTAATGAAAGCCTGATTACAGGAGGCTCTGTTATATTAAAAATAAAATGTGATCGAACCCGTTATTTTTTATCCCGTGACGCTTGTTTATTTGATGCGTATCACGCCGTGGGGGTCCGTTTTTTTTGAAACAAATATTTACGATCGCGATCACTAAAATGATGCCATCTAAAAAAATAAAATAACATTCCATAAAAAAGAAACGCTATTTTAATTTGAGGGTGGTGTATGTTTAAAAAAGCTCTGGGAGTGGCGGCTTTAATTGGCGCGTCGTTCGTCGCTCAGGCGGTTACCGTTGATTTACGTCACGAATATATCGACAGCGGGGCTAATGCCGACCGCGTGTCAGTCTCTCACCGTTTTGCCAACGGCGTTGGTTTCTCCGTTGAGGCAAAATGGAAATCCGGCGGCGATAAGGCCGATCGGCCTTTTTCCGACACGGTGGGCAATGGTCACGAAGATTCACTGAGCTGGCGCTGGAAGGCCACGGAAAATATAGCAATTACGCCTGCGTTTACCCTGGAGAGCAACGACAGCCGGACGATTTACAAGCCAAATATTCACCTGCAGTACAGCTTTGATAACGGCCTGTACGCGGCGGCGCGCTATCGCTATGAATATACCCGCTATCCGTCAAGTGATAATAAAGACGATGATAAAGTTAACCGTGGCGATGCCTGGGTGGGCTGGGTGCTTGGCGACTGGCGCACCGAGCTGAACTATGTTTATGCAAAAAGCAGCGAAGGACAACCGCGCAATAATAATAAAACCTGGTCTACGGAATATAACGCCAGGCTGGCCTATAAATGGGATAAAAACTGGGCACCGTATGCGGAAATCGGCAACGTGGGGGTAAAAACCTCCGACGAGCGGCAGACCCGTTTTCGCGTAGGCGTCGCCTATTCCTTCTGATACCGATAAGACGCGAGCTGGCCCCGATACGCGGCGAGCCGCACAGTTAAGAAACTGAGATTGCCCTGTTTCATGGTTTGCCCCGGTTCCTGGCCGGGGCTTTTTTTCTTTATTTCCGCCCCGTTGACGCGGCTCTGCCTGCCCTGCGGCCAACCGCAAAAAAGGTTCATCGCAGATTAGCGTGAACCCAAAAAAGCCCTCCGTCAGGGAGGGCAAGGCCAGTTACAGAAACATGGACGCAAAATGGAAATTTACAGCCGCATCAGCTCCGGCTGTCCGGGAAGCTTCGCGATATAAAGCGCGGGCTTGCCGTCTTTATCGGAGCTGAACAGCACCGCGCGATCGTCAGGCGTAAAGGAGGGATGCGGATGGGTGACCTGACGGCTGTTCGCCACGGTGGCCCAGGAGGTGTCGTGGCGGGCAATGCGGAAATAGCTTTTTTTCGCCACGTCAAAGCCGTAGAGGTAGGGATCGTTATCAATGGTGTAGCCGCCGGTATCCTTCACGTCCACCGGCGTGCCGGAGCCGTCGCCCACCAGCAGCGAGCCGTCGACGTTGCTCATTAGGTGCGAGCAGGCGGGCATCTGCATAATCTCTTCGTTCACGCCGGTGTCCGGGTTGTAGCGGGCGATGGTGCGCCCCTGCTGCCCTTTCAGATAGGAGACATAGAGCAGCGCGGAGCCGTCCGGCACCCAGAATTCATGGGTGCAGCTCTCGCCTTCCGCATGATCTTTTACCTTGCGGATATTGCTGCCGTCTTCATTGACCAGCCACATGCGCGCGTCGATCAGATCGTGCGGGCCTTCATGGCAGAAGGCGACGGTATTATCGTCAAACGGGCGATAGATAGGGTGGCCGAGCCACAGTTTTTCCTCGTGGATCGTCACGCTGTCGCCGGTTTTTAAATCCACGCGCAGCAGCCGGCAGCGAGGGCCTTTGTGAAAAAAGTCGTGGAAGATTTTCCAGTCGTTCAGCGGCGTCCAGTCGCTTTTGGCGATTTCGATGCCCACCAGCTTTGTGCAGTCGCTGTTGGCGACCCAGGTGCCGTAGCCCACCCAGTCGTCCGGCACGCGGTATACTTCGCGCTCGTCCAGGGTTTTCAGGTTGACTTCCCGCAGGGTGCGATCGTTTTTCACGTAGAAGAGGGCGCTGTCGTCGGGAGAGAGAAAGCCGCCGAAGGTGTTGTCACCGGCTCCTTCCGTCAGCTGTACCGCCTCGGCGTTGGCGATATCCAGCAGATAGTAGTTCCAGTGGCCGTCAAACTCCCCGGCGAAAAGCAGATGGCTGCCGTCGTTAAAGAAACACTTCTGATAAAAATAGTTGCGGTGACAGATTACGTCCGGTGGGGTCAGGCGAGTGACTTCCACGCCCGTGTCGGGATCGCGGCTGACCTCATAGTTCAGCTTAACCCGCATGCCTTTAGCCATAATGCTCTCCTTTTACTGCACGTTGGATGCCAGCGATCCGCGACAGTACCCAGATTTATGATAAGATTAAAAAGAGAGTGTTAAATTATCAAAACGATGTTTCATTGTGTGTGACTGACTGCGCAATTTATAAGAAAAGGGGCGCAGAGGCGATAGTACGTTATGCAGGCCCGGCGTTGGGTGTGCCGGGAGTCTGCGCGTCAATGTGAGGTAACTTATTTTTTTATAAAGAAATTTATTTTTTCATTCCCGCCGTCCGGCGGCGCGTTCGTGATCGTAATTACAGTTTTAATAATTACACGCAGAAAAAATGAAACGTTGTTTTATTTGTAATTGAAAACTCTCTTCCGGCGGGATATCATTAGCGCATTGAGTAAAACGGAACAGCGTTTCGCTATTCGTTAAGTCATTCACGATCGTTCGATCACCGGAGGTTAATGTGGACGTCAGACAAAGCATTCACAGCGAGCACGCCAAAACGCTGGACACCCAGGGGCTGCGCAAAGAATTTTTAGTGGAAAAGGTGTTCGTCGCTGACGAATACACTATGGTTTACAGCCACATTGATCGTATTATCGTCGGCGGCATCATGCCGGTGGCTAAATCGGTCTCCGTGGGTGGCGAAGTCGGCAAACAGCTGGGCGTAACCTATTTCCTTGAGCGCCGCGAGCTGGGCGTGATCAACATCGGCGGCGCGGGCACCATTACCGTTGACGGCCAGTGCTATGAAATCGGCCACCGCGACGCGCTGTACGTCGGCAAAGGGGCGAAAGAGGTGGTCTTCGCCAGCGTCGATAGCGCGAAACCGGCGAAGTTCTACTACAACTGCGCGCCTGCGCATACCGCTTACCCGACCAAAAAGGTCACTCCGGCAGACGTAGCGCCGGTGACCCTGGGCGACAACGTCACCAGCAACCGCCGCACTATCAACAAATATTTCGTACCGGACGTTCTGGAAACCTGCCAGTTGAGCATGGGGCTGACCGAGCTGGCACCGGGTAACCTCTGGAACACCATGCCGTGCCATACCCATGAGCGCCGCATGGAGGTCTACTTCTACTTCAATATGGAAGAGGACGCCTGCGTCTTTCATATGATGGGGCAGCCGCAGGAAACGCGCCATATCGTGATGCATAACGAGCAGGCGGTGATCTCTCCGAGCTGGTCCATCCACTCCGGCGTCGGTACTAAAGCCTATACCTTCATCTGGGGCATGGTTGGTGAAAACCAGGTCTTTGATGATATGGACCACGTGGCGGTAAAAGATCTGCGCTAGTCGCGGGCGGTGATAACGCCTGTCCGGGACAGGCATAAATATAAGGAATTACAATGATCTTAAATGCATTCTCTCTCACCGGTAAAGTTGCGGTAGTCACCGGCTGTGATACCGGCCTGGGCCAGGGTATGGCGCTGGGCCTGGCGGAAGCGGGCTGTGATATTGTCGGCATCAACATCGTCGAGCCGACCGAAACCATCGAGCGCGTCACCGCGCTGGGCCGCCGCTTCTTAAGCCTGACGGCGGATCTGCGTCAGATCGACGGTATTCCGGCGCTGCTGGAGCGTGCGGTCTCCGAGTTTGGTCATATTGATATCCTGGTCAATAACGCCGGTCTGATCCGTCGTGAAGACGCTATCGACTTTAGCGAAAAAGACTGGGACGACGTGATGAACCTGAACATTAAGAGCGTCTTCTTTATGTCCCAGGCGGCGGCGAAGCACTTCATCGCCCAGGGCAACGGCGGCAAAATCATTAACATTGCCTCGATGCTCTCCTTCCAGGGCGGCATCCGCGTGCCGTCCTACACCGCGTCAAAAAGCGGCGTGATGGGCATCACCCGTCTGATGGCTAACGAATGGGCGAAGCATAACATTAACGTGAACGCTATCGCTCCGGGCTACATGGCGACCAACAACACCCAGCAGCTGCGTGCCGACGAGCAGCGCAGCGCGGAGATCCTCGACCGCATTCCGGCGGGTCGCTGGGGTCTGCCGAGCGATCTGATGGGGCCGGTGGTTTTCCTGGCCTCCAGCGCCTCTGACTACATCAACGGTTACACCGTGGCCGTAGACGGCGGCTGGCTGGCGCGTTAACGGCTCCCGTTATCGTGACCGGAAAGGGGGCGGTTAACCGCCCCGACACGTTTAACCAAACGCAAAGCGGGAGAAACTGCGTTTTTCCCGCTTTGTTATCACTCTGACGGCTCCCCTCAACCGGGAGCCGTTTTTTTACGTCGCTTCCTGGCTTCAGTATCCCCGGCGTCCTTCTGCGCCAGCGCTGGCGGCCAGCCTGCATCCAACCGCCCGGCGCTGAACCGACCCGCAGGCAGCGGGGTGTGGATGGTGGCGACCGTTTATCTTCCGCTTACCGGGGCGGTCTTTCGGGTTAGGGCGTAACGGCGTTGGCCGGCCAACGGGCGCTCTGCGGGGCGATGAGCGTTCAGCGGAGCGCGGGCAGGGAAGGTGGGGGAGAAGAGAGCGACAGTGCCGGGCGTTTACCGCCCGGCATAAAGAAAAGCGCAGGCCGGACAGGACGCCTGCGCGTCGCGGTCCGGCCGACGGGCTTAACGCATGGCGCGTTTCAGAATACGCTCGGCCTGGCGCTGGAAGTCAGCGGCGGTCTCTTCCACGCTCTTCTGGCCGTAGTCGATATACTGCAGAGCGGTGCCGAACTGCGCTACGATCTGCGGATCGTCAAAGTACGGCGAAACAGAGAGTTTAGCGGGCAGCGACTGGGCCAGGCGCAGGCCGGCGACCGCCGGATCGTTTTCCCTGATGGTGCCCTCCCCGGTGAGGAGGGTGACCGCCGCCTTGCTCAGCGGAACCCCGCGCTCCAGACCGAGGATTTCCACCCCCTCTTTGCTGTTCAGCAGGAAGTTGATTAGCTTCGCCGCCGCCTCCGGGTTTTTCGTCGACTTGCCGATGGAGAGCATCTGCGCGGGCTTAAAGAACAGGCCCGCGTCGGTAGCCCCCGGCAGCATCGGGTAGTTGCCCAGCTCCAGCTTCGCCGGCGGCTTCAGGTTGTCGGAATATTTGGTGATGGTGGAGTTCCACATATAGGTGCCGCCCCATTCGCCCTGGATCCACGGCTTCATCTCATACATGTTGCTCTTACCAAACGACGCATAGTATTTGGTGTCCGGCATGACGTGGCTGTCGATCAGCCGTTTGTAGGTCTGGAAGAGCTCCACCCACTGCTCTTTGCTGTAGCTGAATTTCTTCGTCTTCTCGTCCACCGCCGGGATATTGTACTTCTGAATCATGTAGGAGTTGAGCAGCGCCAGGGTGTCCTGATGCTCCAGCACCACCGGATAGTACTGCTTGCCCAGCTTGCTCTCAAAGGCTTTCCCCGCCGCCATCAGCTCGTCCCAGGTTTTCGGGTATTCAACCCCCGCTTTCTTCCAGGTTTCGTTGTTGAAGTAGAAGACGCGGGCGGTAACGGAGACGGGAATACCGTTCAGCTTGCCGTTAACGGTGGTGCTCTGCAGCTCTTTGGCGTCGAACTGGCTGAGGTCGAGCACGTCCTTCATCTTGTTCAGATCGTAGAAGCCTTCGCCATTTTTCGAAAAGATCGGCAGCCAGTTCCAGTTGGTCTGCATCACGTCCGGCTCGGTGCCGCCGGCGATCTGGGTGGTCAGGCGGGAGAGGTGCCCGTCCCAGCCGGTGTATTCCGCTTTGACGCTGATGTCCGGATTCTGCTGATGGAACGCTTCGAGCGCTTTCAGGGTGACCTGGTGACGGCCGTTGCCGCCCCACCAGGACATGCGCAAATCAACGTTCTGCGCCGCGGACGGCAGCGCGGTCAGACCAAGGGTGGCGGAGATAGCGGCGCTTAACAGCACTTTTTTCATTTTTATACTCCAGTCAGAGAGAGATGTTCTGTTCAGTTTTGGCATCAAAGAGATGACACTTGCTCATGTCAAACGTAAACCAGACCTTGCGATGAAGTCCCTTTTCAATCATCGGCTTCGCTTTGTCTGATGGGATGCGGGCGGTGAGCTCATAGTCGGCCACCCGCAGATAGATGAAGTACTCGTGGCCCATATTCTCCACGCGCACCATTTCGCCGCTGCAGCAGCCCCCGGCGAAAGGCTCATCGGAGAGTTCGACAAATTCCGGACGAATGCCGTAAAACACCTCCTGGCCCAGATGGGCAAAGGCTTTGTCGCGTAATCTGTCGTTGAGGGGCATGGCTTCATCGCCGATGCTCAGGCAGAGCTGGCCCGCCTTATCAACCAGCCGGCTGGCGCGTATATTCATCTCCGGCGCGCCGATAAAGCCCGCGACGAACATATTTTTCGGTTTGTGGTAGAGGTTGTCCGGGGTATCCACCTGCATAATATGGCCCAGCTTCATCACGCAGATGCGATCGCCCATGGTCATCGCCTCGGTCTGGTCGTGGGTCACGTAGACGGTGGTGGCCGGCTTGCCGGACTGCTTCAGCTGTTTGTGCAGATCGGAAATCCGGATGCGCATGGAGGCGCGCAGCTTGGCGTCGAGGTTAGAGAGCGGTTCATCGAAGAGGAACACGTCAGGTTTTTTCACAATTGCGCGGCCAACCGCCACGCGCTGGGCCTGGCCGCCGGAGAGCTGGCGCGGCAGCCAGTCCAGTAGCTCTTCCAGCTCAAGGATTTTTGCCGCTTCGTTCACCTGCTGCTCAATCTGCTCCTTCGGCATTTTGCTCAGCTTCAGGCCGAAGGCGAGGTTCTCCCGCACCGTCATGTGCGGATAGAGCGCGTAGTTCTGGAACACCATGGCGATCCCGCGCTCCTTCGGCGCGAGGTTATTGACGATCTTCTCGCCGATGCGCACTTCGCCGCCGCTGATGGTTTCCAGGCCGGCCAGCATACGCAGGGTGGTGGACTTGGCGCAGCCGGAGGGGCCGACGATCACCATAAACTCACCTTCAGCGATTTTAAGGTCGATACCATGTACCGCTTTGAAGCCGTTGGAGTACACTTTTTCCAGTTTGTTGAAAATCACTTCAGCCATGATATTTCCCTCTTAACCTTTAATTCCGCTGCTGGTCACGCCCTGTACGAAGTAGCGCTGTGCCAGGAAGAAGACAATGATGGATGGCAAAATGGAGATGCTCGCCATTGCCAGAATTTCGTTCCACGGCGCTCCTTCGGTAACGTCGATGGACATTTTCAGCGCCAGTGCGATGGGGTACTTATCGACGCTGTAGACATAAATCAGCGGCCCGATAAAGTCGTTCATTGACCACATAAACTGGAACAGCGCCACGGAGATAATCGCCGGCTTCAGGATCGGTACGACCACGTACCACAGCACCTGAATGGAGTTGCAGCCGTCGATCTGCGCCGCCTCTTCCATATCGCGCGGGACGCCGCGCAGGAACTGAATCAGCATAAAGACGAAGAACCCCTGGGTGGCGAACGCCAGCGGCAGATACAGCGGCATATAGCTGTTCAACATGCCCATTTCGCGGAACATCAGATACTGCGGGATCAGCAGCACGGTGCTCGGCAGCAGCATGGTGGCGATAAGCGTGGCGAACCAGAACTTCTTCCACGGGATCTCGAAGCGGGCGAAGCCGTAGGCCACGATGGTGGAGGAGATAATGGTCAGGATCACCTTCGGGATCACATACTTAAAGGTGTTCAGCATATAGTGGCCGAAGGTGTACTCGGTGCCGGTTTTCCAGCCGTTCACAAAGCCGTCCCAGGTGGCGTGGGAGGGCCACAGGCTAAGGGTGGTGAAGATCTCGTGGTTCGGCTTGAAGGACGCCGAGAACATCCACACCAGCGGATAGAGCATCAGCAGGCCGACGAACAGCAGAATCACGTAACGGACGGTCGCGTTAATCTTCTCCCGACGCAGGGTACGGGCCACTTCACGTTCGGCGACGCCTCTGGCCGCTGAAATTTCCTGAATATCAGCCATTTTTGCCTCCCTTATCGGCAGAGTAAAACACCCAGTATTTTGAAGACTTAAAGGCGATTGCCGCAAAGACCGCCACCACCAGGAAGAGTACCCAGGCCAGCGCCGCGCCGTAGCCCATGTCAAAATACTTAAACGCGGTGTCGTAGATATAGAGCGAGAAAAGATAGGTGGAGTAGGTCGGGCCGCCGCCGGTGATAACGTACGGTCCGGTAAATTCCTGGAACGCCTGGGTGGTCTGCATAATAAAGTTAAAGAAGATCACCGGGGTAATCAGCGGTACGGTCACCTTGATAAACATCTGCCACTTCGACGCGCCGTCGATCATCGCCGCTTCATACTGCGACTGCGGCACGTTCTGCAGGGCGGCGAGGAAAATCACCATCGCCGAGCCGAACTGCCAGACGCGCAGCAGGGTAACGGACATCAGCGCCAGCGAGGGTTCGCCCAGCCAGTTCACCGGATCGAGGCCAAATACGCCGATAAAGCTGTTCAGCAGGCCGTCAATGGCGAACAGCGCGCGCCAGAGAACGGCGATGGCGACGGAGCTGCCGAGAATAGACGGAATATAATAGGCGGTACGAAAGAAGCCGATGCCGCGTAATTTAAAATTAAGCACGAAGGCAATGCCCAGCGCGAACGCCAGCTTTAGCGGAATCGTTAAAAAGACATAGGCGAAGGTCACGCCCATTGATTTCCAGAAGAGTGCATCTTCGGTAAACATATAGCGATAATTTTCCACCCCGTTAAATACGGGAGGGCTCATCAAATCGTACTCAGTAAAACTGAGAAAGAAAGATGAAACGAACGGGAAGGCGGTGAAAATGATCAGCCCGATTATATAGGGTGATATCCACGCCAGTCCCAACATCCTGTTTTCATTCATAGCGGCCTACCTGACAAGTAAGGGTTTAATACGGATTCAGCTGTCACCGGGCGCACAAAGTCGTCGCGCGCGGCGTTATGTTTTTGGGCATCGGCAAAACCGGTATCATTTTTATATATTGATATATACCCTAAATAATTCGAGTTGCAGCACAAAACGCAGCGCGTTTTGAACAGCCCCAGGGCTGGCCCCGAAGGGGTGAGGCCGACAGGCCGAATCACGCGGCGACACAGTGTCAAATTCGTCAGGAACGAATTTGAACAGCCGCAGGCTGCCTCTGGTGAGCGACAAATCTGCCTGGAACAGATTTGAACGCCGCTGGCGGCGGCCCGTCAGGGCGAGGCTCATGGATGAGACGAGTAACCCGAAGCCAACGCACATGCAACTTGAAGTATGACGGTTATAAAAGGATTTTTTCTGGAGCATCCGCTGCTTTTCTCCTCCTTTTAAACTTAATGAACCGCCGTTCTCGTTTAGTAAAACGTCGTTTTATTTTATTCTATTGCGTTTTGTTTCTGCGTCATTCACAGAATGGTGGAAATGTGATCGAAGTCGAAACAGTGTTTCAAATTGTTGAGACACCCGACAAATCTGATGAATATTTTCTTTTCCGTTTAAAGCCAGGCCCACCGGCGCAAATATTTTGTCCGTGAACGCCTCCCGGAAAACGGAGCATATATCGCGTGTAGAGAAATTGACTCGTGCCGTGACCTTTCAGGGCCGCCGTTTAAAACGCAGCCCCTTTTGTCGGGCGCCGCCCGGGGACGGAACGACAGGTCAGCCTCTCCTGATGGGGCAGGCTTTGGCCGTCACGCCCGCCCGGCGGCCCCGGCTAAAAAACGCCCTGCGGGTCGACGCGCCTTGCGGGCAGAAAGCGGGCGGAGCGATGGCAAAACAGGGCCAGAACGCTTATTTCTTCAGGAAATCTTCGCGGACCGGCGTAAAGGTATCCAGCAGCGTGCCGGCCTTCAGGCAGACGCAGCCGTGCATAATTTCCGGCTTTTTGTACAGCGTGTCCCCCGCGCTGACGATGTGCTTTTCATCGCCGATAGTGAACTCAAACTCGCCGGAGAGCACGTAAGTCAGCTGCTCGTGGGGGTGGTTATGCATCGCGCCAATCGCCCCCTGCTCAAAGCTGACCTCCACGGCCATCATTTTGCCGCCATGCGCCAGAATGCGGCGGGTGACGCCGTTGCCCAGATCTTCAGGGGTTGTCTCTTTATGAAAAACAAACATGAGCGGTTCCTGTAACTGAATGAAACAATGTTTTAAATAAATTAGCGCAGGCGGCAGGAAAAGAAAACGGTTTGCCGGATGAACTGGAAACCCGATCACAAGTTTGTTTTACTGGGCGCGGGATGCACAGAAAAAGGAGAAGGAAAGTGAAAACTATCGGGTTGCTGGGGGGGATGAGTTGGGAATCAACGATCCCCTATTATCGCTTAATTAATGAAGGCGTCAGGGCGCGGCTGGGGGGCCTGCACTCCGCCAGCCTGCTGCTGCACAGCGTGGATTTCCATCACATAGAGTCCTGCCAGCAGCGCGGCGAGTGGGATCATGCGGGCGAAATCCTTGCCAATGCCGCCCTGGGCCTGCGGCGGGCCGGAGCGGAAGGCATTGTCCTGTGCACCAACACGATGCATAAAGTGGCCGACGCCATTGAAAGCCGCTGCCCGCTGCCGTTTTTGCATATTGCCGACGCCACCGGTCGGGCCATTGCCGCGCAGGGGATGCGTCGGGTGGCGCTGCTCGGTACACGCTACACCATGGAGCAGGATTTTTACCGCGGACGGCTGGCGCAGCGGTTCGCCGTTGACTGCCTGGTGCCGGAAGCGGAGACGCGGGCCGGCATCAACCGCATTATTTTTGAGGAGCTGTGCCTTGGCCGGTTTACCGACGCCTCGCGCCGCTACTTTCTGGCGGCCATCGAGCGGCTGGCGGCGCAGGGGGCGCAGGGCGTCATCTTTGGCTGCACCGAGATCGGCCTGCTGGTGCCCGCCGGCCAGAGCGCGCTGCCGGTATTTGACACCACTGCCCTCCACGCCGCCGACGCGGTAACCTTTATGTTAGGCTGTGTCCCTTAACCGTGCGTGAGCGTCGCTGGCGGTCAGTCAGGTCCGGGGCAAGGAGCGAGCCGTAATGTCTGGTTATTCCAGATGCACGGCGAGCAACACAGCAGCGGACCTGAATGGCCCCAGCCCTGCGGGACGCGAACCACAAGTGCGTACTCTGCGTTGTCGGGCTTGAACAGAGTTCACTCTGTCCTGCGCCCTCCGCCTTGATTACGTGCTTCTGGCTCAGCGTCGACGCCACGCCCGGTTAAGGGACACAGCCTTGTCCCTTAACCGGCCCGAGAATATCCGCCAGCGCCTGCTCCAGCCGGCGGTGGCTGCTCTGCAGGTGCGCGCAGAAAGCGTCCACCAGCGCGGAGGCGGGGCGGTGCAGCGGGCGGATCAGGCTGACGGTAAAGGGCACGGCGACGCTAAAGCGGCGCACCACGACGCCGCTGGCCGCGTAGTCCAGGGCGGTGAGCGGGTTGACCACGGAGACGCCCGCTCCCGCGCGCACCAGCGCGCAGATCGAGGCCGCGCTGTGGGTTTCCACCACCATGCGCCGGGCGACCTGGCGCTCGCTGAACAGGGCGTCCAGCAGCTGGCGATAGCTGTCGGAGCGCGACAGGCTGATGTAGTTTTCGCCGTGAAAATCCTCCGGGGTGAGCGTCGGCTTCCGGGCCAGCGGATGGCCGGGCGGCAGCACACAGACCTCGTCGAGCGCCAGCAGCTCCGTGCGTTCGGTGCCGGCGGGGGTGTGCAGGGTTTCGGTCAGCCCCAGATCGTGGCGCTGGGCGGAGAGCCACTCCTCCAGCAGCGGCGACTCCTGCGGCACGATGCTCAGGCTGACCTCCGGATAGCGGGCCAGAAACGGCTGGATCAGCGGCGGCAGCAGCGACTGGGAGAAGACCGGCAGGCAGGCGACGGAAAGCTCGCCCTGGCGGAAAGCGCGCAGGCTCTGTGCGGCGCTGACGATGCGATCCAGCCCGTACCATGAGCGCTGTACCTCCTCAAACAGGCGCAGCCCCTGTACCGTCGGATGCAGACGGCCCCTGGCGCGCTCAAACAGCGTCAGCCCCAGCAGCTTTTCAAAGCGTGCCAGCTCGCGGCTGACGGTGGGCTGCGAGGTATGCAGCAGCCGCGCCGCCTCCGTTAAATTCCCGGCGGTCATCACCGCGTGAAAAATCTCTACGTGACGTAAGTTAACGGCGGCCATTGGGATCTCCTTCTGAATGAAGCGCGCTGCCGCCCGGCTTTCACCTGAGCAACGGGGCGGGTTCCGTGCATCTGGCTGAGTATATCAATTTTGCATAGACTCGCCATAAAACGATATTTTTTATTGGCTTCGTCCTGTGGCGTAATCATAAAAAAATAGCCCGTACGGAGACCGCTATGCCACATTCGCTCTATAACGCCAGCACCGATCTCAACGCTGAAAACCTGCTCAAATTACCGGCCAGTTTCGGCTGCCCGGTCTGGGCCTATGACGCGCAGATCGTACGCCGCCAGATCGCCGCCCTGCGGCAGTTTGACGTGGTGCGCTTTGCGCAGAAAGCCTGCTCAAATATTCATATTCTGCGCCTGATGCGCGAGCAGGGGGTGAAGGTGGACGCCGTATCCCTGGGCGAAATCGAGCGCGCATTGGCGGCAGGCTACGATCCGCTGGCCCGCCCCGACGACATTGTCTTTACCGCCGACGCGATCGACGCCGCTACCCTGGCCCGTGTGAAGGAACTGCGCATTCCGGTCAACGCCGGATCGGTTGATATGCTCGACCAGCTGGGCCAGGCCTCGCCGGGGCATCGCGTCTGGCTGCGGGTGAATCCGGGGTTCGGCCACGGCCACAGCCAGAAAACCAACACCGGCGGCGAGAACAGCAAGCACGGCATCTGGCACAGCGATCTGCCCGCCGCGCTGGCGGTGATGCAGCGCCACCGCCTGCAGCTGGTCGGGCTGCATATGCATATCGGTTCCGGGGTTGATTACGGTCACCTGGAGCAGGTGTGCGGGGCAATGGTGCGCCAGACCATCGAATTTGGCCAGGATCTGCAGGCCATCTCCGCCGGCGGCGGGCTGTCGATCCCCTACCGTGAGGGGGAGGCGACGGTTGATACCTCGCACTACTATGGCCTGTGGAACGCGGCGCGTGAGCAGATCGCCCGCCACCTCGGCCACTCCGTGACGCTGGAGATTGAGCCTGGGCGCTTCCTGGCGGCGCAGGCCGGGGTGCTGATAACCCAGGTGCGCAGCGTGAAGCAGATGGGTCGCCGTCGGTTTGTGCTGGTGGACGCCGGGTTTAACGACCTGATGCGCCCGGTGATGTACGGCAGCTATCACCATATCTCCGCGCTGGCGGCGGACGGCCGCTCGCTTGAGGGCGCGCCGCGGCTGGAGAGCGTGGTGGCCGGGCCGCTGTGCGAATCCGGCGACGTTTTTACCCAGCAGGAGGGCGGCCAGGTGGAAACCCGGGCGCTGCCTGAAGTGGCTCCGGGGGATTATCTGGTGCTGCACGACACCGGGGCCTACGGCGCGTCGATGTCGTCAAACTATAACAGCCGCCCGCTGCTGCCGGAGGTGCTGTTCGACGGCGGTAGGGCGCGGCTGATTCGTCGCCGACAGACCATTAACGAGCTGCTGGCGCTGGAGCAGCTCTGAGGCCCGACCCCCGCCCGTCGGCGCAATGCTACTCCGGCGGCTCGCCGGAGGCCGGGTGGTCCGGTTCCGACGGCCCGGCCACCGAGTGGCGGCGCACCAGCGTCGGGCTGAAGACGTGGGTAATTTCCGGCAGCGGCCGCTTCTCCGCCAGCGCCAGCGCCAGCCCGGCGGCCTGGGTCGCCATAGTGACTATCGGGTAGCGGACGGTGGTCAGGCGCGGGCGAACGTAGCGCGAGACCAGCACATCATCAAAGCCGATCAGCGAAATCTCCCCCGGCACGTCGACTCCGTTATCATTCAGCACTCCCATCGCCCCGGCGGCCATCGAGTCGTTATAGCAGGCCACCGCGGTAAAGTTTCTGCCGCGGCCCAGCAGCTCGGTCATCGCCTGCTCCCCGCCGCTTTCATCCGGTTCACCGAAGGTCACCAGCCGGTCGTTCACCGGAATATGGCTCTCCGCCAGCGCGTCGTAATAGCCCTGCAGCCGGTCTTCGGCGTCGGAAATGGTATGGTTGGAGCAGATATAGCCGATGCGCGTATGCCCCTGCTGGATCAGGTGGCGGGTCGCCAGCCAGCCGCCGTAGCGATCGTCCAGCGCCACGCAGCGCCGCTCAAAGCCCGGCAGGATCCGGTTAATCAGCACCATGCCGGGGATCTGCTCCATCAACGCGGCCAGATCGGCATCGGGAATGGATTTAACGTGCACCACCAGCGCGGCGCAGCGGTGGCGGATCAACTGCTCAATGGCCTGACGTTCTTTCTGCTCGTTATGGTAGCCGTTGCCGATCAGTAGAAAATTACCGGTGCGGTAGGCGACCTGCTCAACGGCCTTCACCATCGCGCCGAAGAAGGGGTCGGAGACATCGCCCACCACCAGGCCGATGGTTTCGGTAGACTGCTGGGCCAGCGCGCGGGCGTTGGCGTTAGGGTGATAGCTGAGGGATGCCATCGCCTTGTGCACCGCCAGCCGCGAGGCCTCGCTGGCCTTCGGTGAGTGATTGATCACGCGGGAAACGGTGGCGACTGATACGCCGGCCAGTCGGGCTACATCCTTTATGGTCGCCATAGTGACACCTGCTGAGGGTAAACGTTTACATTGCCTCAGTGTTACGGAAAATGGCGGTCTGTTCAAGGGGGGCCGCCCGGTCGGCGCGCGCAATTGTGCGCCGGGGTGGAGGGATGCAAACCTTCGTTACACTTTGCGAAGGGCTGTTGCGATTGTTCGCTAGTGGCCGCTGCTGGCGGATTGATAAAGTTGAAATCCCAGAGGTATTGATAGGTGGAATCAGCTTTCGGGCCGATCGTATTCATTACACCAGCCTGCGCAGATGCGCAGGTTTTTTTTTGCCCCTCTGCCGGCGCTACCGTTCGCCCCAGGGCCTAAAGCTTTGCTTCCGCCGGCGTTGCGTCTCCTGAATCCCTCCCTGGGAGAAGCGCAAGTTCAGCATCGCCACGCTTTCCCCTCCCTGCCTGCGGCTGGCAACTGCGCGGATTTTCCTCAACTTTAGCTATCGCCCCATTGTTCATCTCGTGTAATCTGCCACCATTACGTTTTTACCTGATACTGTCAAAGGGAGTTGAAATGCTGTTCGGATTTTTTCGCGGTCTGTGCCGTGTGCTGTACGGCGTCCGGGTGACGGGCGATACCCGCGTCCTGAGCGGCGAGCGCGTCCTCATTACGCCAAACCATGTCTCTTTTATCGATGGCATCCTGCTGGCGCTGTTTTTACCGGTTCGTCCGGTCTTCGCGGTCTATACCTCCATCAGCCAGCAGTGGTATATGCGCTGGCTGAAGTCGCTTATCGATTTTGTTCCGCTCGATCCAACCAAACCGATGTCGATTAAGCACCTGGTGCGCCTGCTTGAGCAGGGGCGGCCGGTGGTGATCTTCCCGGAAGGGCGCATTTCGGTAAGCGGCTCGCTGATGAAAATTTACGACGGTGCCGGCTTCGTGGCGGCGAAATCGGGAGCGACGGTGGTGCCGGTACGGATTGAAGGGGCAGAGCTGACCCACTTCAGCCGCCTGAAGGGGCTGGTGAAGCGGCGCTTTTTCCCGCGTATTCAGCTGCATATCCTGCCGCCGACCCGCCTGCCGATGCCGGAGGCCCCGCGCGCCCGCGACCGGCGCAGGCTGGCGGGAGAGAGGCTGCACCAGATTATGATGGAGGCGCGGATGGCGGCGCGCCCGCGGGAAACGCTGTTCGAGGCGCTGCTTACCGCCCAGTACCGCTACGGCGCGGGCAAACGCTGCATTGAGGATATTAACTTCGCCCCGGACAGCTACCGCAAGCTACTGCTTAAGTCGCTGTTCGTCGGGCGTATTCTGGAAAAATACAGCGCCGAAGGGGAGAAGATCGGCCTGATGCTGCCGAATGCGGCCATCAGCGCGGCGGTCATTTTCGGCGCGGTCTCCCGCCGCCGAATTCCGGCGATGATGAACTACACGGCGGGCGTGAAGGGGCTGAACAGCGCCGTTGCCGCCGCGGAGATCAAGACGATTTTTACCTCCCGCCAGTTCCTCGACAAAGGCAAGCTCTGGCATCTGCCGGAACAGCTTGCCCAGGTGCGCTGGGTCTACCTGGAAGATATTAAGGCCGACGTTACGGCCGCCGACAGGCTGTGGATCTTCGCTCACCTGCTGATGCCGCGGCTGGCGCAGGTGAAACAGCGGCCGGAGGATGCGGCGCTGATCCTCTTTACCTCCGGCTCCGAGGGACACCCGAAGGGGGTGGTGCACAGCCACAAGAGCCTGCTGGCCAACGTCGAGCAGATCAAAACCATCGCTGACTTTACCGCCAACGACCGCTTTATGTCGGCGCTGCCGCTGTTTCACTCCTTTGGCCTGACCGTCGGACTGTTTACGCCGCTGATGACCGGTGCCGAAGTATTCCTCTATCCCAGCCCGCTGCACTACCGCATTGTGCCGGAGCTGGTGTATGACCGGAACTGCACGGTGCTGTTCGGCACCTCGACCTTCCTTGGCAACTACGCGCGCTTCGCCAATCCGTACGATTTTTACCGCCTGCGCTATGTGGTGGCGGGAGCGGAGAAGCTGCAGGAGAGCACGAAGCAGCTGTGGCAGGATAAGTTCGGCCTGCGCATTCTTGAAGGCTACGGCGTGACCGAGTGCGCGCCGGTGGTATCAATTAACGTGCCGATGGCGGCGAAGCCCGGCACCGTCGGGCGTCTTCTGCCCGGCATGGACGCCCGCCTGCTGGCGGTGCCCGGCATTGAAGAGGGCGGCCGTCTGCAGCTGAAAGGACCCAATATCATGAACGGCTATCTGCGCGTGGAGCGGCCGGGCGTGCTGGAGGCTCCCGCGGCGGAGAACGCGCAGGGAGAAACGGAGACCGGCTGGTATGACACCGGCGACATCGTGCGCTTTGACGAAGAGGGCTTTGTGCAGATTCAGGGCCGCGCGAAGCGCTTTGCAAAAATTGCCGGCGAGATGGTCTCGCTGGAGGTGGTAGAGCAGCTGGCGCAGGCGGTTTCGGCGGACAGTATGCACGCGACCACCCTCAGGAGCGACGCCAGCAAAGGCGAGGCGCTGGTGCTGTTCACCACCGACGCCGGGCTGACCCGCGAAGTCCTGCTGCAGTACGCCCGCGCCCACGGGGTGCCGGAGCTGGCGGTGCCGCGCGATATACGCCATCTGAAGCAGCTGCCGCTGCTTGGCAGCGGCAAGCCGGATTTTGTCACCCTGAAAAGCTGGGTGGATGAGCCGGAGAAACAGGATGGGTAAGTCAGCGCATACTCACAATTCCGTCTGGTCAAAGGGAATGATGGCGGTTATCGCCGCGCAGTTCTTCTCGGCCTTTGGCGATAACGCGCTGCTTTTCGCCACCCTGGCCCTGCTGAAATCGCAGGCGTACCCGACCTGGAGCCAGCCGGTTCTGCAGATGGTGTTTGTGGGTGCTTACATTCTTTTTGCCCCCTTTGTGGGTCAGATAGCCGACAGCTTTGCCAAGGGCCGGGTGATGATGTTCGCCAACGCCCTGAAGCTGTTCGGCGCGGCCAGCATCTGCTTCGGCGTTAACCCCTTTGTCGGCTATACCCTCGTCGGGATTGGCGCGGCCGCCTACTCGCCGGCGAAGTACGGTATTCTCGGTGAGCTGACCACCGGCGACCGGCTGGTGAAGGCCAACGGCCTGATGGAGGCCTCCACCATCGCCGCGATTCTGCTCGGCTCGGTGGCGGGCGGCGTGCTGGCCGACTGGCACGTGCTTGCCGCGCTGGGCCTCTGCGCGCTGGCCTACGCCGGCGCGGTGGCGGCGAACCTGCAGATCCCACGGCTTGCCGCCGCCCGGCCGGGGCAGTCCTGGCAGCTGACGCAGATGGTACGCAGCTTCTACCGCGCCTGCGCCTCGCTGTGGCGTGACGGCGAGACGCGCTTTTCACTGGTGGGCACCGGCCTGTTCTGGGGGGCGGGCGTCACCCTGCGTTTCCTGCTGGTGCTGTGGGTGCCGGTGGCGCTGGGTATCAGCGATAACGCCACCCCGACCTGGCTGAATGCGATGGTTGCCGTCGGCATCGTGGTGGGTGCCGGGGCCGCCTCGAAGCTGGTCACCCTGGAGACGGTGGCGCGCTGTATGCCCGCCGGGATCCTGGTTGGCGTGGCGGTGGCGATCTTTTCCCTGCAGCACGCGCTGCTGCCGGCCTGTGCGCTGCTGCTGCTGATCGGCGTGCTGGGGGGCTTTTTCGTGGTGCCGCTCAACGCCCTGCTGCAGGAGCGCGGTAAGCGGAGCGTCGGGGCGGGCAACGCCATTGCGGTGCAGAACCTCGGCGAGAACAGCGCCATGCTGCTGATGCTGGGGATCTACTCGCTGGCGGTGCTGGTCGGCGCGCCGCCCGTGGCCATCGGCCTCGGCTTTGGCGTGCTGTTTGCGCTGGCCATTGCGGCGCTGTGGATCTGGCAGCGCCGTCGGTAAAGAGGCGTGCCGGAGCGATCCGGCACGTTTTTATTACGGTGCCGGATAGGTATAGATCTGATGCACCGCTTCAATCTCCGCCAGCACCTCGTCGTTAAGATCCAGATGCAGGCTCTCCACGTTGCTCTTTAGCTGCTCGAGGGTGGTGGCACCCAGCAGCGTGCTGGCGACGAACGGCTGGCGGCGGACAAACGCCAGCGCCATCTGCGCCGGATCGAGGCCGTGGCGGTGGGCAATATCCACATAGGCCGCCACGGCTTTCTGCGCCTGCTCGCCGCCGTAGCGGGTAAAGCGGCTGAACAGCGTATTACGCGCCCCGGCGGGCTTCGCGCCGTTGAGGTATTTGCCGGTCAGCGTGCCGAACGCCAGGCAGGAGTAGGCCAGCAGCTCGACGCCCTCATACTGGCTGACCTCCGCCAGGCCCACCTCAAAGCTGCGGTTCAGCAGGCTGTACGGATTCTGTACGCTGACGATGCGCGGCAGGTCATGTTTATCCGCCAGGTGCAGGTAGCGCATCACCCCAAAGGCGGTTTCGTTGGAGACGCCGATGTAGCGGATTTTGCCCGCCCGCTGAAATTCAGCCAGCGCGTCGAGGGTATCCAGCAGGGACACCGTCGGCGCGGCGTCGTTCCAGCTGTAGCCCAGTTTGCCAAAGCAGTTGGTGGGACGCTGGGGCCAGTGCACCTGGTATAAATCAAGGTAGTCGGTTTGCAGGCGCTTCAGGCTGTCGTGCAGCGCCTCGCGAATATTTTTCCGATCCAGCGCCTGGCCGGGGCGGATCGCGCTGTCGCCGGCGCGCGCCGGGCCGCTCACTTTGGAGGCGATCACCAGCTTTTCACGGCTGCCGTGCCGGGCCAGCCAGTTGCCGACGTAGGTTTCGGTCAGCCCCTGCGTCTCCGGGCGCGGCGGCACCGGGTACATTTCGGCAACGTCAATCAGGTTAATGCCATTCGCGACGGCATAGTCGAGCTGTGCGTGGGCCTCGGCTTCGCTGTTTTGTTCACCAAACGTCATTGTGCCCAACCCCAGGGTGCTGACTTCCAGCGAGCTGTGGGGTATACGGTGATAGTGCATAGCCGTTTCCTTCTTATTATGGTGCCAGACGGTTCTGACAGGAGAGTATGCCCGTCATACTTCAGGTTGCATATGCGTTGGCTTTATTCGGCCCGGTGGTCTCACCCCTTCGGGGCTGTTCGAAACGCGCCGCGTGTTGTTCTGCAACTCGAATTATTTAAGGTATATAAAAATGGCAGAGGGAGAGGAAAAGGGGAAGTAAAAATAGCGTGCCGCCCCGACGACGGGGCGAAAACCGGCAACCCGGCGCAGGGGATTCCGGCGGCGTGCTCCTTATGGGACCATGTGCCCGGCAGCGGGCCTGAAGCCGGCGGCCGGTCGGCGCGGGGGTCAGCAAGCGGCTAAGAATCATGCCCGGCCCAGGCCATCAGCGCTCAATAATTTGCGACACTTCATCACGGTTAATCTGCATCGCATTTCCCTGCAGATCGTGATAGCTCACCAGACCGGTATCATCATCGACCTCAGGTTTCCCGTCGGTCAGAATCATCCGCCCATCCTTGGTTGCCATCACGTAATCGCTGCTACATCCGGAAACCGCAAAAGCCAGGCCTACAGCGGAAATCACTACTGCCCATTTTTTCATCAAATTATCCTCAGGTGATGTGCGTCTGACAGATTGTGTCCCTGAAGCGGGCGTGGCGTCTCCTGCCTGAGCTCCACCCCGGACACTTGCCGTCTTCATGCAATCTAAATTACTTAGGGTATAGACTAGTAATAACCTGACGTCACGCTTGTTGAAAGCAGGAAAGTCTTAAAATAAGGGTTAAAATAGTGCGATCCGCTCCCCGAGGGGGCGGAAAGGGGTCAGAGGGGATTCTTTTTATTGCGCAGCAGGTTCAGGCTTTCCACGGCGATGGAGAAGAACATCGCGAAATAGATATAACCTTTCGGAACATGGATGTCGAAACTTTCCAGAATCAGGGTGAAGCCCACCAGGATCAGAAAAGAGAGCGCCAGCATTTTGACCGACGGATGGCGGTCGACGAACTCGCCTATCGGCCGGGCGGCAAACATCATTACGCCCACCGCGATAACCACCGCCGCCATCATGATGAACAGATGGTCGGACAGGCCAACCGCCGTGATCACTGAGTCAAGGCTGAAGATAATGTCCAGCAGCATAATCTGCACGATCGCCCCCATAAATGAGGTGACGCGGGTTTTCAGCCCCTCGCCTTCGCCTTCGATCGACTCATGAACCTCCTTACAGGCTTTCCAGATCAGGAACAGGCCGCCGAGCAGCAGGATCAGATCGCGCGCCGAGATCGCCTCGCCAAGGATCGTAAACAGCGGTTGGGTCAGGCGCGTTATCCAGGCGATGGAGGCCAGCAGCGCCAGGCGTACGATCATCGCGCCGGCCAGGCCGAGGCGGCGGGCGTGATTGCGCTGGGCGGTGGGCAGCTTCGCCACCACCAGCGAGAGAAAAATAATATTGTCGATCCCCAGCACAATCTCCAGCAGCGTCAGCGTGCCAAGCGCCAGCCAGGCGTTAGGATCGGTTATCCACACAAATAGCATTAAGCAAAGTCCAGCCAAAAAAGAAAGCGCTAATTATAGGCCGGGCCGGGGGCGGGCGAAAGTCTATTAGGCGGTGTCTTTTGACCGTTTATGAGCGTCGATGCCACGCCGGCTAGCGGCATAGCAAAAAATGGCGCTCCAGCAGGGCGCGGGTAAAGTTCTTTTTCAGGTAGAAGCCGCGCGGCAGCGTCAGGATTGGCTGGCCCTGAGCGCCGATGGCCTCGGTGAGGGCGCGGGCGTTGGCGGCCTTTGGCCGCAGTTGTAAAAATTCGCCATGGCGGGCGGTGATCCGCTCGACCTGGCCCAGCACGATCATGTCCATCAGCTCCTCCCAGTCGAGGCGCAGCTGGCGATCTTCTTCTTCGTCCGGACTCCACAGCAGCGGCGAGCCAACGCGCCGCCGGGCCAGCGGAATGCTGCGCTCGCCCTCGACCGGAACCCACAGTACCCGCTTCAGCTTGTGGCGCACATGGCTGGTCTCCCAGGTGACGCCGCTGTTGCCGGTCAGTGGTGCCACGCAGACGAAGGTGGTCTCCAGCGGCCGCCCCTGGCCGTCCACCGGGATGGTCTTCAGCTCTACGCCCAGGGCGGCAAAGTCCTGCTCCGGGCGGCTGCCGGCGCTGGCACCGAGCCAGATCTCCAGCAGGATGCCGATCCAGCCCTTATCGCGTTTAAGATCCTCAGGCGTCGCTATTCCGGCGAGCGACGCCAGCTCGCCCAGCGTGTAGCCGGAGAGACGCTGCGCCTGGGCCAGCAGCAGAGCTTCGGTTTCCGGCGCGCAGGGTAAGGGGGCAGGGATCGGCATAACGGTTATCCTGGTTAAAAAATGAACGCTATTTTCGTAACGCTGGGGCAGAGTTTAGCGTTTTCCACCCCCCGGATGCAATTCAATGATTTGTCGATATTTTTAGACAGACGCCGGCGTTTTTTCGCCACGAAAAAGGGGGTTTTCCCATTCTGGTCACTGACAATAAACAGGATCTTACACCCTGTTATCCACAGAAAGACGGGATAACTGTGAAAAACTGCCACCACTGTTTCTATTTACAGCCTTGACGGCGGCAGAGAAAGCCAACCTCCGGCAATTTGTGTTTAACTTACTGGCATAATCTGTGGATAAAAACGACGGTGGTCGATCTTTGGACAGTATCGGGATCTTTAGCGTGACCCCTGTCACTATCTGAAGCGCACGTTTGAATAAATGCTACTTAATGAATTGAATATAAATACTATTTTTTTTAGCTTCCCGGGGCGGCTATTTTATCTCTACCGGGTTTTCCCTGGGTAATTCCGCACTTCTGCACAACTCTATCCACAGAAAAGGTGAATAAAATTGCCGTTCACGGGCGGCTTCTGTTTATAACTCCGGACTTAACTGTGAGTTATTCATTTGTTATTAGGCTGTAACCCCTTTCCGACGTGCTGCCCTGGCGGGGCTTTTTCGCCCCGACCCGCGCTTCAGGCGGCCTGAAATCATGTTTCCGCACCCGCTTTGACGCCGTGCGCGGCGGCGTGATAAAGACCGGGAGCGCAGGCCGATAACAGAGTGGTTTACCGCCTCTCTGGAGTGTGAAACAATCGTTCGCAAATCAGGTTTATATTGAGGTAGTCCGGTGATTGATGACGATGGCTACCGCCCGAACGTAGGTATCGTAATTTGTAATCGTCAGGGGCAGGTTATGTGGGCCAGGCGATTTGGTCAGCACTCCTGGCAGTTTCCGCAGGGCGGAATTAATCCGGGAGAGTCAGCAGAGCAGGCGATGTACCGGGAACTGTTTGAAGAGGTCGGCCTGAGCCGAAAGGATGTGCGAATCCTGGCCTCGACCCGCAGCTGGTTGCGTTACAAGTTACCAAAACGTTTGGTGCGTTGGGACACAAAGCCGGTATGTATCGGCCAGAAACAAAAATGGTTCCTGCTGCAGCTGATGAGCGCCGATGCGGAAATCAACATGCAGGCCAGTAGCACGCCAGAGTTCGACGGCTGGCGCTGGGTAAGCTACTGGTATCCGGTCCGCCAGGTGGTGTCGTTTAAGCGCGACGTCTACCGCAGGGTGATGAAAGAGTTTGCAGGTGCCGTGATGGCGCTTCAGGAGAGTTCTCCTAAGCCGCAGAGCGCGCCTGCCTGGCGACGTAAAAGAGGCTAAGCTACATAAATTATGCTCACCCGCCTGCGTGAAATAGTTGAAAAGGTAGCCAGCGCGCCGCGTCTTAACGAAGCGCTGAATATTCTGGTCACCGACATTTGTCTGGCGATGGACACGGAGGTCTGTTCGGTCTATCTGGCCGATCATGACCGCCGCTGTTATTACCTGATGGCGACCCGGGGGCTGAAAAAACCGCGCGGCCGCACCGTCGCCCTGGCGTTTGATGAAGGGATTGTCGGCCTGGTTGGCAGGCTGGCGGAACCCATTAACCTTGCCGATGCGCAAAAACACCCCAGTTTCAAATATATTCCTTCGGTAAAAGAGGAACGCTTCCGCGCTTTCCTCGGCGTACCCATTATTCAGCGCCGTCAGCTGCTCGGCGTGCTGGTGGTACAGCAGCGCGAGCTGCGTCAGTATGATGAAAGCGAAGAGTCCTTCCTTGTTACCCTCGCCACTCAGATGGCGGCGATCCTCTCCCAGTCACAGCTGACCGCCCTATTCGGGCAATATCGTCAGACGCGCATTCGCGCCCTGCCGGCGGCCCCCGGCGTGGCCATTGCGGAAGGCTGGCAGGACGCCACCCTGCCGCTGATGGAGCAGGTTTACCAAGCCTCCACGCTGGACACGGCGTTTGAGCGCGAGCGCCTGACCGGCGCGCTGGAGGAGGCGGCAAATGAGTTTCGTCGCTACAGCAAGCGCTACGCTGCCGGGGCGCAAAAAGAGACGGCGGCGATTTTCGATCTCTATTCGCATCTGCTCTCCGACGCCCGGCTGCGGCGGGAGCTGTTTGCCGAGGTCGATAAAGGTTCGGTCGCCGAATGGGCGGTAAAAACGATCATTGAAAAATTCGTCGAGCAGTTTGCCGCCCTGACCGACAGCTACCTCAAAGAGCGCGCCGGCGATCTGCGCGTGCTGGGCCAGCGCCTGCTCTTCTACCTCAATGACGCCAACCAGGGGGCCAACGCCTGGCCCGAGCGCTTTATTCTGGTGGCGGATGAACTTTCCGCCACCACGCTCGCCGAGCTGCCGCAGGATCGGCTGGCGGGCGTGGTGGTTCGCGACGGCGCGGCCAACTCCCACGCGGCGATCATGGTGCGCGCGCTGGGCATCCCGACGGTGATGGGGGCGGATATTCAGCCTTCGGTTCTCCACCGCCGCATCCTGGTGGTGGACGGCTATCGCGGAGAGCTGCTGGTCGATCCCGGCCCGGTGCTGATTCAGGAGTACCAGCGGCTGATCAGCGAGGAGCACGAGCTGAGCCGCCTGGCGGAAGATGACGTCAACCGGCCCGCGCAGCTAAAAAGCGGCGAGCGGATAAAGGTGATGCTCAACGCCGGCCTCAGCCCGGAGCATGAAGAGAAGCTCGGCAGCCGGATTGACGGCATCGGCCTGTACCGCACGGAGCTGCCCTTTATGCTGCAAAGCGGCTTCCCCCCGGAGGAGGAGCAGGTTGCTCAGTACCAGGGCATGTTGCAGATGTTCAACGACAAGCCGGTGACCCTGCGCACGCTGGACGTCGGCGCGGACAAGCAGCTGCCCTATATGCCGATCAGCGAGGAGAACCCCTGCCTCGGCTGGCGCGGCATCCGCATCACCCTCGATCAGCCGGAGATCTTCCTGATCCAGGTGCGCGCCATGCTGCGCGCCAACGCCGCCACCGGTAACCTGAACATCCTGCTGCCGATGGTGTCCAGCATTGACGAAGTGGATGAGGCGCGGCGTCTGATTGAACGCGCCGGGCGAGAAGTGGAAGAGATGATCGGCTATGCGATCCCGAGGCCGCGCATCGGCATCATGCTGGAGGTGCCGTCGATGGTGTTTATGCTGCCGCACCTGGCGAAGCGCGTCGATTTTATCTCGGTTGGCACTAACGATCTGACGCAATATATTCTGGCGGTCGATCGTAATAACACCCGCGTGGCCGGGCTTTACGACAGCCTCCATCCGGGAATGCTGCGGGCGCTGGCGACCATCGTCCAGGAGGCGGAAAAGTGTGGCCTCGATCTGCGGCTGTGCGGCGAGATGGCGGGCGATCCGATGTGCGTGGCGATCCTGATAGGCCTTGGCTTTCGCCATCTGTCGATGAACGGCCGCTCCGTGGCGCGGGTGAAATACCTGCTGCGAAATATCGACTTTGCCGAGGCGCAAACCCTGGCCCGGCGCAGCCTGGAGGCGCAGATGGCCGCGGAGGTGCGCCATCAGGTGGCGGCGTTTATGGAGCGCCGTAGCCTGGGCGGGCTGATTCGCGGGGGGTTATAACATCGGTTCCGCAGGGCGGCGGGCGGTATTGCGGGGGCTGGGGCGCTGATTCAGGGTGACACAGCCGCAGGGCGTCCGTTTACGGACTATTCCACCAGCCGCGCCGGGGAGGCTCTCGCCGGCCGCGCGGCGACGGTCCGTCACAGGGGGGGGCTCCTGGATGAGACGAGTCCCCCAGGGCCAGCGCCCATGCAGCCGGAAGGTATGACGGGTATACATATCTTTTACTTCTTCCCGGCAAACTGCCGACCCCCTTGTGCTATTATTCGCACCTTTGGAGCGTCTGCCCCAGCGGGCGCGTATCTTATCGCTGCCCGTTTCAGCGGAATAACAATAACCTGTGGTGACAGATGACCAGTAGCTATCTGCATTTTCCGGAGTTCGATCCGGTCATTTTCTCAATAGGGCCCGTCGCCCTTCACTGGTACGGCCTGATGTATCTGGTGGGGTTTGTTTTCGCCATGTGGCTGGCGACGCGCCGCGCCGGCCGCCCCGGCAGCGGCTGGACCAAAAACGAAGTTGAAAACTTACTCTACGCCGGCTTCCTCGGAGTCTTCCTCGGCGGGCGTATTGGCTATGTGCTGTTTTATAACTTCCCGCTGTTTCTTGATAACCCGCTCTATCTGTTCCGCGTCTGGGACGGCGGCATGTCCTTCCACGGCGGCCTGATCGGCGTGATCCTGGTGATGATTATTTTCGCCAGGCGCACCCGGCGCAGCTTCTTTCAGGTCTCGGACTTTATCGCCCCGCTGATCCCGTTCGGCCTCGGAGCCGGGCGTCTGGGCAACTTTATTAACGGCGAGCTGTGGGGCCGCGTGGACCCTGGCTTCCCGTTCGCCATGCTGTTTCCCGGCTCGCGCGCGGAAGACGTCGCGCTGCTGCCGTCGCACCCGCAGTGGCAGCCCATCTTCGATACCTGGGGCGTGCTGCCGCGCCATCCGTCGCAGCTGTATGAGCTGGCGCTGGAAGGCGTGGTGCTGTTTATTATTCTGAACCTCTTTATCCGCAAGCCGCGCCCGATGGGGGCCGTTTCCGGTCTGTTCCTGATAGGCTACGGCGCGTTTCGGATCATCGTTGAATTCTTTCGCCAGCCGGACGCGCAGTTTACCGGCGCATGGGTGCAGTACATCAGCATGGGGCAGATCCTCTCCATTCCGATGATCGTCGCCGGCGTCATTATGATGGTATGGGCATATCGCCGCCGTCCGCAGCAACACGTTTCCTGAGGAACCATGAAACAGTATTTAGAACTGATGCACAAAGTGCTTAATGAAGGCACGCAAAAAAACGATCGTACCGGCACCGGAACGCTCTCTATTTTTGGCCATCAGATGCGCTTTAATCTGCAGGAGGGCTTTCCGCTGGTTACCACCAAGCGCTGCCACCTGCGCTCTATCATCCACGAGCTGCTGTGGTTTTTGCAGGGCGACACCAACGTTGCTTACCTGCATGAAAACAACGTCACCATCTGGGACGAGTGGGCCGATGAAAACGGCGATTTAGGCCCGGTTTACGGCAAGCAGTGGCGCGCATGGCCGGCTCCCGACGGCCGCTATATTGACCAGATCGCCACGGTGCTTGACCAGCTGAAGAACGACCCCGACTCGCGGCGCATTATCGTTTCGGCGTGGAACGTCGGCGAGCTGGATAAAATGGCGCTGGCCCCGTGCCATGCGTTCTTCCAGTTTTACGTGGCGGACGGCAGGCTCTCCTGCCAGCTCTATCAGCGCTCCTGCGACGTGTTTCTCGGCCTGCCGTTCAATATCGCCAGCTATGCGCTGTTGGTACATATGGTGGCTCAGCAGTGCGACCTGGAGCCTGGCGAATTCGTCTGGACCGGCGGCGACACCCATCTTTACAGCAACCACCTGGAGCAGACGCGCCTGCAGCTCAGCCGCGAGCCGCGCGCGCTGCCGACGTTGAAGATCGTGCGCAGGCCGGACTCGCTGTTCGACTATCGCTTCGAAGATTTCGAGATCGAAGGCTACGATCCGCATCCCGGCATCAAAGCGCCGGTCGCCGTCTGACCCAGCGCCACTCTGCCACAGCCGACGCTTCCCCGCGTCGGTTTTTTTTATCCTTTGTTCTCTTTTGCGGCAGCGATTCCCGTAAAACGGCAACGTCCTGCAAAAAATAAATATTTTTTTCGTTGCGCCCCGGATAAGCGCAATTCCCGGCTCGATTTTTATTCTGCCGGCGCGATACTGCCGCCATGAAAAAACAGCAGGGCTATACGCTTATCGAACTTATGGTCGCGATGCTGCTGATTGTCAGCCTCAGCGCCGTCGGCCTGTATGGCTGGCAGCGCTGGCAGCAGCACCAGCGCCTGTGGCAAACCGCGGTTCAGGCGCGGGATTTTTTGCTACAGCTGCGCGAGGACGCCAGCTGGTCCAGCCGCGACCATGAAATTATCGCCGTCAGGGAGAGAGGAAAATGGTGCCTTATCAGTTCAGCCGCCGGGCAGCGCGCCTGCGCGCCAGCCTCGCCGCTGGTCTTTACCCCGCCGTGGAACGACGTCGAGCTGGCGGAGGTCACGCCGTCGCTGGCCTTCTTCGGCCTGTTCAATACCGCCTGGGCCGGGCATATCCGCCTGAAAAACGCCGCAGGGGAGCGGCGGCTGGTGGTCTCCGTCTGGGGGCGGATCCGGCTGTGCGAGCGCGACGAGAGCCGCCCCTGCCGGTAAGCGCGGCGGGCTTTTCCCTGCCAGAGATCCTGATTGCGCTGGCAATCAGCAGCGTGCTGCTGCTGGGGGCTGCGCGGTTTCTGCCCGCGCTCCAGCGCGAGGCGCTGCGCGGGGCGCAGAAGATTACGCTGGAGGAGGAGATCTGGCAGCGGGCGTTTACCGTGGCGAAGCACCTGCAGCGCGCGGGCTATTGTCGGGAAAGCTGCGGCGGCGAAGGGCTGACCATCGGCAGGCAGGGGGCGTGCGTTCTGGTGCGGTGGGGCGCTGAACGCACCGGGTTTCGCCTGCAGGAGCTGGCGCTGGAGACGCTGCGCGGTGCGACGCGCTGTGAAGGGAAGGGGTGGGAGAGAATGACCGATCCGCAGGCGATCGTCATCGAACAGTTTCAGGTTCAGCGCCATAACCTCGTCGGTTTCGCCCCGCTCCTTACCGTCCGCCTGCGCGGCTTCAGCCGGAGCGACAGCCGGGAGCGGGCCGCGGCGGAATACAGCGTCACGGGGTTTAACCTGTGACGCGCCAGCGGGGAGCCTCATCGCTGGCGATGGTGTTGCTGCTGCTGGCGCTCGGCGCGCTGCTGCTGCAGGGAACCAGCCAGCAGGCCGCCAGCTACGCTTCGCGCGCGGCGGCGGAAAGCCGCGGTCTGCAGCGCCAGGCGGCGGTCCAGTCGGCGCTGGAGTGGGGCCGGACGCAGCGCTGGTCGACGTCGGACGCCGTGCGCTGCCGGGAGGCCCCCACTTCCCGGGCGCGGGTCTGTCTGCGTCTGCTTGCCGGGGGCGAAGCGCTGCTGATGGCCCGTTATGAAACGGCGGCGCTGTGGCGGCTGGGCCGCGTCGATGCCGGTCGCATCCTCTTTTCTCCGCGCGGCTGGAGCGATTTTTGCCCGCTGAGGGAGGTCGCGCTATGCCTGATGCCGTAAAGTACCGGCGCGGCTTCAGCCTGGCTGAGACGCTGCTGGCGATGATGCTGATGGTGACGATCGTTACCGCGCTGTCGGGCTATCAGCGGGCCCTGATAACCAGCCTTGCGGCCAGCGCGGAGTACCGACAGCTCTGGCGGCAGGCCTGGCAGCAGACGCAGCTGGCTTCATTTTCGCCACCTGCGAACTGGCAGGCGAAGCGAATGCAGACAACGCAGGCCGGATGTGTCAGCATCAGCGTTACGCTATCTTCCCCCCGGGGCAGGCAAGGAAACATGACGCGCCTGCACTGCCCAAATCGTTAGTCGTCAGGAGTTGCTATGTTAAGGGTCTACCACTCCAATCGTCTGGACGTGCTGGAAGCGCTGATGGAGTTTATCGTCGAGCGCGATCGGCTGGACGATCCCTTTGAGCCGGAGATGATCCTGGTACAGAGCACCGGCATGGCGCAGTGGCTGCAGATGACCCTTTCACAGAAGTTCGGCATTGCCGCCAATATTGAATTTCCGCTGCCCGCCAGCTTTATCTGGGAGATGTTTGTCCGCGTACTGCCGGACATTCCGCCGGAGAGCGCATTCAGCAAGCAGGGCATGAGCTGGAAGCTGATGACGCTGCTGCCGCGCCTGCTGGAGCGGGACGACTTCGCCCTGCTGCGCCACTATCTGACGGACGACGGCGACAAGCGCAAGCTGTTCCAGCTCTCGTCGCGCGCAGCGGATCTTTTCGATCAGTATCTGGTCTACCGCCCCGACTGGCTGTCCCACTGGGAAGCGGGGCGGCTGGTGGACGGTCTGGGCGACGCGCAGGCCTGGCAGGCACCGCTGTGGAAGGCGCTGGTGGAGTATACCGCCGAGCTGGGCCAGCCGCGCTGGCACCGTGCCAATCTGTATCAGCGCTTTATTCAGACCCTGAACGCCGCCGACGCGCGTCCGGCGGGTCTGCCGTCGCGGGTCTTTATCTGCGGCATCTCCGCGCTGCCGCCGGTCTATCTGCAGGCGCTGCAGGCGCTGGGTAAACATATTGATATTCATCTGCTGTTCACCAACCCCTGCCGCTACTACTGGGGGGATATCAAAGATCCCGCCTGGCTGGCGAAGCTGCTGGCCCGCCGACGTCGGCACAGCGTTGAAGATCGCCACCTGCCGCTGTTTCGCGACGAGCAGAATGCGGAGGGGCTGTTCAACGGCGACGGTGAGCAGGAGGTGGGCAACCCGATGCTGGCCTCATGGGGCAAGCTGGGGCGCGACTATATCTTTCTGCTTTCAGAGCTGGAAAACAGCCAGGAGCTGGACGCCTTTGTCGACGTGACGCCGGATAGCCTGCTGCACGCTATTCAGGCGGATATTCTGGAGCTGGAGAACCGCGCGGTGGCGGGCGTCAGCCTGGACGAATACTCCCGCAGCGACGCCAAGCGTCTGCTGGATCCCGCCGATAGCAGCGTGACGTTTCACGTCTGTCACAGCCCCCAGCGCGAGGTGGAGATCCTGCACGATCGCCTGCTGGCGATGCTGGAGGCGGACCCGACGCTGACCCCGCGCGACATCATCGTGATGGTGGCGGATATCGACAGCTACAGCCCGTTTATTCAGGCGGTTTTCGGCAGCGCCCCCCCGGAGCGCTATCTGCCCTACGCCATCTCGGATCGCCGGGCGCGTCAGTCTCACCCGGCGCTGCAGGCGTTCATCAGCCTGCTGTCGCTGCCGGACAGCCGCTTTGTGTCGGAAGATGTGCTGGCGCTGCTCGACGTGCCGGTGCTGGCGGCGCGCTTTGGCATCAGCGAAGAGGGGCTGCGCTATCTGCGCCTGTGGGTGAACGAATCGGGCATTCGCTGGGGAATAGACGACGACAACGTCCGGGAGCTGGAGCTGCCGACCACCGGCCAGCACACCTGGCGTTTTGGCCTGACCCGTATGCTGCTGGGCTATGCCATGGAGAGCGCCCAGGGCGAGTGGCAGTCGGTGCTGCCCTACGACGAGTCCAGCGGCCTGATCGCCGGGCTGGTGGGGCATCTGGCGTCGCTGCTGATGCAGCTGAACGTCTGGCGTCGTGGGCTGGCGCAGGAGCGTCCGCTGGAGGAGTGGCTGCCGGTATGCCGCGACATGCTCAACGACTTCTTCCTGCCGGACGCAGAAACCGAAGCCGCCATGACCCTGATTGAACAGCAGTGGCAGGCCATTATCGCCGAAGGGCTGGCCGCGCAGCACGGCGGGACGATCCCGATTTCACTGCTGCGCGACGAGCTGGCGCAGCGCCTCGATCGGGAGCGCATCAGCCAGCGCTTTCTCGCCGGGCCGGTGAATATCTGTACCCTGATGCCCATGCGCTCGATTCCCTTTAAGGTGGTCTGCCTGCTGGGTATGAACGACGGCGTCTATCCGCGCCAGATGTCGCCGCTCGGCTTCGATCTGATGAGCCAGAAGCCGCTGCGCGGCGACCGCAGCCGCCGCGACGATGACCGCTATCTGTTCCTTGAGGCGCTGATTTCCGCGCAGCAGACGCTTTACATCAGCTACATCGGCCGCTCCATTCAGGATAACAGCGAGCGCTTTCCCTCGGTGCTGGTGCAGGAACTGCTGGACTACATCGGGCAAAGCCATTACCTGCCCGGCGATGAAGCGCTGACCTGCGACGAGAGCGAAGCCCGCGTTAAGGCGCACGTTACCCGGCTGCATACCCGGATGCCGTTTGACGCACAGAACTTCCAGCCGGGCGAGCAGCAGAGCTATGCCAGCGAATGGCTGCCGGCGGCCAGCCGGCTGGGGGAGGCGCACGCCGACTTCGTACAGCCGCTGGGCTTTCATATGCCGGAAACCCTGACCCTTGAAACCCTCCAGCGTTTCTGGGCGCATCCGGTACGCGCCTTTTTTCAGATGCGGCTGCGGGTGCATTTTCGTACCGAAGAGAACGATATTCCGGACTGCGAGCCGTTTGTTCTGGAGGGGCTCTCCCGCTACCAGCTCAATCAGCAGCTGCTTAACGCGCTGGTGGAGCAGGAGGATACGGAGCGTCTGTTCCGCCGTTTCCGCGCCGCCGGCGATCTGCCCTACGGTGCCTTCGGCGAGATCCTCTGGGACACCCAGCATCAGGAGATGCAGTCTCTTGCCGAGCGGGTGATCGCCTGCCGCCAGCCGGGCCAGAGCGTGGAGATCGACCTCGACTGCCACGGCGTTCAGCTGACCGGCTGGCTGCCGCAGGTGCAGGAGGATGGCCTGCTGCGCTGGCGACCCTCGCTCATCAGCGTCGCCCAGGGCGTGCAACTTTGGCTGGAACACCTTGTCTACTGTGCCAGCGGCGGTAAAGGCGAAAGCCGGCTGCTCCTGCGTAAAGAGGGGGAGTGGCGCTTCGGGCCGCTGGACCCTGAGCAGGCGCGGTACTGGCTGGCGCAGCTGATCGAAGGCTACCGCCTCGGCATGTCGTCGCCGCTGCTGGTGCTGCCGGAGAGCGGCGGGGCGTGGGTGAAAACCTGCTATAACGCCGAAACCGGCACCCTCGCCGACGACGATGAGACGCGGCAGAAGGCGCGGACAAAATTCCTGCAGGCCTGGGAAGGTAACATGATGGTGCGCGGCGAGGGCGACGATATCTGGTATCAGCGCCTGTGGCGACAGCTGGAGCCGCAGACGATGGAAGCCATCATTGACCACTCTCAGCGCTACCTGCTGCCGCTGTTTCGTTTTGCCCGGTCGTGAGCGCAGAAATTGCGCGGCGGAAGGTGGTTCTCTATGATGCGCTTTCCGTCGCGGACTGATTGCCATTACGGGAGCGGCTGGCCCGTTCAGCGTGCGATTGATTCTGCGCGGATCGCCATCGCGTCCGCATAGAAAGACAAATTAATAATGAGGTTGGTGAATGCCCCGCAGCATCTGGTGTAAAGCATTACTGTTGTTTATTGTCCTCTGGGCACCTTTGACTCAGGCGGAGAGCGGCTGGCAGCCCCTGGCGGAGACGATTCGTAAAAGCGATAACGATCCCCGCCAGTACCAGGCCGTGCGCCTGGACAACGAGATGGTGGTGCTGCTGGTTTCCGACCCCGCGGCGGTAAAATCGCTGTCGGCGCTGGTGGTGTCGGTCGGTTCACTGGAAGATCCGGACGCCCATCCGGGGCTGGCTCACTACCTTGAACATATGTGCCTGATGGGGTCAAAAAAGTACCCACAGGCGGACGGCCTTGCCGAGTACCTGAAAATGCACGGCGGCAGCCACAACGCCAGCACCGCGCCTTACCGTACGGCCTACTATCTGGAAGTGGAAAACGACGCGCTGGCCGGTGCCGTCGATCGGCTAGCCGACGCGGTCGCCGCGCCGCTGCTGAACAAAAAATATGCCGACCGCGAGCGTAACGCGGTGAATGCCGAGCTGACCATGGCCCGCACCCGCGACGGTATGCGGATGGCCCAGGTGAGCGCGGAAACCATTAACCCGGCGCACCCCGGCTCCCGCTTCTCCGGCGGCAATCTGGAAACGTTGAGCGACAAGCCCGGCAGGCCGGTGCAGCAAGCGCTGCAGGATTTTTACGATCGCTATTACTCCGCCAACCTGATGAAGGCGGTGATCTACAGCAATAAACCGCTGCCGGAGCTGGCGCGAATCGCCGCCGACACCTACGGGCGGGTAGCGAATAAACGTATTAAAAAACCGGCCATTTCCGCGCCGGTGGTCACCGACGCGCAGAAGGGTATCCTCATTCACTACGTCCCGGCGCAGCCGCGCAAGGCGCTGCGGGTGGAGTTTCGTATCGAGGACAACAGCGCGCGGTTTCGCAGTAAAACCGACGAGCTGATAAGCTACCTGATCGGCAACCGCAGCCCGGGGACGCTTTCAGACTGGCTGCAAAAGCAGGGGCTGGTTGAGGGCATTCGCGCCGACGCCGATCCGGCGGTCAGCGGCAACGGCGGAGTGCTGGCGATCTCCGCCAGCCTGACCGATAAAGGGCTGGCGCAGCGGGATGAGGTGGTGGCGGCCATCTTCAGCTATCTCAACGTGTTACGTGAAAAAGGCGTGGATAAACGCTATTTTGACGAGCTGGCGCACGTGCTGGATCTCGACTTCCGCTATCCGTCGATCGCCCGCGACATGAGCTACGTGGAGTGGCTGGCGGATACCATGATCCGCGTACCGGTTGCCCATACCCTGGACGCGGTCAATATTGCCGATCGCTATGATGCGCAGGCCATCAAGGCGCGGCTGGAGATGATGACGCCCCAGAACGCCCGCATCTGGTATATCAGCCCTCAGGAGCCGCACAACCGGACCGCCTATTTTGTGGAAGCCCCCTATCAGGTAAATAAAATCAGCGAGCAGACCTTCGCCGACTGGCGGAAAAAAGCGCAGGGGATTGACCTGTCGCTGCCGCAGCTGAACCCCTATATTCCCGATGATTTTACCCTGATCGCGCCGGACAAGCCCTGGCCGCGGCCGGCGCTTATCGTCAACGAGCCGGATCTGCGGGTGGTCTATGCGCCGAGCCGCTACTTTGCCAGCGAGCCGAAGGCCGACGTCAGCCTGGTGCTGCGTAATCCACGGGCGATGGACAGCGCCAGAAACCAGGCGATCTTCGCCCTGAACGACTATCTGGCCGGGATGGCGCTCGACCAGCTCAGCAGCCAGGCGGCGGTGGGCGGCATTGGGTTTTCCACCAGCGCCAACAGCGGTCTGATGGTCAACGCCAACGGCTATACCCAGCGCCTGCCGCAGCTGCTCCAGGCCCTGCTGGAGGGCTACTTCAGCTATACCGCCAGCGAGGAGCAGCTGGCGCAGGCTAAATCATGGTACGCCCGGATGCTGGACGCCGCCGATAAGGGCAAAGCCTATGAGCAGGCGCTGCAGCCGGTGCAGATGCTCTCTCAGGTGCCTTACTACCCGCGCGACGAGCGGCGCAGGCTGCTGGCGGGCATTACGCTGAAAGAGGTAATCGCCTGGCGGGACGCCTTAAAAAGCGGTGCCCGCGCGGAGTTCCTGGTGGTGGGTAATATGAGCGAAGCGAAGGTGAAAACCATGGCCCGGACGATTCGCCAGCAGCTCGGCGCGAAGGGTGACGAATGGTGCCGGGGCAAAGACGTGCTGGTCGATAAGAAACAGTCGGTAATTTTTGCCAAAGCGGCCGACAGCAGCGACTCGGCGCTGGCGGCGGTGTTTGTACCCACCGGCTATGACGAATACCTCGGTTCGGCCTATAGCGTGATGGCCGGGCAGATCGTGCAGCCGTGGTTCTATAACCAGCTGCGCACCGAAGAGCAGCTGGGCTATGCCGTCTTCGCCTTCCCGATGAGCATCGGGCGTCAATGGGGGCTGGGCTTCCTGCTACAGAGCAACGACAGGCAGCCGGCCTTTCTCTGGGAGCGCTATAAGGCGTTTTTTCCGACGGTAGAGGCGAAGCTGCGGGCGATGAAGCCGGAAACGTTCGCGCAGATACAGCAGGCGGTTATCGCGCAGATGCTGCAGGCACCGCAGACGCTGGGCGAGGAGGCGGCGAAATTCAGTAAAGATTTCGATCGCGGCAATATGCGCTTTGACTCCCGTGATAAAATCGTCGCCCGAATTAAAGAGCTGACGCCGCAAAAGCTTGCCGACTTCTTCCATCAGGCGGTGGTGGAGCCGCAGGGAATGGCGATTTTGTCGCAGATTTCCGGCAGCCAGAGCGGGAAGGCAGAATACGCTCGTCCGGCGGGCTGGAAAACGTGGGAGAACGCCAGCGCGCTGCAGCAAACTATGCCCCTGTGGAGTGAGAAGGCTGACGGCTCCGGGCATTAAGGCGCAAGGCTTCTCTCTTTAGTGCTTAAAGAACGGGAAGAGCGGTGCAATAGCGATCGCGCTTCGCCCGACCCGTGCGGCGCTGTACCGGAGCCGGCGCGCAAACCCGCCCCGGCGTCCGCGAGCGCTGCGGGTCATGACCGGTGGCGGATGAAGCGTCGAGGCAAACGGCCGGTGGCCCGTTAACCGGCCTGCGGAAACCTTGTGCAGGGCATCCGGCAAACGGCTGCTTTCGCCCGGAGGCGGGCCGCCCTTAAACGGGCGTTGGCGAGAATCTCTCTTTCCTGGCGCGTTTTATCGGGCTTATCCAATATAAGCGAAAATGTGAGAGGCATGATTAGTGGTTAAAAAAGCGCGGTCCGCGCCTCCTTTCCTCACCGCCCGACTGCGCGATGTTTCCAGAGGACATTTTGATGAATGACGTTGCCGAGCCTCTCGATCCTCTGCGCCTGCCGCTGACGGGCGAGCGCCTGATTGAAGCCTCTGCGGGCACGGGCAAAACCTTTACCATCGCCGCGCTCTATCTGCGTCTGCTGCTTGGCCTGGGCGGTTCGGCCGCCTTTCCCCGGCCGCTGAGCGTGGAGGAGCTGCTGGTGGTGACCTTTACCGAGGCCGCCACCGGAGAGCTGCGCGGACGCATTCGCAGCAATATCCATGAGCTGCGCATCGCCTGCCTGCGCGAGTCCACCGACAATCCGCTCTATGCCAGCCTGCTGGCGGAGATTGCCGATAAAAAGCAGGCGGCGCAGTGGCTGCTGCTGGCGGAAAGACAGATGGACGAAGCGGCGGTATTTACCATTCACGGCTTCTGCCAGCGGATGCTGAGCCTGAACACCTTTGAGTCCGGGATGCTGTTTGAGCAGCAGCTTATTGAAGATGAATCGCTGCTGCGCTATCAGGCCTGCGCCGACTTCTGGCGTCGCCACTGCTACCCGCTGCCGCGGGATATCGCGCAGGTGGTTTTTGAGACCTGGAACGGGCCGCAGGCGCTGCTCAAAGAGATTAACGTCTATCTGCAGGGCGAAGCGCCGGTGATTAAATCGCCGCCCTCTGATGAGGAGACGCTGGCCTCGCGGCATGAAAAAATCGTCGCGCGGATCGCGAAGCTCAAGCAGCAGTGGCTCTCCTGCGTTAACGAACTGAACGATCTGATCGAAGGGTCGGATATCGATCGGCGCAAATTCAATCGCGGCAATCAGGCGAAGTGGATCGAAAAGGTCACCGCCTGGGCTGAAGAAGAGACCCGAAGCTACCGGCTGCCCGAGGCGCTGGAGAAATTTTCCCAACGCTTTTTAGAGCAGCGTACCAAAGCGGGCGGCACCGCGCCGCGGCACCCGCTGTTTGCCGCCGTCGATGAGCTATACGCCGAGCCGCTGACCATCAGAGATCTGCTGCTGACCCGCGCGCTGGCGGAGATCCGCGAAACCGTGGCCAGGGAGAAGCGCCGCCGCGGCGAGCTGGGCTTCGACGATATGCTCAGCCGCCTGGACGCGGCCCTGCGCGGCGAGAGCGGCGAGGCGCTGGCCGCCGCTATTCGCGGACGTTTTCCGGTGGCGATGATCGATGAATTTCAGGATACCGATCCGCAGCAGTACCGCATCTTCCGCCGCATTTGGCAGCGCCAGCCGGAGACCGCGCTGCTGTTGATAGGCGATCCCAAACAGGCGATCTACGCCTTTCGCGGGGCGGATATCTTTACCTACATGAAGGCGCGGGGAGAGGTGAGCGCTCACTACACCCTCGATACCAACTGGCGTTCCGCTCCCGGCATGGTCAACGGGGTTAATACGCTGTTTAGCCGGATGGACAACGCCTTTATGTTCCGCGAGATCCCGTTTATGCCGGTGAAGTCCGCCGGAAAAAACCAGGCGCTGCGCTTTGTGCTCAACGGCGAGGTTCAGCCCGCGATGAACCTGTGGCTGATGGCAGGGGAGCGCTGCGGTGTCGGCGACTATCAGAGCTATATGGCGCAGGTGTGCGCCGCGCAGATCCGCGACTGGCTGAGCGCCGGGCTGCGCGGAGAGGCGCTGCTCGACGACGGCAAAAGCACCCGCCCGGTCCGCGCCTCCGACATCAGCGTGCTGGTGCGCAGCCGCCAGGAGGCGGCTCAGGTGCGCGATGCGCTGACGCTGCTGGCGATCCCTTCGGTCTATCTTTCCAACCGCGACAGCGTGTTTGAAACGCTGGAGGCGCAGGAGATGCTGTGGATCCTGCAGGCGGTAATGTCGCCGGAGCGTGAGGAGGCGCTGCGCAGCGCCCTGGCGACCTCACTGATGGGCCTGACCGCCCGCGACATTGAAACGCTCAATAATGATGAAAGTGCCTGGGACGCGGCGGTTGAAGAGTTTGACGGCTACCGCCGCCTCTGGCAGAAGCGCGGCGTGATGCCGATGCTGCGGGCGCTGATGACGGCGCGCAATATTGCCGAAAACCTGCTGGCCACCGCCGGGGGCGAGCGGCGGCTGACCGATATTCTGCACATCAGCGAGCTGCTGCAGGAGGCGGGAACGCACCTGGAGAGCGAACATGCGCTGGTGCGCTGGCTGTCACAGCATATTCTGGAGCCGGACAGCAGCGCCGCCAGCCAGCAGCTGCGGCTGGAAAGCGACAGGCACCTGGTGCAGATCGTCACTATCCATAAATCGAAAGGGCTGGAGTACCCGCTGGTCTGGCTGCCCTTTATCACTAACTTTCGCGTTCAGGATCGGGCGTTCTATCACGATCGCAGCTCTTTTGAGGCGGTGCTCGATCTCAGCCAGGCGCAGGAGAGTATTGAGCTGGCGGAGGCGGAGCGGCTGGCGGAGGATCTGCGCCTGCTCTACGTGGCGCTGACCCGTTCGGTATGGCACTGCAGCCTTGGCGTCGCGCCGCTGGTGCGCCGGCGGGGAGATAAAAAAGGCGAGACCGACGTGCATCTGAGCGCGCTTGGGCGGCTGCTGCAAAAAGGCGAGCCGATGGACGCCGCCGGGCTGCGCGCGGCGATTGAGGCGCTTTGCGGGGCGGATATCGTCTGCCGGACCCCCGACGAGCCGGACAGCGCGCGCTGGGAGCTTGCCCAGGAGCGTCAGGAGGCGCTGAGCGCCCGCAGGCTGCGCCGCCTGCCGTCCGACAGCTGGCGGGTGACCAGCTACACCGGCCTGCAGCAGCGCGGGCACGGCATAGCCCAGGATCTGTTGCCGCGGCTTGACGTTGACGCCGCGGGCGTTGGCGAGGTGCCTGCGGCAGCGGGGCTGACGCCGCATCAGTTTCCGCGCGGCGCGTCGCCGGGAACCTTTTTGCACGGTCTGTTCGAGGCGCTGGATTTTACCCGTCCGGTGGACGAGCAGTGGGTGCGACAACAGCTGGAGCTGGGAGGCTATGAGCCGCACTGGCAGCCGGTGCTCAGCCAATGGATCGACGCCGTGCTGCACGCTCCGCTCAACGACGCCGGGCTGAGTCTGAGCCAGCTCTCCGCCCGTGAAAAGCAGGTGGAGATGGAGTTTTATCTGCCCATCGAACGGCCGCTCATCGCCGGGGGGCTTGACGCACTGATCCGCCGGTATGACCCGCTTTCGGCGGGCTGCGCGCCGCTGGATTTTGCGCAGGTTCGCGGAATGCTGAAGGGCTTTATCGACCTGGTTTTTCGCCACCAGGGGCGTTATTACCTGCTTGACTATAAGTCCAACTGGCTGGGGGAGGACGGGGCCGCCTATACCCGGGAGGCGATGGCCGCCGCGATGCGGGCGCATCGCTACGATCTGCAGTATCAGCTCTATACCCTGGCGCTCCACCGCTACCTGCGTCACCGCATCGCCGACTATGACTACGAGCGCCATTTTGGCGGGGTGCTCTATCTGTTCCTGCGCGGCGTTGACCGGCAGCACCCGCAGCAGGGGATTTACGCCACCCGTCCGGACGGCGAACTGATCGCCCGGATGGATGAGATGTTTGCCGGAACCGCGATGGAGGAGGCGCAATGACCTTACAAAAAAGCCTGCTGGAGGCCGTGGAGCAAAAGCTGCTGCGGCCGCTGGACGCACAGTTCGCGTTAACCGTCGCCGGGGATGACCATCCTGCCGTCGCCCTGGCGGCGGCGCTGCTCAGCCGCGACGCCGGCGACGGGCACGTCTGCCTGCCGCTGTCGCGGCTGACTCCCGGCGACGAGGCGCACCCGCTGCTGAAGGTATGGTGCCAGGAGATGAACGGGCCTGAACGCTGGATCGAATGCCTGCTGGCCTCTCCGGCGGTCAGCGGCGGCGAGCGGCCAACGCCGCTTATCCTCCACGGCGATCGTCTCTATCTGAACCGGATGTGGTGCAACGAGCGCACGGTGGCGCGCTTTTTCTGCGAGGTGAACCAGCCCGTAGAGGTCGATGAGAGCCTGCTGGCGAAAACCCTGGACGGCCTGTTTCCGCCCGACGACGGCGTCAACTGGCAAAAGGTTGCCGCAGCCGTCGCGCTGACCCGCCGTATTTCGGTGATCTCCGGCGGGCCGGGCACCGGTAAGACGACGACGGTCGCCAGGCTGCTGGCGGCGCTGATCCAGATGGCGGACGGCGAGCGCTGCCGCATCCGGCTGGCGGCACCGACGGGGAAAGCGGCGGCGCGCCTGAGCGAATCGCTGGGAAAAGCGCTGCGCCAGCTGCCGCTGACCGACGAGCAAAAAAAGCGCATTCCGGAGGACGCCAGCACCCTGCACCGGCTGCTTGGCGCACAGCCCGGCAGTCAGCGCCTGCGCTATCATTCCGGCAACCCGCTGCACCTTGACGTGCTGGTGGTGGACGAGGCCTCGATGATCGATTTGCCGATGATGTCGCGGCTGATCGACGCCCTGCCCGCGCACGGTCGGGCGATTTTCCTCGGCGATCGCGATCAGCTCGCCTCGGTGGAGGCGGGGGCGGTGCTGGGGGATATCTGCACGTATGTTAACGCTGGCTATACGCCGGCGCGCGCCCGTCAACTGAGCCGCCTGACCGGCTCGCCGGTGCCGGCGGGAACCGGCGACGCCGCCGCCTCCCTGCGCGACAGCCTCTGCCTGCTGCAAAAAAGCTACCGTTTTGGCAGCGACTCCGGCATCGGCCAGCTGGCTGCGGCGATTAACGGCGGCGACGGCGCGGCAATAAAAACGGTGTTCCGCAGGCGCTTCAGCGATATTGAGAAGCGTACGCTGCAGAGCGGTGAGGATTATCTGGCGATGCTGGATGAGGCGCTGGCCGGCTACGGGCGCTATCTGACGCTTTTGAACGAGCGGGCGGAGCCGGAGGCGGTGCTGCGGGCGTTTAATGATTATCAGCTGCTGTGCGCGCTGCGCGAAGGGCCGTTTGGCGTCAGCGGGCTTAACGAGCGGATCGAGCAGGCGATGCAGCAGCGGCGCAGGCTTCAGCGCCAGCCGCACTCCCGCTGGTATGAAGGGCGACCGGTAATGATCGCCCGCAACGACAGCGCGCTGGGGCTGTTTAACGGCGATATCGGCATTGCGCTCGATCGCGGTCAGGGGCTGAGGGTCTGGTTTGCGATGCCGGACGGCAGCATCAAATCGGTGCAGCCCAGCCGCCTGCCGGAACATGAAACCACCTGGGCGATGACGGTGCACAAGTCGCAGGGTTCAGAGTTCGATCACGCGGCGCTGGTGCTGCCGACCCAGCGCTCGCCGGTGGTGACCAGGGAGCTGGTCTATACCGCCGTCACCCGGGCGCGCCGCCGCCTGTCGCTGTACGCCGACGAGTCCGTGCTGTCCGCCGCGGTGGCCACGCGCACCGAGCGCCGCAGCGGGCTGTCGGCGCTGTTTAATGAGGGGCTTTGATAGCTCTCCGCCCTCAAGAATGGGAGTTGACGGCGCGGGACGCGGGCCGGAAGCGCGTGTTCTGTGTCGTCGGGCCTGAACAGCGTTCAGTTCTGCGCCCGGATTGTGCGCTTAGTTCAGCTCCGACGTTACGCCCCTTAGCTCAGCTCCGCCATCAGCACCTTGGAGCGCCGCTGGTAGTTGTACATCTCCTTTTTGCTTTCAGGCAGCAGATCGATATCCACCGGGGAGAAGCCGCGCTCCTGGAACCAGTGAATACTGCGGGTGGTCAGCACGAACAGCTTGCTCAGGCCCATCTGCTTTGCCTGGGCGGCGATGCGCTCCAGCAGCACTTCGCCGCGCGACGAGCTGCGGTAGTCCGGGTGTACCGCCACGCAGGCCATTTCGCCAATCTTCTCCTCCGGGAACGGATAGAGCGCCGCACAGGCGATGGTCATATTATCGCGCTGAATAATGGTGAACTTGTCGATCTCCATCTCCAGCTGTTCCCTGGAGCGACGCACCAGAATGCCCTGCTGTTCAAGGGGATGGATCAGCTCCAGAATGCCGCCGATATCGTTAATGGTGGCGCGGCGGATCTGTTCGGCGCTCTCCATGACAATTTGCGTGCCGATGCCGTCGCGGGAGAACAGCTCCTGCAGCAGCGAGCCATCCTCCTGATAGCTTATCAGGTGGCAGCGACGGACCCCGCTGCGGCAGGCCCTGACGGCACCGCGCAGAAACCGCGCGGTGCCGGAGTCGTAGTCGCCCCTCGCTTCCAGCGCTTCGACGCGGGCCTGGGCTTCGTCAGGAAACAGCTCAGAGATAATATCGCCGTCGTCGTTGGTTACCCCCTGCGACGAGCAGAAGCCAATCATCTTTTCCGCCTTCAGCTTAATGGCCAACTGGGTGGCAATCTCTTCCGAGGTCAGATTAAAGCTTTCGCCGGTAACCGATACCGCCACTGGCCCCGTCAGCACGATGGCCCCGGCGTCGAGCTGGCGGTGGATCGCCTCTTCATCGATGCGGCGGATGCGGCCGCTGTGGCAGTAGTCCACGCCGTCATCCACCCCCAGCGGCTGGGCGATAATAAAGTTACCGCTCACCACGTTAATATGCGCCCCCTGCAGCGGGGTGTTGTTGAGGCTCATCGACAGACGGGCGGTGATATCCAGCTGTAGCGTCCCCGCCGCCTGCTTGACCAGCTCAAGGGTTTTGGCGTCCGTCACCCGGGTATGCTTATGGTAGAGCGGCTCATGCCGGTGCACGGCGAGGTTGGCGTCGATCTGCGGTCGCGCGCCGTAGACCACCACCAGACGTATGCCGAGGCTGTGCAGCAGGCCAATATCGTTAACGATGCCGGAGAAGTTTTCGTGTCCAATGGCTTCGCCGCCAAGCATAATGACGAATGTTTTTCCCCGGTGGGTATTAATATAAGGAACCGAATGGCGGAACCCTTCGACAAGCTCGGTTTTACGTTCCTTCACCATGGTCTACCTCAGTGCATGTTTATTCGAAATTAGTGTATTTTTATTCCGTTTTTCGGGCGGGCGCAAGGGCGAATTTTATCCGCAGTAACGCTTTTCGGTAGGGTGGCGCGAGGTGAGACAGAAAGTTTACCCTTTTATAGATGACAGAATTTTTCTCATTGGCTAAAGTTTCCGGTCAATTTGTTCGTTTTAAACGCTACGTTACGTCTTATTTTGCTCGGGAGAAGCATGTCGGGATCCAGTCAACCCATTAGCCGCCGTCGTTTACTGCAGGGTGCGGGTGCCGTGTGGCTGCTGAGCGTGAGTCCGCTTAGCCTCGCCGCCGCCAGCCAGATCGTAGCGGTTCGCATCTGGCCCGCCTCCAGCTACACCCGCGTGACGGTAGAATCTAACCATCAGCTGAAATACAGGCAGTTCGCCCTGAGCAACCCGGAGCGGGTGGTGGTGGATATTGAGGGCGTAAACCTTAACTCGGTGCTGAAGGGGGTGGGGGCGCAGATCCGCAGCGACGATCCCTACATTAAATCCGCGAGAGTCGGGCAGTTCGATCCGCAGACCGTGCGCATGGTGTTTGAGCTGAAGCAGAACGTGAAGCCGCAGCTGTTCGCCCTTGCGCCGGTGGCCGGTTTCAGGGAGCGGCTGGTGATGGATCTCTATCCGGCGAACGCCAGGGATGTGCAGGATCCTCTGCTGGCGCTGCTTGAGGATTACAACAAGGGCGATCTTGATAAGCAGGTATCTTCCGCGCAGAGCGGCCCCCAGCCGGGCAGGGCCGGGCGCGATCGGCCTATCGTCATCGTGCTCGATCCGGGGCACGGGGGCGAAGATTCCGGAGCCGTGGGCAAATACAAGACACGGGAGAAGGACGTCGTGCTGCAGATCGCCCGCCGCCTGCGCGCGCTGATCGAGAAAGAGGGCAACATGAAGGTCTATATGACCCGCAATGAGGATATTTTTATTCCGCTGAAGGTGCGGGTGGCGAAAGCGCAGAAGCAGCGGGCGGATCTTTTTGTGTCGATTCACGCCGACGCCTTTACCAGCCGACAGCCCCGCGGCTCGTCGGTGTTTGCGCTCTCGACCAAAGGGGCCACCAGTACCGCGGCCAGGTATCTGGCCCAGACGCAGAACGCCTCGGATCTGATCGGCGGCGTGAGCAAGAGCGGCGATCGCTATGTCGACCATACGATGTTCGATATGGTGCAATCTCTGACCATTGCCGACAGCCTGAAGTTTGGCAAAGCGGTGCTTAAGAAGCTGGGGCAGATCAATACCCTGCATAAGAACCAGGTTGAGCAGGCGGGCTTTGCGGTGCTGAAGGCACCAGATATTCCGTCGATTCTGGTGGAAACGGCGTTTATCAGCAACGTTGAGGAGGAGCGCAAGCTGAAAACGGCGGCGTTTCAGCAGGAGGTTGCCGCGTCGATCCTCGCCGGAATTAAGGCCTATTTTGCCGACGGGGCGACGCTGGCGAGAAGAGGATAATAAAGGCGCGCTGGCACTACACTGCGCGTCGTGGGTGTTTTTATCACGGCGCTTTTTATCTTTGGGCAAACCGCCAAAGCCACCGCGGCGATCGAAGGTTACCCGCGGGAAAAATGCGTTAAATATCGCTGATGAGCGTTACGGGGTTTATTTTTATACCCGTCATACTTCAAGCTGCAACGTGAAGTATGACGAATATATAAATCTTGAGTACCCAGGGAGGTATTATTGATTCAATCTCTTGGGTACTAAAGTATCTTAAAGGTAAGCTGTCACACAAAACTCAAATAATTCTTTATTTGAATTTCTTTTCCTGACAATTCTAGATGAAACATTTTTGAACCCTAAGGTCAAAAGCGAATCCTCAAATATTTTTTCAGATTCAACTTTTACACCATAGAAACTTGAATTTCCAACGATGTAATCTATTTTAGCACCTTCATTGAGTAAGTTTTTCAATGAGGAAAAATGCTGATGCATATCATAAAAATATTTTTGCACATATCTAGCCATCAGATCAGCATTTTTGTCGTCTTTCATTTTTATTTCAGTACACTTTTGGATTAAAAGCTCAGGCAAATCAATATCAGATGGATGCCAGGTTTTTAATTTGGAAGTAGCACTTCCCCAAGTCCCACCGATTGCTTTCCAGTCTAAATCTGCTGCTTCAGTTGCATGATTTAGAAATTTAGTCCAGTACATATATGGTCTAAGCTCTCTGATATAACTCATCCTGTTAGGATAAGGAGGAGATGTCACTACATGATCAACTTTTTCTATATCTATATTACTAATAAATCTTGAATCACAATTCAAAACCTGAGCATGGTTAGATGTTTCGACAAAAGCAGTTGAAGTTATGCTTTCAACTATTGATAAAAAAAGTTCAATAATTTGGTTATGTTCATGTTTTACAGTTGAACCATTGAAAGACATTGATACATGGTTAAAAGCTGCAGAAGACGTTTCGATGATTAGTCTAGAAAACGAAATCCAGATCAAATTGAAAATTGGATTATCAGAAGGCTCGCCAATTTTTTCGACTATAGCAGATCGTAAAGCTGCCAAACTCAAAAGAGTATCACAATCCCACCATCTATTAATATTATGTATATCAGGAACCCAGTTATCTCCCATAAGTTTATAAGATGAAAGACTAGCTGATTCGAGAGAGAGCCTTTTTGTTTCTAAAAGATCTTCGTTAGAAAAATAGGCAAGTTTAGTGTTACCAAACCATATTAGGAAAGGGTTTATATCACATAAAACTGCATTATAGCCCTGTTCTAAAGAACTGAGTCCAGTAGTTGCTGTTCCAGAAAAAGGATCTAAAATCCTTTTCCCTTTTGGAGTTTCTGAAATTAGCTCCTCAACAAGCTTAACTGAATAAGCAGGCGTTAAACGAAGCCAACCATGTCTCCCTAACCCACGGTTGTATTTGAATGTATAATCACTTCCTTTTGAAGTTAAGGTAACTTTCATTGTGGACTCAATAATTTAGCTAAAACAGTATTAATTTCAAGTTTCATTTTATCACTATTTCTTTGGAAAAATCCAGCTAAATCATAGCCTAAAACCTTTCTAAAAAAAGAGAATAATGATAAAAACTCTCCTGCATCAGATTCATTAATTCCAGTTAATATGCCACAGCGATTATTTATATATCTGTATACAATATCTTTATCAATTTGAGCAGAAAAAATGGCAAAAATTGGAAGGTACCCATTAGCCCAGGCTACAGTAGCATTATCGATGTCACCATTTTGTCTTTTACTATCTTTACTTTTATAACCTTGTCTAACTTCAAAAACTACACCATTAAGAGGTACAGGAACATCTAATCGATCACAATATTTCTGCATCCAGGATTTAACTTCGTATAAAACCTTTTCATTTTTTATTTCATTTAATTCTAAACGGCCATCAAGATATAAAGTTTTGACTTTTCCTCCGCTGGTTTTTGACTCATATGACCAATTTGAAAAAAATGGATCATCATAAAGACATGTATCCATAATGATTTGCCTGAAAAGCCTTTCACATCCAATCCCTATTTGTCTGTAAATTGACGTCATACCACCCGCAGCTTTATGTGCAGAATACATAAGCTCACTATCTAATCCAATCCATGAGTAGAAAGAGTCGCTACCATATAACGATTTAAATCCATCAAGATCAACCCCATCAGAATTATTTCCACCTAATTTTGGTTTATAATCTTTACACTTTCTTATTGGTTCCATAAAAAGTTCATAATAGTCATTATCGTTTCCGCTCGAACCCTCTTCTAACATATCGTTTACATCGACAACTTTGCTAAGGCCAACAATTTTCATTAAAAACTCCATTTTACCGATAAAGTGGTAAATAATTATATCATTTGATCAACAAGCTTTCTAGACGGCTCGCTAATCAAATTATTAGCAATTCATCCATGTGTCATGTAATATTTTTTGGAGAAAATATCAAGTTATTATACGCTCCTAATGAAAACTTTAGATGTCCAATATTATTTTTTATGAAATTAATTTGAATTACAAAGAATTTTTATATGTCTTGATTCCATAACATTATACTTCCAGTTTAAAATAAACTCTTATATACTCGTCATACTTCAAACTGCATGTTCGTTGGTTTTCCTTGTTCACCCGGACATTTACTACTGTAAGCTCCCGGGGATTCTCTGCGTCGCCACCTTCATGCAACTCGAATTATTTAGGGTATATACCCAATAAACATCAAGAAGCATAATGTGTTCATATGTAATCCATTGATTTAAAGTATGTATTTACATCCCGCTTCAAGCATCTTCAGGTTGCGTGAGTATATACCCATGCTCATTGAAGATGCTTGATTTTTCAGCAACAGGAGATCATGCTATCCACCATTAAAATCTTCATCATTGACCAACAAAAAGCTGAACTTGAGCGTCTTCATGACTCCAGTCGTGACAAGCTTGTTTGCGATCATATTAAAGCCATCCTTCTGGCCAATATCAGGCTGCATTACCTTCCCCCTTACAGTCCGAACCTGAATTCAATAGAACGAATGTGGAAGTTAATGAACGAACATACGCGAAATAACTGTTATTTCAGCAGTACGCGAGAGTTCAGGAACGCGATATCGACATTTTTTGCACAGACGCTGCCGGATAGAGTGGATTCACTGGCATCCCGAATTAACGATTGCTTCCAGGTGCTCACACCTGCATCTTGAGGTTTATTAGGTATATAATTCTTACAGGAGTGATCGTAGGAATAGTACTTAGTGTTGCTGCAAATATTTTATTTATTCCCTTCGTTCCACGGTGGGGAATGATATATTTTAATGGTTTTTACTCTTTAAGAATCTTAGGGAATCTCATAAGAACATTCTGTGGTTTTTGGGGGTGGCTGATCGTTCCCTTATTTTTTGTTCTTATGAAACGCCTGAATAACAGAAGATAGCTCATGAAACCGTTTGTTTTGCGTCAATGGTAGGCTGTGTCCCTTAATCGTTCGTGAGCGTCGCTGGCGGTCATTCAGGTCCGGGGCAAGGCGCGAGCCGTAATATTTGGTTATTCCAAATGCGCGGCGAGTAACGCGGCAACGGAGCTGAATGGCCCCAGCCCTGCGGGACGCGAGCCACAAGCGCGTACTCTGTGTTGTCGGACTTGAACGTAGTTTACTACGTCCTGCGTCCTCCGCCTTGATTACGTGCTTCTGGCTCAGCGTCGACGCCACGCCCGATTAAGGGACACAGCCTAAATACCGGAAAGAGCTATCTGATTAAAACCGGTGAAGAGCTGTCCGCAGAGTCGGGGAGCAAAATAACGCTCAGCGCGGTGACGGAGCTGACGGACAAAGCCGGGGCGCAGTATATCACCTGAATCCTGCGGGGATCTTTACCTCAGCGCTGCTCAATATCGGCAGCGGCTCGGCGAGCGTGAAAGATCTCTTTTGCGGGGCAGGGAATAGCGCAAGATAAAAACAAAAAAACCGCAGTTCATTCTGGATGAGGCTGCGGTTTTTTGTCGGCAACGCCATCTGAAACGACGCTGTAAATAAGTTGGTTGCGGGGGCCGGATTTGAACCGACGACCTTCGGGTTATGAGCCCGACGAGCTACCAGGCTGCTCCACCCCGCGTCCGTCTGCCACTCTTCCGTCGAGTAGCCTTGCTGTCACAATGTGCTGGTTGCGGGGGCCGGATTTGAACCGACGACCTTCGGGTTATGAGCCCGACGAGCTACCAGGCTGCTCCACCCCGCGTCCGTCTGTTACTCTTTGGTCGAGTAACCTTTTATCACATTGTATTGGTTGCGGGGGCCGGATTTGAACCGACGACCTTCGGGTTATGAGCCCGACGAGCTACCAGGCTGCTCCACCCCGCGTCCGTGGATGCGCACTATACTCTGCTAACGTTTTCATGCAACCCTTTTTTCACAGGGAGCCGGAAATCACCGCAGAGATGGCTAAAAACAGAGCGGCCGGGCGTGTTTTTTAGACAAATGTTGCGCCGGCTCGCGGCCACCATTTCAATAGGTTTCGCGGTTTGTTATCTTCATCCATCACGCATTCAGGCAACTTAAAGACGAGAATAATGAAAGGACGTTGGGCGAAATACCTTCTGATGGGGGCGGTTGTGGCGATACTGGCCGCCTGTAGTTCCAGACCAACCGATCGCGGGCAGCAGTATAAGGACGGCAAATTTACGCAGCCTCTCTCCCTGGTGAATCAGCCCGACGCCGTAGGCGCGCCGATTAACGCCGGTGATTTTGCCGAGCAGGTGCGACAGGTTCGCCGCGCCTCGCCGCGCCTGTACAGCAGCCAGAGCAGCGTCTACAGCGCCGTACAGGAGTGGCTGCGCGCCGGCGGCGATACGCGGACAATGCGCCAGTTTGGCCTTGACGCCTGGCAGATGGAAGGCGTGGATAACTACGGCAACGTGCAGTTTACCGGCTACTACACCCCGGTCGTTCAGGCGCGTCGCGTCCGGCAGGGCGAATTCCAGTATCCCATCTACCGTATGCCGCCAAAGCGCGGCCGCCTGCCGTCCCGCGCGCAAATCCATGCCGGCGCGCTGAGCGACAGCTATATCCTCGCCTACAGTAATTCGCTGATGGATAACTTTATCATGGGCGTACAGGGCAGCGGTTATATCGACTTTGGTGACGGCAGCCCGCTTAATTTCTTCAGCTACGCCGGTAAAAACGGCCACGCCTACCGCAGCATCGGCAAGGTGCTGATCGATCGCGGAGAGGTAAAGAAGGAAGATATGTCGATGCAGGCTATCCGCCGCTGGGGCGAAACCCATAGCGAAGCGGAGGTGCGTGAGCTGCTGGAGCAGAATCCGTCGTTCGTTTTCTTTAAACCCCAGTCCTTCGCGCCGGTGAAAGGGGCCAGCGCGGTGCCGCTGATCGGCCGCGCCTCGGTGGCGTCGGATCGCTCGATCGTTCCGGCGGGCACCGCCCTGCTGGCAGAAGTGCCGCTGCTCGATAACAACGGCAAGTTTAACGGCCAGTACGAGCTGCGGCTGATGGTGGCGCTGGACGTCGGTGGCGCGATCAAAGGGCAGCATTTCGATATCTACCAGGGCATTGGCCAGGAGGCCGGGCACCGCGCGGGCTGGTATAATCACTATGGTCGCGTCTGGGTGCTGAAGACCGCCCCCGGCGCAGGCGGCGTGTTTAACGGCTGACCGTGCGCTAAATGCGCCGGCAAGCCTTCCCTGAGTGCGTTGATACACCTTCGGCCCCGCTTCCGGGGGGAAGGGCTTTAAAATAAAAGTCATGAAAATCAACCTGTTGATTTCTGGCTGTTAATTACAAAGCGGGAGCCACGCTTCTCCCGTTTTGTCCGCAATATGAGGGTGAGGATAGCCTCACCCTTTTTTCATTCTGAGGTGATATGTCTGTTGTAATCAGCGACGCCTGGCGCCAGCGTTTTGGCGGCACCGCGCGTCTGTATGGAGAAAGCGCGCTGCGGCTGTTCGCCGGGGCGCATATTTGCGTGGTCGGCATCGGCGGCGTCGGCTCCTGGGCGGCGGAAGCGCTGGCCCGCACCGGCATTGGCACCATTACGCTGATTGATATGGACGACGTCTGCGTCACTAACACCAACCGCCAAATTCACGCCCTGTGCGACAGCGTCGGGCTGGCGAAGGCTGAGGTGATGGCCGGGCGGCTTCGCCAGATCAACCCGGAGTGCCGGGTGAAGGTTATTGATGACTTCGTTACGCCCGACAACGTTGCGCAGTATCTGGGCGGCGGCTACAGCTACGTGATCGACGCCATCGACAGCGTGCGGCCAAAGGCGGCGCTGATCGCCTGGTGTCGGCGCAATAAGATCCCGCTGGTGACCACCGGCGGCGCGGGCGGGCAGATCGATCCGACGCAGATTCAGGTGGCGGATCTGGCGAAAACGATTCAGGACCCGCTGGCGGCAAAGCTGCGCGAGCGGCTGAAAAGCGACTTCGGCGTGGTGAAAAACAGCAAGGGCAAGCTGGGCGTTGACTGCGTGTTTTCAACCGAGGCGCTGGTCTACCCGCAGGCGGACGGCTCGGTGTGCGCGATGAAGGCAACGGCGGAAGGGCCGAAAAGAATGGACTGCGCCTCGGGGTTTGGTGCGGCAACCATGGTTACCGCCACCTTTGGGTTTGTTGCCGTATCCCACGCCCTGAAGAAGATGATGGCGAAAGCCGCGCGTTGCTGATGGCGGTATCCGGCCCGTCTGGTCAGCCGGAAGGGCCTCAAACCTGACGCGCGGCGTCGATAATCGCTTCGCTGAGCGCATTTAGCCCCTGGCCGCGTGAAGCGCTCAGCTGCGCGCGCAGCCCCAGCTCGTCAAACAGCGCCAGCGGAGAGCGGGCCAGCAGTTCAGCGGCGGTTTTCCCCTCCGCCGCGGTCAGCAGCACCGCCAGCAGCCCGCGCACGATACGGCCTTCGCTGTCGCCGAAAAAGTGCAGCGTCCCCCCGTCCGCCAGGCGGTGGCCCAGCCAGACGCGATTCTCGCAGCCGGCAATTTCTCTCGCCTGCGCCTTCAGCGCCCCGGGCAGGGGCGGCAGCTGCCTGCCGAGCAGAATGAGCTGACGATATTTCTCTTCCCACTGCCTCAGCGGCAGGAAGGTGCGGCGTAACGTCTCTTCGGTGACGGTTGTGCCGAACGGATGTCCGGCGAGCTGAGAATTTGTCATTATTCCACCAGGAGTTCCAGCGCGCGGTCAACGGCGTCGACCAGCGCATCCACATCGCTTTTTGTATTATAGGGCGCAAACGAGGCGCGCAGGACGCCCGACAGGCCAAGCTCCGCCAGCAGTGGCTGGGCGCAGTGCTGGCCGGCGCGCAGCGTGATGCCGTACTCAGACAGCAGCGTCACCAGATCGCCGTGATGCACGCCCGCGAACTCGAAGGCCAGCAGGCTGGCCTCCTGGCAGCGGAAGGTGCGAAACCCCGGCCGCTTTGCCAGCGCCTCCTCCGCCAGCGTCGCCAGCTCCCGGCTCCAGCTTTCGCCTCCGGCGATATCCTCGCCGGACAGCCACTCCAGCGCCGCGCTCAGGCCAATAACGCCGGCGATGTTGGGCGTACCCGCCTCCAGCTTCCAGGGGGCGGGGCGGGGAGTGAAGCCGTCAAAGGTGACTTCACTTACCATCTTGCCGCCGCCGAGCCAGGGCGTCATGGCCGCCAGCAGGTCGGGCTTGCCGTACAGCACCCCGATGCCGGTCGGACCGTACAGCTTGTGGCCGGAGAAGGCGTAGAAATCAATATCGAGCCGCTGTACGTCGGCGGGGAAATGCACCGCGCCCTGGGCACCGTCGACCATCACCACCATTTCCGCCGCATGGGCCAGCGCCACGGCGCGCCCCAGCGCCGGGCAGCCGCCGGTGACGTTTGACATCTGCCCCAGCGCCAGAATACGGCTGCGTGGGGTAATGAGCGCGGGCAGTTGCTCAACGTCCGGCAGGCGGTGGGCGTTAAGGGGCAGTTTCACCACCCTGGCACCGGTCTGCTGCGCCACCATCAGCCACGGCACCAGGTTGGCATGGTGTTCGGCGACGCTGACGATAATCTCATCCCCCGGGCGCAGGCGCGGCCGGGCGTAGCACTGGGCCACCATGTTAATCGCCTCCGTCGCGCCGCGGGTCCAGACAATGGTTTCGGGGGCCGGGGCGTCGATCAGGCGCGCCACCGTCTCCCGTGCCGCCTCATAGCGGGCGGTCAGACGCCTGGCCCCGGCAGACTGGCTGCGATGGACGCTGCCGGCGCTCAGGCTATAAAACTGCCGGGTGGCCTCAATCACCGCCTGCGGCCTGAGGGCGGTGGCGGCGCTGTCGAGGTAGACGCCCGCGTCGATGGCGGCGGGAAACTGCGCGCGAAACCGCGCGGGATTAAAAGCGTTCATGGGACTCCTCAGTTCAGTGGGCGGATCGTGGCGTAAATTGGCGGCCGATACAAGGTTTCTCCTGCCATCGGAATCCTCTGTTTATCCTGGCGAAATCTGACCAGTGTCTTATGCTGAATAGTGTTGGGCTAAGGTTTCAGCCTGTTACTGAGTACGATTTTAATAGCATAAATCGCTGTAAGGAGAAGAAGATGAAAAAGACTGCCGCAATTATTTCCGCCTGTATGCTGACCTTTGCTCTGAGCGCCTGCTCCGGCCCAAACTATGTGATGCACACGAACGACGGACGCAGCATCGTTTCTGACGGCAAGCCGCAGACCGATAACGATACCGGGATGATTTCCTATAAAGATGCTAACGGGAACAAGCAGCAGATCAACCGTTCCGACGTGAAAGAGATGGTGGCTCTGGAGAGATAAAACCGGACGTCGACCAAAAAAAAGCACCGCAGGCTGCGGTGCTACATTAATCACTATGGACAGACAGGGTAAATGTACAGGAAGTGAAAAAAGGTAGCCTGGCTACCGCGATCTGAATTGCAGACCAATTGCAAACACAACAACACAACATCACAACCGTAAGCCAAAAGCCCACCAGAACACGCATTCCGATAACACTTTTCGTTCCGGCTCAGGAAGTGCCGCCACTATAGGTATTTGCTGGTAGAAGCTCAACGGACAAATTATAATGGCTCAGATAAAAAAAACTAATAGGTGACATAACGTTGCCTTGTTGTTAAATCTTATTAACATTGAAGCCTGAAAACTCATGTCGAAACGCCTACCTCCGCTCAATGCCCTGCGTGTTTTTGACGCCGCCGCCCGGCATTTGAGCTTTACCCGCGCAGCAGAAGAACTTTTTGTGACCCAGGCCGCAGTCAGCCATCAAATCAAGTCTCTTGAAGATTTCTTAGGGCTGAAGCTGTTTCGTCGACGCAACCGCTCCCTCCTGTTAACCGAAGAAGGCCAGAGCTACTTCCTCGACATCAAAGAAATTTTTTCGCAATTAACCGAAGCGACACGTAAACTGCAGGCCCGCAGCGCCAAGGGGGCGTTAACGGTCAGTTTATTGCCCAGTTTTGCCATTCAATGGCTGGTGCCAAGGCTCTCCAGCTTTAATTCAGCTTATCCGGGGATCGACGTGCGTATCCAGGCCGTTGACCGCCAGGAGGAGAAGCTGGCCGACGACGTGGACGTCGCCATTTTCTATGGTCGCGGCAACTGGCCGGGGTTGCGCGTAGAAAAACTGTACGCCGAATATCTGTTGCCGGTCTGCTCGCCGCAGCTGTTGGCCGGCGACAGGCCGCTGAAGAGGCCGGCAGATCTGACGCAGCATACGCTGCTGCATGACGCTTCGCGGCGAGACTGGCAGGCCTGGACGCGGCAGCTCGGGTTGACGCACATTAACGTCCAGCAGGGGCCGATCTTCAGCCACAGCGCGATGGTGCTGCAGGCCGCTATTCACGGTCAGGGCGTGGCGCTGGCGAACAACGTTATGGCGCAGTCTGAAATCGAGTCCGGGCGGCTGGTCTGCCCGTTTAACGACGTTCTGGTCAGCAAAAACGCATTTTATCTGGTTTGCCATGACAGCCAGGCAGAACTGGGTAAAATAGCCGCCTTCCGTCAGTGGATCCTGACGAAAGCGGCGGCCGAACAAGAAAAATTCCGCTTTCGTTACGAACAATCATTTATTTAGGGTATTACCATGACCAGCCGATTTATGCTGATTTTTGCCGCCATCAGCGGCTTTATCTTCGTTGCCCTGGGTGCTTTCGGTGCGCATGTATTGAGCAACTCTCTTGGCACGGTTGAAATGCGCTGGATCCAGACCGGCCTTCAGTATCAGGCCTTTCATACCCTGGCGATCTTCGGGCTGGCGGTGGCCATGCAGCGCCGTATCAGCATCTGGTTTTACTGGAGCAGCGTACTTCTGGCGCTGGGGACGGTGCTGTTCAGCGGCAGCCTCTACTGCCTGGCGCTCTCGCATTTGCGCCTGTGGGCGTTTGTGACTCCCGTCGGCGGCGTCAGCTTCCTCGCGGGCTGGGTGCTGATGCTGATCGGTGCCATTCGACTGAAGCGTAAGGTGCCTGGTCATGAATAAAGTTGTCCTGCTGTGCCGCCCCGGCTTTGAAAAAGAGTGCGCCGCAGAAATTACCGATAAAGCCGGACGTCTTGAAATCTTCGGCTTTGCGCGGGTGAAAGAGAGCGCGGGCTACGTCATTTATGAATGCTACCAGCCGGAGGAGGGCGACAGGTTGATTCGCGAACTGCCGTTCAGTTCGCTGATTTTCGCCCGCCAGTGGTTTGTGGTGGGCGAGCTGCTCCAGCATCTGCCGCAGGAGGATCGCATTACCCCCATCGTCGGCATGCTGCAGGGCGTGGTGGAGAAGGGCGGCGATCTGCGGGTTGAGGTGGCGGACACTAACGAAAGTAAAGAACTGATGAAGTTCTGCCGTAAGTTTACGGTGCCGCTGCGCGCCGCGCTGCGCGAGGCGGGCGTGCTGGCCCGCCATGAGACGCCGAAACGTCCGGTGGTACACGTGTTCTTTATCGCACCGGGCTGCTGCTATACCGGCTACTCCTTAAGCCATAATAACTCGCCTTACTATATGGGCATTCCGCGGCTGAAGTTTCCCGCTGAAGCGCCAAGCCGCTCCACGCTGAAGCTGGAGGAGGCGCTGCATGTGTTTATCCCGGCCGATGAGTGGGAGGAGCGGTTAGCGAACGGCATGTATGCGGTGGATCTGGGGGCCTGCCCCGGCGGCTGGACGTACCAGCTGGTGAAACGCAACATGTGGGTTTATTCAGTGGATAACGGGCCGATGGCCCAAAGCCTGATGGATACCGGGCAGGTGACCTGGCTGCGGGAAGACGGCTTTAAATACCGGCCGAACCGCAACAATATCTCGTGGATGGTCTGTGACATGGTGGAGAAGCCGGCAAAAGTGGCGGCGCTGATGGCCCAGTGGCTGGTCAACGGCTGGTGCCGGGAAACCATTTTCAACCTTAAGCTGCCGATGAAAAAGCGCTACGAAGAGGTGTCGCACAACCTGGCATGGATTCAGGCCCGGCTTGACGAGCACGGCGTTAACGCTCAGATGCAGGCGCGTCAGCTCTATCATGACCGGGAAGAGGTCACCGTACACGTGCGCCGCCTGTGGGCGGCCGTCGGCGGTCGTCGCGACGAGCGGTAGGTTTCCGCACCCGGCGACGTCGGGGCCGTAGGCTGGTGGATTTCTGTCAGCGTGGACGTTCGCCGCCCGGATGGCTGGCGCACGTCCGGCTCCGGTTCTGGCAGCGGCTGGCTCCCGGCGGCGGCCTGTGGCCTGCCGCCTTTAGCCCTGGGGCGTCAGCCGCAGCTGCTGCAAATTGCCGTCGATATGCAGATCGGTTTGCAGGCGTGCAATATCGCGACACAGAAACGCCATCTCTTTATGGGCGGCGAGCTTCTTGCGCCACTTCTCCTCCACCTCGTCCAGGCGGGCGTAAAGTTCTTCCAGATCCTGAAACAGCGTCAGCAGCCGGGTCGCGCTCCTGGGGCCGATTCCCGCCACGCCGGGCACCTTCGAACTGCTGATTCCGGCCAGGCCCCAGTAGTCCGGCAATTGCCGGGGCGATACGCCAAACTCTTTTTCCACGAATGGCGCATCCAGCCAGCGTTTCTGAAAATAGTCGCGAATGCGCAGCGCGGGCGAAAGCAGCTGGCAGTAGCCCTTGTCGGTGGAGACGATGGTGGCCTGATGGCCGGCCTGAACGACCTTCACCGCCAGGGTGGCGGCCAGATCGTCCGCCTCGTTGCCCACGGAGGCTCAGCAGGGCACGCCGCGCCGGGTAAAGGCGGCGCGCAGGGCGGGCATCTCACGCTGTAACTCCTCTGGCATCGGCGGACGCCCGGCCTTGTAGTCCGGCAGCCGCTGATGACGCCAGCCCGTGCTGCGCGCCTCGTCGTCAAACACCGCCACGGCATGGGTCGGCTGGCTGTGGATAATCAGCTGGTCGAGAGCGTGCAGGCAGCTCTCCCCGCAGGGGGAGCCTGCAACGGCGTGAATGCGGCGGATAAGATTGAGCGCGTCGACGATAAGCAGATGAACAGCCACAATAATTCCCCCTTTAAGAGCTGGCGCTAAGGGTAACATTCGCGGCGGACTGAGGCTATTGGCGGAAGTGAAAACGGGAAGAGGCCTCGCAAAACGGGGCCTCATTTGCGGGCGGTTAGTCGCAGGCGACGATTTTCATCGCCAGGCCGCCCCGGGAGGTTTCGCGGTACTTGGCGTTCATATCTTTGCCGGTTTCGTACATGGTTTCGATCACCTTATCGAGGCATACGCGCGGCTCGCTGGTGCGGCGCAGCGCCATGCGCGCGGCGTTCACCGCCTTCACGGCGGCAATGGCGTTACGCTCGATGCAGGGCACCTGCACCTGTCCGGCAACCGGGTCGCAGGTCAGCCCCAGGTTATGCTCCATGCCGATCTCGGCGGCGATGCAGACCTGTGCGGGGCTGCCGCCCAGCAGCTCCGCGAGGCCGGCGGCGGCCATCGAGCAGGCCACGCCCACTTCGCCCTGGCAGCCCACCTCCGCGCCGGAGATCGAGGCGTTCATCTTGTACAGCGAGCCGATGGCGCTGGCAACCAGCATATAGCGGGCCAGCGAATTGGCGTTCACCTGGCGGATAAACTTGTCATAGTAGGCCAGCACCGCCGGAATAATGCCGCAGGCACCGTTGGTCGGGGCGGTCACCACGCGGCCGCCCGCGGCGTTCTCTTCATTTACCGCCAGCGCGAACATGTTGATCCAGTCCACCACCGCCATCGGATCGGTGGTGGTTTTGTCCTGGCTGACCAGCATCCGGCGCAGGGCCGCGGCGCGGCGCGGTACGCGCAGCCTGCCCGGCAGCACGCCTTCGGTGGTAATGCCGCGCTCAATGCCGCTGCGCATAACCTCCCAGACGCTGGCGAAGTGTTGCTCCAGCGCCGCCTTGTCGTGCAGCGCCAGCTCGTTTTGCATCATCAGGCCGGAGAGCGACAGGCCGGTCGCCTGGCAGTGCTTCTGCAGATCGGCGGCGGTTTTGTAGGGATAGGGCACGTTGAGCGGCTCGCTGTCGGCCAGCCCGAAGTGCGCCTCATCGACGATAAAGCCGCCGCCGATGGAGTAATACGTCTGGCTGTACAGCACGGTTTCCCCTGCCAGCGCGGTAATGCGCATACCGTTTTCATGCAGGGAGAGGTTATCGGCATGGAAGTTCATGCTTTTGTCGACAGGAAACGCCACCTCGTGCTGGCCGTTGGCGAGCAGCAGGCGTCCGTGGGTGTTCACATCCTGAATAAAGGCGGGGATGGCGTCAATATCGACGGTATCCGGCAGGTTGCCCGCCAGTCCCATAATAATCGCGATGTCGGTGTGATGGCCTTTGCCGGTCAACGACAGAGAGCCATAGACATCCACCACCACCTGCGTGACGTCGGTCAGTAAACCACGGTCGATTAAGTCGTCCGTAAACTGTTTACCCGCTTTCATCGGGCCGACGGTGTGGGAACTGGAAGGGCCAATGCCGATTTTGAAGATATCGAATACGCTAATCATAAGGCATCCATTACGGTTAACCTCGTCATACGTCGGGTTACGCTGGCGGGGCTGGTCTTTGGGGCCAGCGCAGGTGCCGGACAAAATCGCCCCTGGCGTTTTGTCCCGTAACCCGAGTGGTTCAGAGGCGAAGTCAGGAAGAAGCGCCGCCCGCGGGCAGCGCCTGGTGTTCTTAGCTGAACAGCGAGTAGAAAATTGCGGAGATGGCAATCAGGCCTATGATGACAACGAAAACGTTGCTGATGTGACCGCTGTACTTACGCATTGCCGGTACTTTCTGGATAGCGTACATCGGCATCAGGAACAGAATCATCGCGATAATCGGGCCGCCGAGGGTTTCAATCATCCCCAGGATGCTCGGGTTCAGGGTGGCGACAAGCCAGGTGGTCACCAGCATGAACAGGGCGGTAATGCGGTTCAGCTTATTAATTTCAATAGTTTTGCCTTTACCACGCAGCGATTTGATCACCATGCCGTTGAAGCCTTCACGCGCGCCGAGGTAGTGGCCGAGGAAGGATTTGGTGATAGCGATCATCGCGATGATCGGTGCCATCCAGGCGATGATCGGCGCGTTAAAGTGGTTTGCCAGATAGGAGAGAATCGAAATGTTCTGCGCCTTTGCCGCCGCCAGGTCCGCCGGGGTCAGGCTCAGCACGCAGCTGAAGACAAAGAACATAACGGTCAGCACCATCATTACGTGGGCGAAACCGAGGATCTTAGAACATTTTTTCTCCGCCGCGTCGCCGTACTCTTCACGCTTCGCCACCGCGAAGGAGGAGATGATCGGCGAGTGGTTAAAGGAGAAAACCATCACCGGGATCGCCAGCCACAGGGTCATCCACAGGCCGTTGCCGGTGGAGGCGGCGGAATCAAAGGAGAGGGTTTCCAGCGCCGCCCCGTTCCACTGCGGGATCAGGTACAGGGCCAGCAGCATCAGCGCCGCCACAAACGGAAACACCAGAATGCTCATCGCCTTCACGATCATCTGCTCGCCAAAGCGCACAATGGTCATCATACCGACGATCAGAATCAGCGACAGGATAGCGCGCGGCGGCGGGGTGATGGCCAGCTGGTGGCTCAGGAAGCTCTCCACGGTATTGGTGATCGCCACGCTGTAAACCAGCAGGATCGGGTAGATAGCAAAGAAGTAGAGCAGGGTGATGAGCTTGCCCGCGCCAATGCCGAAATGCTCTTCCACCACTTCGGTGATATCTTCGCCCGGATTTTTACCGGAGAGTACGAAGCGGGTCAGGCCGCGGTGGGCAAAGAAGGTCATCGGAAAAGCAAGAATCGCCATAATGATCAGCGGAATCATCCCGCCGACGCCGGCGTTAATGGGCAGGAACAGTACGCCCGCGCCGATAGCCGTGCCGTAGAGGCCCAGCATCCACATGGTGTCCGTTTTACGCCATGCGCCTGGCGACTCAGTTGACGTAATGGGGCGGGTTTGAGTGGTTTCCATCGGTTTCTCCTGGAGGAAGCAAAATGTCAGTTTTCTGGACGAATCCGGTAAAAAACGGCTGACGGTAAAATGAAATTTTGTAATGGGCGATTTTAATATAATTTTTCGCCGTAATAGTTTTCGGGCGGAAAGATACATTTTACTAATGAATGCATCAGTGATCGCGATCTCAATTGCAATAATCCACTTATCTGATGGATAAAGTTAGCTCATTAAACTGCCAAAAATGCATCAATGTAGATTTGGGCGTAAAATTTCTGATATTTGCGATATTTAACCTGGTGTGCTTCTGCGCTGTGCCGAACGATTGCGGGGTTAATGCCTGTTAATTTGGCTTTTGGTAGTGGATGATTGCGGTTTTTTGCCGATGGTGGCGATAATATGAGAAATGGGAATGCCGGCGCGCGCGGCCGGCAGAGGTAAATCATTTATATTATTTATTAGAACGGTGCCCGGCGCGAAACGAAGGCCGGGCGCTGGCGCTACGCGCAGATCTCGTAGCAGGGGATATAGGCCGAGCCGGGCAGCTTCATGCGGTGCTGGGCGACGAAGCCCTGCAGCAGATCGTCCATATGGCGCATCATCTTGCTGTCGCCGTGGATTTTGTACGGCCCGTATGCCTCAATGGCGCGAATACCCACCTCCTTCACGTTACCCGCCACGATGCCCGAGAAGGCCCGGCGCAGATCCGCCGCCAGCGCTTCCACCGGCCTTTCCGGATAGAGCTTAAGGTTAGCCATATTTTCATGGGAGGGATCGAACGGCAGCTGCAGATCCGGGGCAATGCGAATGGACCAGTTAAAGCTGTAGGCGTCGCCGGTATCGCGCCGGTGCTCTTTCACCAGCGGCATGGCGTTTTTCATCTGCCGCGCCACTTCCGCCGCATCGTCAATGATAATGCGGTAGTGCCGACGTGCCGTCTCTCCCAGGGTGTGCGCAATAAACTCGTCCAGCACGCGAAAATAGTCGGCGCTCTCCTGCGGCCCGGTGAGGATCAGCGGCAACACCTGCTCTTTGTTCGCCGGGTTCATCAGGATCCCCAGCAGATAAAGCAGCTCTTCCGCCGTTCCCACCCCGCCGGGGAAAATGATGATGCCGTGAGCGATGCGCACAAACGCCTCGAGGCGTTTTTCAATGTCCGGCATGATAATCAGCTCGTTGACCAGCGGATTTGGCGGCTCGGCGGCGATGATCGACGGCTCGGTCATACCGATAAAGCGGCTGTCTTTATAGCGCTGCTGGGCGTGGCCGACCGCCGCTCCCTTCATCGGTGCCTCCATTGCGCCCGGCCCGCAGCCGGTGCAGATGTTCAGCTCGCGCAGCCCCAACTGGGTGCCCACCCGGCGGGCGTAAAGGTACTCTTTTTCGTTGATCGAGTGCCCGCCCCAGCAGACCACCATGTTTGGCGCTTCGCCAACGTGCAGCGCCCGGGCGTTGCGCAGAATAGAGAACACCAGGTTGGTGATGTGAACGGAGCTTTCAAGATCCAGATGCTGAAAACGGCCCGCGCTGTGGATCTGCCCGTTAACGAACAGGATGTCGCGCAGCACGGCGAACAGGTTGGCCTGTAGCGCGCGTATAATACGGCCGTCGACGAAGGCGTCTTCTGGTGGGTTGATCAGCTCCAGCTTCACGCCGCGTTCGCGGCGCAGCACGTTAATATCGAAGCTCTCAAAGCGGGAGAGCAGCTCTTTGCTGTTGTCGGTCAGGCTGCCGGAGTTCAGGACGGCGAGCGAGCAGTTGCGGAACAGTTGATACAGATCGCTGCTGGCGGTGCGCTTCAGCATATCCACTTCCAGCTGCGACAGCATATCCATTGAGCCAAGAGGACTAATATGTGTAATCAAGTAAACTCCTTACGGGACGCCAGACGTCGTTCCCTTATGATACCCATCATGGTTCGGGCCGCGCGCTGGCGTTGGTATACCGCCCGAATGATTTACCATAGCCCCGGCGGCGGATATTTCACAACCTTGCGCGCGCCTTCCGTCGCGTAACGCGGTGAAAAAGGTTACTGACGCGCCAGCCTGCCGATGGCCGGTGTGAAATCGGCGTTGCTGCGCCAGGGGTTGATGTCGAGGCCGCCGCGGCGCGTGTAGCGGGCGTAGACGCTCAGCTTCTCCGGCTGACAAAAGCGCAGGATGTCGTTGAAAATACGCTCCACGCACTGTTCGTGAAACTCGTTATGGTTGCGGAATGAGACCAGATAGCGCAGCAGCTTTTCACGATCGATCCGGCGGCCGCGATACTGGATCTGGACGGAGCCCCAGTCCGGCTGGTGGGTGATGAGGCAGTTTGACTTCAGCAGATGGCTGACCAGGGTCTCTTCCACGACCTTTTCACCGCCGGCGGCGTTTGTCAGGTAGTCGGCGCTGAAGCGGTAGTCGTCGATGGCGATATCCCGATCGTCGATGCAGACGCCGTGGAGACGGGCGACAGGCTGGCCCTCAAGCTCGTCGAGGCGGTAAAGCGCGACGCGCACCTCGCCCCCGGCGCAGGCGCGGAGATCCGTTTCCAGCGTCTGGCGCACCGCCTCCGGGGAGTCAAAGCGGGTCTGGTTAAAGCTGTTCAGATAGAGCTTAAAGCTTTTTGACTCCACCAGGTTAACGCTGCGGTAGTCCAGCTCGACGTGGCCGACGGCCACCTGCGGCAGCCCTCTGGCGTTCAGCCAGGACAGCTCGTAGAGGGTCCAGATATCTGCGCCGTGAAACGGCAGGCGGTCCGCCTTTAGCCCCAGCGGGTCGCGGTTCAGGCTGCGCGGCACGCCCTGCAGCAGGCCGGGATCGTAAATATCCCGGTAATCGGTTGATTTTCCGAGCGTCAGGCCGTCGAGGGCCTGATGGTTTTCATAAGAAGACATGTTTCACTATCCTAAACCAGTTACACTATGCGGCCAGTGTATCCTGCTTTTATAAAGAGAGAAATCAGTGGACCACCTGACCGCGCAGGCCCTGGAGGCCTTTACCGGGCGTTACTGCGACGCATGGCACGAGAAAAACAGCAGCTGGCCGCTGAGCGCGGAGCTGTACGGCGTGCCTTCTCCCTGCGTTATTTCGACCACTCGCGACGCCGTTTACTGGCAGCCGCAGCCGTTTGCCGGGGTAAAGAACCTCGGCGGGGTTGAACGGGCGTTAGATATTGTGATACAACCCGCGCTCCATGCGTTTTATACCACTCAGTACGCTGGCGATATGCAGGCGCGGTTCGCCGATGAAACGCTGACGCTGCTGCAAACGTGGAGCGCAGATGACTTCAGGCGCGTTCAGGAAAACCTGATTGGCCACCTGGTCACTCAGAAACGGCTTAAGCTATCGCCGACGCTGTTTATCGCCACGCAGGAGGCGGAGCTGGAGGTCATTTCGCTGTGTAATCTCTCCGGTGAGGTGGTTAAGGAAACGCTGGGTACTCCTAAGCGCACCGTGCTGGCGGCGTCACTTGCGGATTTTCTGAGTCAAATTAATCCTTGTCTGTAATCCATTTTGCCCATAAGTCTGTGAGACATCTCTTACATGCCCTGTAGGAGATCGCCAGGATTTTTTCTCAGTCTTAACCGCTTAATTTAAAAATAAAATTTTATAAAACAGCTAATTAAACTAAAGAAATCAGACTTCAAGTGAAAGTATTCTTAAGGAATTATCTGTAAGCGTCTTGTAAGGGTAGGTAAAAAAAGGGATTCTGTCTACGTCGACAGGGAGTCGCACACGAGGTGAACATCAGGATGGTGACGCCTCACAGGAACCCGCCGGGATGGCGATACAGGGAAAGGCTTCAGGATGAAGCAAAAGGATAACGCAGGATGCGTTAAGGGACACCTCCAGGATGGAGAACGAGAGCCGGTCAGGATGACAGGCGGGTCAGGAAGGCCAGGACGCTTCAGGATGAAGCTAACACATCGGATGGTGTGGGCAGGAAGCAAACGTTCAGGAAGAACAAACAGGTCGTAAGACCACAGGAAAAAGTTGTCACGGATGAGCAGGGAGCACTAAAAGTAGCTGGAATGCTGCGAAACGAACCGGGAGCACTGTTTTTTACAGTGCTCCCTTTTTTTATTTGCTATTCTTCGCGCCAGTTTTCTCACAGAGGTTAAGGCCATGACGACTCACGATCGGGTGCGGCAACAGCTGCACGCGCTTGAAGCGCTGCTGCGTGAACATCAGTACTGGCGAACGGACGAGCCGCAGGCGCAGCTGTTCACCAGTAACCAGCCTTTTTATATGGACACCATGGAGCCGCTCGAATGGCTGCAGTGGGTGCTGCTCCCCCGTATGCACGCTCTGCTGGACGCCGCCCGGCCGCTGCCGGAGGCCTTCGCGGTGGCACCCTATTATGAAATGGCGCTGGCGGCGGACCATCCGCTGCGGGAGCGGCTGCTGGAGAGCCTGCAGGCGCTGGACGCCCTGTTGGCGGGTGATGCCTGCTGATGCTGGAGATCCTCTATCAGGATGAGTGGCTGGTTGCGGTCAACAAGCCCTCCGGCTGGCTGGTGCATCGCAGCTGGCTCGATCGCGATGAAAAAGTGGTGGTGATGCAAACCGTCCGCGATCTGATAGGCCAGCACGTCTTTACCGCCCACCGCCTGGACCGGCCTACCTCCGGCGTTCTGCTGATGGGGCTGTCCAGCGAGGCCGGACGTCTTCTGTCCCGGCAGTTTGAACAGCATCAAATTCACAAGCGCTACCACGCCATCGTGCGCGGTTGGCTGCAGGAGGAGGCGGTGCTGGACTACCCGCTGGTGGAGGAGCTGGACAAGATCGCCGATAAATTCACCCGCCGGGATAAAGCGCCGCAGCCTGCGGTAACGCGCTACCGGGGGCTGGCGACGGTCGAAATGCCTGTGGCGACGGGACGCTATCCCACCACGCGCTACGGCCTGGTGGAGCTGGAGCCGCAAACCGGGCGTAAGCATCAGCTCAGACGCCATCTGGCGCACCTGCGCCACCCGATCGTCGGCGACAGCAAGCATGGGGATCTGCGACAGAACCGCAGCGCGGCGGAGCACTTCGGCTGCGCCAGGCTGATGCTGCACGCCAGCCGGCTGACCCTGGATCATCCCTTCACCGGCGAACCGCTGACGATCTGCGCCGGGCTGGACGACGTATGGATGCAGGCGCTGACGCAGTTCGGCTGGCGCGGGCTTCTCCCTGAGAATGAAAGGGTTGAGTTAAGGGAGCCGCCGGTCCAGGATTAGGCTATGTCCCTTAACCGTTCGTGAGCGTCGCTGGAGGTCATTCAGGCCTGGGGCAAGGCGCGAGCCGTAAGGTCTGGTTATTCCAGATGCGCGGCGAGCAACGCAGCAGCGGGCCTGAATGGCCCCAGCCCTGCGGGACGCGAGCCAGAAGTGCGTACTCGGCGTTGTCGGGCTTGAACGTAGTTCACTACGTCCTGCGCCCTCCGCCTTGATTACGCGCTTCTGGCTCAGCGTCGACGCCACGCCCGGTTAAGGGACACAGCCTAAGAGAACGGCTTTTAATTCGGGAGAGAAGTAAATGGCGGAAATCGGTATTTTTGTCGGCACGCTGTACGGGAATGCGCTGCTGGTGGCCGAGGAGGCCGCGGCAATCCTGACGGCCCAGGGGCATCAGGCGACCGTTTATGAAGATCCGCGGCTGGCGGACTGGCAGCGCTATCTGGATAAGGTCGCGCTGGTGGTCACCTCAACCACCGGACAGGGCGATCTGCCCCCTGGCATCGCGCCGCTGTTCGGGGAGATCCGCGAGCGGCTCGGCTTTCAGCCCGACCTGCGCTACGGGGTGATTGCGCTGGGTGACAGCACCTACGCGAACTTTTGCAACGGCGGCCTGCGGTTCGACGCGCTGCTGCAGGAGCAGGGCGCGCGGCGCGTGGGTGAGGTGCTGCTGATTGACGCCAGCGAACATCCGGAACCTGAAAGCGAATCCAGCCCCTGGGTGGAACGCTGGGGGAGGCTGCTGTAGGCGACAGGCCCGCGCGCCGGCGGCCCCTGTGCGACGGCGCGGGAGCCGCTAAAACCAGCGTGGCGCGATCAAAAACCTGACTGAATCGAGTTAGCTTCAGGCATATGCCCGTAAAAAAGCGCGCTGTCAGCGGATTTTTACGGGCGTTTTCATAGGGTCAAGCGACCTGTTTCACACTCCTTACTTCCTGCCTTCGGCGCAACGCCGTTTAGCGGCCCGTTTTTCATTTCCGTGAAGCGGCTTCCACTTCCCTGTGCTTTTGCCAGAAACATACGTGATAAATAACGCAAATGTTGTGTTGTTGCACGGTGAGGCCGCGCAAAGTGCTTTTTATACTGCTTCTGACAGCGATAAAAAAATGCGGCAGGCACGGCTAACGACCTGTTAAAGAAGCTGCATATATCCCGACTATTCCAGCTAACCGATAAACGCCACGGGCGTTTTGTATCGCGTCAGCGCTCGCGGGCTGCGCCCTTAGAGGTCTGGAACAGAACGGTAAATACCTCTTGCGCCATCTCTGTTTCCCTTGCGGTTGTGCCGTGCAGAGTGAGCGTAACAAACGCGAAAATTCAGGAGTGCAACAATGAGTTCATTAAGTCACGCGGCGGGTAGTGCGGAAAAACGCACTAACGCCCGCTACTGGATCGTGGTGATGCTGTTTATCGTTACGTCCTTCAACTACGGCGACCGCGCCACGCTATCCATCGCCGGCTCGGAGATGGCCAGGGATATTGGTCTCGATCCGGTCGGGATGGGCTATGTCTTCTCCGCTTTCTCATGGGCCTACGTTATCGGGCAGATCCCGGGCGGCTGGCTGCTGGACCGCTTTGGTTCAAAACGTGTTTACTTCTGGTCTATTTTCATCTGGTCCATGTTTACCCTGCTGCAGGGCTTTGTGGATATCTTTAGCGGCTTCGGGATTATCGTGGCGCTGTTTACCCTGCGTTTCCTGGTCGGGCTGGCCGAAGCGCCCTCCTTCCCCGGCAACAGCCGTATCGTCGCGGCCTGGTTCCCGGCGCAGGAGAGAGGCACGGCGGTGGCTATCTTCAACTCCGCGCAATATTTTGCCACCGTTATTTTCGCCCCGATCATGGGCTGGTTGACCCACCAGGTGGGCTGGTCGCACGTCTTCTTCTTTATGGGAGGATTGGGGATCGTTATCAGCTTTATCTGGCTGAAGGTGATCCACGAGCCGAACCAGCATCCGGGCGTCAACCAAAAAGAGCTGGACTATATCGCCGAGGGTGGCGCGCTGATCAACATGGATCAGAAAAACACCAAAGCGAAAGTGCCCCTGAGCGTCAAATGGCAGCAGGTGAAGCAGCTGCTTGGCTCGCGTATGATGATCGGGGTTTATATCGGCCAGTACTGCATTAACGCCCTGACCTACTTCTTTATCACCTGGTTTCCGGTCTATCTGGTGCAGGCGCGCGGTATGTCGATTCTGAAAGCCGGTTTTGTCGCCTCCGTGCCGGCCATCTGCGGCTTCGCGGGCGGCGTGCTCGGCGGGATTATTTCCGACTGGCTGATGCGGCGCACCGGCTCCCTGAACATCGCCCGAAAAACGCCGATTGTGATGGGGATGCTGCTGTCGATGGTGATGGTGTTCTGTAACTACGTCGACGTGGAGTGGATGATCATCGGCTTTATGGCGCTGGCCTTCTTCGGTAAGGGCATTGGCGCGCTGGGCTGGGCGGTGATGGCGGATACCGCGCCGAAAGAAATTAGCGGCCTGAGCGGCGGCCTGTTTAACATGTTCGGTAACATCTCCGGTATTGTTACCCCTATTGCCATCGGCTATATCGTCGGCACCACCGGCTCCTTTAACGGCGCGCTGATCTACGTGGGCGTTCATGCGCTGATCGCGGTACTGAGCTACCTGGTGCTGGTGGGCGATATTAAACGTATTGAACTGAAACCTGTCGCGGGGCAATGAAGATGACGGCGCAATCAAGTCCGGTTATTACCGACATGAAGGTGATCCCGGTCGCCGGTCATGACAGCATGTTGCTCAATATCGGCGGCGCGCACAGCGCATACTTCACCCGCAACATCGTGGTGCTGACCGACAGCGCCGGAAATACCGGCGTCGGCGAAGCGCCGGGCGGAGAGGTGATTTATCAGACCCTGATCGACGCCGCGCCAATGGTGCTCGGCCAGGAAATCGCCCGCCTGAACAGGGTGGTAGGGCAGGTGCATAAGGGCAACCAGGCCGCCGATTTTGATACCTTCGGCAGGGGAGCCTGGACCTTTGAGCTGCGGGTTAACGCGGTGGCGGCGCTGGAAGCGGCGCTGCTCGATCTGCTGGGCAAGGCCCTTAACGTACCGGTGTGCGAGCTGCTGGGGCCGGGCAAACAGCGCGACGCGGTAACCGTGCTGGGCTATCTGTTCTACGTGGGCGATCGCACCAGGAGCGATCTGCCCTACCTGGAGAGCACTCCCGGCGGCCATGAGTGGTATCACCTGCGCCATCAGGAGGCGCTCAGCAGCGAGGCGGTGGTGCGGCTGGCGGAGGCATCGCAGGATCGCTACGGCTTTAAGGATTTCAAGCTGAAGGGGGGTGTGCTGCCCGGCGAGCAGGAGATCGAAACCGCCCGGGCGCTGAAGCGGCGTTTTCCCGATGCGCGGATCGCCGTCGAACCGAACGGCGCATGGCTGCTCGATGAGGCTATCGCCCTGTGCAAAGGGCTGAACGACGTTCTGACCTACGCCGAAGATCCGTGCGGCGCGGAGCAGGGCTTCTCCGGGCGCGAGGTGATGGCCGAGTTCCGCCGCGCGACGGGGCTGCCGGTAGCCACCAATATGATCGCCACCAACTGGCGTGAAATGGGCCACGCGGTGATGCTCAACGCGGTGGATATTCCGCTGGCCGATCCGCACTTCTGGACCCTTTCCGGGGCGGTGCGGGTAGCGCAACTGTGTGACGACTGGGGGCTGACCTGGGGCTGCCATTCCAATAACCATTTTGATATTTCGCTGGCGATGTTCACCCACGTGGGGGCCGCCGCGCCGGGTAATCCGACGGCTATCGACACCCACTGGATCTGGCAGGAGGGCGACTGCCGCCTGACCAAAAATCCGCTGCAGATCCAGCAGGGAAAGATCGCCGTGCCGGACGCGCCGGGGCTGGGCGTGGAGCTGGACTGGGTGCAGGTAGAGAAGGCGCATGAAGCCTATAAATCGCTGCCCGGCGGCGCGCGTAATGACGCAGGTCCCATGCAGTATCTGATCCCCGGCTGGACCTTCGATCGCAAACGTCCCGTTTTTGGACGTCACTGATTTTGCAATAAGGATTAAATAATGAGCACACAATTTACCTCTCCCGTTGTTACTTCCATGCAGGTTATCCCGGTTGCGGGCTACGACAGTATGCTGATGAACCTGAGCGGTGCCCATGCCCCGTTCTTCACCCGTAATATCGTTATTATTAAGGACAATTCCGGACATACCGGCACAGGGGAAATTCCGGGTGGCGAGAAGATCCGTAAGACGCTGGAGGATGCGATCCCGCTGGTGGTGGGCAAAACGCTGGGCGAATACAAAAACGTGCTGACCGCCGTGCGCAGCGCCTTTGCCGATCGCGATGCGGGCGGCCGCGGCCTGCAGACCTTCGATCTGCGCACCACTATTCATGTGGTCACCGGCATCGAATCCGCAATGCTCGATCTGCTGGGGCAGCATCTGGGCGTCAACGTGGCCTCGCTGCTGGGCGACGGCCAGCAGCGCAGCGAAGTGGAAATGCTCGGCTATCTGTTCTTCGTCGGCAACCGCAGGGCGACTCCGCTGCCGTACCAGAGCCAGCCGGATGAGAAATGCGACTGGTATCGCCTGCGCCACGAAGAGGCGATGACGCCGGACGCGGTGGTGCGCCTGGCGGAAGCGGCATATGAGAAGTATGGTTTCAACGATTTCAAACTGAAGGGTGGGGTACTGGCGGGTGAAGAAGAGGCGGAGTCCATCGTGGCGCTGGCAAAACGCTTCCCGGATGCGCGGGTGACCCTGGATCCAAACGGTGCCTGGTCGCTGAATGAGGCGATTAAAATCGGTAAATACCTGAAGGGGACGCTGGCCTATGCGGAAGATCCGTGCGGTGCGGAGCAGGGCTTCTCCGGGCGCGAGGTGATGGCCGAATTCCGTCGCGCCACCGGCCTGCCCACCGCCACCAACATGATTGCCACCGACTGGCGGCAGATGGGCCATACGCTGTCGCTGCAGTCGGTGGATATTCCGCTGGCCGACCCGCACTTCTGGACCATGCAAGGCTCGGTGCGCGTGGCGCAGATGTGCCACGAGTTCGGCCTGACCTGGGGCTCGCACTCCAACAACCACTTCGATATTTCGCTGGCGATGTTCACCCACGTGGCCGCTGCCGCGCCGGGCAATATCACCGCCATCGACACCCACTGGATCTGGCAGGAGGGCAACCAGCGCCTGACCAGGGAGCCGTTCGAAATCAAAGGCGGAATGGTGCAGGTGCCGACGAAGCCGGGCCTCGGCGTGGAGCTGGATATGGATCAGGTGATGAAGGCCAACGAGCTGTATCAGAAGTACGGCCTCGGCGCCCGCGACGATGCGATGGGAATGCAGTACCTGATCCCGAACTGGACCTTCGACAACAAGCGCCCGTGCATGGTGCGCTAGCGCCCCGGACGCCGGCTGCCCGCCGGCGTTCCGTTCGCAAAGGTCCGGCTCCCGCCGGACCTTTAGCTTTTTGAGCAAAGCATGTTTCCCTTCTTGCGCCCGGCAGGCGAACATCAACAGGCAATATTGATCTTACAAACTTTCGCCCTTGATGGATGAAGGCTTTCGCGTGTATGCGCTCAGATTTGACATTATGCAGCGATGATACAGAGCCAAACCTGACTGACAGCGCTTAGCGGAATCTACAAGCATTGAGCTTGTCCGCTCTGTGCCAGAGGCGGACATTGCTTTAAGTATGAAAGGTTAATACCATGTCGTTCGATAAATTTTTGACTTAATCTTAAATAAGAATGACTTTTTTACATGCCAGTGTTTTAATTTACATTCAGAAACAAATGGGATTTTGAAAAATAGATAAGAGAGAAATCATGTCACACTCCAAAAAAAAGCTTAAAAAAAGCAATAAGAGAAGAATTGTGTCACATCCCCCTAAAAAATTTAAAAAATCATTAATTACTGTTTTTTTGAGTGGTATTCTGGCTCTTTTGGGATATTTTGGAGCACTGAATGGAGTGTTTGATTTATATCAAAATATCGCAGATAAATTTTTGCAAAAAAAAGCGGAAGATAATCTTCATGTAATTTATACCGGGGCGTCGGTAAAGTACATTGAATCAATTTTTGGCCCCCCCGTAAAGGAAGAACATTCTGAGGATGGCAGGGTTCATGAATATATTTACTCCTTCAAAAAGTTCTATCTGCAACTGGTTTATGATAATAATAACACAGTGATACTTTATTCCGTAACCAGCAGGGATAAGAATTTTCATCCTGAAGTACCATATCTAAGAAAAACTCTTGGACATAAGTTCAAAGATTTTGGAAACAATATTGATTATTTGCAGTCGAGCTATTCATCGAAATTCTATCAATATGAGGAAGGGCATTATTTAGGAAATCCTGGTAACTATAGGAATTTTTACCTTGCCTATAATCCTGCTGGAGTTGATTATTTTGAATTGCATCCCCTTCCTGATTTTTCTAATGACAGTAAATCACCTCCAAATAAAAAAGATCTTGTGAAATTCAGAAGTAATAATGCTCCAAATACATTTGGGGTAGGTGATATCCTCGGAAGTCCTGAGGGGCTTGAGTTAAGCTTTGGGCTTGGGATTGGTTATTACGATGCGAGAGACATTCCAGATAAAGATTAGTAGATCATACCATTTTCGTTTCAAATTAGGCAGTTACAATTAGACTAGCTAATCTAATCAGCACTGATGTCCGCTTTTCGCTTACAGCGGACCTTCAACTCAGTAAGTTCTTCCGCTTCGTGCCAGGAGTAAACACTAAATAGCTGCGCGGATATAGTGCTCCACTTTCATCTGGCGCTTGCAGGGCAAGGCATTGTGGTTCTCTGCCTGACTGGGCTGAATCGGGTCTGAAATGCGTTGCCCGTACGCAACCAGCCATATGTCAGTAACCGGCAGGTGTAGCGGTATTAGACGCAGCTATTTAGGCTACGTCAGAACAGATATATCCGTTCCTTGCTCAAACCCGCCTGAAAGATTTCGGCGTTCTGCCGCCGAAACCTGTCAGCGCAAGGTTGAGCTACTCACTTAAACGTTTGGCTACGTTCTTAACCTCTTAACCCAGCATTTTCTTCGCTTCGCGCGCCACGTTGTCCATCTCGTCCAGCAGCTCCAGCAGCTCAGGCTCCAGCTCGCTCTCCCGGACGCCGCTGCGCAGCTGGCTTTCAATCAGATGGCAAAGGTTTTTCAGCCGCGGCACGCCGCTATAGCCGCAGCTGCCGTGCAGCTTGTGAATCAAATCCACCAGCCCGCCGCTATGTTCTCCCACCAACTGCTCCTCAATCCTGTTGCGCACCTCCGGCAGGAAATCGATGAGCATTCGCAGCATATCCCGCGCCAGGTTGGTTTTCCCGGCGGCCTGGCGCAGCGCCAGCTGCCAGTCGAGCGTCTCGTTCTGATTTATGAGCAGCTCCACCGGCTCCGGCGGGATCACCCGGGTACAGACGCCGGAGCCGGGCTGGTAGCGCAGCAGCAGGTTGTGCAGCTTCTCTTCTTCGATGGGCTTCGCCAGGTAGTCGTTCATCCCGGCGCTCAGCAGCTTCTCTTTTTGCCCGGCCATCGCATGAGCCGTCACGGCGATAACCGGCGTTTGCTGCTGGTGAGGAAGCTGGTGGATCAGCTCGCACGCCCGAATGCCGTCCATGTCCGGCATCTGGATATCCATCAGGATCAGATCGAACTGCATCTGCCGGGCGCGGTCTACCGCCTGCTGCCCGCTGTCGCACAGCTCCACCTGCTGAACCATATCCTCCAGCAGAGTGCCGATAAGCTTCAGGTTGGCGGGATTATCATCCACCGCCATAACGGTCATGTTGATTTTGCTTTCGCTGGGCGACTGGATCTCGTGGAGCGGGCTGCCCGGACAGAACTTCGTCAGCGCCGGCAGCAGGCGCGTGGAGGTGAGCGGCTTCAGCAGGCAGGCCGTGATGCCGTCCCGTTTGAGCTGTTCCGCGTTCACCTGGCCGTGGCAGGGCAGGGCGAGGAGCAGATGGTCCGTCATGGTCACCGCCTTTTCCAGCCACTCATGCTGCACGGTGAGCGGCTCGCGGAAGGTGACCGCCACGCCGAGCAGCATCATGTCGTAGCGTTCCACCGGCAGGCTGGAGAAGGTCGGGCTGTAGATCACCTCCAGCGGCGTGTCGTACAGAATATCCAGCGTACACTGGGCGGCGGCGGTGTTCGGCTCCACGTAGGCGATACGCTTTCCGCTCAGGCAGTGGGTCGGCGGACCGTCGACGATCACGCCCGGATTCAGATCGAGATTAATATGGAACCAGAAGGTTGAACCGCGGCCGGGCTGGCTGTGGAAGGAGATATTTCCGCCCATCTCGTTAACCAACTTCTGGGTGATCACCAGCCCCAGCCCGGTTCCGCCATGACGCCGTGAAATGCTGGCGTCCGCCTGGCGGAAGGCCTGGAACAGGCGCGACTGATCGCGCTCGGGAATGCCGATGCCGGTGTCGCGGATCTGCACTTCGATCTGCACCTTGGTGGTGCTGAGCGCGCGCTTCTCCACCAGAATGTCGATATTGCCGTTCTCAGTAAACTTGATGGCGTTGCCCACCAGATTGGTGATCACCTGCTGCAGGCGCAGCGGGTCGCCAATAACGTTGTCCGGCACGTCGTTCTTGATGCTCAGCGTCAGCTCCAGCCCCTTATCGTGGGAGGAGTGGGCCAGCAGCGTCACCACCTCGTCAAGCGTGTTGCGCAGCGGGAAGGGAATGCTTTCCAGGATCAGCTTGCCCGCCTCCAGCTTGGAGAAGTCGAGCACGTCGTTGATGATCGTCAGCAGATTATTCGCCGAACGTTCGATGGTGTTCAGGTGGTCGCGCTGGGTGGGGTTCAGCTCGGTTTTGAGCGCCAGGCGGGTAAAGCCGATCACTCCGTTGAGCGGGGTGCGCAGTTCGTGCGACATATTGGCGAGAAACTCGGACTTAATGCGCGCCGCTTCCTGGGCGCGCTTTTTCGCCAGATCCAGCTCGACGTTCTGAATCTCCATCTGCTCCAGCGTTTCGCGCAGGTCGGAGGTGGCCTGGTCGATATTATGCTGCATCTCCTCATGGTAGGCCGCCAGCGACATCGCCATCGAGTTAATGCCGTTTTTCAGCATATCCAGCTCGCCCAGCATAAAGCCCTCGACTCGACTGTCGAGCTGGCCGCGACGAATGCGGTCCACGGTATTGACCATGTTGCGGATCGGGCCGGTGACGTCGCGCATCAGACGCCAGCCGAAAATTAAGGCGATGCCGGTACAGAACAGCATCATGACGCAGGAGATAAAAATCTCTTTATACTGCTGTAGCCGTACCGATTTGAGATCCAGCTCAAGCGCCACGTAGCCCAGCGTATTTTTGTCGATCTTAGCGTTGGTCAGCACGGACTCGTCCGGCGAATAGCGTTCCGAAATAATGGGGGTGCGCAGAATCAGCGTGTCGCCCTGCCGGGAGACGCTCAGCTGGCGGGGAAACGGGGTATCGGGCGGTAGCTGCAGGTTTGACGGATCGAGAAGAAAATTAGAGGTCACAAAAAGACGGTTATGTTCGTCATAAACTGAGATCGCCCGCACAATGTTGGAGTGACGGCGGTGCAGTACGCTGACTAGCTGGCCGATAGACTCTTTATTCTGCAGCGTCATGCCATACTCGGTGGAGACGGCGAGAGGTTCAATAATGCTGGCTCCGGCGTCTTCCAGCTGACGCTGGAGGTCGTTATAGCGATGCACCACGAAAAAAATACTGAGCAGTAGACCTATCAGCACGGTCGGGGCCAGGATCAGAATCATCATGCGAGCGCGCAGGCTGTAGTTGGTCATGCAGTTCCGTTATGGGACAATCAGGGTCACCCTGTTAAATTGAGAAAAATCTCGTCGATGGCGCAATTCTACTCTGCAAAACGGCGCGTGACGACGCGCCAGATTATAACCGTTACGGTCAACGACCTCGACTCTTTTGGGCAGGGCGTCGCCCGCCATAACGGAAAGGCGCTGTTTATTCCGGACCTGCTGCCGCAGGAAAGCGCGGAGGTGACGATTGTCGAAGACAAAAAGCAGTACGCCCGCGGTCGGGTGACGCGCCGTCTGACTTCAAGCCCCCAGCGGGAAACGCCGCGCTGCCCCTACTTTGGCGTCTGCGGCGGCTGCCAGCAGCAGCACGCCAGCGTTGAGCTGCAGCAGCGCAGCAAAAGCGCGGCGCTGTCGCATCTGATGAAGCACGAGGTCAGCGGGGTTATCGCCGACAGGCCGTGGGGCTACCGGCGGCGCGCCCGTCTGAGCCTCCGCTACCAGCCGAAAACGCAGCGGCTGCAGATGGGTTTTCGCAAGACCGCCTCGAACGATATCGTCGATGTGGATCGGTGCCCCATTCTGACGCCCCGCCTTGAGGCACTGCTTCCCCGGCTTCGGGAATGTCTGAGCGATCTGCAGGGCGTGCGCCATCTGGGCCACGCAGAGCTGGTGCTGGCGGGCGGCGGCCCGCTGATGATCCTGCGCCATACCGCGCCGCTCAGCGCCCGGGACAGAGAAAAACTGGAACGCTTTTCGCAATCAGAGGAACTATCGCTTTTTCTGGCACCGTTTAGCGAGATACTGGAGACCGTCTCCGGCGAGGCTCCCTGGTATGAGTCCAACGGGCTACGCTTAGGCTTCAGCCCGCGCGACTTTATTCAGGTTAACGACGGCGTCAATCAGCTGATGGTGGCCCGGGCGCTGGAATGGCTTGACGTACAGCCTGACGACCGCGTGCTGGATCTCTTTTGCGGGATGGGTAACTTCACCCTGCCGCTGGCGCGGCTGGCGGCGGAGGTCGTCGGCGTCGAAGGGGTGCCCGCGCTGGTGGAAAAGGGCCGGGAAAACGCGCGGCGGAATGCCTTACACAATGTGACATTCTTTCATGAGAATCTTGCAGAGGATGTAACGGCCCAGCCGTGGGCGAAGCAGGGGTTCAGCAAGGTGCTGCTCGATCCGGCGCGCGCGGGGGCGGCGGGGGCGATGGCGCAGATCGGTAAGCTGCGGCCAGGGCGCGTGGTTTATGTCTCCTGCAATCCCGCCACCCTGGCCAGGGACAGCGAAGCGTTAACCGGCGCGGGATACCAGCTTTCGCGGCTGGTGATGCTGGACATGTTTCCGCATACCGGGCATCTGGAGTCGATGGCGTTATTTGAACGTAGGTCATGAATCGCGGCCTGCCGGCTCCGGCGGGCAAGATTCTTTAAGGAGAGGATAAATGGTTGCGGTAAGAAGTGCACATCTTAATAAGGCCGGTGAGTTTGACCCACAAAAATGGATTGCCCGTTTAGGGATCGCCAGCCCGCAGTCGTGTGAGCGCTTAGCCGAAACCTGGGCGTACTGCCTGCAACAGACACAGGGACACCCCAACGCGGAGCTGCTGCTGTGGCGCGGCGTGGAGATGGTGGAAATTCTCTCCATGCTAAGTATGGATAGCGACACCCTGCGGGCGGCCATGCTTTTCCCGCTGGCGGACGCCAGCGTGGTCAGCGAAGAGGTGCTGGCCGACAGCGTGGGTAAATCCATCGTCACGCTGATTCACGGCGTGCGCGATATGGCGGCAATCCGCCAGCTTAAGGCAACCCATACCGACGCCGTCTCGCCGGAGCAGGTGGATAACGTGCGCCGGATGCTGCTGGCGATGGTGGATGATTTCCGCTGCGTGGTGATCAAGCTTGCCGAGCGTATCGCTCACCTGCGTGAAGTGAAGGACGCGCCGGAAGACGAGCGCGTGCTGGCGGCGAAAGAGTGCACCAATATCTACGCGCCGCTGGCGAACCGGCTCGGTATCGGCCAGCTGAAATGGGAGCTGGAGGATTACTGCTTCCGCTACCTGCATCCGGCGGAGTACAAGCGCATCGCCACGCTGCTGCACGAGCGGCGTATCGACCGCGAGCGCTATATTGAAGAGTTCGTCGGGCACCTGCGCGGCGAAATGAAAAACGAAGGCGTGAAGGCGGAGGTGTACGGCCGCCCGAAACATATCTACAGCATCTGGCGCAAAATGCAGAAAAAGCATCTGGCCTTCGATGAGCTGTTTGACGTGCGCGCCGTGCGGATCGTCGCCGAGCGCCTGCAGGATTGCTATGCCGCGCTGGGGATTGTTCATACCCACTACCGGCATCTGCCGGACGAGTTCGACGACTATGTCGCCAATCCAAAGCCGAACGGCTACCAGTCTATCCATACCGTGGTGCTGGGGCCGGGCGGCAAGACCGTTGAGATTCAGATCCGCACCAGGCAGATGCATGAAGAGGCCGAGCTGGGCGTTGCCGCGCACTGGAAGTACAAAGAGGGCCCGGCGGCGGGCGGCGGGCGCTCCGGCTATGAGGATCGTATTGCCTGGCTGCGTAAGCTTATTGCCTGGCAGGAGGAGATGGCGGACTCCGGCGAAATGCTCGACGAAGTGCGCAGCCAGGTGTTTGACGATCGGGTCTACGTCTTTACGCCAAAGGGCGACGTGGTCGATCTGCCCGCCGGCTCCACGCCCCTCGACTTTGCCTACCACATTCACAGTGACGTCGGGCACCGCTGCATTGGGGCGAAGATCGGCGGGCGCATCGTTCCCTTTACCTATCAGCTGCAGATGGGCGATCAGGTGGAAATCATCACCCAGAAGCAGCCCAACCCCAGCCGCGACTGGCTGAACCCGAACCTTGGTTACGTCACCACCAGCCGCGGGCGTTCGAAGATCCACGCCTGGTTCCGCAAGCAGGATCGCGACAAGAATATCCTTGCCGGGCGGCAAATCCTCGACGACGAGCTGGCGCACCTGGGCATCAGCCTGAAGGAGGCCGAGAAGCTGCTGCTGCCGCGCTACAACGTTAACGAGCTGGAGGAGCTGCTGGCGGCCATCGGCGGCGGCGATATCCGCCTGAACCAGATGGTGAACTTCCTGCAGGCGCAGTTTAACAAGCCGAGCGCCGCCGAGCAGGACGCCGCCGCGCTGAAGCAGCTGCAGCAGAAGAGCTACGCCCCGCAGCACCGACGCAAAGACGACGGTCGGGTGGTGGTGGAGGGGGTTGGCAACCTGATGCACCATATTGCCCGCTGCTGCCAGCCGATACCGGGCGATGCGATCGTCGGCTTTATCACCCAGGGGCGGGGCATCTCCGTACACCGGGCGGACTGTGAACAGCTGGTGGAACTGCGCGCCCACGCCCCGGAGCGAATTGTCGACGCGGTGTGGGGAGAGAGCTATTCGGCGGGCTACTCGCTGGTGGTGCGCGTCACCGCCAACGATCGCAGCGGCCTGCTGCGCGATATCACCACCATTCTGGCCAATGAGAAGGTGAACGTGCTGGGCGTCGCCAGCCGCAGCGACACGAAGCAGCAGCTGGCAACCATCGATATGACCATCGAAATCTACAATCTGCAGGTGCTGGGGCGGGTACTCGGTAAGCTGAATCAGGTGCCGGACGTCATCGACGCGCGGCGTCTGCACGGCGGTTAGGCTGTATCCCGTAACCGGGCGTGGCGTCGACGCTGAGCCACAAGTGCGTAATCAAGCCCGACAACACAGAGTACGCGCTTGTGGTTCGCGTCCCGCAGGGCTGGAGCCATTCAGCTCCGTTGCCGCGTTACTCGCCGGGCATCTGGAATAACCAGACCTTACGGCTCGCGCCTTGCCCCGGACCTGAATGACCGCCAGCGGCGCTTACGAACGGTTACGGGACACAGCCTGGTTACTTTATCTATCAGCCGGCGGCGCAGCGGCCGTCCGGCGCTTTTTTCAGGACTATGTTATGACGCAAATCGATCGGCTACTCGGCATTATGCAGCGCCTGCGCGACCCGGAAAGCGGCTGCCCGTGGGATAAAGAGCAGACCTTCACCAGCATCGCGCCCTATACGCTCGAAGAGACTTATGAAGTGCTTGACGCGATTCAGCGAGAAGATTTTGACGATCTGCGCGGCGAGCTGGGCGATCTGCTGTTTCAGGTGGTGTTTTATGCGCAGATGGCCCAGGAGGCGGGGCGCTTCGACTTCAGCGATATTTGCGCCGCCATTAGCGACAAGCTGGAGCGCCGCCACCCCCATGTGTTCGCCGACGGGTCCGCCGATAACAGCGCGGAAGCGCCGATCCGCTGGGAGCAGATCAAAACCGCAGAGCGGGCGCAGAAGTCGCAGCTTTCGGCGCTGGACGACATTCCCCGCAGCCTGCCTGCCCTGATGCGCGCGCAGAAAATTCAGAAACGCTGCGCCAACGTTGGCTTCGACTGGACGACGCTGGGGCCGGTGGTTGACAAGGTCTATGAAGAGATCGACGAGGTGATGTTCGAGGCGCGGCAGGCGGTGGTGGATCGGGCCAGGCTGGAGGAGGAGATGGGCGATCTGTTGTTCGCCACGGTAAATATGGCCCGCCATTTGGGCACCAAAGCGGAAATCGCCCTGCAAAAAGCAAACGAAAAGTTCGAGCGTCGTTTTCGCGAAGTGGAGCGCATTATTGCGGCGCGCGGCCTGCAGATGACCGGCGTCGATCTGGAAACCATGGAGGGCGTCTGGCAGGAGGTAAAGCGCCAGGAAATTGATTTATAAGCGTTTCAGCAGATCAAGGGCGATTTGTGTGATTTTTTATTAATAAACTATTGATTTGCGTCAAAAATATTTGACGAAACGGGGCTGTTTTCTCGCTTCCTGAGCGGATGGCGGCCTTGCGAAGAGGAGGAATAATGAAAGTTTGTGGCACAGGTCATGTTCGGGTATACTGCTTTCCCGTCCTGGTTATTCCATCGTCTTTTAAACCTAACTTCTCAGGTTCAGCATGACAACGAACTATATTTTTGTGACCGGCGGGGTCGTATCCTCTCTGGGAAAAGGCATTGCCGCAGCCTCCCTCGCAGCCATTCTTGAAGCCCGTGGCCTCAACGTGACCATCATGAAACTGGATCCCTATATCAACGTCGATCCAGGCACTATGAGCCCAATCCAGCACGGGGAAGTGTTCGTTACCGAAGATGGTGCCGAAACCGACCTGGACCTGGGGCACTACGAGCGTTTCATTCGCACTAAAATGAGCCGCCGCAACAACTTCACCACCGGCCGTATCTACTCCGACGTTCTGCGCAAAGAGCGCCGTGGCGACTATCTGGGGGCCACCGTTCAGGTGATCCCGCACATTACCAACGCCATTAAAGAGCGCGTGCTGGAAGGCGGCGAAGGGCATGACGTGGTGCTGGTCGAAATCGGCGGCACCGTCGGTGATATTGAATCCCTGCCGTTCCTTGAAGCGATTCGGCAGATGGCGGTTGAGATTGGCCGCGAGCACACTCTGTTTATGCACCTGACGCTGGTGCCGTACATGGCGGCGGCGGGCGAGGTGAAAACCAAGCCGACCCAGCACTCCGTAAAAGAGCTGCTCTCTATCGGCATTCAGCCCGACATCCTCATCTGCCGCTCCGACCGCGCCGTACCGGCCAACGAGCGGGCTAAAATTGCTTTATTCTGCAACGTTCCGGAAAAAGCGGTGATTTCTCTGAAAGACGTCGATTCCATCTATAAAATTCCAGGCATGTTGAAATCACAGGGCCTTGACGATTATATTTGTAAACGATTCAGCTTAGACTGTCCGGAAGCGAATCTCGCCGAATGGGAGCAGGTCATCTATGAAGAGGCCAACCCGGCGGGCGAAGTGACCATCGGCATGATCGGCAAATATATTGAACTGCCGGACGCCTATAAGTCGGTCATTGAAGCGTTAAAGCACGGCGGCCTGAAGAACCGCGTTACCGTCAACATCAAGCTTATCGATTCGCAGGATGTGGAAACGCGCGGCGTTGAGATCCTGAAAAATCTGGACGCTATTCTGATCCCCGGCGGCTTTGGCTATCGCGGGGTAGAGGGCAAAATTGCCACCGCGCGCTATGCCCGTGAAAACAATATTCCTTATCTGGGCATTTGCCTGGGTATGCAGGTCGCGCTGATTGAGTTTGCGCGTAACGTCGCAGGCATGGACAACGCCAACTCAACGGAATTTGTGCCAGACTGTAAATACCCGGTTGTGGCGCTGATTACCGAATGGCGTGACGAAGACGGCAACGTTGAAGTCCGTACTGAAAAGAGCGATCTCGGCGGCACCATGCGCCTTGGCGCGCAGCAGTGCCAACTGAGTGACGACAGCCTGGTTCGCCAGCTGTACGGCGCACCGACCATTGTCGAGCGCCATCGTCACCGTTATGAAGTCAACAATATGCTGCTGAAGCAAATTGAAGCCGCCGGCCTGCGCGTTGCGGGCCGCTCCGGCGACGATCAGCTGGTTGAGATCGTTGAGGTGCCGAACCATCCGTGGTTCGTGGCCTGCCAGTTCCATCCGGAATTTACTTCCACGCCGCGTGATGGACATCCGCTGTTCTCAGGCTTTGTTAAAGCCGCCAGCGAGTATCAGAAACGCCAGGCGAAGTAGGTGAAGTAAGAGAGTTATACCCTAAATAATGCGGGTTGCAGGAAGGCGGCGTCGCAGTGAGTCCCCGACTGGGGTGAGCGAGGACAAATCGGCTTAGCCGATTTGAACGCCGCTGGTGGCGGCCCTTCAGGGTGAGGCCCCCGGGCCGAATAAAGCCAACGCACATGCAACTTGAAGTATGACGGGTATAGAACGGCGATGCACCCTCAGGGGTGCATCGTTTGTCTGGAGTTTTAGTTTAACTTGCACTGAGGAAAACCTAATGTCCAAAATCGTTAAAGTCATCGGTCGTGAAATCATCGACTCCCGTGGTAACCCGACCGTTGAAGCCGAAGTACACCTGGAAGGTGGTTTTGTCGGCATGGCGGCCGCTCCGTCAGGTGCTTCTACAGGTTCCCGTGAAGCGCTGGAGCTGCGCGATGGCGACAAATCCCGTTTCCTGGGTAAAGGCGTAACCAAAGCCGTTGGCGCGGTTAACGGCCCGATTGCTCAGGCCATCCTTGGCAAAGACGCTAAAGACCAGGCCGGCATCGATAAGATCATGATCGACCTGGACGGAACTGAGAACAAATCTAACTTCGGTGCGAACGCCATTCTGGCCGTCTCTCTGGCGAACGCCAAAGCCGCCGCTGCCGCTAAGGGGATGCCGCTGTATGAGCACATCGCCGAGCTGAACGGCACCCCCGGCAAATACTCCATGCCGGTTCCGATGATGAACATCATCAACGGCGGCGAGCACGCTGACAACAACGTTGATATCCAGGAATTCATGATCCAGCCGGTTGGCGCTTCCAGCGTTAAAGAAGCCATCCGCATGGGTTCTGAAGTGTTCCATCACCTGGCGAAAGTGCTGAAAGCCAAAGGCATGAACACCGCGGTGGGCGACGAAGGCGGCTACGCGCCGAACCTCGGCTCTAACGCCGAAGCGCTGGCGGTGATTGCTGAAGCGGTTAAAGCTGCGGGCTATGAGCTGGGCAAAGACATCACCCTGGCGATGGACTGCGCGGCGTCTGAATTCTACAAAGACGGCAAATACGTGCTGGCTGGCGAAGGTAACAAGGCGTTCACCTCCGAAGAGTTCACCCACTTCCTGGAAGATCTGACCAAACAGTATCCGATCGTTTCCATCGAAGATGGCCTGAACGAATCTGACTGGGACGGCTTTGCCTATCAGACCAAAGTGCTGGGCGACAAAATCCAGCTGGTGGGCGACGACCTGTTCGTGACCAACACCAAAATCCTGAAGGAAGGCATCGAGAAAGGCATCGCTAACTCCATCCTGATTAAATTCAACCAGATCGGTTCCCTGAGCGAAACCCTGGCCGCCATCAAGATGGCGAAAGACGCCGGCTACACCGCCGTTATCTCTCACCGCTCTGGCGAAACCGAAGATGCAACTATCGCTGACCTGGCGGTAGGTACTGCAGCGGGCCAGATCAAAACCGGCTCCATGAGCCGTTCAGACCGCGTTGCTAAGTACAACCAGCTGATTCGTATCGAAGAAGCGCTGGGCGAAAAAGCGCCGTACAACGGTCGTAAAGAGATCAAGGGCCAGGCGTAAGCCGGTTCGATCTGCCAGACAAGCCGGGCGCTGCCCGGCTTTTTTACGCCCGCAGCCCGCCCAAACCGGACGACGCCTGGCGGGGGGAATCCTGAAAGTAACCCGGTGGTTACCGTGCGTTAAGGGGTTAAGGGCGTTCTGCCGCAGGGAAAAGAGGGGGAAGCGTTCGGGAGCGGGTGAGAGGGGCAGATAGCGGCTCCCCCCGGCCGGGGAGAGCCGCGCGCCTGTTAAGAAATAATGGCGTTCAGCAGCAGTACGATCAGCAGACCGACCACCGAGTTTGTTAGCTCCAGCAGGCCCCAGGTTTTAAAGGTATCTTTAATCGACAGGCCAAAATACTCTTTAAAGAGCCAGAAGGCGGCGTCGTTGACGTGGGTGATGGTGTTGCTTCCCGACGCCGTTGCCAGCACCATCAGCGCGGGGTCGACGTTGAACGTGGTAATCATCGGGCCGACGATGCCTGCCGCGGTAATTGCCGATACGGTGCCCGCGCCGGTGGCCAGGCGCAGCAGAACGGTAATAAACCAGGCCATAATCAGCGGCGAAATAGAGGATGTCCGCATCATATCGGCAATATAATCGCCAACCCCGGTATCCATAATGATCTGCTTAAACGCCCCGCCGGCACCGATGATAAAGACCACCATCGCCACCTTTTCAATAGCCGTCGTGTACGAGCCCATCACTTCCGTCATCGACTTACCGCGCGCGGTGCCAAAGGCGTACAGAGCAACCAGTACGGCGATCAGCATACTGATCTGCGCGCTGCCAATAAAGTTGAGCAGCGGCATGACGGAAGCGTTGGCGGAAATAAACAGCTTAATTACCGTAACGCCGGTAATAACGATCGCCGGAATAAGGGGAACCAGCAGGCTGACGGTAAACGACGGCATTTCGTCATCGCGGAAAACCTGCTGGGTTTCCAGCAGCTGCGGCACCGGGCGGTCCAGATTACCGAGCAGCTTCGGCAGGATGATGCCGGAGCAGATAACCGTGGGAACGGCAACGATAATGCCATAGATATAAACCATTCCCATATCGGCATGAAACGCGGCGACCAGCGCGGTCGGGCCGGGCTGAGGCGGGAACAGGCTGTGCGCCGTCGTCGCCGCTGCGACCATCGTGATGCCGAGCTTCAGGAAGGGAATTTTGGCCTCCCTGGCGATACTGATAACCAGCGGCGCAAGGATCAGGAAGGCGACTTCGTAGAACATCGCCAGGCCGAAAATCAGGCCGATGATCATGATCGCCCACTGCACCTTCTGCGGCCCGAAGCGCCGCAGCAGGGTGGAAGAGACGCGCTGCGCCGCGCCGGAGTCGACCATCAGCTTACCCAGAATGGCACCGAAAAGAATGATCAGCGCCAGATGGCCTAAGGTACTGCCTACCCCGGCTTCAATAGACTTGCCGACGGCTTCCAGGGGTAATCCTTCACAAACGCCGACGAATATGGCCGTCAATAACAGCGCCAGCATACCGTTGATTTTGAATTTCATATTCAGAATCAGCAGCAACACCACGCCTAAGGCGACCCAGATAATCGGCAGTGCTTCAATTAAAGCGTCCATTTCTCTCCCTGTATAAACTGTAATTGGTATGATAAATTCCCAGGGAAGAATATTACTTTAACGAAATATATTATACCAATTGGTTAAACTGGTAGCTTGCTTTTTAGTGATCCAGCGCATATTCAAAAGGAATGTTTGCTTTAAATTGCAACATTTTTCGGTAAAAGATCACGTTCAGCAGGGCTTAAAAGGGGATCAGATTACGCGGCAGGGCGAAAACCGGAGGATGCCGGGGGCGATTTTGGCCACGTTTATGCCGCAGGTTATGCCATAATTAGCGATTATTTCCCTGAAAGAGATGACCATGCAGTACCCGATTAATGAGATGTTTCAGACCCTGCAGGGCGAGGGTTACTTTACCGGCGTTCCCGCCGTTTTTATTCGTCTGCAGGGATGTCCGGTTGGCTGCGCCTGGTGTGATACCAAACATACCTGGGAGAAGCTCAGCGATCGGGAAATTTCCTTATACAGCGTGCTGGCGAAAACCAAAGAGAGCGATAAGTGGGGGGCGGCAAGCAGCGAAGATCTGCTGGCGGTCATCGGCCGCCAGGGCTATACCGCCCGCCACGTGGTGATTACCGGCGGCGAGCCGTGCATTCACGATTTGATGCCGCTCACCGCGCTGCTGGAAAAGAGCGGCTTCAGCTGCCAGATTGAGACCAGCGGCACCCACGAGGTGCGCTGCACGCCCAATACCTGGGTAACGGTGTCGCCGAAGGTTAATATGCGCGGTGGATATAGCGTGCTGTCGCAGGCGCTGGAACGGGCGGATGAAATTAAGCATCCCGTAGGAAGGGTGCGCGATATTGAAGCGCTGGACGAGCTGCTGATGACGCTAAGCGACAGCAAGCCGCGGGTGATCGCCCTGCAGCCCATCAGCCAGAAAGAGGAGGCCACGCGCCTGTGCATTGACACCTGCATCGCCCGCAACTGGCGGCTCTCCATGCAAACGCACAAGTATCTGAACATTGCCTGATAAAAAACCCGGAGGCGCGAGGCGGTCCGGGGTTTTTATCGTTCTGTAGCGCGGCGGCGCTACTCTCCCCGCCAGGTGCAGCCTGCGGTGCAGGTCTCCTTGATCGTTACCGCGCTCAGCAGCGGTACGACGGGCTTTACCTGCTGCCAGATCCACTTTGCCAGCACTTCGCTGGTGGGGTTCTCCAGTCCCGGAATATCGTTCAGATAGAAGTGATCCAGACGCTCCAGGGTTGGCTTAAAGGCGGCCTTCAGTTCGGCGAAATCCATAACCCAGCCCGTATACGGATCGACTTCACCGGCGATCTCAAGGCGCACCATAAAGGAGTGGCCGTGCAGGCGACCGCACTTATGCCCCTCCGGCACATGGGGAAGGCGATGAGCGGCTTCAAAGGTAAAATCTTTAAACAGGGTGGTGGTCATGTTGAACTCTCAGTCAGGCAAAAAAACCGCCGTAGAGTACCGGAAAGGTTATTTTTTATCATTAACTAAAGCACCCCTGGAGCGCAGGAGGAAGAAAATCGGCGGAGGATTTAAAAAATAGTTTTATATTTCAGTTAATTAAATAACCATTTTTGTTGTTAATAACTATAACTAAAACAGGTTAGTTCATTTGGTTATTTGATATTTCCAACCTTTATTTAAGCGTGATCCCCGCCGCCGTTACCCTAGGCTGAGCTGCATGGGCTGTGAATGACCAGCCTTCGCCCTTACGCGAGATCGTGCTCCGGCCGCCTGCTCTGCTGCGGACTGTGAAATAAACGCGGTAGCCTGCGTCCTTCAACGAAGGCGGCCATTGATCGCCTGTTTGAGCCGCAGCCTGGATGATTTAGCCCATTTTACCCTTTTGGTTTTGGCGCGCTCAGAGGCAAAAAGCGCTTTACTTACTGGAACATAACAACGCATGACGACACAGGCCCCATCTTCCGCGTTGCTTCCGCTAAACCCGGAGCAACTGGCGCGCCTCCAGGCGGCCACCAACGATCTTTCGCCCGCGCAGCTTGCCTGGGTTTCCGGTTATTTCTGGGGCGTGCTGAATCAGCAGCCTGCGGCGGCCGCGCCCCCGGTGCCTGCGGCGGAAACGCCGGGCATTACGCTTATTTCCGCCTCGCAAACCGGCAATGCGCGCCGCGTGGCGGAGGCGCTGCGCGACGATCTGCTGGCGGCGAAGCTGAACGTGACGCTGGTTAACGCCGGTGACTATAAGTTCAAACAGATCGCCAATGAGAAACTGCTGGTGGTGGTGGCCTCGACCCAGGGGGAGGGCGAGCCTCCGGAAGAGGCCGTGGCGCTGCATAAGTTTCTGTTCTCGAAAAAAGCGCCGGCGCTTAACCATACCGCCTTTGCCGTTTTTGGCCTTGGCGACACCTCTTATCAATTTTTCTGCCAGTCTGCTAAAGATTTCGACGGCCGGCTGGCGGAGCTGGGGGGCGAACGCCTGCTGGATCGCGTTGACGCCGACGTGGAGTATCAGGCCGCCGCCGCCGAATGGCGCGCGCGGGTGGTTGAAGCGCTGAAATCCCGCGCGCCGGTCGCGACACTGGCGCAGGCCGTCGCCAGCGGGGCGGTGAATGAGGTTCACAGCAGCCCGTACAGCAAAGAAGCGCCGCTGGTCGCCACGCTGGCGGTTAATCAAAAAATTACCGGCCGTCATTCAGAAAAGGATGTGCGCCATATCGAAATCGATCTCGGCGACGCCGGTCTGCGCTATCAGCCCGGCGATGCGCTGGGCGTCTGGTATCAGAACGACCCGGCGCTGGTAAAAGAGATGGTGGAGCTGGTCTGGCTGAAGGGCGACGAGCCGGTGACGGTGGGCGGTACAAGCCTGCCCCTGGCCCTGGCCCTGCAGCAGCATTTTGAGCTGACGGTGAACACCGCCGCGATTGTGGAAAATTACGCCACCCTGACCCGCAGCGAATCCCTGCTGCCGCTGGTGGGCGACCGGGCGCAGCTGCAGCACTATGCGGCCACCACGCCCATCGTCGATATGCTGCGCTTCTCCCCGGCGCAGCTGGACGCCGAAGCGCTGATCGGCCTGCTGCGGCCGCTGACCCCGCGCCTGTACTCCATCGCCTCTTCGCAGGCGGAGGTTGGCGATGAAGTGCATATCACCGTCGGGGCGGTGCGTTATGAAGTTGAGGGACGGCCCAGGGCGGGCGGTGCCTCCAGCTTCCTGGCCGATCGGCTGGAAGAGGAGGGGGAAGTCCGCATTTTCATCGAGCACAACGACAACTTCCGCCTGCCGGAAAACCCGCAGACGCCGGTGATTATGATCGGCCCCGGCACCGGCATCGCGCCGTTTCGTGCCTTTATGCAGCAGCGTGCGGCGGAGGGGGCGGCGGGAAAAAACTGGCTCTTTTTTGGCAACCCGCACTTTACCGAAGATTTTCTCTATCAGGTGGAGTGGCAGCGCTACGTGAAAGAGGGCGTGCTGAGCCGTATCGATCTTGCCTGGTCCCGGGATCAAAAAGAAAAAGTCTATGTTCAGGACAAACTGCGTGAACGGGGCGCAGAGCTGTGGCGCTGGATTAACGACGGCGCGCATATTTACGTCTGCGGCGACGCCAGCCGCATGGCGAAAGATGTTGAACTGGCGTTACTGGACGTGATTGCCGAATTCGGCGCAATGGATGCCGAAGCGGCGGACGAATTTTTAAGTGAGCTGCGCGTTGAGCGCCGTTATCAGCGAGATGTCTACTAATGAGCGAAAAACATCCAGGACCCTTGGTAGTTGAAGGTAAACTGTCCGACGCCGAACGCATGAAGCGGGAGAGTAACTACCTGCGCGGCACCATTGCCGAAGATCTGAATGACGGCCTGACCGGCGGCTTCAGGGGGGACAATTTTTTGCTGATCCGCTTTCACGGCATGTATCAGCAGGACGATCGTGATATTCGCGCCGAGCGCGCCGCTCAGAAGCTGGAGCCGCGTCACGCAATGCTGCTGCGCTGCCGCCTGCCGGGCGGGGTGATCACCACGCAACAGTGGCAGGCGATAGACAAGTTCGCGGGCGAAAACACGATTTACGGCAGCATCCGCCTGACCAACCGCCAGACCTTTCAGTTTCACGGCATTCTGAAGAAGCACGTCAAGCCGGCGCACCAGATGCTGCATTCGGTGGGGCTGGACTCGCTGGCCACCGCCAACGACATGAACCGCAACGTGCTGTGCACCTCGAATCCGTATGAGTCGGAGCTGCACGCCGAGGCCTGGGCGTGGGCGAAGAAAATTTCTGAGCATCTGCTGCCGCGCACCCGCGCCTATGCGGAGATCTGGCTCGATCGGGAAAAGGTCGCCACCACCGACGAGGAGCCGATCCTCGGCCAGACCTATCTGCCGCGTAAGTTTAAAACGACGGTGGTGATCCCGCCGCAGAACGACATCGATCTGCACGCCAACGACATGAACTTTGTCGCCGTGGCGGAGAACGGCAGACTGGTGGGCTTTAACCTGCTGGTGGGCGGCGGCCTGTCCATTGAGCACGGCAATAAAAAAACCTACGCCCGCACCGCCAGCGAGTTTGGTTATCTGCCGCTGGAGCACACCCTGGCGGTGGCCGAAGCGGTGGTCACCACCCAGCGCGACTGGGGCAACCGTACCGATCGTAAAAACGCCAAAACCAAGTACACCCTTGAGCGCGTCGGCGTGGAGACCTTTAAGGCGGAAGTGGAGCGCCGGGCGGGGATGAGGTTTGAGCCGATCCGCCCCTATGCGTTCACCGGCCGCGGCGATCGCATCGGCTGGGTAAAGGGGATCGACAATAACTGGCACCTGACGCTGTTTATTGAAAACGGCCGTATCCTGGACTATCCGGGGCGGCCGCTGAAGACCGGCCTGCTGGAGATTGCGAAGATCCATAAAGGTGAATTTCGTATTACCGCCAATCAGAATCTGATCGTGGCCGGCGTGCCTGAAAGCGAAAAAGCGAAGATCGAAAAGCTGGCTCTCGATCATGGTCTGATGAACGCCGTCACCCCCCAGCGTGAAAACTCCATGGCCTGCGTGTCGTTCCCCACCTGCCCGCTGGCGATGGCGGAAGCCGAACGTTTCCTGCCCGCGTTTATTGATAAAATTGACGCGATGATGGCGAAGCATCATCTCAGCGATGAGCACATTGTGCTGCGCGTCACCGGCTGCCCGAACGGCTGCGGGCGGGCTATGCTGGCGGAGGTCGGGCTGGTGGGCAAGGCACCGGGGCGTTATAACCTGCACCTGGGCGGCGACCGCGTCGGCACGCGCATTCCGCGAATGTACCGGGAAAATATCACCGAGCCGGAGATTCTGGCGTTGCTGGATGAGCTGGTTGGGCGCTGGGCGAAAGAGCGCGAGGCGGGGGAAGGCTTTGGCGACTTTACGGTGCGGGCGGGTATTATTCGCCCGGTGTGCGATCCGGCGCGGGATTTCTGGGAATAATCCTTTCCTCTCACCCTAACCCTCTCCCCGCCGGGGAGAGGGAAGCGATCGGTTTTCTCCCTCACCCTTTGGGGAGAGGGGAACAAACAAACGAGGTCTGTATGTCCGTACTCAATCTGAACGTGCTTAACGAATTACCGAAGGACGATCGCGTTTTACAACTGGCGGAGACCAACGGCCAACTGGAAAAGCTGAGCGCGGAAGAGCGTGTCGCCTGGGCGCTGGAGCATCTGCCTGGGGAGTACGTGCTTTCATCCAGCTTTGGTATTCAGGCGGCGGTTAGCCTGCACCTGGTGAATCGGCTGCGCCCGGACATTCCGGTGATCCTCACCGATACCGGTTATCTGTTCCCGGAGACGTACCGGTTTATCGACGAGCTGACCGATAAACTTGGCCTGAACCTGCAGGTTTACCGGGCGACGCAGAGCGCCGCCTGGCAGGAGGCTCGCTACGGCAGGCTGTGGGAGCAGGGCGTGGAGGGGATTGAGAAATACAATGAGATCAACAAGGTCGAGCCGATGAACCGGGCGCTGTGTGAACTAAAGGCGCAAACCTGGTTTGCCGGCCTGCGCCGCGAGCAGTCCGGCAGCCGCGCGCACCTGCCGGTGCTGGCGATTCAGCGCGGGGTTTTTAAGGTGCTGCCCATCATCGACTGGGATAACCGGACGGTTTATCAGTATCTGCAAAAGCATGGCCTGAGCTACCACCCGCTGTGGGAGCAGGGCTATCTCTCGGTTGGCGACACCCACACCACCCGTAAATGGGAGCCGGGAATGGCGGAGGAAGAGACGCGCTTCTTCGGCCTGAAGCGGGAATGCGGTTTGCATGAGGGGTGAGCAATTTTTGGTGTAAGTTTATTGATCCCGGTAATACCGGGATTTTTATATGTGGATATGCAATTATCCTGGAGTTGAACAGAAAATAATTTTTTAGTGCCTATTTTCAAAACAGAGTAACCCTCCAGCAACAATAAATTTGTGCAAGATGACAAAAATCATCGGCAGGCCATTTGTATTCCTTCTCAAAAAATTATAATCCTGCGGCGGGATGAGGGTAAAGCTGCAGGAACCCGATCGTATGCCATCTGGCACTGGCTCACTGGCGTAGCCAGCCCGCGGGCAGGCTGCACAATGGCGTGTATATTGAGATGGCTCACAAATTAATTTTACTAAATATGTAAATATATTTCGCCTGTTATCAATTTAATGGTAGTGGCGTGTCGATATTTAATTACTGGGGAAAAACCCGTCTGCGGGAAAAGAACGGCGGAGATGACTATCATCTCCTGTGCTGGCATTCACTGGACGTTGCCGCAATAGGCTATCTGATGGTGAAACAGAATATTTATAACCTGGCTACTTATTTTCGACAATTAGGCTTCACTAATACTGAACAGGCGGCGCAATTTTTCGGCTGGCTATTGTGCTGGCATGACACGGGTAAGTTTGCCCGCTCTTTTCAACGATTGTACACCAACGACCGCCTTCAGGTGCCTCCCGGCGGTCGCCAGCATTACGAGAATGTACCGCATACAACGCTTGGCTACTGGCTGTGGAATACGTGGTTAAGCGAATGTCCTGAACTGCTTCCGGCCTCTTCGCTTTCTCCCCGTAAGTTAAAACGTGTTATTGCCATGTGGATGCCGCTGACCACCGGGCATCACGGGCGGCCGCCGCAGGGCGTGCGCGAGCTGGATAATTTTCTTCCCGCTGATAAAGAGGCCGCCCGCGACTTTCTTCTTGGTATCAAACCGCTGTTTCCGCTCGTTGAGATCCCGGCGAGCTGGGATGAGGACGACGGCATTGAGCTGTTCCAGCGCCTCTCCTGGCCTGTTTCAGCCGCGGTGGTGCTGGCTGACTGGACCGGCTCCGCAACGCGCTTTTTTCCGCGGGTCGCCGATGCTATGCCGCTGAAAACCTACTGGCAGCGGGCGCGTGCACAGGCGGAAAAGGCCGTAGCCCTGTTCCCTCCGCCTGCGGCGGTTGCGCCGTTTTCGGGCATTGAGGCGCTTTTTCCCTTTATTCAACACCCCACGCCGCTACAGCAAAAGGTGCTTGAGCTGGATCTTAGCGCGCAGGGGCCGCATTTATTCATTCTGGAAGACGTGACCGGGGCCGGAAAAACAGAAGCGGCGCTGCTTCTGACCCACCGGCTGATGGCCGCCGGAAAGGGGCAGGGGCTCTATTTTGGTCTGCCGACGATGGCCACGGCGAATGCCATGTTCGATCGCATGGCGAAATCCTGGCTGGCGCTGTATCAGGCCGGCTCGCGTCCCAGCCTGGTGCTGGCGCACAGCGCGCGCGGGCTGATGGAGCGTTTCAATCAGTCGCTCTGGAGCGTGGACCTGTCTGGCTCCGAGGAGGCTGATGAAAAACAGCCTTACAGCCAGGGCTGCGCGGCGTGGTTTGCCGACAGTAATAAAAAAGCGTTGCTGGCGGACGTGGGCGTAGGCACGCTCGATCAGGCGATGATGGCGGTAATGCCCTTTAAACATAACAACCTGCGACTGCTGGGCCTGAGCGATAAAATCCTGCTGGCGGATGAGATCCACGCCTACGACGCCTATATGTCACGAATTCTGGAAAGCCTGATTGAAAAACAGGCCAGTAATGGCAACACCACTATTTTACTTTCCGCCACGCTATCGCAGCAGCAGAGAGACAGGCTGGTGGCCGCTTTTGCTAAGGGTATGAAGTGCCGGGTGGAAGCGCCGCTGCTGGGCTATGAGGACTATCCGTGGCTAACCCAGGTCACAGGAGCGGCGGTAGTTTCTCAGCATGTGGAAACCCGTAAAGAGGTGGAACGTAGCGTCAAAGTGGGCTGGATGCACAGCGAGCAGGCGTGTATTGAGCGCATTGAGCAGGCCGTAAGCCAGGGCAAATGCATTGCATGGATACGCAACTCCGTTGACGACGCGATTCGTATTTACCGACAGCTACTCGTCAGGGGGATCGTTCCTGCGGAGGATCTCTTGCTATTCCATAGCCGTTTCGCCTTTTACGACAGGCAGCGCATTGAGACAAAAACTTCGTCGTGGTTTGGTAAAGGTCACAGCGGGGAGCGTACAGGAAAGGTACTTATCTCAACGCAAGTCATTGAACAATCACTAGATATTGATATGGATGAGATGATCTCCGATCTGGCACCGGTGGATTTACTGATCCAGCGAGCCGGGCGTTTACAGCGTCATATCCGCGATCGTAACGGCTTATTGAAGACTGCCGGACAAGATGAACGCGCTGCGCCGGAGCTGCTGATTTTCGCTCCGGAATGGGACGACGAACCGCAAGAGGATTGGTTTTCAGGCGCTATGCGCAATAGCGCCTACGTCTATCCCGATCATGGCCGCCTGTGGCTGACCCAGCGGGTACTGCGCGAGCAGGGTGAAATTCGGATGCCGCAGTCGGCCCGGTTGCTGATCGAGTCGGTTTACGGTGAAGAGGTGCATGTGCCTGACGGCTTTGCAAAGGCAGAGGCGTCGCGGGAAGGGAAATACTACTGTGACCGCGCTTTTGCTGACCAGGCGTCACTAAATTTTACCCAGGGCTATAGCACTGAGAGCTGCGATTTTTTACCAGAGAAGCTTTCCACACGCCTTGCGGAAGAGTCGATTACGCTTTGGCTGGCAAAAATAGTTGATGGGAGCGTTGTTCCCTATGCGTCCGGTGAACATCCCTGGGAAATGAGCATGGTGCGGGTACGTCAAAGCTGGTGGGAAAAGCATAAAAGCGAGTTTGTTTGCGTAGAAGGTAAGCCGCTGCAGCAATGGTGCGTTGAACAGCATCAGAACCCGGAGTTTGCCGTGGTGATTGATGTGTCTGATACGGTCAGCTGCGGCTATTCAGCGTGTGAAGGGCTGATTGGCAAAGCGGGGTAGATTGCCCGGCGACGGCTCCGTTTTTATACACAACCTGTAAGGAATTACAGCGCGATTGAATTGCGAATATTCAGCTTTGCCAGGCGGTAATCTGGAAATTCTGGTTCGTATATACATGAGCGTATCTTGATGGATAACTGTCCAGGGACGGAAGTTTTTGCGAGAGGATTTGCAATATGGTTTCACTTTTAACTACATGCTGGCTTCCCGCCCGTTTTAAAGACGGCTCTGTCGGGAAGCTGGCACCGGTCGATCTGGCCGATGGAAACGTGGTGGATATTGTCGCGACGCGAGCGGACTTACATGGGGCTGCCTGGCAGTTTTTGCTGGGATTGCTGCAGTGCAGCATGGCACCGAAGAATCGGTCCCGTTGGGAAGATGTATGGGAAGATGGGCTGGATAAAGAAACGCTCCGCAAAGCGCTGGCACCGTTAGAGCCTGCCTTCCAGTTCGGCGCGGATTCGCCTTCATTTATGCAGGACTTTGCGCCGTTAACCGGTGAAAAAGTTTCCATTGCCGCGCTACTGCCGGAAATTCCCGGTGCGCAAACCACTAAGTTTAATAAAGATCATTTTATTAAGCGGGGCGTCACGGAGCGCTTTTGCCCGCACTGCGCGGCGCTGGCGTTATTCTCACTGCAGCTTAATGCGCCAGCGGGTGGCAAAGGTTATCGTACCGGGCTGCGCGGCGGCGGGCCGATGACCACGCTTATCGAATTACAGGAGTATCAGGGAAAGAGGCAGACGCCACTGTGGCGTAAGCTGTGGCTGAACGTGATGCCGCAGGACGCCGCGCAAATGCCGCTGCCCGCCTCATATGATGCGTCGATCTTTCCGTGGCTGGCCGCAACGCGAACCAGCGAACCGCCGGCGAACAGGGTCACAACGCCAGAGCAGGTGAATCGGTTGCAGGTGTACTGGGGAATGCCGCGTCGTGTTCGCCTTGATTTTTCTGCTACCCAGGCGGGCGTCTGCGATATTTGCAGCGCGGAGAGCGATGCGCTGCTTAGCGCTATGACCGTCAAGAACTATGGCGTTAACTATGAGGGCTGGCAGCATCCGTTGACGCCCTACCGCCTGCCGTTGAAAGGGGAGGATGGCTTCTTCTCTGTTAAACCGCAGCCCGGCGGCCTTATCTGGCGGGACTGGCTGGGATTAAGCCAGGATAACCAGTCGGAAAATAATACCGAGTATCCGGCGCAGGTCGTTAAAGTCTTTAATGCCCACCCGCCGACTGACGTTAAGGTTGGGCTATGGGGATTTGGCGCGGATTTCGACAATATGAAAATTCGCTGCTGGTATGAGCACCACTTCCCGCTGCTGTTAACTGAAAATATCATCCCCGATCTACGCAAGGCGGCACTCACTGCATCGCGCAATCTTAATTTGCTACGAAGCGCGTTAAAAGAGGCCTGGTTTGCCGATGCCAAAGGCGCGCGCGGCGATTTCAGCTTTATTGATATCGACTTCTGGCATCTTACGCAGGATTACTTTCTTGCGCTTATTCGCGATCTTGAAAACGGCCAGAACGCAGACGAAAGGCTTAGCCAGTGGCAAACGAACGTCTGGCTGTTTACCCGCCGCTACTTTGATGACCACGTTTTTACCAACCCCTACGAGGCCAGCAATCTCAAACGCATCATGCAGGCACGTAAAAAATATTTCACCAAATCGGCGGAGAAGCAGAGCGCGAAAGCCGCCAAAGCCAAAAAGCAGGAGGCTGCTGAATGAGCATTGTGAAGGACGACCATAAGGCCACGCTGCGCCGATGGTATGACGAGTTACAGGAAAAACGCGGTCTGCGCGCCAGCCTGCGGCGCAGCAAAACGGTGAACGAAGCCTGCCTGTCGGAAGGATTTCGTTCCCTGCTGATGCAGACCCACACCTTATGGAAAATCGAAGGACAAGAGTGGCGTTTTACCGCCCTTGCTCTCACGGCGGCACTGGCCGCACACGTTAAATCTATTGATGAGCGGCTGAAGTTTGCTGCACAGCTAGGTCAGATGACGGGTAATAATCCGGTCATGTCGGAACTGCGCTTTTCCCGACTGTCTGCGGTAAAAACGCCTGATGAACTGCTGCGTCAGCTACTGCGCGCCGTTCGGTTACTTAACGGCGCGGTAAACCTTCCTTCCCTGGCGGATGACATTTTCCACTGGTGCCGGGAAAACGATGATTTACAGAACCATCACCGCCGTCCGCTGCGGCCGACTGAATTTATCCGTATCCGCTGGGCGCTGGAATATTACCAGGCCGGCGACGCCGATAACGAACAAAATTAACAGGGACACTCAAATGACAACGTTTATTCAACTCCACTTACTGACCGCTTATCCTGCCGCTAACCTGAACCGTGACGATACCGGTTCCCCCAAAACGGTGGTGATTGGCGGCGCAACGCGCCTGCGCGTCTCTTCACAAAGTCTGAAGCGCGCCTGGCGAACTTCTGAATTGTTTGAACAGGCGCTGGCCGGGCATATCGGTATCCGCAGCGGGCGCATTGCGCGTGAGGCCGCCGATATTCTGGTTAAAAAAGGCATTGATGAAAAAAAAGCCGTCGAATGGGTAAAAAAAATTGCAGATTATCTGGGTAAAGCCAAAGAAGATAAGAAGCCAAAGGATGCGCTGACTAACGCGGAGACCGAACAACTGGTGCATATCAGCCCGGCTGAATTTGAGGCGGTTAAAGCGCTGGCGCACACGCTGGCTGAAGAAAAACGCGCGCCGAAGGAAGATGAGCTGGCGCTATTACGCAAGGATCGTATGGCGGTGGATATCGCCATGTTTGGTCGTATGCTGGCAAAGAAAACTAATTTCAACATTGAAGCCGCCTGCCAGGTGGCGCACGCCTTCGGCGTCAGTGAAACAATCGTAGAAGATGATTTCTTCACCGCCGTGGACGATCTGCCCAAAGCGCCAGAAGACGCCGGCGCCGGACATCTTGGTGAAGCCGGATTTGGTTCGGCGCTGTTTTATACCTATATCTGCATCAATAAGGATCTGCTGGTAAAAAACCTCAACGGCGACGTAGAACTGGCGAATAAAACGCTGCGTGCCTTTACCGAAGCGGCGCTGAAAGTCTCGCCGACCGGTAAACAAAACAGCTTCGCCAGCCGCGCCTATGCGTCCTGGGCGCTGGCGGAAAAAGGCACCGAGCAGCCGCGATCGCTGGCCGCCGCGTTTTACAATCCGATCAACGGCACGAATCAGCTGGAAGTTGCCGTAAAGCGTATCACCGAACTGCGTGAAAATATGAATAAGGTTTATGAACAGCAAACGCAGTCCGTTGATTTTGATGCCGTGAGCGGGAAGGGAAGCATGAAGAGCGTGCTGGACTTTATCTGCGCGTAAGGGGCGGCTATGAGCCAATATCTGGTTTTTCAGCTACATGGGCCGATGGCTTCCTGGGGTGTGGAAGCGCCAGGCGAAGTGCGTCACAGCCACGAGCTTCCTTCACGTTCAGCCCTGCTGGGGCTGCTGGCGGCGGCGCTCGGCATCCGGCGCGACGAAGAAGAGCGGTTGAATAATTTCAATCAGCACTACTCGTTTCTCCTGTGCGCCAGCAAAAATCCGCGCTGGGCGCGGGATTATCATACGGTCCAAATGCCGAAAGAGGTGCGAAAGGCGCGTTATTTCAGCCGTCGTGAAGAGTTGAGCGATCCTGAACTGCTCAGCGCGCTTATCTCCCGGCGCGATTATTACACTGATGCCTGGTGGATGATTGGCGTAGCAATAACGCCCGATGCGCCTTATTCGCTGGAGCAACTGCGGGATGCGCTACAACATCCAATATTTCCTCTCTATCTGGGGCGAAAAAGCCACCCTCTGGCTTTACCGCTCGCGCCGCTGTTGCTGAAAGGTGCCGCGCCGAAAGTATTGAGCGAGGCGTATCGTCAGTATCGCGAGAAGTTTAAAGAAATCACTATCCCTCTGGCGAAACTCCAGCCTGAGTGCTGGTGGGAAGGTGAACATGACGGCCTGACGGCGAACAAGATACTGCGTCGTCGCGACAGGCCGTTGAGCCGCCGGCAGTGGTTATTTGGCGAACGTATCGTTAATCAGGGACCGTGGCTTATCGAGGAGGCAGAGTGTATCTCTCAAGAATAACGTTATATACCGGCCAGCTTTCTCCCTCGCAGCTACTGCATCTGGTGGAGCGCGGCGAATACGTGATGCACCAGTGGTTATGGGAACTGTTTCCCGCAGGGAAAGAGAGGCAGTTTCTGTATCGACGTGAAGAGCTGCAGGGGGCGTTTCGCTTTTATGTTTTTTCAGCGACGCCTCCGGCGCAGAGCGATATCTTCGACGTGCAATGTCGCCCGTTTTCTCCTGCGTTAAGGGTGGGTCAACGGCTGGGATTTAGTCTGCGCGCCAACCCAACGATTTGCAAAGCAGGTAAACGCCACGATCTGCTTATGGAAGCGAAGCGCCAGGTAAAAGGAGAGCTTGCCGGAGGCGAACTTTGGGCATATCAACAACAGGCTGCGCTGGCGTGGCTGGTAAATCAGGGAGAAAAAAATGGTTTTTCTCTGCTGGAAGCGAACGTTGAGGCATATCGTCAGCAGCGGCTACGGCGGGAAAAATCCCGGCAGATGATTCAGTTCAGCAGCGTGGATTATACCGGTGTGTTGGTGGTTAACGATCCTGAACTGTTTCGGCAGCGGCTGGCTTTAGGATATGGCAAAAGCCGCGCTTTTGGCTGCGGAATGATGTTGATTAAGCCCGGAGAGAGCGAGTGACCTTTGTTCCGCTAAGCCCGATCCCGCTGAAAGATCGCACATCGATGATTTTTCTTCAGTACGGTCAGATTGACGTGCTGGACGGCGCGTTCGTGCTGATCGACAAGACCGGGATCCGCACGCACATTCCGGTTGGATCGGTAGCCTGTATCATGCTGGAGCCGGGAACGCGGGTTTCTCACGCCGCTGTGCGTCTGGCATCAACGACAGGCACGCTGTTGGTTTGGGTGGGGGAAGCCGGGGTGCGTCTTTATGCTTCAGGGCAGCCCGGCGGAGCGCGGGCGGATAAACTGCTTTATCAGGCAAAGCTGGCGCTGGATGATGATTTGCGTCTGAAAGTGGTACGGAAAATGTATGAACTGCGTTTTCGTGAACCCCCTCCGGCCCGTCGTTCGGTTGAACAGCTACGTGGAATTGAAGGTTCTCGTGTTCGTCAGACGTATGCATTGCTGGCGAAGCAGTATGGCGTGAAATGGCATGGCCGCAGTTACGATCCGAAAGATTGGGAAAAGGGCGATGTTGTAAATCGGTGCATCAGCGCGGCGACCTCTTGCCTGTATGGTATTACCGAAGCGGCAGTATTGGCCGCGGGCTATGCGCCGGCAATTGGTTTTATTCATAGCGGTAAGCCGCTCTCTTTTGTTTATGACATAGCCGATATCATTAAGTTTACCTCGGTCGTGCCAAAGGCATTTGAGATTGCTGCCCGTAGTCCGTCAGAACCCGATCGCGAAGTTCGTTTAGCCTGTCGGGATATATTTCGTAGCACAAAGCTTACCGGCAAGCTTATACCATTAATAGAAGAGGTATTGGCGGCTGGTGAAATAGAACCTCCGCAGGCTGCTCCGGACATGCTGCCGCCAGCAATTCCGGAAGCGAAAGCCATAGGAGATTGCGGGCATCGGGGACGTGGTGGATGAGCCTGGTTGTTGTCGTTACGGAAAATGTTCCACCGCGCTTACGTGGACGCCTTGCGATCTGGCTTCTGGAAATACGGGCCGGTGTCTATGTCGGCGACGTTTCAAAACGTATTCGTGAAATGATCTGGCAACAGGTTACGCAGCTTGGCGGGTGTGGAAACGTTGTAATGGCCTGGGCGACGAATACTGAATCAGGTTTTGACTTTCAAACGTGGGGAGAAAATCGGCGAATGCCGGTGGATCTTGACGGTCTTCGCCTGGTTTCTTTTTTTCCTGTTCAGAATCAATAGATTAATCGCTCTTTAACAATGCGTAATTGTTGTATTAAAGTTGGTAGATTGTTTAATGAATAAAAAAGTAAGAAGAAACAAAGATGTACGCTTAGTGTGTTCCCCGCGCCAGCGGGGATGAACCGCACTGACCCCGAAAAACGATACAGAGGAGCAAGTGTTCCCCGCGCCAGCGGGGATGAACCGCCCCCTGTGATCAGGCGCGGTGCAATTCTACTGTGTTCCCCGCGCCAGCGGGGATGAACCGTCGTCGATGTCGATGGTACCCGTGACAGTCGCGTGTTCCCCGCGCCAGCGGGGATGAACCGGGCCAGGTGCTGGTCAGAACGGCGCGCAGCTTGTGTTCCCCGCGCCAGCGGGGATGAACCGCCCCAGTCAATCAACCCGCGTGACGATTCTTGGTGTTCCCCGCGCCAGCGGGGATAAACCAAATTAAAACAGGAACATATTTTTTGGGGAACCGTGACGCAATAGCTTTGTAAATTTTGCTCAGTAAACCGGTCGCTTTTTCGGTGGCTAAAATAAATTTGCGAGTGAGGTCCGGATTCGGACTTTTATTGCTCGCCTGGCTTAGGGAATTATCCTGGATAATCAGGCGGAATGGAGAAAAGTTGCCAATAATGCTGCCAGTGAACTATCCGAAAACAGACCTTTGTGCTGTTTTATTTATCTCTATGTTTTACCCTTAGCGAACTATTGCCGGAGGCAGTAGCGTAAATAAATAACTGAGGGAATAACTTGATGAAAAAAATCGTATTGTTTGCTGCGTTGACAATGATGTCCGGATCTTCTTTTGCAGCAATTACCGAAACCTGTCAGCAGTATTTCAATGATGTCGATGCCCTGATCGAGCAGGCTTCAAAAACCAGCGATCAGGCTAAACAACAGATGGATGCGATGAAGCCGCAGCTCGAACAGTCAAAAAAACAGTTAGCTGAATTACCGGCCGAAAGCCAGGATGCAGGCTGCAAGCAGGGCTCTGCAGCGCTGGCGCAAATGAAGCAGATGCTGGGCGTCAAATAATTAATGCGGTCGTTAAGAGCGTAATGGATATACCCGTCATACTTCAGGTTGCATGTGCGTTGGCTTCGGGTTACTAGCCTCATCCATGAGACTCGCCCTGACGGGCCGCCGCTGCGCGGCGTTCAAAGCTGCTCCGGGCAGATTTGTCGCTCACCCCGGTCACTTACTCCGGTAAGCTCCCGGGGACTAATGAGAGACATTCCTGTCTTTCACCAGAGGCAGCCTGCGGCTGTTCAAATTCGTTCCTGACGAATTTGTCACTGCGTCGCCGCGTGATTCGGCCTGAGGGCCTCACCCCTTCGGGGCCAGCCCTGGGGCTGTTCAAAACGCGCTGCGTTTAGTCCTGCAACTCGAATTATTTAGGGTATAGACGGCACTCTGGTTTTAAGTGACTGGCCTGGCGGAACCATTTGCTGGCTGTTTTGTCCCCGGTCAGAGAGCAACAAAGCACGTCGGTATTTTGAACGCTCGTCACAGAGGGCGCGAGACAATCCTCGCGTACGGTAACAACGCTTCGGCAGCGAAGTGCTATCCGCGTTCAAATGTTCTCCGTGGCCAGTCTCCCGGCCGCGGTTAATAAATTTGCAGGCGAATATTCATTCGCCTCAGATTGATGACAAAGAGGGAAAACGTGGTTTTTCCCTCTTTGTAGTTAGCAGCCGAAAATCAATGAATTGATTTTCCTTGTTTATTTTTGTGGTGATTATGGCCGAACGAGTTCGGCCTGGGGGTGTCATCAGTCTCAGGCGAATATTCATTCGCCTTTTATCCGCTTCGTCAGCGAAGCGTTATTCGTATTCTGAATATCCCTGCCAGCAAGGCTAATATTTAGCAGGCAAAGATCAATTCGCCTTTGCCAGCTCCTTTACCAACGGCAGCAGAATCTGCACTACGTCGCGACAGCGGCGCTCAATGCGCCCGGGCAATACGTTGTCAATATGCTGCAGATTATCCAGGCGCACGTTATGCCAGCTGCTCCCGTCCGGAAAGGCAGCGCTTCTGACGCGCTGCTGATAGCCATCTTTTTTACCCAGGTTCCAGTTGGTCGCCTCGACGGAAAGCACCGGGATCCCCGCCCTATCAAAGACTTCTGCATCGTTACAGCAGCTGGTGCCCTTCGGGTAATTCGGGTTAAGCCCCGGATTCATGCTGGCGGCAATGCCGCGGCTGTGGGCGATAGCCAGCGCCCGATCGCGCGTCAGCTTCCGTACCGCTTCCGGCGTCTTTCTTCCGCTGTTAAAGTAGAGCTTATCGCCGACGATCAGGTTATCCAGATTGATCACCAGCAGGGTATTTTTCTTCTCCGCCGCGCTCATCCGCATCAGCAGGCTCTCAGCGCCAAGTTTGCCTTCCTCCTCGCCGCTGGTAGCGATAAAGCGAATGCCGTATTGAGTCGACGTCCCCTTAAGCCGTTCGGCAAGTTCAAGCATCACGCCCGCTGCCGCCGCGTTATCATCAATACCCTGCAGGCTCAGCCCGCCAAGGTTGGCGTCGGCTTCAGCGTCGCTCCGGGGAGCATAGGTGTCGAGATGCGCCATAATGATGATTTGCTGCGGGCGTTTACCCTCGTGAGCGGCGATCGCCGTGCTGCCGGTAACGTTGTGCCAGTTCTGGCGATTGCCGGCGGTGGAATAGATATAGCGACCGGTAAAGGTGCGGATATCGCTGTGATAGCCCATCTGCCTGAACTGCTGACGCAGATAGTCGGCAGCCAGCATCTCAGCGGGGGAGCCGGTCATCCGTCCCGGAAAGACGATCGCAATGTGTCTGGCCTGGGCGCTGGCCATTTCGCCGGGTTGCGAAGCGGCCGCCTGGGCGGAAAAGATAAAGCCTGTACCCAGCGCCAGGGCCGCGGCAAAGCGGCATGCTGCGGAAAACATAATGCGTCCTTAACAGCCTGTCCTGACAGGCTGTTTTGTTTGTTATTCTGACTAAGCACCTGAACTATCAGGCTATTTTGCCATTCCGGAAGGTCGGGGCCGCGCTCAAAACCTTACCGGTTGCAGGCTCTGGTTTTGTCGCGCGCTTGATGCGAAGCGGCTGCGTTAACCAACGCCTGATGGCACTGAACGCCGCCGTCGCCGCGGCGTCTGCCTGCCGGAGACCGAAACGACAAATGCCGCGAAAATTTAGCCCGCGTAGTATGAAACTGTGAGGCAGATAACACAATTTCATTTACTCTGAATCGCCGCTACAGCGCTGTTGCGGGCGTTTTATGAGCTTAATATTTCCGAACCGTTATTCCTTTGTGGAACTACTCATTCCAATTCGTAATTTCATTCGCACTTCCGCGCTCCCTATAGTCGGGTTATCTGAATGTCAGAAACATAGCGGTATTGTGAAGGAATGGTTATGGACCAAAAACGACTTACCCACCTGCGGCAGTTGGAGGCGGAAAGCATCCACATTATTCGCGAAGTGGCGGCTGAATTTGCCAGTCCGGTCATGCTCTACTCGATCGGCAAAGATTCCAGCGTAATGCTGCATCTGGCGCGCAAAGCGTTTTATCCCGGCACGCTGCCGTTCCCGCTGCTGCACGTCGATACCGGCTGGAAATTCCGCGAGATGTACGAATTCCGCGATCGTACCGCCAAAGCTTACGGCTGTGAGCTGCTGGTACATAAAAATCCGGAAGGGGTGGCGATGGGCATTAATCCGTTCGTCCACGGCAGCGCCAGGCATACCGATATCATGAAGACCGAAGGGCTGAAGCAGGCGCTGAACAAATACGGCTTCGACGCCGCCTTCGGCGGCGCGCGGCGCGATGAGGAGAAATCCCGTGCTAAGGAGCGCATCTATTCCTTCCGCGACCGTTTTCACCGCTGGGACCCGAAAAACCAGCGTCCGGAGCTGTGGCACAACTACAACGGGCAGATCAACAAAGGCGAAAGCATTCGCGTCTTTCCGCTCTCCAACTGGACCGAACAGGATATCTGGCAGTACATCTGGCTGGAGAATATCGTGATTGTGCCGCTCTACCTGGCCGCAGAACGCCCGGTGCTGGAGCGCGACGGGATGCTGATGATGGTTGACGATGACCGTATCGATCTGCAGCCCGGCGAAGTTATTAAAAAGCGGATGGTGCGCTTTCGTACCCTCGGCTGCTGGCCGCTGACCGGCGCGGTGGAGTCAGACGCGCAGACGCTGCCGGAAATTATCGAAGAGATGCTGGTCTCCACCACCAGCGAACGTCAGGGGCGGGTGATTGACCGCGACCAGGCCGGCTCCATGGAGCTGAAGAAACGACAGGGGTACTTCTGAGGAGCCGTCATGAACACCACTCTTGCACAACAAATTGCCAATGAGGGCGGCGTCGAAGCCTGGATGATCGCCCAACAACATAAGAGCCTGCTACGTTTTCTGACCTGCGGCAGCGTGGATGACGGCAAAAGTACGTTGATTGGCCGCCTGCTGCACGATACCCGACAGATCTATGAAGATCAGCTTTCATCGCTGCATAACGACAGCCGGCGTCACGGCACCCAGGGCGAAAAGCTCGACCTGGCGCTGCTGGTGGACGGCCTGCAGGCCGAACGCGAGCAGGGCATCACCATCGACGTGGCGTATCGTTACTTCTCCACCGAAAAGCGTAAATTTATTATCGCCGACACGCCGGGGCACGAGCAGTACACCCGCAACATGGCTACCGGTGCCTCCACCTGCGATCTGGCGATCCTGCTGATAGACGCCCGCAAAGGGGTGCTCGATCAGACCCGCCGTCACAGCTTTATCGCCACGCTGCTGGGGATTCGGCATCTGGTGGTGGCGGTTAACAAAATGGATCTGGTGAACTTTAGCGAAGAGACCTTCAGCGGTATTCGTGAGGACTACCTGACCTTCGCCGGACAGCTGCCGGGTAATCTGGACATCCGCTTTGTGCCGCTGTCGGCGCTGGAAGGCGACAACGTGGCCTCGCTTAGCGCCAGTATGCCGTGGTACAGCGGCCCCACGCTGCTGGAGATGCTGGAAACCGTTGAAATACAGCGCGGGGTGGAGCAGCAGCCGATGCGCTTCCCGGTGCAGTACGTGAATCGCCCGGACCTGGACTTCCGCGCCTATGCCGGCACGCTGGCTTCCGGCAGCGTGAAGGTCGGGCAGCGGGTGAAGGTGCTGCCTTCGGGCGTAAAGTCGAGCGTGGCGCGTATCGTCACCTTTGACGGCGATCTGGACGAGGCGAGGGCGGGAGAGGCGATCTCGCTGGTGCTGAAGGATGAGATCGACGTCAGCCGCGGCGATCTGCTGCTGGATGCTGACGAGACGCTGTCGGTAGCGCAAAGCGCCGCCGTTGACGTGGTCTGGATGGCGGAGCAGCCGCTGTCGCCGGGTCGCAGCTACGACATTAAAATCGCCGGCAAAAAGACCCGGGCGCGGGTCGACGGCGTACAGTATCAGGTTGATGTGAATACCCTGGCCCGCCGGGAGGCCGGGGAGCTGCCGCTGAACGGTATCGGCCTGGTGAATGTAACCTTTGATGAGCCGCTGGCGCTGGACACCTATCAGCAGAATCCGGTGACCGGCGGGCTGATTTTTATCGATCGACTGAGCAACGTTACCGTTGGCGCGGGCATGGTGCGCGAGCCGATGGTTGGGGCTGCCGCGCCGGCCGAATTCAGCGCCTTTGAGCTGGAGCTGAACGCGCTGGTGCGTCGCCACTTCCCCCACTGGGGCGTTCGCGATCTGCTGGGCGGTAAATAATGGCGCAGCATGACGAAAACATCGTCTGGCATAACCATGCGATAACGCGCGAAGCCCGCGAGGCGCTGCACGGGCATAAAGGGGCCGTTATCTGGTTTACCGGGCTTTCCGGCTCCGGTAAATCAACGGTTGCCGGCGCGCTGGAAGAGGCGCTGCACCTGCGGGGCGTCAGCACCTGGCTGCTTGACGGCGATAACGTCCGCCACGGCCTGTGCAGCGACCTGGGCTTCAGCGACGCCGATCGCCAGGAGAATATCCGGCGGGTCGGTGAAGTGGTGCGGCTGATGGTGGAGGCGGGGCTGGTGGTACTGACCGCTTTTATTTCACCCCATCGCGCGGAGCGTCGGGCGGTGCGTGAACGGCTGGGAGAAGGACGCTTTATCGAGGTGTTTGTCGATACCCCGCTGGCCACCTGCGAGGCGCGCGATCCTAAGGGCTTATACAAGAAGGCACGGGCCGGAGAGCTGCGCAACTTCACCGGCATCGATTCGGTATATGAAGCGCCGGAAAGGCCGGAAATTCGCCTTGAGGGCGAACAATTGGTAACAAATTTGGTGGATCAACTATTAGATCTGCTGAAGGGGAAGGATATTATCAGATCCTGAGACCCCGCCGGGCCAGTTCGTCCGGCGAGTCAGAGTGACAGGATCCAATATGCGCAATAGCCAGAACATGACTTTCACCGGGCCAGACGCCTTTCCCGCCGATGACGAAGCCACCTGGTCCCTGCCAGGGGCCGTCATTGGTTTCGCATCGTGGCTGCTGGCCCTCGGGCTGCCCTTCCTGATTTATGGCCCTAACTCGCTGTTTTTCTTTCTCTATACCTGGCCCTTCTTTCTGGCGCTGATGCCGGTCGCGGTGGTGATCGGAATTGCCCTGCATTCGCTGCTCGCCGGCCGGCTGGGCTATAGTGTGGTATTCACTCTGCTGACGGTCGGTGCAATGTTTGGCGCACTGTTTATGTGGCTGCTGGGATAGCGCAGTTTTAGCCGCAGGATTGGGGACATTCCGCGCATCTGGAATAACCTGACCTTACGGCTCGCGCCCTGCCCCGGGCCTGGATGACCGCCAGCGGCGTTCGCGAATGGTTAAGGGGCACCACCTGACAATGTGATGATATTCGGCTGGCTTCGGACATACATAACAAGGAACAAATGTGGTACATTTGCCCGCGTTGTCGCGGCATCCCCGCCCGCAGGCGCAGAGTCCGCGCGGAAGGTATGGGATGATGGGGCCGTTTTTCAGGGGGCAGGATGGGGAAATTAACGCTGCTGCTGCTGGCTTTACTGGTCTGGCTGCAGTATTCGCTGTGGTTCGGTAAGAACGGTCTTCACGACTACAGCCGCGTCAACGACGACGTGGTGGCGCAGCAGGCGTCTAACGCCAAATTAAAGGCGCGTAACGATCAGCTGTTTGCTGAAATCGACGACCTCAACGGCGGTCAGGAAGCGCTCGAAGAGCGCGCGCGCAATGAACTCAGCATGACCAGACCGGGCGAAACCTTTTATCGCCTGGTGCCTGACGCATCGAAACGTGCTCAGTCTGCGGGGCAACATAATCGATAAACCAGACCATCCAGGGATTTAACATGGCAGCCATTGATTTGGACGTTTGCGCCGTGGTGCCGGCTGCCGGCTTCGGCCGCCGTATGCAAACGGAATGTCCTAAGCAATATCTTTCGATCGGTAATAAAACCATTCTTGAACACTCGGTGTATGCGCTGCTGGCGCATCCCCGGGTTACCCGCGTTGTTATCGCCATCAGCCCCGGCGACGGCCGCTTCGCCCGCCTTCCTCTCGCACAGCATCCGCAGATCGCCGTCGTTGACGGCGGCAGCGAGCGTGCGGATTCGGTGCTGGCCGGGCTGAAGCTGGCCGGGGAGGCACCGTGGGTGCTGGTGCACGACGCCGCCAGGCCCTGCCTGCATCTGGATGACCTGACCCGCCTGCTTGCCATCAGCGAAACCAGCCGCACCGGCGGGATCCTCGCCGCGCCGGTGCGTGACACCATGAAGCGTGGCGAGCCGGGCAGGGCGGAGATCGCCCATACCGTGGCGCGCAGCGACTTATGGCACGCGCTGACGCCGCAGTTTTTCCCGCGCGAGCTGCTGCATGACTGCCTGCGGCGCGCGCTGAACGAAGGGGCCACGATCACCGACGAAGCCTCGGCGCTGGAGCATTGTGGTTTCCATCCGCTGCTCGTTGAGGGAAGAGCGGATAATATCAAAGTAACCCGTCCGGAAGATCTGGCGCTCGCTGAATTTTATCTGACCCGGCGACATCCTCAGGAGAAGGCATAATGCGAATTGGACACGGTTTTGACGTACACGCTTTCGGTGGAGAAGGCCCGGTAATTATCGGCGGCGTGCGCATCCCGTATGAAAAGGGGCTGCTGGCGCATTCCGACGGCGATGTGGCGCTACATGCGTTAACCGATGCGCTGCTCGGTGCCGCGGCGCTGGGCGACATCGGCAAGCTTTTTCCCGACACCGATCCGGCCTTTAAAGGCGCGGACAGCCGCGCGCTGCTGCGCGAAGCCTGGCGTCGGGTACAGGACAAGGGCTATGCCCTCGGCAACGTGGACGTGACCATTATCGCCCAGGCACCGAAGATGCTGCCGCATATTCCGCAGATGCGCGTGTTTATTGCCGAAGATCTCGGCTGCCATATGGATGATGTTAACGTGAAGGCGACCACCACCGAAAAACTGGGGTTTACCGGTCGGGGAGAGGGGATCGCCTGCGAAGCGGTGGCGCTGCTCACTAAGGCGGCACAGTGACGGCGTTCGATAATCTCACTTATCTTCACGGCAGGCCGCAGGGCGTCGGCGTGCTGAAGGCCAGTCCGGAAGACTTTGTGGTGGTGGAAGATCTCGGCTTTGAGCCTGACGGCGAAGGCGAGCATATTCTCGTACGGGTGCGCAAAAAGGGCTGTAATACCCGATTTGTCGCCGACGCGCTGGCGAAATTTTTGAAAATTGCCGCCCGCGAGGTGAGTTTCGCCGGGCAGAAAGATAAACATGCCGTCACCGAACAGTGGCTGTGCGCAAGGGTGCCGGGCAAAGAGACGCCCGATCTGAGCGCCTTCCGGCCGGAGGGGTGTCAGGTGCTGGAGTATGCCCGCCACAAGCGCAAACTGCGCCTGGGCGCGCTAAAGGGCAACAGCTTCACGCTGGTGCTGCGTGAAATTGACCATCGCGATGACGTCGAGTCCCGGCTGCAGGCGATCGGCGCGCGTGGGGTGCCAAACTACTTCGGTGCCCAGCGTTTCGGCATCGGCGGCAGCAATCTGCAGGGGGCGCTGCGCTGGGCGCAGAGCGGCGCACCGGTGCGCGATCGCAATAAGCGAAGTTTTTGGTTGTCGGCGGCCCGCAGCGCGTTGTTTAATCAGATTGTCCACGTGCGATTGCAAAAAATGGTCTTTAATCAGGTTGTTGACGGCGACGCGCTACAAATAGCCGGGCGCGGCAGCTGGTTCGTCGCCGCGGCTGAAGAGCTGGCCGAACTGCAGCGTCGCGTCGACGAAAAAGCGCTGATGATTACCGCAGCGCTGCCCGGCAGCGGCGAATGGGGAACCCGGGGCGACGCGCTGGCCCTTGAAGAGGCCGCCGTGGCCGATGAAACGTCGCTGCAGGCGCTGCTGCTGCGTGAAAAAGTCGAGGCGGCGCGCAGAGCGATGCTGCTCTATCCGCAGCGCCTGAGCTGGGAGTGGCTGGATGACGCCACGGTAACGCTGCGCTTCTGGCTGCCGGCGGGCAGTTTCGCCACCAGCGTGGTCAGGGAACTTATCAACACAACGGGTGATTATGCGCATATTGCTGAGTAATCTCAATAGCTGTTTCATATTGTCTCAACAAGTCTCACAATAACATCTCAGCCCGCGTGAATTCTGATATGCAGTCTCCCGCTGTCTCAATGAGACTCTTGCCATCTCACCCAAAACAGGACAAGATTCAGGACAAGATTTAGGACAACGGGGGATCTTGTCCTGTGAGCCTCACTGACGTAAAAGTGCGAAACGCCAGGCCATCCGGCAAAACCATCAAACTCAGCGATAGCGACGGCCTCTATCTTGAAGTGCGCACGACTGGCGCGAAAATCTGGCGCTATCGTTTCTATCTTCCGGGCGGGAAAGACAGCCGATATACAATTGGCGAATATCCCGCTGTATCTTTATCCGACGCCCGCGCCGAACGTGACAGAGTGCGCGCGCTGGTACGCAGGGGCATAAACCCGACTGCAGCCCGCCGACTGGATAATGAGCAGGCACAAGCTGAGGCAGCAAACACCTTTAAAACTGTGGCGGTAGAGTGGATAGAGAAGAAGAGGGAAAACTGGACGCCGGGGACCACTCAGCAGGTAGAAAGCTTCCTTGCTATAAATTGTTATCCGGCGTTCGGTGATAAGCCGATCCGTGATGTAACGGCACATGAAATACTTGCTGTGCTGCGCGAGATGGAGCGGCGTGGTTCGGTGTCGTCGGCTCTTAAGGTCCGGCAGTGGTGCAGCGCAATATTCTGCTACGCCGTATCCACGTTGCGTGCTGAATCAGATCCGGCTGCTGCATTGAAAGGGGCTATAATTCCGCGCAAAGCTGAAAACTCACGATGCTTAACCCATGACGAGCTACGCAAATATTTTGCGGCTGCTGGCGCTTACACGGGTCACCCGCAGACGAAGATCTGCCTGATGCTGTTGCCGTTCGTTTTCGTGAGGCAAGGGGAGTTGAGGCGTGGTAGGTGGCAGGAAATGGATTGGGATAATAATCTGTGGACGATACCGGCTGAGCGCATGAAGATGAAGCGGCCCCACTCAGTGCCGTTAACCCCTATAACCCGGAAGCTCTTTGAGAAGCTGCACGCGCTAACGGGAGCCAGGGAACTGATGTTCCCGGGCATTAAAAAGCCGCTTGAGCCGCTTTCTGATTCTACCGTTAACCGGGCCATTGAGTATCTCGGTTTTCCGTCAAAGCAGATAACGAGCCACGATTTTCGGGCAACGGCGTCAACAACACTTTATGAGGCAGGATTCAGGAGGGAGGTTATTGAAAAGCAGTTGGCTCATGCGGAGAGTAATCGCGTGGTCGCAGCTTACAACCACGCTGAGTATTTGCCAGAACGGAGAGAAATGATGTCGTTTTATGAGGGATGGTTGACGGGGTTTATTCTTGCTTCAGTCGCTCCTGATATCTAACAATAGCGGACTCAGGCCATCGCGCCATCGCGCCATTTTTCAGCGGTGGGTCGATCTCCTTTCGGCTCACTTTTCGGTAAAGCGTTGCGCGGGACATTTTCAGAATGCGGCAAATCTCAGGCGCTTTATAAAATTGCTCAGCTTGTTTTATCATTTTTACTCCAGATAAAAATAAACCGCCCAGCGGCGGTCTAGTCGATGCGGATGTGTGGAATCTTTCCTGCTGCTATAGCGTCGTAAATGTCAATAGAGTCTTGCGATGTCGAAACGCCAGCATCAAGAACCTCAAATAACGCCTCAATAGCCGCATATCGCTTCTTATCTTCTTCTGAGCGGATAGGGCGGAAATTACCATCTGATGAACAGGATACTGTTGATTCAGTCTGGAAAACCGCGCAGTTGTAACCATCAAAAAACGTATGTGCGATAACCTTGCACTTATACCAACCATTATCTCCAATCTCGCCACGAACCATGCACTCACACCCGACCGGAGGTAATCCCTCGCCATCCCATTCTGGCTTGCTGGATGCAAGTGCGGCTTCGTATTGCTCGCGGGTGACGGTCTCGCTACTAATTCCTTGCCCTATAACTCTCGGCTTAACACACTCAAGAGCGATTGCGCCGTATTCAGTTGAGCAGTCGGACGGCCAGTTGTCGTCGTCGTCATAGAAATCAATTGTTGCTTCATCCACAAACCGATGACACACAACCGCTCCATCAGGCCAGCCACCAAATTTGTGTAAATCTCGCACTAAAACATCAATCAGCTTCATCATTTAGACTCCTGCCGCGGCGCTGATGAGAAATGCTCAACACCTTTAGCCCAAATAGCTTTGATGGTCGTCCATGTGACAGGAACGGTGATTTCAATTCTCCCGCTCCCGTCGCAGTTTTCGCACTCGTCATCACCAAAACACTCTGTACAAGTTATGAACCTTGTTTCTGTAAATTCACCTGATAATGCTCTCTTTGCGCCATTCTCGGCGGTCATGCGCTTCGGCACCACTACATAACCATCCGGAATTACCGGAGAGTTGCCAGCTTTGCGGCGCTCGCTATCGAGTTCTGTTTGCAAATGAATAACCCAGCGGGCGAGATCACCTTTTTCGCCGGATTCAAGCCGTAAATCATCTAAACGATATTTATCAATCATTGCTGTTATCCTCACAGCAGTAGTGCCTCCCCTCCGGGTCAGTAGATACATGCCTGCAGATATCACATTCAATTTCAGGAAGCGCCGATTCTGGCCCCTCCTTAATGTGCAATCGCGGTTCACCGTCTTTCGGCTCAGGCCACCGGCGAGATTTGTTTATTTCCAGTTTTTCGACCATCGCCCTGGTAATAAACTCGTCAGAGATACCCATGCGCCGCTGAGCATCCCACAGCAAAAACTGCATATCAGCCCACTCAAGCGGATCTTCCGGGTTGGCAGCAGCTTCCAGCGCTTCTTTCGAGAGGTGTTTCAGTGGACCGACGGGGCCGACATCGCCAAACGTGGCATCAGACCATTCAGCGTGCTCACAGCGAACCTTTTCGCGCAACTCATCACGATTACTTACAGGTTCGGCACACTGAAGCATGGCGGCGCGGCAGGCGTTCCAGATTTTCTGTGCCAAAAACTTATCGCCTATATTATGCGCCAACAGGCTGACTATCTGACCAGCCAGGCCTTTTGGCATTTCCTCTGGCGCTACCGGCGCTGGCGCGGCGGCGTAGAGCGGAATATACACAGCGACATCTGCAGCAGCGTTCGGTTGCTGTTCTAGCGTCACACAGACACCAGAAAATTTATTCAGATAGCGCACCGGCTCAGCGGCGGCTTTGCGGCGTTCCTGTAACTCAACAGCCATCGCCGCTATAACTTTCGTTGTAATATTTGCAGGCTCAGAGTCAAACGTAGAAACCATCTCTGATAACTGCTCGTCTGTTAGTTTGTTATTCATCACCGCATAGATCCTCATATCTAACGAACTCGCCAAAACACTGTAATTCTGCTCCAGCCATGAAATACCCCAGCGCCTCAGCACGTTGGGTATCGCTCTTGAATGTGTCGAGCGGGTAACGTTCGTAAAATTTGTTGATTAGATTAGCTGGCTTCAATTCCGGATGTTTTGCCGTCAGCGATGCCAGCGCGATACGCGCCAGCTCTCGCAGGTTTTCACTATATTCGGACGTGTTCTCTCGATTAATTATGATGGTCGCTGTATCGATTAGAATTTGTTTTTGCTGTTCTCTTGTAATAGTGGTCATCTTAATACATCCTCCACACTGATTAACCCTTTGCGGCCCAAATAGTCCATTGCATCTCTTTGTAACTTGCTATCAGGGTTGTCTTTTTTGACTGAGTGGGCTAAACGCTTAACCCACATGACCAACTCGCCCACCCGTTTGGTATCCTCATTAGTGAGGGCACCATCTACCCCCTGAGGCATGGCGGCTCTCAAATCACGCAACTCACGTAAGGCGGAAATTATCTGTGAAAATTTCTCGTCAGGAGGCAAGGGGCCAGAAGAATTTACCGCTGACTTAATCAGCCCATCCAACTGCTCATTGGTAATCTTATTCATACAACTCTCCTGATTTCCCAGAGAACGCGAGAAACACCACCATTGCCTATCGGGTCACGCTTGTCTTTAAGCGCAACGCTGGACGCCGCCCAGCCCGGGCGCGGTGGCAACTCACGCACACGAACGAAACCGGCAGCACGCAGTGATGCGCCTGACTCGTCGGCTTGCGTATAGGTAATGCATCGTTGGTAACCCATTGCCCGAGCCGCGCGCCATACCGCACCGTACAGCGCGCTATTGGCGTTTCTCTCACCGGTGGTGCAGGTGCGGTTAATCTCCAGTGTGAGGCCGTCGTCAAAGTGGCGGGCGATTGGCCTGCCAGCTGTCGCAACGCCAATCAGTTCGCCCGCGGCGTTTTTCAGCCCGATACTGAATTTGTGTCCACGCGGCGGTTTGTTGTGCCTGTGGTGCTGGGCGATGAATGCCTGTGCAGTTTTAAGCGTAATTGGCGATATGACCATCACTCTCCCTTACCGATGCCAGCGGCAGCGCGTTCGGCTTCGCTCCGTTCCCAAAACCACTGGTGAAGCTTCATGATTTCTTCGTCAAGCGGAGCATATTTTCTGTCAAAGTAAGCCTGAGCGTCTTTCTCTGCTTCGTCAGGCAATTCGCCAGGGCCAAATAGCGTGTTATAAATCCAGGCGAGTCCTTTCTTAGCGTCGCTAGTTGCCTGCCATTCGATAATTGCAGACTGCATGACCAGAATGTTTTTTCCGATTAACAAATCCAATTCTTTGTAACGATTGCGAATGTATTCGTTTTCCGCCTCCAGTTCTGCTACGCGGCGTTCTGCGGCTTCCAGCTTCTTGTAGAGAGCATCCCGGCTTGTCGAGTTATCCAAAACCAGCTTTGTAACTCGCTTTTCGCGTGATTTGTAATGCTCCAGCTCATCCAGTAGCGCCAGCACGGTGGCGGGGTTAGCGGCGGCGATGAATTTTGCGTTTTGCACCAGATTGTCGCCGTGTGTCTCCGCGATAAACGCGCCGCTTTCGTGGCATACATCAAAATCGTAATCAACGTACCATCTACCCTGAGTGGCTTCTGTCGCCGCTTCACGCAGCGCCTGTTTGACGATGTTGCTCATTGGGCGGTCTCCACTTCTGCTGCGGCTTTTTCCACGGCGTTTCTTACCCACACGTTGAGGCTGTAGCATTCCTCTGGCGTAAGCTCTCCTGCGTCAGTCTGAACAGAATCAAGAATCTCAAATAGGTAGTTTTCAATGCTGCCGAGCATGGCATTTGCTACTAATTCACGGGTTAATTTGCTCATGACTGCACTCCTTTGCGAAGCTGGGCGGCGAACTCATCACATACGTGAGTTAAAGAGCAAATTTTTATCGCCGGATGTTCGCGCAACATCTCCACACCCTGCGCCCGCGCTTCATCAAGAAAAACGTCGGTGGCCGGGGTTTTCATATTGAGCAACAGTTGTTCAACGGTAAACTCAGCATCATAGAGCCTGATTAGAGCGTCCATCGCCACCCCGTCGGCGTCATATGTAAAAAGCCGATCATCGTCATGATCATGATGATCACTCATTTCATCGAAAGCTGCTTTCGCGGCGACCTTCAGAGCAGTATTCTCAGCAGCCAGCGTCTCCAGCGCCTTTATCAGCGCCTCTGTGACAGAGGCGCTGATAATCAATTTGTATAACTTGCGCTGTCGCGCGTCGGCACACAGCAATTTTAATTCATGAATTTCCTGCTCCAGTGCGGTGATATCGTTCATTGGGCTGCTCCATTAATTAAAAAATCGCAGTTATTTTTGTGTTCGGCGCAGGCCCAGAAAACCTCGTCGTCTCCCCTGAATATATTTACCTGAACAGTGGTTTTATATTTCGCTACAGCGCCGCACTTACATTTTGCAGAGGTGTTTTTAGTTTTCTTTAAAACACCTCCTATTTTTGGATATTTTTTCATTTATTCGACCTCATCTGGTTTAACCGCGCTGTAAGATATCGATTGTTATTCACGCTTGGAAACGAGTTTCTTTTTATCATCTCTTCGCGGGGGATGTCGTTGATGGGTTTGAAGCGGTGACGAATAATCATTTCAGATGGAAGGATGCCGGGGTCGTAAGATAAACCTCTCATTGTGAATTCCTCAGTTATTACTAATAGCACCATATCGTGAACGGTAATTACGCAGGCGCGGGTCGATATATTCAGGGAAGTTGATATATGTGGCTTTGCGGAATGGTCGGATTGACGTCTGGTAAATTCTCTCGCGTTCTTCTTTCTCTGCAAGCCATATACAGTGACGAAATTCCTTTTCCTCTTTCGTTTCCTGCGGTAGCGACATTATCAGGTCGTAGTTTTTTCTGAATTTATCCAGCACCTCCGATACGGAATTGCCGGAACAGCGGCACGGGTTATCCGCACCATACAGAGGCGCTGGCATAATGGAATCCTTATTTTGTTAATTTAAAAGGGAATTGAATCGTCGTACTCAGGATGATTTTGATGATTGCTGCTTTGTTGGCTGTTTCCTGAAGTTGCAAACCCAATCTTTGCATTTAGAAATTCAAGAGTGATTGATTGACCATTTTGCCCCTGATAAACATCAACCTTGATGTTTTCTCCGGTAATTTCCACGATGCCACCTTCAACAAGAACACTACGGTAGTAATCCTCTTGCGCCCCCGGCTTGGCAAATACAACGGCGCTGTAGTTTGTCCATTCTTTATTTTTTGTCTGGCGGTCGTAATACTGAACGCCAGCACGGATGTTGAATCCGATATTTTCCCCGGCCTGAAACTCTCTTGCAGGCTTGTTTAGTCTTACAGTAATCGAATGTGCCATTAAGCAGTTGCCCCTTCTAATTCGTCTCGTCTGATGTTGTAAATATCCTTAACCTTCGCTTGTTCTTCTGTACCCTCCAGCATCTTCCACGCTTTGGCGAAAGCGTGTTTAAGCTCTTCCACCGTGTTTTTCTGCATTGCTGCATCAGTGAATGCTTTAAGAACCTGTTCAGGAGCATGGGAGGAATGCGATGATTTCGTTTGCTTTGTAGGCGCTGCATTCTGCTGCTGTTTGTGCTCGTCAGTATCAGCGTCTTTGGCGTCGTCGATACCAAACAAACCGTTAAGGCAATATTTGCGAGCGTAAGAGCTTGTAGCGCCCGTTACCTGAGCTGAATCCATTCCCTTCTTATTTTCTTCTTCTCGCGCCATAGCGCTTGCTGAATGGCTATTTTCGCCATCCGTAATAGTCGCCGTGGCTTTGACGTAATAACGGTCGCCAATCAGCACAATTTCATCACTGATAGACAGGAACATGCCTTTCAGCAGTGGCTTAACACCCTCCAGGATGTCCTCACAGCTTCTGTATTTGTATTTGCCAAACGAGTTGTACTGATTCTTCGGCGCGTTCAGGTGCTCCTGAATTTCAGCCAGTCTTGCGTAAAACTCTTTGCTCATGAGTAATACCCCGCAAATTCATCCCAGCTAATAATCGGATTCTGCCGTTCTGCGGCTAAGTTAATTTGCTGCTCTACCTCTTCCTCGATTTCAGTGGAAACAAGAGCTATAAAATCTTCATCATCAGGATGCATATTTTTTATTCCAGTCGTCGTCTTGAAAATTGTCCCAGCCAAGCGCTATTACAGCCGCCCACGTATACGCATCAGATAATCCCTGTTTTGTATCAGGGAATACCTTCTCATAGAGTTTGTTGAATTCACGATTCCCCTGCTTTATCAGGATTGCCCCGTTAATTGGCGTAATGGTCATAAGTTGGCACTCCCGGTTGATTCAAAATATCAATCAGACGTTTCCATCCTGCGCGTAGTTTTTTTGTGATTCTGTCGAGAAGTGATTCAGAAGGGCAGCCAGCAACAGGCCACCCTGCAAAAACGAACTGTTGCATGGCAGGACTCCTTTTATTTGATTTCATATCGAAAACGCCTCGAATGAAGCGCTGTGGATATGCTGGAAAGCCTCACTCAGGCGGCTGTAGTATCTTCGGTAACTGTGTATCCTTGCTTTTCCAGCCAGTCGATTACGTCTGATGCTGATAAGCAATCAAGGGCTTCATCAATATCTCCGTTGCGTTTAATGGCATTCATTACATCTTCAGTATCAACCCCATCAGCAATGACTCGAATAAGGTCGTAACGAACACCTTCAATTCGAACCTCACGACAATCAATCTGCATCTCAGCAATACTCATATTTCCTCCAGGCAAAAAGAAGCCCGACAAAAGCCGGGCCAACAGACAACAAGGGATTTAATCAGAACATCAATCCATCGTCTCCTTTGGTTGATGTGAGCGATATTGCTCCGTGTATTCACTCACTAGAATGAATACACAGTGATTATTCGCTTTCTTCCTCGCCAACCACGTAATATCCATACCCGCAATAATTTAGAAACTCTTCGTGAGCTGCGTCTGCAATTTCCTCTTCCGTTGCATCATCATCGACTTCGATGTCTACAACCTCATTAGCACCAACCCATGACGTTTCAATTGTCACTCGTACTGTTTTCATCACTCCTCCCCCAGAGCCTTGCTGATTGCTGCTCTAGCTACGCCTTGGTGATACTCAGGAAGAATCTGAGCATCGAGAAACAGTTGCAGAGCTTCGAGCAACTCAGGGGCGGCTGAAACAAGTCTGGTATTAGCTGTATACTCTTCTGTAACTCTTCTCGGCAGAGAAACGCCACTTACTCGCACTAACTCCTTGCGTCCCAACACATTTGAATTCTCATGCACCACACTATCAAACTCATCCAGCGACCATGGCCCGGGAGTTCCTTTGAAAGTTTTCATATTCACCTCTGGTCCTTGCTGCAAAAAGAAAACCCGCCGCAGCGGGTCATTGTGTCAGTGTTTCGTATATGGCTTGTAAAGCAGATCCGCGTGACTGGTATACGTCGGGAAGATATCCGCCATCTACATATGCATAGTAACCGTGATCACATTCATCAGCATCCTCTACACCGTAGTCAGAGGTGATTAACTCAATCACATTAGATAATTCTTCTTCGTTCATTTTTCTCTCCAGTGCATGTTTTTATGCCATTTTATCACCCAAAAATTGTCATGTCTCGCTGCTAAAAATACGCTTACTCAGTTACTTCATCTGCATATTCTTTACTTGTTAACCAATCCGGACGTTCGCCTTTACCAACATAGAAATCGATAATATCCAGCAGTCGAGGGTAGAATCTCAGAGCTGTGCGGCCATCCATTTCTGCTATTTCCTGTTTACTATATTTCCTCCATTCTTCGACAGTGTGATTCTGGCAGCCCGCACGAACATATTCGCCGTTAGTGATGCTGATAAAATATTTCTCTCCCATGATTACGAAAGTTTGATCAGGCAGGTCGGCACCGCGCAGGTCGGCACCGAGCAGGTCGGCACCGAGCAGGTCGGCACCGAGCAGGTTGGCATCGCGCAGGTCGGCACCGCGCAGGTTGGCATCGCGCAGGTCGGCACCGCGCAGGTCGGCATCGAGCAGGTCGGCACCGAGCAGGTCGGCACCGAGCAGGTTGGCATCGCGCAGGTCGGCACCGCGCAGGTTGGCATCGAGCAGGTCGGCATCGCGCAGGTCGGCACCGCGCAGGTTGGCATCGAGCAGGTCGGCACCGAGCAGGTCGGCACCGCGCAGGTTGGCATCGCGCAGGTCGGCACCGCGCAGGTCGGCATCGAGCAGGTCGGCACCGAGCAGGTCGGCACCGAGCAGGTTGGCATCGCGCAGGTCGGCACCGCGCAGGTTGGCATCGAGCAGGTCGGCATCGCGCAGGTCGGCACCGCGCAGGTTGGCATCGAGCAGGTCGGCACCGAGCAGGTCGGCACCGCGCAGGTTGGCATCGCGCAGGTCGGCACCGCGCAGGTCGGCATCGAGCAGGTCGGCACCGAGCAGGTCGGCACCGAGCAGGTTGGCATCGAGCAGGTTGGCACCGAGCAGGTCGGCACCGCGCAGGTTGGCATCGAGCAGGTTGGCATCGAGCAGGTTGGCACCGCGCAGGTTGGCATCGCGCAGGTCGGCACCGCGCAGGTCGGCACCGAGCAGCTTGGCACCGCGCAGGTTGGCATCGAGCAGGTTGGCATCGAGCAGGTTGGCACCGCGCAGGTTGGCATCGCGCAGGTCGGCACCGCGCAGGTTGGCACCGAGCAGGTTGGCACCGAGCAGGTCGGCTCTCGATCCGTTTTCACGCATCGATGTAATCCACAATTTATGCTCTTCAAGAATTTTTGATAATTCTGCTGAATTCATTTTGTTATTCCTTAAATTTAGATAATAAAAAAGGCCACATTGCGACCTGATTAGATGAGTGGCTTACTGCTCAGCTTCATGCGCTGAGGTCTTTAAATTTCTGTATCGCCTTATTCATTTCGTCCATGCAATCAATAAATTCGTCTAGTTTGCGCTGCATCTTTCCTGCTGCCTGACAAATTTCCAGTTTTATCGGCGCGAGTTGTTTATTCATGAAATCAGTTTCGTTTCTTTTTTTCTCGGCTTCCTCGGCCGCTTTTAATAATCTCTCGGCCTGCTTCCTGAGCGCTTCAGGAGAGGTGGGTATAGACAGAGTTTCCATTATTTTCTCCTGTCGCTCTATCGGTTCAGGTATTGTTGCTGCCTGCTGTTTTTTTACCGGATATACATAGCCGGGGATTGTGTTTGGATAGCCAAATTTTTTATGACGCAGAAATGTCATCAGATTCTTTCCGTTGAGCGGCTTTGCCTGAATAACAAGTATGCTTTCCCGCTGCTCCAGAAAATCAATGAGTGTTGTTTTCTCTTTCTTGGTGAGAGAGCCAAACACGCCAACTTTATTGCTCAATTTTGTCAGTGTGACGCCATCCGGCATCTTTTCGACATAGCTTTTTACTTCTGCGAGTGGTCTGTACAATTTCGACGGGATAGTTGCTGGCGTCATGCTCACCTCAATCAAAATAAGCCGGAATTGATTTTCCGCGCTGCTTCTGTACGGCATGGATTTTGTTCCCCAGCGGGTTAGCGTCCCGGTAGTAAATGCGGTTCTGCTTGCGTTCAACTGGTTGCTCTTTCTTATCGCGCAGGCTGTCAAACGATGTTGCGCGGGCTACTTTCTCACTACAGCCCTCAGATAAGCGCAAGAAAGCGCGATTAATCTTTTTGGTGTACTGCTTCATTTCACGATGTTCAGTTGCACGACGAGCGTTGTAGCGCTGTTTAGCGTTCATGTTCATCTCCAGTTAAGTGCTTTGGTGGTGTGGTGGGTCGCGCCGAAAATGCGACCATCGGTAGTGAGAATCGAACCCACCTACGTCCACTTTAAGGATGACTTCACCAGATCGTCTTTACCGTCACGTTTGCTACACCGGGCCTAGGAACCCCGTCACACTTACGCTTACCGTATCGACCTACGGATTCACCACACCCCGAAGCACTTACTCCGGCCTACCTGCATCAGGTAGGAATCTTATTGTTAAAGAGCCTGCGACTTTGTTCCTTGTCGCTACCAGCTTCCTGCTGATGGGCTTAGTATCACCGCTAGTGGTATTGAAGTCAACACCGCCAGAGATATTTTATCACCGCAAATGGTTATCTTCATGTTTAATCAGAAGATTTATTTTTTTAAAATAACTATGCGATACTTTATTGAGCGAAAAAATGAGCGGGTTCAGGGTATGGATTACGAAGAAATGGCGCAGATGCGCTATCAGGAAATGTGCAGGATTGTGGGCGATGTCGTTTTTGCTATGGTTGCTGAGGGTCATGAGACAAAGCGAGTGGCTATAGCTGACGTGATACGAACGGAGCTAGCGAAGGGGCTGGAGAAGTGGGATGAAGACCAGCTACAGTGCATGGAGCTTGCTGTGAAATTACTGGAAGAGTAGGGCAAATAAAACCCGGCGCGGTGGCCGGGTATGAATTGAGATTAGAATTTTGAGATGTCGATGTTGTAGATCGCCATCCATGCCTCTGCGGGATAGGAATTTAGCGGGACTGATTGGTAGTGTGGAGTCAGGATCTCAACTGGTAGCTTGTGGTAGCTACAGTAGTTCGCCAGCATCTGCCAGCTATACTTCCCAGGAATCACGCTTTTCACGTGCGCAATCGTAGCATGCCTAAAGCCTTCACCTTTACTGTGAACGTATTTGTTATGCTGCATGACGTGGTTGCCGAAAGCGCCGCGTACGGATTTAAACTGACCATCTTTCTTTTCCAGCAGCATCTGAGTGCGTTCTACCGCTTCTGCCTGATCAGCCAGCTGGCGAAGAGCATCAGCGTAGGTTTTTGGAGCCATCTTATATCCGCCTGTTTTACGGATAGATGGGAGCACCTCGGAGGTAACCCATTTTTTGAAATGTTTGGCCTCATCCTTTTGAGAACCCATGACAGCGTTGTACAGCCCAGATTCATTTATAAGTGTTTGATTATTCTGGGATGCTGCAATATACAGCGTCCGCTTTTCATCTTCATCAAGGCGTTCTGTCATATTGTTTGTCTTTGCATAGCCAAGAATATCTGCAACATCTTTGGCTACGAACCAAACTTCCGAATCATCGTCAGTCATAGTCCTGACGGCATTACCGTTAAAATCAAATTCATTCAAAGCAACAGGATGATTCATTTTTTCTCCTAAATTAATTTTAACTGAAGCATTCTACTGAACATCCTAGCCGCAGCTTCGTCTCTACCCAAACGTCTCATCAGGCCACTGGCTGGCGATCACTTTCCCCACAGCCCTGCATCGCTCATTACACGGAATCATCGGGAACTGAGGGTTGAGTGGCTGTAAAAACACCTGCCCGCTGTCTTTAATTAGCCGCTTAAACGTGAACTCATCACCGAGGCGAGCAATACAGAAGTCCCCCGGATCTACTGGTTCTTCCGGATCAACGAGTATCAACATGCCCTCCGGGAAGCTTGGGCGCGAACCAGCAGGGGCTGTCATAGAATGGCCGTCAACCTCCAGCCAGAATGCGGCCTCGCTGGCCTTCTTAGTCGTGCTCATCCATCGTTCTGCATCCCTTTGGGTGAAAGAGCGAAACTCAGGGGTAAACATACCGGCTTGAACATGCGAAAAAACAGGATATTCGTACTCATTCCTTTTCTGTACGTCAGATCCTACTGCTCTGTACATTTCTGAAATTTCTTTTGCTATTGATGGGCTGAATTCCTCTATACCAACCTGGAGAATGTTTGCCAACAACGCCGCATTAGTTGCGTTTAATGCGTTTACTCCATTCAATATAGCTCCAACAGCCGACTGCCCAACCCCCATAACAAAAGCAATGCCTTCCTGAGAAAGCCCTAGTGCGACTTTCTTTCTCTCATAAATGGCTTTTAAACGCGCTGCGTCATCAAGCTGCTCTTTGGTTAGTGGTTTCTTTTTTGTGCTCATATATCAAATTTATCACCGCAGGGGATAAATATCTAACACCGTGCGCGTTGACTATTTTACCTCTGGCGGTGATAATAAACCCATGTACTAAGGAGGTTGTATGGAACAGCGCATAACCCTGAAAGATTATGCCATGCGCTTTGGTCAAACCAAGACCGCACAAGATCTAGGTGTTTACCAAAGCGCAATTAACAAGGCTATTCGCTCTGGTAGAAAGATTTTTTTAACAGTTAAGCCTGATGGCAGCATTGATGCAGAGGAAGTGAAGCCCTTCCCTAGCAATAAAAAAGCAGCCGCTTAAGCAGTACCGCTCTTTAACAGTCTGGCCGGCTACCTGATGCAGGGAGCCAATCACAGCGCATACCACACGGTATGCGCACGTATCACTAATCAACTACGGAAATAATACGAAATGGAAAACGCAAATAAACGCAACGAGGCGTTGCGAATTGAGAGCGCCTTACTCAACAAGATCGCCCTGATTGGCACAGAGAAAACGGCTGCAGCTGTAGGCGTCGATAAAGCTCAGATTAGCCGATGGAAGCGCGACTGGATACCGAAATTCTCAATGCTGTTGGCGGTGCTGGAGTGGGGAGTTGTAGACGATGAGATGGCGCATTTAGCGCGGCAGGTTGCATCGATACTCACAAAAGAAAAACGTCCAGCTGTTGGTAGCAGTCTGGACGCTTGAGAACACTGTGTTATGTCAACCACACAGGAGATATTTTAATGGTTAAGCAAAGATTTATCCAGGACGAAATACACAAAAATGTTGCTCGTGAAAGGTTCATTCGAACGTTTAGCCGTAAGGCTGCTGAGAAGTTGAAACAGGCGCTTGAACTAAGCAAACGCAAACTGGAGAGACCCGAATGAGCAACGTAGCCTACGCAGAGTTCGGGGCGGTAAAAGCCCCGGTGGAGAGAAAAGTGGCAGAGCTGGAAGATGGCTATGCCAAGCTGTCCAACATGCTTCTTGAAGCCTACGCCGGAGCCGACCTGACTAAAAGACAGTTCAAAGTCCTCCTGGCTATTCTGAGAAAGACCTATGGCTGGAATAAGGCCATGGACAGGATTAGCGATTCTCAGATATCTGAGATTGCAAAGTTGCCTGTAAAGCGTTGCAACGAAACTAAATTGCAACTGGTCAGAATGGGTCTTATCAAGCAGCAGGGCGGTATGTTTGGCCCCAACAAAAACATCACAGAATGGCGCATCCCTCAAAACGAGGGAATCCCCCTCAAAATAGGGGATAAAACATCCCTCAAACTGAGGGATTCATATCCCTCAAAACAGGGGGACACAAAAGACACTATTCAAAATAAAGAAATACAAGATAAAAAAACATTGCCCGAACAAGTTCAGACGATGGAGGAAAAACCATCTCAGCCTTCAAACAAACACCAGGCAACTGACGAGGCATTCGAGAATATTTTCTGGCTTGCAGGGATGTGTAAGACCGGAAAGAAAAATGCCAAGTCAGCATTCAGAACTCAGTACCAGGAATGGCGTCGCGCTAACGGTGGCACCGCTGACCAGTTTGCTTCGTTCCTTGCAGGAGATATCTCCTCCCGGATGGGTAAGCAATTCGGATTCGAGAAACTCTATCCAGCAACCTACCTGAACTGCAAACGGTGGGAAGACGAGAAGCCAACTGCAGATCCTGAATCATCCGGCAAGAAGCCAGCCGTGACCGTCAGTAAGAGCGGATACGTTTACTTCTGAGGTGACGATGAAATCACGGATCAAGGCATTTCTGATTGCCGGGTACAACCACGGCTTACTAAGCGATGGCTTTGTCCGGTACTGGTTCAATAAGTTTGATTTGAGGGCATCATGACTCCAGGAGAATTGAGTGACCTGCTCTGGAATCAGGTCGAAAGAGTAGCGAAATATCTACTGCCAAACGGTAAGCGAGAAAGTCACGAATGGGTAGCTGGCAGTATCAACGGTGAGGCGGGGAAAAGCCTCAAAGTTAACCTAGCGGGGAAGAAAGTTTGGTCTGACTTTGCTGAGGGAACCACTGGCGATCTGCTTGACCTCTGGGTAGCCGTAAGGGATTGCGGATTACACCAGGCAATGACCGAAGCTAAAGAATTTCTGGGCATCAAGGACGACGATCACCACTTCGCAGCCAAGCAGCAAAAGAAATTCTCCCGCCCAGACCGCAAGAAAGTAGCTCGTTACCTCACTAAAACCGAAAAGCACATCGAATATCTTGCCACTCGTGGGATCTCCGCAGAGACGGCGAAGCTGTACGAGGTTGCCGCGGCAAAGGTCTGGAACGGGGAGCGAGAGCTGGACGCGCTGGCATTCCCTTACAAGCGTGATGGAGAGCTGTTGCAGGTCAAGCGCATCAGCACCGAACGTCCTGACGGGAAGAAGGTCATCATGGCTGAGGGGGATTGCGAGCCGTGTCTGTATGGCTGGCAGGCTATCCCTAAGAACATGCGGATCGTCATCCTCTGCGAAGGTGAAATCGACTGCATGAGTTACTACCAGTACGGTTTCCCGGCGTTGTCCGTGCCGTTCGGTGGGGGAAAGGGGGCCAAGCAGCAGTGGATTGAGTTTGAGTATCATAACCTCGACCGGTTCGACGAAATCTGGATCAGCATGGACAGCGATGAAGTGGGACAGGCCGCCGCCAGAGAGATCGCAACACGACTCGGTGAGCACCGTTGCCGATTGGTAAAACTTCCTCACAAAGACATCAACGAATGCCTGATGGCTGGCATTTCTTCGGATGACATTGTGGGATATCTGGAGCGGGCATCATTTTTCGATCCGGAGGAGCTTTACAGCGCAAGGGAGTTTTATCAGGACACCATTAACGCTTTCTATGGAAAAGAGCAGAGCCTGTTCTACAGCCCGTGGGAATGTCTGAATAAGAACTTCGCTTTCCGTCAGGCTGAGTTGTCGCTGGTTAACGGCGTTAACGGCCACGGCAAGACCGAAGTGGTGGGGCATATGGCGCTGGAAGCCATGCGACAGGGGGTTAAGACATGCATCGCCTCGCTAGAGATTAAGCCTGGAATCCTGCTGAAACGACTGACCCGGCAATCAACATGCCTTAAACTTCCTCCGCAGCTTGAAATCGAATCTGCATTCAAGTTTTACGATGACCGACTATGGCTATTTGGACTGACGGGAACCGCAAAGGCTGACCGGCTGATCGAAATATTTACCTACGCCTGGAAACGATACGGCATCGAGCTTTTCATCATCGATAGCCTGATGAAATGCGGAATAGGTGATGACGATTACAACGGCCAGAAAGCCTTCGTAGACGCTCTGTGTGACTTCAAGAATAAAACCAATACTCACATCCTGCTCGTTACCCATAGTCGCAAGGGAGAGAGTGAGGAGAAGCCTACTGGCAAGATGGATGTTAAAGGTTCAGGTTCGATCACCGACCTCGCCGATAACCTGTTCATCATCTGGCGCAACAAAGTTCGTGAGAAGGCCATTCATAAAGATCAGCAGGGCGAAGAACTTGACGATAAGGAGCGCAAGGCGCTGGCAGCTCCTGCATCTGTTCTGATGCTTGAGAAGCAGCGTAATGGTGAGGGATGGGAGGGTGGAATCCCACTGTACCTCGAAATCAACTCCCACCAGTTCTTACCCACCGAAACAGCATCCCCATTCAACTACATCGCCAACATGCCACTTTCTGAGTATGACGAGGTCTGGCGACAGGAGAACGTTACGGAGTATTAAATGAACGCAAGAGACAAAATAATTAACTACCTCGAAACACATAAGCACGCATCAAAAAAAGAACTCCACATCGCCACTAATTTACCCATTAATCGTATAGCCAGGGTAATTTGTGATTTAACGGTATCAGGCCAGTTAGAGTTACACAGCATGAATGGCAAAATAAAATATTATCGGTTAACTGAATTGCACTGGCAGCGCGTCTCAGCGGTTATTAACTATTTGGGTGAAGCAAGAAATTCCTCTGCCGGAGAAATAGCTGATGCCATTGGGCTGGACAGGAACACCGTCACTCAGATTTTAATGTCTCTGGCAAAACAGGGAACTCTGTATCGTGAATGGAATGGCAGGAGTAAAATGTGGTTTTATAGCAAAAGCCCATCATTTATTTTCGGCATGGGAAACCCGCTAACTGCGTTTATCAATCAGGCGTTACGTGAGGTGAGAGCGCAATGAATAAAAAACAATTGGCTATTCTTGAAAAAGCATTTGCCGCTGAAATCGATAGAGCCTACAGCGACAAAATACCATTAATCCAAACGAAATCGAAAATAGCCGCGCAACTAGCCGAAGATGGTTATCTTGAGTGGCAGGAGATAAATCTTACCGGTAGCATCCCGGTAACTATCAAAGGCTATCAAATCACCCACGCTGGCATTTACGCATACTGCCAAAGCCTGCCGGATGAATTGGATATCGAAGCAATGGAAAAGGAAATTAGGCAATGATTGCCTACATCGCAGAAACACTAACAGGGCTATCGGTAACGGTGGCCTTTTTTATTTGCATCAGAAACAGAGTGAGGTGAGGGTGTGAGTGGAATAATTACCGGCCTAGCAGCTGGGATGTGCGTAGGCTCAGCCGTGGCTGCAATTCTGTGGGATGAGAAATGGAACCTGCGGACGTTTATTAAATATCAGATAGCGGCCTTAAACATTGTGGTAGCCATATACATTCTGAGGTGAGCATGAGCGACCTATCATTAACCCAGCCAAAGCTAAAAGAATGTCCGTTTTGCGGCGGTAATGCTCGTCTGTGGGTTGAGGCCGGAATAAATATTGATGTGTGGGGCTATGCAGAATGTGACCTCTGTGAAGCTAGGGGTGCATGGGCACCATCAGTTGCTGCGGCTGCTGAAAAATGGAACCGGAGAGCAGGAGATGAAGCAAACCTTTCTGCTTCGCAACGAAGCAATCAGAAATAACGCCATAGACGCCATTCTATCACTACCAATCGACGACAAGTCACCCCACGAAGTCCACGTTAAAGAACCCAAGCGCAGTAATCCTCAAAACCGCCTTATGTGGGCGCTATTGCAGGACGTATCGCGGCAGGTGCTATGGCATGGTCAACGGCTGGAGCCAGCAGACTGGAAAGACATCTTCACCGCTCTGTGGCTTAAGACCAAAAAACTGGAGCAACGTAGCGTACCCGGCATCGACGGCGGCGTTGTTCTGCTCGGGGTGCGTACCAGCAAAATGCGAAAAGCCAACATGACAGAGCTAATCGAAATCATGTTCTGGTTCGGCTCAGAACGTAACGTGCGGTGGAGTGATGATTCCCGGCGAGAGTATGAATGGTCGCAACGAACAGGGAGCGCCGCATGAAACACTGCTACCGCTGCGGAGAACGCAAAGACGATTACCGATTCCGGCCCGATCAACAGTACTGGTGCAGATGGTGCATCCGGTGCGAGCGGTCGCCTGTTGGTAATTTACCGCTGCCAGAGACCAAGGAGGACGTATGGCACGACAGCGTCGAAATAAATGGAGATATGAATAATGGCAATATATCGAAGTCATAAATGGCTGCAGGCAGTCAGGGAGATAGATTGCTGCGTTCTGTGTGGTGGCTACGGGGTTCAGGCTGCGCACAGAAACGAAGGGAAGGGGATCGGGATTAAAGTTGATGATTGTCTTACCGCCGCTCTTTGCGTCGAATGTCACGCCAGAATAGACAACGGCAAGGATATGACACGGGAAGAGAGGCGGGCTGAAATGGACAGGGCTATTGTCCTGACGCTGAGACAGTTGGCGAATGGAGGGAGGCTATCAGTACGATGAACGAATATCAATTTGTGCTCCCGTACCCACCCAGCGTTAATAGTTACTGGAGACGAAAAGGGAGTCAGTATTTCATCAGCAATAAAGGCCAGCAGTATCGAAAAGACGTCCAGCAAATCATTCACCACCTCAAATTAGATATTTTCACAAAATCCCGCCTCCGAATAAAAGTTATCGCCGATATGCCAGATGCCCGGCGTCGAGACCTCGATAATATTTTAAAGGGGCTGCTCGATTCCATTATCCACGCAGGATTTGCGGAAGACGACGAGCAATTCGACGATATTCGGGTAATTCGTGGGGTGAAAATACCAGGCGGTAGGGTGGGCATTAAAATTACAGAACTGGAGGCAGTGTGAGCGTTCTTAATATTCCGGATAAACAAAAGCAGGACGACAAAGACAGAAAAAAATTAGCTCGCGTCAGGGAAATAATCAACGAATACCACCACGCACTCGCGGGACTTTACGAAGCGGAGAGGGAGATTATTAACAGGCTGGGCGTCAATAAGCCCGGCAATGGTCCGGAGGTGGCGTAGATGATAAAGCCAATCCATAACCGTGAAGCAATAAACATCCTCTCAGCAAAATTCTTCTTCCCTCCAATCAGATTTAAGCGCCGTTCTCTTCTGGCAAGGGAATGCAACGCACTTATTCAGGCTGACAGGTATTTAACCCTGGCAGATAAGGGGAAGGCATGAACAAAGCATTCGAATGCTATATGCGGCTGAAGCATGGCAATCGCTATGACCTGACGAAAGATACAGATGGGCTATATTGCCGGGAAGTGGTAAAGCGCATGTTTGAAATATGGTGTCATTGCAAGGGAGGTGAAATCTAATGCGATTAACTCCAGTGTTCAGCATGGTCAACTTCACCGACGACGCTCATTTTCGCCGCGTATGGAAGCACCCAAAGAAAACCATCAACTCTCGCCAGAAGGCATGGGTTAACTACATGCTTCAGGTATGGGGCAAGGTTAACGCCGGTGATGACTCTCCGGGTGGTGCAATCAACGTTATCGGTCGCCTGATGATTCGTAGCCAGTGGAGTGATGACAAGGCCAAACAGATTGAGTCTGTAGTCATGCGTCTTTACGAAGAGGATGGGCTGCGAGGAGATGCGCTCTATCAGAAAGCTCGCGAACTGGTAATCCCTCAATCAACGTTCAGCAACATCATCGCTCTCGCCAAAGAATCCGATGATGCTGCTTTCGTTGAACGTGTGATGGTCAAGACGTTTCACCGTGAAAGCCCCGTCCGCGATGTAGCTATTAGGCGATATTGCTATCGCAATTGCACGCAAGATATCGCCAGACTGATTTCGCAGGTAACGAGAGTTGATATTCAGTATTGCCGCAAGCGAGTGGTTTGGTGCGAGAAAGTACTGGAGTCAGAAATTTTTTATGCTATGAAACGAGAATTGGAGAAAGAATTCCCATCAATTGCGGCATAGTATGAAATAATTTTGTAAATTCATTGACCAAAAGAAATGAAAGTAGTATGTTTTGTGTATGCTCGGAGCAAAAGCGAACAGAGCAGCCAAACAAACAAGCCCTGAGTTAATAGCTCGGGGCTTTTTGCGTTTGCACAACAGGTAAGGGCCTTGCATCGACGAGTATCGAATCGCAACGCGATATAGTTACCGAGTCAATGTTCTTTCCGTTGTGATAAGCCATCTTGATTATTTGGATAGGGTTGCAGCCTTCAATCTGCCGCGCAGAGTCAATCTCCTGCCGTCACAACCTAACCCTCTTGCCCGCCCTGCGGGCTTTTTTATTCCCGAATTGCGCCCGCCCAATCACCTGCACAATACCCTCTCATGACGAGCTGGGCTAGGCGCACCCTACACAATACAGCACCCGCTATTGCGAGGTGAGAGATTATGAAAATGCCCTACAAACACGATTTCATCGCATCACTACTCGCTGCAAAAGAGCAGGGGATTGGTGCGCTGTTGGCGTTCGTGATGGCCTACCTCCGTGGGCGCTATAACGGCGGCGCGATGACGAAAACATTAATCGACGCGCTAATGTGCGCGATGATCGCATGGTTCGTTCGTGACCTGCTCGATTTCACCGGGTTGAGCAGCAACCTGGCTTACATTGCCAGCGTGTTTATTGGCTACATTGGCACGGATTCGATCGGCAACCTGATTAAGCGGTTTGCCGCAAGAAAAGCGGGGGTGGACGATGCAGGCAATTAATCCTCAGCGTAAGGCATTCCTCGACATGCTGGCATGGTCAGAGGGAACAGATAAGCCTGGTCAGCCTACAAAGAATCATGGCTATGACGTGATTGTTGGTGGATCGCTTTTCACTGATTACTCAGATCACCCGCGAAAACTGGTAACGCTGAATCCGAATCTGAAATCCACTGCCGCCGGGCGCTATCAAGTTCTGTCTCGTTGGTGGGATGCCTACCGTAAACAGCTTGGACTGAAAGACTTCTCACCTTCCAGCCAGGATGCTGTTGCATTGCAGCAGATTAAAGAGCGCGGCGCTCTCTCCCTCATTGATGAGGGAAACATCAGGCAAGCAATCGACCGTTGCAGCAACATCTGGGCGTCACTCCCAGGCGCTGGTTACGGTCAGTTTGAGCACAAAGCAGATAGCCTTATTGCCAAGTTCAAAGCGGCTGGCGGAAAGGTAAACGAGCCGAAGTCATGAGCAGATTAACAGGCATAACCTGCGCCATCATCATTGTCGCAATCAGCTCTCTGGGTTGGGCTGTTAATCACTACCGCGACAACGCTATTGAGTACAAACGGCAGCGTGATGAAAAAACACAGGCGCTGGCGCTGGCGAATGGCATTATCGACGATATGCAGGTCCGCCAGCAGGCCATTGCTGAACTGGACGTCAGATATACTCAGGAATTAGCAGATGCGAAAAACATTATTGAGCGCCTGCGTAACGATGTTACTGCTGGCAAGCGCCGGCTGCAGCTCAACGCAAAATGCCCGCCCGTGCGTGAATCCTCCACCTCCTCCGGCGTGGATGATGCAGGAGCCGCCGAACTTACTCCAGACGCTCAACGGGATTATTACCGTCACAGGGACGGAATCGCCACTGCCGACAAAATGATTCGTGGCCTGCAGGAATATATCAGGACGCAATGTTATCGCCGTTAGCGGGTATTTCACGCTTAGGGCTGTACAGGATATCTCCTACAACCACCCACCCATCAGCCAGCCATTTGGTAACCTGTTGCCTGTTTACTTCCATAAGGCGAGCAAAGGCGGCCTGATTGCCGCCGAAATGAGTATCTATAAATTCTTTAAGAGGCATTAGTACCCCGCGATGATGTCGTTAATTTTGTGAAGAAGCCTAACTGCTTCTGCGCTTTCGTCATTTTCAATGCAGGTAAAATCACCGCGTTCTATCTGGAAGTTCACGCCGTTCCAACTGGCGTCTCTTAAAGCTGTGTCATCAAGTACTGCCTGAATTTTGGCAACAGTCTGAGCGGGCACTTCATTAGCAATAGTGATAGTAGTCATAGTCAATTCTCTTTTCGGTTAAGTCGCTTTCGATGTGATTAATGTAATCAAAAAATGATTACATGTAAAGTGACTATGCTCACAAATTTCACCGCGCATCGCAGCGCATGACAATCCCGAGTCTTTCAGAAAGCTGAGCCTGAGAACTGCCGTATATGGTGGCGACCATCTCGGGGCGGCTTTTCTGTGCGAACAGGCTCATCTTTCTAAAAGGTAAAAAACGCTATGAATAATCCGTCAGTTATTCCGGCCTTCGATTTCCGAGAAATGGTGCAATCCAAAAACGGAGAGGTCGTAACAACGTCCAGAAAAGTTGCTGAATACTTTGGCAAGAGACATGGGGACGTTCTCAGGAAAATAGAACAGGTGAAAGCTGATTGCTCCAACGAATTTAGCCAACGCAATTTTGCGTCGGCTGATTATATCGATGAGCAAGGTAAGCTTCGCCCAATGTATAGCCTTACTAAAGATGGCTGGATCATGGTTGTGATGGGCTTTACTGGTAAAGCGGCTGCGGCAATCAAAGAAAGCTACATTTCTGCATTTAACTGGATGGCAGAACAGCTTAGCAGACGCATGGCCATTGGCGAAGAAATGCAGCACCGCTACGCCATCAAAGAAACACGCTCAAAGCTGAAAGGCACGATTGGTAGCCGGTTGATGAATGAGCGAAAGAAAGAGAAGCACGTTCTTGCGGTCGAGCATGAGCGAATCATGAAGGTCACTCAACCTGATTTGCTGAGCGGATATGTCCGTGCTGGGTAAGCGCCATGAAAATCCCCGCCGGAGCGGGGAACGGAACAGAACCTTGCTTTCAAACTTTCCTGATAAACGGTTCAACCCCGCTGACGCGGGGAACTATCAGAACTTGGCCTGCAAGCGGCCATTGCAAACGGTTCATCCCGGCTTGCGCAGGGAACCTGTGTAAAATTACTCGTTTTTATCCAGCGCAGCAAGCCAGGGCTTGAGTCCGACGCAAAAAGCGTGAAATTCGTCGCTGTTTATCTCGCCAGATCGATTGATTCTCGTCCCGCGCAATTCTGAGTTGCCGGTCGCGTTTTTCGTCGCGCCACGACTGCGTAGCCAGCTGTCAACGCGGCTTTTTGATACAGCTACGCCGCCGAGAGCGATTATCTCTGCTATGTCGGCGCGCGTTAACTCAAGAGCGGCGGCGAGTAGTTTGAGTTGAACTGTTTGAGCTTGCATTTGAGCAGCCTCAGCATAAAAAACGGTTATTGAGTTATTTCCAGGTTCGCCGATTTGATTTCGGCATGGAGTTCGTTATAAGCGGCGGCATAGAGATCGTCATAGCTTGCGTCGCTTTCGCTTCTGCGCCATTGCGCGATAAGATGTGCCCGTTGATAGAAGCTCTCTTTGTTTATTTTTCCGCTTTCAATAAAGCCGGCAATGAACCTGGCGTTGTCGCGCTTGATAAAACTTTCAATTTCTGAAGTCATTTTGAAGCTCCTGTTAGCTTTAGTTTTAAATTGAGAAATTGCTTGCTGTATCATGAAGATCTGAGAGAAATACACCTTCAGAAACCGCGTTATTTACTGCGTCAATAGCAGCCGTGCGGTATTGTTCGTCTTCATATGCGTAGCTGTCTACGATTTTATATATCTGTTGCAGATTGACGGTGTTGACGTTATCAATCCTGTCGGTAACAACGATAGCCGTAGCAGCGTTTATAACGTCAATTTTTTGAGAGAGTATCGACAGCAGTCTCTCGGATATTTTTTTCGGAACCCTCGTTTCTCCAGAAACATAATTCCGTATCGTCCTGTCGGATACCCCCAGGTCGCGCGACAGAGGTGATTGCCAGTTGTCTCCGTAAAGCAATTTTCCGACTGACTTCATTTTTTCCAGATTGCTGAATATTTCAAAATCACTCATTTTTACTCCTGATTAATCGTTGTAGACGTAGCAAATCTCCAGACCAATCCACTCAGCAGGAATTCCGTTACGAACGAGGGCATCGTTTGATGTGCAGGTCCAGGATTTCCCGTGGTTCAGGCCGTTTTCAGTTGCAACGGACAGAAGCTCTTTATAGCGTTTTTGCTGAACAGCCTTTGCCCTGCATTTTGCAAGCTCGATCGCTTTTTCCATATCAGCGCGAGCGCGGGACCAGATAATGCGGAGGGATGTTTTAAAGCACTGACGTAAAGTACGCTCACCTTCATAATCAGCGAAACTCTCGCGAGCGCGCTTCCACGCCAGAGTCATGATTTCTTTAGTGTCGTAAATGAAGTTAGTCATTTTAAAGCCCTCATCATTCATTAGGTGCCGGTCCCCTTTCCGTAAAAACACTATATCAAATTCCTAATAACTAGGAAAGCATTTTTTCGTTATTTTTGCGCCTCATTACAGCAGCTCCTTGCGAGGGGCTTCGATAATGACCATGCGCTGTATCGTCGCAGTATCCCTACATTAACTATGACCGCCGCCTCACAGTCTTCTCCTTGCGCGAGTGTGTTCGGATAATCAATAACGATGCATACCGGGTTTGCAGCACCAGACGGCGCTGATTTGTCCCTCATTGCTCGCCGTCTCGATGCGGGGGTAGAAGAAATCGAGAATGTTTTACAGAGTTTTCTATCGTGAAATCTCGATAAAGCAGAATGTGTTTTATGTGTGCCCACGGGCGAGATACTTACTAACCAGTGGAATATTCCAATATGGCAGGTCTGACTATTAAGCAAGAGGCTTTCTGTCAGGCATACATCGAAACGGGTAATGCTTCAGAGGCTTATCGGACGGCGTATGCTGCTGACAAGATGAAGCCGGAGGCGGTGCATGTTCAAGCATGTAAGTTGCAGGATAACCCTAAGATAGCCCTAAGGGTAAAAGAATTGAGGGGCGAGATTAAGCAACGCCATAATGTCACCGTCGATTCTCTCCTTGCTGAACTGGAAGAGGCCAGGCAGAAAGCCTTAAGTGCAGAAACGCCACAATCATCAGCAGCTGTGGCCGCGACCATGGGTAAGGCAAAATTAGTTGGCTTGGATAAACAGATTATCGATCACACCTCATCTGATGGAACTATGGCAACGAAGCCAACCACTATTCGCCTGGTAGGAGTTGACCCAGCCAATGGAAAGCCAAGTTGACCTCCAGATACCGGCCAAGTTAGTACCCGTATTCGCGACAGAAGGCATCCGCTATCGTGGTGCTCATGGCGGGCGCGGATCCGCAAAGACGCGCACGTTTGCACTAATGACCGCAGTTAAAGCGTACCAGGCTGCAGAGGCCAATATCAGCGGCGTGATCCTGTGCGCTCGCGAATACATGAATTCGCTTGAAGAGTCCTCCATGGAGGAAGTGAAGCAGGCTATCCGCTCTGTGTCATGGCTTGATGATTACTTCGACATTGGCGAGAAATACATCCGGACAAAGAACCGCAGAGTCAGCTATGTATTCTGTGGCCTTCGCCATAACCTGGACAGCATCAAATCCAAAGCGCGAATTCTTGTGGCCTGGGTTGATGAGGCTGAGTCGGTATCCGCTACAGCTTGGAAAAAGCTTCGCCCGACGGTTCGAGAAGAAGGATCAGAAATTTGGGTCACGTGGAACCCAGAGAAAGACGGCAGCGCCACCGACAAGCTCTTCAGAAAGAACCCGCCAAAAAGCTCGATGATTGTCGAGATGAACTATGTGGATAACCCATGGTTCCCGACGGTTCTTGAGGAGGAGCGTCAGGAAGACCTGGCAAATCTCGATTACGCAGACTATGCGTGGATCTGGGAAGGCGCTTATCTCGAAAACTCTGATAAGCAGGTGCTGGCGAATAAGTACGTCGTGCAGAGCTTTGAAGACGATCTCTGGCAGAAGGCTGATCGCCTGCTGTTTGGTGCCGACTTCGGCTTCGCTAAAGACCCGAACACGCTTATCAGGATGTTCATTCTCGAAAGCAATCTCTACATCGAGTATGAGGCTTACGGCAATGGCGTAGAGCTTGACGATATGTGGAAATTCTACGCCGGGAAAGATGGTGCTACGCCGAAGCAACTTGTCGACTGGAAGGTTACCGACGAGGCTAAATTCCCTGGCATCCCTGAAGCGCGTAAATGGCCTATCAAAGCCGACAACTCCCGTCCTGAGACTATCAGCCATATCAAAGGGCAGGGATTCAATATCTCCGCCGCTCAGAAGTGGCATGGTAGCGTAGAGGACGGCATCACCTGTCTGCGTGGGTTTAAGAAGATCATCATCCATCCTCGCTGCAAAGAAACAGCGAAAGAGGCGCGTCTCTACTCATACAAAACAGACCGGATTACTGGTGAAGTCTTGCCAGTTATTGAAGACAAAAATAACCACTGTTGGGATGGTGTTCGGTACGGTCTGGACGGGTATATCAAACGCAAGCCTCAGTCGATGGGGATGATGATTCCTAAGCGACTGCAAGGGAGATAGAAATGACTGAATACTGGTGTCCGGCATGCGGAAAAGTCATAAAGTTCGATGGTGTTAAGCCTCTTAATTACATCCCAAGGCACTGCCGCACTCTGATGCTCAGAAGGATTGAATCATTCACTCCGGCAAAAGGACCGTAAGCGTACAGCGAGAACCGTATTGACGAAGTGAAGC
>NZ_WMJZ01000030.1 GCF_009711095.1 Intestinirhabdus alba
CCGGATTTGGCTTTTTGTACTGCGTCCATGCTCAGCGCACGAATAGCATTGGCAAGCTCTTTACGTGAGGACATTTTGACTCCAGATCGGATAATGAAGGCCGTGCCCGTGACGGCTTGACGACTGCGCGTTTTGGGCTACGCCGGAAAAAAGTGCCAACAATGTAACCCAAGCCGCAGGTCATGTACATGGAGCACCCTTTCACCTTTTCAGAAATCTCCGGATCGTTATTGTACGTTGCGCAATCCGCTCGCCCGCTTGTCGTTCTTTTCTTTATACTTAGCTACAGCGCTGATTCATCTACAGAAGCGCACAATTGGAACAATCCCGACTTCCGCTGAAAGAGAAAAAATGAAAATTCGCGCCTTACTGTTTGCAATGAGCGTGGCAACGGTTCTGACCGGCTGCCAGAATATGGACTCAAACGGGCTGCTCTCTTCGGGCGCAGAAGCTTTTCAGGCCTGGAGCCTGAGCGACGCCCAGGTTATCGCGCTAAGCGACCAGGCCTGCCAGGAGATGGACGCCAAAGCCACTCTCGCCCCGGCCGGCAGTGAATACGTCACGCGGCTGAACAAGATCGCCGCCTCCCTTGGCGATAACATCAACGGCCAGCCGGTTAACTACAAGGTGTACGTCACCAAAGACGTTAACGCCTTTGCGATGGCCAACGGCTGCATCCGCGTTTACAGCGGCCTGATGGATATGATGTCCGATAACGAGGTGGAGGCGGTGATCGGCCATGAAATGGGTCACGTCGCGCTGGGCCACGTGAAAAAAGGTATGCAGGTGGCGCTTGGCGCTAACGCCGTACGCACCGCCGCGGCCTCTGCGGGCGGCATCGTCGGCAGCCTGTCGCAGTCGGAGCTGGGCGATCTGGGCGAAAAGCTGGTTAACTCACAGTTTACCCAGCGCCAGGAGTCCGAAGCGGACGACTACTCCTACGATCTGCTGCGCAAGCGCGGCGTCAGCCCGTTGGGCCTCGCCACCAGCTTTGAAAAGCTGGCGAAGCTGGAGGCGGGGCGTCAAAGCTCTATGTTTGACGATCACCCGGCCTCGGCGGAGCGCGCGCAGCATATCCGCGATCGGATGGCTGCGGACGGCATCAAGTAATCCTCGCCCCAACGTGTAACAAACCTGACGTTACTGACGACCCGGGCAGCGCACCGCCCGGGTCCAAAAGAGCCTGATTCCGATTACTCGCCCTTCTTCGCCGCCTGGATATAGAGCATCTCCAGCGCCAGGGTTGCCGCCGCCAGCGCGGTGATCTCAGAGCGGTCGTAGGCCGGTGCCACTTCCACCACGTCCATACCAACAATATTCAGATCCTGCAGGCCGCGCACCAGCTTAATGGCGCGATCGGAGGTCAGCCCGCCGATGACCGGCGTACCGGTGCCTGGCGCAAAGGCCGGGTCCAGGCAGTCGATATCGAAGGTCAGGTAGACCGGCATATCGCCCACAATCTGCTTCACCTGCGCGAGGATATCGTCAACCCCACGCTCGTTCACCTGGCAGGCGTCCAGTACGGTAAAGCCGTTGTCCTTATCGAACTCGGTGCGAATACCGATCTGCACCGAATGATGGGGATCGATCAGCCCTTCGTTCGGGGCGGTGTAGAACATGGTGCCGTGATCGAACTCACAGCCGTTGGCATAGGTATCGGTATGGGCATCAAAGTGGATCAGCGCCATTTTGCCAAAATGTTTTGCATGGGCGCGCAGCAGCGGCAGGGTGACGAAGTGGTCGCCGCCGAAGGAGAGCATCCGCTTACCGGCCGCCAGCAGCTTCTCCGCATGCGCCTGCAGCCTCTCGCTCATTTCGCGGGCGTCGCCAAAGGCATACACCAAATCGCCGCAGTCCACCACGTTCAGGCGCTCGCGCATGTCGAAGTTCCAGGGAAAGCGGTGGTGTTCCCAGGCCAGGTGAGTGGAAACCTGACGGATCGCCGCCGGGCCGTGGCGACCGCCGGGGCGGCCCGACGTGGCCATATCAAAAGGGATGCCGGTGATAACCCAGTCGGCGTCGCTGTCATAGGGCTGGAAATTCAGCGGCAGACGCAGAAAACCAAAGGCGTTGGAAACCAGGGAGTTATCGTACTGATGGCCCAGGGTGCTCATGTACTGACCTCTTTTTAAATCGATGTTAGGCTGTGTCCCGTAACCGGGCGTGGCGTCGACGCTCACGAACGGTTACGGGACACAGCCTGGTAACTATTCACTCGCTGCTCCCGGAGTGCCCGCCCGCGCGTCGGCAGCCGGAAGTATGGCGAGTATAGATGAAAAAAAAATCCCCTCCGCGTCGTTAGGCCCGACGAGGAAGGGATTGTTTTACATATAACGTTTCTGGCGCGATTATCGCCTGAAATTTACCCGCCTTCAAGCGGGATATTTACCTGCGACAGGGCGGTGGCGCATAGCCGCCGCTGTCCGCCGGGAAAGCCTGCGCGGAACAGGGCGGCAGCGCTTTTGTCGCCGGCCCCAGCAGCCGGAAAGCGGCAAAGCCGACGATCCCAACGTGGCGCGCATCGCCGTAAGCTGAGTTTGCCGCATAGGCGTCCTCAACAGCGGAAAATTCAAACGCCGCCTCGGTATTTTTATCTTTTCTGAAGCCTTTGATAGCCAGCGAAGCGCCGGGATCGACAATATAGCCGCTGTTATTCAGCGAACCGGGCCTGCCGCTCAGCACGTCCAGCCCGTCAACCGTGGCGACGATTTCATAGCGAACGTCGCGGCTGTAGTTACGCACGTACAGCTGATAGCGGCTTCCCACCCGGGCAGGGACATTATACTGCCACCCTCCGGTCGAAGCGTTATAGCGGCGGGTAATGGGCAAAGCGTTAAAATTAGCATCGCGTATCGCATATTCCAGTTCACCGGCGCGAATACTGTAGACACCGTCATGTCCTGAATAAGGCTCTGCGGCATAGTGAATTAATATCACGTCGGCAGGATCGCGCTCCGCCCGCTTGGCGGCCACCCCCGTCACCGAAGAATGAACCTCCTCTCCCCAGGCGGTTCCGACGGCTCTGGACGGCGTGGCGTGGTACTGCACCGGGCCTGAACAGCCCGCTAGCAGCAGTAAAATACCGGCCAACAGGCCGTTAAGGGTGCGTCCTTTCATGGTTTTTCCTCGTGCGGGTGTGATTGAAAATCCCGCTGAGTATAAAACACTCAGAGCAAAAGAGAAGCGCTATCGCGCCCGCCGCTTTACATCCCCGGCGGCCGATTTAAACCATTAAACCGGCCGCCGGGAAGCGCGCTTATTCGTCTTCGAGATAGGTATAGCCGTACAGCCCTGCCTCAAACTCTTCCAGGAACTGCTGCTGAAGCCCGGCGTCGAGATCGGTGTTTTTCACCTGATCGCGGAACTGGGTTAACAGCGTTTTCGGGTCCAACTGCACGTACTGCAGCATATCCGCCACGGTATCCCCTTCGTCGGACAGCTCCACCTCCACGCTGCCGTCCGGGGAGACGAAGACGTCCACCGCCTCGGTGTCGCCGAACAGGTTGTGCATGTTGCCAAGGATCTCCTGATAGGCTCCCACCATAAAGAAGCCCAGCATCGGCGGGTTGTCAGGATCGTACTCCGGCATCGGCATGGTGGTGGCGATGCCGTCGCCGTCGATATAGTGATCGATGGCACCGTCAGAGTCGCAGGTGATGTCGAGCAGCACCGCCCGGCGCTCGGGGATCTGATTCAGCCCTTCCAGCGGCAGCACCGGAAACAGCTGATCGATTCCCCAGGCGTCCGGCATTGACTGAAACAGCGAAAAATTGACGTACATCTTATCCGCCATCCGCTCCTGCAGCTCGTCAATAATCGGCCGGTGGGCGCGGTTCTGCGGGTCCAGCTGCTTCTGCACCTCGTGGCACATGCTTAAGTAGAGCTGCTCCGCCCAGGCGCGCTCCTGCAGGCTGTAAGCGCCCGAGGAGTAGCCGATATGAATATCATGCAGATCCATCTGGCTGTCGTGCAGCCACTCCCGCAGCGAACGGCGGGTGCCGGGATCGCGCATCTCCAGCCAGGTTTCCCACATGCTCTGGAGGGCGCGCGGCGCGTCCTGGGCGGGCGCGGTCGGCACGGTATATTCGTTGCGCTCCACGCCGATAATATTGGAAACCAGTACCGTGTGATGGGCGGTTACCGCGCGGCCCGACTCGGTGATCACCGTTGGATGGGGCAGGCCGTTCTCTTCGCAGGCGTCACCAATCGCCCAGATAATATTGTTGGCGTACTCATTCAGCCCGTAGTTAACGGAGCAGTCGGACTGGGAGCGGGTGCCCTCATAATCCACCCCCAGGCCGCCGCCGACGTCGAAGCACTGAATGTTGACACCCAGCTTGTACAGCTCAACGTAGAAGCGGGCGGACTCACGCACGCCGGTGGCAATATCGCGAATATTCGCCATCTGCGAGCCGAGGTGAAAGTGCAGCAGCTGCAGGCTCTCCAGGCGTCCGGCTTCGCGCAGCGTTTCTACCAGCTGCAGCACCTGGGTGGCCGCGAGGCCAAATTTGGATTTTTCGCCGCCGGAGGACTGCCACTTCCCGGAGCCCTGGGAGGCCAGACGCGCACGCACGCCGAGGCGCGGAACGACGCTCAGGCGCTCGGCCTCGTCCAGCACAATGGCGATCTCCGACATCTTCTCGATAACCAGGTAGACCTTATGGCCCATCTTCTCACCGATGAGCGCCAGGCGAATATATTCCCGATCCTTATAGCCGTTGCAGACGATCACGCTGCGGGTCATGCCGGCGTGCGCCAGCACCGCCATCAGCTCCGCCTTGGAACCAGCTTCCAGCCCCAGCGGCTCCCCGGAATGGATCAGCGACTCAATCACCCGGCGATGCTGGTTCACCTTAATCGGGTAAACGAGAAAGTAGTCGCCGTTGTAGCCGTAAGATTCGCGCGCGCGCTTAAAGGCGGCGTTAATGGAGCGCAGCCGGTGCTGCAGGATCTGCGGAAAGCAGAACAGCGCGGGCAGGCGCTGGCCCTGGGCTTCACGGGCCTTCACCAGCGTGGCGAGATCGACGCGCGCTTCCGGTACGTCAGGGTCCGGACAGACGCTGATATGGCCCAGCTCGTTGACGTCATAGTAGTTATTGCCCCACCAGGCAATATTGTAAGTGCGCAGCATCTTGCTGGCTTCCCGGGAGCTCATAGCAACCTCCTGCATGGAGCGTAGTACACCCTGTTCGCCCGCTGACGAAGGCGAACCCAAAGACATGTCGTCAGACATAGCGAACCTCAACTTTTCTGGAAAGTGCATACCCGGTGAATTTGATACGCCAGGCGGTCAGCCGCGCGGCCAGACTCCGGAAACGAACGCTTCCGGGGCGGGCAAAAACGGCTAACGTACCTGCCGCACGAAAAGCGACGGGTGTAAAACAGTTGACTACTATCGCAGCACAAAGATGCGATAACAACCCATGTACAGGCGGTTTTTCCAGCAGATAGTGCTGATGCTCCGCCTGCGCGACCGGTTTCTTTTTCATATCATTGTAAAACACGTAACCGAACTGCGTATGACGTTCGGCGAAACCACGAGAAAGCCCCTGCGCGAGCAAGAGCGCCCTTGTTCAGCACTTAGCCGCCGTTACCGGCCCTGAAGTCCTGAGAAGCGCCAAAATGGGTATAACATCGGCAGGAATGCAATGCAGAGATGCAAAACAGGTGGGAAGAGCGCACATCGGAACGGTGCGTCTGGTTCAGCAGAATACAACGGTTCATTATCTCGTATCACCTCCACGGCCGCCCCGCAGGACGAACCGACAAGCCAAAGCCAACGTTTTAGCCCGGCCGGAAGTGGCGACACGAAAAACCCATCGTGTGCTTTTTATCTATCCTGGCCAGTTCGGATTGTAAGGTGCGGCGACGCCCGCTGACGAGCCGCGGCTGCCAGCGCCACCCGAAGTATGACGGATATGAGCCGCGCGCCGCGTTTTATACCGATAAGATGTTCAAAATGCAAACTATATCTGCGCGTAACGTCAGCACTGTCCGGAAAAATTTCCAACGTCTGCTGCGCTACGGTGCGGGCAGATTCAAAAAAAACTGGAATTCAGATAAAGTTGTGACCTAAAATAGCCGTCCAGATGTTAATCCATCCATACTGATTAACATTCAGACTGCCAGAAACGACAGCCTGCAGGCCGCGGTAGATGCATCCAGAACAACCGGCCTGTGCAGCAGTTTGAGCTAACTAAACCCTCCTCAGGTGAAATTAAATATGGCAAAACACCTCTTTACGTCCGAGTCCGTATCAGAAGGACATCCTGATAAAATCGCTGACCAAATCTCCGACGCCGTGCTTGATGCGATCCTCGCCCAGGATCCGAAGGCCCGGGTGGCCTGTGAATCTTATGTGAAAACCGGCATGGTTTTAGTCGGCGGCGAAATCACCACCAGCGCCTGGGTGGATATTGAAGAGATCGCCCGCAACACGATCCGCGAGATTGGCTATGTCAATTCCGATATGGGCTTTGACGCCAACTCCTGTGCGGTACTGAGCGCCATCGGCAAACAGTCTCCGGATATCAACCAGGGCGTTGACCGCGCCGACCCGCTGGAGCAGGGCGCGGGTGACCAGGGCCTGATGTTCGGCTATGCCACCAATGAAACCGACGTGCTGATGCCGGCACCGATCACCTACGCCCACCGCCTGGTGCAGCGTCAGGCTGAAGTGCGTAAAAACGGCACCCTGCCGTGGCTGCGTCCGGATGCGAAAAGTCAGGTGACCTTCCAGTATGACGACGGCAAAATCGTCGGCATCGATGCGGTGGTGCTCTCCACTCAGCACGCGGAAGATATCGACCAGAAAGCGCTGCAGGAAGCGGTGATGGAAGAGATCATCAAGCCGGTGCTGCCGACCGAATGGCTGAACGCCTCGACCAAATTCTTCATCAACCCGACCGGACGCTTTGTTATCGGTGGCCCGATGGGCGACTGCGGCCTGACCGGTCGTAAGATCATCGTTGACACCTACGGCGGCATGGCCCGTCACGGCGGCGGCGCGTTCTCCGGTAAAGATCCGTCGAAGGTTGACCGGTCTGCGGCCTATGCGGCGCGCTATGTGGCGAAAAATATCGTCGCCGCCGGCCTTGCCGACCGCTGTGAAATCCAGGTCTCCTACGCCATCGGCGTGGCGGAGCCAACCTCGATCATGGTCGAGACCTTCGGGACCGAAAAGGTGCCTGCCGACCAGCTGATCCTGCTGGTGCGCGAGTTCTTCGATCTGCGTCCGTACGGCCTGATTCAGATGCTGGATCTGCTGCACCCGATCTATCAGCAGACCGCCGCCTACGGCCACTTTGGTCGCGAAAGCTTCCCGTGGGAAAAAACCGACAAAGCGCAGCTGCTGCGCGACGCCGCGGGTCTGAAATAAACCGCGACGCCTGTTGTAAAAGGCCAGCTTCACGCTGGCCTCAGATTGCTGACAAAGAGGGAAAAAACGTGGTTTTTCCCTCTTTGTGGTTAGCAGCCGAAAATCAATGGGTTGATTTTCCTTGTTTATTTTTGTGGTGATTATGGCCGAACGAGTTTGGTCTGGAGTTTGTCATTAGTCTCAGGTCAGCTTCACGCTGGCCTTAAATTGCCGAAAGCCTCGTTTTAATCAGGCCGCTAATAAGGCCCTCCCCCGGCCCTTCCGCCTGACTAACCGGCACGTTTATTCCTGTACCGGGCCGCCGTCCTCCCGGCGCAGCAGCGTCCAGACCACCTCGTGCTCCACCCCGTCGGCGTCGCGCCAGAACGGCGCATCAAAGCCCTGCTCCAGCTCCTCGTAAACCGGCTCCGGCTCTCCCGCCACGCTGCCCGACCACAGCCCGCTGAAGCGGCACAGCTGCCCGCTGACCACCATTATGGCCCGCTGGCCCGGCTCTCCCGACGGCCGCAGCCGCCGCGCCTCCTCCTCTTCCGCCCGATCAAAGCGCGCCAGCCACTGCGCCGTGGTGCGATCGTTAAAGCGGATCTCCCCGGCAATGGAGCCAAAGCCCAGCGAATCTATCTCCGGTGCCCGGGCCACCCGCAGCAGGTTATTCACCCTGACATACGCCCGCGGCCAGGGGTCGCTCTGCACGTAGCCCAGCGCCGGAGCCTCCCCGGCCTTCACCACCAGGCCGCCCGCGTAGGGGGTGAAGGTCACCACCGGGTCAGCGTTCCGCCTCTGCAGCGCCGCGGCCCCGCCCAGTTTCGCCACCAGCGCCTCTCCCAACAGGGTCAGCCAGTTCACCGACTTAAAGCCGTTATGCAGGCGTTCATCCGTATTTCCCCCTGAGATATCCAGCCCGCTGAACTGATGGGCGATGGTATACTCCAGATACTGATACTCATGGCTTTCATAGCACTGCTGCAGCCCCAGCCCCGCCAGGCCGTGCATCGGCTTCAGCAGCCGGCAGAAGGCGAGCACCAGCGCTTCAAACCTTTCCCGCCCCTCCCCCTTCAGCGCCTCAAACGGCAGATAGAAGCTGGCGTAAGAAACTGGCTGATGTATCTCTTCATACCAGCGGGCATTAGAAAAGATTTTAATCTGATAGTCACTGACATAGTCCAGGGAGGGCGCGCTGCCGGTCACCATCCGGGTGGGAAGCTGCACCACCCTGCCGGCGCTGCCGGCGGCCAGCCGCAGCGTGGCCCCCTCCGTCAGTGCCAGGCTGCCCGCCTCACCCCCCGCGCCTACGGAGACCAGCGCCATCTCAATCTGCGCCCGGCTGCGCGCCTCCCCGCGGCGATCCCTGGCGGGGAGCAGCAGATAAGGAGAGCGCCGCTCCATCTCTCTGCCCCACTCCGCCACCCGCCGCTGCACCAGCGCATAGTCCCGCTGCACCTGCTCCTCCAGGGCCGGCAGGATCACGTTATCGGGATGGCCCATCGCTTTATCTCCCACAAAGCCGTAGACCGGGTCCACCCTGGCCTCCGCCAGCTCGGCCTCCCGCCGCCTGCGGCTGCGCCGATCGCACTGGCCGGAGGTCAGCAGACGAAATTTTTGTATATCTCCCCCGACAATCTTTAAATACGCCTCATGTTGTTCCGGCGATAATCGATCCTTTGTCTCATCAAACTTAATCTCAATCACCGTTGCAATATTATCGACGGGAGGCTGAAAGGCCCGCTCCAGCCGGCCGTAGTATCCCGCTTTCGTCAGGTAGTCTCCCGGGGTCGCCGACTCGATTTTGTTCTCGTCCAGCGTGATGTAGCTTCCCCCGCCGTTCAGCGTGATTTTCTTCTTCGCCGTGATTTTTATCTCATCTTCCGTGCTGCTTATCGTCAGTCCGTGCCGCGCCAGCAGCGCCATCGTATCGTTCTGCGCCTGCACCTCCACCGGCCCCTGGTTCGCAATCAGCTTTATACCCAGCTTCCTCACAAACACGCTCAGCGCGTTTCCCACCCCGATAAACAGGTTCTTCACCACGCTCACTTCCCGCTCCACCACCCCCTGAATCACCCGCAGCGGCCGCTGCGCCGCTATCCCGAACCCCTGGTCCGGCGGGGCGCGCTGGGTCAGCGAGGTCGGCTTCAGCAGCATATTCTCTTTAGTGATGTCGTGGTCCGGGCTGGTGAACTCGATGCGGTAGCGGAAGGGCCGGCTTAAGGCCTCCTCTCCTTAAAAGGCCTGGCACGTCCAGCGTGGACTGGCAGCCCCTGACCGCCAGAAGATGGTGGCTGTGGCTGAACAAGCGGGCCGTCATGCCCGGCCGCGGACTGCCTCCGATAAGAGACAGGGATGCCCCTTATTCATTCCCGCAGCATAGCGACCCCGGTGCCAGGTGAGAGTAACGGGTCGGCTGGCGGCCGATGTGTACAGCGGCGAAGACATGGAGAAATCGGCAAACCACGCAGCCAACGCGCCCGCCGCGGGGCGGCGGCGTCCGGTTACGGTAAGAACAGCCGCGCCCGTGACGCCCGGAGAAAGAGCCCCTGAGCCAGGCGTGCGTTTTTTCTGCGTTAAAATCCCCCTTTTCCCCTGCCCTGCTATCCTGATTAAGGCTTTCACCGCATAAAATGAAAGCGATTACATACACTCTTGCGGAAACATTTGAGAGTATTCTCTTTGCGAGGGCAGGTTTTATCTGCTGCTAAATCTTATTTAAGCGGAGTATGCAGCCCCCCTTTTTGAGTATCGAAAATCAGTTTATAGCGTTACTCAATACCGGCGATAGTGTAATCGATTACATCAATGTGATAAATATCACATAATTTCACGGTGCGCTTACTACCCTTAACCTCACTAAAATTGCTTACCCAAACGGAGGGTACAATGCCTGACAATCAAAAACAGGGGCGTTCAAATAAGGCTATGACCTTCTTTGTTTGCTTCCTTGCGGCCCTGGCCGGACTCCTCTTTGGCCTTGACATCGGCGTTATCGCCGGCGCGCTCCCCTTCCTCGCCGACGAATTCAACATCTCGGCGCACACCCAGGAGTGGGTGGTCAGCTCTATGATGTTCGGTGCCGCCGTCGGTGCCGTCGGCAGCGGCTGGCTCTCCTTCAGGCTCGGGCGCAAAAAGAGCCTGATGATCGGCGCGATCCTGTTCGTCGCCGGCTCGCTGTTCTCCGCCACCGCCCCCAACGTTGAGGTGCTGATCCTCTCCCGCGTGCTGCTGGGGCTGGCGGTAGGCATCGCCTCTTACACCGCGCCGCTCTATCTCTCTGAGATTGCCCCGGAGAAAATTCGCGGCAGCATGATTTCGATGTATCAGCTGATGATCACCATCGGTATCCTCGGTGCCTATCTGTCGGACACCGCCTTCAGCTACAGCGGCGCATGGCGCTGGATGCTCGGGGTGATCATTATCCCGGCGATTTTGCTGCTGATTGGGGTCTTTTTTCTGCCGGACAGCCCCCGCTGGTTCGCCGCGAAACGCCGCTTCCACGACGCCGAGCGCGTGCTCCTGCGCCTGCGCGACAGCAGCGCGGAGGCCAGGCGCGAGCTTGATGAAATCCGCGAAAGCCTGCAGGTCAAGCAGAGCGGCTGGGCGCTGTTTAAAGAGAACGGTAACTTCCGCCGCGCGGTCTACCTCGGCATTCTGCTGCAGATCATGCAGCAGTTCACCGGGATGAACGTCATCATGTACTACGCGCCGAAAATTTTCGAACTGGCCGGATACACCAACACCACCGAGCAGATGTGGGGCACCGTGATTGTCGGCCTGACCAACGTGCTGGCCACCTTTATCGCCATCGGGCTAGTTGACCGCTGGGGCCGCAAACCGACCCTGACGCTGGGCTTCCTGGTGATGGCTGCCGGCATGGGTATTCTCGGCACCATGATGCATATCGGCATCCACTCGCCCTCCGCGCAATATTTTGCCATCGCCATGCTGCTGATGTTTATCATCGGCTTTGCGATGAGCGCCGGGCCGCTGATTTGGGTGCTGTGCTCGGAGATCCAGCCGCTGAAGGGCCGGGACTTTGGCATCACCTGCTCCACCGCCACCAACTGGATCGCCAACATGATCGTCGGCGCGACCTTCCTGACCATGCTCAACAGCCTGGGCAACGCCAACACCTTCTGGGTCTATGCCGGTCTGAACGTGCTGTTTATCCTGCTGACCCTGTGGCTGGTGCCGGAGACCAAGCACGTCTCGCTGGAGCGCATTGAGCGCAACCTGATGAAGGGGCGCAAGCTGCGCGAAATCGGCTCCCAGGACCAGGCTGTGTCCCTTAACCGTTCGTGAGCGTCGCTGGCGGTCATTCAGGTCCGGGGCAAGGTGCGAGCCGTAAGGTCTGGTTATTCCAGATGCGCGGCAGCGGAGCTGAATGGCCCCAGCCCTGCGGGACGCAGCCTAAAAAAGCAGCGCCCTCCTCCTTACGGAAAAGGGCGCTTTTCTCCTGCGCGCGCCGTCAGCTTCCCCGATAGGTCGAGTAGCCGTACGGGCTTAAGAGCAGCGGAACGTGATAGTGTTCATGGGGGTTGCTGATATGAAACTCCACCGGAATTTCCGGGAAAAAGCTCTCCTGTTTTTGCGCGTCAAACCAGGGCTTCGTTTTAAACGTGACGCGATAATCCCCCGGCGCAACCTCCTGTTCCGGCCACAGCGCCTTGATTCTGCCGTCCTTATCGGTCTGCCCCATATTAAGCTGCCGCCAGCCGTCGTCACGCTTCTGCTCCAGCACAACCTCCACCCCGGCCGCGGGTTTTCCGGTCTGCTGATCGAGGATATGGACGCTCAGGGCGTTGTTAGCCGCAGCCGTAGCCAGCTGCGGTGCCGCCAGGGCGGAAAGCAGCGCGATGCTCAGTAAACGCTTTTTCATTTTTCACTCCGGTTATAATGGATACCCCTTCAATGTATATGACCCGCCCGGATTTCACCTTTCACGCGCATTACATTTTTGTCATCCCCGGCACGCTTTTCCCCGGCGCACGCCATTCTGTGGCAGAGTAGCCCCATGAAAATTTTGTTGATTGAAGATAACCAGAAAACCAGCGACTGGGTCAGCCAGGGGCTGACGGAGGCGGGCTACGTCGTGGACCGGGTCGGCGACGGCCGGGACGGGCTGCGGCTGGCCCTGCAGGCTCCCTATGCGCTAATTATCCTCGACATCATGCTGCCGGGGCTGGACGGCTGGCAGGTGCTGAGATCGCTGCGCACCGCGCGGCAAACCCCCGTCATTTGCCTGACCGCCCGGGACTCGGTGGACGATCGGGTCCGCGGGCTGGAGGCCGGTGCCAACGACTATCTGGTGAAGCCGTTCTCTTTTGCCGAGCTGCTGGCCAGGGTGCGCACCCAGCTGCGGCAAAATGCCGAAACCGGCACGCGCCTGCAGGTAAACGGCCTGGAGATGGATTCGGCCCGGCAGAGCGTCTCCCGGGACGGGCAGACGATTATCCTGACGCGAAAAGAGTTTCTGCTGCTGTGGCTGCTGGCCTCCCGGCCCGGCGAGATTATCCCCAGAGCAGTAATCGCCAGCGAGGTGTGGGGCATCAATTTTGACAGCGAAACCAATACGGTGGACGTCGCCATTCGCCGGCTGCGCGCCAAAGTTGATGACCCCTTCCCGCAGAAGCTGATCGCCACCGTCAGAGGAATGGGATACCGGCTGGCGGCGGAGGGCCACGGCGATGCCTGAGCTGTCGATGACCCTGCGCCTGACCCTCACCTTTGTGCTGACGCTGGCGCTGGCCTGTACCGGCATCAGCTGGACCTTATACCGGGCGCTCAGCGGCGAGCTGACGTGGCGGGACGACGTCATGCTGGTCAATCGGGCGAACCAGATCGGGCAGCTACTGCAGGACGGCGCGGAGCCGCAAAGCCTTCCCCTTTACTTCAACCGGATGATGGATACCCGCCAGGATATTTTGCTGATTCATACGGCGGATTCGGAAAATATTACGATTAACCACACGGGAGTCCAACGCCGTCTGCTGGAGGCGATCCCGATGCAAAACGAGGCCACCATCCGGACGATCGCCCGCACGACCGTCGATGGCACCCAGCTTTCGGCGGTGCGTCTGGCGGTGAGCGGCGGCGAAGGGCCGCTCACCATCACCGTCGCCCGGCTGGCCAGCGAAAGAAAGCACATGCTGGAGCAGTACCGCTACAACAGCGTACTCATCTGCATTATTGCTGTTCTGGCCTGTGCCGCCCTCAGCCCTTTGCTTATCCGGCGCGGGCTGCGATCGATAAGCGCCCTCAGCAGGCTGACCGCCGATACGGACAGCCGGGGGCTAAGACAGCCGCTGAGGGTAAGTGATTTACCCGCCGAGCTGAAGCCGCTGGGGAGCGCCCTGAACGTCATGCGCCGGAAGCTGGCCGACGATTTCGCCCGTCTGAACCAGTTTGCTGATGACCTGGCCCACGAGCTGCGCACGCCGGTAAACATCCTGCTCGGCCACAACCAGGTGGCGCTCGCCAGGCCGCGTATGGCGGAGGAGTACCAGCAGGTGCTGGCGAACAACGTTGAGGAGCTTGAGGGGCTGTCCCGCCTGACCGAAAGCATTTTGTTTCTGGCCAGGGCTGAGCACCACGCTATCCGGCTGAAAAAAGCGGCGCTGCCCTGCGGCGAAATCATCGCCGAGCTGGTTGATTTTCTAAGCTACAGCGCCGAGGAAAAACAGATCGCCTTTGCGGTCCACTGCAGCGGCGAGATTGTTGCCGACAGGGTGCTACTGCAGCGGGTGCTGATAAATCTTCTCAGCAACGCGATACGCTACTCGCCGGATCGCGCGACGATCCGGATAACCACCCGCGCCGTCGGGGAGCAACGCGCGATCGAGATTGCCAATCCCGGCGAGCCGTTCGCCGCCCCGGAGAATCTGTTTAACCGCTTCTGGCGGGGGGACAACGCGCGACATTCGCCGGGCTACGGCCTTGGGCTGTCGCTGGTGAAAGCGGTGATGGCGCTCCACGGCGGCGGCGTCAGCTATCGCTTTGCTGACGGGCAGCACCGCTTCACCGTCGCCTTCCCGGAGGAGCGCCGGTAAGCGTCTTGCAGTTATCCTGCGCAGGCACTATTCTCTGGCCCCATGAAAACCGCCCGTCTCCCTATCGCCGTCCAGCAGGCCGTAATGCGCCGCCTGCGGGAGGCGCTCGCCCAGGCCAACCTGGCGCTTAACCGCAGCTACCCGGAACCCCGGCTCGTCTATAGCCAGCGCGGCACCTCCGCGGGCACCGCCTGGCCGGAAAGCTATGAAATCCGCCTGAACCCGGTGCTGTTGATGGAAAACGTCGAGGCGTTTATCGTCGAGGTGGTGCCCCATGAGCTGGCGCACCTGCTGGTATGGCAACACTTCGGCAGAAAAGCGCCGCACGGCAAAGAGTGGAAATGGATGATGGAGAGCGTCTTTGGAGTGCCCGCCAGGCGCACCCACCGCTTTGCGCTGCAGTCGGTGCGCCGCAATACTTATCCCTATCGCTGTCGGTGTCAGGAGCATCAGCTGACCGTTCGCCGCCATAACCGCGTCGTGCGCGGCGAAGCGACCTATCGCTGCGTCCGCTGCGGCGAAACGCTGATGGCGCAGCCGCCGGCCTCCCCACACGGGCCTGAATAAGCGCCAGCGCCCCGTTAAGATTCTCCTGGATTTACAGAACTATCGGGAACTTTCCCGCTCTGCCTGATTGCATACAGAAACAACTTTCGCTACGTTGCGGGCTCGTTTTAACACGGAGTTCGTGATGTACCGTCATTTCTCACTTGCCGCCGCGCTGCTGGCGGCATTTTCAGCCCCGGCGCTGGCCGGGGGCATTCATAGTTTTTCCCAGGCGAAAAGCGCCGGGGTAAAGGTCAACGCCGACGCGCCGGGCGATTTCTACTGCGGCTGCAAAATCAGCTGGCAGGGTAAAAAAGGTCTGCTCGATCTGGCCTCCTGCGGCTACCGGGTGCGCAAAAACGAGAACCGCGCCAGCCGCGTCGAATGGGAGCATGTGGTTCCCGCCTGGCAGTTCGGCCACCAGCGCCAGTGCTGGCAGGAGGGCGGGCGTAAAAACTGCGCCAAAGATCCGCTCTACCGGCAGATGGAAAGCGATATGCATAATCTGCAGCCCGCCGTCGGCGAGGTGAACGGCGATCGCGGCAACTTTATGTACGGCCAGTGGAACGGTGGCGAAGGCCAGTACGGCCAGTGCGCGATGAAAGTGGATTTTAAACAGAAGGTGGCCGAACCGCCCGCCCGCGCCCGGGGCATTATCGCCCGAACCTATTTCTATATGCGCGACCGCTACCACCTGAACCTCTCCCGCCAGCAGACCCAGCTCTTTAACGCCTGGAACCGACTCTACCCGGTTACCGACTGGGAGTGTACGCGCGACGCGCGCATCGCCAGGGTGCAGGGAAACCATAACCCTTATGTACAGCGCGCTTGCCAGGCGCGAAACAGCTAACTTACACTAGGCTGCGCCCCTTAACCGGGCGCGGCGTCGACGCCGCGCTGAAAGCTCGTCATCAGGGCGAAGCCGCGTAAATAACGGCCAGCCCCGACGGCCGAAGTACGCGCCCGGCAGCACTGCGCAGGCGCGCCGATCGCCACATCTGCGGCGACGCTCCGGGCCTGAATGGCCGCCAGCGCCCCTTATGCACCAGCAAGGGACGCGGCCTGGCGGGAATCATTTTTAACCTTCCCCACGCCAGCGCGCGTGGGGTCAAGACGCGGATTTTTTACTATGCGTATTCCCCGCATTTATCATCCTCAGCCCGTCACGGTCGGCAGCCGGTTCGCCCTGAGCGACGATGCCGCCAACCATATCGGCCGCGTGCTGCGCATGGGTCCGGGACAGGCCCTGCAGCTGTTCGACGGCAGCAACCAGGTCTTCGACGCCGAAATCGTCAGCGCCAGCAAAAAGAGCGTGGAGGTCAGCGTGCGGCAGGGGAAGATCGACGATCGCGAGTCGCCGCTGCATATCCACCTCGGTCAGGTGATGTCGCGCGGCGAAAAAATGGAGTTCACCATCCAGAAATCCATCGAACTGGGGGTAAGCCTCATTACGCCACTGTTTTCTGAGCGCTGCGGGGTTAAACTGGACGCCGAACGTCTGGAAAAAAAGCGCCAGCAGTGGCAGAAAATCGCCGTCGCCGCCTGCGAGCAGTGCGGCCGCAACCGGGTGCCGGAGATCCGCCCGGCGATGGATCTGCAGGCCTGGTGCGCCGAGCCGGAGACGGGCCTGAAGCTAAACCTTCACCCGCGCGCCAGCGCCAGCATCAACACCCTGCCGCTGCCGGTGGAGCGCGTACGCCTGCTGATCGGCCCGGAAGGCGGCCTGTCGGCGGATGAAATTGCCATGACCGCCCGCTATCAGTTTACTGATATCCTGTTAGGCCCCCGCGTTCTGCGTACAGAAACAACTGCGCTCACCGCCATTACCGCGCTGCAGGTGCGTTTTGGCGACCTGGGTTGAAGCATCAACGGAGAAGAACCATGATCAAGCTCGGCATCGTGATGGACCCCATCGCAAGCATCAACATTAAAAAAGACTCCAGCTTCGCTATGCTGCTGGAGGCGCAACGCCGCGGTTACGAACTTCATTATATGGAGATGGCCGATCTGTATCTGGAAAACGGCGAGGCCCGCGCCCGCACGCGCACCCTCAGCGTCGCGCAGAGCTACGACAAATGGTACGAATTCCGCACCGAGCAGGCGCTGCCGCTGGCCGATCTGGACGTGATTCTGATGCGTAAGGACCCGCCGTTCGACACCGAGTTTATCTACGCCACCTATATTCTGGAGCGCGCGGAAGAGAAAGGGACGCTGATCGTCAACAAGCCCCAGAGCCTGCGCGACTGCAACGAAAAGCTGTTTACCGCCTGGTTCTCCGACCTGACTCCGGAAACGCTGGTCACCCGTAACAAAGCGCAGCTGAAGACCTTCTGGCAGAAGTACGGTGATATCATTCTTAAGCCGCTGGACGGCATGGGCGGTGCCTCCATCTTCCGGGTGAAGGAGAGCGATCCGAACCTTGGGGTGATCGCTGAGACCCTGACGGAACACGGCAGCCGCTACTGCATGGCCCAGAACTATCTGCCGGCCATTAAGGATGGCGACAAGCGCGTGCTGGTGGTCGACGGCGAGCCGGTGCCCTACTGCCTGGCGCGTATTCCGCAGGGCGGCGAAACCCGCGGCAACCTGGCGGCCGGCGGCCGAGGCGAACCGCGTCCGCTGACCGACAGCGATCTGGCGATCGCCCGCCGCGTCGGGCCAACCCTGAAGGCCAAAGGGCTGATTTTTGTCGGCCTCGATATTATCGGCGACCGCCTGACGGAGATTAACGTCACCAGCCCGACCTGCATTCGCGAGATCGAAGCCGCGTACCCGGTGTCCATTACCGGGATGCTGATGGACGCCATCGAAGCGCGCCTGCAAAAATAGAGGGAACGCCGGACGGCGGCGCTTTGACGCCCACTCCGGCCTTGCCATCCTGACGAATTTTTGAATCCGGAAACAGAACCTCTGCCAATGAATTTACAGCATCATTTTCTTATTGCCATGCCCGCTCTCCAGGACCCGATTTTCCGCCGCTCCGTGGTGTACGTTTGCGAGCACAACGAAGAGGGAGCAATGGGGATCGTCATCAATAAACCGCTGGAGAATCTGCAGGTTGACGGGATTCTGGAAAAGCTGAAGATCGAGCCTGAGCCGCGCGATCCGGCGATTCGCCTGGACAGAGCGGTGATGATTGGCGGCCCGCTGGCTGACGATCGGGGCTTTATTCTGCACACGCCGCCGTCGCGCTTCTCGTCGAGCATCCGCATTTCGGATAACACGGTGATCACCACCTCCCGCGACGTGCTGGAGTCGTTAGGCACCCCGGAGCAGCCCGCCGACGTGCTGGTGGCGCTGGGCTACGCCTCGTGGGAGAAGGGCCAGCTGGAGCAGGAGCTGCTGGACAACGTCTGGCTGACCGCGCCTGCCGATCTCAACATCCTGTTCAAAACGCCGATTGCCGACCGCTGGCGCGACGCCGCCAGGCTCATCGGGATCGATATTCTGACCATGCCCGGCGTGGCGGGGCACGCCTGATGAGCGGAACCTTACTGGCCTTTGACTTCGGCACCAAAAGCATCGGCGTGGCCGTCGGGCAGCGCATTACCGGCACCGCCCGTCCGCTGCCGGCGCTGAAGGCGCAGGACGGCACCCCGGACTGGAGCCTGGTTGAGCGGCTGATTAACGAGTGGCAGCCGGAGGCGATCGTTGTCGGGCTACCGCTGAACATGGACGGTACGGAGCAGCCGCTCACCGTCCGCGCCCGCAAATTCGCCAACCGACTGCACGGCCGTTTCGGCGTGGCGGTCGCCCTGCACGACGAGCGACTCAGCACCGTGGAGGCGCGCTCCGGCCTGTTCGGGCAGGGCGGCTACCGCGCGCTCAGCAAGGGCAAGGTGGACTCCGCCTCCGCCGTTGTGATCCTCGAAAGCTACTTCGAACAGGGCTACTGATCCGCTTTTCCGCCTAATCCTTCGATCCTGGTCACATTTTATGGCGGGATCGTTTGCACCCGCCCCATTGTTTCTACAAAAGAAACACATAACAAGCGACGGCTATTCGCCGCCTCTTCGTCAGGCCGATCGGATCGCTATTGAGTGATAAGACGGGTCAGCGAGGCAAGCTGTCCCAGGCGCTCCGCCTCCGCCGCGTCGTCAATCTGCCACGTTCCGGCGAAGGCCAGCGCGGCGGAATGGACACCGGGCGGCGGCGCTGTGCAGCCAGCAGAGCCTGACGCCGCGCGAGCTGGCCTCCAGGGAGCGCGTCTCCCTGCTGCAGCAGCTGCTGCAGGCCAGCGGCTGGGTGCCCGCAGCCGACGGCGAGCTGGCGCTGGCCGACGCCACAGCGAATAAGCAGCCTGACGCTGGTGCAGGATAACGACTTCGACAACGCCATGGAGACGGTGCAGATGGGCCACCACGCCCCGCTCTCCCCGCACTGCATTACCCACTACCGCCTGTGGGGCGACGGCGCGCTGCTGGCGGAGGTAACCCGAAGCCGCCACTCCGTCTGCCGGCCTCGCTTTGACGCAGCGCCGGAGGTCAGCGAAATCCGCCTGGAGATCGTCGCCACCGCCGGCGCGCTGCCCGCGGTTTACCCCCTTAACCTGTGCCAGGCGGTGTCCCTTGTAACCGGGCGTGGCGTTGACGCTCACGAACGGTTAAGGAACATGGCCTAAAGCCGCCCCTCGGCCTGCCGCTGCTGCAGGCTCAGGGCAAAGGTCACCATCCCCGCCTGCTGCCCGGTCTGCATCACGTGCGGCAGCTGGTGGGACTTTCCCTCGCGGATGAGATTCCCCGCCGCCGGCGTATTGATCAGCAGCTCATACAGCGCCAGCCGCCCGCCCTGTTTATCCGCCTCCAGCCGCTGGGAGAGCACCGCGCGCAGGCTGCCCGCCAGTTGGTGGCGCACTGCCGCTTTCTCCCCGTCCGGAAAAACATCCAGCAGCCGCTCCACCGCCTGCGCCGCGCCGCGGGCGTGCAGGGTCGCCAGCACCAGATGCCCGGTCTCCGCCGCCGTCAGCGCCAGGCGGATGGTCTCGCCGTCCCGCAGCTCGCCCAGCAGAATGACGTCCGGATCTTCGCGCAGCGCCGCGCGCAGCCCGGCGGCAAAGGAGGCGCAGTGCACGCCAACCTCCCGCTGCTGGATCAGGCAGCGCCGGCTGGTATAGAGGTACTCAACGGGATCTTCCAGCGTCAGAATATGAGCATCGACATGCTGATTGAGAAAATCCACCATCGCCGCCAGGGTGGTGGATTTGCCGCTGCCGGTGGCTCCGGTCACCAGAATCAGCCCGTTCTCTTCGCCGAGCAGCGGCGGCAGCGCTGGCGGCGCGCCCAGCGTCGCAAGGGTCGGACAGCGGGTTGGCAACAGCCGCAGCGCCAGCGAAATTCCCTGCCGCTGGGCGAAGGCGCTGGCCCGCAGCCGCTGGCCGTCCGCCAGCGAGATCGCGAAATCAAGCTGGCCGTTCGCCCGCAGCGCCGCCCGCTGCGCCTCGTCGAGCCACCGCGCCAACAGCCCGTCGACGTCAACGGCGGCAAAGGGGGCTTCCTCCACCCGCCCCCGCCTGCGCCAGCGGGCGGGCCACGCGCTGCTCAGGTGTAGATCCGAGACGTTATGCTTTACACTAAGGGCCACCATTTCTTGCATATCCATACGGACAACCTCGGAAAATGAACGATATCGCGCATAATCTGGCACAGGTCCGGGACAAAATCTCCGCCGCCGCGACGAGTTGCGGCCGGTCTCCGGAAGAAATTACGCTGCTTGCAGTCAGTAAAACTAAACCTGCGAGCGCTATCGCAGAGGCCGCTGCCGCCGGGCAGCGGGCGTTTGGCGAAAATTACGTTCAGGAGGGTGTGGAAAAAATTCTGCACTTCCGCGAGCAGGGTACGGAAGGGCTGCAGTGGCATTTCATCGGCCCGCTGCAGTCCAACAAAAGCCGCCTCGTGGCGGAGCACTTCGACTGGTGCCATACCATCGACCGCCTGCGCATCGCCGCCCGACTCAGCGAACAGCGCCCGGCGGATATGCCGCCGCTGAACGTGCTGATTCAGATCAACATCAGCGACGAGCACAGCAAGTCGGGCATTGCCCCCGGCGAACTTGACGCGCTGGCGGCGCAGGTGGCCGGGCTGCCGCGCCTGCGCCTGCGCGGGCTGATGGCGATCCCGGCCCCTGAGTCAGATTATGTAAGGCAGTTTGAAGTCGCCCGGCAAATGGCGGTAGCATTTGCCGGCCTGAAAACGCACTACCCCGACGTTGACACTCTGTCCCTGGGCATGTCGGACGATATGGAAGCCGCTATCGCGGCGGGCAGCACGATGGTGCGCATCGGCACTGCCATCTTTGGCGCACGCCATTACACTAATAATTAAGGAAAACCGAGGAACGCCATGAATACGTTGTCCACTCTCCTTTCACTGGTCATCCAGATTTATACGATGATATTGCTGTTACGAATCTGGATGCAGTGGGCACGCTGTGATTTTTATAATCCGTTTGCGCAATTTATTGTGAAGGCCACGCAGCCTGTCGTTGGCCCCCTGCGTCGCCTGATCCCGGCGCTGGGTCCGGTGGATACCGCGTCCCTGCTGATTGCGCTGCTGCTCAGCGTGGGTAAGGTCTTTTTAAACCCCTATGTTTCCGTCTCCGGCATCTACATTATTTTTTCTGCGGCGCTCATCCTGATAAAGACCACAGGCTCGCTCCTCTTCTGGGTTGTGCTTATGTTGTCAATCATGAGCTGGGTAAGCCGGGGACGCAGCCCGGTAGAGTACGTGTTAATTCAGCTGACGGAGCCTCTGCTGCGACCCATCCGTAACCTTTTACCGGCAATGGGCGGCATCGACTTCTCGCCGATGATCCTGGTCCTGCTGATGTACGTCATCAACATGGGCGTCACCGAGCTGTTAAGCAATATCGCCATACCGCTGGCCTATATCTGGAGCTGGGCGTGAGCGCTGTCTCCCCCTGCGAAGAGGGGCTGGTGCTGCGGCTCTATATCCAGCCGAAGGCCAGCCGCGACGCCATCGTTGGCCTGCACGGCGACGAAGTAAAGGTCGCCATCACCGCGCCGCCGGTGGATGGCCAGGCCAACGGCCATCTGGTGAAGTTTCTCGGCAAGCAGTTTCGCGTGGCGAAAAGCCAGGTCATCATTGAGAAAGGCGAGCTGGGCCGCCACAAGCAGGTAAAAATTATTCACCCACAGCAGATCCCGCCAGAAATCGCGGCGTTAACTGATTAGGTATTCCTTTATGCAAAAAGTTGTTCTCGCTACCGGCAACGCCGGTAAAGTGCGCGAGCTGGCTTCGCTGCTCAGCGACTTCGGCCTTGACGTGGTGGCGCAAACCGAGCTTGGCGTCGACTCCGCCGAAGAGACCGGCCTGACCTTTATTGAAAACGCGATCCTCAAGGCGCGCCATGCGGCGAAGGCCACCGGCCTGCCCGCTATCGCCGACGACTCCGGTCTCGCGGTAGACGCCCTGGGCGGCGCGCCGGGCATCTACTCCGCCCGCTACGCCGGCGAAGAGGCCAGCGACCGGGAGAATCTGGAAAAGCTGCTGCGGGCGATGCAGGAGGTGCCTGACGACGCGCGCCAGGCGCGCTTCCACTGCGTGCTGGTTTATCTGCGCCACGCCGAAGACCCGACGCCGCTGGTGTGCCACGGCAGCTGGCCGGGCGTCATAGCCCGCGAGGCTACCGGCAGCGGCGGCTTTGGCTACGATCCGATCTTCTTTGTGCCGTCGGCCGGGAAAAGCGCCGCCGAGCTGACCCGCGAAGAGAAGATCGCGGTCTCCCACCGCGGGCAGGCGCTGAAGCTGCTGCTGGACGCCCTGCGCAATGGTTAAGCTGCCGCCGCTGAGTCTTTACATTCACATTCCCTGGTGCGTGCAGAAATGTCCGTACTGCGACTTTAATTCCCACGCGCTGAAGGGCGAGGTGCCGCACGACGACTATGTGCAGCATCTGCTGAGGGATCTGGCCGCCGACGCGGCGTACGCCCAGGGGCGTGACGTGCAGACGATTTTTATCGGCGGCGGCACCCCAAGCCTGCTCTCCGGTCCGGCGATGCAGGCGCTACTGGACGGGGTGCGCGCCCGGCTCAGCGTGGCGGCGGACGTGGAGATCACCATGGAGGCCAATCCGGGAACGGTGGAGGCGAACCGCTTCACCGACTATCAGCGCGCCGGGGTAAACCGCATCTCCATCGGCGTGCAGAGTTTCAGCGCGCCGAAGCTGCAGCGCCTGGGGCGTATTCACGGCCCGGAGGAGGCAAAGCGGTCCGCGCGCCTCGCCGCCGGGCTGGGGCTGCGCAGCTTCAACCTCGATCTGATGCACGGCCTGCCGGACCAGACGCTGGAAGAGGCGCGGGAGGATCTGCGCCAGGCGATTGCGCTGAATCCCCCCCACCTCTCCTGGTATCAGCTGACCATTGAGCCAAATACCCTGTTCGGCTCGCGCCCGCCAATCCTGCCGGACGACGACGCCCTGTGGGACATTTTTGAACAGGGCCACCGGCTGCTGGCCGCCGCAGGTTATCAGCAGTACGAAACCTCGGCCTGGGCGAAGCCGGGCTTTCAGTGCGAGCATAACCTCAACTACTGGCGCTTTGGCGACTATCTGGGGATCGGCTGCGGTGCCCACGGCAAAATAACCTTTCCGGAGGGGCGAATTCTGCGCACCACTAAAACGCGCCATCCGCGCGGCTATATGCAGGGGCGCTATCTGGAGAGCCAGCGCGAGGTCGCGGACGCCGACAGGCCGTTTGAATTCTTTATGAACCGCTTCCGGCTGCTGGAGGCCGCCCCGCGCCGGGAGTTTACCGACTTTACGGGGCTGGATGAGGCGGTAATTCGCCCGCAGTTAGACGAGGCTATCGCCCGGGGCTACCTGAACGAAAGCGCGCGGCACTGGCAGATAACCGAGCGCGGCAAGCTGTTTCTCAACGATCTGCTGGAGCGGTTCCTGGCGGAATAGCCCCCGGTAACACGGCGTCCGCCGGGCCGGTTATGCCCGACAGGACGCCGCCTGCCTTTGCGGGCGGCTTCTCCGCCTTAGTATTGGTTAAACATCGTCTGGATCCGCTGGGGATCGGTGGTCTGCGTTAAGGCCAGCTGCAGCAGAACGCGCGCTTTCTGCGGGTTCAGCGAGCCGGAGGCGACGAAACCATATTTCGTATCGTCCACTTCCGCATCGCGGGTGGTGGAGCCCGTCGGCACCCGGGACGAACGCACCACTACCGTACCGTTATGGGCGGCGCTGGCCAGGGTGTCGAAAACCGACTTATACAGGTTGCCGTTGCCGACGCCCGCGCTGACGATCCCCTGATAACCCGCCGCCACCAGCGCTTTCGCCGGCAGAGCGGAGGCGTTGGCGTAGTTATAGACGATCCCCACCTTCGGCAGCGCGTTCAGCTTCGAGACGTCGAACGGCGTAGAGGTAGTGAACTTACGCGCCGGGGTGCGCTGATAGTCAATTTTGCCGTTATGGATGTAGCCCAGCGGCCCGTAGTTGACGGATTTAAAGGTGGCGACGTCGGTGGTGTTAGTTTTGGTAACGTCGCGGCCGTCCAGCACCGTGTCGTTCATGACCACCAGCACGCCGCGGTTGGCGGAGGCTTTATCCGCCGCCGTTACCACCGCGTTATAGAGGTTGAACGGGCCGTCGGCGCTCATGGAGGTGGATGGCCGCATCGCCCCCACCAGCACCACCGGCTTGTTGCACTTCACCGTCAGGTCGAGGAAGTAAGCGGTCTCCTCCATGGTGTCGGTGCCGTGGGTAATGACAAAGCCGTCGGTGCTGTCGCACTCGCTATTGATTTTCTTCGCCAGGGTCAGCCATACCTCGTCGTTCATATCCTGCGAGCCAATGTTGACCAGCTGTTCGCCCTTCACAACGGCGATCTCCTTCAGCTGCGGAACGGCCTTCACCAGATTTTCCACGCCGACCTTGCCCGCCGTGTAGTTTGATTTGGTGGCAGAGTCACCGCCCCCGGCGATGGTCCCGCCGGTGGCTAAGATCGTGACGTTGGGCAGGGCGAGCGCCGCGCCGCTGAATCCCATAACCAGTGCGGCCAGCGCCGTTTTCCTGAAAAATTCCATGTTATTTTCTCTTCTGCTATGTAAATTTGCTGCATTATCCCAGCGCCGCAGACGAATAATGTGACTGCATACAATTAACCAGATAAATATATTTTTCAGTTTGTTAAAACCGGAGGCAGTTATCAAAACGAGACGACGGAAGCACGGCGCGGCGGCCCCGCGCCGAAGAGAGATACCCTAAATAATTCGAGTTGCATGACAAAACGCAGCGCGTTTTGAACAGCCAAAGGGGTGAGGCCGCGGGCCGAATTACGCGGCAAGTGAGCGACAAATTCGTCAGGAACGAATTTGCCCGACCGCAGGTCGTCTTCGGTGAGGGACAGGGATGTCCCTCATTTATCCCCGGGAGCATAGCGAACACGGTGACCGGGATGAATGACAAATCTGTCGGGAGCAGATTTGAACGCCGCGCAGCTCATGGATGAGACGAGTAACCCGAAGCCAACACACATGCGGCCTGAAGTATGACGGGTATAAATNTCATGGATGAGACGAGTAACCCGAAGCCAACACACATGCGGCCTGAAGTATGACGGGTATAAATCTTATTTCAGGCCGCCAACCAGCGTCCTGCGGCTCTCTTCCAGGGTGACGACGCGGCGGCAGACCTCTTTACCAAACTGCTGGAAGTCTTTTTCCTGGCTTTTCCACTCGTTCTGAATGGCGGTTTGCAGGCCGCCGAGGCTGCCCAGCACGCCCTGCAGCGGGTTGCCGCCGCCCTTGAGCACAGCTTTGGCACCCATTTCATTGATGCTGTCCTGCAGAATGCCGCCCATCGCCTGATTGACCAGCTGCTGCCCGTCGGCGCGTACCTGATCGATCGCCTTATAGTGGAAGGTCAGGCCGTCGGCGCGATGCTCGATAATGCGGTTCATCTGCGCCTTTAGCTGGGCGTCCAGCTTCGTCAGGCGGCTGCGCATATTGCTGCTTTCGCCTACTTCGCTGGCGACGATTTTGTCCAGCGCCGCGCGGCCTTTCTCAACGCGCGCGCGGGCACCCTCATCGATCCACGGCAGGCTGCTGCGCAGCGCCGCCTGATAGTCCTTCGCCTGCTCGCGCTGCGCCGCGCTCAGGGTGTAGGCCTTGCCGTTAAACGTCAGGTTACCGTCCGGCGTGATGACCAGGTTGCCGTTTTCGCCCGTTACCTGCACCGTTTGCGGGCTGAGGATCACGTCGTCCCGCGGCGTAACGTCACATTTGTACTCCGCGTGCGCGGCGAGTGTAGTGGTCAGTAAAGCCGCAGCCAGCAGCGTTTTACGCATCATAATTACTCCCTCAGACGAAACGGGCCAGCAGATGCTGGCCCTTTATCTCTTGTTAGTCCCACCAGACGTCAAAAAGTTCGCTGGTGCGCACCTCTTCCAGCCCCTGCGCCTCCAGCCACTGGCGCACGGTCGCCTGATGCTCCCCGGTGCATTTGCCGATCTCCTGCATACAGATCAGCCCTTCCCAGGCCAGATAACCGCTGCCGTCGAAGGCCAGCCCGTTCGGCTCAATAACTTCATTGATAAAGTCGTCGACGCGCCGGTCGATCTGTGCTTCCGTGGTGCCCTCCGGAAAACGCCAGGCCACCGAAAAGCCTAACTCCTGGAACTCGTCGATATGCATTTTCTTACGCAGTCGACGGCTACGGTTTTTTGCCATTATTTCACTCTCCCGAACATTAAATCCCATACGCCGTGGCCAAGACGATGACCGCGCTGTTCAAATTTGGTTACCGGACGCGACGCCGGGCGCGGTACATAATCGTTGCTTTCCGATAAATTCTGATAGCCGTCGATGGAGGACATCACCTCCAGCATATGTTGCGCATAAGGCTCCCAGTCGGTGGCCATATGGAAAACGCCCCCCGGCTTCAGCTTACTTTTAACAAACTCCGCAAATGGCACCTGGACGATGCGCCGCTTATTATGCCGCGCCTTATGCCACGGATCGGGGAAAAACAGCTGCACCATATCCAGCGAGGCGTCGGGGATCATGGTATGCAGCACCTCCACCGCGTCGTGGCACATCACCCGCAGGTTGGTCACTCCCTCTTCATGGGCGGCGGCCAGGCAGGCCCCCACGCCCGGCGAGTGGACCTCAATGCCGAGGAAGTTCTGCTCCGGGCGCGCCTTCGCCATCGCCACCAGCGAAGCGCCCATCCCGAAACCAATCTCCAGGGTAACCGGGGCGTCGCGGCCAAACAGGGCGACGAAGTTAAGGGGTTCTTCGCTAAACTCAACGCCCATCACCGGCCAGTAGTTTTCCAGCGCATGTTCCTGCCCCTTCGTCAGCCGCCCCTGACGACGAACAAAACTACGGATCCGCCGCAGCGGGCGGCCGTTTTCATCAAATTCCGGTGAAATGACGTCGTTTTTCATAAAAATCAACTTTGCATGTGAGTATGTTTTGAAAACGGGCATTATCCAAAGTTAGTTGCCGGATGCAAGTAAAGGAAGCAACGTCGCTGCGGAATGTTCCGGTTTACACCCTGCTGCCGCTGTGCTGCAATCAGCCCCCCGGCAATAGTGAGTTTGGTATCCATGCAAGCGGCGCAATTTTCTGCCCAGGTCCTGGGCTGGTACGATAAATATGGACGAAAAACCCTGCCCTGGCAGGTGGAGAAGACGCCCTACAAGGTATGGCTCTCGGAGGTCATGCTACAACAGACCCAGGTGGCGACGGTCATTCCCTACTTTGAGCGCTTTATGGCGCGCTTTCCGACGGTAACCGATCTCGCCCGCGCCCCCCTCGACGACGTGCTGCACCTGTGGACCGGGCTGGGCTACTACGCCCGCGCGCGCAATTTGCACAAGGCGGCGCAGCGGATCGCTTCCCTGCACGGCGGCAAATTCCCTGAAACCTTCGACGAAGTGGCGGCACTGCCGGGCGTCGGGCGCTCCACCGCCGGAGCGGTGCTGTCGCTGGCGCTGGATCAGCACTTTCCCATCCTTGACGGCAACGTGAAGCGCGTGCTGGCCCGCTACTGTGCGATCGGCGGCTGGCCGGGGAAAAAGGAGGTTGAAAAGCGTCTGTGGGAGCTTAGCGCGGAGGTCACGCCGGCGCAGGGCGTGGCGCGCTTCAACCAGGCGATGATGGATCTGGGGGCGATGATCTGCACCCGCTCCAGGCCGAAGTGCACGCTCTGCCCGCTGCAGGAGGGCTGTATCGCCGCCGCCAGCCAAAGCTGGGCGAGCTATCCCGGCAAGAAGCCGAAGCAGACGCTGCCGGAGCGGACGGGCTACTTTCTGCTGCTGCAGCATCAGAACGAAGTGCTGCTGACGCAGCGCCCGCCGAGCGGCCTGTGGGGCGGCCTGTACTGTTTTCCGCAGTTTGCCGACGAGGCGAGCCTGCGCGACTGGCTGGCGCAGCGGCATATTCCGGCCGATACTTTGACCCAGCTTAACGCATTTCGCCATACCTTCAGCCACTTTCACCTGGAGGTTGTGCCTTTGTGGCTTCCCGTGTCTTCATTCAGCTCGTGCATGGATGAAGTTAACGCGCTCTGGTATAACTTAGCGCAACCGCCGTCGGTCGGACTGGCGGCCCCCGTGGAGCGTTTGTTACAGCAGTTAAGTACCGGTGCGCTGACGTAAGCCGCCCGGTCACTAAAGAGGATCATTTATGAGCAGAACCATTTTTTGTACTTTCCTGCAGCGTGAAGCCGAAGGCCAGGACTTCCAGCTGTATCCGGGGGAGCTGGGAAAACGCATTTATAACGAGATCTCCAAAGAGGCGTGGGCGCAGTGGCAGCATAAGCAGACGATGCTGATCAACGAGAAAAAGCTCAACATGATGAACGCCGGGCACCGTAAGCTGCTGGAGCAGGAGATGGTGAGCTTCCTCTTCGAAGGCAAGGACGTACATATCGAAGGCTATACGCCGGAAGAGAAAAAATAGCGTCGGGCGCACTGCCGGGGTGGGGACACGCAGCCTCTCCCGGCAAACCGTCGCTGAACCCTACACAACACGCACCCACGGAAAGATGAAAAAACTTCTCGCGCTAACGCTGATTGCGCCGTTGCTCATATCCTGCTCCAGCTCGACTAAAAAAGGCGACAGCTATAATGAAGCCTGGATCAAAGATACCAACGGTTTTGATATTCTGATGGGGCAGTTCGCCCACAATATTGAAAATTTATGGGGCTATCAGGAGGTCCTGATAGCCGGTCCGAAGGACTACGTCAAGTATACCGACGGCTACCAGACCCGCAGCCATATTAATTTTACCGACGGCACCATTACCGTTGAGACCATCGCCGGAACCGAACCCGCCGCCCACCTGCGCCGGGCCATTATCAGCACCCTGCTGATGGGCGACGATCCTGGCTCTATCGATCTCTATTCCGACGTCGATGATATTCAGATCTCCCGGGAGCCGTTCCTCTACGGCCAGGTGGTGGATAATACCGGCCAGCCCATCCGCTGGGAGGGGCGCGCCAGCAATTTCGCCGACTATCTGCTGCAGAGCCGTCTGAAAAGCCGCAGCAGCGGCATTCGCCTGATCTACAGCGTGACCATTGACCTTGTACCGAACCATCTGGATAAGCGCGCGCATAAATATCTCGGCATGGTGCGCGAGGCCTCGCGCAGATATGGCGTGGATGAGTCACTGATTCTGGCGGTTATGCAGACCGAATCCTCCTTCAACCCCTACGCGGTGAGCCGCTCCGACGCCCTCGGGCTGATGCAGGTTGTCCAGCACTCGGCCGGGAAGGACGTTTTCCGCTCGCAGGGGAAATCCGGCACCCCAAGCCGCAGCTATCTGTTCGATCCTGCCAGCAATATCGATACCGGCACCGCCTACCTGGCGATGCTCAATAACGTCTACCTGAGCGGCATTGCCAACCCGACGTCGCGCCGCTACGCGGTGATTACCGCCTATAACGGCGGGGCGGGCAGCGTGCTGCGCATCTTCTCCAACGACAAGGCGCAGGCGGCATCGATAATTAACCGCCTGTCGCCGGGCGAGGTTTACCAGGCCCTGACGACCCGCCATCCCTCCGCCGAATCGCGGCACTATCTCTATAAAGTGAACACCGCGCAGAAAGCCTGGCTCCGGAAGTAAAAACCGCCGTCCTCCCGCCCCTCTCCGGGGCGCAGGAGGCGGCCAAACGCCCGATCAAGCCTGACCGCGCTTCTGCCTCGCGTCCCACCGGGCCGGGCATCTGGAATAGCCGGATATTACGGTTCTGCCCCCGCCCCGGATCTGAATGACCGCCAGCGGCATTCGCGAACGGTGAAGAAATATAGTTTGAACCGCATCACTCTTTTGCACTGCAAACTGAATTTGCTTGCAGATATTTGCCACAGCTAACACTAAATCATCGTCCGCCTTTGATAAGATCCCATCATAAGTCCGCAATAATTATGTTTTTTAAAACATCCATCCGCTTCACCGTGTGAGGAAAATAACGTGAATCTTAAGCTGCAGCTGAAAGTCCTCTCCTTTCTGCAGTTCTGCCTTTGGGGGAGCTGGTTAACCACCCTCGGCTCCTATATGTTCGTCACCCTGAAATTCGACGGTGCCTCGGTGGGGGCGGTGTACAGCTCCCTCGGGATTGCCGCCCTCTTTATGCCGACGCTGTTAGGCATCGTGGCCGACAAATGGCTCAGCGCGAAATGGGTCTATATCCTGTGTCATCTGATGGGTGCCGCGACGCTATTTATCGCCGCAGGCGTCACCACGCCGGGGGCGATGTTCATTGTGATCCTGCTGAACTCGCTGGCCTATATGCCAACCCTGGGGCTGATTAACACCATCTCCTACTATCGCCTGCAGTCCGCCGGGCTGGATATTGTTACCAGCTTCCCGCCGATCCGCATCTGGGGCACCATTGGCTTTATTCTGGCGATGTGGGGGGTCAGTTTTTCTGGCTTCGAGCTGAGCCATATACAGCTGTACATCGGCGCGACGCTGTCGCTGCTGCTGGCGCTGTTTACCCTGACCCTGCCGCACATCCCGGTCGCCCGGCAGCAGAAAGAGCAGAGCTGGAGTACGATGCTCGGCCTGGACGCCTTTGCGTTATTTAAAAACAAGCGGATGGCGATTTTCTTTATCTTCGCCATGATGCTGGGTGCCGAGCTGCAGATCACCAATATGTTCGGCAACACCTTCCTGCACAGCTTCGATAAAGATCCGCTGTTCGCCGGCAGCTTCATCGTACGGCACGCCTCGGTGATGATGTCCATTTCGCAGATTTCCGAAACGCTGTTTATCCTGACCATCCCGTTTTTCCTGAGCCGCTACGGTATTAAAAACGTTATGCTGATCAGCATACTGGCGTGGATGCTGCGCTTCGGTTTGTTCGCTTACGGCGACCCGACGCCGTTCGGTACGATCCTGCTGGTGCTGTCGATGATTGTCTACGGCTGCGCCTTCGACTTCTTTAATATTTCCGGATCGGTCTTTGTAGAGCAAGAGGTGCGCCCTGAGATCCGCGCCAGCGCCCAGGGGATGTTCCTGATGATGACCAACGGCTTCGGCTGCATTCTCGGCGGCATGGCAAGCGGCAAAGTGGTGGAGCACTTCACCCTGAACGATATCACCGACTGGCAGAGCGTCTGGTTAATTTTCGCCAGCTATTCGCTGATTCTGGCCTTCGCCTTTATGGCGCTGTTCCGCTATAAGCACGTTCGCGTTCCGGGCGGAACGCCGCCCGTCGCGCATTAATCAGCGGTCAACAAAGGGGGGGAAAGCGGAGCTGCCCCCCTTTGTCGTATTATCTCCTGAACCGGCTGCTGTCGCTGTTTACGGTCCCCGGCGGTCGTTGCGCTGTACAACCCAGCGTTTTCATGAAGTGAAGCAGGCATGGCGGAACGAGTTGTGGGCATAATAACCCCATCGGAAGCGGTTCTTCACGCCGGTTGATGCCGGTAATGACAGGAGTTTACGTGGTAACTGGACCTTTTATTAACGCCGGAGCCGTCCTGGCGGGCGGTATTCTCGGCACCCTTCTCGGCCAGCGCCTGCCGGAGCGTATTCGCGCTTCGATGACCTCTATCTTCGGGCTGGCCTCCCTTGGCATTGGCATTTTGCTGGTGGTTAAATGCGCCAATCTGCCGGTCATGGTGCTGGCAACGCTGATCGGCGCGCTAATCGGCGAGTTTTGTTATCTGGAAAAGGGCATTAACGGCGCGGTGGCGAAGGCGCAGCGGCTGTTTGCAAAGCCGGGCAATAAACCAGCCTACGATGCCTTTATCCAGAACTTTGTCGCCATCATCGTTCTGTTCTGCGCCAGCGGCACCGGGATCTTTGGCGCAATGCGTGAAGGTATGACCGGCGACCCGAGCATTTTAATCGCCAAGTCCTTTCTGGATTTCTTCACCGCGATGATCTTCGCCTGCTCGCTGGGCATTGCCGTTTCGGCGATCTGCGTGCCGATGCTGGTTATTCAGCTGGCGCTTGCCGCCTGCGCCGCGCAGATTTTACCGCTGACCACCCCGACCATGATGGCCGATTTCAGCGCGGTGGGCGGGCTGCTGCTGCTGGCGACGGGCCTGCGCATCTGCGGAATCAAGATGTTTGCGGTGGTGAATATGCTGCCCGCGCTGGCGCTGGCGATGCCGCTCTCCGCCCTCTGGAGCGCTTTTGTCGCCTGAAACGTTCGCAATAGCGGCAAAATGGCGATGGTTTGCGCAGTCCGCGCTGATTTAAAGAAATTTCGTTGACGAAACGGAGCGGATCGGGTTTAATGCGCCCCGTTGCCCGGATAGCTCAGTCGGTAGAGCAGCGGATTGAAAATCCGCGTGTCCCTGGTTCGATTCCGGGTCCGGGCACCACTTATTCATACACGGACGTCCACTGACGTCCGTTTTTCTTTTTAAAGTCAACAAAATATCTACTTTATCCCCCTTACTGACGTTCACTAACATTCATCAACATCCACATTGCCTTGATGGTATATCTGTTGGTATTGTTAGTTCGATACGTTTTGTACCATCACAGGGAGGGGTAAACGATGGCTCTCACTGATGTCAAGGTAAGAAATGCCAAGCCCGCCGACAAGCCTGTAAAGCTCACTGACGGCAACGGCATGCATCTTCTTATTCATCCCAATGGCTCCAAATACTGGCGTCTACAATACCGCTTTGCAGGAAAACAAAAGCTACTGGCTCTTGGGGTCTACCCTGCTGTCTCTCTTGCTGATGCCCGTAACCGTAGAGATGATGCCAGAAGATTAATTGCTGCTGGTATCGACCCCTCCGAAAAGAAAAAAACAGAAAAGGTAGAGCAAAGCGGCGCTCTTGCTTTTGAGTCCGTTGCCAGAGACTGGCATGCAAGCAACATCAAATGGTCAGAAACACATGCTGAAAGGGTAATGAACAGCCTTATCAATCATGTGTTCCCTGTTATTGGTAAACGAAACATTACCGACCTCAAAACCCGTGACCTACTCCAACCAATTAAGGCGGCTGAAAAGTCCGGGCATCTTGAGATTGCTGCTCGTCTCCAGCAACGTATCACCGCTATCATGCGATATGCTGTCCATAACAGTATTATCGATAGTAATCCTGCACAGGACTTAGCAGGTGCCATTGCAACAGCAAAACGAGTCCATCGCCCGGCTCTTCCGTTTGAACGCATTACAGAGCTTCTCAGCCGTATTGAGAGCTATAGAGGAAGACAGCTAACCCGCCTTGCTGTGCGACTCACTTTACTGACTTTTGTTCGTTCAAGTGAGATGCGTTTTGCCCGTTGGTCAGAAATTGATTTCAGGAATGCGCTTTGGACGATACCTGCGGAACGTGAGGAACTTCAAGGGGTGAAACACTCCAGCCGTGGCTCTAAGATGAAAACCCCTCACCTTGTTCCATTAAGCAAGCAGGCTTTAGCCACCTTGAGAGAAATTCAGAAGCTCAGTGGAGATCAGGAAATCATCTTCATTGGTGATCATTATGCCTATAAGCCCATGAGTGAAAACACTATCAACAACGCGCTTCGTAAAATGGGCTACGACACTAAAACGGAAGTTTGTGGACATGGTTTCCGCTCTATGGCCTGCAGTGCCTTGATCGAGTCCGGTTTATGGTCAAAAGATGCTGTTGAACGTCAGATGAGCCATCAGGAGCGTAATAACGTTCGCGCTGCTTACATCCATCTTGCTGAACATCTCGATGAGCGGAGGCTAATGCTTCAGTGGTGGGCTGACTATCTTGATGCCAACCGTAAAGGGATATTACGACCTTACGATTTTAAAGACTGACAGTTCGTTGTAAAAAGAGGGCTGAGAAGCCCTTTTTTACGAATTTATTACATCATGTGGGAGTGTTATTTTTTTCAGGTTTGTGATTTTGTGCAATCGATGGCTTTTGTGTTAAGACTGAACGTACGGCTTCATCATTCAACAATCTGATAAAAGCTTTTTTGCGTGCTTTACTTGTCAGCTTTATATATTGTATACCATTATCATCATTAATTATATCAATATTCCTTCCTATTGTGGGGAAACTAGTCTTTATCTCATTAACAATGTTAACATCGATATTTAGTTCCAATATTCCGTTTTTAAGAACTCTGGCTAATTTTCTCATGAAACCGCGATCATCTTTCATATCGTCGAAGATTTTCTCTGGCTCGGCTAAGACAGATTTATTGACAATCTCCATTTCAATGATTTTTGGAGTTACTTCAGAAACCATATTGTCAATTACTTGAGTAAGTCCATATCTTTCTTCTAATAATTTAATGTTAATAGCATAACTAATTCCATCAAAAACAAAAAAATCAATTACTTTGGATATGTTTATCATATCGTAAGGTATAGGAACTAATACATCCCCCTCACCTAAAAATGAGAGCCTTGATTTTTTGTGTAAAAAGTTGGGGTATCTATGTTGATACAAAAAAATATTTTTATCACCATCACTCATGTGATAAACAAGACCAATAATGTTATCGAGATTTACGTCATTGAATTTAAAGTCAATAGGGTTGTCAGCAACTGTCAACGACGATATTTCTTCAATTATTTTAATGATAGTGCTTTTATCTTCGCTGGCGATATCAAAATAGTAAACACCTTTATGTTCATAATTCATATCCGTGATATTATCTATTATTGCATCACCATTATCGTTAATAGATATTCTCTTTATAATTTCATCAGTGATAGATTTTTTGAAATTTTCAGTGATGAGAGGTTCAGTATTTTCATCATGTAAAATAACACGTCGATAAATATAGTTGTCATTATCGTTTATAATGAAAAACATCTCACCTGTAAGACCATTATTTTGAACGAAGGCCTCTAATTCATTTTTCATTCAACATGACTCCTGATAAGATCAAATAAGTTTTGCGATCAGAGTATCATCATCAATTTTCTTTATTTTAACTTGACAATCATTAGACATTTTCCCCCTACATATTACTGTGTACTCCTTACCAGAAGGATCATTTTTAATAACACATTTATATAACCTGAAGCCAAGTATTGCCAACGATGGGTTGGCATAAAATCTGTTTGTCCTGACATAAATAACACCGATAAAACAAATCATCAGCAGCAGGTTGATTACTGTTCTTTTGCTATTAACGTCAGTGAATACAAGAGGCATAACATAAGTAGTTAAAAATTCAAGATGTTCATGCGTTTGATTTTTAACGTTACTCACTTTATGAGTGCTTCCCCAACCTCTTGATAACGATGAAAATAAATATACTACAGATGAAATACCCGAAAAAACCATCGAAATACAGAAAATGAAAACAAAGTTCCTGACTTTTAACTTGTTAAAGTTGTTAAATACATCCTCAAATGTATACTTCAATAAAATAAATCTAACCAATCTTTCAATAAAAACCCAATCAAAGGACATTATTGAAACAGATAGAAATAAAATCCACAAAGATAAAAAATAAAGATAATATTTGAACTTTATATTGTCGCATGATGCACTGTTAGAATTAGTAGATGTCATAGTATACCTTACAAAAATACAGTGCTGTTAATATTATAAAAGTAATTTTAACAGAAGAGATGAGTGAAAAACAACACTAACAACAGGCATTATATCTTTCGTAAAAGAATTTTGTATATACATCACACATTGAGGTGCGAGTTGAGGCTTCAGATACATCATCTTGTAATTCAGTGGCTCCCCGTGCAAGCATAGCCTTTATCATTATGATTTTTATGAATTCTTTCTAACTTGTGACGGAGGCGTATATCGTTGTAATCTAGTGATACATACGGATAAGGAAGAAGTAGAAGAAAATGATCGAACGCATGCTTTTTGAAAAGTTACTCACGAAGGCGACTGAAAGACTCTCTCAGGATCTGAATACATCAAGTAAATATCACAACTCGAGAGGATTTGAGCAAAGGGTTAGGGAAGTTTTAGGTGATTTATTAACTGAAATGGGGTTGTCTGTAGACATGAGTCCCCCAGCGCAAGAATTTCCGGATATAATTATTGGAAATTTTGGTGTAGAGGTAAAATACTCAGATAACAATACATGGAGATCAATAGCAAACAGTATCTTTGAGGGAAGTCGAAAGCAAGGAGTAGATTATGTATATCTCTTATTTGGAAAAACTGGCGGTGTACCCGATGCTAAATGGGGTCGCTATGAAGAATGCATAATGCATGTAAGAACATCACATGTTCCAAGGTTTGAGGTGGAAATAAATGCTAAAGAGCCGTTATTTGATAAATTGAATATAGCCTATAATGATTTTAGAGTGTTAAGCCCGGAAGAAAAAATGCCTTTCATTAGAAAATATGCAAAGAATAGATTGAAACCCGGTGAAAGGCTTTGGTGGATTGATGATCAACCAGATGAAAGGACTCTACCATTAGAGGTCAGATTATATACTAAACTGTCCCAGCCAGAAAAGAGGAAATACAGAGCAGAATCAGCAGTGCTCTGCCCGCAGATAGTTAAATCAAGCCGCGCATCAGGAAAATATGATGATGTGACTATGTTTCTCCTCACATACTATGGAATATTGTGCAATCAGGCTAGGGATTTATTTTCCGCAGGAAGTGTCGCTATGCGAGCATCACCAGTAAGAGGTGGAAATTATCTTGAAAGAGCATTGAAAGATATAGAAAAAGAGATGATTAAAGCTTTTGATGAATTAGAAGATGCATTATTTGAAGAGTATTGGGGAGTAATTATACACAGAAATGAAAGAATCAAATACTGGTTAAATTTGGCTGATTCTTATGCGGTGGGATGGATACCATCTGAGACTTTATTTACCGAGATTGAGTATTGAGAGGATAAAGGGTACCATGATTAGTATATTTTACTAATCATGGTATCAATAAGTTTAATGGATTATTATAATTTGTCTAAATATTCCTCAACGGCTTGCGCTAAATGCCAAGCTAAAACAGGAGGAACTGCATTTCCAACTTGTCTTTCAGTTTCTCTCAAATTTGACTCAAAAACAAAGTTATCAGGAAATGATTGAAGACGAGCGGCTTCTCTCATTGAGATACGTCTGTCCAGTTTATAATGAAATTGTATATTACCATGGCATTCGGCTCTTATGGTCTGAGATGGTTTATCTTCTTTCAAACGCCTACTTCCTTGGTCTGGGCTTTTTTTTGCTTTACTCCAGATATGGTTAAAGATACGATCTTCATCGATATTTTCTAAATCATGAATTGCATCATAACAAGTCAACCATTCGTTTTTATGCAGTATATCAACGGGTTCTTTAAAGAGTGGATTTCCGTGTAGAGTCCCGACTATAAAAACGCGCTCTCTCGTTTGAGGAACTCCAAAATTAGCTGAATTATAAAGTTTATAGCTAACATTGTAACCGAGTTCGCTAAAATCTTTAATAACACGAGCTAACGACTCCTCGTTGTATTTCATAAGAAGCCCTTTAACATTTTCGGCGACAAAAATTTTTGGGCGAGAGCGTTTGACTGCTTCCACCATCGCAAGATATAAACCACTACGTTTACCATCGACGCCCGCTCTTTTGCCATTGATAGATATATCTTGACAAGGGAACCCACCAATTAAAACATCACATTCGTTAGGCACTAAATCTATAAGTTCCCAAATATCACCCTCAGCTATATTATGGCTGAAATTTTTTTTATATGTTTTAACTGCATTAGGATTAAATTCATTTGCCCAAGTTATTTCAAATTTTGTTTTTTTATATTGTTTATTTAGTACAGAAAACCCACCACAAAAACCTAAGTCCATCCCGCCACAACCAGAAAAAAGAGAAATAAGTTTATATTTTTCTTTTTGGAAAGTGTCATTGTTTGATGCTAAAGCTATCGATATTTTATTTTCAATCCAAGCAGCCAAACTAAGACCTTGAGCTTCAGCTAAGGCTCTCCAAGTTTCTTTCTGAGAGGGAGTTATACGCAAATGTATTTTTTCGCTTTTAATTTCTGTTGCAATAACTGTTGTCATTTCGTTACTCTCGTTACCTTGGGTTTAACCTGATCTTATATACATAATAAACAAAATTTCATGTGTGTACAGCAAAAGTTACAAAAAAATCGCAATAAACCACAAAGTATTGATTTGTATAAATTTTCTCGAGAATGACTCTTGCGCAAATCATATGAAAAAACGCCAAAACTGAAAGAGGAAGTACATACATTTGGAAAGGGTGAGAGAAAATATTTCATTCAAATTTAATGTTAAATACTCGAAACCATAGCTTTTAAACCTTTAGAATCTATTTCACAATTTCCATTCCCAGCTAAAAGCCACTCTTCAAGACAATCCTGTAGAACAAGGGGGTCTAATTTCCTTTTCCCGATTAAAGCGCATTCCCAAACAACAATGAACTTATAACCTAGGTTATTTAAAATAGAGACTACGCGAATATCTCTTTCAGAATTTTTCTGCAATTTACTTACCCAATATTTGTTCGTAGAGTCTGGTGATCTGAACATATGACATTGATGACCGTGCCAGAAACAACCATTTACAAATATTGCGGCTTTATATACTTCGCACAAAAAATCAGGTTTACCATATAGGCTATGACAATGAGCCATATAATTAATATCAAGATTACTCAGAATTCCCTCAACAATTATTTCAGGTTTTGTATTCTTTGAGTGTATTGTCCTCATAATATGTGATCTTTTTTCTTGAGATATTCTCATAATAAGCTCCTTTATATGAAATCATAATGATATTATAGCATAAGGCGTAAAATTCAATATGTTAATTCATATAATGAATTTGATATCATACATGAAATGTGATTTGAATTTGTTAACCTGTTTACGTGCTATAAATACCATAAAGTTATTTCTTCCTTCCCACTATAGACTCAAGAAATATTCTCCCTTTTAATTTAAGTCTTGCCTTATCCTCAGCACCAACATTTTGAAAATGTATTAATATACCTAACACAAACTCCTTATCGACGTCTTCTACTTTACAGCCCACAGCTTTAGCAACTTCAGCACCAAGGATGATCTTCAGGCGTGTCTCAGCGCTCTTGGATAAAGATTTCTCTTTGGTCTTGAGACGATTCAGACGCATCTGCGCTGAGGCTATTTTTTGCTTTATTGTTTTTTCTATTCTTGACTTTCTGTTTTTATCATTATCACTCATAATTGCTTCTCCTTTTAGTTTTTGAAAATATGAAATACAATTAAAAAAGGAAAAGGTCAAACCATAGACAGAAGGTTGAATACTTTTTATTCCAGATTAAATTACGCAGCGCGAGATGATTGTTCAAAACAATCACATTGCTGGAACAGGGTTCATCCCTGTTAATGATTGGATTCATCCCGAAAAAATGGTGTTTTGTTTTTAAAAATATGATATCAGTAAGCTCAAAATAAAAACATGCAACACATACGAATGTAGTCACTAACATTAATTACCTGATACTCTCCGCGTTACTTATTTTATTGTATCAATGAAAACAATTTTACCTCTTGCTTTTTGACTCTGATTTCTGGTCTTAACCTGTGAATTGTGCAACACATAAAAGTATTTTTAATTTTCACTATTTATCTTAAATTCTGCTTTCCCGCCTTACGGCGGGAGACTAATTTAACTAATTTTGCCCTTGCGGGCGTTCTCTAAAGCCAAATATTCAATATTATCCCCCTACCTCAACCGTTTATCCGATTCCCACCCTGTTAATTTCACAGACATTAAAACTAGCGTTATTATTTAACCATAGGAAAACTTTTTACATTGTCGTTATTTTTAGCTCCTTTAGGAGATATAAAAATAAAGCAATGCCCACCTATACACTGCTACGCAGTGTGTGGGGTCTACCGACGGTTGCCTGCCGCAGGCTAACACCGTTTCCTTCGGAAACAAGGTCAACGTCAACACCAGAGTTTTTCTTGCGAAAAACTAAAACCAGCATAGTCGCATTGGAGAGTTATATTTTGGTTTGTTATTTAAAATTATATTGAGGTTCTTTTTATTGTATGGCTATTTTTCATCTTGATTTTAAAATTGTGAAACGTTCAGAAGGCAGGTCTTCCGTTGCGAAGGCTGCCTATCATGCTCGTACACGTATAACAGATGAAAGAACAGGTGATACGTATGATTACAGTCGCCGTACTGATTTATATGGGCACTTCATATTAGCTCCAGCTAACGCACCAGAACACATCGTAAAAGATTCTACAGCATTGTGGAATGAAGTGGAAAAAGTTGAGCGCCAGAACAATGGTCAAACATCCCGTTATTTCGATGTTGCTATTCCTGCCGAGTTAAACAATGACGACAAGAAAAGACTTGTCCTTGAGTATTGTCAGAAAAATTTCGTTGATAAAGGCATGATTGCCGATATCGCTTTCCACGATCTTGATAGCGATAATCCTCATGCTCACGTTATGTTGACATTAAAAACCATAGGCCCTGAAGGTTTTGGTAAAAAAGAAAGAAGCTGGAACGACAGAAAAATGTCTGTTTTATGGCGTGAATCATGGGCATCGATGGCTAACAGCTACCTCGCTGCCGCTGGCTCGTCAGAACGTATTGACCATCGTTCTCTTCAGGCCCAGCATGAAGAGGCATTAGAAAAAGCGGCGGTTGCTTTAGATAATGAAGAAAAAGCGCTATGGCTTGCTAAAGCCGCTGAAACAAACCGTCCTCCAATGAAGCGTATCCATAGTGCCAAATGGCGTAGTAAAGCAGCACAAGAGCAAAGAGCAGCAGAACAGGCTGTTCGTGATGCTGCCAAGCAGGAAGCGGTTGAAGTCTACAAGACTTTCAGCGAACTTGACCTCGAAATCGTCGTTGATGTCAGAAGCTTTACGATTACACATCTTGCTGAACCAGAAGAGATCGTATTACCTAAAACACGCTCCGGTTCTTCTACTGATGAGAATCAAAGACCTGTTTTGGTTGCACCAGCTCCTCATACTCGTATGCGTGGCGTTAAATCTTACCGTGATAAAACAAAAGTCAGTAAGGTCGTTGCAGGTAAGAAACCATCAGTAGGTATTTCTGGTTCTGGAATAAATACTATCCTGAAAACATCCTCCTCTCAAAACCAAAATAGGGCATCCAGAAGCGCCCCTGAACGTGTTAAGAGGAAACAGACTACTCCACGTCAGGATAATATTTTTAAACGCTTCACAACTCTTGTCATAGATTTTTTCAAGCAGAAGTTTGTATGGGCTAAAGCAAACAAATCCCAAAATGATCTTATCAGTGAGGAACATGATAAACGTATTGCTGAAAACTACGTCTTTGACGAGGTATTAGGCCGTCATATCTCTCGCACTGAATATGAGAAAAAAGCCAAGTTTAACCAAGATGACTATAAACCAACACCTGATGAGATTCGACGTTTCCCAAGCCGTCCTGAGAAAGAACAGCCGGAAAGTGATCATCGCATGGATCTCATACCACATGCCAGAAAAGATAAAGCCCCACGTATGAGGCCACCGGGATATAGAAAATAAAAGGCCAACTTTAGATAAGAAACTTCAAAGCCGATGGGAATCGGCTTTATTAAGTAAATAAATATATGTTACCAATGTTCTTTTTCTTTTTTCTCAAGAGCATCCCGATAACGCTGCTGCTCAACAATACTCAGATTGGGATCAGACAGAACACTCCGCCCCTTCACCGCAATATCGTAGTCAATTTGAGATTGTGTTTTATATTCATTGTTCGGCTTAAAATAATCTGATTGTGGTGCAGATGACGACGCAGAATAACCAGAATATGTTTTACTCCCAGAGCAACCGATATAAGCCAACAGACTGGAAAACAAGAAGAAGAATGTCCATGTGGCGTTATATCCGTTAAGCGTATATCCACTTCCATACACATCTGAAAACACGGCATGAAATCTGGTGGCATAGACAATCAGGAATGATGAAAGGATAACAGCCCGACTTTTACCAACAGTTAAATCCTTACGCACGAATTTAACTGTTGATACCAGAGTGACCATAAAAAGAGCGATAGCAACCCATACCAGCCATATAGGAAACAGCCCGTATTTTTGCGTAATATTCTGCGATACCGTCACCAATGACAGCACCAAGAAAGCGTTAAGTAGAAACAGTCTGATCGCAATAGATATCTTCACGTTCTTTTGAATCTTACGGAGAAACAACACAGGAACCAGTGATGGTATGTTTATCAGCAGTCCCATGAAAATCACCCAATAGATAGAATTCATAGAGTTCTTCCTGTAATTACCGTGCTTCCCAACCGTTATTGGTTTTCACCAGAACAATTTTGGCTTCTTCTGGTTCAGACATCCCTTTCAAGCCGGAGAAAGCATTTTTATCAACCCAGCCCGGCACACCATCCAGTTTCCACGTATAGGTCACTTGCGTCATTTTAACGCCATTACCCTCACTCGGTTCAGTCCAGCTTTTAACCTCAGCAACTGCCCGATGACCGACACAGGCACCTTTCTCACGGTCCCAAAACTCAACCTCTTGGCCTTTGTCTGTTACTTCCAGAACATCGACACTACTGAAACCATTAGCTTGTTGAGAAACATCAAGCAGTCCCTGATTAGCCAGACCTTTTAAGATTTCATCACTGGCACTGTATCCAGCAGAACGATAGCCGTGATTAACCCGGATGGGGAAACCTTTATTGAACACAATGTCATTGTCCTGTAGTGAGTAGCACAGCTTTGATTGTGATATTTTCGCGTTGATCGCTTTCTCAAAATCACCTTTTTCACCGCATCCCGATAAAAGAGCAGTAAGACCTGCCACGAGTAAAAATTTACGCATCGTATTATCCCAGAGTTAATAGTTAATCGTACCGTTTCTCAGAACAACCAGACGAACTGGCATATCGGCGTTGTTGACGGTAGCGAATCCACGGACTTCGAAATTGTTTACAGTTCCGGTGACGCTGACTTTCTGGCCTTTCTTATAGGTAAGAACTGCATCATCAATACCAGAGTAGTAATCCAGCCAGACCATACCACCACAATAGCTTGTATCGGCTGTTTTGAATAGCAGGTAATAGTTAGGGGTTGACATGGGCATTCCCGTCATCATATCGCTGGCACTTCTGCCCTTTGTAACTTCAAGAACAGTCGCATTTGCGATTGAGATCCGTTTTCCCGTCCATTTTTTCTCTGCTGCCATTGCGTTTTCTTCATAGTCTTTGCAGACAGCACCAAGGCCAGATACAGACGATACCGGGCCAAGGCTTTGAGTGGTGGCTGTTCCCCCCAGCGCTTTACCTACTGAAGACAAAGACGAGCTGATTGCTCCATTAATTGTATTCACGCCGTCGTTGAGCTGCTGGCATCCTGTTAGTGCGGCAGCAGACAGTACCAGTGGCATCACTATCCGTAATTTCATATCTATCCCCAATGTGTTGAAACTTTATGTCAAAGACAGCCCTACCCATAGGTTGGTCTCTCTGGGCTGAAAAAAGCATTAATCAATTGATAGGATTCAATTTATTTTTCTGTTCGTCATATCGTTTGTATCGATCGAATTCAAATCATTTGATAGTTTTAAGCTATCATAAACGCACAATCGATCGATATAAACAATTAAAACACCGATCAATTGATGCTCATTCAATAGCTTGAACCTATCAAAAGAAATTTATTGATCTTTCATATCGATCAATAAGTGGTGTAATGTGCACGAAGAGCCATGACAGTAGCTGTTTGCACATGGATGGAGATAGAAAGGTATAGGTCGGAACAGGTAATACCCTGTCGACCATTACGCAGACAGAGATTGTTAGATCTCAGGTAACGTAGCTATCTTCCGATATGGTGTTGCAAAAACCTGTATGCAACGCATGTTTTAATATGCTGTTTCATATGGAATGGTTGCTACCATTCAGATTTTTCAATCATCTTCCAAAGCACTCACACCGCTTGCCGGGAAATTGGTTTTCATATTATTCGATATCTTCGGAACTAAGGACTCTATTGTTTCTTCGCTAACTTGGCTTAGTTCAGAAATCAATCTTCTGTATGTATTAATCATTCGTTCCTGATCACACTCATGTGCTGATTCTGATAAGAAGAAATAGTCATAATCTTTGACATGAATATTATCACCATTTTGCAAAGTGAGTTTTATTACTTGTTCATTCTCTTCAACATCTTTAACAATACAAGTCATAAATGGTATTTTTTTATTTGTATGAAAGAGCGTAATAATCTTAATGTTGTTCATTCTTTATTTTCCTTCTTTTTTATTATTTAATACCATATCGAATCGGCAAAAATCAAATTTAACTCATTTAATAAACGTTTTACCTGTTTTTTCTTATTCTTTTGAAAATATATATCTCTTATGAGCTAAAGCTCATGTGCTGACGCACGGCTACGCCCTAACTCTGTAAAATATATTTAACGATTTAACAATGGTCCTTGCTATGTTTTAGGGTAAAGCCAAAAGGATCAACATCTATTCTTTTATTCATGATTAAATATTTTCGATCCTATATTTCATAACAGCATTAGCACTAAAAGATATAGTATTTGCTCTTAAACGCATAGGAAAACTATATTCATAGAAGCAGCACTTAGTGATTGCTCAAGACAATCACACTGCTGAAACAGGGTTCATCCCTGTTAATGATGGATTTATCCATAAAGAATTGAGGCGTAGCCGCTATAACGTAGAGGAAAAACAATTGTATATTTAATAAAAAATCAGCAGCGCTTCGTGATTGTATAAAACAATCACTTGCTGTCCATAAAATCAAGTAAAAACAAAGTAGAAAAATAGACGGTGCCATTTAACCGGCACACTCCCCGTTAAGGTTATTAAACATATTATAGTATTAAGGATGTGTAACCTATTATATTTAAAAGAGATTTCACGGAAAAAGTTTCCTGTACGGAAATTTAAGTTTCTTCTGTGGAAACCGAAGTTTCCTGTACGGAAACCAAAATTTCTTCTGGGGAAACTTTTTTATAGTTAAAACACCCGGAAAGAAGTGAACACTATTTCGCAAAAGTGTATTATTTTTCCTTTTTTCACATTTATTTTTGACAAAAGTATATCCTGCATTATATAGAATAAACATAATAACAATAAAAGGATAACCGATGAGCATTGATTACAATACAATAATGACCTCCAGCAGTGAAGAAGTGGAAGAATATATCAACAGAAATCATTTTACAGACAAACAGAAACTGGAGATTTACAGTTTTTATAACAGAAACAAAAAAGATAAAATAACCGTAAATGTAAAAAAAGAGCGAAGCTCTGATATTCGACCGGGAATAGCCTATGTTCATGCTTTTCTTGATAATCTGGAAAAGATCGGGAAAAATATGTCTGGTGCAGAATACACAATAATGATCCGCTTATGTAAACTCATGCAGCATGGAAACCTCATTGCCAGTATATCTCAGTCGGCACTCGCAGAAGAGCTTAATATGAGCAAATCTAACGTATGTAAATGCTGGAATAAGCTAATAAATAAAGGCATTCTGGTCAAAGAAGGGAAGCATACCATGATAAACGCGAATCTCTTTCTGAAAGGCCAGTACAGAACATTAAATGCCACAAGGAAAGAATATGTTAAGAAGTCGCTGAGAACGACCAGTGAAGGCATAGAAGACGTATTCGTCACCGTTTATAAAGATACGGTACTTACAAATAACGTAGAGAAAACAATCGATAAAGAAGATGATAAACCTTTACTTTCTACTCCCGACGAAGATATTGACTGGGACTCTGTTTCAGAAGATGACATTTTTGTTGATTATCCTGAAGATATTGATCAAGAAGAAAGAATATAGTTTTCATCTGAATATTATCATTCTTATTTCTCGGTTTTATTTGACACTTACACTATATCTCGTAATATAAATATATCCACTATTTTTTCGAGGTATATATGAGGAAAGTAAAATTAGACAATGATGATTTAATTCAATACATGAACACCATTAAAGCATTAAAAAAATATCCAACGATGACTGAATACAGAGATGAATATCGCAGGATAAGAACCGATGGTTCACCGTTGAGTGAAGCCAAGAAATTTAAATCGGCACATACCGAACTTCTGAGATTAGACAGGAAGAAAAAGTCACTACTCGAAAAATTTATTGAAGAACTCAACCCTGTAAGTCACGCATCAGCCCTTGCATCAAGAAAGCTTGAAAAAGTACAAGAGTCCATTATCTACCGAAAGTCATTACTTGAGAAAAGCCCTGATGAACTCGTCGCTCTGGTCATAAAACAGCGCACAGAAGCTGCTATTGAGTTCCAGCGTTCTGTTGAACAGAGTCTTGAGCAACTTTCAGATATATCTTCTGATTTTAATGCATCAGCAACAAAGCGCCGAAAATTTTCTATCTAAAATAAAACTACCATACTGGCAGTATATTACCAATATGGTGGTTTTATTTTATAACTCATGTGGTGATACACGATCACGCTCCATTTTCTTAAGCAACCGTTGTAATCTTTCTGCCCTTAGCTTTTGAGCCTTCTTCTCACCAATCTCCTGATAGTATTCTTCCCGACGCTCCGCAACAACTTTGCGGAACTTCTTCAATAAACGTTCCAGTGTTTTCATATCTGTTGCCTGAGCTTCGGCTTGGATTTTTTTGTACATATACATTACAAGAAATTCATCAACCATTTTTGGCTCCTGTTTTTATTTACTGTTTTTTAGTTAGCCCCTTGCGGGGCAACATTAAAACTTATTTTCTGAATCGTTCTGAATGCCACACTAACAGAGCAGCAATCTGCTCAAAGTTAACTTCCTTAATATCACCGTAATCTCCTTCTTGGGTCGTAAACTTCTCAAAGTTATTCTGAATATGGTCAATAACGTGCATTATGAATGGACTCATAAAGTCAGGATCATCAAGATAATCATTAGCGTCTCCATCTCCATTTATCTCCTGAAAAAGTTTCCAGCTTGCCTCTAACGATCTTATAGCAAGATCAAGGAACAGCTGTGTAGACTTATTTGTTACTACAGTTTCTTTAGACATAATTAATCCTCATTTTTACATATTTGTTTGACTTATTTTATTTAGCCCCGGAATAGGGATAAACAGATAACTACTTTTTATAAACCAGATTAATGATCACTGATCCGTATCTTAAATCCATTTCACTGACCAGTTCGTTATTAACATAACTGTTCAACGCATCTGTCAGGTTTTCATCATCCATTACTTCCTCGGCTGAATACCCGCATAGCGCAATGAACGTACTGACGCTTGCTTGGATGGTGCAGAGTATTTCAGGTGTTTGCTCACATAGCAGACTTACTGATATTGCAATATTATCATTCATTTAAATGTTCCTTTATTAAGTTGATTATTAGCCCCTTGCGGGGCCATATACTGATCACATGACCATTAGTTTGAGTTAAAAATAACGTTGTGCATATGTCTCAGATTCACTTTGACCTCATCAAATAAAACATCTCTGAGAGAGCCTGAGCTTTTACACTCCTTAAGAAACTTATTAAATCCTTCCTTACTGTTTTCTATTACCTTGTCAAAAACCTCATCCATATATATTCTGTCTTCAACCATTTTAACAAATCTATCGCCCATGTATTCCTGCATATTACTGATATAAAGCTCATAGCAATAAAATGACTTTACAAGGAATAATCTGGTAGATTCATTGTAAACTTTGATTTCGTGGACTTCTGTTATTGCTTTACTCATTTTTATTTCCTTCTTTATTTTTAATTGAACGTCCCCCTACAGAAATCTGTATGATTTTGGTAAGGGATATTATTTACAACAGTTTTATTTTCTTATGTTTACATAAAACCTCCTTAGATCATTATATGGATAATATTTGTTAAACTGCTTGTTTTCGTGATGCCTGAATAGCTCGTTCAATCCACGCATCCACCTCACTTTCAATAAAGGCGATTGCTCTCACACCTGTTTTTATCTGTGCGGGAAAGCAACCCGCTTTAATAAGCTCATATATCCATGTTTTCCCGAATCCAGTTCTGCTCATTACTTCAGGTAAACGAATAAGCTTGGGATGTTTATCTGTTTTGATTTGAACCATATTTATCTCCTGTGTTGTTCGATGAGATAATTGTATGGGTTTTTCTTGTGATTTAAGAGGGACGTTCGAGAAGAAGTTTTTTACGCAGATTTTTGGGAGGATAAAAATAGGGTATGTTCAGGTTGAGTGAATGTAGGCGATATCCGCATTGCGCAACACACCGCCTCCGGGAATGTCAGTCCTCACCGAGTTCGTCAGTGATGAGATCCTGAACCTTCCAGTGTCTTCTGTCGTCGTATCTATATGTAAAATCGACAAAAGAGCGATAGTGAGCAAGGTTTGTCAGATACTTAACTGCCAGAGGATGATCTGTTGACTTCACCTTATCAACATCACGGATACCGTCTTTAAACTCATCAGGGTATAAAAAGCTGGTCAGTTGTGGCATACCAATCCTGACCTCTTCATCCTGCGCCCAGTACAGCAGGTCCATGATGGGGATAATATTGTAATCGAGTATTTTTTTAAGGTTGCTGACCCCAAAGCGAAAATCTCTGGCTGGAGGCTCAGGAGCCTGTAGCTGCTGTTTCCACTCAGGAACCATGACTTTCAGGTGATTGATGATTTCTTCGGGTGATGTTTCTGCCAGATTAATTTGAACAAGCATCAACCCTTCGTTGTTTACCCCGGCTTCCTTCAGATAATGCGAGACTTCCATATGAGGTAGGGGTTTTCCTTCCGGGTTAACGTATTTATCGAAAGCAGCCACATAACCCGCCACCTCCCATAGCTCCTGATGTGTGACAGGCTTGATGGCATAGCTGGAAGACAGTCTTTTTTCTGGCCCCCCGAAAACATCACCAAACACGACCTTACCTTCAATCAGTTCTTCGTAATAGTTCTGATGCCTGCGACGGCTTTCAGGAGGCAACTCCCCACTGTTTTGCCCCATGCGGTAAGCGACAATCCTGTTCTCTATCTCTTGGAAAAGCTGCTCCACTGTCAAATTTTGCAGGACGCTGTAATTTTCAATGTTGAACCACTCATTAACAGCGCTGGCGATCTCCGCTTTGGTCATGTGGCATCTATCCTTCTGGCTTTACTTATCGCTTTGATATGTTATGAGTAAACATATCGGATTTGATGACGGTAATCTATTGAATAGAGCAGGGAAAAGCATCGGAACAATCAGTCCAGACTTGAAGATTGTTCAGTAAGATTTGGCAGGGCATGTTGTCATAACTAATTGAATATAATTGACTTTATTTGCAATCACACTTATAAACTGATGGTACATTAGTTGGTATACTTAAGGTGATTATGATTATTCTACATTTATTTCATACTGTTAACACAAACTACGATTCCGAGTCCGGCACCACTCATTTATAACCCTCGCTTCGGCGGGGGTTTTTGCTTTCTGAGTCAACAACTTGTTGGTTTATCAGTAGTTATCTCTATTTACATTAGGGCTGTGTCCACAATACGTGGGTAAGATCACTGAACTCACCAAAAGTAAACTCCCCGCAAGAGACGTCTGTCAAGTAACTTCTAATTCAAAGATGATAGTGTCCTCTTAAAATAAGTGGACACTATCCTTAATCATCTTATTCGAAATCTATAGATACCCTTCTTGGGATACTTACAAATTTTTATAAGATGCTGCTTAGTTTAGAAGCTAACTGTTTACGATGAGATTTATTAGCAATCAAGGAAATATGATTTCCACTTACAGGTATAGCATTAAAGCATCCAGATGGAACTATCGCCTTCCAACCTAAGTCTGTAGGTATATTTTTTAAATATTCAACATATCTAGCCTCAATAGATAAGGGGATGTAATCCTCTGTTGCATAGTATAAATATACTGGAACAGATATTGTCGACGGTGTATACAATGCTATTTCAACCTCCATATGGTGTCTTAATTCCCACTGTCTCGCCTCGACATCCACTGACATATTTTTAATTTCGCCATATTTCTCACGAACCAAAGAAATTATTTCTCTAAGTTTATACTTTTCTTTGAGCCTTAAAAGTTCATCAATAAACTCTAAATCATCAGAGTTGTTGTCAATTACATCATTAACAAACGATGTTTCAACATTGGTTATCAATGATTTAAGATACCTGGGATAATAGGTATCAATGAGCCCAACATGAGCTATTGATTCACCGCGCCTAATCAATTCTTCAGCGATAGCATAAGCTATTACTCCACTAGATGAGTATCCAATGATGCTATATTCACCGCCAGGTTGGATGACTTTCAAAGCATTGATCATGTCATTAACAACCTCCCCTATTTTCTGCTCATCAAAAGTATGTATTGACGGCCAAGGGAGTACATAAACAGGTCTATCAATATCTTCAGCTAAAGAGTAAGAATATGAGTAATCACCTGATGTAGTGGGAACAAAGAACAATGGCATTCCCCGCCCATAACTCCTGACAGGAATAGCCCCCCCATGATAGTCAGTCCTCACCTCTATTATTTTATTAGAAAGCCTAGCTAATACCGGATACTCAAATACGTCGTTAAGTTTCATTGAGTATCCCTGCCTTCTTACACTTTCAATCATTTTTATAGCCAGCAGTGAATGCCCTCCCAGGGCAAAGAATGAGTCATGCCGGCTTATCTGCGGTACACCCAGCAGTTCGGACCAGATAGTGGCCATCATTTCCTCAACTCCCCCCTGTGGGGCCTCATAGGCTTCGCGGGCAAAGGCTTCGCCGTCAGG
>NZ_WMJZ01000031.1 GCF_009711095.1 Intestinirhabdus alba
ATTGCCGGGAGCAATTTTGAACAGCGCCTGCGCTGGCCCCGAAGGGGCGAGGCCCAGGGATGGGCCGGGTAACGGCGAGCGAAGCGAGTCAATCCCCCTCTCACCGCCATAGTTGAGTTAAAATTGCGCCTAATGGGCCAGGCTCTTATTTCATGATAATTGCTAATGGCGCTTACGCTTTTTTATGGTAGCATCACGTCAGTTTATCTCGACGTGCACTCAGACAATAATTTTTTGGATTATGATAAATGGAAAGATCGTTATTATTTTTTATTGCCTGGGGGGCTCTGCCCTGGTTTATTTCGGCATCAAACTTATAAAAGACGAACATAGAGGATATAGTTTTGCTCTGATTGCCTGTGTCATAACCAGTTGTATTATAGTGTCTTCCTTTTCATCATTGTCTACAGGAATCTGGTGGGTATTAGTCATAGTGCTAACCTTCACAATGTTATTCGTAGTATTGTTTTTATCAGTTATAATTAAAAATTATTTAATGACAAGGTACATCAACAGCCTTGTCACGCAGCTAAAGAACACTCCTTCCTTCAATTTAGCAGAACATTTAATTAAAGAGCACCATAAGTATCAATGGTATGCCTTGCATTTTCCTTTAGAAAACACGTTTGAGTTGGGTTTTAATTTTCACGGTATCAATCCTGTCATAGGCAAAAAACTTTATATCAAAACCTTAACCGGACGTCATCTTCACTTCATTCCCATGCAGCTACCGCAAGAAATTGATTTTAATTCAACTACTCTCTCTGTCCTTCCGTCTTTTTACAGTTTTAATCAACGGACAAAAGCGTTGGTTGACGATTACCTGCTCAGAATTAAGGATAATCACAAGACACCGTGGATTATTAACGATGTGGTTGATAAAGAATAAAAACAGGATGTTAAACTTAGCACCTGAAAATAATAAACCGCGGGACGACGTAATGCCCTGAAAAGGATCGGCAGTAACGTCCTCCCCTGCCATAAAATATCCGCCTTGAATAGTGGCAGCCCGGTCGGCCCGACGGCTTTTTGATCAGCAGCGTCGCAGAGCCCGTTTATCCTCTTCAGAAGAAAGCGCCTGCCCGACGCAGAAGCTGAACAGGCACCGACTACGCATTCAGGATACGACTCCCCAGGCCACGAGGTTGCCGCTCCCCTTCCCGTTACCGATCGTTTCGTTGCCTGGCCCGGAGAAATGCCGGCCTGCTCATCGCTCTTTCAATGTAGGTCTTAAGATGGTTATTTAAATCAATCCCGCACAGCAGCGATTGCAGTGTATCGGAGCAAATAAGGTAAAAGCCACCGCTGAGTGCCTTTCACGGTCGCCCGCCGGCCCATGCTTTAACACAGCCTGTAGCCCTTTCCCACAGGCTATGTTAAATATCTCCTGGCGGTGTAGAGCCATTTAGCTATCTTACTTCGAGTCTTCGTGCGAAATAGCGTCCACGTTCACGATAAATAGCACAGCGCCACGGCCTCAGAACCACGGAATTGTCGCTGTCGTACTCAGCCCATAAAAGTTGAACAAACCGCTCACTGGCTCTGTACGCAACTGACCGTGAAGAATAAACAGCCGGAACTGCTGACCGCTCGACAGGCTCTTAACGTTAATATAGGGTAGCCCGGTGCGCCGTTCTTTGATCGTCAACAGACGCTGTCGGGCCTGCTCCTGGGTCAACCACCCCTTGTTAACCGAGCGGCGAATTAGCCGCTGCGGACAGCTTTTTACCTGAACCCGGCTAACCGTTCGCCAGCCGATAATTTGTGGAACGAGAGCTACACCTGAACACTGGCAGTAGTCATTCAGCCCCTTGCGCCACGATAGCGCCTCAAGCGCCTGTAACGCCGTTTGGGAGCCGTGAAGCCGCAAAATCGCTCCCGGCGTTTTAGCCATCTGCGGAAAACTGACGCCGATATCGCCTTTACCCCGCGTCGCCAGGGCGCGATGCAGCTTTGCAAACAGCGCCGCCATCAGCATCTCTGCAGAAAATTCAGGGTCCGCAACAACCCGGATCTCAAGATAGTGATCCATCGTCGCTCCTTATTCGCCTTTCTCACCGAATACACCGCCGCGAATCAGCACGGCCATGACATAGTGTTGCTGTGCTACCTCCGGTTTTACACCCTTCGTTACCCAACTATCCAGCAGCGTATAGAAGTCCATTTTATCTTTTGGCTGCCGGCAGGCCACGCCGCGACTGGTTACCGAGCCGTATGGCTCAACCGCAATGGCTCCCATTTCTTCCGCTCTCGGATGCCAGGTATCAATGGTGCGCAGCGCATTACCGATCTTCTGCGAATGCATTCCGGCAACGCCTGCTACCTGGTATAAAACGCGACTCTTGCTGCTGTTGCTGTCCAGTACCAGTTCCTGCGATGGGAATACCTCCTGGCCGGCACCCAGACGGACCTGTGCTTCAACGTTCAACATAACCCACCCCTCACCCTGCAGACCTTTTTCGATAACGGCGGACAAGGCGGCAAGCTCAGTGTCCGACTGTCCGAACTCACGTAACGAATAGTCGTAGCTGCTGAACGTCCACTCATCCTCTCCGGCACGCACGCTAACCTGGATTTGCTCAGCGCCAATGCGATTGCGCCACAGAAAGCGTCCATTTGCCAAATTAAAGGCATAGCGACGGGCAAGCTCACCAAAACCCTGCTCACTAATATATCCTTCGATAACCTGGCGCAGCGCCTCCTGATAGGCCATATCATTACAGACCGATGGAGTCGATAAATTACCCAGCACGCGCAGCGTAAACGCCACCTTCAGCGTGTCGGCACCTGCCGGCAGCGCTGCGGTGTCCACGCGCTGTAGGTTCGCCTTCTGGATTTCAGCGTCCAGTTTGGCCGGATCGCCGGTAATGGCGTTTTTCAAACGGTTGGAGATGGTTCCACGAACGGCCTTCTCCTGAATTGCTATCGCCTGCCATTGATCTCCCAACCAGTTTCCGGAATACATCATGGCATCGGAAACGGCGAGCTTACGCTCAAATGCCAGTACAGAAGCAGTTTTTACAGTTACGGGGGCCTTTGCCATAATCAGTCCTTATTCAAAATCGTCGTCATCATTTAGCGTCAAATCATCGGAAACCGACAGCGCCGAGCAGTAGTAGCCTGTTTCCGTGGTACGGTAGCGCCAGAGAAGCGGTTGTAGATCGGTAATACGATGCACGCCGCGCCATTCACCGACGCCGTAAACGGCTTCAGTGAAGGCAAAAGGGATAGTGGTGTCTCGTGCATTAGCCACTTCACCGGCAGGATAAAGCGGTGAAATACGCTGATAGCCGCACATCAGCGGCACCAGATAGCCCGGCATCGGTTTAGGTTGATATTCCCACACTGCCTTATCCCCCTCCTCCGGGAGATTGGCCTGATACCGAAGCGCCGCAAAGTCCAGCCAGGCATCAAGCAGCGTTTTATTGCGATCCTGATGTTGTAACGTACGATGGTGCTCCAGCAGCCATTCACTACGATCGTACAGGGCAAAGCCTGGCATCAGGCACCAGAGGATCTGCCGCAGCTGTTTTTGATTGTCAGAGGCCTCATATATATGTGGATCGCGCATACTAACGACGTTCCCTCCCGCCAGCTTCTGCCCCTGGCAATGCTGCTTAAGCCATGAACACAGCACCTTCTTCCCATATTCGCCATTTGCAATCTCGCCCTGGCATTCAACCAGCAGGGAGACAGTAAGATGCATTCGCGCTTCTTCATTGAACGGCGCAGTTTTTCCTTCTTTCGTCAGCGGGTTACGGGTGAGAGCAAACAGCCAGTCGCGGCCCGATGTATGTGCCTGGACATACTGCTCGTGGCTGATAATCGCACAGCCGGAGAACGAGACGCCGTGCTCCGGGCCAATCTTACGGGAAAGCGCATGGACATAGCCCAGGAAATGAGTGATTGCCGGAAACCCCCACGTCAGCCCGGCAACAGCATTGGCATTTTCAATGCGTATGTGGGGCAACAAAACCAGATAGCTCACTTTAGCGCCTCCTGTACAATGGCTTCCATCTCACGCATCCGCTGGTCAAACAGCCGCTGGGTTCGCCACTCCCGACGCTCGGTTATCCCGACGTCCAGGCGTACGTGCTTCAGGCGCTGATTCAGCCAGCGGGAAAAATCATCCGCAACGGCGGATTTCCAGCCCTCTTTTTCGCGCTCAAGCCGAAAGGCCGCATCCACTTTGCTGTGCCAGGGATCGAGCCAGAGCTGCTGATGACGAGGAAGCTCCGGACTATTTAACGTCCATCCCTGCCAGCTTTCCTGCTGAAACACCGCCGCATGCATAAACAGAAGATCGATAAGCTCATCGACAGCGTTTCCTCGCGCACGGCGGATATGACGGCTATTTTTTGCCGCATTCTCTTGCAGCAGGAGGACTATGCGCCGGACGGTATCTGAAGCTTCCCGATTAAAAGATCCGCTGAGACTAAAGAGGCTACGCATATTTTGGGGCGGCTTTTGCGACTTCGTCCAGACAGGGGGCCGCGACGGCAGCAGCCAGACACGCCCGCCGCGCGTGCTGTTCAGTGCAGAGATATTTTGCGGCTTGGTGCCGCCAAAATGCATTTCGGCCAGATGTGGATAGCGCACGTCGGGAGACGGATGCCATCTGCTGGCCCGGTGCGCCTCGCGCACCGCTTTTGCCTGCTCGCCAAAACGCGCGGCAATCAGTTTTTCATGCATCCTCTGCGCCAGCGAGGTGGCAAACAGCGGGCACAGAAGGTGATAGCCCTCCTCTACGGGAAAATAGATCTGTTTGGCAAGTTTATGCGAAGCGGGCTGAGCGGGGGCGAGCGCCTGTTGAAATCCAGTGACCCATTGCCTGAGCTGCGCTTCATTTTCAGCAAGAGTATTAAGCGGCCGATAATCGCCCCGCTTCAGACAGGCCAGCAGCGAATCGCCATCCACGTTAGTTTGCAGCAGCTTCGCCACGTCAAGGGCTGCGGCGTTACCTACAGCGTCCGACGTGATATCAGCAAGCGATGCGGTGCTTAAATAGCCCTCTTCATCCGGAGTTTCACGATAGATGCTGCTGCTTTTTGAATCCCCGTGGGTAAACTTCGCCGCATGGGTCACCAGGCTGATTTGCCCCGCCCGCCTTGCCGCCTCCGTCAGCCAACTCTGCGGCTGATAGCGTGCCTCAAGATCCTGGCGCTCCTGGGCCACGACGGCGGGATCTTCCCCCCGCGCCAGGCGCCTTGCCGCCTCTTTGTCAAAGGCATCCAGTTTGGGCTGCTTTCGCGAAGCGATATACCCGATGATAAAACGGGTCAGAGCTTCTGTTGACATAATTTTTCCTGACATCATTAAAATTTATCCCGATAAACACCCAGCCACGGGTGATAGCACCAGTCGCTAATGGCGCTTTCTTGCTTATTAACCGGCACGGTTATCTCACCAAAAGTCTCACTGGCGAGTCCGATTTCGATATTAAGCCTGTCGGCCAGCTCCAGCAGCACCTCGCCATAATCCACGCTTCCCCAGTTGGCAACCCCTTCGGCGCACTCAACCTCAGCCGAAACAAACCCTTCGGCGGACTTCATCTCACCGCCTTCGGTGCGAAAGACGAAGTACGGCTCGCTCAGTTCATCTTCCAGGTACAGAAAAAACGTCGCCTCCGGCTGCGACTGGCGAAACGGCGTTCTGCGCTGCATCCAGGCGTTCCATGAAAGGGGATTGCGCCACCACTCTGCGGCCACAATTCGCTTGCCCCGGCTGTTCATAAGCGTTTCTCTTAAGCGTCGGTGCTCCAGCTCTGCCAGTTTGTTATCGCCGTTTGCCGGTAGGATACGCGGCAGAGCGTTAATGGTCTGGTAATCCTGCGGCGGCAAAAGTGTATAGAGATCGTGACTGTCCAGCGGACAGGCCTTATCTTCAAAACCTGGTCGACAGAATGCGGGCGTCAGGTTTCTGAGCGCCCTGATATTACGGCTGAGGAGCACCACGTTTTCCGCATCCGGTACGATGCGCCGATGGCGCTGTATTCGCCCTGCAAACTGAATAATTGAGCGCATGGAGCTGGGCTCAATAATGCCCCAGCTGGCGTCCCAGTCCCGGCCCACCTCCATTACGGAAGTACCGAGCACCACAAAAATATGCTGCGTTTCCGGGCGCTGCCGAAGAACATGCGCTATTGTCGGATGCTGCCACAGGGTGGCAGCATCGTGACGGATAAAGGCGGCATCGAGACTCGCTTCCATCGCCGAACGTACCGCCAGAGGATGACGGGCGTGGTAAACGCAATAGTGAATACACACATCCTGCGGCGAGGGGGTGGCCAGCAGCGCTTTTGCTACCGCCGCCAGCGGGTCAATATTGGCAAAGCGTACCAGCCCCAGGGAGATCGCTTTTCCATCGGTGCGGGTTTCTTTGTGCACCCGATGTAGTTCAAGGATTTGCTGGTGTACGGTCTGTGCCACAGCCGCAATCACATCAGCAAAAGAGGCAGAAACGGGGCGAACCGACGCAATGCGACCAGAATGTAGCCCCGGCTTTTCCGCCAGCATCAGCGCACGTCGTTCGACAAAAGCACGATGTGCTTCGCTAAATTTACGTCCGTCGGGCAGCTGTTCCGCATGTGCTCGCTGTTCGTCAAACCACGCACAGCAGATATTAACCGGCCTGTCGCTTTCCCCGCATGACTTCTGCCATACTTTGCGCCCCGCGAGGTATGCGGCGAACAACGCCTGAACCAACTCCGGCGGCAGCGTAGCGGAAGATAACAGCACCCGCGTTCCCAGCATTCCTGCCCAGTTCATTAGTCGACAGACCGCATACAGATCGGCAATATCAAAATCATCTGGTTCATCCAGGATCAGATCGCTGCTCAACAGACGTAGCATGGCAGGTAGCTGCTTTCCTCCACGCACCCCCTCCGTAGCCGGGATCAGATGATCAATAGTGGCTACCAGCACCGGAGCGCTGACCAGCGCGGACAGCCGGGTATCGCTCTGTAGCCACTTTTCCAGCGCCCCCGCCTGCACGCTGCCGTCGTAATGCACGTATTGCTGCTCATCCAGCGGTGATTCCACCGACGCGCTGCCCCGATCGGATTCCGCTTGTTTTTTCTCTTTTTCCACCTGCTGCCAGAGTTGCTTCACCGCTGGCGAACCCACTAATACCGCCAGATCGTCTTCATCCAGATGCAGACGCCGCCGCAGCGCGTCGCCGGTTTGCAGCGTCAGCGTACGCAAACCCAGCGCAATGGTGAAGCGGCAGCCTTTCTGCTCGTCCGCTAAGGCGTACATAATTCGGGCATTAGCAAACGTTTTACCACAGCCGGTGGAGGCCATATTTACGCCAAAGAATCCTTGTTCCCGGCTGCGTTCACGCAGCGCGACGGCAACATCCCAGGCCTTATTTTGCCACTGGAAAAGCGGATCTATCGCCCGTTGACGAAACCCCTTATGGCGAGCAATGGCGGGCAGCGACGCGCGGGCGCGCATCAGCTGGCGTCCCACAAGTAAAGCGTGATGTGCCACGCCGGTCAGATGCTCATCAACCCGCAGCTTCAACGCGCCGCTGCTTCGATCGCTGTTGGCCCAGACAGGATACAGCGGGTCCTGCCAGTGCGGCTGCGGATCGCCTGATGAACAGAAGCGATCGGCCAGCATAAGACAAAAACGCGCCATATGCAGGATAAACGGCTGCTCCATGCTTCCCCATTGCCTTAGCGCCGGCGTATTTCTCGCCCGCCTGGCTATCTGTCGGGCCTTTTCACGCCAGACGCGGCTCTGCAACGGCGTTCCTGACGGAAAGGTCCAGACATGATGAAAATCGGCCTCCGTCCAGCGAAAGGCTTTTTCCGTATCATCATGATTTAACGCATTCCACTCGACATTGAGCTGCGTTTCCAGCCATCGCGCGCAGTGCTCAGACGACTCCTTACTCTGGCTGCGCAAATTTTCCGGCAGTCGATGGTGAGACAGCACCAGCCAGGCGACAACCCTGGCAAGCGGAGGAAGCGTGGTAAAGGGGCTATCACTATAGTGCGGATTATCCTTTTGCAAACGAGCAAGAAGCGCAGTCTCATCTTCGCTTGTCAGCGATTCCAGCTTTTCCAGCCACCGAGCGTCATCCTGTTCTCCAACGAACGCCTGAAACAGCCGTACGGAAATCCACTCATGCCGATAAGGCTGAAAGCTTCTGCTATTTTTACCGGTCAGACTCTCCTGAAAACAGCGCCCTGCCTTACCAAAATCGTGAAACAGCCCGGCAATGGCTGCCAGCAAGGCAATACTCTCCGCGCTTTGCCAGCGGTATTCCTCTTTATCTACTGTGGCAAGGGTGGAGGTACGATGGGTTGGCACGCGCCCCTGGGCGTTAAAGCGTCGCGGATTGCCGACGATCCACAGCAGCTCCGACTGACCGTTTTTCTTAAGCCAGTGGCAGGCAACCGCAGTATTACGCCTTGCACTTTTCCGCAACAGCCGACGTAACGTATTTGCGCCTTCAAAAGTAATGATGGTCTGCCAGGCAGCATCGCCGGTACGCTCGGCAAACTGGTCGAGAATACGACAGCTTTCCTCACGGGCGTGCTTGCTGCAGCGGGAAATAATCAGTACGTTCATAGCTGGTTTCCGGCGAGACTGCGAGCGGTTTCCTGCAGGGTAATAATCATCAAATCCAGCGCCTCAGACTGCTGAAACTGACTAATACAGCGCTGGCGGAAACCTTGTGCGTCCTCCCCCTCCATAGCGGCAAGAAAGGCCAGCGGCATGACTATGGCATCTTTAATTAAATCTGCCAGATCGAAAACCAGCCCGCCACGCCGCGTTTTTCCATGCATAACGGCAAGCGCATGCGGTATGCCCGTTACCCATGCGGCGACGGCAGCCAGACCATAAGCCAGATAATTCCCCTGGTCAAGAAACCGGTTTGCCAGATCGATTCCGCCACCCCGTTTTGCGCGCGTAAATTCTCCATAGCCGACGGTCTGGCTCACCAGCTTATATAATGATTTGGTAAGTAGCGCTTCCTGCAATAGTAATGAGGTATGATTTTCTGCTTTAGACAGGGATTCACGTGCACGATTGATTATATCACCCAGCCGTTTTATATCAGGTTTAAATAAATTACGCGGAGAAGAAAACCAATATTTTTCAATCTGCTGCAGCCGTATTTCCTGAAATCGCTTTGCTGCTGCGAGTCTTTTTTCTTCATTAAACCAGAAAGAAACCCAGCACTGTAAATATTCTGTCGGGCGATATTCGCTTTGCGGCGATAGCCATGAAACTTCAATATCCACTTCATTGGCAGAGTAAAGCGGAGTACCGTCCGTGCCGCAAAAACCAACCATTACGCCCGCTCTGGCAAATTCACGCATGGCTGCCTGCGATACCGAAGTACCCATTCCCAACATCACTGCCGTAGTATTAGCGACAGGAATATTCCAGTAATACGATTCATTACCCGCCTGGGTAATATATTCCACCCGCCCGCCGTTTACCTGCACACGACATTTCTCAAGATAATAAATATTGGCACGTTTAGAATGCAATATCGTTTTCAGATCGGTTGGCGAGATAAATTTTTCGGGCATAGACGCGCATTTCCCCATAAAAGAGGCTTAACATAATGAACTATGCTACCGTCAGGTAGAAGTAAACAGAATTGATTAGAATCAATCTATTCGTTATTGCTTTATTAACTGTATAACAGGAGCTTTTTTATACGCTGATTGTACGGCAGTGAACGCGCCATGTGCGCCCGGTGCGCTGGTCTGGGCTTTCTAAGCTGCCTGTACGGCAGTGAACCGATTACAGAAAGGCGGCGGGCTGGTTATGTGTTTTCTAAGCTGCCTGTACGGCAGTGAACAAAAAACAGTCCTGACAAACAGACGCCCGTAATTTCTAAGCTGCCTGTACGGCAGTGAACGGATATACCCAGCTCCTTCAGGTTCGGAGTAATTTCTAAGCTGCCTGTACGGCAGTGAACAAACACTGCGCCACCACAGGCTGCCCGATTAATTTCTAAGCTGCCTGTACGGCAGTGAACGTTCATGGTGCAATGCCCTCGTCCCAGGCGTATTTCTAAGCTGCCTGTACGGCAGTGAACACTGACTCTGGCAGAACGCTGACTTTACGCACTTTCTAAGCTGCCTGTACGGCAGTGAACGCCGGATTTGTCCAATCCCTCAACGGCTAACATTTCTAAGCTGCCTGTACGGCAGTGAACAGAGCCGCGCGCGATATACAAAATGCTGTTGCTTTCTAAGCTGCCTGTACGGCAGTGAACCCAATCACGACGTGCAGCAGAGCGTGAAATCTTTTCTAAGCTGCCTGTACGGCAGTGAACGAAATAAAGCTGCTCTCCGGCATGCTCGTTCCTTTCTAAGCTGCCTGTACGGCAGTGAACTGATAGCAACAAACGCTATCATATTGTTATATAACATATAAATAAAATTAAATGATTTTAACCCTATTCTTTGCTGCATAAATAATAAATCTTAAAATCAATAACTTATAATTTATATTGAAAAAAGGGTCAGAAGAAAGACGCTCCATTGCGGCTGCAGCTTAAGCAATGAAACCCGTCGTTGGCGGATATAAAAAACCGGGTACGTGAACGGAACCCGGTTTATCGTTTAAAACAGCATTAATGCGCTGTTTCTGGCTTGTGCTTCTGTGCGCTCTGGAAACCGTAGGTCAGAGCGTTTTTCTCTTTATCCAGCGCAACGGTGACCTGCCCGCCGTCCACCAGCGTTCCAAACAGCAGCTCGTTCGCCAGCGGCTTCTTCAGATTATCCTGAATCACCCGCGCCATAGGCCGCGCGCCCATCGCCCGATCGTAGCCCTTCTCCGCCAGCCAGTTGCGCGCTTCCTGGCTGACTTCCAGGGAAACGCCTTTCTGATCCAGCTGAACCTGCAGCTCAACGATAAACTTATCGACAACCTGATGGATCACCTCGGTAGAGAGATGCTCGAACCAGATAATGTTGTCGAGACGGTTGCGAAACTCCGGCGTAAAGATCTTTTTGATCTCACCGAGCGCGTCGGTGCTGTTGTCCTGATGGATAAGGCCAATGGATTTACGCTCGGTTTCACGCACCCCGGCATTGGTGGTCATCACCAGCACCACGTTGCGGAAATCCGCTTTACGCCCGTTGTTATCGGTCAGGGTGCCGTTATCCATTACCTGCAGCAGCAGGTTAAAGACGTCCGGATGCGCCTTTTCGATCTCATCAAGCAGCAACACCGCGTGGGGATGTTTGATCACCGCGTCCGTCAGCAGCCCGCCCTGATCGAAGCCGACATAACCCGGAGGCGCACCGATCAGGCGGCTTACGGTATGGCGTTCCATATATTCGGACATATCGAAGCGCAGCAGCTCAATGCCCAGCGCTTTCGAAAGCTGCACCGTTACCTCGGTTTTCCCGACGCCGGTCGGACCGGCAAACAGGAAAGAGCCAACCGGCTTGTGCTCATGGCCGAGGCCCGCCCGACTCATCTTAATAGCCTCGGTCAGGGCCTCAATGGCCTTATCCTGGCCGAAGACCAGCATTTTCAGGCGATCGTTGAGGCTGCGCAGCGTATCGCGGTCGCTCCGGGAAACGCTCTTCTCAGGAATGCGCGCAATTCGCGCCACCACCGACTCGATATCCGCCACGTTGACCGTTTTCTTACGCTTGCTGACCGGCATCAGGCGCGCCCGCGCGCCGGCTTCGTCAATCACGTCAATCGCCTTGTCCGGCAAATGTCGGTCGTTGATATATTTTACCGCCAGCTCTACCGCCGCACGCACCGCTTTCGCGGTGTAGCGCACGTCGTGGTGCGCTTCATACTTCGGCTTCAGGCCATTGATGATCTGCACGGTTTCCTCCACCGACGGCTCGGTAATATCAATCTTCTGGAAACGACGCGCCAGGGCGCGATCTTTCTCAAACACGCCGTTGAATTCCTGCCAGGTGGTGGAGCCCATGACGCGAATTTTGCCGCTGGAGAGCAGCGGTTTAATCAGATTCGCCGCGTCCACCTGCCCGCCTGATGCCGCCCCCGCACCGATGATGGTGTGGATCTCGTCAATAAACAGAATGCTGTTGCTGTCCTGCTCCAGCTGCTTCAGCAGCGCTTTGAAACGTTTCTCAAAATCGCCGCGATACTTGGTGCCCGCCAGAAGCGAACCGATATCCAGCGCGTAAAGCGTGCAGTCCGCCATAATATCCGGCACGTCGCCCTGGACGATGCGCCAGGCCAGCCCCTCGGCGATAGCGGTTTTACCGACGCCGGATTCCCCCACCAGCAGCGGGTTATTCTTCCGCCGACGGCAGAGCACCTGAATGGCGCGCTCCAGCTCTTTTTCACGACCGATGAGCGGATCGATACCGCCCACGCGAGCAAGCTGGTTGAGATTGGTGGTGAAGTTCTCCATGCGCTCCTCCCCGCCGGCCTGCTCTTCGCTACCCGGCTGCTGCGCCGAGTCAGAAGGCTGGCCCGGCTCATCTTTGCGCGTGCCGTGAGAGATAAAATTCACCACGTCAAGGCGGCTGACCTCATGCTTACGCAGCAGCCAGGCCGCCTGAGATTCCTGTTCGCTGAAGATAGCAACCAGCACGTTAGCGCCGGTGACTTCGCTGCGCCCGGATGACTGAACGTGAAAGACGGCGCGCTGCAGCACGCGCTGAAAGCTCAGCGTCGGCTGCGTGTCGCGTTCTTCAACGCTTTCAGGCAGAACGGGCGTGGTTTGTTCAATGAAGGCTTCGAGTTCCTGCCGGAGCGCAGCCAGATCCACCGAACACGCTTCCAGCGCTTCGCGGGCCGACGGGTTACTGAGCAGCGCCAGTAACAAATGCTCGACGGTCATAAACTCATGACGGTGCTCGCGCGCTCTGGCGAAAGCCATATTTAAACTGAGTTCCAGTTCTTGATTGAGCATTGGCACCTCCCCCAATTTTTATGCCTGTATTCAGGCTTTTTCCAGCGTACACAGCAGCGGATGCTCGTTTTCCCTTGCGTACTTGTTCACCATCGCTACCCGGGTTTCCGCAACCTCGGCGGTATAAACGCCGCAGATTGCTCTCCCCTGGTAGTGAACCGCAAGCATCAGCTGCGTTGCACGTTCAATATCATAAGAAAAGAATTTCTGTAACACGTCAATAACAAACTCCATCGGAGTGTAATCATCATTGACTAATATCACTTTATACATAGATGGCGGTTTTAGCGCGTCGCGCACTTCATCTTCCGCCAGCTGATGGAAATCCATCCAGTCGTTCGTTTTACCCATGTCAGTCATCATCTTCAGTTACTGTTTTCGGCAAACCATGCCGCCGCTGACAAGAGCGATTACGCACTCTCAATCTACCTCAATTGCCAGATAACTATCACCTATTACTGGCATCCGCGACACCTGTCACATTCCTGGCAATAGCGTTAACTGCTTCAAATTTTTGATTCAATTTTACCCAATCAACCCTGTCTGATGCTTGACGCCTCGTCCGTTTTCTCTAAATTGTAATTTCGAGAGTTGGCGAGGTTTTGAACAGCCTCCACTCCACCACCGGTTCATTCCATCTTACTTATATAAGATTTATGAAGGATGTCGAAGCATGGAAACGGGTACTGTTAAGTGGTTCAATAATGCCAAAGGGTTTGGCTTCATCTGCCCTGCAGGCGGCGGCGAAGATATTTTCGCACACTATTCCACCATTCAGATGGATGGTTACAGAACGCTAAAAGCCGGACAAGCCGTCCAGTTTGATGTACACCAGGGGCCAAAAGGCAATCATGCCAGCGTTATCGTGCCCATCGAAGCAGAAGCGGTCGCCTAGCTCTTCTGTTTTATTGTGTACATCCCGCAGACAAAATGCCAGCCCGATCGGCTGGCATTTTTATTGCCGTCGCCCCTCCGTGCCCGGCTACTCTCTGGAGAGGGCGTCAACCGGATCGAGCCGCGCCGCGCTGCGGGCGGGCAGCCAGCCGAACAGCACGCCGGTAAAGGACGAGCAGAAAAACGCCGTCAGCAGCGCCACCGGTGAAAAGCCAATTTCCCATCCGGGCAGAAACAGCTGCAGGGCAAAGGCGATCAGCATCGACAGGATAATGCCGAGCGCCCCGCCAACCAGGCAGACCAGCACCGCCTCAATTAAAAACTGCTGCAGCACGTCGCTGGCCCGGGCACCAACCGCCATGCGAATGCCAATTTCCCGCGTCCGTTCGGTGACCGACACCAGCATAATGTTCATTACGCCAATTCCTCCGACCACCAGCGAAATCACCGCCACCAGCGTCAGAAACAGCTGCAGGGTGCGCGTCGTCTTTTCGGCGGTTTTCAGCACGCCGTCGACATTCCAGGTAAAGAAATCCTTCTTGCCGTGGCGCAGGGTCAGCAGCCGGGTAATCTGCTGCTCCGCCTTCGCGCTGTCGAAACCCTCTTTTACCCGCACGGTAATGACGTTCAGCCACGACTGCCCCATTATCCGCCCGGCCATGGTGCTGTAGGGCAGCCAGACCCGCAGGATCTGCGAGCTGCCAAACATGGTTTTCTTCTCTTCCACGACGCCGATTACCGTGGCGGGCATATTACCCACCAGAATCACTTCACCCACCACCTTCGCCTTATGCGGAAAAAGCTGGCGGCGGGTATTGCTGTCCAGTACCACCACCTGGGCGCGCCCGGCGATCTGCTCGCGGTTGAAGGTACTGCCTTCGCTGAAGGTCATCCCGTAAACGCTGAAATAGTCGCTAACGCCGTTGGCGCTCGCCGCCACGTCGATATTGCCATAGCGCAGCCGCAGGTTTTGCGATACCGCAGGCGTGGCCGATTCCACCCAGGGCTGCTTCTGAATGGCGCTCAGATCGTCATACTTCAGCGCCTGCTGGTACTGCGGATCGTCGTCGCCAAAATCTTTGCCGGGGTAGATATCAATGGTGTTGGTGCCGATGGCGCGGATATCCGCCAGCACCAGCTGCTTTGCCGCATCGCCCACCACCACGATCGACACCACCGACGCAATGCCGATGATGATCCCAAGCATAGTCAATAGGGTACGCATCTTGTTGGCCGCCAGCGCCCGCCACGACATGGTCAGCGCCTCGCGAAAACCGCCGACGAACTGGCTCCAGCCGGAGGCAGCCTCTGCGGCCGGCCCGGCGATCCCCCTGCCGGCGGAGGCCTTTTGCGACGGCGGATTACGCACGATCTCACCGTCGCGGATCTCAATAACCCGCTCCGCCTGGGCGGCGACCTGGGGATCGTGGGTGACGATAATGACCGTATGCCCGCGATCGCGCAGCTGATGTAAAATCGCCATCACCTCCTCACCGGAGCGGCTGTCCAGCGCGCCGGTCGGCTCGTCGGCGAGGATCACCTGGCCGCCGTTCATCAGGGCGCGGGCAATGCTGACGCGCTGCTGCTGGCCGCCGGAAAGCTGGGAAGGCTGATAGTTTATCCGCTCCTCCAGCCCCAGACGCTTCAGCAGCTCGCCGGCGCGCGCCAGCCGCCGTTTACGTTCCGTGCCGGCATACACCGCCGGGACCTCGACGTTCTGCACCGCGGTCAGATGGGAGAGCAGATGGTAACGCTGGAATATAAAGCCGAAATGTTCGCGCCGCAGCTGCGCCAGGGCGTCGCCGCTGAGCGTCGAAACGTCGCGCCCCGCCACCCGATAGGTGCCGCTGGTGGGCCTGTCCAGGCAGCCAAGAATGTTCATTAGCGTCGATTTGCCGGAGCCGGAGGCACCGACGATCGCCACCATTTCACCGGCGTGGATCTGCAGGGTGATGCCCTTTAGCACCTCAACCTGCGTCTCTCCGGAGGGGTAGCTGCGGCGTATGTCGCTAAGCTCAAGCAGCGCCGTCATTGCGCCGCTCCCGGCGCGCCTTCGCCGATCACCACCTCATCGCCCGCCTCCAGCCCTTTGACGATCGCCACGTCGGTGTCATTGCGTACGCCGAGGGTCACTTCGCGCTCGCGGGTTTCGCCGTTGCGCAGCAGCGTCACCTTATAGCGGTTGTCGCCCACCGGCTCGCCGAGCGCCGACAGCGGTATGGTCAGCACATTTTTTACCGTGGCGAGCTGAATGTGCACCTGGGCGGTCATGTCGAGGCGCAGCACGCCCTGCGGGTTAGGCACTTCAAACCGGGCGTAATAGAAAATGGCGTCATTGACTTTCTCCGGCGTCGGCAGCACGTCCTTCAGCGTTCCCTCATAGCGGGTCTGCGGATCGCCAAGCACGGTAAACCAGGCCTTTTGCCCCGGCCGAAGATGAATCACGTCCGCTTCGGAAACCTGCGCCTTAACCAGCATGGTGCTCATATCCGCCAGCGTCAGAATGTTCGGTGCCTGCTGGGCGGCGATGACCGTCTGCCCCTGCAGGGTGGTGATTTGCGTCACCTCCCCCGACATCGGAGCCACGATACGGGTGTAGTCGAGGTTAATTCTGGCGGTGTCTAACGAAGCCTGGTTGCGCTGAATCTGCGCGTCGATGGTGCCAATCTGCGCCTGCCTGACTGCCATCTGGGTGGCGGCGGTATCCAGATCCTGACGGGATATCGCCAGCGTTTTCGCCAGCTGCTGCTGGCGCGCGAGCGTCACCTTCGCCAGCTTCAGCTCCGCCTCCGCCTGGGTGCGCTGGGCGCGAAGCTCCATCAGCGTGGCTTCCGCCTCTTTGATCTGGTTCTCCGCCTGTTCCGGATCGATCACCCCAAGCAGCTGATCTTTTTTGACTTTGTCACCGATGGCCACCGACAGCGTTTTCAACTGGCCGCTCACCTGCGCCCCGACGTCCACCTTACGCAGCGCGTCCAGCTTGCCGGTTGCCAGCACGCTCTGTTCAAGGTCTCCGGGGCGGACAATCAGCGTCTGATAGCGGGGTAACGGTGCGTTTAACGTTTTCCAGAGACCGATTCCTCCCAGGATGAGTATAAAAAGAAGAAGCAGATAACGTTTTTTAAATTTATATCCCTTAATACCCATAGCTATCCCGTTGGAAAGTGACGTTCTGAATTTAAACCGTACCTAAACCAACCCGCGGTCAGGAAAACCAGGCCGGGAGACATTGACGATTGGTTAACATTCAGCGTGATTCAATCTGCGGCATCATCTTTGTTGCGGATTTCACTCATGACGCAGGTTACCGATAATACCTTCTCTGGCACCGGGATTACCTCTCCTTTACAATTATTTATTCACCTTAGCCGAGGCCAGCTGCTGCCGGGAAAGTTCTGGCGTAAGGCCAGCTTTCGACGCAAATTTTTACTGCGTTCGCTGCTGATGCCCCGCGCGACCGGTCGGCTGTTGGAAACCCTGACCCAATGGCCCGAGCTGGCTTCGCTGCTGGCCCGCCAGCCCCGGCTGCCGATTCGCCTGCACCGTCCCTATATGGCCGTCAACGTTAAGCGCGCGTTCGCGCTCAGCGCCCTCTGCTGCCATTATGACAAAATGCGGCAACTCCTGACCCACAGCCAGCTTACCGACTATCTAAGCCACTCCGGCCTTAATCTGGCAAAATTTACCGCTAAAGATGATGCCCCCTTCCAGCTGGATTTAGTCAGCCTGGTCTCACTGGATAAAGAAGGGGAAAGTACCCTCGTGATTCGCGATGCGCAGCTGCGCATTCTGGCGGAAATTACCTTTACCTTCTGCCAGCTCAACGGCAAGCCGACGCTGTTTATCGGTGGGCTGCAGGGCGCAGCCAGCGACGTGCCGCACGAGGTGATTCAGCAGGCGACCAAAGCCTGCCACGGGCTGTTTCCAAAGCGGATCGTTATGGAGGCCGTCTGCTGCTTTGCTCAGGTGCTGCGGGCCGAACAAATCATGGCGGTCAGTAACGACGCCCATATTTACCGCAGCTGGCGCTACCGGGATAAGAAAAGAGAGATCTACGCCGACTATGACGCCTTCTGGACATCGCTGGGCGGCGAGAAGGTCGCCGGCAACTATTTCTCTCTGCCGCTGGCCCTGGCCCGTAAAAGCGAAGAGGAGATTGCCAGTAAGAAGCGGGCCGGATATCGCCGCCGCTATGCGCTGCTCGACGACGTCGCCGGACAGATCTCCCGCGGCTTCAGCGGCTAGTCGGCGCGCCCCCGCGCCAGCCACAGCACCCGCGAAAACATCTTGCGCAGCAGCGGCGGTACGGCGTCCACGCCCCGCCGTCCGGCCTCCATCGCCACCTCAATGGCCAGCTCCGGCTTCGATGAGCGGTGGATCGCCTTTGAGATGATTTTGCGCATGTTCATCGGCACCTTCTCCGGAAGCTGGGCAACCCGGTGGAAGACGTCGGCGAAACCCTGCCGGTACATAAAATGCTCCATATCCAGCGCCGGCAGCGCGGTAAGGTGCTCGTGCTCGGCTTCCCGATCGTTGTTGAGCAGTCCGCGCACCGTGGCGGCATATTTTTTCCCCGCCTCGTCGCCATCCACCAGCACATGCCACTCAATGCCCATCCGGCGGGCGAACTTCACCAGCGGCCGCAGACCGGACTGGGCAAACTCAATAACCTTAATCCCCTCGGCGTCAAAGTGATGGCCGCACTGGCGCGCCAGCTCGTGGATCAGCCAGGTCTCGGTTTCGCCTTCAACCAGCAGCCAGCAGCGGGCGAACAGCGACGAGGCGCGGTTAAAGCGAATATGAAAGGCAATACGCCGCCCATCTTCGGCGCTCAGGCCGCCCGGCCCCAGCCGCCAGGCCGCCACGCGCGACGACTCGCGCACCAGCCGACAGACGTGCTCCACCGGCGTTAGCGACAGCAGCTCGCCGGAGTTGGTGGTGGCAATACGCTGCAGCGGCAGCAGGTTCAGCAGTTGCCAGGCTACCGACAGCATAATCGGATGCAGCCGCGTTTCCGGATCTTCAACCAGCAGCAGCGGACGGGCGTCTTTATCCAGCCGAAGAGAGCCTTTCGCCTGCAGAAGCGTGGCGAAAACCCCCAGCAGGATCACCCGGTGGGTTCGTCCGCCCGGCCTGTCGATTATCCGGTTAATGATGTCGAGATAGCGCCAGCTGCGCCGCTCGTTATCCGCCCGCCGCCGCATCAGGCGATGGCGGGCGGGCGAGGCCCCCTGCGCGGAAAAGTAGTGCTCCAGCAGCTGCACCATCGCCGACAGCCCCTGGCGAATCTGTCCGTCGGTCAGATTCTGCGGCCGGGCGGCCAGCTCCCGGGCCAGGTAGTCCAGCTGGCGGGCGGTCACCTCCACGTCGGGCATGTCGGGGAGCGCGCCGTCGCGAATGCGTCGCATAAAGCGCGCGTCGCGCAGGCGTAGTACCGGCATTAAGCGCACCAGGTGCCGGGCCAGGTCATTGATATCTTCTCCAATGAGAGGATGTCCGTCACAGTCCAGAAAGCTGCGCAGCGTCATCACGCTACCGTCCCCGGCACTCTCTCCCTCCAGGCGATAGAAAATGCGCTGATAGCCGTCGCGGCAGAGTGACCAGCAGGGAGCCAGCGGCCGATAGCGCCGCGCCCGGTAGCGGCCCGGCAGAGATTCACGAAAGGTAAGAATGATATGCAGGTGATGCTCGCGCCCTTTGCGATCGCCGGGGGGAAACCAGAAGTCATGCTGCTCAAAATGGTACAAATCGATTTCTGGCGACAGCAGCAGGGTCAGCGCGTCCAGCAGGCTGGATTTCCCCCAGGCGTTCTCGCCGATCAGCACGTTGTTGTGCTCCAGCATCAGCGACAGCCGGTTGATACCGCGAAACCCTACGATCTCAACACGTTCGAGAATCATCTTTCCTCCAGCGGCGAAGCGTTATCCCTTAAACTCCCGGCAGTATATACCAGCCGCCAGGTATATTGGCGACATGAGGCTCCGGAATCCCTGAGCCTTGCCCGAACGGACTATCGCCCGGCGGCGTTCAGTCGCTCCCCGGCCGACTGGACGATCGTTGAGCAAAACGCACTGCGCATTATCACGCCACCCGAATTTTCAGAATATGGCCCGGCGTAATAAATAGAAAAACAATACATTTCGTTTGAAAATATTCTGAATTACGTTTCCCCAAAAAAAACGCCGCCGTAATTAAACCGCATTGTCCTGAATCAAATTTATAACTTTTATTTAACTGATGAATAGTTAGCACATTTTTTTAAAACAGCGGCTTATTTATTGCTGTTGTCGTCCTACGTTTATGGTGATAATAGCGCCCGGCCCGGCAAGTGGGGCCACTATTTTAATTTTGAGGTGGAAAAATATGTTCAGAAAGTTAGCAGCCGAATGTTTTGGTACATTCTGGCTTGTTTTTGGTGGCTGCGGGAGTGCCGTTCTGGCAGCAGCGTTTCCGGAATTAGGCATCGGCTTTACCGGCGTTGCGCTGGCCTTCGGCCTGACGGTGCTGACCATGGCCTACGCGGTGGGCCATATCTCAGGCGGCCACTTTAACCCGGCGGTCACCCTCGGCCTGTGGGCGGGCGGCCGTTTTGCGGCAAAAGAGGTGATTGGCTATATCGTGGCCCAGGTTATCGGCGGCATTATCGCCGCCGCGGTGCTCTATGCTATCGCCAGCGGAAAAGCGGGCTTTGACGCGGCGGCCAGCGGCTTCGCCTCTAACGGCTACGGCGAACATTCACCGGGCGGCTACTCCATGCTGTCGGCGATGGTGATTGAAATCGTGCTGACCGCCGGCTTCCTGCTGGTGATCCACGGAGCCACCGACAAGCACGCCCCGGCCGGCTTTGCGCCGATTGCCATCGGCCTGGCGCTCACCCTGATCCACTTAATCAGCATCCCGGTAACCAATACCTCCGTTAACCCGGCGCGCAGCACCGCGGTGGCGATCTTCCAGGGCGGCTGGGCGCTGCAGCAGCTGTGGCTCTTCTGGGTGATGCCGATTATTGGCGGCATCCTCGGCGGCCTTATTTATCGCGTCCTGCTGGAAAAACGCGATTAATTTATCATTGCGCCGGCCTCGCCCGGCGATTAACCTGGCCCTGACCGCAAGGTTGGGGCTTTATTTTTTAAGCGTATATTCCCGTCCGCCTTCAGGCTGCATGTGCGTTGGCCTTCCTGCAATCCGAATTATTTAGGGTATATGACGCATTCCGGCTTTTAAAAGCGACACAGATTATCCTTAACGTGGGTTATCCCCTGACTAATTCGGGTGGCATGATAAAACCCGGAGCGTTTTTAACAGCCGTAGTGCTGGCCCCGCAGGATAAGTCTTATACCCGGCATGGCGGGAATAGCGGTGAAATAAGGGCGGATAAAATAGACGCCGCGAAAAAACGCGCGTGGCCGGAAGCCTCCCCTTCCCGGCGACGGCGCAAAAACGCCCCCTGCCGCTCCGGGTCATCGGCGAAACCCTCGCCCGGCTTCGCGCAGGCGGCTTTACTCATCTCCCGCCATTGGGTAGTGTGTCACCGCGCCGTTTATTCTCTTATTGCAAGGACCGGGTATTAATGTTTTCTGGGCTGTTCATTATTCTGCTTCCGCTGATCGTCGGCTATCTTATTCCACTTCACCACGCGGCCGTTTTACGGCTAATCAACCGGCTGCTGAGCGGAATCGTTTATCTTATCCTGTTTTTCATGGGCATCAGCCTGGCATTTCTTGACAACCTTACCGCCAACCTGGTGGCGATTGTTCACTACTCCGCCGTCAGCGTGGCCGCGATTTTGCTGTGCAACGCCGCGGCGCTGCTCTGGCTGGAGAAAGCGCTGCCGTGGCGATATCAGCACCAGCAGGAGACGCTGCCCTCACGCCTCGCAATGGCGCTGGAATCGCTGCGGCTGTGCGGCGTGGTGGGGCTGGGATTTATCACCGGTCTCAGCGGGTTCGCCTTTTTACAGCACGCCACCCAGGCCAGCGAATTTACCCTGATCTTCCTGCTGCTGCTGGTCGGCATCCAGCTGCGCAACAGCGGGATGACCCTCCGCCAGATCGTACTTAACCGCCGGGGGGCGATCGTCGCCGCCGCGGTGGTGGCCAGCTCACTGCTCGGCGGCCTGATTAGCTCGCTGCTCCTCGGCCTGCCGGTAAAAACGGCGCTGGCGATGGCCTCGGGCTTTGGCTGGTATTCGCTGTCCGGCATCCTGCTGACGGAGGCCTACGGCCCGGTAATCGGCAGCGCCGCCTTCTTTAACGACCTGGCGCGGGAGCTGATCGCCATTATGCTGATCCCAGGCCTGGTGCGCCGCAGCCGCTCAACGGCGTTGGGGCTGTGCGGTGCCACCTCCATGGACTTTACCCTGCCGGTGCTGCAGCGCTCCGGGGGCCTGGAGCTGGTGCCCGCCGCCATCGTTCACGGCTTTATCCTGAGCCTGCTGGCACCGGTTCTGATGGCGTTTTTCTCCGCATACTGACGCTCCGGCGGCGCTCCGCCCGCCGCCAAAATTGCGCTAAATCAATGTCCCTTTAAGTTGTATCAGAAATTACTTTTCTCCCTTCGCCCACAGGCATAACCTTAAACATGTATATTAAATATAACTTTAAAAGGTGTGATCATGTTTTGTGTGCAATGTGAACAAACCATCCGTACTCCGGCAGGAAACGGCTGCTCTTACGCGCAGGGGATGTGTGGTAAAACGGCAGAAACTTCCGATCTGCAGGATCTGCTGATCGCTTCCCTGCAGGGGCTCTCCGCCTGGGCGGTGAAAGCTCGTGAGTATGGCATCATTAATCACGATATCGATAACTTTACTCCGCGTGCGTTCTTCTCCACGCTGACCAACGTTAACTTCGATTCCCCGCGCATCGTCGGCTACGCCCGCGAAGCGATCGCCATGCGTGAAGCGCTGAAAGCGCAGTGCCTGAGCGCTGACGCAAACGCCTCCGTCGATAACCCGATGGCCGATCTGCAGCTGGTCAGCGACGATCTGGGCGACCTGCAGCGCCAGGCGGCGGAATTTACGCCGAACAAAGACAAAGCCGCTATCGGCGAAAACATCCTGGGCCTGCGCCTGCTGTGCCTGTACGGCCTGAAGGGTGCCGCGGCCTATATGGAGCACGCCCACGTTCTCGGCCAGTATGATAACGACATCTACGCGCAGTTCCATAAAATCATGGCGTGGCTGGGCACCTGGCCTTCCGATATGAACGCTCTGCTGGAGTGCTCTATGGAAATCGGCCAGATGAACTTTAAGGTCATGAGCATCCTGGACGCCGGTGAAACCACCAAATACGGCCACCCGACTCCGACCCAGGTTAACGTGAAGGCGACAGAAGGCAAGTGCATTCTGATCTCCGGCCACGATCTGAAAGATCTCTACAACCTGCTTGAGCAGACCGAAGGCACCGGTGTTAACGTCTATACCCACGGTGAAATGCTGCCGGCTCACGGCTATCCTGAGCTGCGTAAATTTAAACATCTGGTCGGTAACTACGGCAGCGGCTGGCAGAACCAGCAGGTGGAATTCGCCCGCTTCCCTGGCCCGATCGTGATGACCTCTAACTGCATTATCGATCCGACCGTCGGCTCCTATGACGACCGCATCTGGACCCGCAGCATCGTCGGCTGGCCGGGCGTAAGCCACCTTGAAGGCGACGACTTCGGGCCGGTAATCGCTCAGGCGCAGCAGATGGCGGGCTTCCCGTACAGCGAAATTCCGCACCTGATCACCGTCGGCTTCGGTCGTCAGACCCTGCTGGGTGCCGCCGATTCGCTGATCGACCTGGTGAGCCGCGAAAAACTGCGTCACATCTTCCTGATCGGCGGCTGCGATGGCGCGCGCGGTGAGCGTAACTACTTCACCGACTTCGCCACCAGCGTTCCGGACGACTGCCTGATCCTGACCCTGGCCTGCGGTAAATACCGCTTCAACAAGCTGGAGTTCGGCGATATCGAAGGTCTGCCGCGTCTGGTGGATGCCGGTCAGTGCAACGACGCCTACTCTGCCATTATCCTGGCGGTCACCCTGGCGGAAAAACTGGGCTGCGGCGTCAACGACCTGCCGCTCTCGCTGGTGCTCTCCTGGTTCGAGCAGAAAGCGATCGTTATCCTGCTGACCCTGCTCTCCCTGGGCGTGAAAAACATCGTCACCGGCCCGACCGCGCCTGGCTTCTTTACTCCGGATCTGCTGGCTATCCTCAACGAGAAGTTTGGTCTGCGTTCCGTAACCACCGTTGAAGAAGATATGAAGCAGCTGCTGAGCGCCTAAGGAGTTACCTATGACTATGCCAACCAATCAGTGCCCGTGGCGGATGCAGGTTCATCACATCCATCAGGAAACGCCGGACGTATGGACAATTTCGCTGCTGTGCCACGGCTATTATCCTTACCGCGCCGGGCAGTATGCACTGGTGAGCGTGCGCAATTCGGCGGAGACGCTGCGCGCCTATACGATCTCCTCCACGCCGGGCGTCAGCGAGTACATTACGCTGACCGTGCGTCGAATTGACGAAGGCGTCGGCTCACAGTGGTTAACCCGCGACCTGAAGCGCGGCGACTATATCTGGCTTTCCGACGCGATGGGTGATTTCACCTGCGACGACAAAGCGGACGATAAGTTTCTGCTGCTGGCAGCGGGCTGCGGCGTGACGCCGATCATGTCGATGCGCCGCTGGTTGGCAAAGTACCGCCCCCAGGCGGATGTGCAGGTCATCTTCAACGTGCGCTCGCCGCAGGACGTTATTTTCGCCGAAGAGTGGCGTCAGTATCCGGTCACCCTGGTGGCAGAAAACAACGCCACCCACGGCTTCGTGGCCGGTCGTCTGACCACGGAGCTGCTGAAAAGCGTGCCGGACCTCGCATCCCGCACCGTAATGACCTGCGGCCCGGCTCCCTATATGGATCTGGTCGAGCAGGAGGTGAAGGCGCTGGGCGTGACGCGCTTCTTTAAAGAGAAGTTCTTTACGCCGGTGGCGCAGGCGGCTACCGACGGGCTGAAGTTTACTAAGCTGCAGCCCGTGCAGGAGTTCTACGCGCCGGTCGGCACAACGCTGCTGGACGCGATGGAAAGCAATAAGGTTCCGGTCGTCGCGGCCTGCCGGGCGGGCGTCTGCGGCTGCTGCAAAACCAAAGTGGTTTCTGGTGAATATACCGTTACCAGCACCATGACCCTGACCGACGCGGAGATCGCCGACGGTTACGTGCTGGCCTGCTCCTGCCACCCGCAGGGCGACCTGGTGCTTGCCTGACCCTTAGCCGAATAACGGCATAAAATCTTCAAAAATGGCCTGGCCGGATATGCATAACGCTGTCCGGCCATTTTTTTGCTCCTCTCCCCCGCCCGCCGCTATCGCCGTGAGATTCAACTAGACTTGAAGCCGGTATCATAGTGAAGGAGACGGAGAACCATGAAACAAACGGTTGCTGCTTTTATTGCCAAAACCCTGGAACAGGCGGGCGTTAAGCGGATCTGGGGCGTGACGGGCGACTCCCTGAACGGCCTGAGCGACAGCCTCAATCGCATGGAGACGATTGAGTGGATGCCCACCCGCCATGAGGAGGTTGCCGCCTTCGCCGCGGGCGCGGAGGCGCAGCTCACCGGCGAGCTGGCGGTCTGCGCCGGCTCCTGCGGGCCGGGCAACCTGCATCTGATAAACGGGCTGTTTGACTGCCATCGCAACCAGGTTCCGGTACTGGCGATCGCCGCCCATATTCCCTCCAGCGAGATCGGCAGCGGCTATTTTCAGGAGACACATCCGCAGGAGCTGTTCCGCGAATGCAGCCACTACTGCGAGCTGGTCTCCAGCCCGGAGCAGATCCCCCAGGTGCTGGCGATCGCCATGCGCAAGGCCGTACTGAACCGCGGCGTCTCGGTGGTGGTGGTGCCGGGCGACGTGGCGCTGAAGCCGGCCCCGGAAGGCGCGACCTGCCACTGGTATCACGCCCCGCAGCCCGTCGTCATCCCGCAGGATGAGGAGCTGCACAAGCTGGCCCAGCTGCTGCGCTACTCCAACAAGATTGCCCTGCTGTGCGGCAGCGGCTGCGCCGGGGCGCACGACGAGCTGGTGGAATTCGCCGGCAAAATTAAAGCGCCGATCGTCCACGCCCTGCGCGGAAAAGAGCACGTTGAATATGACAACCCGTACGATGTCGGAATGACCGGGCTGATCGGCTTCTCGTCGGGCTTCCATACCATGATGAACGCCGACACGCTGCTGCTGCTCGGCACCCGGTTTCCCTATCGCGCCTTCTACCCGGCCGACGCGAAGATCGTGCAAATCGATATCAACCCGGGCAGCATCGGGGCGCACAGCAAGGTCGACATCGCGCTGGTGGGCGACATCAAAGCCACCCTCCGCGCCCTGCTGCCGCTGGTGGAGGAGAAAAGCGACCGCCGCTTCCTCGACAAGGCGCTGGACGATTATCGCGACGCCCGCAAAGGGCTGGACGATCTGGCGAAGCCCGGCGACAGGGCCATTCACCCGCAGTATCTGGCCCGGCAAATCAGCCGCCTGGCCGACGATGACGCTATCTTCACCTGCGACGTCGGCACCCCTACCGTCTGGGCCGCCCGCTATCTGCAGATGAACGGTAAGCGTCGCCTGCTGGGGTCGTTCAACCACGGCTCGATGGCCAACGCCATGCCGCAGGCCCTGGGCGCGCAGGTCACTGCGATGGACCGGCAGGTCATCGCCCTGTGCGGCGACGGCGGCTTCAGTATGCTGATGGGCGACTTTCTCTCGGTGGTGCAGATGAAGCTGCCCGTTAAGATCGTGGTGTTTAATAACAGCGTGCTGGGCTTTGTGGCGATGGAGATGAAGGCCGGCGGCTACCTTACCGACGGCACCGACCTCCATGAAACCAACTTCGCGCGTATCGCCGAGGCCTGCGGCATTACCGGCATCCGCGTGGAGAAAGCCTCCGAGGTGGACGAGGCGCTGCAGAGGGCGATGGCCATCGACGGCCCGGTGCTGGTGGACGTGGTGGTGGCCAAAGAGGAGCTGGCGATCCCGCCGCAGATCAAGCTTGAGCAGGCGAAGGGGTTCAGCCTTTATATGCTGCGCGCCATCATCAGCGGTCGCGGCGATGAGGTTATCGAACTGGCGAAAACCAACTGGCTGAGGTAAAACATCAGGCATTTCCTCTCTCTTCTCAGGTAATGCCATGATCGATTTACGCAGTGACACCGTTACCCGGCCGGGTCGGGCCATGCTGGAAGCTATGCTGGCCGCCCCGGTGGGGGACGACGTCTACGGCGACGACCCCACCGTCAACGCGCTTCAGCGCTACGTCGCCGAACTCTCCGGCAAAGAGGCGGCGCTGTTCCTGCCCACCGGCACCCAGGCCAACCTGGTCGCCCTGCTCAGCCACTGCGAGCGCGGCGAAGAGTATATTGTCGGCCAGGGGGCGCACAACTATCTCTATGAGGCCGGCGGCGCGGCGGTGCTCGGCAGCATTCAGCCGCAGCCGGTTGACGCGGCGGCGGACGGCACGCTGCCGCTGGACAAGGTGGCGGCGAAAATCAAACCGGACGACATCCACTTCGCCCGCACCCGGCTGCTCAGTCTGGAAAACACCCACAACGGCAAGGTGCTGCCGCGCGACTACCTCAACGCGGCGTGGGACTTCACCCGCGAGCGCGGCCTGGCGCTGCACGTCGACGGGGCGCGAATTTTTAACGCCGTGGTGGACTACGGCTGCGGGCTGGAAGAGATTACCCGCTACTGCGACTCCTTCACCCTGTGCCTGTCAAAAGGGCTGGGCGCACCGGTCGGCTCCCTGCTGGTGGGCAGCCGCGACTATATCAAACGGGCGACTCGCTGGCGGAAGATGGCCGGCGGCGGCATGCGCCAGGCGGGAATTCTGGCGGCGGCGGGACGCTATGCCCTGGAAAACAACGTCGCCCGCCTGTGCGAGGATCATGACAACGCCGCCTGGATGGCCCGGCAGCTGCGCGACGCGGGTGCCGAGGTGCTGCGTCAGGACACCAATATGCTGTTCGTTCGCGTCGGCGAGGCGCACGCCGCGCTGGGGGAATTTATGCAGGCGCGAGAGGTGCTAATCAACGCCGCACCGGTCGTCCGGCTGGTGACCCACCTGGACGTATCGCGGGAGCAGCTTGCCGGAGTCGTCGCCCACTGGCGCGCCTTTTTAAACCGCTAAGGAGCAGGACGTGTCGCAACGCATACTGGTTCTCGGGGCCAGCGGCTACATCGGCCAGCATCTGGTCAGAGCGCTCAGCCAGCAGGGACATCGGGTGCTGGCGACGGCGCGCCGCACCGACCGCCTGCGGAAGCTGGGGCTGGCCAACGTCAGCTGCCACAGCCTCGATCTCAACGGGCCGGAGCGCTTGCCGGCCCTGCTGGCCGGGGTGGATACGGTTTACTACCTGGTGCACGGTATGGGCGAAGGCGGCGATTTCATCGCCCACGAGCGTCAGGTGGCGCTGAACGTTCGCGACGCGCTGCGCCAGGTGCCGGTCAGCGAGCTTATCTTCCTTAGCTCGCTGCAGGCTCCCGCCCACCAGCGTTCGGATCACCTGCGCGCCCGCCAGCTTACCGCAGAAACGCTGCGCGAGGCCGGAGTGCCGGTAACCGAGCTGCGGGCGGGCATCATCGTCGGCGCTGGCTCCGCCGCCTTTGAGGTGATGCGCGATATGGTTTATAACCTGCCGGTGCTCACTCCGCCCCGCTGGGTGCGCTCGCGCACCACCCCCATCGCTCTGGAGAATCTGCTGCACTACCTGGTGGCGCTGCTGGATCATCCGGCCACCGGTCATCGGATATTTGAAGCCGCCGGGCCGCAGATCCTGAGCTATCAGCAGCAGTTCGAACGCTTTATGGCCGTCAGCGGCAAACGCCGTCCGCTGATCCCCCTGCCTCTCCCGACCCGCTGGATTTCCGCCTGGTTTTTAAGCGTCATTACTTCGGTTCCTCCCTCCACGGCGAAGGCGCTGATCCAGGGGCTGAAGCACGACCTGCTGGCCGATGACGCCGGGCTGCGGGCGCTGATCCCGCAGCCGCTTATCACCTTTGACGACGCGGTGCGCCGCACCCTCAAAGACGAAGAGAGGCTGGCCCACTCCAGCGACTGGGGCTATGACGCGCAGGCCTTCGCCCGCTGGCGGCCGGAGTACGGCTACTTCGCCAAACAGGCGGGGTACACCGTCAGAACGTCGGCCAGCCCGCGGGCGCTGTGGCGGGTGATTAACCGCCTCGGCGGTCGGGAGGGCTACTTCTTTGGCAATGTTTTATGGAAAACGCGGGCGGCGATGGATCGGCTGGTGGGCCACCGGCTGGCAAAGGGCCGCCCTGCCGGTGAGCTACTGCAGGTCGGCGACGCGGTGGACAGCTGGAAGGTGATTGTCGTCGAACCGGAAAAGCAGCTCACCCTGCTGTTTGGCATGAAGGCACCGGGGCTGGGTCGCCTGAGCTTTACCCTGGAGGATAAAGGCAGCTACCGCCAGCTCGACGTCCGCGCCTGGTGGCACCCGCACGGTATGCCGGGACTGTTTTACTGGCTGCTGATGATCCCGGCGCACCTGTTTATCTTTCGCGGAATGGCCCGGCGAATCGCCGCCCTTGCGGAACAGCGCACAGAAGAATAAGGAAGATATGCGGTATTCTTTCCCGTTTCTCATTGCATACAAACGTAATTCACGAAAGAATGCGCACGAAGTTCTATTTAATCACAGTGGATTGCTATGAAGGTTCTGGTTACCGGCGCTACCAGCGGCTTAGGCCGAAACGCGGTTGAATTTTTACGCGGCAAAGGCCTCAGCGTCAGGGCCACCGGTCGCAATGAGGCGATGGGCAAGCTGCTGGAAAAAATAGGCGCAGAGTTTGTCCATGCGGATCTGACCGAGCTGATGTCCGCCCAGGCGAAAGTGATGCTCGCGGACGTGGACACCCTCTGGCACTGCTCCAGCTTTACCTCGCCGTGGGGCACCCAGCAGGCCTTCGATCTGGCCAACGTCCGCGCTACCCGCCGCCTCGGCGAGTGGGCGGTTGCCAGGGGCGTGCGCAACTTTATTCATATCTCGTCGCCCTCGCTCTACTTCGACTACCACCATCACCGGAACATCAGCGAAACGTTCCGCCCGCACCGCTTCGCCAACGAATTCGCCCGCAGTAAAGCGGCGAGCGAAGAGGTGATTAACCAGCTGGCGCAGGCCAATCCCCAGACTCGTTTTACGATCCTGCGCCCCCAGAGCCTGTTCGGACTGCATGACAAGGTGTTTATTCCCCGGCTGGCGCATATGATGCATCGCTACGGCAGCGTACTGTTGCCGCACGGCGGCAGCGCGCTGGTGGATATGACCTACTTTGAAAATGCGGTCCACGCCATGTGGCTGGCCAGCCAGAACAGCTGCGACGGGCTGCCGTCAGGCCGGGCCTATAACATCACCAACGGCGAACACCGCACCCTGCGCAGCATCGTACAGAAGCTGATCGATGAGCTGAACATCGACTGCCGCATCCGTTCGGTGCCTTACCCGATGCTGGATATGATTGCCCGCAGCCTGGAGCGCTTTGGCGATAAAACGGCAAAAGAGCCTGCGCTGACCCACTACGGCGTGTCGAAGCTCAACTTCGATTTTACGCTGGACATCGCCCGCGCCCGGGACGAGCTGGGCTATCAGCCGGTGGTCACCCTTGACGAAGGGATCGAGCGCACCGCGGCCTGGCTGCGCGACCACGGCAAGCTGCCGCGGTAGGCGTTCACCGCTATCCCGCTACGCCCGGCTGCCGGACGCGGCCCGCTCCCCGCCGTACTTTTCCAGCAGCGCTTCGGCAATGGCCTGGGTTTCAGCGTCCGGCGCGCCGTTCCATCGCGCCGGGCGGAAATGCATCTGAAACGCCATGATCACCCGCCGCTGCTCCCGGGGCGTCATCTCCGGCCTGACCTCGTAGCCGTAGCGCCCCAGCAGTTCGAGCAGCGAGTCCATCGGCACCGGCGCGTGGGGATCGCGCCCCGCCAGATAAAACGCAACCCGCTGCGCGTCCGGCCAGGCTCCGATGCCCTGCTCCGCCAGCGCGCGCCACGGAAACAGCGGCCCGGGGTCGTCCTTGCGCTGCGGCGCGATATCGGCATGGGCCACCACGTCCTGCGGCCGGATGCCGTAACGGGCGATAATATCGCGCGCCAGCGGGACAAGAGCCAGGATCTGCGCCGGCTCAAACGGCGCAAACGTCCTGCCGGCCGCCGTTTCCTGCCAGCCGCGATTCTCCAGCTCAATGCCGATTGAGGTGTCGTTAAGGCGGGTGGCCCCGCGCCAGAAGCTACTCCCGGCATGCCAGGCGCTCTGCTGTTCCGGCACCAGCTGCCAGATACGCGGCCGGCCCTGATGCAGCGGCGGCTGCGCCGGGATCAGATAGTGTACGCTGACCTCCCTGCCGGTCAGGGTCGCCAGGGAGGTGGCGAAGCCTTCCGCCGTATAGTGAATCACCAGCACCCTGACGCGCGGCGAGGATCCCTGCGCCTGCCGCCGGGTATCCAGCTGGTATCCCTGACGGTCGACAATACCCTTTTCGCCCGCGCAGCCCGCCAGCAGCAGCGCCAGCACGAGCGGCCATAGCAGACGTCTCATCAGCGCGTCTTCACCGCCGTACCGCTGACGCTGACCATCAGCATACTGCCGTCTTTACCGACGGTTTCGTAGTCGATATCAATACCGACCACGGCGTCGGCACCCAGCGCCTGCGCCTGCTCGCCCAGCTCCTGAAAAGCGATCTCCCGCGCCTTGCGCAGCTCTTTCTCATAGGCACCTGAGCGACCGCCAACGATATCGCGGATGCCCGCGAAAAAGTCGCGGAAGATATTTGCGCCCAGAATGGCCTCACCGGTTACTACGCCGCAATACTCTTTAATGCTCTGCCCTTCCAGCGTTGGGGTGGTTGAAAACTGCATGGTTACTCTCCTTATGTCGCTAAGCGCTCGATCTGAAAAGCATTATCAGACCGATACGCTATTATTGAAAGGTTATATACCCTGGACGATGCCCCTTATTCACTCCCGAAAGCATAGCGAACGATGTGACCGGAACAGGCAGCCTGAAGTATGACGGGTATAATTGATTATCGTAGATTTTATTCACGCAAAATCATTCAAAGCGCTTCGCGACAGCGGAGTGACTCCCCGGACGCTTACCGAAGCCTGCTTCCGGTCAGGCCACGCCGGGGCAGTTTGAAAGATGAAATGCACAGCTCGCTAATAAGGAAATCACTATGCGCTACCGTAAACTCGCTCTGATCGCTCCCTTTGCCCTGCTGCTCGGCGCATGTACCACCGTCACGCCGGCCTATGAGAATAACGGGCCGCGGATCGGCACCTGCGTGGAGGGCGGGCCGGACGCCGTGGCCCGGCAGTTCTATGATTATCGCCTTACCCACCGCAGCAGCGACGTCGCCGCCCTGCGCCCTTATCTGAGCGATGGCCTGGCGAAGCTGCTGTCTGACGCCAGCCGCGATCCGCAGCGCCGCCAGCTCCTGAGCAGCGATCTCTTCTCCAGCCGCCCGACGCTCCCGGAGAGCGCCAGGGTAGCCAGCGCCTCTACCATTCCAAACCGGGATGCGCGCAATATTCCGCTGCGCGTGGAGCTGGCCCAGGGCGAGCAGCGCTGGCAGGATGAAGTGCTGATGATCCATGAAGGCCAGTGCTGGGCCATTGACGACGTACGCTATCTGGGCGGCAGCGTACACGCGCCGGCGGGCACCCTGCGCCAGTCGATTGAAAACCGTTAACACTTCGCGATCGAAAATTACCCCCATAAATTATCCGGCGTTCTGCATAGAACGCCGATAAATATTCTCACCTCATACCATCTTCGATATTTTGTGCTATGGTTAGTGAATAATGCGCTTTGTAGTTAACTTTTAACGCATAAATATTGCATAACTATTCTGTCAAAGGTACTATCTGCGGCCTTAATTGCTTTCAGACTGCCAGCATACGAGTATCAATGAGCATTCAATTAAACGGCATTAATTGCTTCTACGGCGCGCATCAGGCGCTGTTCGATATCACGCTGACTTGCCCTCAGGGCGAAACGCTGGTGCTGCTTGGCCCCAGCGGAGCGGGTAAAAGCTCGCTGCTGCGCGTACTTAACCTGCTTGAAATGCCGCGCTCCGGCACGCTTGAGATCGCAGGGAACCACTTCGACTTTACCCGCACCCCCTCCGATAAGGCGATTCGCGAACTGCGCCAGAACGTCGGTATGGTCTTCCAGCAGTATAATCTCTGGCCGCACCTCACGGTGCAGCAGAACCTGATCGAAGCCCCCTGCCGGGTGCTGGGCCTGAGCAAAGAGAAGGCGATGGCCCGCGCCGAAAAGCTGCTGGAGCGTCTGCGCCTGACCCCTTACCGCGATCGCTATCCCCTGCATCTTTCCGGCGGACAGCAGCAGCGCGTGGCCATCGCCAGGGCGCTGATGATGGAGCCGCAGGTGCTGCTGTTCGACGAGCCGACCGCCGCGCTGGACCCGGAAATTACCGCCCAGATCGTCAGCATCATCCGCGAGCTGGCGGAAACCAATATTACCCAGGTCATCGTGACCCATGAGGTCGAGGTGGCGCGTAAAACCGCCAGCCGCGTGGTATATATGGAAAACGGTCATATCGTGGAGCTTGGCGATGCGGGTTGCTTTACCCATCCGCAGACCGAAGCCTTTAAAAACTACCTGTCACACTAAGAGCCGGGACAAAAACTATGAAAAAAGTTCTGATTGCCGCGTTAATTGCGGGCTTTAGCCTCTCCGCTACGGCGGCCCAGACTATCCGTTTCGCTACCGAAGCGTCCTACCCTCCCTTTGAATTAGTTGACGCCAATAACCAGATCGTCGGCTTCGACGTCGATCTGGCCAACGCGCTGTGCAAAGAGATCGACGCCACCTGCACCTTTACCAACCAGTCGTTCGACAGCCTGATCCCCGGCCTGAAGTTCCGCCGCTTCGACGCGGTCATGGCGGGCATGGACATCACGCCCGAGCGCGAAAAGCAAGTGCTGTTCACCACGCCATACTATGACAACTCGGCGCTGTTCGTTGGTCAGCAGGGGAAATACGCGCAGATTGACCAGCTGAAGGGTAAAAAAGTGGGCGTGCAGAACGGCACGACCCATCAGAAATTTATTATGGATAAGCACCCGGAAATCACCACCGTGCCCTATGACAGCTATCAGAACGCGAAGCTGGATCTGCAGAACGGCCGCATCGACGGCGTGTTCGGCGACACCGCCGTGGTCACCGAGTGGCTGAAGGCGAATCCGCAGCTGGTGGCGGTCGGCGACAAGGTGACCGATAAAGACTACTTCGGCACCGGCATCGGCATCGCGGTGCGCCCGGGTAATACCGAGCTGCAGCAGAAGTTCAACGCCGCGCTGGAAAAAGTGAAGAAAGATGGGACCTACGAGTCCATCTATAACAAATGGTTTCAGAAGTAAGCCTGAATGAACGAATTTTTTCCTTTAGCAAGCGCCGCCGGGATGACCGTCGGCCTTGCGGTTTGTGCGCTCATCCTCGGCCTTGCGCTGGCGATGGTCTTCGCGGTCTGGGAGTCGGTTAAATGGCGTCCGGTTGCGTGGGCCGGCTCCGCGCTGGTCACCATTTTGCGCGGCCTGCCGGAGATCCTGGTGGTGCTGTTTATCTACTTCGGCTCCTCCCAGCTGCTGCTGACGCTCTCCGACGGCTTTACTCTCCATCTCGGCTTTGCGCAAATCCCGGTGCAGATGGAAATTGAAAATTTTGACGTCAGCCCGTTCCTCTGCGGGGTTATCGCCCTGTCGCTGCTCTATGCGGCCTACGCCTCGCAAACCCTGCGCGGCGCGCTGAAGGCGGTGCCGGTTGGCCAGTGGGAGTCTGGCCAGGCGCTGGGGCTGTCGAAGGCGGCGATCTTCTTCCGCCTGGTGATGCCGCAGATGTGGCGTCATGCGCTGCCGGGCCTCGGCAACCAGTGGCTGGTGCTGCTGAAGGATACCGCGCTGGTCAGCCTGATCAGCGTCAACGACCTGATGCTGCAGACCAAAAGCATCGCCACCCGCACCCAGGAGCCGTTTAACTGGTACATTATCGCGGCGGCAATCTACCTGGCAATCACCCTGATAAGCCAGTACATTCTCAAGCGCATCGATCTGCATACCACGCGCTTTGAGCGGAGGCCGGGCTGATGTTTGAGTATTTACCTGAGCTGATGAAAGGGCTGCACACCAGCCTGACGCTGACCGTCGCCTCCATTCTCATCGCGCTGATCCTGTCGCTGATTTTCACCATCATCCTGACGCTGAAGACGCCGGGGCTGGTCTGGCTGGTGCGCGGCTATATTACGCTGTTTACCGGCACGCCCCTGCTGGTGCAGATCTTCCTGATCTACTACGGGCCGGGCCAGTTTCCGTCGCTGCAGACGTACCCTGCGCTCTGGCATCTGCTCTCCGAGCCGTGGCTGTGTGCGCTGATCGCCCTGTCGCTGAACAGCGCCGCCTATACCACCCAGCTGTTCTACGGTGCCATCCGGGCGATCCCGGAAGGGCAGTGGCACTCCTGCAGCGCGCTGGGAATGAGCCGGAAGGATACCCTGGCAATTCTGCTGCCCTATGCGTTCAAGCGCGCCCTCTCCTCTTACTCCAATGAGGTGGTGCTGGTGTTTAAGAGCACTTCGCTGGCGTACACCATTACGCTGATGGAGGTGATGGGCTACGGGCAGCTGTTCTATGGCCGCACCTACGACGTTATGGTGTTTGGCGCGGCGGGGATTATCTACCTGGTCGTCAACGGCCTGCTGACGCTGATGATGCGCTTAATCGAGCGCAAGGCGCTGGCATTTGAGCGGCGGAATTAGCCCGGGCGGCTGCATAAATTCTAAGCTAATGGCGGACAAACTTTATGATTGTCCGCCTTTTTTACGCCCAAAACAAAATAGTTAATCATTTTTATTGCATATAAATTCAATGAATGGCATTGTGAACTCCGGCCGCAGATACGGCGCAAAATAGTTGAATGACGGGAGTTTCACCATGAAAAAGTTAGTTCTGGCTGCATTACTGGCTTCCTTCGCCGCAGGCAGCGTTGCCGCAGAAAAAATCAGCTTTGGCGTCTCCGCCACCTATCCCCCCTTTGAGTCGCTGGACGCCAACAACCAGATTGTCGGCTTCGATCTCGACCTGGCGAAAGCGGTGTGCAAACAGATGCAGGCAGAGTGTACTTTTACCAACCACGCCTTCGACAGCCTGATCCCGGCATTGAAGTTCAAAAAGTATGACGCGGTCATTTCCGGCATGGATATCACCCCGGAGCGCAGCAGGCAGGTGGCGTTTACCCATCCCTACTACGCCAACTCGGCGCTGGTAATTGCGAAGAAAAATACCTATAAGTCCTTTGCCGAGCTGAAGGGCAAACGCATCGGCATGGAAAACGGCACCACGCACCAGAAGTACCTGCAGGATAAGCACCCCGAGGTGGAAACCGTGGCCTATGACAGCTATCAGAACGCCTTTATCGATCTGAAAAACGGGCGTATTGACGGCGTTTTTGGCGACACGGCGGTGGTAAACGAATGGCTGAAAACCAACCCACAGCTTGGCGCGGCGACGGAAAAAGTCACCGACGCCCACTATTTTGGCACCGGCTTAGGCATTGCGGTACGCCCGGATAATAAGGCGCTGCTGGATAAGCTTAATAACGCGCTGGCGGCGATTAAAGCCAACGGCATATATCAGGAGATCAGCAGCCGCTGGTTCCCGGAATAACCGTCTCAGGCCCGCGAAAGCGGGCCTCCGTCTTATCAGAAAGGCGTCAAATCACCGCATCCCGACGACGGGCCGAGCAATGGTCCACGGCCAGATCCGCGCGGATCAGCAGAGTCAGCACCTCATAGTGCGCGGTATGGGGGAACATATCGAAAAGCTGAACCCGGGCCACGCGGTAGCCCGGCAGAAGAGCTATATCTTTCGCCATGGTCCGGGCATTACAGCTGGAGTAGATAATCCACCGCGGAGCCATGCGGGCAAGGTAGTCGCACAGCGCCCCGCCGACGCCGCGGCGCGGCGGGTTCACCAGCACCAGATCCGGCACGTCGTCCTGGGCTGTGGCGAAACGGGTGGAGTCGAGCGCCTGGAACTGCAGCCGGGTTAACCCCAGCCGGGCGGCGGACTGCTTCGCGCAGGCTATCGCCTCGGGGGAGATTTCAATGCCGGTCAGGCGCATCTCCTGCGTGGCGCAGTGCAGACCAAAGCCGCCCACCCCACAGAACAGATCCCACATGTGCCGTACCGGCAGCTCGCGCACCCACTCGCGCGCCGTGGCGTACAGCCGCGCGGCGACGGCCGGGTTGGTCTGAAAAAAGCTCCGGGGGCGGATCCACAGCGGCACGTCGTTAAAGCGTTCCGCCAGCGCCTGCTGCTCCGTCAGGGCGATCTCGGTCTCGCCCTCCATTATCGCCATGTGTACCGGCTGAATATTGGCGGTAATAACCTTCAGCTGCGGGAGCTGCGCCTGCAGCCACGGCAGCGCGGCGCGCAGCTGCGCCAGCTTATTTTCCGATCGCAGAACAAAGCGCAGCATCATTCCGCCGTCGAGCCGGCTTCCGGTGAGCAGCAGATACTTCAGCTCGCCGCGCCTGCGCGCCACGCTGTAGGGCGTCAGCCCGGCCCTGGCGATAAAGGGCTTCAATGTGGCAAAGATCGGGGCGAACGCGGCGGGATAGAGCGGACAATCGCACAAATCTTCCGGCGTCCCGTCGCGGTGCAGCATACCCAGCAGCGGCTTCTCCACGCTGCCGCTGACCACCATTTTGGCCTTATTGCGGAATCCCTGCTCCGGGCCGCTGACCGGCGTACGCCACTCCCGTACCGGAAAAGCAGCCATAAGCTGTTGCAGATCGGCCGTTTTGGCGGCCAGTTGCTCATCAACCGGTCGCGCAAGCCACTGACAGGAGCGACAGCGGCCGGCGTCATAGAGTGCGCACTGCATAGAAAAACCTTTAATTAACGAGGGTGGCGATTATATACCCGTCATACTTCAAGCTGCATATGCGTTGGCTTCGGGTTACTCGTCTCATCCATGAGACTCGCCCTGACGGGCCGCCGCTGCGCGGCGTTCAAATCTGCTCCCGACAGATTTGTCACTNCTGTTCGCTATGCTCCCGGGGATAAATGGGGGACATCCCTGTCCCTCACCGAAGGCGGCCTGAGGCCGTTCAAATTCGTTCCTGACGAATTTATCGCTCGCTTGCCGCGTGATTCGGCCTGAAGGCCTCACCCCTTCGGGGCCAGCCCGGGGGCTGTTCAAAACGCGCTGCGTTTTGTCCTGCAACTCGAATTATTTAGGGTATACATGCTATTGCAAACGGAAAAACCGGCGGCTGCTCGCCGGGACGAACAGCAGCAGGAGCACCAGCATGTCCGGCAGCTTTTGCAGCACCAGGGTGCGCAGAATTTCCCGCGGTGATTCGCCGGCGATGCTGAACAGCTCGGGGTAGCCGTAGCCCAGCGATGCCGCCCACAGATAGCCGGTAGCGACAATCCGGGTCAGCAGATAAACCCAGCGCGCCCGGCGGCTCCCCTTTAGCAGTGAGAAGGCGCACCAGACTTCGATAAATACCAGCGCCAGGCTGCTGAGAAAAACCAGCGTCAGGCTCCAGGTCTGCACGCTGCGATGAATAAACTCGCCGGTGCCGCGCACGCCAAGCGTGTTAAAAAGCAGCAGCAGATCGAGTCCGCGAATCAACAGAATAGCCAGCGCCGCCATCTGTACCAGCGCGGGCGTATTCAGCCGGGCATGTGATGAAGGTGATACTTTTATAAATCCCAACGATTCCTCTTCCATGAAAGCAGTACCGCGACATTAACGCGGCACCAGGGACCCAGTTTCACAGATTTTAGTTTCTCCGGCCGCCTCTTGCACGCGGGATATCTCGTATCCGCCGTTTTTTCGCACGCGGCCTCTCGATCTGGTGAAAAAACCATCGCTTCCGGCACCTTAAGGGCTAACGTCGCCTGGGATATTGATTTTCGGGGTAAGGTTTATCTTCGGACTGGAGACGGTCGGCGCGGTTAGCCTTATCCTCCCGGAGGTCGTCACTACGGGCGTGCGGCGCTGAGTGTTAGGGCAGAGTGGTGACAACGTACAGCGGCATCGCGCCGGGCGGAAGCGCTCCGCCACGCGCAGGGCGAACCGCCGGTACAGTTCATCCGGGCGTGCTCCCCCCCTTTCGTTGCAGCAGCAAAAACGTTAAGAAAAGATTTATGCCGTACAAAAGCGTGCGGCACGTTACGCCCTCGCCAATGACGCGGCGAGAGAGGCCGCGCCCCTTAACGCCTGGTCCGCATCTCAGTGCAGAAAATGGCTCCCGACGCTGCCTTTGGGGGCGTCCTCTTCCGCATCGAAAAGCAGCTGATGGGCGCAGGCTTCCAGAATCACCATTGAAATTTGTTCTTCGCTCTGGCGAACAAACCATTCAAACTGCCCGAAGGCGATCCCCGGCATGGCGGGTAAAGACTGGCAGACCACCAGCTTTGGCAGGTTATCATCCTGCATGTCGAGAAACGCCTTAACCGTCAGGGAGCTGGCGTTGATGGCGGAGAGATCCGCCGCCAGCGGCAGCAGCGCGGAGGGGCGAACTTCCGCCATTGCGGAAAACAGCAGCGTATTATCGACCAGATCGATTTTGGCATCATAGATGCCGTCAAAATTCTGCATGTGCGGCAGATGCAGCGCCTGGCAGGTATCACATTCAAAAAAACATATGCCCAGGTCGTCGAGCCATTGACGCAACGTATCCAGAGTGGGTACGACCAGTGATGCCATAATAATGTGCTACCTCTTACGCTAAAAAATTTCCGCCACAGCTTACGCAAAAAGCGTCCGCGATACTATGTCCGCCGGCGATATTGAGATTATCCGCCCGTTTTAAGACAAAATTCCGGCGTGGCGTGCTGTTCGATCCAGGCGATCATGCGCCCGGCAATATCCACGCCGGTGGTTTTCTCCACCCCTTCAAGGCCCGGAGAGGCGTTCACTTCCATCACCAGCGGCCCGCGCCTGGCGCGCAGGATATCAACCCCGGCGACGTCCAGCCCCAGCGTCCGGGCGGCGGCAACGGCGATTTCCCGTTCGCGCGGCGTAATCTCCACCACGCAGGCGGAGCCGCCGCGATGCAGATTCGAGCGGAAATCGCCCTCCTTCGCCCGCCGCTCAATGGCCGCCACCACCTCGTTCCCCACCACCAGGCAGCGAACGTCGCGCCCTTTCGCCTCTTCGATATACTCCTGCACCAGAATATGGGCGTTCAGCCCGCGAAAGGCGTCAATGACGCTCTCCGCCGCCTGACGGGTTTCCGCCAGCACCACGCCGATACCCTGGGTTCCCTCCACCAGCTTCACCACCAGCGGCGCGCCACCGACCATGCCGATAAGATCGCTGGTATCGTCCGGCGAATGGGCAATGCCGGTAATAGGCAGATCGATGCCCTGGCGCGCCAGCAGCTGAAGGGAACGCAGCTTGTCGCGGGCGCGAACAATCGCCACGGATTCATTGAGCGGATAGCTGCCAAGCAGCTCAAACTGGCGCAGCGCCGCGGTGCCGTAAAAGGTTATCGCCGAGCCGATACGCGGGATCACCGCGTCAAAATGCGGCAGCCGACGCCCTTTATAGTGGATAGAAGAGGCCGCCGGGCTGATGTTCATATAGCAGGAAAGCGGATCGAAGATAGCGACCTGATGGCCGCGCTGGATCGCGGCTTCGCGCAAACGCCGGCAGGAGTAGAGCGTTCCGTCCCGGGACAATATGGCAATTTTCATCCTCTACCTCGTTGATAAACCCGGCCTGAATCGGCGTATCTTACCCCAACCGCTAGCGCGTCGCCCAACCCTGCTTGTGCAGATAGTCGAGTATAAACGGACGGCTCTCTTTTATGATGGTGCGGCGAATATGATCGCTCCAGGTGTCGCGGCGGTTATTGCTGTCGCGGGTGAGGTAATACTCCGCCAGCCGTTCGTCATACTGCGCCAGTACGTCGCTGTCCATCGGCTGATAGTGGTTCTCGTGGACCAGCAGCGCCGCCGGCAGGCGCGGTTTGAGGTCGGGAGTATCGGCCGGCCAGCCCAGACACAGGCCAAACAGCGGCAGCACGTGCTTCGGCAGCTTCAGCAGCTGGGTCACCGGCTCGATATTATTGCGGATACCGCCAATATACACGCCGCCCAGCCCCAGGGATTCCGCGGCGGTCAGCGCGTTTTGCCCCATCATGGCGGTATCGACCACCCCCAGCAGCAGCTGCTCCGCCAGCCCCAGCTGCGCCTCCGGGCAGATCTGCAGATGGCGGTTAAAGTCGGCGCAAAACACCCAGAACTCGGCGGCCCGGGCGACGTGCTGCTGGCCGCCGGTCAGCGGCACGAGGGCTTCGCGCAGCGTCTTATCGGTGATGCGCACGATGGAACTGCACTGTAAAAAGCTGGAACTGGAGGTGCCCTGGGCGGCGGCGATAATCGCCTCGCGCTGCGCATCGGAAACGGGCTGGTCCGTATAGTGGCGAATGGAGCGGTGGCTCCGCAGTAAATCAATAGTGGGTGTCATGACGTTTTCTCTGTCTGCTCGAAAAGGGGTCGGCCGGACATGCTCCGCGCAGGGCGGCCTGCCGACAAGCTGCTGAATATTGTAGATGGATCGGGTGGAATGTGTTTAGCAGATATCGTCAAAAGGAATTAAAGCGTAATCCGCTTTCCCGATCGGCCTTTTGGCGGCATTATAACAGCCATTCACCATCAGGCCTGGATACGCCTGACCCTAATCTGAGGAGAGAAGCATGTTTACCGTAATTTTTGGTCGCCCGGGATGTCCTTACTGCGTACGTGCAAAAGAGCTGGCGGAGAAGCTGAGCCAGCAGCACGACGATTTTAACTATCGCTACATTGATATTCATGCCGAAGGCATCAGCAAAGCGGATCTGGAGAAAACCGTCGGTAAACCCGTCGAAACCGTACCGCAGATTTTTGTCGATCAGAAACATATCGGCGGCTGTACCGATTTCGAAGCGTGGGCGAAAGCCAACCTCGATCTGTTCGCCTGACCACTGCGGCCGCGCCCCCGGCCCGGGGGCGTTAGCGGCTCTTTCTGCGCCGCTGGCTAAGTACATGACTAATAAACAGATAGCATAGCGCGCCAAGCGCACACCAGAAGACCGCGCTGAACAGCCATGCCAGATCCTGCCACAGCGAACGGGTGGAAGTAAAAAACAGACGCATCAACAGCATACAGAATGGTGCCGCCAGCACTGCGCCAAGAAGAGGCTTAATCAGCCTCCGCCGATGGGAACAGAAGCTGGCCGCGGCACCCGGCAGGATAAAAAACAGCAGGCCAGTTTCAGGATTTCCGGAAGTTCGAAACACCCCTTCCATCTTCATCGCCAGAATCAACCACACAGTGATAAAGAGTACAAAGCAGCAGGCCGCGCCTGCCCAACCACGTTTATGTTTCAATCATTTCTCCTGACACTGTCTCTACCGGGCGCGCTTTGCGTAGCGGCGACCCGTCAGATAAAGCCGTTTGGCTGTCCGTGCCAAAAATACGTCCACACGATTCTTATAGCCGTTGATACGTAATGAGATTAAACTAGCTGAAAATATTGCCGTGTTTCATTTATTCGGTTGCCTGACAAAGCGCCGGCTCCATTAAACATAGCAAAAAAGTTAGCTTAAATTACCATTTCTTTCAACAGCTTACTCGTAAACAAGAAGTTAGTCTCCGTGAATATAAACGTCGCTGATTTGTTAAATGGGAATTACATCCTGTTATTATTTGTCGTTCTGGCTCTCGGCCTGTGCCTGGGAAAACTACGGCTGGGTTCTGTCCAACTGGGTAATTCCATTGGCGTTTTGGTGGCCTCTCTGTTATTAGGCCACCAGCATTTCACTATTAACACCGAGGCGCTGAATCTGGGCTTTATGCTGTTTATTTTTTGCGTCGGCGTTGAAGCCGGGCCTAACTTTTTTTCGATTTTTTTTCGCGACGGTAAAAACTATCTGATGCTTGCCCTGGTGATGATCGGTAGCGCTCTGCTAATCGCCCTGGGCCTCGGCAAGCTGTTTGGCTGGGATATCGGCCTGACGGCCGGTATGCTGGCCGGCTCCATGACCTCCACCCCGGTGCTGGTGGGCGCAGGCGATACGTTGCGCCACTTCGGTATGGCACCGGAACAGCTCTCCATAGCCCAGGACAACCTGAGCCTCGGCTACGCCCTGACCTATCTTATCGGGCTGGTAAGCCTGATTATTGGCGCGCGCTATCTGCCAAAGCTGCAGCATCAGGATCTGCAGACCAGCGCCCAGCAGATTGCGCGCGAGCGCGGGCTGGACAGCGACGCCAACCGGAAGGTCTATCTGCCGGTGATCCGCGCCTACCGGGTCGGTCCGGAGCTGGTGGCGTGGACAGACGGCAAGAACCTGCGCGAGCTTGGTATCTACCGGCAAACCGGCTGCTATATCGAGCGCATCCGCCGCAACGGCATTCTGGCGACGCCGGACGGCGACGCGGTGCTGCAGTCGGGCGATGAGATAGCCTTGGTGGGCTACCCGGACGCGCACGCCCGCCTTGACCCCAGCTTTCGCGACGGCAAAGAGGTGTTCGACCGGGATCTGCTCGACATGCGCATTGTCACCGAAGAGATTGTGGTGAAAAACCACAATGCGGTGGGCCGCCGCCTCGCCCAGTTGAAGCTGACCGACCATGGCTGCTTCCTGAACCGGGTGATCCGCAGCCAGATCGAGATGCCGATCGACGATAACGTGGTGCTTAACAAAGGCGACGTGCTGCAGGTCAGCGGCGACGCCCGCCGCGTGAAAACCATTGCGGACCGCATCGGCTTTATTTCTATTCACAGCCAGGTCACCGATCTGCTGGCCTTCTGCGCTTTCTTTATCATCGGCCTGATGATCGGCATGATCACCTTCCAGTTCAGCAACTTCAGCTTCGGCCCGGGCAACGCCGCCGGGCTGCTGTTCGCCGGGATTATGCTCGGCTTTCTGCGCGCCAACCATCCCACGTTTGGCTATATCCCCCAGGGCGCGCTGAATATGGTGAAGGAGTTTGGCCTGATGGTGTTTATGGCGGGCGTCGGCCTGAGCGCGGGCAGCGGCATCGGCGCGGGGCTGGGCGTGGTGGGCGGCCAGATGCTGGTCGCCGGGCTGCTCGTCAGCCTGGTGCCGGTGGTGATCTGCTTCCTGTTCGGCGTCTGGGTACTGCGAATGAACCGCGCCCTGCTGTTTGGCGCGATCATGGGCGCGCGCACCTGCGCCCCGGCGATGGAGATCATCAGCGATACGGCGCGCAGCAATATTCCCGCGCTTGGCTATGCGGGCACCTACGCCATCGCCAACGTGCTGCTGACCCTTGCCGGCACGCTGATCGTCATCATCTGGCCCGGTCTGGGATGGCCCTGAGGCAGGCGGTAAGAGAAATTTTTGTGATCTGACAGAACTTTTTGCTTAAACGTCAGTCCTAACTATTGCCACTGCTTTTCTTTGATGTCCCCAATTTGTGGAGCCCATCAACCCCGCCACTTTGGTTCAAGGTTGATGGGTTTTTTGTTGCCTGTTATCGTATCTCCTGAAAAGCAAAGCCTGCGCTTTCCTTCTTACGCTTTAGCCTTCGCTGACGGCGGTTTCCTGCAGACTGCATCTTTCCGATAAAATTTAGCCATTGCTGGTTTTAATTGATAATTAAAATATTTTCACAGGTAGGCAGACATTAAGTTTACAACCCGCCAATTTAACAGGACATTATTTCATGCAGGGTGGAAAAATGGAAAAGATACACTTCAAATACAGGAATAATAAACTTTTAAGACATCCGCTATATCGCTCTTTTCACCAGACCCTCTCCTTCTTCTTTTCCCATTTACCGCAGATCAGCGTACTATTTGCGGCAATCGGCTTTATCAATATCTGGATATATCTTTCGCGTATTGAGCAGCTCAACCTCCTGCCCTCATTTCTGGCAAGCCCGGCCACGCTGCTGGCTATTTTCGCCTCCATGAGTTTAATTATTATTTTATGGGGGCTAATGCTGCTAATGCCAACCATATTATTTTTATTTAGCGCCGTTATCAACAGCAAGAAAAAAACAGAAAAGGCCATTGCCCATGCCATTGTTATTAGCGTTACACTGGCTGTTCTGGGAACTACCGATACCACAATAGCGACAGGAAGCTTGATCTTTATTATCACCTTCTATCTCTGTTACTTTCTCTGGCAATATATACAAAACAAGAATTTAAAAACGCTATGGGGATTTTTTAAAGGATTATATTTAAACATCCCTACGCTTATAATTATCACTTTTATTTATGACAAAGCTGAACTGGTTCATATCGGTCGTTTTGGTAAGATATATATCTTGATTATATATCTTTTTTTAATTTACATGCCTTTGATTATTTGCAAAAACATTATAAGTAAAAAGAAGCTCCCCAAAAAAGATCTGTTAGTCGTCGGTTTTTTAATCGTCGCACTTGTCACCATCTATTTTACCGCAATGAGCACGCCCGGGCTTTTTATCAAATTAAATAATTACACCATCTCCTTAGCCGGTCTGCGCAGCGAACAAAAAATCTGGCATAAGGTTAAACGTCAGAGTTTTCCTTCCGGCTGGCTGGAAGCTAACTGGCAGGATCTAAAAGAGAGTGGCGAAGAGGCATGGATACAGGGATACCCGGTGATACAAAACAATAATATCCTCTTTCTCTGCCCTGAAGCCGTTCATAACCAGATGAATCAATATATCCTCAGCCGGTTAAACTTATTTATCCAGGAAAAATCTGGCTCAATGGATACCCGCAGTTGCATCCTGCTGGAAAAAAATAGCGAATCATCAGTCAAAGCTATCAATGAATAACCCCCTGTCACCGGCGGCCAGAGGAGGTTTTTGGCGATCCGTTTACCCGGTTAGCAAAAAACGTTGTCTGGCTGGCACTTTGTTTTAAAATGGTGTTTTTTCTCCGGTGAGGATCTATGACGTCGTACCATGAGCTTAAAGAGTGCCTCCGCCTTGAGGTCATTGGCCATAATAAAACCTTCTCATGGCGTAAAGCGTTACTTCGTACCAGGCGCAACCCTAAGAAGCACTTTCTGTTCTGGTGGCGCATCGCCTGCTGGCTCTATGCGCAGGAAGGCAGATTTAAGAAACGCCTCGCCCGGCGGATTGAAAACCGTCTGAAATACCGGCACAGCGTCGATATTTCGCTGTCCTGCAAAATCGGCAAGGGTTTAAACATCGCTCATCTGAACGGCATCGTTATCACCGACAACTGCATCATTGGAGAGTACGCCGATCTCAAGCAGGGCATTACCATTGGGCTGCGGACGGACAGCGCTGACGCCATGATAGTGATTGGCGATCGGGTTGACATTGGCTGTAACGCTTCCATCCTCGGTGGAAAGATCGCCATTGGCGATAACGTCACCATCGGCGCGCACTCGCTGGTGCTGCAGAATATACCCAGCGATACCGTATACAAAAATAAAATCACCCCGGTGATGACGCCCAGACGACCGGCGGATCGTTAGCGCGTCGCGCGGCGCTTCCTCATCTCAGGTTTGTGTACACCTGTACACTTCCTTGCTACTGTTGTCCCATTCTCTTTATTATCGATCTGGAATAATGCCACCTCTGTCTGCACGTAAAGCTTTAAGGTGCCGGGCCTCGGCGCTGTTTGTGTTCTTCTTTCTGCCCGGGCTGATGATGGCCTCCTGGGCTACCCGCACTCCCGCGATCCGCGATACGCTTTCCGTTTCTACCGCCGAAATGGGCGCGGTGCTGTTCGGGCTGTCCATCGGTTCCATGAGCGGCATTCTCTGTTCGGCCTGGCTGGTCAAACGCTTTGGCACCCGCAGCGTAATTCGTACCACCATGACCTGCGCCGTAGCGGGTATGGTCTTCCTCAGCTTCGCGCTGTGGCTGGCCTCCCCCCTGCTTTTTGCGCTGGGGCTATGCGTGTTCGGTGCCAGCTTTGGTTCCGCCGAGGTGGCGATTAACGTCGAGGGCGCGGCGATTGAGCGGGAAATGAATAAAACCGTACTGCCGATGATGCACGGTTTCTACAGCTTTGGCACCCTCGTTGGTGCCGGCGTGGGAATGGCGTTAACCGCCTCCGGCATTCCGGCGACGACGCATATTCTGCTGGCGGCGCTGATCGCCATCGCGCCAATTTTTATCGCCATCCGGGCGGTGCCACCCGGCACGGGCAAAGCGGCGGCGGGCGAGTCGCGGCGCAGCCAAAAGGCAGCAACCCCCTTTTATCGCGACGTTCAGCTGCTGCTGATCGGCGTGGTGGTGCTGGCGATGGCCTTCGCCGAAGGCTCCGCCAGCGACTGGCTGCCACTGCTGATGGTGGACGGCCACGGCTTCAGCCCCACCTCCGGCTCGCTGATCTACGCGGGCTTCACCCTGGGGATGACCCTCGGGCGCTTTGCCGGCGGCTGGTTTATCGATCGCTACAGCCGGGTCGCGGTCGTGCGCGCCAGCGCGCTAATGGGCGCGCTGGGCATCGGGCTGATTATCTTTGTTGACAGCGCCTGGGTGGCGGGCGTCTCGGTAATGCTGTGGGGGCTGGGCGCGTCGCTGGGCTTCCCGCTGACCATCTCCGCCGCCAGCGACACCGGGCCGGATGCCCCGGCGCGCGTCAGCGTGGTCGCCACCACCGGCTACCTCGCCTTCCTCGTGGGGCCGCCGCTGCTTGGCTACCTCGGGGAGCACTACGGGCTGCGCAGCGCCATGCTGCTGGTGCTGGCTCTGATGCTGGTAGCCGTCGTCGTCGCCCGGGCAGTCGCCAGGCCTGACGCCTCCGGGGAGGGCAACGAGAGATGAAAGCAGTAGATGGCAGGTATGCCCCGAACCTGCCATCTGTACCGCGTATCCTGTTATCAGTCGGTTTCAACGGGGTTATTGAACTCCTCAAGCAGCTCGTCCAACTCTTCTTCCTCCTGCGCCGCTTTACGCTGACGGTAGATCTCCCGTAGCCGGGTAATCTCATACGCCGGAGACGCGATAAACCT
>NZ_WMJZ01000032.1 GCF_009711095.1 Intestinirhabdus alba
ATCGAGTCGGCGACCCCGGGAGACTACCTGACGAAGGCGGGGTACTACGGCCGTCTGGAGCGGGCGTCCGCAGAGCAGGCGTTTCAGGCGTTTCCGGTGTTAGGCGATGATTCTGGCCCGCAAAGTTTACGCTTCGCATTATCTCAGGATGCCGTTAACAAACCTTATATTATTCATAACAGCGCGGGAGAGATCGTTTCGCAGGGGACTATTGGTGAAGACGGGCGAACCCCGCGCGTGAAACTAGAAGAGTCCGATGAGCTGATCCTTACGCTTGGGAAAACAGAATGGATTGTGTCACCGATAGCGTTTAGTGAAAGCGCGCCAGAAAGTATCACCGAAACGAATTTTATCGACGATAGCGCTGTTCATGATCCTTATACAGAACAGCTGGCAGAAGAGATTAACGATTTTCTGCCAGCTGAGCTGATTGCAAAGATCGTGGGGCCGGTTGAAGGTGAGGTCTGACTCCGCGAAGAGGAATGAAAAATGCGTATACTGTTAATCTGTGTATTTATGATTTTCACTGGCACGGCTCATGCCAGCTGTTTAAAGAATGGTGACAGTACCAGCGTTGCGGGAGTGCTGGTCGTTAAAACGTATCAAAGCCCTGACGATATTCCCAGGCCCGTCAGAAAATGGGTTCTGCAGCTGGACACGCCGCTTAAATGCGTTGCCGAAGTGGATACATCATTTCCGGCCTGGAACAGCGACATTACCATTATTCCGTTGAACGGACTGGAGCAAAGCTTTAGTTATTATGCCGACAGGCGGGTAATTGTTTCGGGAAAGATCGCACTGGCCGCTACTGCATACCATTATACTGCGATTCTGCTATTAGCAGACAAAGTGGAACAGGTTAAAAAATAAGGGATTAGAACATGAAGTATATTAGTGCAACACATGATATGTCTTCTCTTACCGCAGAATATATCGCAGAAGATGGCACACGTTACCTGAGGAGCGGTGGCACGCTGAGCTGGCGTTTCTTTAACCCAGGTAATATCAGGCCATCAAAGACATCCCCCTGCGATCCGCTAAAAATAGGTGTCGGTAAGACAAAAAACGGTCGCTTTATGATCTTTCCGGACTATCAAACAGGCTGGAACGCCCTGAAAATATTACTCGTGGTCACCTATAAGGATTTTACGGTTGGTCAGATTGCTGCCGTATACTCTCCTGAATCCGATGGCAACGATCCGGAAAGATATACGCGATTTATTATCAACAAGTCGGGTGTTGGCGCAGATGAATACATTAAAGATTTAGATGATTCATCCCTTGAAAAACTGATGGAAGCTATCAAACAAATCGAGGGCTATTATCATAAAAAAGAGACCCGAAAAGAGACGCTCGTGCCTGCCACCACGATTACCATTACCGATGGTCATAAGCCGCTGGCCGATGAAAAAGTGAAGGTGGTCATCGATCAATGTACCTATGAGTGGAAAACTAACCGCTATGGTCAGATACCGGCTATCGCGCATATACCTGGACGAAAGCAGATTAACCTCATCGCGGCCGATCCCTGGGGAAAAGAGTCTGTTATCTATACGGCCATAGCCGGTACAGAAAGTAAAAACATCTTATTATTAAAGCAATTTCAAACCTATACGGCAAAGACAGGGACGCATAAGGAAGGTGAAAAAGCGGCAGCTTTCTATACGGTAAAAAAAGGCGACACCCTGGGTAAAATCGCCAGAGCGATTAAAACAACGGTTAAAAGGCTTGCCGATCTTAATGGTATTGAAAATGCTAACCGTATTACCGTAGGCCAGAAGCTGAAAATTCCGGATGGTATCAGTAAACCTCTGGTAAAGCCCTCCGGGGCTGAAAGTACACAGCCTGTCGAGACCGGGAGTTCGGATAAGGGTTATCCTCAGGCAAACATTGGCAATAGCGCAGAGCAGGCACCGTGGATGAAAATTGTTATCCGGGAAGGTAAACAGTGGCATGGCACAGGTGAAAAAGAGATCGCTGATAATTATCATGCCCTGCTCAACCAGGCGGGAACGTTGGCCAACACCGCATGGTGCGCTTCATTTGCCAACTACTGTCTGAAAGAAAGCGGGTATCCCTACTCCAAAAAATATACGCGAGCGTCACAGTTCCCCGCCTATGACACGGTAAACTTTGTTGAAATCAAGCGGCCCGTTTACGGTGCGCTGATGGTTTTCAGAACCTATGTTACCAGTAATAATAAGTTCACCGGCAACGGGCACGTAACTTTTGTGTATGGAATTTCTTCCTCCGGCGATATCATTGGCATTGGTGGCAATCAGGGAGGAACTGCTTTTGGTGGAGGAACGATTAAAGCCTCGCAGTACTCAACAACCAGCCCCGTGGCGCGCTTTAAGATGACGGTAAATAAGGTAAAAGGCGTTGCGGTTTATCAGAAGTTTTATAAGTTTTATGTTCCGGCTACTTATAAAGACTATGCGGATTCAGATGAAGATCTGATTACGGTTGAAGTCGATAAAGTGAACAAAGAGGTCCTTGAAATCGGAAAGGTTTCTACCCAAAAAGACGAAGGCGGTGGATTATGATAAGAGTGCTGGTATTTATGGTTGTATGTTTTCCGTCTTTTATTGCTCTGGCCGGATCGCCGGGCGGGCTGACGACTGTTATCATACCGTTCACCTCGGCAGAGGAGTATAAAAGTCTGGTTGAGCGTTATTTTAAAGATTATCTGGACGGCGGCAGGCCGATCTATTGCGCCAACGCTGAGGGAAACAGCGAGACGCTGACCATCGGCAACTATTTTATTAACAAAACGCTGGATGAGACGCTGATGAAATCGGCGTTAGTCAATCAGCGTTCGCTTAACCGTCTGCAGAAAAAGCTGCTCAATTATCGAAGCGCCGCGGCCCCGCAGGGATTTGATGCGCTGCTGACCTATGAAGTAAGTGGTAATTACCTGATTTTCTACGGTATTTCTTCAGATGCGGCAGAACCAGCCAGGAAAGCGGCCCTCTATAATAAAGATATCCACGATCCCCGGGCGCTGGGGCAGGCGATATGCAGAGTGCTTGCCGCTTTTCCCGTTTATTATGATGAGTAGCGACGTGGGGCAGTCGTTGCCCTGTAGCCACGGCGCTGTTCTTCGCAGCGGAAGCTTACGGGTCGGGCGTTCGGCGACAGCGCCCCGCTTCTGAAACCGCGCAAAATCGTTGTGGTAAAAGTGAGAACCATGTCAGGCAAGTGCCGCACCGCCGCGTGCGGCACAGGATCCTGACTACAGGGTCGCGTTATCAATCACAAAGCGGTAGTGCACGTCGCCTTTCAGCATTCGCTCATAGGCTTCGTTAATCTGATCCGCACGGATCTGTTCGATATCGGCAACGATGCCGTGTTCCGCGCAGAAGTCGAGCATCTCCTGGGTTTCCGGAATGCCGCCAATCATAGAGCCGGCAATGGCCCGGCGCTTCATAATCAGATTGAACACCTCCGGGGAGTCATGGGGCGTTGCCGGGGCACCCACCAGCGTCATGGTGCCGTCGCGCTTCAGCAGCACGGTAAAAATGTCCAGGTTGTGCGGCGCTGCCACCGTGTTCAGGATGAAGTCGAAGCTTTTCCGGTGGGCCTGCATCTCTTCAGGACTGCGGGAAATCACAACTTCATCCGCGCCCAGCGCTTTTGCCGCTTCGCGCTTGGATTCCGAGGTGGTAAAGGCCACCACGTGCGCGCCAAGCGCGTGCGCCAGCTTGATCCCCATATGTCCCAGCCCGCCGATGCCGACAACCCCCACTTTTTTACCCGGCCCCACCCCCCAGTGGCGCAGGGGAGACCAGGTCGTAATGCCCGCGCAGAGCAGCGGCGCGACGGCGGCGAGTTGCTCTTCCGGATGGCTGATGCGCAGAACATAGCGCTCATGCACTACAATCTGCCGGGAGTAGCCGCCTAGCGTGTGCCCTGGCGCATCAGCCGTCGGGCCGTTGTAGGTGCCGACCATATTATCGCAGTAGTTCTCAAGCCCCTCTTCACACTCCTCGCACTGCTTACAGCTGTCGACGATGCATCCAACGCCGACCAGATCGCCGGGCCGGTAGCGCTGAACGTGCTCGCCGGTGGCGGTTACTCTGCCGACGATCTCATGGCCCGGCACACAGGGGTAGAGCGTGCCCGCCCATTCCGAACGCACCTGGTGAATATCCGAGTGGCAAACGCCGCAGTAGGCGATCTCAATCTGCACGTCGTGCGGCCCTGGCTCGCGGCGGCTGATTTCCATCGCCTCCAGCGGCTGCGTTGCAGATAATGCGCCTATCGCTTTAATTTTCATTGCGGTAACTCCTGGTGGAAGAGGGAAAGCGGGTGAAGCGCGTGTGCGCTTCACTGTCGTTACGTTGATTTATGAGTATTGAAAAAAATGCGGCGGTCTGCTGAATATTTTCGCCGCCGCGCACCGCTTCCGGTGACAACGAATTTAGCAGAGGGCGTCCTGATGATACAGACGCCGGGATTGCATACGCTGCTGAATAAAATTCACTAATACCGTACGGTTAACCACGGGGCGCTCCGGCCTGGCGATACCTTACCGCCTCGACAAAGGCGGAAAAGGCGGGGGAGGTGTTCCGGCGATTGGGATAATAAAGATGAAATCCGGCAAAGGTGGGGCACCAGTCGGCCAGGACCTCGACCAGCTGACCGCTGGCAATTAACGGGCGGGTCATTGGCTCCGGGAGGCAGCCGATTCCGATGCCGTCCAGCGCGCCGTTCAGAATATGTATATTGCTGTTGGCGGTTAACTGACCCTGTACCCGCACGTTCATCGCGCGGCCGTCCTTTTCCAGCTCCCACGCATACACGCTGCCGCCGTAAGCGTGGCGAATATTAATGCAGTTGTGGTTTGTCAGCTCATGGGGATGGCGCGGAGCGGGGTGGCGAGTAAAATAGCCAGGGGCAGCGACCAACGACAGCCGCCAGTCCGGGCCGAGGCGTACCGCAATCATATCGCGGCTGACCGCCTCACCCAGACGGATGCCCGCGTCAAAGCGTTGTTCAACGATATTAGTAAACCCATTATTAATACTGATTTCAACATTGATCTGCGGATAGTTGGCAAAAAAGCCCGGCAGCACAGGGCGCAAAATCTGTTCTGCGGCGTCATCTGAACAGGTGATACGAATCGTGCCCGCAGGCTTATCCCGCAGCTCCCCGAGCTTCTCAATTTCGGCGTTAATCTGCTCAAAAAGGGGGCCGGTGGATCGCATCAACTGCTCCCCCGCGTCGGTGGGGGCGACGTTGCGGGTTGTACGTGTCAGCAGGCGCACGCCCAGCCGCGCTTCAAGGTTGCGGACGGTATGGCTGAGTGCCGAGGGGGTCACCCCCAGCCGTCTGGCCGCCCTGGTGAAACTTTGCTCTTTTGCCACCGCAAGAAAAGCAAGAATATCGTTCATTCTGTCGATCTCTAATCCGCTAAGGTCCAACGTGTCGGCCAGTGTAGCCGAATTGATGAATTAATTTCACAGGTTCATACAAATTTCCCCGGCTAATCACCGTATTCGCCATCGGATACTCTGTAGCACTCTTTTATCGACGGAACCTGTGAATGACTTCAGACAGTATTGTGACAAAATTAAACGCCCCGGCGCAGCATCCTGCGTGGGGGGCGATTTTCTCTATGGCGCTTGGCGTAGTGGTTCTGATCGCCTCTGAATTTATGCCGGTCAGCCTGCTGACGCCCGTGGCCAGGGATCTGGCCCTCAGCCAGGGGCAGGCGGGGCAGGCTATTTCGGTATCCGGCCTGTTCGCCGTATTGACCAGCCTGCTCAATGCCTCTTTAACCCGCCGCCTCGATCGTAAAAAGGTGCTGATCGGCTTTACCCTGCTGCTCTGCCTCTCGGGGCTGATTATTACTTTCGCCGCGAATGACCTGATGTTTATGGCCGGCCGCGCGTTGGTGGGGGTGGCGATCGGTGGCTTCTGGTCAATGTCGACGGCAACGGTGATGCGCCTGGTGCCAACACACGCCGTGGCGAAAGGGCTGGCGCTGATCAACGGCGGCAACGCCCTTGCGGCCACGGTCGCCGCGCCGTTGGGAAGTTTTCTCGGCCAGTATATCGGCTGGCGTGGCGCATTTTTCATCGTCGTGCCGCTGGCGATAATTGCCTTTATCTGGCAGTGGCGCTCGATTCCGTCGCTGCCCGCCGGACCGCAGCGGACGGGTAGCGCCAATCCGTTCCGGCTGCTGGCTGATCCACAGGTAGCCCTGGGCATGGCCGGGGTCATGTTCTTTTTTATGGGTCAGTTTGCGATTTTTACCTACCTGCGCCCGTTTCTGGAAGAGGTCACCCGGCTTTCGGTGAATCAGCTGTCGCTGGCGCTGCTGGTGCCGGGCGTCTTCGGGCTGTTGGGAACCTGGCTCAGCGGGCATTTGCTGCAGCGTCGCCTGTTTTGCTGGCTGATAATTATCCCGCTGGTTATGGCCGCCGTTGCCGGGCTGTTGATTAAAGCCGGTGCCTCTTATATGGCGGTGATGGCGCTGTTAGCCCTCTGGGGGCTGGTTGCCACACCCGCGCCGGTTGCGTGGGGGCTGTGGCTGAGCAAAGCATTGCCCCATGACGCGGAGTCCGGCGGCGGTCTGCTGGTGGCGGTGATCCAGAGCGCGATCGCCCTCGGTGCCGGGCTGGGCGGCGTGCTGTTCGACCTGCTGGGCTGGTGGAGCCCATTCGCCTTCGGTTTGCTATTGCTGCTGGCTTCAGCCGCGCTGGCCTGGAGAACCGGATCTACCGGCGGCTGAGCGGAAGCCATTTTCGTACCGATGTCTTTGGCGCGATGACAGGCTGGAATGGCCTGCGGGCGCGACCTATCCGATAAAATGACGACCAGGCTATATAACCAGGCCCGTTCAGGCAGACAGAATAAGCGGGCTTTTTTGCGTAATGGAATGAAAATTCAGGAAAGCACCAAATCACAGGAGATGACCTGGTGCGTCCGAGTGGACTCGAACCACCGACCCCCACCATGTCAAGGTGGTGCTCTAACCAACTGAGCTACGGACGCAGAATGGTGCGTTCAATTGGACTCGAACCAACGACCCCCACCATGTCAAGGTGGTGCTCTAACCAACTGAGCTACGGACGCAGAATGGTGCGTTCAATTGGACTCGAACCAACGACCCCCACCATGTCAAGGTGGTGCTCTAACCAACTGAGCTATGAACGCAGTGCTACAGGTGACAACGGGGACGAATATTAGCGGCAGAGCTGCCATGAGGCAAGAGGAAAAACGCAATTTTCCGCCAGATTTCACCTGATTGCAGAGGAAATGCGCAAAACGTCGGAAGAATAGCCGCCGTCCGGCGGCCGTTGCTGTTTTATCGCGCGGCGCGTTGCAAAATGGTCGCAGAGGGCTGGCGCTGCAGATAGCGCATGCGCAGCATCATCAGAACCGCCGCGGAGGTTAAGCCGATGATAAAACCGACCCAGAACCCCGCCGGCCCCATGCGATCCACCACCAGATCGGTCAGCGCCAGCACGTAGCCGCTGGGGAGGCCCAGCACCCAGTAGGCGGTAAAGGTAATAAAGAAGATGGAGCGCGTATCCTTATAGCCGCGCAGGATCCCGCTGCCGATAACCTGGATAGAGTCGGAAATCTGGTACACGGCCGCCAGCAGCATTAGCTGTGCCGCCAGCGTGACGACGGCCGGGTTATCGTTATACAGCATCGCGATATGCTCACGCAGAGAGACGGTAAACAGAGCGGTCAGCACCGCCATGCAGACGCCGACGCCTAAACCGGTGCGCGCCGCGGTTTGCGCGTCCAGGGTCGACCCCTGACCAAGCCGATAGCCTACGCGGATGGTGACGGCGGCGGCCAGCGACATCGGCAAAACGAACATCAGAGAGCTGAAGTTCAGCGCAATCTGATGGCCGGCGACATCCACGATCCCCAGCGGCGAAACCAGCAGGGCCACCACCGCGAACAGCGTCACCTCAAAGAATAGCGCCAAGGCGACGGGGAGCCCGAGCTGCACCAGGCGCTTCATCACCGCCAGGTCCGGCCGGCTGAAGCGGCTCTCATTGCGGATGTCGCGCATGGAGCGGGCGCGCTTCACGTAGGCGATCATCGCGATAAACATCACCCAGTAGACTGAAGCGGTGGCGACCCCGCAGCCCACCCCGCCCAGTTCGGGCATTCCGAGATGACCGTAAATAAAGAGATAGTTAACCGGAATATTGACCAGCAGGCCGAGGAATCCCATCACCATGCCGGGCTTGGTTTTTGCCAGCCCTTCGCACTGGTTACGCGCTACCTGAAAGAACAGATAGCCCGGTGCCCCCCACAGCAACGCGCGCAGATAGCCCACCGCCTTATTCGCCAGCGCGGGATCGATATTATGCATCGCCCGGATAATATGTCCGGCGTTCCACAGCACGACCATAATCAGCACGGAGACGATACCGGCCAGCCAGAACCCCTGGCGCACCTGGCGGGCGATGCGCTCGCGGCGGCCGGAGCCGTTAAGCTGGGCGATGACCGGCGTCAGCGCCAGCAGCAGGCCGTGGCCGAAGAGGATCGCCGGCAGCCAGACAGAGGTGCCAATCGCCACTGCTGCCATGTCGGTGGCGCTGTAGCCGCCCGCCATGACGGTGTCGACAAACCCCATCGCCGTCTGGGCGATCTGCGCAAGAATGACCGGTATCGCCAGGGTTAATAACTGACGCGCTTCGCTGATATACTTTTGCACCTATACACCATCTGTATTGTTGTTATTTGAGAGACTCAGGATCTGGCCCGTCAGGGCGATTTTGCCTGCTATTTTGGCCCCGTCTGCGCCTGACAAAACAGGTCAGCATTTTGCACGCCCGTCAGGGCAAGCGCAGCGAGGCTCTCCTCGGGTGCTGCGCGCATGTGCCAAAATCTTCACCGGATACGCCAGCAGGGGCTGGCGCTAAAAAAACCGCCTTAAGCGGCAGCAAGAAGAAAATGCAGGAGGAATTGCAGTCTATTGTAGCGACGGCTGCGCAATTCTCCAGTGAAAAAAGGGGCGTAGGGGCGTGCTGCTGGTAACCGTTATGTCCACCTGCTATTGTGGCGGGCTGAAGAGATTAACTGATTTCAGGAGTTGCAGGTATGTTTACCGGGATTGTGCAGGGCACCGCGAAGCTGGTGTCAATTGATGAAAAACCAAACTTCCGCACCCACGTGGTGGAATTACCTGAGCACATGCTGAGCGGGCTGGAGACCGGCGCGTCGGTGGCCCATAACGGCTGCTGTCTGACGGTTACCGAAATTAACGGCAGTCATATCAGCTTTGACCTAATGAAAGAGACGCTGCGTATTACCAATCTCGGTGAGCTGAAGGTGGGCGACAGCGTTAACGTCGAGCGGGCGGCGAAGTTTAGCGATGAGATCGGCGGGCATCTGATGTCAGGTCATATTATGAGCACCGCCGAGGTCGCCAAAATTCTGACCTCAGAAAATAACCGCCAGATCTGGTTCAAAGTGCAGGATCCCCAGCTGATGAAGTACATCCTGTATAAAGGGTTCATCGGTATTGATGGCATCAGCCTGACGGTCGGGGAAGTGACCCCCTCGCGCTTCTGTGTGCATCTGATCCCGGAGACCCTTGAACGCACTACCCTGGGCAAGAAAAAGCTCGGAGAGCGCGTCAATATTGAGATCGATCCGCAGACCCAGGCGGTGGTGGATACCGTTGAGCGGGTGCTGGCGGCGCGCGAGAACGCGGTCAGCCAGAGCCAGGAGGAAGCGTAAAAAGTGTGCCCCCGGCCGTTGGCCGGGGGAGGGCAAATTAGCGGGGAACGCGCAGGCCGTTTTCAACGCCGCGAGAGAACACCACCTGCCACAGCTGAATGTCGCGCGCGCGGAACGCACCGGCGCAGGCGTTCAGGTAGTAGGTGAACATCCTTTTAAAACGCTCTGAATAGTTATCGGCGATCTCCGGCCAGCAGTCGAGAAAACGCGCGTACCAGGCCATCAGCGTGGTGTCGTAATCGGCCCCGAAGTTGTGCCAGTCTTCCAGCACAAAATGCGATTCGCTGGCGTTGGCGATCTGCCGCGCCGAGGGCAGGCAGCCGTTGGGGAAGATATACTTATCGATCCACGGATCGACGTTATTATCGGTTTTCTTCGAGCCAATAGAGTGCAGCAGAAAAATACCGTCCGGCTTTAAATTGCGGTCCACGACGTTAAAGTAGGTGTCGTAGTTTTTCGGCCCCACGTGTTCAAACATGCCGACGGAGACAATGCGGTCAAACTGATCGTTAAGGTCGCGATAGTCCTGCAGCAAAATAGACACATCAAAGCCCGCACAGCGCGCCTGCGCCATCTTCTGCTGCTCCGCCGAAATCGTCACGCCCACTACGCTGACGCCATAGTTAGCCGCCATATAGTGCGATAGCCCGCCCCAGCCGCAGCCGATATCCAGCACGCGCATACCGGGCTGGAGCTGCAGTTTTTCGCAAATCAGCTTCAGCTTCGCCTGCTGGGCGGCCTCTAGGCTATCGGCCTCTTTCCAGTAGGCGCAGGAGTATTGCATATGAGTGTCGAGCATACGGCTGAACAGGTCGTTACCGAGGTCGTAATGCTCTTTACCAACGATCCACGCCCGTTTTTTGCTTTGCAGATTAAAGAGGCGGGCGCTGAGGATGCGCAGCGTATCTTTAACATTATGCGGGATTTGATTTTCCAGCCCGGCGCGCAGGACTTTGGTAAAAAACATATCCAGTCGTTCGCACTCCCACCAGCCGTCCATATAACTCTCGCCCAGACCCAGCGATCCCTCGCGCAGCACGCGCTTAAAAAAACGCGGATTTTTAACCTGAATATCGAACGGGGCTGGGCCGTTAATGGTAATGCCTGCCCGGCTCAGCAGTTCGTTGGCGATACGATACCAGTCATCATTAGATACGCTGGTTTCTTCTATACACGATGAACTCATTGCTTCTCCATCACGAGTCAGTGATCAGAACCTTAAAACAGCATAGTCGCTTTTTTTGGGGTTGTGAGAAATCTCACGGTAATCCCGCGAGTCTGTTATCCGACGTAGTACAGAGGAAGGGAGAGGCCCTTGCCGAAAAGGCCATCCGTGGTGAGACGGGAACGCTCCGGTTCCCGTAGAACATCTATCAATTATCGTAATATATACAGCTGGCTTTCAGTATAGGCCGCTAAAACTGATGATACAACCGAATATTGTTAGCCGACTAATTATTGACCCGGTCGCTAATTTCGGCGCGGGCGGCGGGCGCTTCCGCAACGTTTGCCGCGATGCGGCCTGGCCCGGCTCCGCGGGCCTGCAGGAGATAGCCCAGCCAGACCAGCAGCACAGTTGCGAGCATCACGCTGGTGGTAGCGAGTAGCGGAACGGCGATCAGCCAGGAGACCACCAGGCTCGCCAGGAAGCACAGGCCCAGCTGCAGAGTATTTTGCAGCGCGGCGGCGCGTCCTGTCGCCTGTGGAAAGGGGCGCAGTGCCTGCGCCACCACAATCGGATAGATGGCACCGTTGGCCATCGCCATAAAGCAAAAGGGGATCAGGAGCGCCGTCAGGGAAACGTGATGGATAAAGCCCACGGCCCAGGTCGCCGCGACGCTCAGCGCGAAAACCACCAGCAGCCACGGCAGCAGCCGTTCGCCGCGCCATCTCTGCAGCGCGCCGCGGCAGCCGTAGCCGCCCACCAGGAAGGCGATGGTCTGCGGAACATAGCTCAGGCCGATGGCCGACGGGCTATAACCCATTTCATTCAGGATAAAGGGTGAACCAGTCAGCCAGGCGAAGAAGCTGGCCGAACAGGCGGCGTAGATCAGGACGTTGCCGCGCCAGGTATCGGAGCGCAGCAGCGTGGCGAACGTCAGCCTGCCTGCGGCGGCCTCCCGGTGCTGCGTGGAGGGTTTCAGCCACGGAAGCGGGAGCATCAGAACCAGGGTAATCACGAACAGAATGACGAAAATGGCCCGCCAGGAGAAGTGGGCCAGAGCCCAGCTGCCCAGCAGCGGCGCAAGGGCGGGGGAGAGCGCCACCAGCGGCATGATGGTGGCGAAGACGCGGTTGATCTTTTGCGGCGGATAGTAGTCGGTTACCAGCGCCTGCCAGATAACCGTGGCGGCGCAGACGCCGACGGCCTGTACAAAGCGCAGCGTCAGCAGTCCCCCGGCGCTTTCCACCCACAGCATGCCGATGCTGCCGGCGGCAAAAATGGTCAGCCCCAGCAGGAGGATTGGCCGGCGGCCGTAGCGATCGGAAAGCGGCCCCCAGAGCAGCTGGGCGATGGCAAAACCGGCCAGAAACAGGCTAAGGCTGGCGCTGACGGCGGAGGCAGGGGTCTGTAAATCCGTCTGTATAGCGGCAAACGCGGGCAGATACATATCCGTCGCCAGAAAGCCGAGGACGCTGAGGCCGGCCAGCCAGGCTAAAAATCCAGTTCCAGGTTGCATTATTCGTTCTCTTTTCAGCGATAAAACACTGGCGCAGAGTGTAGGCAGTGCAAAACCGCTTGTGAAACGCTAATATTTGGCCATTGAATTCAAAATTTTTGCAGGCAGAGAATGTGGTCGGAATATTCACTGGAAGTGGTGGATGCGGTGGCGCGCAACGGCAGCTTCAGCGCGGCGGCCCAGGAGCTGCACCGCGTGCCCTCGGCGGTTAGCTATACCGTGCGGCAGCTGGAGGAGTGGCTGGCCGTACCGCTGTTTGTACGCCGCCATCGCGACGTGGAGCTGACGCCGGCGGGGAGCTGGTTTTTAAAGGAAGGGCGCTCTGTTATCAAAAAAATGCAGATCACCCGCCAGCAGTGCCAGCAGATCGCCAACGGCTGGCGCGGCCAACTGACCATCGCGGTGGACAATATCGTCAGGCACGATCGGACAAGACAGATGATTGTCGATTTCTATCGGCATTTTGACGACGTTGAGCTGCTGGTGTTTCAGGAGGTGTTCAACGGCGTCTGGGACGCGCTCGCGGACGGCCGCGTTGAGCTGGCGATTGGCGCAACCCAGGCGATCCCGGTGGGCGGGCGCTATGCCTTTCGTGATATGGGAACGTTGAGCTGGCGCTGCGTGGTGGCGAGCCATCATCCACTGGCGTCGCTGCCCGGTCCGCTCAGCGACGATACGCTGCGCAGCTGGCCCTCTCTGGTGCGCGAAGATACCTCCCGCAGCCTGCCGAAGCGTATTACCTGGCTGCTGGATAACCAGAAACGGGTGGTGGTACCCGATCGGGAGTCTTCGGAAACCTGTATCTCGGCGGGGCTATGCGTTGGCATGGTGCCGACCCATTTCGCGAAGCCCTTTATCGATCGCGGAGAGTGGGTGGCGCTGGCCCTGGATAATCCCTTTCCGGATGCCGCCTGCTGTCTGACCTGGCAGCAAAATGACGCCTCGCCGGCTCTGGCGTGGATGCTGGACTACCTGGGCGACAGCGAAACGCTGAACAGAGAGTGGCTGCGGGAGCCTGAGGCGGCTCCCGTCGGGGAGGATTAGCGACGATAATCGCGGAACGGGCCGTCGGCGACGGAGCGCCGCTCAACCAGCCGCGGATGCACCTCAATAGACTGCGACTCTTCGCGCTTGTTGACGATACGGTCCAGCAGCATATTAAACGCCGTTTCCCCCAGCGAATCTTTCGGCTGGTGAATGGTGGTCAGCGCCGGGGTAAAGTAGCGGGCGTTGCGCACGTTATCATAGCCGATCAGCGAAACGTCCTGGGGAATGCGCAGGCCCATTTCGTCGGCGGCGCAGAGGGCACCCATCGCCATAATGTCGCCGCCGCAGAAAACGGCGGTGGGGCGATGGGGCTGGGAGAGGATCTGCTGCATGGCGCGGTAGCCGGATTCCGGCTCAAAATCGCCCTGCACGATCCAGTTTTCCGGCACCGCGATCCGCGCCTCTTCCATCGCTTTCAAAAAGCCAGCCAGTCGCCCGGCACCGGTATTGCGCTCCATCGGTCCCGGAATCGCACCGATCTCGCGATGGCCGCGCTCCAGCAGATACCGGCCCGCCATATAGCCGCCCGCAAAGGCGTTATCAATAACGGTATCCGTAAAGTCAGCCTTTGCCTCGCCCCAGTCCATCACCACCATCGGAATATGGCGATACTCCTCAAGCATGGCGAGCAGCGGCTCCGGGTATTCAGAGCACATGACCAGCAGGCCGTCGACGCGCTTTTGGGCCATCATCGACAGATAGGCGCGCTGCTTTTCAAGGTTATTCCAGGCGTTGCCGAGGATCAGGGTATAGCCTTTCTGGAAGCAGTTTTTCTCAACGGCTTCAATGATTTCCGCGAAATAAGCGGCCTCGCTGCTGGTGGCCAGCAGGCCGATCGACTTGGTATGGTTCACCTTCAGGCTGCGGGCGACCGCGCTGGGTGAATAGTGCAGTTCTTTAATTGCCGCCCACACCGCATTGCGCGTATCTTCGGCAACGAAACGTGTCTTGTTAATAACGTGTGATACGGTAGTGGTGGAAACGTTGGCCCGTTTCGCCACATCTTTAATTGTTGCCATTACTTCTCACTCCAGACCCTCTCCTGACCGTCCGGGACGCTAAGTAAACGTTTGCCTTCATACACCCTGTGCATAACGCCAGGCGTAGGATAAGACGGAAAAACAGCGCGGAACGTCAGGAAGGAGTCAATGGCCGCTACGTTAAACGAATAAGCGTGGAATTTTGGCCGATCTTGATGAAAAGGGGAAGCGCTAAAAATCGTTATCGCCCTAAAACAGGAGAGATTTTTACTTTCAGCTGTGCAAAAATGCTTAACATCACTTTTTGTGGGTAAATCAAAAGGAGAAAACTTGATGAGCACCGATCTTAAACTATCTGTTGTGACCACCGTTATCGTCCTGGCTTTGATCGTGGCAGGGGGGTTAATTGCCGCACTGCACTAAACCGCATCTCTGTTAGCCGCGCGGCCGGAGCCGGAAGGCGTGAAAGCCGTTCTGGCCCGATAATTCCGTAGCCGCGTCGGCCTCGGGGCTCCCGCCGGGCAGGAACCATCCAGAGCCAACGCGCTGTCGTTCGCCGCGCGTTCTCACGGCGCGTTTACCTGGCCCGCAGGGCCGCAGGCCCTCTGCGCGATAGATTGTTATCAGATTGGCAAAAGTCTTTTCTGTTTTTGTCCGCTTCTTTTTTTTTGTGATTACTGTCATGCTTTTGCCCCTTATCTGGGCTTAAGCGCCGCGTCGCGGCGAGACGGAATCATTAAATGAAAATAAATTATCCCTTACTCTCCCTGGCGATTGGTGCCTTTGGTATCGGAACCACAGAGTTTTCTCCTATGGGGCTACTGCCGACGATCGCCCACGGCGTGAATGTATCCATCCCCGCCGCTGGGATGTTAATCAGCGCCTACGCGGTGGGGGTGATGGTCGGCGCGCCGCTGATGACGCTGCTGCTTTCCCATCGCGGTCGCCGTAATGCGTTAATTTTCCTGATGCTGATTTTCACGGTCGGCAACCTGCTGTCCGCCATATCGCCGGACTACACAACGCTACTGCTGTCGCGGATCCTGACCAGCCTGAACCACGGAGCTTTCTTCGGGCTGGGGTCTGTCGTTGCGGCCAGCGTGGTGGCGAAAGAGAAGCAGGCCAGCGCCGTGGCGACCATGTTTATGGGCTTGACTATTGCCAATATCGGCGGCGTCCCGGCGGCCACCTGGCTGGGGGAAACTATCGGCTGGCGCATGTCGTTTATCGCGACGGCGGGTCTGGGGATCGTCGCCATTATCAGCCTGTTTTTCTCGCTGCCGAAGGGGGGAGCCGGAACGCGCCCGGAGGTCAAAAAAGAGCTGGCGGTGCTGCTGCGTCCGCAGGTGCTGTCGGCACTGCTGACCACCGTACTCGGGGCCGGAGCGATGTTCACGCTCTATACCTATATTGCCCCTGTGCTGCACAGCGTGACCCACGCCACGCCCGCATTTGTCACCGGAATGCTGGTGCTGATCGGCGTCGGCTTCTCGATCGGCAACTATCTGGGCGGGAAATTTGCCGACCGTTCGGTTAACGGTACACTGAAAGGCTTCCTGCTGTTGCTGATAGTTATTATGCTGGCGATCCCTTTCCTGGCCCGCAATGAGCCGGGCGCGGCGTTCAGTATGGTGGTGTGGGGGGCGGCGACGTTTGCGGTAGTGCCTCCGCTACAGATGCGGGTGATGCGGGTGGCCCATGACGCGCCGGGTCTTTCTTCGTCCGTTAACATTGGTGCCTTTAACCTGGGCAATGCGCTGGGCGCAGCCGCCGGTGGCGCGGTAATTTCCGGAGGGCTGGGCTACAGCTTTGTCCCGGTTATGGGGGCGATAGTGGCGGGAATGGGGCTGCTGCTGGTCTTTATCTCTGCTCGTCGGCAGCCTGAGGGGGCGTGCGTGGCAAACTAAAACCGGAGCGGCCGTAAGGTCTGCTGACTGCGGACGTGCGCCGGGGGAGCTGAAGGGGCGTGGCGTGCTTTGCGGAGGCGGGCCTGATTACGCGCGTCAGGCCCGATTAAGGGATACGGCGCTGAAGCGCAGAAGGAAATTCCCTCTGCGCTTCACGTTTAAGCCCCCAGGTTTTGCGCCACAAACTCCCAGTTTACCAGCGCCCAGAAGTGTTCCAGATAGCCGGGACGCGCGTTGCGATAATCGATGTAGTAGGCGTGCTCCCATACGTCAACGGTCAGCAGCGGCGTGGCGTCGGAAGTTAACGGCGTTCCGGCGTTAGAGGTCGATACAATCGCCAGTTTGCCGTCCTTGCCTTTTACCAGCCACGTCCAGCCGGAGCCGAAGTTTTTCAGCGCGGCCTCGGTAAACTGTGCCCTGAAATCGGCAAAGCTGCCAAAGGCGTCGGCAATGACAGCGGCCAGCCGGCCGGTCGGCTCGCCGCCGGCGTTGGGTGCCAGACAGTTCCAGTAGAAGGTGTGGTTCCAGACCTGCGCGGCGTTATTAAAAATTCCGCCTTCGGCGCTGCGGATAATCTCGACCAGCGTTTTGCCCTCAAAGGGGGTGCCTTTGATGAGATTATTCAGGTTGGTGACGTAGGTTTGATGATGTTTGCCGTAGTGATATTCGATAGTTTCGGCAGAAATATGCGGGGCCAGTGCGTCTTTGGCATACGGTAATGCAGGTAATTCGAACGACATTGCTACTCTCCTTATTATTAATATATATGCACAATAACCTTGCGGTGCGCAGGGACAGGGTAGCAAATTGAAAGGATCAAAAAAAGAAGAACTTACCCTGCGACGAGCGCCGCAGGGGGGGAGTCAGCGGATGGTGCCCGGCGTCATTACCCGGCGGGCACCAACGTAGTGACGCTGCCAGTAATTGTCGCTTAAAGAGGTGATCTGAATTTCTCTGCCGCTGCGCGGAGACTGGATAAACTTCCCGTCGCCGACGTAAACCCCGACATGATCGGCCGCGCCGCGCCCCTGGGTGCGGAAAAACACCAGGTCGCCGTTTTTCAGTTCGCCGCGCTCGATAGGTGCCGCATCGCGCAGATGGTACATCTCATTGGCCGTGCGCGGGATGCGGATTTTCACCAGATCCTTATAGGCGTAATAGACCAGTCCGCTGCAGTCAAAACCGGTGCGCGGTGACGAGCCGCCCCAGCGATACGGTTTGCCAATCTGCTTCATCAGCTTGTTCATCGCCGTGGTGGTGGCTTTTTGCACCTTCAGCTTATGGGCGTCGGCCAGGGTACCGGAGGCTCTGCCCTTGCGCTTCATGCAGACGGCGTGCCGGCCTTTGCGGGCGGCGCACTTAGGGGGTGCGGTGAGCGCTACGCGCTGGAGCCTGTTAGCGGGGAGGGCGCGAGCTGTGGCAGAAGAGGTGATTTTACGGCTGTTTTTAGCGGCTTTCTGACGGGCCTTGCCCTTTTTTTGGGTTTTTGCTGCGCTTTTCTTTTTATCCGACTTTTTTGCAACGTGAGAAACGTCCGCGGCGAGCCTGGTCTGCGTGGATGCCCAGGAGTGCGAGGTAAAAGGGAGCGTGGTAAAAAGTAAAGCACAGAGCGTAATTGAGATCCGGTTCATCCGCGCCACTGAGCAATCCTCTGCTATGGCAGGTCAACAGAGCCTGCGGTTAGGTTTAAAAAACTTAACGATTCTAATCTATAGAAAGTGAAAAAGTTAATAGCTTTAATTGTTAAAAAGTACGTTTTTTCGCGCCCGGTAAAAGATCCAACAGCCGACGTTCTTTTTCTCTGGCGGCGGCGCGCTTAAAAGATATTTTGAATGCAACTTATTACCGCAGACGATAAAATAGTAAGGCGTGATAAAAATGTTATTTTCTGATACCTGCCTGAGCCGTTACAATGCCAGGCTATCGCCGTAAAAGAAGTTTGAGGAAGCAAGACAATGAGCACCACTATCGAAAAAATCCAACGTCAGATTGCTGAAAACCCGATTCTCCTGTACATGAAAGGCTCTCCGAAACTGCCGAGCTGCGGCTTCTCTGCCCAGTCCGTGCAGGCGCTGGCCGCCTGCGGTGAGCGCTTTGCCTATGTTGATATTTTGCAGAATCCGGATATTCGCGCCGAACTGCCGAAATATGCCAACTGGCCGACCTTTCCGCAGCTGTGGGTTGAGGGCGAGCTGGTTGGCGGTTGCGATATCATTATCGAAATGTATCAGCGCGGCGAACTGCAGCAGCTGATCAAAGAGACCGCCGCAAAGCATAAAAGCGAAGAACCGGACGCCGAATAGGCCGCCCGTTCTTAATCCAGAAGCGTTGTCCGTTCGCGGGTAACGCTTCTTTCTTCCTCCGTTTTACCCGATAGCGAAACCTGCCCCCCTGCGCGCAGGTGGTGGTGTCGGACGTTCAGTCAGCAGGCGGTGACAGGCGGTTTACGCCTCAGGTGCGGCCAGCGGCCAGCCCCCCAGACGTTTCCAGCGGTTGACGATTTCGCAGAACAGAATGGCGGTGCGTTCGGTGTCATAGAGCGCGGAGTGGGCCTTATTACCGTCAAACTCCATGCCCGCCGCCAGACAGGCCTTTGACAGGACCGTCTGCCCCAGCGCGAGTCCGCTCAGCGCGGCGGTGTCAAAGGTCACAAACGGATGGAAAGGGTTGCGCTTGAGCGAGGCGCGCTCGGCGGCGGCCATCATAAAACTGTGGTCGAAGGTGGCGTTATGGGCAACCATGATCGCGCGGCTGCAGCCGGCGTCTTTAATCCCCTTGCGCACCATTTTGAAAATCGCATGCAGGGCGTCATGCTCGCTGACCGCGCCGCGCAGCGGATTGGTCGGATCGATGCCGGTAAAGGCCAGCGCCTCCGGCTGAAGATTTGCCCCTTCAAACGGCTCAACGTGGAAATGCAGCGTGGCGTCCGGCATCAGCCAGCCCTGTTCATCCATTTTCAGCGTGATGGCGGCGATCTCAAGCAGTGCATCGGTTCGGGCGTTAAAGCCGGCCGTCTCCACGTCGATCACGACGGGGTAAAAGCCTCGAAAACGGTCGCACAGACCGGTCAGTTGAGCGTTGTCGGACATTAGCATCTCTTAATACGGAAAAATTGCAGCGCATTATGCCAAAATTCGCCTACAGATGCATATAACAACGGGCGCAGTGAAGCTGCGCCCGGCGGGATATCAGTTGCCGAGGCCGCGACCGGCGTCTTTTTCCTCAATCAGTTCGATTTTATAGCCGTCCGGATCTTCCACAAAGGCAATAATGGTCGTGCCGCCTTTAACCGGGCCAGCCTCGCGGGTGACGTTGCCGCCGTTCTGGCGAATGTGTTCGCAGGCCTCCGCGGCGTTGTCAACGCTCAGGGCAAGATGGCCCCAGGCGGTGCCCTGTTCGTAGCTATCGACGCCCCAGTTGTAGGTCAGCTCAATGACCGCCTCTTCACTTTCCGGACCATAGCCGACGAACGCCAGCGAATACTTGTATTCTGGATTTTCGCTGGTGCGTAGCAGCTTCATGCCCAGCACGTTAGTGTAAAAATCAATGGAGCGTTGCAGATCGCCAACGCGCAGCATGGTATGGAGTAAACGCATCTTTTTCCTCTTAAAATGGTCAATGCCGATAAAACGGTGTCAGCATACAGCCTGCTGTTGCCGTTGTCTCTTCCGGTTGCCGTAGCGCCGGCCAGCCGTTCGCGACGCCGTTACGGCGCGGGATCACAGCGTGGGGTAGTCGGTATACCCTTCCGCACCCCCGCCGTAGAAGCTCTCGGTGCGCTGGGGGTTCAGCTCCGCCCTGCGCTGCAGCCGGGCCACCAGATCCGGGTTGGCAATCCAGTCGCGTCCAAAGGCCACGGCGTCAATCAGGCCTTTCTCGATCAGCATCTCCGCTTTTTCCGGCGTGTAAGCGCCAGCGCCGACGATCGGCCCCTGGAATCGGGCGCGAACTTTTTCACGGAACGCATCGCGATAAGATTCACCGCCCGCCCAGTCTGGCTCAGACATATGCAGATAGGCAATTTTGCGTTTACCCAGCTCTTCGATCAGATAAAGCGCGTCAGCCTCCTCGTTCGGGCCGTTGTCCAGGTTCTGGAAGGTGCCAATCGGGGAAATACGAATGCCGATTCGCTCCGCTCCCCACTCTTTGATTCCGGCATCGATAACCTCCAGCACCAGGCGCGCCCGGTTTTCCACGCTGCCGCCGTACCGGTCGGTGCGATGGTTAGAGGAGGGGGAAAGGAACTGATGCAGCAGATAGCCGTGGGCGGCGTGCAGCTCAACCAGATCGAATCCCGCTTCGCGGGCGTTGGCGATAGCCTGGCGGAAGTCGTTAACAATGCCCGGAATTTCGTGTGTTTCCAGCGCTCGCGGCATTGAGGTGTCAACGCGAATGGCGTTGCCGTTTTCATCGCGCAGCGAAGTGCGCGTACCGGCGCTGATGGCCGAAGCAGAAACCGGAGCCTGGCCACCCGGCTGCAGGCTGGAGTGGGAGATACGCCCGGTATGCCATAGCTGAACGGCGATGTGGCCTTTATGCGCATGTACGCCAGCGGTGATTTTTTTCCACGCGGCGATCTGCTCCTCGCTGTGCAGGCCCGGTGCGCCCGCATAGCCTTTGGCCTGGGCGGAGATCTGGGTCGCTTCGCTGACGATCAGGCCCGCGCTGGTGCGCTGGCGATAATATTCCGCCATTAGCGGAGTGGGGATATCGCCCGGTTCAATGCTGCGCAGACGGGTCAGCGGTGCCATGAATACGCGGTTTGCTGCCGTAATGGCACCTACCTTCAGCGGGGTAAACAGTTTTTCTGATGACATAGTGGCTCCTGGACAGCCCCTCTTACTACAGGCTGCGGATGTACATCCACAATCTGTAGTCGTCAGGTTTGCTTTGATAAAAATAAAAACGTCGGCTATTGGGCGGGCGTTGCAATAAACTTTTTAACGTGCGCCAGTCCGCTTTCAAGTGGAAAGGCGCTTCGGGAAATCTTAGCGTGTAAATTTGCCCCCAGCCACAGGGCATAGAGCACCTGCGCCTGCTGCTTCGGCTCGCCTGTTAAGGTCAGGCAGCCGCAGGCGCGGCCCTGTTCCAGCGCCTGAGCCAGCAGGGTAACGATCCGCGCCGTACCCTTATCCACCGCCGCGCGCATATCTTCAGAGAGATCGCAGATCTCGGCGGAGAGCTTCACCGTCAGGCAGCCGCTGAGGATACCCTGCAGACGGAACTGGTCCAGCGTCTCCTGATACCAGGCCAGAATGCGCTGGCGATAGTCGCCGCCGCCAGCGGCGAAATGGGCCGCCATGCGCCGGTGGTAGGCTGCGTAGTAGCGCTCCAGCATGGCAACGCCGAAGGCTTCTTTAGAACGAAAATAGTGATAAAACGATCCCTTCGGTACGCCGGCGGTACTGAGCAGCTCGCTCAGCCCCATGCCAATAAAACCGCGCTGGATGCACAGGCGTTCGCCGGTGGCCAGCAGATGTTCCCGGGTATCACATTCAGTCTGCTTTTTCATAGCGGATGAGTGTAATAGACCGGTCGGTCTAATGCAAGCTGGCCTGCCGAAAAGGGGAGAATATTGTCACCAGTAATAAGCTGCAGGGGCGTCGGCTGGGTTACAAACTCAGGGCATGACGCTTTGCGTTTTGTTTGTACAGGGTATATACCCAAGGACAAACGAGTAATCCGTTCGTGAGGGGCAGAAGGGGCTTTATATATCCCTTAACTTCTGCGACACGGCAGGCAGCCTGGAGTGTGACGGGCATAAATCTGTTGGAGAAAAAGGGTGGCCGAACAGCTGGAGTTTTTTCCCGTCCAGAGCCCCTGTAGGGGGATTTGCCAGTCAGATGAGCGGGGTTTTTGTCGGGGATGTATGCGTAGCCGGAATGAGCGCTTTCACTGGCAGGCGATGAGCGATGCTGAAAAGCAGGACGTGCTGCGGCTTTGTCGTCAGCGGCTGCAGCGCAAACAGCGAGCGAACCGATCCGACGCTGCGGATACGCCGCCGCAGCCTTCGCTCTTTTAACCCGTAAGCCAGCGACCCGGCGCTCTGAATCAGACCGGCGGAGACGGTTACCGTCAGGCCGCGTCGGTAAGTTAATGCTAAATCGCAATAATGATAAATCACAACGATTTTTCAACTCTATCGCTGTGCAAATTCTGAACGCTTTTGCCGGAGAGGATTTTTCGGACTTCCGGCAGATAAAATTCGCTACGGCGTGGTCAAATAGCGTAATACTGCATACTGTCCATTAAAAGTAGATGACGTGAGTCGGATGGGGGGAAGTCAGTCATCCTCTTCAGCAGAGGAGAGCGGAGCGCGGATGTTGGCGGAGCCACCGCTTATGTCGCCCGATCGTCCTCGTCTCGAAATATTCCCGCGCCGTACAGGCTGCGGGTCACGCTAAACGGGGTAATGCCCGTAACGGAGGTTCTGTGAAACGATTGAGTCTGGCGATGTTAACTCTGCTGACCTGTGCCGGCGTACAGGCTGCCAGTGAAAAAGTAGAAATGAATCTGGTTACCCCGCAGGGGATTGGCCAGTCGATTGGAACGGTAACGGTGGCCGAGACCGATAAGGGGCTGACCTTTACTCCCGATCTGAAGGCGCTGCCGCCGGGAGAGCACGGGTTCCACCTGCACGTGAACGGCAGCTGTGAACCTGCGATGAAAGAGGGCAAAGCTTCCGCAGCGGAGGCCGCAGGCGGCCATTTCGATCCCCGGCATACCGGCAAGCATGAAGGGCCTGAAGGGGCCGGTCATGCGGGCGATCTGCCGCTGCTGGTGGTGAACAATGACGGTAAGGCTACCGACACCGTTACCGCGCCGCGGCTGAAGTCGCTGGAGGAGGTGAAGGGCAGAGCGCTGATGATCCACGTGGGCGGCGATAATATGTCCGACAGTCCGAAACCCCTGGGCGGCGGCGGTGCGCGCTACGCCTGCGGAGTGCTTAAATAACCTGTTGCAGGCACCCCTGGCGGTGCCTGCTCCAGCCGGTACAAGGCTGACGCGCGCGGGTAGTAAGCCCTGATGTGCGCCGCTCTCTCCTCCACGTCGCTCAGTCAACCGATTCAACTGTCATAAAAAGGTGCCCCTGTAACTTACCCGCCGGCGTAGAATGCGATAGCGACTCCACGGCCTGCCGTAACTAACCACAGCGCCATCTCATGGCCGCCGAAGCGTCTGCGTACCGGAGACGGCCGCGACAATAGTTGAAAAATGCTTAATTGTTCCGATCAACATAATTAGCCTGGGGCCGGTATAACAGAGCAATGAATGGGCAGAACGTCACTGGCGTGAATACTATTGCGCGAACAGCGGGTCAAGAGCGGCGCGTGCAGGGGGAAAAGTCTCACCGCTTTCCAGGCCCGGCGGGCGCTAAAATAACGGTAACCGGGCACATATTGACAGAGACCACCTCCCGGCGATGGCCCTGAACATCGTAAGCGGCGGCGGAGCAGGGCCGGGATTCGGTGAGATTAATAACGTTCCGGAGCGTCCGTTTTCGCGTAATGTCTGAAAAATATGTCCGTTGGGTTGTGAATGTCTCAATACATTTGTTTTAACAATACAAATACTGCACACTATTCTAAAATCAGCATAATATCTTAGCAAGCTAATTATAAGGAGATGAAATTGGAATCGCCATTAGGTTCTGATCTGGCACGGTTGGTGCGCATTTGGCGTGCTTTGATAGATCATCGTCTGAAACCCCTGGAGTTAACCCAGACGCACTGGGTAACCCTGCATAACATCCATCAGCTACCGCCGGAGCAGTCGCAGATCCAGCTGGCAAAAGCGATCGGTATCGAACAGCCTTCTCTGGTTCGCACCCTTGACCAGCTTGAAGAGAAGGGGCTGATCTCCCGTCAGACCTGCGCCAGCGATCGACGCGCAAAGCGTATCAAGCTGACGGAAAAGGCCGAGCCGCTGATTGTCGATATGGAAGCGGTGATTAATAAAACCCGTAATGAAATTCTGTCAGGGTTTTCTGCCGAAGAGATTGCGCTGTTGATCGGTATGGTCGCCAGGCTGGAACATAATATTAATGAACTGCAGTCGCGGGAATAGTATGGAAGAAGCAATCACGTGTGGCCAGAGTCTGACCACACGTGATTGCCGTTAGCGCGGAGAGACGTTAACCTGGCTGCCGTTGCTGGCCAGCACGACGCGCTGTCCGGCTGCAAAACGGCTGTTGCCCTGTTTCTGCACCACCATAATGGTGTTGCCATCGTCTTTACGAATCTCCAGTTCCACGCCCTGCGTCTTGTTTAACTTTCCCTGTACGCCCTGTCCCGCCATACCGCCAGCGATTGCGCCCGCGGCCGTTGCCAGAGAGCGCCCGGTGCCGCCGCCGACGGTATTGCCGAGGAAGCCGCCAAGTACCGCGCCGCCAATGGCCCCGATAACGTTAGTATCATCGCCGCCCTGGATCTGCACCGGACGCACGTTGACGACGGTGCCGTAGGTGACGTTCTGTACCTGCTTGGCTTCAGAGGCGGTATACACATCGCCGGAAAGGGGATCGTTATTAACGCAGCCCGCTAAGGCCAGGCCCGTCAGTGAGACAATCAGTACACGTTTAATCATTTAAAAATCTCCTGTTTACTATGCAACGCCGTCCGGGCATCGATTATGGTCAATTATAAGGCATTTATACGCGCAGGGTTATAAGTTCTGACAGAACAACGGCAAATCATAAATACCGGCCGCTTAACCCGCCGTCAACGAAACGTTTGCCGAGGGCAACCGCGATAAATAAATTCAGCCCGCAGGCATGGAATTGCCCGGTGCTTTATGTTTGAGTATGCAGCTCTGGTGATGCTGAAAAAAGGAAAAGCTATGAAATCGGGCCGTTTTATCGGCGTTATGTCCGGAACCAGTCTGGACGGCGTTGACGTCGTGCTGGCGACGATTGATGAGACAATGGTGGCGCAGCAGGCCAGCCTGAGCTGGCCCATCCCCGACGCGCTCAGGCAGGCGGTACTGGATATCTGCCAGGGGCAGCCGCTGACCCTGGCACAGTTTGGGCAGCTCGACGTCCGGCTGGGGCGGCTGTTTGCCGGGGCGGTGAATGCTTTGCTGGCCCGGGAAAACCTCAGCCCCCGGGAAATTGTTGCCATTGGCTGTCACGGGCAAACGGTATGGCATGAGCCGAACGGTGAGGTGCCGCATACCCTGCAGATTGGCGATAATAATCAGATCGCGGCGCTGACCGGCATCGCCGTGGTCGGCGATTTTCGCCGTCGCGATATGGCACTTGGCGGCCAGGGTGCCCCGCTGGTGCCGGCCTTTCACCAGGCGCTACTGGCCCACCCGACCGAGCGCCGGATGGTGCTGAATATCGGCGGGATCGCCAACCTGACGCTGCTGATCCCCGGGCAGCCGGTCCGCGGTTACGACACCGGGCCTGGCAATATGCTGATGGATGCCTGGATTTACCAACAGTGCGGCAAGCCCTTCGATAAAGACGCCAGGTGGGCGCGGGAAGGCACGGTGGCGCTGCCGCTGCTTCAGCAGATGCTCAGCGACGCCTATTTTTCCGCCCCCGCGCCGAAGAGCACCGGCCGTGAATATTTTAACTACGGCTGGCTGTCGCGCCAGCTGGCGGCCTTTCCGGGCGTCAGCGCGCGCGACGTGCAGGCCACGCTGGTTGAGTTGACGGCGGTCACCATCTCGGAGCAGGTGCTGTTAAGCGGCGGCTGCGAGCGCCTGATGGTCTGCGGCGGCGGCGGTCGCAATCCGCTGCTGATGGCGCGCCTGTCGGCGCTGCTGCCGGGAACCGAGGTGGCGACCACCGACGAGGCGGGCGTTAGCGGCGATGATATGGAGGCGCTGGCCTTCGCCTGGCTGGCGTGGCGCACGCTGTCCGGTCTGCCGGGCAATCTGCCGTCGGTCACCGGTGCCAGCGAGCCCAGCGTGCTGGGGGCAATTTTTCCGGCCAACCCGCGATCTCAGAGTTAACTGACGTTTCCTGCCCGGTGTAGCCGTTACACTGGAGGGGCTAAGGGAGGGGGAATCTCCCCTCCGTAATCGGGAAAGCCTTCAGGATATCGCTATGAAAACACGACTACTCCTCTGTCTGCCGCTGGCGCTGACCGGCTGCAGCCTCTACGGCCAGTTTGTAGAACGTCTGCATACGGACGCGCTGGAATACCGGTGCGATGAAAAGCCGCTGACCGTAACGCTGAACAATACCCGCCAGGAGGTGAGCTTCGTCTATGACAACACGCTGTTGAACCTGAAGCAGGGGATGTCGGCGTCAGGAGTGCGCTATACCGATGGTGTTTACGTTTTCTGGTCGAAGGGGGACAAGGCGACGGTCTATAAATACGACCGCGTGGTGCTGAATAACTGTCAGTTGCAAAGCCCGTAGCGTTGAGATTTTTAGCCGGGCGGCGCACAATAAGCGCCACCCACTGTTAATCCTTAGCGAACATCATGTCTGATAACGACCACCTGCAGCAGATAGCGCATTTGCGCCGCGAATATACCCGGGGCGGCCTGCGCCGCCGCGATCTTCCCGCCGATCCGCTTACCCTTTTTGAACGCTGGCTGGGCCAGGCATGTGACGCCAGGCTGGCGGATCCGACGGCGATGGTGGTGGCGACCGTTGATGAAAATGGCCAGCCCTGGCAGCGCATCGTTCTGCTTAAGCACTATGACTCCCGTGGTCTGGTGTTCTATACCAACCTGGGCAGCCGCAAGGCGCATCAGATCGAACGTAACCCGCGGGTCAACCTGCTCTTTCCGTGGCATATGCTGGAACGTCAGGTGATGGTAACGGGCCGGGCGGAGCGGCTTTCCACTCTCGAGGTGGTTAAATATTTTCACAGCCGCCCGCGCGACAGCCAAATCGGGGCCTGGGTTTCTAAGCAGTCCAGCCGTATTTCCGCCCGCGGCATCCTTGAAAGCAAATTCCTTGAGCTGAAGCAGAAGTTTCAGCAAGGGGAAGTGCCGCTGCCGAGCTTCTGGGGCGGCTTCCGCGTCAGCATTGAGCAGATGGAGTTCTGGCAGGGGGGGGAACACCGCCTGCACGATCGCTTTTTATACCAGCGTGAAAACGACGCCTGGAAAATCGACCGCCTTGCCCCCTGAAGATGCAAAATCTTGTGTTAAGCGCTGGTACTCCTGTTTCCGGCGCTTTATCCTATGTACCTTTCGCGTCTGGCGAAAGGTCGTGTACCGGCCAAAGGTGCAGTCGTTTTAGAGATGGAGACGTTGATGGCAAGCAGTAACTTGATTAAACAATTGCAAGAGCGGGGGCTGGTGGCCCAGATAACGGACGAGGAAGCGTTAGCTGCGCTGCTGGAACAGGGCCCGATCGCGCTCTATTGCGGCTTCGATCCTACCGCTGACAGCTTGCATTTGGGGCATCTTGTTCCCCTGTTATGCCTGAAGCGCTTTCAGCTGGCGGGCCATAAGCCCGTCGCCCTGGTGGGTGGGGCAACCGGCCTGATTGGCGACCCGAGCTTTAAGGCCGCCGAGCGGAAGCTGAACACCGAAGAGACCGTCCAGACATGGGTGGACAAAATCCGTAAGCAGGTAGCGCCGTTCCTCGACTTCGACTGTGGTGAAAACGCCGCCATCGCGGCGAACAACTATGACTGGTTTGGCGGCATGAACGTGCTGACCTTCCTGCGTGATATCGGCAAGCACTTTTCCGTCAACCAGATGATCAATAAAGAAGCGGTGAAGCAGCGACTGAATCGTGACGATCAGGGTATCTCCTTCACCGAGTTCTCTTACAACCTGCTGCAGGGCTACGATTTCGCCTGCCTTAACAAGCTGCACGGCGTTACGCTGCAGATTGGCGGCTCCGATCAGTGGGGCAACATTACTTCCGGTATCGACCTGACCCGCCGGCTGCACCAGAACCAGGTGTTCGGCCTGACGGTCCCTTTGATCACCAAGGCCGACGGCACCAAGTTCGGCAAAACCGAAGGCGGCGCGGTCTGGCTGGATCCGAAGAAAACCAGCCCGTACAAATTTTACCAGTTCTGGATCAATACCGCCGACGCCGACGTATACCGCTTCCTCAAGTTCTTTACCTTTATGGATCTCGCGGAAATTGACGCGCTGGAAGAAGAAGATAAAAACAGCGGTAAGGCACCGCGCGCCCAGTACGTGCTGGCCGAGCAGGTGACCCGTCTGGTGCACGGCGAAGCGGGGCTGGCGGCGGCAAAACGCATTACCGAAAGCCTGTTCAGCGGATCGCTGAGCGCCCTGAGCGAAGCGGACTTCCAGCAGCTGGCCCAGGACGGCGTGCCGATGGTAGAGCTGGAGAAGGGGGCCGATCTGATGCAGGCGCTGGTAGATTCCGGGCTGCAGCCGTCCCGCGGCCAGGCACGGAAAACCATCGCCTCCAACGCCGTTACCCTTAACGGCGAGAAGCAGTCCGATCCGGAGTACGTTTTTAACGACGAGGATCGCCTCTTCGGCCGCTATACTCTGCTGCGCCGCGGCAAAAAGAACTACTGTCTGATCTGCTGGAAATAAGTACCAAAGGGGGAGTGAGAAATCACTCCCTTATTTTTTTGTTCAGGTAAAGAAAATGAAGAATATTCTCGCCATTCAGTCGCACGTTGTCTTTGGTCATGCGGGCAACAGCGCAGCGGTGTTTCCGATGCGGCGGCTGGGCGCTAACGTCTGGCCGCTTAACACCGTGCAGTTTTCAAATCACACCCAGTATGGCAAATGGACCGGCTGCGTAATGCCGCCGGCGCACCTGACCGGGATTATCCAGGGGATTGCCGATATCGATAAATTACGCCAGTGCGATGCCGTACTGAGCGGTTACCTGGGCTCCGCCGAACAGGGGGAGCATATCCTGGAGATCGTGCGCCGGGTGAAGGTGGCCAACCCGCAGGCGAAGTATTTCTGCGATCCGGTGATGGGCCATCCGGAAAAAGGCTGTATTGTCGCACCGGGGGTGGCGGAGTTTCACGTTCGCAGCGCGCTGCCGGCGAGCGACATTATCGCACCAAACCTGGTTGAGCTGGAGATCCTGTGTGGTCATCCGGTGCACGGCGTTGACGAAGCGGTAGGGGCGGCCCGCGAGCTGATAGCCCAGGGGCCGCAGATCGTGCTGGTTAAGCACCTGGCGCGCGCTGGCTACAGCGCAGAGCGCTTTGAAATGCTGCTGGTCACCGTCGACGAGGCCTGGCATATCAGCCGCCCGCTGGTGGACTTCGGTGCCCGTCAGCCGGTCGGCGTTGGTGACGTGACCAGCGGTCTGCTGCTGGTGAAGCTGCTGCAGGGCGCTACGCCGCAGCAGGCGCTGGAGCACGTTACCGCCGCGGTATATGAAATTATGATCGCCACCAAAGAGATGCAGGAGTACGAGCTGCAGGTGGTGGCCGCCCAGGATCGTATCGCGAAGCCCGAACACTGCTTCAGCGCGACGCGGATCTAAAGGTCCGCGGGCGGCCGTCCGCGTAATCAGACGGCCGCTGGCCGGACGGGCGCGTATGCCCCGTCCGGCGCGCCGGGAACTAGCTCAGCCCTTCCGCCTTCAGCGCCGCTGCTACCGCCGGGCGCTCCGCCACGCGGCGCATATAGGCCGCAATATTCTCTAATCCTTCCATGTTCAGCTTCACGGCTCCGGCCCAGCGTAGCACAGTAAACAGATAGGCGTCGGCGATGGTAAAGCGCTGCCCGCCGATCCACTGGGCGTTCTTCAGCGACTCATCGACATACTGCAGCTTTTTCTCCAGCGCCGCGCGAACGGTCGGCTGGTACGCCTGGGGCGTGTCGGGGCGGAACAGCGGGGTGAACCCTTTATGCAGCTCGGTGGCGATGTAGTTCAGCCACTCCAGCGTTCTGTAACGCGAAATGGTGCCAACCGGTGCCAGCAGCTGGCGATCGGGCACGGCATCGGCAAGGTATTGCATAATTGCCACGCCTTCGGTCAGCAGCGTGCCGTCGTCCAGCAGCAGAGCCGGAACCTGTCCTTTCGGATTAACCGCGAAATAGTCGTCGCCGTTTTCCAGACGCTTATTCATCAGATCGACGCTTGCCAGCGTAAAATCTTTACCGCTTTCCCGCAGGATGATATGGGAAGCCAGGGAGCAGGCCGCGGGCTTATAGAACAGTTTCATTGAGTACTCCTGGTTGCTGGGATTTTAGGCTGTGTCCCTTAACCGTTCGTGAGCGTCGACGCCACGCCCGGTTAAGGAACACAGCCTGGATAGAGTAGTGCGGTGGCGGGCAAAAAAAAAGCCGCTAACGTACGGTTAGCGGCCTGAATAAATGTTTCCCGGAATATTACGCTGAGGCGGCTTTGGCGATAGCCTCGTCGTCCTGGGTCATCCGGTTGAGCTTCGGCGCGGTCAGCAGCATCAGCACCGCAATAACGCCGGTAGCAACGCCAATCTGCAGGAAGACGCGGCCGTAAACCTCCAGCGACATCAGCGGATCGGTGACGTTTTCCGGCACCGCCATCAGGTTAGCAACATAGCCGCCGATCAGGTTGGCACCGGCGGTGGTCAGGAACCAGCTGCCCATAATAAAGCCCATCAGACGCTGCGGAACCAGCTGCGCGACCATAGCCAGGCCCAGGCCGGAGATCATCAGTTCACCGATGCTCTGCAGGCCGTAGCTGATAATCAGCCAGTTGACGGAAACGATGCCCGCGTCGCTGGCGAACTTCGCCCCCAGCGGCAGAACGAGGAACGCGCCGGAGCAGAGCACCATCCCGATGGCGAACTTCATCGGCATCGGCAGGGTATCGCCCATTTTGTTATAGATAGCGGCCAGGATGGGGCTGCCGATAATGATCCAGAACGGGTTCAGCGCCTGATACTGCTCCGGTTCAAAGGTGATGCCCAGCAGGGTGGGTTCCACGTTACGGATCGCAAAGAAGTTCAGCGAGGTGGGCATCTGGCTGTACAGCACAAAGAAGATAACCGCTTCGAGCATCAGGATAAAGGCGACCACCATTTTACGGCGCGCGGCACCCTTCATAGCGAATGCCTCTTTGCCAAAGATAATGACGATGCCGAGTGCGACCACCCCAAGCACCATACGCGCGATCTGTTGGTTGTGCAGCAGCCAGGTCGCAATCACGACCAGAACAACCACCCCGACAATCGTGAGCAGCAGATTGCGGATGTTAATCGGCGCAAAGTCGGGTTTGGAACCGTACTGCTTCACCCAGCGCTGGCAGAAGGCAAAGTTCACCACGGTGATCACCATACCGATAACGCTGAGGGTAAAGGCCACGCTCCAGCCGTAGTTGGCGGCCAGCCACGGCGTTGCCAGCATAGAGAAAAAGGAGCCGATGTTGACGGCCATGTAATACATGGTGAATGCGCCATCGAGGCGCGGGTCGTCCTTCGTATAGCAGGTAGAGAGCAGAGAGGACGGGTTGGCCTTAAACAGGCCGTTACCGACGGCGATAGTCGCCATACCGATATAGACGATGCCCGGGTTATGGCCGGACCAGGCCACCAGCGCATAGCCGATGGCCAGTACGATGGCCCCCAGCATAATGACCCGGCGGGTGCCGAGCACCTTATCGCCTAACCAGCCGCCGATAGCCACCAGGCCATAAACCAGGGCGCTGAATGATGAGAAAAGAGTAATTGAATCCGCTTCAGACATACCCAGTTGTTTAACCAGATAAACGGCCATAATCCCTTGCAGGCCGTAAAAACCGAAACGTTCCCAAAGCTCAATGGAGAAGATGAGATAGAACGCTTTCGGCTGTTTGAAAGCGTTCAGACTCACGCTTTCGGTTGGTTTATTGTTTGCAGTAGACACTTTGACCTCATTTTTTACATCCCATCGTAACGGGGCTGTTCAGTCACGTGATGCCTTTTAGCAGCCGTGAAATTGTTATAGTGGGAGGGGAAACGGCAGGTAATGTTCCCTATCTTTACGCCGCAAACAAGCCTTTTGCAATATTCTGTTACATATCTTTTGGGTGGATTAAAGTGCCGTTTATGCAAATGTTATCCGGAGTTAAATTTTTTTAATTTGAAAAAGGCAGTTTTTTACGCTGAATGACAGGGGTGAAATAGCGGTAATGGCAATATGTCCTGCTATTTGCGCGGTAATATAGTTAAAATGGCCATATTCTGAAAAATAGCCAGTGTAATGTATTGTCTTCGGCCTGATGAATAATTCATCGCAAGATAGCTTTTAACCTTAAAGAACCATTAAATTTACATTGAGTTATCAGACCGATCTCGATCATAAATAAATAGAAAATTTTCCTGGGAAAAAACGATTAATCTGGATCGGTGCTTAATTTTTGGCATATTGCGGCATAAATTGTAAAAGCGGCAGCACTATCGATGGTAACGGTGCGGAAGGAAAGAGGCGGGCGGTGCGAACGGTAAGGTCTGGTTATTTCTGATACGCGGCAACGAGACAGAACGTCCCCTGCGTTGTCAGATTTGATTATGCGTATCTGGTTCAGCGTCGACGCCACGTCCGGTTAAGAGACAGCGCCTGAGCCTGCTGAAAAGGGGGGCGCGGTAGCCCCCGGAGGCTTCAGCCGATATCAACCTTTTCATCATACTCGCAGAGGTCTTCAATAAGACAGGAGCCGCAGCGAGGCCGGCGGGCGATACAGGTATAGCGGCCGTGCAGAATCAGCCAGTGGTGGCAGTCCACTTTAAACTCGGCAGGAACGACCTTCAGCAGCTTCTCTTCTACCTGCTCCACGTTTTTACCCTGAGCGAACCGCGTGCGGTTGCAGACGCGAAAAATATGGGTATCAACGGCGATGGTTGGCCAGCCAAAGGCGGTATTGAGCACCACGTTGGCCGTCTTCCGCCCTACGCCGGGCAGCGCCTCGAGGGCCGCGCGATCCTCCGGCACCTCGCCGCCGTGCTTCTCCAGCAGAATGCGGCAGGTTTTGATGACGTTCTCCGCCTTGCTGTTAAACAGGCCGATGGTCCTGATATGGCTTTTTATCCCCTCCACGCCCAGCGCCAGCATGGCTGCAGGAGTGTTCGCCACCGGATAGAGTTTCGCCGTCGCCTTGTTGACGCTGACGTCGGTGGCCTGCGCCGACAGCAGAACGGCGATCAGCAGTTCAAACGGTGAGGAAAAGTTAAGTTCGGTTGTCGGATGCGGATTGTTATCGCGCAGGCGCGTCAGTATCTCCCGTCGTTTTGCCTGATTCATTACACGTTCCCTGGTTCACCCGTTGGTAGTCCCGCGGTCGCAGCTTCCGCAGCGCGGCGTTTCTTCATTTTTTCATCGATAAGGTATTTGACCGCCAGCATCAGCCCCAGGCCAATAAAGGCCCCCGGCGGCAGCATCGCCAGCAGGAAAGGGGAGTCAGTATGGAAAAGCTCCACCCGCAGCGCCTTCGCCCAGCTTCCCAGCAGCGCGTCTGCGCCGTCAAACAGGGTGCCGTTGCCGATGATTTCCCGCAGCGATCCGAGCACAAACATCGCGCCGGTGGCCCCCATGCCGATAGAAAAACCGTCGAGAGCGGAAAGCGCCGGGCCTTTTTTCGCCGCAAAGGCTTCGGCGCGGCCCACCACAATGCAGTTGGTCACGATCAGCGGAATAAAAATCCCCAGCGACTGGTACAGGCCAAAGGCGTAAGCGTTGATCAGCATTTGCACCGCGCTGACCACCGATGCGATGATCATCACGTAAATGGGAATACGGATCTCTGCCGGCGTCCAGCGGCGCAGGGCGGAGATCGTCAGGTTGGTGAGCGTCAGCACCAGGGTGGTGGCCAGACCAAGCCCGAGGGCGTTGGTGGCGGTGGAGGTAACCGCCAGCAGCGGACACATGCCGAGAAGCTGGACGAGGGCGGAGTTATTCTTCCACAGGCCCTGGACAATAACGTCTTTTATTTCACTCATGATCACTCTCCGCAGGCGGTAAGCTGAGGAAGCTGCGCCGGCAGCGTACGGGCGTACAGACCGGCGCGTTTAACGGCGTTAACCACCGCCCGCGGGGTAATGGTGGCACCGGTAAACTGGTCGAAATCGCCGCCGTCTTTCTTAACCGCCCAGCGGCGGTCTCCGGCGTCGCTGAGGGTTTTGCCGCTGAAGTGGAGGATCCAGTCCGACAGGCGCAGCTCAATTTTATCCCCAAGGCCCGGTGTTTCATGATGCTCTGTAACCCGTGCGCCGGTTACCGTGCCGCTGAAGTCAGCGCCGACCAGCAGCCGGATCGCGCCGGAATAACCGTCGGGAGCGGTGGCTTCCATTACCGCCGCTACCGGCCTGTCTCCCCGCCGGGCGATATAGAGGCGATGCTCGCCTTTGCCCAGCGCCGGCGCGTTCACCCGATAGCAGCTCGCCTGCAGCGGATTGTCATAGCGATCGGCGGGCAGCACCTGATCGAACAGCGCCTTCTGCTGAATCACGGCCTGCTCGTCGATTGTTGCTTTGGTCAGTTGGTTAATGGCGGCGGTCAGCCCCGTGGAGCCGGCGGCAAACAGCGCCAGCGTGATGCCATGTTTCCGAATCGTTTTCAGCATAGTTTATCCCCTGCGGTGTCCGTACACGCGGGGGCGCGTGTAGTAATCGATCAGCGGAACGGTAATGTTGGTCAGCAGGACGGCAAAGGCCACGCCGTCCGGATAGCCGCCGAAGCTGCGGATAAGCCAGACCAGCACCCCGGCCAGCGCGCCGAAAATGAGGCGACCACGGTTGGTGGTCGAGGCGGTTACCGGGTCGGTTAAAATAAAAAATGCGCCGAGCATCGTCGCCCCGGAGAGCAGGTGGATCTGCGGCGAGGCCAGGGAGTGCGGAGCAATGAGCCAGCCCAGGGTGGCGCACAACGCCAGCGAAAGCAGAAAGCTCAGAGGAATATGCCAGCGAATAGCCTTTTGCCACAGCAGCAGCAGGCCGCCCGCCAGCCAGGCGATATTGACCCACTGCCAGCCCGCGCCCGCCAGCGAAGAGCGAAAGATCGAAGCCTGCATTATCTGCTCAACCGGGTGGCCAGCGTGCAGGGAGGTTTTAAAGGTGTCGAGCGGCGTCGCCTGGCTGACGCCGTCGATGCCCATCCGCAGCGAGTTCATATCGCCGCCGCTGGCGGTATGCCCGGTGAGGATGGCCAGCAGGCTGTCAGAAAAACCGGGCGCGGAGGCGGCCAGCTCCCGCGGCGGCAGCCAGCTGGTCATCTGCACCGGGAAGGAGATAAGCAGCACCACGTAGCCAATCATCGCCGGGTTGAACGGGTTTTGTCCAAGCCCTCCGTACAGCTGTTTGGCGATGACGACGGCCAGAACGGTGCCGCAGACCGCCATCCACCAGGGGGCGAGAGGCGGAATGCTCACCGCCAGCAGTAGCCCGGTCAGCAGCGCGGAGTTGTCTTTCAAGGTTGCCGCAACGGGCCGCCTGCGCAGCTTAAGCACCGCCGCTTCGGCCGCTATGGCGCTGATGCCGGCCAGGGCAATCTGAAACAGGGTTCCCCAGCCGAAAAACCATAGCTGGGTGAGAATGCCCGGCAGCGCCGCGCAAAGCACCAGCAGCATGATGCGCGAGGTCTGCCGCTGGTTATGGGTGTAAGGGGAGCTTGCGATTCTGAATACCATTTATTCCTCGTTAACAACCTGCTGCTGTGCGGCTTTTTTGGCCCTGACGCGGGCGATGGCGGCCTCGACGGCGGCCTTGCGCGGATCGTCCGCCGGGCCGTTCTGCGCGTCGGGCTGGGGCTGCGCGGCCTTTCTGGCCTTTGCGCGGGCGATGGCGGCCTCGACGGCGGCCTTGCGCGGATCGTCCGCCGGGCCGTTCTGCGCGTCGGGCTGGGGCTGCGCGGCCTTTCTGGCCTTTGCGCGGGCGATGGCGGCCTCGACGGCGGCCTTGCGCGGATCGTCCGCCGGGCCGTTCTGCGTGTCGGGCTGGGGCCTGGCGGCCTGCGCCTGTTTTACCCGGGCCTGGGCTTTACGCGCCTCGCGGGCGGCGATGACCGCGCTGTTGTCGGGCCGTTCACCGGCCATAACGACAACCGGTTCAGTCGCCTGCGCCTGCTTCGCTTTTACCCGCGCCAGCGCGGCGGCTATCGCATCCCGATCTTTTGCCGCAGGCTGTGCTGCCGCGTTTTTATGGCGCGCCTGGCGGGCCGCTTTTTCGCGCTCAAGTCTGGCCTGGCGGGCGGCAAAACGTGCCTTCGCCTCGGCGGCGCGCTTTTCTTCCTCGCGGATGGCGTGGATCTCCGCCTTCTCCTGACGGAAATAGCGTACCAGGGGGATATTGCTCGGACAGACCCAGGCGCAGGCTCCGCACTCGATACAGTCGGCGAGATTGTAGGCGGTCGCCTTGTCGTGCTGCTGGCCTCTGCTGAACCAGTAGAGCTGCTGGGGCAGCAGATCGGCCGGGCAGGCGTCGGCGCAGGCGCTGCAGCGAATGCAGCCCGTTTCTTCCTGCGCCTCGCCCAGCTCGCTGGCGGAGGGGGCCAGCAGGCAGTTGGTGATCTTGACCACCGGCACGTCGAGCCAGGGCAGAGTGAACCCCATCAGCGGGCCGCCCATAATGACGGTCTGCCCGGCCGAAGGACGGAATCCGGCGTCGCTCAGCAGGTGGTGAACGGGGGTGCCCAGCCGCGCCCAGACGTTACCGGGACGGGCGACCGCCTCGCCGGTTAGCGTCACCACGCGCTCGGTCAGCGGCTCGCCGTCGATTACCGCCCGCTTTACGGCATAGGCGGTGCCAACGTTTTGCATCAGGACGCCGATATCGGATGAGCGGCCGCCGTGCGGCACCTGCTTACCGGTCAGGATCTGAGTAAGCTGTTTTGCGCCGCCGGACGGGTACTTCGTCGGGATCACCCGCAGGGCGATATCCTGCGAATCCGCCAGCACCGCGCGCAGCATGGAAATAGCCTGTGGCTTGTTATCTTCAATACCGATTAAGATTTCATGCGGTTGCAGAATATGCGCAAGTATACGGATACCCTCGACGATCTGCGCGGCGCACTCCTGCATCAGCCGATCGTCAGCGGTGATATAGGGTTCACATTCGGCGGCGTTAACGATCAGCGTGTTAATTTTGTCGCCGCCGCCCTGCAGCTTGACGCCGGTGGGAAAACCGGCACCGCCCAGTCCGGCAACGCCAAACTGGTGAATGCGGGCGATCAGCTCATCGCGGCTGCGGGTGCGGTAGTCTGTCCAGCCGTCGCGCGCGATCCAGCGGTCCTCGCCGTCGGCGTCAATGATTACGCTCAGTTCGGCTAAGGCGGAAGGATGCGCGGTGGAGTGGGGGGCGATGGCGACCACCACCCCGGAGGTCGGCGCATGTACCGGCAGCATTCTGCCGCGTCCGCGGGTCAGCGGCTGGCCGCGCAGCACCCGATCGCCGACGCTGACGCACAGCTCGCCTTCGGCACCGATATGTTGTTTCAGCGGGATGACAAAGCGCGGTGCCAGCGGAATCTGTCGCAGCGGCGTGCCGCTGGACTGAGACTTCATCTCCGGCGGATGAATGCCGCCGGCAAAATCCCGGATCTTATTTTTTCTGAAGGCAGAAAATAGCTTAAGCATGTTGCTCCACGGGAATAATGCGTACGGGAATGGTGTTTAAATCCCATTTCCAGCTGTCGGGCGTTTCGGCAACCGGGCGGAGAGTAATGCACTGCGTCGGGCAGGGGGCCACGCACAGGCCGCAGCCGGTGCAGAGATCGCTCATCACGGTGTGCATGGCGCGCGTTGCGCCAACGATGGCGTCCACCGGGCAGGCCTGAATGCACTTAGTGCAGCCGATGCAGCTATTCTCATCGATAAGCGCCAGCGTCCGCACCGGCCTGAGGCTCTGTTCATCGCCGTCAATGGGCTGCGGCTCAACGTTCAGCAGCCCGGCAATTTTTAACATCACCGCCTCTCCGCCGGGAGCGCAGCGGTTGATTTTTTCCCCCTGGCTGCCGATCGCCTCCGCATAGGGACGACACCCGGGATAGCCGCACTGGCCGCACTGGCTCTGGGGCAGTAGCCCGTCGATCTGTTCAACAACCGGATCGTCTTCCACCGCAAAACGGCGGGAGGCGTAGCCCAGAATAGCGCCAAACGCCAGGCCCAGCAGGCTTACGGCGGCAACGGCAATCCAGATAGCATTCATTACAGCTTCACCAAACCACTAAAGCCCATAAAGGCCAGAGACATTAAACCGGCGGTGATCAGCGCAATCGCGTTGCCGCGGAACGGCGCGGGCACGTCCGCCACAGCAAGGCGCTCGCGAATCGCCGCAAACAGCACCATCACCAGAGAGAAGCCGACGGCGGCGGAAAATCCGTACAGCGCCGACTGGAGAAAATTATGCCCGAGGTTGATATTCAGCAGCGCCACGCCCAGCACCGCGCAGTTGGTGGTGATCAGCGGCAGGAAGATCCCCAGCAGGCGATAGAGCGCCGGACTGGTTTTTCGCACGACCATCTCGGTAAACTGCACCACCACGGCGATAACCAGAATAAAGGCCAGCGTGCGCAGATAAATAAGATTGAGAGGAATCAGAATTCCGGTATCAATCAGCCACGCGCAGATGGAGGCGAGCGTCATCACGAAGGTTGTGGCCAGCCCCATCCCCATGGCGGTTTCCAGCTTTCTGGAGACCCCCATAAAAGGGCAGAGGCCCAGAAACTTGACCAGCACAAAGTTATTGACCAGCACGGTTCCGACAAACAGCAGCAGATAATCAGTCATTTTTCGGCCTGAAAGAAAAAAGCCGCCTATTATCTGATAATCAACGGCAGGCGACAACAGGTTAACTGTAAGGTTATTACGGGTTCACAAAGGTTGACTTTACGCGCGCCGAGCGTCTGAATCCAGGGGCCATCAGCGCGGCCGCCAGCAGGGTAAACAGCAGCTGCTGTACGGCGACGCCGTCTATCACCGGTGAAAACGCAAAGGATTTAAGGGCCAGCAGGACGGAGATCAACAGCCAGATAATATAGTGTCGGGGCACGCAGCGCCGACGCTTAAAGAAGGCGATAACCAGCCACAGGGTGTAGGACCACATAGCCACCGTCGTAAGCAGTGAGGCGCACCACAGCAGCAGGCCCTGGTGGCCCTGCGCGCTGAGGGTCGATATAAACGACGGCGTGAACAGCCTGGCGACAAGCAGAAACAGCGTCAGCGAGGCGCTCAGCAAAGCGACCAGCAGCCAGGCGAGCGGCATAATCAGCCAGCCTCCGATGCGTTCTGCCGGTGTTGTGGTCATATCTTCTCCAGAATTGCCGGGAATAGCGTTCTTTTTGGGGCGCTTATTATAAAGCTTTTGCCGGCGGGCGCTACTCCCTTTACTGCACGTAGCGCCAGACGGATTTTGGCACGCAGCCGATGTCAAACAGGCGGCCGCCGGAAACCAGTTCCGCGCGACGGTGATCGGCGGCACGATACATATTAATGATATCGTTATCGTCGGTAAGGCTGTAGTGAAGGTGGTCGAACAGTTTTTCAAGGCTTTCAAGCGAACTGATTTTACGGAATTTTAATAAAAAATCCTGAACGGTCATGAAGCGGGATCCCTAATTAATAACAATACCAATGATGTAGGCGGTGTCTCTTAGCCGGGGAGGCCGCGCAGAGCGGGATATTCAGGGTTGTGTATCCTGAATAACCCGAACCTTGCACCACGCCGGCAGGCTAAATAGCCACCGGCGATGCTGACCAACGGTTAAGGGACACCACCTGGCGTACCCATTATATTTCGAGTTGCATATGGGCCGAACTTCGCGCTACGGAGCTGATTCCCGTTATACTTCAGGCTGCATGTGCGTTGGCTTTACCCGATCCCGGGGTCTACGCTACGGTTGTGCAAAACGCTCTGCGTTTTGTTCTGCAACCTGAACTCGTTAAGGTATATCCATACGCTCCGACCGGCGGCATGCAAATTTGTTCCCTACGGTCATAAGGTTTATCCCGACGCTGGTGGAGATAAGTGCCGGGATAACAAGGGACGACTCTGTCCTCTTACCGAAGGCGACCCGTTTCATGCCCGACAGATTAATCGTGGTGTTATCGTGAGATTCACCTGACGGACATACTCTTTCAGGACCAGCGTCCGGCGCTATGTAAAACGCTTTACGTTAACTTCTGCAACCCGAATTATTCAGAAAATAAAATGAAATAATAAGTAAATTCCTACCAATAACGAGAGCAGGAAAAATATTAAGCATTAAAAAAGTTAACCTTTGGTTCCGACACCGGAGGGTCGGAATAAACAGGTTAGCCTGCGTCCGGTCTGCTGGCAATAAGTGACGGCCAGCAATCGCCTATATTTTTCTCTGGTCGACTGGTTTTCGGTCTTTTCCAGATTTTACCTCGAGAAAAATCCGGCGGTAGCGAGAGCCTGGCCCATCAGGGCTATTTCTCATACCTTTCCGGACCCGACAGTGCTCGCCCAAAACGCATCGCGTTTTAAACGTCCGCCAGGATGAGCTTTGCGAATCATCCTCATCCACTGCGTGTGTGCGCTGTCCGTGTCCAGACGGGCTGCGCCAATAACGCCTGGTGAGCCAGGCTCCTGATTATTTGTGCATAGCTGCCGTCGTTGGTTCCGGCGGCTGATAGTTATCTATATGGCTGGCTACGCCAAGAAGGATTACCGACAGCGCGACGGCGGCCCAGCCCGTTAATTCAATAAGACGATTTATTAATGAAGTCATTGACGTTGTTTTATCCATATACTCAATATGCTTATCGCCGGTGGCAGGGAGGAAGCTCCCGCGTTCTTCCCGCCCGGCGAATGTTCTCAGCCGTCGGACGGCTTTTGCGCTGGCGCATTACCCGACTTTATCCGCCTTACCCGGTGAGGTAAGGCGCTGCGCAGACGACATTATTTAGCGCAGATGTTACTTATCCCTGAATTATAGAGCAAGTTTCACAAGAAAATTTTCTGCCTGTTTTTGCTGCTAAAAATAGCATAACGAATCTTTGTTTGACGTACGTTAAATAATGCCCGGAAGCGGCAGACAGCGATTAAACTAAGATTACCGACCAGGCGAAAGTAAGAAAGGGGCAGAGGCGAGCATATGTGTAACACCATTCGGGTAGCGATCGTTGGCTATGGTTATGCCAGCAAGACGTTTCATGCGCCGCTGATTGCCGGTACGCCGGGGCTGGAGCTGGCGACCATCGTCAGCAGCGACGAGGCAAAGGTAAAGGCCGACTGGCCGCAGGTGACGGTGGACAGCGAAGCAAAGCAGCCGTTTAACGATCCCACCCTCGATCTTATTGTGATACCCACGCCAAATGATACCCACTTCCCGCTGGCGAAAGCGGCGCTGGAGGCGGGCAAGCACGTGGTGGTGGATAAACCGTTTACCGTGACACTGTCACAGGCACGCGAGCTGGACGCGCTGGCCCGCCGCCTTGGTCTGCTGTTGTCGGTGTTTCATAACCGGCGCTGGGACGGTGATTTTCTCACCCTGAAGGCGCTGCTGGCCAGCGGTGCGCTGGGCGAGGTGGCCTATCTGGAGTCTCACTTCGATCGCTTTCGCCCGCAGATCCGCGACCGCTGGCGCGAGCAGGATGGCCCCGGCAGCGGTATCTGGTACGACTTGGCCCCGCATTTGCTGGATCAGGTCGTTAACCTGTTCGGCCTGCCGGCGAGCATGGCGGTGGATCTGGCGCAGCTGCGCCCCGGCGCGCGGACCACGGACTATTTTCATGCGGTCCTCAGCTGGCCTCAGCGGCGGGTGATTCTGCACGGGACGATGCTGGCGGCGGCGGAGTCGGCGCGCTATATCGTGCACGGCTCCCGCGGCAGCTACGTCAAGTATGGTCTCGATCCGCAGGAGGCGCGGCTGAAGAGCGGCGAGCGCCCGCCCCGGGAGGAGTGGGGCTACGATATGCGCGACGGCGTGCTGACGCGGGCAGAAGGGGAGACGCAGGTGGAGGAGACCTGGCTTACCGTACCGGGGAACTACCCGGCCTACTACGCGGGCATTCGCGATGCGCTGAACGGCCGCGGTGAAAATCCGGTTCCGGCGAGCCAGGCGATTCAGATTATGGCGCTTATCGAGCTGGGCATCGAATCAGCAAAGCGCCGGGAGACCCTCAGCCTGGTCTGACGCCGCTGCGGACCGGCCGGTGCGCGGCGGCGATCTTCTCGCGCAGCGCACGTTTCTCCGCGTCGCTGAGAAAGGCCATGGACAGGCCGTTGATCTGCGCCTGGCGGATCTGTTCGCGAGACAGCCCCGCCGCCGGGGCAGCGACGCTGTACTCGTGCACAATATCCACTCCCTGAACCGCCGGATCGTCCGAGTTCAGGCTGGCCAGAATGCCGTGCTCAAGGAACGTTTTCAGCGGATGAACCGCCAGCGAGGAGACGGTGCTGGTCTGTACGTTGGAGGTCAGGCAGGACTCAATGCCGATGCGTCGGTCGGCAAGAAAATCCATCAGCGTGCGATCCTCTACGGCCTTGACCCCGTGGCCGATACGCTCGGCCCCCAGCTCGCGGATCGCCTGCCAGATGCTCTCCGGCCCTGCGGCTTCGCCGGCGTGGACGGTAATATGCCAGCCCGCATCGCGGGCGCGGGTAAAGTGCTCTACAAACAGGCTGCCGGGAAATCCCGGCTCATCGCCCGCCAGATCCAGCGCGATAATGCGATCGCGGTGGGCCAGCAGCGCCTCCAGCTCCTGCAGGCAGGCCGCCTCGCCAAAGGTGCGGCTCAGAATGCCGATTGGCTGTGCCACGACGTCGAAGGCCGCACAGCCCTCGTCAATGCCGGCGATAACCGCCTCGACAACGCCCGCCAGCGGCAGCCGGTGAGCCATCGCCATGTAGCCGGGGGAAAAGCGCAGCTCCACGTAGTGTAATCCGCAGCGTGCGGCATCTTCGATATTCTCAAACGCCACGCGGCGGCAGGCGTCAAGGGAACCTAATACCCTGACGCCCCAGTCCAGCTTAGCGAGAAAACGCATCAGATCGGGCTCGGCGGTGGTCACCTGAACGTGCGGGATCAGCGCGTCGAGGGTCCGCGCCGGAAGCGTGAGGTTAAACTGGCGACCCAGGTCGAGGATAGTCCGGGCGCGGATATTGCCGTCAAGGTGGCGGTGAACGTCGGTTAGCGGAAGGGAAGGATCAATCATGGGCGCACTCCGGTCAGGGGGATAAAAGTGCACGTCAGTATACAACAAAATGAGGTTTTCTCCCGGGATGAAATAAAATGCCGCGTGAATGTTCGATCGCGCGGCGTATTTCCAGCATTAATAACTATGGAAAGGCCGGGGCATCGGGGGCGTCCAGCGCCGGCAGACCGAACTGGCCGATAAACTCTTCCGGCGACATCTTCTGCCCGTTCAGCGTGACCTGGCCGTTGGTGTACTGCAGGCTGGCGCTGATAGTATTGTTGTCAAGGGTGGTAAGGTGGAACATCTGCCCCATGGCCGCCAGCCCGTTAACCTGCTTGTTTGCCATATCGGCAGCCTCTTTCCGCTGGTATCCCTCCAGCATGCCGACCTGGGTCATCAGCTCCACGGCCATATCCACTGGAATGGCCAGCTTCGCGTCCAGCGATTTCACCGCGCGATCTATCTCTTCCGTCAGTGTCTGTGCTTCGCCGCCGGCCTGCGCCGGGTCCTTCAGGAACAGCGACAGGTTCAGCGCCGTTTCACCCTTAGCGTTTTTCCAGCTCAGTGGCGCAATGGTGATAACCGGTTCGCCCTTCAACAGCAGAGGCAGGGAGTCTAGTATGGCCTCGGCGGCCAGCTTATTATACTGCTCCGGGTTAGCCATCAGCTCCGGCTGCGCCATCAGCGCCTGGGTCCGGGTTTTATACTGCTGGCGGAACTGGTTCCACGCCGTGCCGTCAACCTGACCCAGCTTCAGCGTCAGCCTGCCGCCGCCCAGATCCTGGTTCTGCACCTTCAGGCTGTCCAGGGTGTAGTCCACCTGGCTGTTGATGGTTTTGCCGTCGCTAACGAGATCGGAACGGCCGTCCAGCGCTATGCCTTCCAGCAGCGCCATCTCTTTACCCTCCACGCTGATGGCGACGTTCTCCAGTGAGAGTTTCTGGTTGCCCGTGTACCCGCCGAAGCTGGCCAGACGGCTGGTGCCGTCGGCCTTCAGGCCGTGGAAGGCGATCTGCACCCGTTGACCATATTTGTTCAGGCTGCCCACCAGCCCGCTTTCAGCTTCGCCGGCAAGGGAAAAAACTTTCCCCTCTTTGTCGGCGTCAAAGCGGAATTCGCCGCCGCTGAAGGAGACTTTTTCAGAATCTTTCTCATAGCTTAACGGCTTAAGCGAAATGGCCGAACGGGAGTCGCCGCTGTAGGCAATGCGGGAGTTAACGACAAAGGGCGTTTCGCCTTTGGCGATCTCAAACAGCGGCCTGCTGGTTTCATTATTGACCAGCGTGGTTTTTACCGAGGCCATGGCGGGGAGCAGGTTCAGGGACTTCAGCTGGGCGAGTGGGAAGGGGCCGTGGTCGACCGTCTCGTCGAGGATCACGCGCTGTCCCGGCTTCAGCCAGCCTTCGCCTGCCAGCGGTGACAGCACCAGCTGCATCCGGCTGCTGAACAGCCCGCGTCGGTAGTCCTGATAGCTAAGCGCTATATTGGCTTCCGGTACTGTGAGCTTCAGCTGCTCATTGGCCCGCTGCAGCTCTTGCGCAAAATGGGCCTCCAGTTTCTTACCCGTGTACCACGCGCCGCCCGTCCAGGCCGCGCCGAGTACCACCACCACACCCACGGCTACCAGCGATTTTTTCATATCTATTTGTCCATAAATGAATTCAGGCGGAGACTCCGCCTGGGTAAGTGAAAAGTGCTTCCTGACAGCTTAGCAAGTATTGTTAAAAAATTCAGCACGTTGTTAAGCTGTGTCCCTCTAACGGACAGAGCCTAAAACTTATTATAAACCCGCGCCAGGCGTCCCGTACCGCTGGCGCTGACCGGGGATTCGTTTGCGCCGATAAAGACCGATTCACCCGGCTTCAGCAGCAGCCGCTGGTCGTCCTTGCTTAGCAGCGCTTCGCCTTCAACGCAGAACAGGATCGCCGCGCTCCGCTGGGCCAGGGGCGTCTCCCCGGCGCTAAGCTCATGCAGCGAGAAGGCGAAATCATCGACCGGGATGGGGAAGTCCAGCCGTGCGCCGTTTTGTACCGGCGCGGTCAGCAGGCTATCCGCCGCGCGGGCCACGAAGCTGACGTTGGCGGTCAGCTCCGGTATATCGATATATTTCGGCGTCAGCCCGGCGCGCAGGACGTTATCGGAGTTGGCCATGACCTCCAGCGCGGTTCCCTGCAGATAGGCATGGGGAGTTTCGGCGCACAGAAACATTGCTTCACCGGGGCTGAGTCGCACCACGTTGAGCAATAGCGGCGAGAAGAGGCCGCCGTCGTCCGGATAGTGGCCGGCGAGCAGGCGAACGGTCTGCCACGCCTCCTCCTGGCGGTGGCTGGCCGCCGTCCGCAGTATCCCCAGCGCGCGTTTTTTTTCCTCGCCCTGCAGAGAGAGCAGGCTGGCGAACAGCTGGCGCAGGCGCTCCGCGTCCGGCGTCGCAAGGAAGCGGGCAATCGCGGGATGCGCGTCGGCAACCGGCTGCAGCAGGGAGATCATGTCAGGAAATTCGCGAAAGGCGTTCATCGCGAGAAACGGCGTCAGCGCAAACACCAGCTCGGGCTTGTGGTTTGGATCTTTATAGTTACGCTCGGCGGCGTCTATGGCGATCCCCGCCGCGTTTTCCCGGGCAAAACCGATCTCAGCGTTGTGTTTATTCGGGTGTACCTGAATGGAGAGCGGCCGGTCTGCGCACAGCACTTTGAACAGGAACGGCAGTTCGCCAAAACGTTCGGCCACGGCGGCACCGAGCAGGGAAGCTTTGTCATTTTCGATAACCTCACGCAGCGAGACGATCCCGCCGTCAGCGCGCCGCACCCGGGAGCTGCTCTTTGGATGCGCCCCCATCCACAGCTCCGCCATCGGCTGCCCGGTGGGGTTTTCAATGCCGTAAAGCGCGGTTAATGCGGTTTGACTTCCCCAGGCGTAGTGCTGCACCGAGTTAATAAGCTTTTGCATTATTCATGCCCTGTTTCAAAGTGAAAATGAATCCTGCTATTAAAGCAGGAAACCCCGGTGAAGTAACCTCAGTACACAAAGCGGCGTTCTGCTCTCGGTTTTTGTTAAATAATTGTGTAAAATATGTTGCCTTGCATTTCTCCCCGGCGAGAGCCAAAGGCTCTGTTGGCCCGCAGCATAACCAGAATGCGCAGTAAGTGAGAGTCTAATGTCGAATAAATCCTTTTATTATCAGCAACCTTTTCCCGTCACTCAGGACGATACCGAATACTATCTGCTGACTTCCGAACACGTCAGCGTCGCTGA
>NZ_WMJZ01000033.1 GCF_009711095.1 Intestinirhabdus alba
GCTGGTTTATTAGCGCTGAGTTTGTGGGGATCCCTCAGCGCTGCGGCGGGGCTTTTTCTTAATCGCGCTCTTCACGCGCGGGCGACGCTGCCAGAACGCCGTTAACGTCTCTTCCTGCCCTATTGAAGGCCGGGCGATATCCTGGCGGTTTAGCTTTTCGCTGTATGCCAAAACGTGAAGGGGCAACCAACATGCCGCCTGAGCGCTGGTGGATACAAACGCACCAGCCGCAATTGTTTAAGGTTGCGGAGGTACGTCAAGCAGAGTGGAAACCCATTTGGCATAGTCCCAGGTTATTATTTCAGCCTCCTGTTGCTTTAATAATAACAGCGCGTTTTTTTGACGCTGCGAATCGAGACGTAGCGCAATCGCTTTTAACAATTCCTGGTTGTAATTCTGTAGCGTCGTCTCTGCCGCTTCTTCCGTCCAGCCTGCGGCGTCACGTTCAGCAAGGCGATGTTCAGCATACGATTTATCCGCTAATGCACACCAGACATACGCCATCTCATCATTTTGCTTAATCCCTACACCATGCAGATAAGCCTCACACATTCTTATCATCGCATAGGATGAACCATGCAGCGCGTGAGCATTAAATCGATTAAAAGCCGCCTGCAGATCGGCCTGCGAGAGCGTTTCAATATGCTCTGAAAGCCTTACCATTTGACTAAAGTTGTCATCAACATAGCCACTGGCACCGGGAAAAAGGATCTCGTCATTTAACTCAAGCTCCAGCTTAAAGCCGCCTTTTAGCGCATTCGTTGTGTAACGAACTAATAAATCACGTTTTTCTTCTGATAAAGGTAGAAAAGCAAGTGTGTCGGGATCGACGTTAGATCTTATTCTGCTCCGCATATAATTTGAGGCCAGGGGATAGCCCGCGTCCGCCAGTAGTGCAATAACAGAATACAGCGGTTGCTCAAATAATTCAGGCGATTCTAACAGGTTACCCTTAGCATCAACCAGACGGCGTTTATTTTTAGTCAAAAAGTCATTAATTTCTTGTGTAATATATCTATCTTCAGGCTGTTCTTCGGCTTCATACAAAATAAAAGCATAATGAACCATAGCATTTTTATCCCATTGCCAGGCCTGCTTTACCAGCGCTAAAAAAGCATCCTGGTCCTTAATACTGCCATCCCAGGCGCGTTCTTTTATTTTATAAGAATATTTTATTGGCCACAGCTCTCTCTGGGACAGCATTGATTTTTTTACATTCATTCCAACTCCCGTATGCTCAAAAAAGTAAAGAATAACCAGCGCGAATAAAGCAAACAATATAATCAGCTTACTAAATATATTTTTCATCGGTATTATTGTATACTCCTTTATAACAAATCCGTGCCAGATTAATTTCACCGCTAATGAACATCCTGGCAGGCCAGATTTGCCAGTCTTCGAGGAGCGAATATTCAGGATCTTTAGAGTAATATTTCTTGACCTTTCTTTCAGATTTATACCCCCACAGCACCAGTGAGTCAAAGCCCAGCAGATCCACTTTTAATTTATTAGAAAGTTGTTTATTCCTTTTCCTCCAGTCTTTTAATTCATCACCAGTATTAAAAGTCGCATAAACCATCTGCCCTACCGTTATAACCTTCTGACATTTTGAGAATTCTCTGGCGATACAGTTAGTGTTTTTCTTATCAGTGTTGTCTTCATACCTGCCTGAACGACAGGAATGAAAAATGATGCAGCCTTCTTTTTTATGCCAGTCTAGCTTCTCAAGCTCGATTACCATTGATATGGTTATGTTCTCACCTTTGCCGACCAGATAAAGCATCTTATTACTACTATGTCCGAAAAGATGCATCTCATGAAGACTATACAAGGCGCTCCCTGAGGAGGTTTTCATTTGCGTAAGTTTATAGATCTCCGTCCAGATCTGTTTAAAGCTTTTAATATTAGTGTACACATACGTTTTTATCTCATGAGTTTTATGTTTTTCTTGTAATCTTTTAGATTTAAAATCTGCGGCCTTTTGCATTTCCTTATAACCATCTTCACCACCATATACCAGCATAATATCAAGCCGTTTTGCACGAGTAATCTTTACAGTTTTGACGTTCGGTTCCTGTGATTTTTTTGTTACCCCGGCAGAAGACTTTTTATTGGGTTTATCATTCGTTTTACCTTTCGTCATTATGTGACACCTTATTCTTAAGCTTTTGATAAGTAACAGAAGACCTTCCATGACTGTCTGTCATCAGGAATATTTCACTGCAGCGCACCCATAATCAATCGATTACAAGGTGAATGATAATGTCTTCCTCGCGCTCTCTTCTGAAATTTTCAGTATTTCCATCTCCATCCGTCATCCCCTCCTTCTGAGAACCATCTGTAAAGTAAGCGATATAGGGCGTACTGGAATAAGGAACGCCATCATCATCCGTAAAGCGAAACTGCAGGTGATAATCCCCTGTCTCAATCAGCGGAAAGACCATCATCTCATGCTGCTGCGACGCCCGCTCCCTGCGCCCGTAATATCCCGCTTTGGTCAGATACTCCCCAAGCGTCCCGGACTCTATTTTATTGGCGTCCAGCTCGATATAGCTTCCGCCGCCGTTTATCGTAATTTTCTTCCGGGCAATAATGTTGATCTCATCTTCCGTACTGGTGATGGCTACCCCCCCGCGCGCCTTCAGCTGCAGCCGATCGTTCTGCGCCTGCACCTGTACCGCCCCCTGATTCGCTATCAGTTTGATCCCCGCCTTTTTGACAAACATGCTCAGGGCGTTCCCCACTCCGATAAACAGATTCTTCACCACGCTGATATCGGCGTTATTACCGGCCGTGACAATCAGATTTTCCGCCGCTGAGGCCTGCAGATGCGCCCCGCTGCTCAACGCTATGCCCCGCGGCGCGCTCAGGAGTATCACCGCCTCCTCCAGCTCTCTGACCTGCTGCTCCAGCCAGTTAACCTGCGCCTGCAGATCCGCCGGATCCGCTCCCGCCGTTTTCGCATCCGCAGAAATGTCATGCATCTGCTTGCGAGCAGCCTCCAGGTTACCGAGCGCCGGCTGCATCTCCAGCACCGCCCCCTGCGCTTTTGGCTGACCGTCCGCTGAAATAAACAGCCCCTTCCCGGCCCGTATTGCTCCCCGGCTATCGCTGCGCAGTTCAAACCCCTCCCCGCGCCGCTCTTTTTTCCCGTCCACCAGGTGGCCAAGATTGAGCTGACTTTTACCGCCGTATTCCGTACTAATCTTGATGTGCTCTTTTCCCCGCGTGTCGTCCAGGCGGAGCTTATTGTTCGCCGGTGTTCTCAGGACATTGCGCCGATAGTTGCCAATAGTGACGTGGTCCGGATGGGCCGAATCGTGCAAAACGCCCGAAATATACGGACGATCCGGATCGCCCTGCTCAAACGCTATCGCCACCTCCGTTCCCGCCAGCAGCGGCAGATGCAGACCGTAAGTGTCCCCGGCGTAGGGCCGCGCCTGACGCACCCACATACTCTCCTCTCCCGCCGGCCAGCTGTCGCGATCGAACAGGAAATTAACTTTGTAGCGCCCGTCGCGATCGATGTGTCCATAAATATCATTTTTGGTGGTGCTGGCGATCCTGGCCGGCAGCGTTCCCGCCATTGTCGGCCGGGCTACAGGCGCGGGCCGGAAGCTGTATTCTTTCGTCGCCGGGATTGCCCGGAACGCGACCATGAAGCTTCTGTCGCGCCGGGCGCTGCTGTGAATGCTGACGATTGCCACCCCCTGATGAAAAGACGCCTCTGTCACTGCCTGAGCGCCGTTCACCTTCAGCACCTGACCGGGTGTCAGCGCCGCGCAGTTGGTTATCCCGCTGAGGCTGGTCTGGCTGTTCAGATAGCGCTCATGCCGCAGACGGGCGTAAAACGCCCCGCTTTCCGGCTTCGGGTCGTGCCGCTCCCCCTTTCCCGGCCGTAGATAGTTTTCCGCCCAGTGGTACGCCTCGCCATAAGTGGTGGTATCCCCCCCTCTTGTGGCATCAATGCTCAGGCTCATCTCTTCCGGCGCATTGCGGTAGTTGTAACCGCGGGTAAAGACACTTTTTTCCACCACCCGATGCCGGCTTTCCAGCGCCCAGACCGACTCCCGGCCGGTATCAGACTGCCCGGATGGCGACGCCAGCGGCAGAATAAGCCCCTGCTCATAGTGGCGTTGGGCGTCGGAAAATGTCACCACGTCAATCTTCAGGCGGGCATCGGTTGTGAAGCGGAACCAGATCCCCACCCCGGCAAGCAGACGAGAAATAAAGGTGAGATCGTCCTCGCCGTACTGCATCACCTGCTCACGGCGCGGATATTCATTGGCCAGCGTAAAGACGAAATCCTGGCCGCGCATGGCGTGACGGGTTCTGAGAATATGCTCCACGATCTGCGGCACCGACATATCCTGATAGATACGGTTCTGACGCGAACGCGCCAGCAGCGCCAGCCGGGGCTGCAGGGTAAGGGAGTAGCGGGTTTCATCTTTCGAGGTAGAGAGGTGCTCAAAGCCGGTCACCACGCCCTGAATCGTGCGCACCGGCTGCTGCAGCCTGTGCCCCTGAACAGGCGGAGCCTGCAGCGTCAGCGAGGCGCTCCGCAGCAGCATTTGCTGCGGCGAGAGAGACTTATCGGCACTGGTAAATTCGATGGCATAACTGAACGGTTCGCTCAGGGCTTCATGCCCGTCGAAACAGAGCACGTCGAGCGGTGCCGGGCAGCCATGCACGCTCAGCAGATAGTGGCTGTGGCTGAATATCAATGACTGAACTTCGCTCATTTAGTAATGTCTCCTTGTATTAAGTCCCGCTGCCGCGTCGGCCGTTCCCGGCATCAATGTTCTGTCTCTTGTTCAGCGCTCTCCGCTACGGTTTACCGTTCCAACAGACACGCTACCGCCCGTCGCTGTTTGCCAAAGCACATAGGCAGGTGGCCCAATATGTACTTATCCGGCTCTTTTGCCCTCGCACGACTGCTGAAGGATACTGGCGATAGCTTACCCATCGTTTTCTTCGCCACCCGGCCAGGCCCGGACGTTCCTTAGGGGGAGAATAAATACGTTCCATAAATAACGTTTTTAGCCGCCGCATCCACAATGCCAGGCTTCAATTCAGAAGAGTGGTTCAGCCATAATCTGAAACGTTTTATACCCGTCATACTTCAGGCTGCATGTTCGTTGGCTTTATTCGGCCCTGGGGCCTCACCCCTTCGGGGCCAGCCCTGGGTCTGTTCAAAACGCGCAGCGTTTTGTCATGCAACTCGAATTATTTAGGGTATATATAAAGGATAAATCCAGAAACAGGCTGATGTTAAAGTATAGCGATAATTTAAAGCAACCTTACGGCTCAAATTTATGCCCGACGCCAACAAAAACAGATAAAAACCGTGACAGAAATAGCTTTATCAAAAAAATAAAAAAACAGCGCTGACAACAGTTAATACTCGCTATCAATACGATAATAACAGGATAATAGTCGGAAATATCGGGAAAACAATTAAGACAACCGCCATTCACAAAGCAATAAATATATCCCGTGAATAATAATAACTTTTCATTTATCACTATATCCACTGATGTCCCGACAGGTCTTCCGGATAATTAAATCGGGTAAGCTAATGAAATACACCAGCGCTAATAATTAAAAGGTTAATAAATAAAAGCGCATCTTTCACAATAATGCAGAGAGGCTCACGGCGACTGGGCAAGGCGTAAAAAAGAGGAGGCGGCCGGTTTATCGCGCGGATGCACAGCGCTATCCCCGGGCGCGCCATAACAGGATAAAGCTTCGGGAGATGATTGGCCGCGATGCGCAGACCTGCCCGCTGCGCTTCCTGCTCCAGGCGCGTTAGCTATCGCGCAGGGTTTCGGGAGCCGGCCACGGACGGCTTTTGATGCAGAGCGTGTTAAACGAAAAAAGCCGCATCCTGTAACCAGAGATGCGGCTTTTTTACTTCCGGGACGCCTTCAGGCCCCCTGGATAAATTACTGGCGGAATGGACGGGACTCGAACCCGCGACCCCCTGCGTGACAGGCAGGTATTCTAACCAACTGAACTACCACTCCGCGCTATGTTCCCTTGGGAACGAAGCGAATATTACGGATTGCCTTGCACCTCGTCAACGCTTTTTCACACCTTTTAAATCGTTTGCTGTAAAAATCATCCGACAGGCGAATTTTAGCGTTTGAGTAAAGTGAATCAGGCCCGCCAGAGGCAGCTTCCACCCTTTTTTTCCACCAGATCGAGACGCGCCTCATGGGCCGCTACCTCTTCATCAGTGGCGAAAACAACACGTAAGCGGCTTGCCTGACGGACAATACGTTGGATCGTAGCCTCTCCCTGCTGCGGCTGGGCGTCCCCTTCCATCGTGAAGGTCATCGCCGTCTGGCCGCCGGTCATCGCCAGATAAACTTCTGCGAGGATCTGGGCGTCAAGCAGCGCGCCGTGCAGGGTTCGCTTGCTGTTGTCTATCTCATAGCGAGAGCAGAGCGCATCGAGGCTATTGCGCTTTCCGGGGAACATCTTCCGCGCCAGCGCCAGGCTATCGGTCACCTTGCAGAAGGTGTTGGTCCTGGGAATATCGCGCTTTAGCTTACTGAATTCATAATCCATAAAGCCGATATCAAACGACGCATTATGAATCACCAGCTCCGCGCCGCGAATGTACTGCAGAAAATCGTCGACCACATCGGCAAAGACGGGCTTATCGAGCAGAAACTCATCCGCAATGCCGTGAACACCAAATGCCTCCGGATCCACCAGCCGGTCCGGCTTCAGGTAGACGTGAAAGTTATTGCCGGTCAGACGCCGGTTCACCACCTCCACCGCGCCGATCTCAATAATTTTATGGCCTTCATAGTGCGCGCCAATCTGGTTCATACCGGTGGTTTCGGTATCGAGGACGATCTGTCGGGTAATTGCTGTGCTCATCGCGGTCATTTATGTCAGACTTGTCGTTTTACGGTTCAATTTCAATTTACAGGAAGTCTACCAGAGATGCTTAAGCAGGTAGAAATTTTCACCGACGGTTCCTGTCTGGGGAACCCCGGTCCGGGCGGATACGGCGCAATTTTACGCTATCGCGGCCGCGAGAAAAGCTTCAGCGAAGGCTATAGGCTCACCACCAATAACCGCATGGAGCTGATGGCGGCGATCGTCGCTCTGGAGGCGTTAAAAGAGCATTGCGAAGTGACGTTAAGCACCGACAGCCAGTACGTTCGCCAGGGAATCACCCAGTGGATCCATAACTGGAAAAAGCGCGGCTGGAAAACCGCCGATAAGAAGCCGGTTAAAAACGTCGACCTGTGGAAACGCCTGGACGCCGCGCTGGGCCAGCATCACATTAAATGGCTGTGGGTTAAAGGCCATGCCGGCCATCCGGAAAACGAGCGCTGCGATGAGCTGGCGAGGACGGCGGCGCAAAATCCCGTCCACGAAGATATCGGCTATCAGGCCAGTGCTTAGGCGTCGGGTTTTTGATACTGGCGGGTCGCGCCTACGGCCTGGCGGATCCGCGCTTTGCTTTTATTCTGCTTTAGCGGATTGAGGGTTAGCGGGATGGTTCGCTTGCGCGCCACAATAAGCTGCAGGCAGCCCAGCGCAGGAACGTGGGCGCTCAGCAGCTTTCCCCCCTGTTTTTTCCACGGCAGCACGTGAAAGCGGCTGGCGTGCAGCACTTCGAAGTTCAGCAGCGATAGCCAGTCCATCTGGCGCATCAGAGTAAACATTCGGCTGTTGTAAGGCGAGGCGTGGCGTAATACCGGCAGCAGCTTCCGTAAGCCCATCAGGCTTAGCGGATTAAAACCGCTCAGTACCAGCCAGCCGTCGTCAATAAGCACCCGATCGGCCTCACGCAGCAGGCGGTGCGGATCGTCGCACCAGGGCAACGTATGGGCCATCAGGCAGACGTCGACCGACTTATCGGCGAAGGGCAAATGGAGCGGATCGGCCTGTACCTGCATCGGCGAACCGCGAACCGAAACGTTCACCTGGTGCGCAACCGCACACTTTTCCAGGTTGATTTCGGCGCTTAAATTGCCAATTTTCAGCAGGTGAAAACCGTACATTTTGGCAAACCACGGGCTAAGCTGTCGCTCAAGCGCCTCACGATAATAGTCGCCCCAGGGCAAATCGCCCCAACGTTCAGGCACGACGATATTTTGAGGTTTCCTTGCCGGCTTCATCGCAACTTTCCGTTAACATTGTGAGACAATTTATGAATCTTAACAGCATTCCTGCATTTCAGGATAACTACATCTGGGTACTGAGCAACAGCGAAGGCCGCTGCCTGATCGTCGATCCCGGCGATGCCGGACCGATACTGGCCGCCGTTGCGAAACAGAAATGGCGGCCAGAAGCGATTTTTCTTACCCATCATCATCAGGATCACGTTGGCGGCGTCAAAGAGCTACTGCAACACTTTCCGAAAATGGCGGTTTACGGGCCGGCCGAGACCCTGCATAAAGGAGTCTCGCACATCGTTAAAGATGGCGATTTCGTCACAGTTTTAGGGCAGCAGTTTACCGTGATTGCCACGCCGGGCCACACTGCGGGACACCTCTGTTACTTTAGCCACCCTTACCTGTTTTGCGGCGACACGCTCTTTTCCGGCGGCTGCGGACGCCTTTTCGAGGGAACACCCGCCCAAATGTATCAGTCACTTAAAAAAATAAGCGCCCTGCCGGACGATACGTTAATTTGTTGCGCCCATGAATATACTTTAACCAATTTAACGTTTGCCAAAAGCATTCTTCCGCACGATTCGTTCATTAATGATTATTATCGTGAAGTGAAAGAGTTACGCCTGAAAAACCAAATGACCCTGCCCGTAATTCTGAAAAATGAGCGACATAATAATATTTTCTTAAGAACAGAAGACCCTGTTTTAATTAAAGAAATCAACAAAGAAACATTATTGCAACAACCTGAACAGCGTTTTGCATGGTTAAGGTCAAAGAAAGACAGCTTCTCATAATTGCAGGTTGCCTTTTGACCTCTTCGCCGTTATGATCGGTCGTCTTTTAAGCAACTATTGACACACACATGAAGGCAAAAGCGATATTATTCGCCTCTGTCCTGCTTGTAGGCTGCCAGTCTTCTCAGAATACGGGCAACATTCAGCAGATTGCACAGAGCCTTTCTGCGGCTGGTCAAACAAAAGCTGAAAAGTCTGCCAGTCAGGCGCGATGGATGAACGATGGGACGTCCGTCGCGTCAGATCAGGACTTATGGGCTTTTATTGGCGACGAGCTAAAGATGGGAATTCCGGAAAACGCCCGGATTCGCGAACAAAGACAGAAATATTTACGCAATAAGAGCTATCTCCACGATGTAACGTTACGGGCAGAGCCGTATATGTACTGGATAGCCGGGCAGGTTAAAAAACGTAACATGCCTATGGAGCTGGTACTCCTACCCATAGTGGAGAGCGCTTTTGATCCTCACGCGACGTCTGGTGCCAATGCCGCAGGCATCTGGCAGATCATTCCGAGCACGGGGCGCAACTACGGTTTAAAGCAAACCCGCAGCTATGATGCGCGCCGCGATGTGGTGGCTTCCACCACCGCAGCGCTGAATATCATGCAGCGCCTTAACAAAATGTTTAACGGCGACTGGCTGCTGACCGTTGCGGCTTACAACAGCGGCGAAGGCCGGGTAATGAAGGCGATTAAGGCAAACAGAGCCAGTGGTAAACCCACCGATTTCTGGTCGCTATCACTGCCGTATGAAACAAAAATTTACGTGCCGAAGATGCTGGCGTTAAGCGACATTTTCAAGAACAGCGAACGCTACGGCGTGCGCCTGCCGACAACCGACGAAAGCCGCGCTCTGGCGCGGGTTCATCTGAATAGTCCGGTTGAGATGGCGCAGATTGCGGACATGGCGGGCATCCCCATTAGCAAGCTGAAGACCTTCAATGCCGGCGTGAAAGGCTCGACGCTGGGCGTGAGCAGCCCGCAGTACGTCATGGTGCCCAAAAAACACGCAGAACGTCTGCGTGAATCGCTGGCATCCGGTGATTTTGCTGCCGTTCAGCCCACGCTGGTCGCGAATAACCAGCCGCTACGCAGCCGCAGCTATACCGTTCGCTCCGGCGATACGCTCTCCGGCATTGCCTCGCGTCTTGGCGTAAGTTCCGGCGATTTGCAGCAGTGGAACAATCTACGCGGTACGAAACTGCAGGTTGGTCAGAGCCTGGCCATCGGCGCGGGCAGTAGCGCGCAGCGGCTGGCGAAGAACAACGACAGTATCACCTATCACGTACGCGAAGGCGATTCACTTTCAAGTATTGCGAAGCGTCACGGGGTGGATATTGAAGATGTGATGCGCTGGAACAGCGATGCGGCGAGCCTGCAGCCGGGCGATCGGCTGACGCTGTTTGTAAAAAACAGCAGTACGCCAGAGTCATAATCAGTCGCACAGACAAAAAAGGCACCGTTTTCTCCGGTGCCTTTTTTATTTATCGCGTTAACTCAGGCCGCCTTATGGGCTTCAACTATAATGATATCGCTGGTGAACGAGCCCTCGTCCTGTAAGGCAAAGTAGGCTTTTACCTCTCCGGAGGCGCTCTGCTGGTACAGGCGGATGGCCTCCAGCACGTTGGCTCAGGGAAAGCAGAGAGGCGCTCCCCTGGCCGCTGCAGATCGCGACCAGAGGCGTGCACCGCGCTGGTTAAATAGGCGTTCGCCTGAGAACTAAACTGCTTTTCAACGTTGTCATGATGGGAGCGTGTGGCCATTGCACTGTCCTTTTTTATTTACCAGAGAAAGGGCAGTACCATAGCAGGTCTGCCCGACGGCAGACCTTTACAGCTTACTGTTCAGGTTTACCGGGACTGAATTCGACGATTAGCGGATTATGATCGGAGGCGCGCGTAACCAGCACCGAAGCTTCGCTGACGTTTAGCCCGCGGTAGAAAACGAAATCGAGCGGCCGCCCGAACGCGCGGCGGCGCAGATCGTCAGTGAAGCGCACCGGGCGCAGCGACATCTCACGAGCAAAACGGTACAGCGCGTTCATCCGTCGGCGGCTCCAGGCGTTAAAATCACCGGCCATGATTACCGGGCCGCTGTGATGGGCAATTTGTTCGCCAACGGGAAGTAATTGTTTACTGTAGACATCCACTCCCAGACTGAAGTTCACCGCGTGTATATTCACAACCATCAGCAGGCGGGTATCGGGCAACGGATAGACGGTCACCAGCGCAGATTTCGCCAGCCGCAGGATCGGCTCACGCTCGCGCAGCGGACAACAGTAAACAGGGTGCGCCGATGAGAGGGTCATCACACCGGAAGGGTGCTGCGGCAGCACGAAGGCCGGAACCTGATCGGCCGCCAGATAGTTAGCGGTTGCGAACTGCACCAGCTCCGGCGTGGTCTGAGCCTCCTGCAGCAGAACAAGATGCGCATCCTTGCCGTAGTTCTTCAGTACCGACAACCATTCGGCGCGCTGCTGCTTGAAAATATTCCACACCAGAATCCGGATGCGCTCATCGCTGCTCAAGGGGACGCCGGCGGGCAAGGCCTGGCCGATACCCGCAAAGGATCCGGGAGGCAGGATCCGCTCTGCGGGCTGTCCAGCAACATAGCGCATGGCATAGGTGTTTTTTCGCACTTGACTTTTAAACCTCTGTAACGTCAATCCATCCGCAGTCGGAGGATTCTTTTGTTATAGGGATTTTAGCTCACACTTTCAATGAACAATTACCGAATCCCCTCTACGTCGCCGCCCTCCCTGCCGCTTAAATAATATATTTCACTTATTTATCAACAATCCCATGAACATCAGTATTAAAAATGCTTTAATAACAAAATTCAGCATAATAGAAACACGGCGTTGCCCCAGGAGCAAAAGTGAAAGCCACCTCAGAAGAACTCGCCATTTTTGTTTCGGTCGTGGAGAGCGGGAGCTTTAGCCGCGCCGCCGAACGGCTCGGGCAAGCCAACTCTGCGGTCAGCCGGGCGGTAAAGAAGCTGGAGATGAAACTCGGCGTCAGCCTGCTTAATCGCACTACCCGCCAGCTTAGCCTGACGGAAGAGGGTAAGCGATATTTCCGACGTGTGCAGGCGATTCTGCAGGAGATGGCCGCCGCCGAGACGGAAATTATAGAGAGCCGCACGACGCCGTGCGGCCTGCTGCGCATTGATGCCGCCACGCCGGTAGTGCTGCACTTCCTGATGCCGCTGATCGCCCCCTTTCGCGAGCGTTATCCGGAGGTCACGCTGTCGCTGGTCTCTTCCGAAACCTTTATTAACCTGATAGAGCGCAAGGTGGATGTCGCCATCCGCGCCGGTACATTGACCGACTCCAGCCTGCGCGCCCGCCCGCTATTTACCAGCTACCGAAAACTCGTGGCCTCGCCGGAGTACATTGTACGCTTCGGCACCCCGGCGTCGGCAGAAGATCTGCAGCGGCATCTCTGTCTGGGCTTTACCGAACCCACATCGCTTAATACCTGGCCCATTGCCCGCCACGACGGCCAGCTTTATGAAATTACCTGCGGGCTATCCTCTAACAGCGGTGAAACGCTGAAACAGCTCTGCCTGAGCGGCAACGGCATCGCCTGTTTATCCGACTATATGATTGATAAAGAGATAGCGCGAGGAGAGCTGACAGAACTCATGAAGGATATACGTCTGCCGGTAAAAATGCCCTTCAGCGCGGTTTATTACAGCGATCGGGCGGTCAGCACCCGTATTCGGGCATTTATTGATTTTCTGAGCGAGCATACGGCGGCTCCCGGCTAAGGTAATAACTTGCCCTGCAGCCTGTCGTCGCAAGACGGCCTTATTTACGAATCGGCGATCTGCCTGGCGATCGTGGTATTCTGCCCCGCTGACGCGGTAGCCGGGTGAACGTCATACCAGGCGTTATTGCGCAACGGCCGCGCTGATCCGGCGTCGATGGCCAGTGCGGCTTATTAATCAACCGCAGATAATGGCGTTTTTCCGCTATTTCTCATTCACTGAAATAATAGAAAACGCGCCTTCAGGCTACGCCAGGTTCCTGTTATTAGCATGATGCTTAGGAGCGGAAGAGTCTTATATCCTTGCTTTGCTACAACACGTGGGGATATTAGCGTATTAAAAAATAAAACAGCGCGGGCGTTAACCTATTTCTCCCGATAATTATTACCCCGTCTATACCCGTCATACTTCAAGTTGCATGTGCGTTGGCTTTATTCGGCTCAGGGGCCTCACCCTGAAGGGCCGCCGCCANTCAGGGGCCTCACCCTGAAGGGCCGCCGCCAGCGGCGCTCAAATCAGCCAAGCTGATTTGTCCTCGCTCACCCCGGTCACTTACTCCGGTAAGCTCCCGGGGATTAATGAGAGACAGCCTGCGGCTGTTCAAAACGCGCTGCGTTTTGTCCTGCAACTCGAATTATTTAGGGTATATAACGAACAGGACGGTTAACATATTCCGAAACCAATAAGAAAAATATCGTTTTCGATGCGCAGGTAGCGTATAAAGGTAACGGAAAGAATTAACACATTGTATTTTATAATGTTTTTCACAGGATGATGAAAGATATATGCGTTGTTTCCGTTTTTTTATCTTAATAGCGGTGAATCTGCTGCTATTACCCTGCACGCTGGCGCAAACGCCGGCGGCGCTTTCTGCGGAACGCTCAGAATGGCGCGGGCATTTTAATGAACGCGGACAGGCGCAGGCGCAGCTGCAATTAGCGACGGGAAGCTATGTGCACGGCTCGGTCAGCGGTGCCGCCGTGCTGAACGTTCAGCGGGCGTCAGGCGAACATTTGCGCCAGCTACTGGTCAGCGAGCTGCCGGTAACGCGCGCCGACTGGCAATTTGTCGTTGAAGACCCGACTCCCCTTCGCATGGCGCTTTCCGGCCCCTCCGGCGGAGCGTTTACCCTCACCCTTAACCGCGTACTGCCGCCGGCGCAACAGATCGCACGGCAGGAAAGCGATCTCAGCCCGACGATTCGTCACCTGCGTCAGCAGTTGAGCCAGGGGCAAAGCAGCGCATCATTCTGGCAACAGATAGCACAGCGAGGCGGCACCCCGCTGACAGAAGAGAGCGATGCGAACAACGTTATCGTTACTTTTCTGTGGCGGGGCGCGAAGCACAACGTATTTATTCTCGGTGCGCCGTCGGGCGATCACGATCCGATGTTCCGTCTGGCAGATTCCGATGTCTGGTATCGCAGCTATCTGCTACCGAAACAGACCCTGATGACATATCGTCTGGCACCGGATGTTCCCCGGATCGACGCTCCGCCAGCCCAACAGCGCCGTGCGATACTGGCGACCGCGCAGCAGGATCCATTGAACCCACGGGTATTTCCGCAGGCGGGGATCGATCGGTTCCAGACCAGCTCGATGTTTGCCCTGGCGGATGCGCCGGTAACCGATGCCGCCCTGCTGCAGCCAGGCGACAGCGGGCGCTATGTGCGCCAGGAAACTTTTATCAGCCAGGCGCTGGGCAACCGGCGGCGCATCACCCTCTACGATCCCCCTTTGTCCGGGGGGCAGTCGCGGAAAATAGCCATCCTGTTCGACGGCGCGCAGTATCAGGAACGGGTTGCGGCTATCCCGCTGGTGCATAATCTGATCGCCGCCGGACGCCTGCCGCCCCTCACCCTCGTATTAATCGACAATATTGACCCTGAAACCCGCAGCCGGGAATTGCCGCCTAACGAGGCGTTCGGCCGCTTTCTGGCGCAGGAGCTGATGCCATGGCTACAGCAGCGCGGTATCCGTGCGCCGGCAAGTGAGGTAACCATCGCTGGCTCCAGCTACGGCGGGCTGGCTGCAACCTGGGCGGCGTTCAACCATCCCGAGTGGTTTGGCAACGTTCTTAGCATGTCCGGCTCTTTCTGGTGGGCCCCGGAGGGCAATAAGCCGGAATGGCTGAGCGAGCAGTTTGCCGTAGCGCCGCGTAAAGCGATCACCTTTTATCTTGAAGCCGGCTTATTTGAAACACAGGGCGCGGGCGGAGGTTTACTGAATAACAGCCGACATTTTCGACATGTCCTGCTGGCTAAGGGTTATCCTGTATATTATACAGAGCGCGCCAGCGGCCACGACTACCTGAGCTGGCAGACCGGGCTGGCGCAGGGGCTTATTCAGCTGTATGGGAAGCCATAACGTACGACGATACGGTCCTGGGATTCGCTAAGCCAGCGAAGCCCAGGCTGGCCCGGCGATTATGCCGAACTACCTTCACAACCCCACTCTGATCTGACGGGAAATTAGCGTTCCGGCCTGCTCTCCCGCGCGCCAGTTGATTTTACTGCGGGCTAAAAGCCGCCTCCTGGCATATCTGTACCCTTTTCTTCGCGTAATAGCGCATTTTCAACTATCCTGCCGCGAAATAACAAGAATGCTAATAATAATAGCTATCATTTGTATTGTTATTTTTTCATGCTACATTGCCGCCTGTAACTATTTATTACAGACAGGGTAATGCACAGGATGAGCATAATTAGTCATAAACACTATTCACGTATCATTACGACGCTGGGATTGGGAACGCTGGCGATACTCTCAGCGTCGGGTATAGCTGCGGAAGAAACCATCACCGTCATCCCCCGACCGACCGCAGAAGATCCCACGGCACCGCTACAAGGAATCGTCGCCACGGTCAGCCAGTCAGGAACCAAAATGGCCACGCCGTTAATTAAAACGCCGCAGTCGATTTCCGTGGTCACCCGTGACCAGATGGATTCTCAGGATGCCGCCTCCGTACCGCAGGCGCTGCGCTATACCGCTGGGGTATTCGCAGAGTATCGGGGCAGCTCTAACCGTTATGATGAAGTGTTCGTACGCGGGTTTTCCTATGTACCGCGCTTTCTGGACGGCCTGAGTTTTGGTGAAGGTGCGGGATCGGCGAGCGGCGTTATCGATCCGTGGCTGCTTGAGCGTATCGAAGTCGTTAAAGGCCCCGCATCAGTGCTTTACGGCCAGGCCAATCCCGGCGGTCTGGTTAGCATGACCAGTAAACGTCCAACGGCCGTCCCAATACATAAGATCCAGCTCAGAGGAGGCAATCATCATCTGGCCCAGGGCGCTTTTGATTTTGGCGGTGCGCTTAATAACGACGGCACGCTGCTCTATCGCCTGAACGGTCTGATCCGTACCCAGCACGATCGGGTCAGTGACTATAAAGAGAAACGCTATGCGATTGCGCCAGCGTTCACCTGGCTCCCCAATTCCGATACCCGCTTCACCCTGCTAACCAGCTTCCAGAAAGATCCTGAGGCGGGTTATCGCAACTTTCTGCCCGCTGTGGGCACGGTGTTCTCTACTGAACGCGGCTCTATTTCACGCGATTTCAACGTCAGCGACCCGTCATTTCATCAGTCAGATCGCGAGCAATACAGCATTGGCTATGAATTTGAGCATATCTTTAACGATACGCTGACGTTCAGGCAGAACGCACGCTATACAAATATTGATGAGCAGTATAAACATTTCACCTATCAGGACTCAGCCAGCACCTGGCTATTGAACCGGCGCGCCAACAAGGAAGACCATAAGACCACTGAACTGGTGCTGGATAACCAGTTAAAAGCACAGTTCTTCACCGGCGCGCTGGATCACCAGCTCCTTGCCGGGCTGGATTATAAGTGGAGTAAAGCCCGTTCAAAGCTCTGGCGGCACAGCAGCCCGGATTATCAGCTCGACTGGAGTGCCCCCGTTTACGGCCTGACGGTGGATAAGAGTAAACTAGCCTTATCTACCAGCGAGTTACAGGAGCTGGAGCAGGTGGGCATCTATGTACAGGACCAGATGGAGTGGAACAACTGGAATCTGGTGCTATCGGGACGGCACGACTGGTCCGAAGTGCGCACCCGTGATTATCTTTCAGATACCATCGTGCAGCAAAACGACAATAAATTTACCGGGCGCGCGGCGCTGCTGTACGCATTTGATAACGGTATTTCTCCCTATGTGAGCTATAGCACCTCTTTCCAACCGAACCTGCAGACCACCCGGGCCCCCGGAACTGCACCTTTCGCCCCAACCACAGGGAAACAAACCGAAGTCGGCGTTAAGTATCAGCCGGAGGGGGGAAATACTTTATTAAGCCTGTCGCTCTACGATTTGCGTCAGCAGAACGTTTCCACCTATAACAGCAGCCTTGGCTGGTTTGAGCCAATCGGGGAAATTCGTAACCGGGGTCTGGAAGTCGAAGCACACTCGGCGTTAAGTGAATCAATTAACCTGATCGCGTCTTACAGCTATGTGGATTCAGAAACCGTACAGACCACGGTTGTTGGCACGCAAGGTAAAACCCCGGCGCGAATTCCGGCCCATACCGCCTCGGTGTGGGGAGAATATAAAATTCGGTCCGGCCCCGCCGAAGGCCTCGGCGTCGGCCTTGGCTTCCGGTATCTCGGTACCAGCTATGGCAATGCCAGAAATACCTATAAGGTTTCGGCGGTAGATTTATACGATACCAGCCTGAGCTATACGCTGGATCGTCTATCCCCGTCGTTGAAGGGAGCCACCGTCCAGCTCAACGTCAATAATATCGCAGATACAAAATACGTTGCGTCCTGCGCTTCTGAAACCGCCTGCTTCTACGGCGTGGGGCGTACGATTACGGCAACCATTAACTATGAGTGGTAGTTTTGTCACTGTCCGGCGGGTTTCTGTCGTAAACCATAGATGGGCCATCAGCAGGGTAAGCCATGAAAGAGTGGCTTGCCCTTCTCAGCAAGGCGCGCCAGATGGGCCTGTAAAATTTCTGCCACCTGCGTCTACGCCCATTTTCCTGCGATCTTCTGAGATTCTTTCAGTTTTCCTGAAACGAAAAAAGCCGTACCACCTTTAAAAGTGATACGGCTTTCTTTCCCGGATGTGCTGAGACACCCTCGAATAATGTAGTGGCGGAACGGACGGAATTAGAACTCAATGTCTAACTCTCTGAAAAAACTAATGATACCGTTCATCTCACCTTCACTGTAGGCCCAATTATAGGCCCATTTTCAAAACCTGCAAGCAGGTTTTTATTATCCGCGTTCAACCGGGCGATTTTTAGACGTTACTCGCGATCATCCCATTCTACGGCGCGTAACTTCACCTTATCAAAAGCAAGGCAATCACAGGCAATTTCAACCTCATCCTTCATCTATATAAAGGAAACACTTCTTTCCCGTACAGCTATGGCTGAAAGTGGACCGAACATCAGAATGGCGATTATTTAACCTAAAACAACTTATCTTACGCTTAAGTTATGTAGATAAACGTCAAAAATGCGCTGTATCGCTCTTTACGGCGTTTTTCATGAAAGATGACGCTTGATACTAACAACACGATTTTCGCCCCGCCTCGTGCGTTATGTGAAGACTTTTTTCCATACAGCTAAAAACAAACACTCACCTTTACCGTTTCCAACCATAACGGCTCCACTCTCTGTGATGAATTAATCATCGGCAGAGCTTATTTCGCTACAGGATGAAAAGTGATCGTGATGCAGCATCGTGACAACCCAGTCTTCTTTTCAGGAGAGAACTCAATACACTGCGGGTTAAGCATGATGCCTGAACAGCCAACATCTATAATGAACGTGCGGTTTGCCAAAAAAAGCGTCACTTCACCCGAATCTTCTGGCGGTTTCGCATTCGAACCAGCGCCTTGCGCACCTTGCGCACCGCGACCTGCGTTCTCTCAGGAAACAGCGCAGCCAGTTCTGCCAATGACAGATGCTGGTGCGTTTCCAGCCTCTGCTGTTCTTCCCGACGCCACGCCTGAACGGTTTTGATTTCACTGCCCAACAGGCGAAGCCCCATCGCATAAACTGCCTGTCTTATAGCTACCCGCGTTCTACCCGGTAATCGGTCAGCCACGGTCATGCCTTCTACCGGATAATACTGCGCCAGTATCTGATGTTCCTGCTCGCTCCATCGCCGGGTACTGTGGGCATTCAGTTTATCTTTCATAAGATAAATAGCCCCACGAGTACGTCCCGACAACAACGGCATAATGCGCGTAATACTATCGCCTGCGGCAAAACGGGTTCGGATAATATCTTTCTCTTCCTCCGTCCAGGGCTGATACGGCTCCATCAGGTTGAACTTATGATTACGCACAACCCACCGGATTGCATCAATGGTACGACCCAGCGCTTCCGCAATTTGTGCAGTTCCTGTAATGCCATAATGTTGTTCCACGAGCCGCAGTTCGGCGATCGTCCATGCAGCGCGGTGATTTCTTGATATTGCATTTTTTTCATGAGTCTTTTCATCAATGAAATGACAGGCCACTCACTCTGAACGTTGTATTGTCGCTATCCATGCGAGTGAGGGCGCAGTCTGTAGCGTCACATAAAAAGCCATCGTTATGTCTCTGAATCACACGTTCTAAACGGTATACTTCATCTGTTTAATTTTATCATTACGTTTTTTCAACCACTCACGAGCTTTCTCAACTGATAAGCGGGTTCGTCCTGGCAGCAATACCATCTGCTCTGCAACGCTTAAATGCATAGTTTTTTCCAGCAGCGTCCATTCTTCCTGACTCCAGATGCGAAATACACCATCATCAATCGCACAACCACGATACCTGATCCCCATACGGCTTGGCTTGAGTTTCACAGATTCCGGACTTCTGTTAAGTAAGCGGGCAACCCGGTCTGTACCATACTCAGGGTAGTATTTTTCCAGAGTCCGAAGTTCGTCTTTACGCCAGCGTTTTCCACTGACTCCCCCTATAGCTTCCGCCATCGAGAATATGGCTTTCTCACTTCTCGTAGGCAATAGCTTCATGACGCTTGATATCCCTGCACCTCCGGCATAATGTACACGGATAATTTCTTTTTCCTGTGTTGTCCAGGGAGGACATGATTCCCTGCGACATCCCAGCTTATATGCTATCAGCGCTACAGCCCCCGGCGTTCGCCCTGGACGTGTTGCAATATCTGCTATAGATAGTGTTCTGTAATGCTGCTCTATAAGTAGGACTGTCCAGCCCAAGATCTGGGGGCAGATCTTGGGCTGAACCTTACACTCACAGCGCCGGAGGGAAACGAACTGACGGTTTAAATGAGATGCTTACAATAGCTCCATTTCTAATTTTTAGTTTCCAAAGATTAAAGGTACACACAGTTATAGTGAGATCCTTATATTATAAGGAACGAAGGCAATCAATTGGTTTCATCTTAGCAGCAATATGAGCAGGATATAATCCAAAACACACAGTTATCAAGGTTATTATTAACATTATTACAGCCACTCTTCCAAGTGAAATAGAAACGTGAATAGAATTAACATCCAGTATATAAAAAGAAACTAATGAAAAAAACAAGCCGAGAAATGCGCCCAGAGCAGAAATTAAAATCGACTCACTCAAAAATTGAATAAAAATATCTGAATAACGTGCACCTAAAGCTATTCTCAAACCCACTTCAAATTGGCGTTGATTCAAATTTGCCAGAAGAATATTCATAACATTAACTCCGGCCATAAATAATGACAAAAAAGAAACAAACAATAAGAATAGATTAATATTTGATTGTGTTTTACTCAAAGCTCGCAATATCTCATCTGTTGTTCTAATTTTATAATCAAAATTTTTACTTCTTTTATCCAAAACATTGACAATATCTCTAGTGATACTTTTTATCGCACTGCTATTTTTAGATTCAATAAGAACACCAGAAGGTAGAGAAAAACCGAACAGTCTGATATTAAATGAATTTAATGGCGTAAAAACCATATCATCAACAGCGATACCAAGACCATCCCCCTTACTCGCAATAACTCCAATTACTCGCATCGAAGAACCATTTATTCTAATAAAATTATTTACAGCATAAGCGCCTTTACCAAATAGACTCTCAGCAATAGAATACCCTAGTACAACTATGTTACTGGAATTAACCTCATGATTTTCATCGAAAAACTCACCTGCATGTAGCGACATGTTTCGGATTCTAAATATTTGACTATTAGCCCCCATTATTTGGGCTGAAACCGAGTGGTTCCTATATGTTACATAAGTAGATTTAATTATATACGGAGAAATATGCTTAACATTAACACGCTTCGCTAAATATTGTAGTTCATTATAAGAAAAAAATTCACCATTGTTATACCCATTACTTATTTCTTTGGGAGCGAATTTGATAGAAATAATATTACTTCCTAAAGATGCAACGTTGTTCATGATATTTTTTTGTGTTTGATTTCCTAATCCTTCCATAATAATTACTGTTGCACCGCCAAAACCAATGCAGGTAACAGTCAATAAAACACGAATTTTCTGCATTGCAAGAGATTGTTTTACAATAAGTAAATTAAATAAAACAACCCCAAAAAAATCACGTAAAAAGTTTAACATACAAACCTCTTTATAACGTCATGATCATACCATCATTTAAAAAAAAAGATTTATCAGCGTATTTAGAAACATTATCATCATGAGTTACAAGTATTATCCCAGTTCCGGATTTATTTATATCAATAAGTAACTTCATAAACTCTATCGCGGAAGTTGTATCCAGGGCTCCAGTAGGCTCATCAGCCAAAATATAAGAGGGGTTATTGATTAAAGCTCTAGCAATGGCGACTCTCTGTTTTTCTCCACCTGATAAAGTCTTAGGATAGCTATTTAAAAAGCATTTAATATTTAAAATAGAACAGAGATTTAGCAATTTATGTTGACTATTACGAAAATTACCTTGTAGATAATAAAGAGGTAAAAGGATATTGTCCCGAACAGATAAATTATCAAGTAAATTGTAATTTTGAAAAATGAAACCAAAGGTTGTGCGCCTTATATCATTTAACACATTCGAATGTTCGTATATAACCTTATCTCCATTAATATAATATTCACCATCAGATATATCATCCAATAAGGCAATAATATTAAGCAATGTACTTTTCCCCGCACCGGAAGCCCCTTTTATTGAAATAAAGTCTCCAGTATTTATAGTAAAGTCTAATCCTTTTAAAATACTTCTTTTCAAGGGGTCTTCGGAATAAACTTTATGAATGTTTCTTAATAATAACATATCTATTCACCTTTAGACATTACAGTAATCTCTTCCCCAGGTAATAACCCCTCTAGCACTTCAGCATTAATACCATTATCATACCCAATAATTAATTTCTTAACAACATAACTGTCATTAAGAAGCTGCCGGAAAAAATAAGTTTTTCTATCATTTGAAGATTTCTTATTCTTTATACCAAATAAAGCATCACTAGGAATAACTGTGGCATTTTCTTTTTTATATACAATAACATCAACATCGGCGCTCATGCCCGGACTCAGCAAACCTAATTTATTATCAACACTAGTAATTACGGTATAATAAACAGAATTATTTATTATTTCAGGGTTAAATGCTATCTTTTCAATTACTCCGGTATCAAAAATAGAGCTATCTGAGTATATTCTAAAGGTAACATTTTGACCTATTGACACTTTATTAATATCCGCCTCTGATACTTTAATGTAAACAAGCATCTTACTCAAATCGGCAATTTCCATCAAAATAGGTGCTTGTTGATTTATATTTAATGTCTGCCCTTCGTTAACATAAATTGCAGTGACTATCCCATCCATTGGCGAGAATATATTTGTATACCCTAGATTAACTTCCTCGCTATGCAAAACATGTTTATACTGATTTATCTCATGAATTAACGCTGCTTTTTTTTCATTAATCTTTAGAAGATTATAGTGAGCCTCATCAAAACCATCTAAACTTATCGCACCTTGTTCTTTTAGTTGTTTAATTCTTGTTAATTTAATTTTTGAGTGCTTATAATTTAAATGCTCTTCATTTAATTGGGATTGTAACTTAAACAAATATGACTTAGCAGCATCAACTCGTGATTTATATAATGTGTTATCGATACTAACTATTAATTCATCTTTTTTAACTACATCACCAACATCACGATGAATATGATTTATCAGACCTGAAATTTGACTGCCTATTTTAACATGTTTATTCGGCTGAATAGTACCTACCGCTTGAATTTTAAAATAAAGGTCAATTTGTTGAGCCTTGATTACATTATGGTTAGCGTTGTTTTTATGTAACTCACGTTGATTAAATAACATATAAGAAACAATCGATATAAATCCAATGATCACGAAAAGAATATACTTAATTTTTATTTTATTCATTATATATTTCCATTTAATAAAATCTCAAGATTTTTATTGAAGCAATCTATGATTACTTCAATTTGCTCATCATTAAAATATAGCGGATTATATAACCAATCCAGCATAATACCATTTTCGTTTCGGAATATCTCTAATGCTAAATCACCTTTAGGTACAACAACAGGAATTTTTCTAAGTTCGCAGGTTAAATTATCTAAATCCATTGCATATGAAAAAGAAAGCTGCGAAGAGAAATAATACTTTATATTAGGTATACGTAATTTGTTTTTCTCATAGAAATATTTATTTAAAGCCGTAAACGAGAAATTAGTAAATGGAGTAGAGCTATGTAAGAAGCTCTTTACATTTAAAACATCATCAATTATCGAGCAATCATTTTTTTTATAAGGCATGATTAAAGTAGTAGCGAAGCTTCCGATTTTTGAAAAATCGTTATGAATCCCCCTGTTAGCACTGGGAATCCCTAGCAAAAAAACTTCCTCTACCATTTCAGATAGAGTCCTTAAGAACACAGCAATTAAAGCATGTTCAATTGTTATTGATAATAAACCCTGTATATTTCTAATATTAAGTAGCTCCTCCTTTGTAATCAATGTACTTTTTCTTTTTCCTACTATAGAGGACAAATTAACACTATCCATACCATTAATTTTGCTTTCTGAATGGACATATGGAATTAAATTATCATACCAATAGGCAAGAATTTTTTCATCTCCGGGATTATCTATATAAATGCAATTATCATTTAAAGGTTGTTCTGTATCTTCCCGCATAGTAGCATTATTATAGTTCATTGATATTTCATCTATGAGCGTACTAATAGACAATCCATCAACAAAAGCATGATGGAAATTAATTAATAAATGATACTTCTCGCAGCTTTCAACTATCAATTTTACGCTAACCGGCTTTTTTTTATTTAATAATAAAGACTCAAATGGCATTTGGTTGATTATTTTTGCTATTTTAGTACTCTTATATTGTTCCTGGACCTCTATAAGAGTAATAGTATTTAATTCTAAAGATTCTTCTGTAGATATGCAATTTCGTATACGATTCTGCTTATCATTTATTTCTACTGAGAAATGCAATGCAGGATATTTACGCACAATTAAATTGATAACAGCATGCAGTTTTGATTGATCCAGTTCTCCAGTGATAAAGAAATATATAGGGATATTGTAAATCGGCGAATTATTAATGATAGCGTCCATGATCCAATAGTATTGGTCATGATCATCGGTTAACTCTGTCCTTGAATGTTCAAACGCTATGCCATCATCATTGCTTTTTTTTACCAAATCAAACAAATAAAGCGGCGTAGGCTTTTTATAAAAATCCTCCAATAATACTTTACAACGGAATTCATGATATATCATATTTATTAGCATTAGTGCATTTAAAGACGTCCCACCGATATCAAAAAAGTTGGTATCTGCAATTATATTCGCACCAATATCTCCAAATACGTTATTCCATATGTTAATAATGCGCATATAAGCACCATCATTATATATTGAACTGTCTTGGTAATGTTTTGAATCTCCTCGCGCATTAGATTCATCACAAATGATAAAGGGAATTTCAGCCTTTGGATACAAAACCCTTAACTCTCTTAATATTTCATGTCGATTAATACTACTTAATTTTAAATCCAATGATATATATAAGCATTGATAACCCTGATTTGGTTCTTTGACAAAGATATCTATTTCATCCAGACCAGTTAAGCTATTCAAAATTCTTTTCATAAAATCAAAATCGACCATATTCCCATTGATTTTTTTAGACTTTTTAATGCGCCCACAAAATACCAACCTCCCGAATTCATCTATAAACCCTTTATCACCTGTTCGATAATAATAATTCCCATTATTTTTGATTAGGTATCTTTCTCTTTTGCTTGACATGTTTAAATAATCGGAAAATAATGCTTTGCCACCAATACAAACTTCTCCTATCTTTTTATCATGAAGCTCATTATTATTCTCATCGACTATCAGAAGATTAACGTGTTCGAGAGGAGAACCGACAATATTCCCTGAAATGTAATCATTAGAGATTACTTGACACGTTGATACTATACAGCATTCGGTTGGACCATAAGAATTAATCAGCACGATATCACAACCTATTTGTGCTATCCATAACTCTATAGCGCGATCAATTGCCAAATCACCACCTATAATTACTTTTTCTAATGATGATATTTTATTTTTCAGCTTACTGTTAATTGTAAATACCATTTGATGCCAATAATTAGTAGGAATATCTAACACTGTAACTTTATTTAATGAACAATACTGGAATAGCAAATCAAAATCGCTCACAACAAAGTCATGTGCAATTACCAATGTAGCTCCACTAAAAAAACAACCAAATATTTCTTCAATATATGAATCAAATAAAGGAAGATTAAAATTTAAAATCACATCATTTTTCTTTAAATCATAAGCCTTTATCATCGCAGGAATAAAACTATTTATTGCTCTATATTTAATCGGCACAGCCTTAGGTATACCTGTTGAGCCCGAAGTGTATAGTATATAAGCATAATCATTTTCATCTCTATCTTCATGTTCATCATTATGTTCTTGCTCATCCTCATGAACAATAGAATAGATATCTTCTATATAATATACAGTAATATTACTCAGACCATTAAGAACCTTAGAGAATTTCCTACTTGAAATCATGACCTTAACATTTATATCGTCAATTACTCTTTGCAACTTACCACTTTTATAAGCCGTATTTATAGGTATGAAGCATCCCCCTACAGAGTAAATTGAAAGAGAAGTTAATACGGAATCTACTCCTCTGTCCAAATACATGCCAATACCGTTTGAGGATCTTATTGTTTTTTTTATAAAATAAATATAACGTTCTAATAATATGAATAACTCTTTATAATTAACTTCCAATACAGCGTTAATATCGAAACATCTATCCTCATCGAGATAAATGATTGCTTTTTTATCAGGTTGCGTTTCAGCAGTTAATTTAATTATATTATAGATCATCTTATTCATTAATTACCTCAATATTTAAACCATCGTTATTTAAAATAATCCGTATTATCAAGAAAATCTTGTAAACTGCATGTTTTATTATCAAGCAACCACAGATACGTATCTATAAACGTATCTAATAGGCTTATAGCTCTCCCTTTAACAAAAAACTCTTCTGCATAATCCATTTCTATAATGACCATATTATAACTATCATTTATTCTTACAGTCATTCCATAATTATTAATTGCCCCCGATGATATACATGATTGTTTTATAACACCCATCTCAGGATAAATTTTATTTATCTCATGAACAATATTTATATATGGTACAGTTGATAATTTTTTTATTTTTAACTGAGTCGGCCCCGTAAGTTTTGATACCTTTACAGAACTATAACGGCTATGTCTATGTAAATCATCGATAATTGGCTTAAGCAGGTTTTCAATTTTAGCGTGAAGGTTAATTTTAACAATTAGTGGAAATATACTTATAGTTGCTTCATATTTATGAGTCTTTCCATATAATCTGTTGGAAAAAGGAATATTGATTACAGGATCATTTATAAAATGATGCATTTGTAGATATTCAAGAATAGCAAATGCCAATATAAAATATATTTTGTCTTCAAAATCAAAAGACCTGTGTTTTAGATTAACGCTTCTGCTAATTTTCAATGCTTTCTTTGGTAACTTCACCATAAAATATACTTCATTAGTTATTTTATTAAAATAATCATCCCAATATGTAATTGCCTTATTCTCTTTGTTAATAAAAAATATAGTTGGCAACCTATTTTTTATTGTTTTTGAAGATTCCAACGGAGCTTCCATATTAAGCTCGCCTTTCATCTGATAATAATCCAAAATATCAATAATTAAATTACTTAATCCGTTATAATCAATAGCTATATGATGCGCAATAATGCCCCAAACACATTCTCCATTGGAATTATAATATATATAATGTTTTATGACCTCTCCCTTTTTTATATCAAGTGGGATATTGATTTTTTTTTAAATTTTAAAAAGGCCGTTTTTAATATTTTATCAGCGTTTACGTTTAGTTTGTTAACTTCAACAACAACCTCGCTGTTTGAAATGTACCTGTATTTACCATTTAAAGGATTATATGCCCTTTTAAAATCGTCACTTCTATTCATTACATAATTTATTGACCTGATAAAAGCAATTATATCTTTAATTTTTTCAATATAAATCATTTCACCTATGTTGAATATAGACGCATCATTTACTAATTCATTTGCTAATGCAAAACTTTTTTGTATATCATTCATCTCCATTTTGCCTCCAGATTATTTCATTTGAACGCTGCAATATTAAGTGAATTTTCCTATATGATATTTCATCCATACACAAGGATACTCCATCGCTATCATTAAAGCAGAGTAAATCACCACTGCTTAACTTGATTATAAATAATTTCTTACTCCCCATACGAAAATATCCTGACATATAAAAAGGCAAGGAGACTCCATTGGTTCTTTGGAGCTTTTCGCCTTTGAGCTTAACTGGGTTATTTAATATAACATAGGAATGTTCGTATCTATAGAAACCTGATATTATAATTATTTTATCCCTATCAATTATTGCTTTATTATAAAACATAAAAAAAACAACAACTGATAAAATGCCAATAACAATAAATGATAAAATGAAATCAACCCTGCCATGTGTTAATTTCACTGACATCATAATGAAAAAGACAGCCAACATTCCAAATAAGCTGACATTAAATATAATAATCTTAAAGCATGGATTCAAATACACTACTTCTTTCATGCGATTCCTACCGATAAGGTAATATCAGTTAGTATTTTCATCACTTCCTTTCTATCCTCTTTTTTGGATGGCAGTTTGAGAAACCCACATTTGTGCGCGGCAAACATACATGCGGTAACTTCTCGCCTAACGCTTTCTTTAATTACTTCATCTACCATTTGTTGGTTATTGTATATACTTGCCAGATGTAGAGTAGCCTGTCCTAATGATATCTCGTATGGATTCAGCTTTGGTAGTAAATATGCATAACATGCACCTGAAACAAAAACTGATAAATTTGTTGCTATACTAATTTGTGTTACAACATTTACCGCTGCACCGACATTTACAGCGGCTACAACCCTTGTGGCTGCTGCGACATTAACGACAGCGACAGCATTTGCGAGAGCTATATCATTACCAGCTAAATAGTTACCTTCCTTCGTATAATCTCTAGAAAACAACTCCAGCAATCTCTTATGCGTAAAATCGTCTCCAATATTTTCCAAGTTATTGGGAGTAATGCCTTTAAAAAAATCAACCAAGTTTTCATCTTGAGACTCATAAAATCTTATTCTTTCCCTTAAGGTTGACTTTTTATTTTTAAAACCATAATCTTTAAGTTTATAAAAAACCCCTTCATAATCATTGTCATTTACTAAACTTACAAAAGATTTATCATAAGTGATGAGAAGTAATGTTTCTTCTATTGAATTCTTCTCCACAATATTTTCTTCAATATGATATTTATTCAATATCCTCTCATTATCCTGATGATAATCTTTAGCCAAACTAGGATCATTTTTTATATCCTCCCAGAGTCTGTTAAAAGCAATTATATCCTCCCACACGCCAATCGGCACATTTGCTTTTGACATAGAAAGTCTAAATTCATTTTCCGAAACAGAACTACGGGAGTTTATTGAGTGCGGAACACCATATAGTCGGTTCTCTTTTGAGCTAGCCGTAGGTATAAATCCACTCAAAGCAGCACCAGTAGCAACTCCAAGGAAGGTTCTTCTTTTCATATATCATCCTTATTTTTTTGTTTATCAATTGAAATTAATTCAAGTTTCAATCTTTCATTTATATTAAATTGTTTGATGACCCTACCAATATTTTCTATATATTTATTTTTAACATTTTCTCTTATTACCTTGTTTTGATACAAATGGACACATGCTTGACACGGATGTATAATTTCATCAATTTTAATTTCACTTCCATGTAAATGTTCTTTTAAAACTTTATATGGACCTTCGGTTCTTATCCAAATCTTTAAAAAATCATTTATCTGTTGTTTGAATACTAATGGAGTAAGTTTTCCGTTATGGTATCCTAATTTCATCTCCGGGATATGCTCCATAGTCAAGCCACAGCACGAAGATATTTCATTATTAGGAGTAAGGACAATATTTTCAAAAATTTGCTCACAAGGTTTATCCACTGTGTTAGCAACAAAGTTAGTTTCTTTTCTCTTTATACTATCCTTATGAAACGGCACCCAAATATTTTTTTGGATTTTAATTTTTTCACTATTTATGAGAGCAGATATTCGTTCATTACTAATCAGTTCATTAAGTATTTTCGATTCATTAGTATCTTGCTCCACAACTATCAAGGTTTTAATTTTGTACTCACTGAGAGCTTCTACAGCATTTATAATGCATTCTAGTGGAACCCATTCGGCGTGATCTTTACCAGTACTGATATTTATTTCTGTCAAATTAGTCGAGGCTAATCTTTTAGCAATTTGTCTGGCGCTATTTTTCTCTTTACCCCAATAACCATTGGTCACACAGCGTGTCATAAAACCTAAATTTGTTGCATAGTTAATCGCATCAAAAAGACTTTTCCCTAACAAAAAACACTCACCTCCCGTAAACACTACTAATTTAATAGGCTTAAAGTTCTTATTTAATGTATCCAGGAAATTGATGATCTCGTCATACTTTAATCGAGCTTTTGAAGCCGGGCTGCATTCAAAACAACAGTCCTTGCAAGAGGCCGTACATGTGTACGTTGTGATTATTGTTGCGGTATGTGGATACTCATCCCAAAACCTTGGTGGACAAATCATCATTGCCTCTCCCCTCTTTGTCTATTTTTTAGGCTACTTACAAATGGAAACATTTTATTGATCAAAATCAACCTTCTAGTAATTAAGAGTAAATATCATTCTCATTACCAATCTCATCTGCGATTTGAAATTTCTATTCTTAAATACTGTGATGCTCCTTACACAATACCTCTGCGCAGGGTCATATGTTTGTTACGCAGCAGAGTATGATCCTCGCTAAGGATTTGAGCTACGGGCTGGAAGGCACAGATAGTGAAACGCTGAAAGACAAAAAACACAAAGGACGTTATCTGTACATCTGCTTTCTGGATAAAGTCGGGGAGTATTACACCAGCCATAGGTATGTGGAGATCACCAAGGTCCGCTTCCTTGAATTCGCATTAATAATGATGGCGCAAGCATCGAGTGTGACCATGCTGATGCAGAACGTCGGTGTAAGCATCCTGCTTAAGCCCGCTCAAAATGCTTTTATCGAACGGTTCAACCGGATGTGCCGGACAGAAATTCTTGATATTTACCTGTTCAGAACACTGAATGAAGCACGGGAATCACAGAATGCTGGCTGGGCGAATGTTGCAGTGAACAACCTCATGAATCCCTGAATAATCTGACGGAGGAAGAGTACCGGCTGATGGCTGAAAAAACGGAATTATCAAAAAGTACGTGGAACTAAAGCTGAGATAATTACATCAGTGACAAATTTGCCGAACGCGTGATCAGCGAAGAGAAAACTGTACTCAGGTGTATTAACTCAGACTTGACCTGACAGTTTTATCTGGCAGCAGACTATTAAATCTGACAGTCTGCTTTGAGCGATCAGCAGACGTTCGTAATTGAGTTGCCATGAATCTTGCTAACAATACCGTGTGTCAATCAACGGGGAGTAGGTCATGTCAAATGTCTCAGGGCGTGAAGCGGACATCATTCTTATGAAGACCTGACCAATCGATCCGTTTCTGCCAGCCTCAGGAGGCCGCTGATGAAATCAGGTCAATTTTCTGTCCGTTGCATTTTTTTTAAAATCATCAATAACAGGCAGATTAATGCTGCCGCAGCGAGGTTGTACAGCATCCCGGCAACAAACGCAGAAGTATACTGCCCAGCTTGTGACAGGTCAGTCGCTTTTGAAAGAGCACCATTAAACAGAATGCCAACGACGGCTACGCCCAGGGCAGCCCCGATTTGCTGAACTGTTGAGATAACTCCAGCTGCCATGCCAGATTTCGCTTCTTCAACAAAACCCAATACCAGGTTCAGTAATGGCGTCATAATATAACCTTGGCCAGCACCGACCATAATAAGTGCCGGAATTAACTGCACTGGTTTCAATTCTGATCCTGACGTCCATACCTGAAAAATCATTATTGCAATGAAGACCGCATAGATTAACGCGCCAAAAAAAAGCGTAGATGTTCCCCATCTAGCAACCAGTCGTGGCGCAGCCAAGGATGCAAGAACAAAACCGACGCTACAGGGCGCAAAGATACTTCCTGCCTCGAAGGCATCCAGACCGATCCCCGTCTGTACCAGTAAAGCAAAACAGAGAAAGAATGAACTTGAGGTAGAGTAAACCAACAGCACCAGCATTGTTCCCAGCGAGAAATTGCCATTCGCCATCAGCCGCATATCTACCAGTGGCCACTTGCCTGCCTTTCGACGTTGCTCCTGTTGCCGATAAAAGAGCACCAGTAAAGCCAGTGCTAGACCTGGTGCCCAGCGGCTCCATTCAGGCCAGCCCTGAACTGGCCCTTCTATTAACGGAACCAATACTAGCACCAGTCCGCAGCTGACCAGCAGGACGCCTGTCCAGTCCAGTAGCGGTCTCTGCGGGGCACGGGATTCGGGAATTGACCGTGCTGCAAGAATGGCGAAGACTCCAACTGGCAGATTAATAAGAAAAATGATGCGCCAGCTAAGACCGAACAAGTCAGCATGTACCAGCCATCCGCCCAGCACCTGACCGGCAATAGCGGCCAGCCCTAGCGTCATCCCCAGCAAGCCAAAAGCTTTGCGCCGGTCATTATCCTCAAAGTTAACGCGAATAGAGGCATAAACCTGCGGGAACAATAATGCTGCAGCCAGCCCCTGCAAAATCCGGGCGCAGATAAGATAATCTGTCCCTGGTGCCAGACCACAAAAAGCCGAGGCCAGCGTAAAGCCAGCCATACCAACAATGAATAATCGACGGCGACCAAACATGTCCCCCAGTCGTCCACCAGTAATCAACAAAACGCCAAAGGCGAGTTCATATCCGGCGACAATAAACCCAATCTGCGCAAAATTCGCGCCCAGCCCGGTCTGGATACTGGGGATGGCGACGTTAACAACAAACAGATCAAAGATGGTAACGAATCCTGCAAGGAGTAATACGGACAAACCGGCCCAGGGAGGCGTTTTACAAGAAACATGTCTGGAAGACAGGGTAAGACCGGGAGATGAACTCATATTGCATATCCAATGTAAGAAAGTATGCAAAGATTCTCTTCTTTTCATTAAACCATTACAATTTAACAGTTTATACTATTACTTTAAGCAATGAGATAAACGATGCGGACCCTGAATCGATCACGTACTGACCTGGCAGCCTTCCTGCGGGCGCATCGGGAACGCCTTTCACCTGCCGAGGCAGGGCTTCCCAGCGGAACCCGGCGTCGGACGCCAGGCCTTCGACGTGAAGAAGTCGCGGCACTTGCAGGCGTCGGCCTTACCTGGTACACATGGCTTGAGCAGGGCCGGGATATTGGCGTGTCGTCCACCTTTCTGGATAATCTGGCACGGGTACTGAAACTGGATGCCGCTGAACGCCGACACCTGTTTATGCTCGCACATGAGCGTCCTCCGGCCGAACCAGGAAAAACCTGGTGCGTACTGCCGCCCCTTGTGCGGCGCCTGATGCACGATCTTCCGCACCCTGCTTTTGTGCTCAATCTGCGCTGGGACGTTCTGGGTTTTAATGCATTAGCCGACGAACTGTTTAATTTTGGTAGTCATGTACCCGAGCGGCGTAACCTTCTCTGGCTACTTTTCACCGATTGCACTCTTCAGAAACGTGTCGTTGCCTGGCATGAACAGGCTCCCTTGATGCTGTCAAGCTTTCGCCGTGATTTCACTCGAGCCAGCCAAAGTACGGATATACCTGAACTGGTAAATGAGTTGGAACATGTCTCGCCAGAGTTCAAAGTCTGGTGGCGACAACATCAGGTTCACGCGCCATGCAATGGAATCCGTCATTTAATGATAGAGGAACAGCCTGTGCCTTTTGAATTCACATCACTAACTGTGGATGAAGACCGACATTTGAGGTTGGTAGTGTATGCGCGACAAGAAGAAGACGCTGAACGTCCTGATTAGCCATTAAACAGGGACAAAAATTCTCGCGTAATGGCTAACTGCGACAATGTCAAATTCCAGCTCCGGATGGGCATTGTCCATTTTTCCTGTGCATTCATCAGTCCCAGGTAAAGCAGCTTCAGCAGGCTGTTTTCATTCGGGAAAGCGCCTTTGGTTTTGGTCAGTTTCCTGAACTGACGATGGACTGATTCAATCGCATTCGTGGTGTAAATGACCTTACGGATAATGACTTCAGTCCTTCAACACCCGACAGCGTGAACCAGTTAATCCAGCGCCCGACGGAGGAACGGGCACAACAGAGCGTTCTGGCAACATCACTAACGCGAATCCCCCTATGCAGCATCAGCATGGCAGTCAGCCTGCGGACATGATTTTTATCGCGTGTTTTATGGATTGATTTTCGCATCAGACGTCGTTCGTCACAGGGAATGGGTGCTATGATCGGCATCGCTAGTCCGGCAGGTGGTTTGTGATTTTTGGCGATTGATCAGATCGCACAATCCGGGCTGAGTTCCCTCAACGTGATCTACTATTCCGCGCAGCTATTTAGTGTTGTTCATACCATACTCGCGATACAGTTAATCTACTGACGTTCCAGTCTCGGCTTGCTTCCGAATGGCCATAATCTCGCAGTTAGTCCTCATAAAGGTCTTCCTGGTTCGGAATACGAGAAAATTGAACTTATTAACAGATTATTTTTTAGGGATTATCATTCCATTTAATCAGAGTTGCTGATATTATTAATCATAACTTTGAATTATGCTATTCTTAAGAATAGGGAATAAATATAATCGGGAGGCGATATGTTTATAACAGAATTCCTTTTAAATAACGAAGGTATAATACCAAATTATATCGAGTATCTTTTAAAAGAAGATCTAGATAAGCTACTATCTTTATCGTCAACCAAGTTACAAGAAAAAATAGATATAACAATAATTAAACATTTATCAGAAGTCCTTCAATGTTCTTGCATTATAGACTCAAAAATAGATAAAGACAAATATTATATCCAACTGGGGACATACAATGGTGGAGTGGATTTTGTTGTAAAATCAAATAATAATATAGTTAATTATTTAAATTTAACCCCATCTCCATCCCCAGTTACTGAATACAAAAAAAATGTATTTTATGAGAAATCTTTTTCCGAACTGAATTTCCTTGAAACTCCTGAGGGGAAAATATGCAACCCTGCAGGAACTCAACCTCGCGCACTATTATTTCTCTTATCAGGTTCTGGGCCGCAGGATATGGATTACCGCATTGGAAACAATGCTATATTTAAAGAAATAGCCCATGGCTTAACAAAATTTGGTATAAGCACAGTAAGATTTAATAAAAGATTTTACAAAAAAGTAGATTTTTTGGATTATAGTTTAGTTAATCTGAAGAATGAAATAATTGACGACGCAATTAATATCATTCAATTAGTAACAAGTAATGAAATGTATAAAAACACTCCGTTTTTTATAGCAGGGCATAGCCTTGGTGCATATTTAACACCAATGATCAGCCATCAAATAATGATAAAGCTAAATTTAAGACCTATAGGATTAATTCTGTTATCAATGCCTTATAGAAGGATAGATGTATTGTTAAAGGATCAATTATCTAAACTAGATAATTCTAACCATCATATGACTGAAAATATAAAAAAACAACACTCTTTATTACTAAAAAATATTGAAAAAAAATATTTTAAAGAGCTAAACAATAGTCACCCTCTAAACTATATAAAAAAGATGAATAAAATACCACTATTTATTGCACAAGGTGATCAGGATATCCAAATTGATGTTGAAAAAGATTTCAATCAATGGGAGTCAGAATTAATAAAAAGAGAAAATGCAAAGTTCCAATTATACAAAGACATTAACCATATATTAACAAAAATAAATCCTGAATTCAATGCCGCAGAGCAATACCTAAAAAAAGGAGAAGTATCCAAAGCGTTAATTGAAGACATCGGCAAATGGATTTTAAAAAATAATCTTGACACATTTGTCAAATAAATTCGATTAGGTTGGCAATTAGATGATCACGCGATCTGTAGCTCTCCAGCATGCCTATTGGGTCATCTGGTTCAAAATATTGATTATCGCTCCCTTGGGCGTCATAAAACCGCTCCCAGCAGAGTTTCAATGTGAAACATCGTTGAACTCTGACGCAGACCCAAATTCAGTGCTGTGCTTACTCTGAGACCTTGGTATTTCTCTATACTTAGGATAAATTCAGCAGAAATCATGTCATTCAATGATGAATTCTTTTTCTCGTGATGGTATTCCCTGTGCCGGTTGTCGAATTAACCCTTCGCATCTTCCAACGATAAAAACCAGTAAATGTCAGACATTCGTTCCGAATGGCTGCCGTAAAATGACTCAATAAACAAGCTATCTGTTGGTTTACCGGAATGGGAGAATTCCATCGTAACACTGAAATAATGATTAAAGTCGCCAGGTTTTTAACTTTTATATAGTGAATATCCCCTGTAGTTGATTTATCAGAAAAATGACATAACCTCATAGTCATTATATCGCCATTAAAAAAAATACCCTGATCTCATTTAGTTAAACACGATGAATTTTTAAGGTATGCATCCTCCTTCAGTTTTTGCTCAGATATGTCTAATGCTCCTTCTGTTCATACCTGACAGGTAATAATTATTTTTTATCACAAGAACATTTAACAATGGAAATTAACTTATCATATTACGTACAGTTACGGACGTAGCTGCAATCATATACAGCATGAATTGTTTTTTTACATAGGATTGTCCTTTATGAATACTACTTCAGAAATGCCAGCCTGGGTTACCATCGATGAAGCTGTCAATATCATCAATTCACGTAAAAAAAATGAATCGCTAATAAAATCCAGTGATTTATATCGTTATGCACTTTATGGCAACCTGACATTTTCTATTTATTTTCAGTCTCCCGTCAAGCTTCGCAGGATTGCAATTGTTAATAACACAGCTGAATATATCGAAGTCAGTGAAAATATCACTGAACGTCTCTGCTATTTATGCCACAAATGTTTTATCAATAATGACAACCTCGTCTTAAAAACAGAGGGGGAATACATATCACCCTCGCATAATATTCTCGATGCGTCTTTACATGGCCACGAATATGCCATATTACAAAAACTTCTGGCCCGTAGCCTGGGCTTTCCCGACCCCGTCACGGGTCTGTATAATATTCATCACGGCGTACTTGTGAAGGATGAAAATAATATATATCAGGTCTTTGAACTGACAACATGGAAAAACAGAATTTCCAGAAAGCTTAAAAACCTCCCGGTAGACACTGCACTACATATACATGAAAAACTTATTAACAACAACGCATTGAATACAGAAATGCGTTATTTCCCAGTATACCATTTTCCTGACGATGCTTGTTTTGTCATCAGACAAAGCATCCTGGAAAAATTTATTGATAGCTATTTCCCTTCAACAACACATACTTCCCCCAAAATTACTACTCCCCTGTCACGTCTGCTATGGCTTGCCTGCAAAAATAATAATCTTATCAGCTCGCTCATTGATCATCCCTATAAGCTGATATCCGTTTTTGAACAGTGGGCTGCATCTGAGGGTATTACTGACAGGCTGAGTGGAGACACACTGAAAAAAGCGTTGAAACGAGGCAGACCATAGTTATGAAAAATCCGCGTTGCGGGTATAGAAATCCGCAACGCGGGTTCTGATTCTTCTCTTTTATCCCCAGATACGCGCAGACATCTGCCAGTAAAAGGAAACTTGACTGATGAAAATGATAAATCATGTTATCCCGGCCTTTTCCCTGTTGCTGACACTGGTTGCGACTGGATGCAGCACCTCTCAGGAAACCCTGCTGCCGGTGGACGAAAACACCACTATGCTTTCACTCTGGGGACGCCAGACCGGTGGCAACGCTCTGCTCCACGACCAGCGCAGCCAGTTACGCCGTCCGCTGACGGAGATTTCTGCGCAGGAACAGCAGAACTATACCCGCACTGCTGCAAACGAAATTCAGACACGATTCAAACGTCTGCCCAATCCTGATCTGGTCATGTATGTATACCCGCACCTCACCGAAGGTGAAGGCGTTCCGGTGCCGGGATATACCACCGTCTTCCCGCTGCACACGCAGGTGCAATACGCCCTGCCCGGTGAACGCACGGAGGCACTGTAATGACAGCAAGCTGTGAAGCAACCGCAGCACGTCCACGCACTGGCAGTCTGACAGAACAGAAAGCCAGCGCGGCGTATGACAAAGGCCCCTCATTCGCCGACCTGTTACCGTGGGTCGAGTTTCAGCAGGACTCGCAGACGCTGTTGCTCGAAGACGGTCGTTCGGTCGCCGCCGTGTACGATATTACCCCGGTGGGAACGGAAGGCCGCTCACAGCAGCATCTGGCGGAAATACGCGACGTTGTAAAAGACGCGCTGCAGGACAGTTTCGATGAGTCAGACAGCTATCCGTGGGTAGTACAGTTTTTCTGCCAGAACGAGGATGATTTTTCCGGCTATATGCAGCAGTTGCGGGATTACGTCACGCCTGCCGCGAAAGGCTCGGCGTTTAGCGAGGTGTGATTGGCCGAAATGGAGCGTCATCTGAACGGTATCACCCGCAGTGGTGGATTATTTTTTGATGACGTGGTCACCCGTACGCCATGGCGCGGCCAAATCCGTCGCACACGAATGGTCGTTTATCGCTGGCTACCTGCCAAAGCGGCGCATGGCGATCAGACTCCCGAACAATCGCTGAATAACACCTGCGAGCGAGTTGTCTCGGCTCTGGCTGGCGCGGGACTCATGGCGCAGCGCCAGAACGGCACGGATATCTCACGCTGGCTGGTGCGCTGGCTGAATCCTGCCCCGCAGTGCGACGACCGTCAGGCGTTTTATAACACCGTAACCGCGCCGGATGAGCCGGAAGCGGGAACACCGCCGGTACTGAACGATTTTGCTGAAAATCTGCTGTTTCGTGAACCGGTGTCTGATGCAGAAAAAGGGATATGGTATTTCGATAATTTGCCGCACAAAGTGGTGGTGGTTGACCGCCTGCGCCGTGCGCCGCAGCCCGGACACCTGACGGGGGAGAATCGACGCGGCGACGCGGTGAATGCCCTGTTCGACCTGCTACCTGAGTCCGTCATCATGTCGCTCACAATGGTGGTGCATCCGCAGGATCTACTGGAGGCGCACCTCAACCGGTTGTCTGACCGGGCCATCGGTGAAAACATCGAGTCGGAATACACAAAGTCTGACTGCCGGGACGTGAAGGCGTGGCTGAAAGACGGCCATAAGATGTATCGCAGCACGCTGGCCTTTTACCTGTCCGCTCAGGATATTCCGGCGCTGAACAAACAACAGCGCGAACTTAACAGCGTTCTGCTAAACAGCGGTCTGGTGCCGGTACAGGACAGCGACGAAGTGGCCCCTCTCAGCAGTTATCTGCGCTGGTTGCCCGCTAGTTTTGACCCATCGCGGGACAAACGCAATCTCTATACACGGTTTAATTTCGTCCAGCATATTGCAAATCTACTGCCTGTTTTCGGACGGGAGACCGGCACCGGACACCCCGGCATTTCCTATTTCAACCGGGGCGGCTCGCCACTGGATTTTGATCCGCTTAACAAGGATGACCGCGCCAAGAACGGACACCTGTTACTGCTGGGACCGACAGGCGCCGGGAAATCCGCCACGCTCAACGGCAAAATCGCACAGCTGATGGCTCTGCACCGTCCGCGTCTGTTTATTGTTGAAGCAGGAAATTCCTTCGGCCTCACGACTGACTATGCGAAACGCCACGGTCTGAGTGTCAACAAAATCAGCCTCAAACCCGGCTCCGGCGTCACATTGCCTTTATTTGCCGATGCCTGGCGGCTGGTGGAGCAGCCAGTCAGCGCGGATATTCCCGATGACGAGGATAAACCCGAACAGGAGGGCGACGACCAGCGCGATATTTTAGGCGAAATGGAGATCACCGCCCAGTTGATGATAACGGGCGGGGAAGCGAAAGAAGATGCACGTCTTACCCGCCCCGACAGGGCAATGATCCGTCAGGCCATTATTGACGCGGCGACAACCTGCCATCACGCCGGGCGCCAGACGCTGACGCAGGATGTCCGCGATGCGCTGTTCACACTGGCGAAAGATCAGACCCTGCCAGAGAATCGTCGCAGCAGAGCATATGAAATGGCCGAATCCATGAATATGTTTTGTAGCGGCTTTGAGGGCGAACTGTTTAACCGGGAGGGCGAAAGCTGGCCGGATGCCGATATCACGCTGGTGGATCTGGCGACCTTTGCCCGCGAGGGGTATGAGGCCCAACTCGCCATCGCTTATATTTCGCTGATTAATCATATTAACAATCTCGGCGAACGCGACCAGCATTTATCCCGTCCCATCGTCAATATTACTGACGAAAGTCACATCATCACGGTCAGAGGCACGATATGCTCACGACGTTTTTTCATACGTTCAGGCGGGATAGTCCAGAGCTTTTTATCTGTGTCAATCTCACACCACATTGTGCCTGACGCCTCTCCGGGACGCACCAACGTCAGCAACTGCCACTTAATCAGGTAACGGGTCATCAGCGACAGATTGGTGGTTTCAATACGCTGTACCAGCTCCGGCAGACGCTCCGGACGGATAGTCGCCATATGCTGTTTTTTTGGCTTCTCAAAAACATCCCCAATCGTTGATGCAGGGTTGGCATCCAGCAGACCGGAATTGATGGCGAATTTTAGTATTTCATTAATTCTCTGGGTCAGACGGCGCAGGGTTTCCAGTGCGCCTCGCGCCCGGACCGGCTCCAGCGCAGCAATAAGAATATGTGCTTTAAGTTCTGTAACAGGCGTCTGGCCGAGGGCCGGGAAAACGTCTCGCTCCAGAGATTTCCAGATATCGGCAGCATGAACTTCTGAAATACCGCTGATTCTCTTCACAGCAAACCACTTCGTCGCCACATTGATAAACAGGCCATCAATCGCCATTTTTTCCCGTTCAGCTTCTTCCTGCTCCAGCTTTTGTGGGTCAATGCCTTTAACCAACAGAGAAAGATGCTCTGCGTGAACGGTTCTTGCACTGGCCAGTGTCATAGCCGGGAAATATCCGAGGGTAATTGTGGTTCGGGAAGTCGAACCGGGGCGTTTGTAGCGAAAGCGCCAGATTTTTTTGCCGGTGGTTTTCACCATCAGGGTCAGCCCCTGACCGTCAAAAAGTTCATAATCCTTTTCTGCGATTTTTGCTTTCTGAACTTCGGAAGCCGATAACGGACGGGTAAGAACAGCCATAAAAATCACTCCTTAAATGTCAGTGGAAAATGACAGTGACGAAGTGAACAATATTCTGTTTTTATGAGAGTTTTTCCGCATAAAACCCAAAATGGGCCTACGAAATCTCCGCCGCCAGCGCGTAGGCCCATTCATAGGCCCATTTGCTCTGGATTCCCCGATATCGGGGAGAACACATACAGACGAAAAAAAACCGTATCCTGTTGACAGTGATACGGTTTTTTTACTTTATCGGACGTACTGAAACACCCGAAAACTGTATAGTGGCGGAACGGACGGGACTCGAACCCGCGACCCCCTGCGTGACAGGCAGGTATTCTAACCAACTGAACTACCGCTCCACCGAATTTTTCTACAACGCTGATTTTCACCAGCTTACTGCTTAATTTGATGCCTGGCAGTCCCTGGTCCCGCACGGGGCGCGGCTCACTGCCACCGGTCT
>NZ_WMJZ01000034.1 GCF_009711095.1 Intestinirhabdus alba
CCGCCGCCTTCACGATAAAATGCCCCTGCGTGCCGTGCTCTTTTCCGCTGCCGTTCAGCTTCAGGTACGAGCCGCCGCCGGGCAGGTGACGGTGATATCGTACTGCCAGGGCTGGCTGAGCGACTCGCGGCCGCGAAAGCGCAGCACGTCAAGAAACCAGGGGCACTCATGCACGCGGAGTCCGTAGCGCGACTGGCTCAACTGCTGCTGCGCCAGCGCCCCGGTCCTCAGGATAAGGGCATCACTCATTTTGTCTCTCCTTCAGGGCGAGCTTGTGAAGCAAAAATTGCGCTAAGCGCTTGTGTTGCGCAGTTTTCCCTCCGGGCAACCTTTTCGGTGCCCTTCGCCCCCGCCCGAAAAATTTTCCCGGTCAAAAACAGATTTAATACAACCTCTTTTATTTCTGCCCCCCCTGATAAATTCTTTGGTTTTATTCTGCGTTCGCTTTCATTCAGATAAATATTCAGGTGCCAGAGCCAATTGTTTTCATCCTGTCGGTGTACCCTTACCGCATTTCCCGATCCTTGCGCACTTAAAGCGCATGGACTCATATAATAACGGATGCACATTCTATTTTGCCTTTCATCATATCTGTTCTTGCTAAGTGATAATATTTTATATATACCCGTCATACTTCAGGCTGCATGAGTATCGGCCAAACCGTATTCATTCCGTTCACATAGTTCGCCATGCTCCCGGATATGTGCACGCTTGCCGCGTGATTCGGATCTGAGGGTCTCTCCCTACTGGGCCAACGCTACAGCTGTTCAAAATGCGCTGCGTTTTGTCCTGCGGCTCGAAATATTCAGGATACAAGTTTAATAAAATAAAGGTAAATCAATCTGTTTACGTTTTACCATAGCAATATTTTCCACTCATTAACCCCCTCCGTTCCAATCCTTGGTTGAATAACACCGCTATTAATATTTCAATGAATTATCTACAGGAGAGAAGCACGCATAAATAACCCCTCTGGAAGTTATTTTATATTATTTAAAGCATTAACCATCGTTAATCGCAACCCGCCAATGATTCAATTAAGCGGATATATTTGTTTCCGTTAAAATTAAATATAACGGTTTTACAAACAGGAGCCTCCTCCGTTTTATTCATTGCTGGTATGGATTGCCCGGTTATCGCAATCATTGAACTATTTTTAAAGGCGTCCATTTGAAATGGCAACCCTGTCGGGGTACCATTATCAGCGATGTCAGCATAAATACTACTTCCATTATCATCAGCAGGAAGTGTTGCAACAACTTTACCCGTTTGTTTATCAAGGACCCAGCCACATACCCAATTATCGTTTTTGCATTCTTCACCATGCCCACCAAAGATAGTATAGATTCTGTAATGTCCGGCAAAGTTAACAGATCTGGTTAATTGTTCTTGTGTTTTATTTTTCCAGTATAAAGAATATTTGCCCTGTAATTTTGTCAAATGAAGTTTTTCTTCAAACGGTCCTTGACTTACAGGGACCTGGTAATCAGAGAATTGAGGATTGGGAATATTGTTAGCAGAGGACTTAGACGATAAAATCAGAGCTAACATAAAAAATGGAAATTTATTTAGTATTTTATTATATTTCATTTTTAGAATCCTCTAAAGACTTCACCATTTCATCAGGTAATATGTGTGCTTTGTTCAACCCATCACCAGCATAGTAAGACTCACCTTCAACCTTAGCCTTTCTGGGGATAATTTTATACTTCTTTTTGCCATTTTCATAAACTGGACGACCTTTTTCATCCAGAACCGCCACTTTTTTAGGGCTTATTGGTTTCCCTTTTCGCACACCGGCTGAAGCGAACTCTTTTGCCCATTCATAAATGGCATCTTCGACACTTCCATTGCCTTCAAGATAATTATTAATCGCAGGTCTCTTTATTTTAATCAGATAATCCTCAAAAATTTTATCCTGCATTTCAGCATCATAAAGCGCTGTTTTATCTAGTTCAAGTATTTTTACAGCACTTTTAAGCGTACCAGGGATAATCTGGAACCGCCCAGTTGCAAACATTTGTCTTTCTTTTTGAGCATCCATAACTTCCTGTAATGTCATATTTGTGAGATTGGTTTTGTAATGTGGGACAGATGCACCTGTCTTAGTGACATTATAGGCTGAATAATCATTTTTTGACTCTACTTTCCCTAAAAGATTTGCAAATGGACTATGTGCCCAACCGGTTCTTTTCCTCCTGAACGTGGACAGAAACATAATAGGATGCATATGCCATAATGATGGCCCCAATTTTTCTGTTGTCACCTCTCTCATCCAGGTCATTTTTTCGATAAACTCTTCACTGTACCTCTTCCATTCCGGAGCTTCTTTCTTCAGAGCATCCAGAAATGATTGCCAGATGGTATCTTCTTTTTTGAAGTACCAATCGCTTGGATGTTTGACAATAGTTTTGAGTATGACATCGCGATAGTCAGGATTGTGAAACGCACTTCCATATTCCAGAGATGAATAGTTAGCACTTTCACTGTCAACTTTTTTCAATAGACGTTGATAGTTATGTTTTACCAGCGCATGACTGGTACGGTTATCTTCCTTTGCTGCATTGTAAAGCCATTCCATTACACTGCGGAAAAAACCAACAGGTTGGGTTTTGCCATTCAGATAATCAAAACTTGACGGTTCTGAAATTTCAGTTCTGAACCCCTGTTTCGCCAGATCGTACTGAGACAAAAGTTCAGGTTGAGCCAGACCTTTTGGCACATAAGCATTTTCTGACCTGAGCAGCCAGTATTCCTGCTTTGTTGATTTATCTATTTCTGTCGGGACATGGCTTAGCGTCAGAAGTCCTGCCCGGGTCGTCACCCTTGTATCCTTGACAAAGGTTTTCGTCGCGACATCTTTTTTATACAACTCAAGGCCAGGAGAATACTTCAGCCAGAGCGGATTATTTTTACCCACGTTTTCCGGATTGGTTAGAAATTTCTCCAGATTATCATCCATACTTATACACTCTATGTGTACCTGATAGCGGGCTTCATAGCCACCGTCTTTTGCTGCCTGATAATACCCTAAATGACCTACTGAGTCTCCGGCACTAATAGCATAGGGAGTCGGGCATACGACCTCGTTAAATTTCATGACATCTTTCGCCGGAGGCATAAGCTTTCTCCACCACGACGGGCCAATATCGGGGGCTGGTTTAATATTATTATTATCTATCACCACCCAATAACGTTCACCAATATTTAATGTGGTTAACTTCTTATCATTCTTATCGCCTTTGTCTATATCTGGTAAGCCTTTAAGCGTCACAAGACCATATCGCCGCTTATTGAACCCCATCGAAGTAAGACTGGTATCAGATGCGTTCCATTCAATTCTTGCTCCCTCAGGCATATTTCCTACAGACTGAGGTTGTAACTTTTCTGAAGTCAGCTTTGCCATGAGCCAGTCTATCTCGGAATACGCCTTAAGCGTATCTTTAGTAATCCATTGATTTTCCATTGCTAATTCATAAGCTGAATACGGAGCCAGATGCATATACAGCGTATAGAAATGCAAACCGCTTTCTTTACCCTCACCCGGCTGAATATAGTGCTTCACCAGCACGAATGAACCGGACACACTTAGCGGACCTATTTCCCACGGCAATTCTATATAATCTTTACAGATACGGTATGCAACGACTTCCCCGTCGGCCATACAACGTACTGACTGCTCACCTTTATACGCTATCGGAAAATCAATGATTTCAGATGCTGCTTTACCACTCAAAGCGCACCACGGGGTTGTGGCATTTGTAATATGGATACCACCGTGCCACATACCGTTTCGACCAATCATATAAAGTCCGGTTGATTCCCCTCTCAGGTGAGAAAGAATCTCGTCCCGGTTTGCAAACTCCCTTCCCCGGTTATTGGCAGGGATCGGCCAGACAATGTTGATAAGATGATTATTGCCCTTGGCATTTCCTTCAGAAGCATCAGGCTCTGAATAACGATAGAGGGTATAAGCAGGCTTTACGCTTCTGTATTTTTTCCCCGGATAAAAACCTTTTAACTGTATAAAGTCAGAAACCCAATTGGTTCCATTAAATAAAGCAATATGTCCATGTGGATGACCATCAATGGGTTGGATTACAACAATATCTCCTGTTTGTTGCCCAGGAATAGCTGCAGTATCGGTAGCGCCGGTTCCTGGATAGGTATAGATGGCTTTAAAGCCAACGGATTCAAATGAAGATCCATAATCACATGCTGAAGCTGAATTCCCTATTCTTGGGCGAGGAATCCGGATTTTTACCCCACCTGCCTCCACCGCTCTTCTTACATAATTAGCACATTTGCCAATACTTTTTGGCTCCACATGAGAATTTATATAACTTACCGCTTCATCTTTATTCCACATAATTATAGCCTTCTCAATCCGTTACGCTTTTAATTTTCCATTGTCCATCTATTTTTTCCAGAGAAACTGTTAGTGGGGATGTAACCTCTTCACCCTCACCCAAAACCACGGCAATGACAGACTCGTACTCTTCTTGTTTAACGATACTGGTTTTTATACTGCCCCTCCAGGAAGGATATGTATCTTGTGACTTCGTAAAATAGTTTACATCGGTTTCTATTCCGATACCGTACCAGTCGCAAATATAATTTCCTTTATATTCTTTGCATTCGCGCTTTGCAGAGCATATTTTCTCCGTTTCACCATCAGAAGCGGAAATAACAGTGTCGTAATTGCATATAGTAGAATCCTGAATGCTTTTCAAGAGGTTTCCGGACACATATTCCTCGATCACTTCGCTCATTTTTTCTGTATCTGAATTTAAAAGAGCTTTATAAAAGCCCACAACAGTGTTTGTAGGTGTTACTAATTCAGTACAGAAGCCACTTTGTGAAAATATGAACAAAAGGACATACAAGAAATTATTGCAAATCCTGGCTACTAATGATTTCATGCTCTTACCTCAGTCGTTAAGTGATTTACTGATGATGCGATTCTGCAAGGTAATATCAGTCAAATCAAAATTTGGTGCTTCAATTGGCATGTCAGCCCCGCTCCCCGGCACCAGGTAATCCGCCGCCTTCACAATAAAATGCCCCTGCGTGCCGTGCTCTGTTCCGCTGCCGTTCAGCTTCAGGTACGAGCCGCCGCCGTTCAGCGTCAGCGTTTTCGGCGTGCTGATGACTATCTCGTCTTCGCTGCTGGTTATCGTCAGCGCCTGCTGCGCATACAGCGACAGCCTGTTGTGCTGCGCCTGGAGCTCCACCTCTCCCTGATTCGCCACCACCCTCGCCTCGCCTTTATGCACAAACAGCCCCAGCCCCTTCTCCACCGCCACCGTCAGGCTCTTCATCGCCCCGATGTCCAGCTGCTGACCCGCATTCACCATCGTGTTCTTCGCGCTGCTCAGCTGCAGATGCTCTCCTGACGTCAGCGCTATCCCCTGCGGCGCACTTGCCAGCAGCACCGCCGAGCGCAGATTTTTCAGCCGCTCCGTCAGCAGATTTATCTGCTCGCTGATATCGCTGACCAGCGCCCCCGCCGCTTCCGCCGCCCCGTTCAGCGCCTCCATCTGCCCGTTCGCCTGACTCAGCCGCTGCTCCGCCGCGCGCATCTCCGGCACCTCGCCCTGCGCCTTCGCCTGCCGGTCCGCGCTCAGGAACAGCCCTTTTCCCGCCCGCAGCGCCCCGTGCTCGTCGGTGCGCAGCTCAAAACCGCTCCCCCGCTGCTGCCGCTGCGCATCCACCAGATGCCCCAGGTTCAGCTGACTCTTCCCGTACTCCGTCGCCAGCTTGATATGCTCCTCCTGCCGCCGGTCCTCCATCCGCAGCTTGTTGTTCGCCGGCGTGCGCAGCACGTTGCGCGTGTGATTGTCCCGCGTCACCGGGTCCGGGTGCTCTGAGTCATGCTGCGCATACGCAATATACGGCCTGTCCGGATCCCCGCCGTCGAACATCACCGACACCTCCGTGCCGTCCGGCAGCGGCGCGTGCCAGCCATACGTCTCCCCGGCGTAGGGCTTCGCCATCCGCAGCCACAGGTACGCATGGCCCTGCCCGCTTTCGCTGCGGTCGAAGTCCAGCCTCACCCGGTAACGGCCGTACTCGTCCAGCCAGGCGTAGCGGTCACCCTTCTGCACGCTCTCCACCCGCGCCGGCAGCGAGCCGCTGATGACCGGTCGCTCCGTCAGCGGCGGCCGGTAGCAGACGCTTTCGCTGTACGGGATACCCTCAAACTCCAGCCGGAAGCTGCTCCGCCGCGAACCGCTGCTCTGCACCCCGGTGATGACAATCCCCTCCCTGACCGTCTCCGGCAGCCCGCCGTCGCTCTCCAGCACCTGCCCGGGGGTCAGCAGCGGGCTGGTGGCGCGCCCGCTGACCCTGTGCTGCCCGTTGAGCAGCCGCTCGTGCCGCAGACGGGCATAAAACGCCCCGCTCTCCGGCGTCTCTGTCTCCCCCGCCGTCAGAAACGGCTCCGCATAGTGATACACCTCCCCGGTGGTGAGCCCTTCTCCGGCGTCAGCCCCCACGCTGCTCTCCTGCGGCGTCAGGGCCTGACGGTAGTTGTAGTCCCGGGTGGTGACGCTCCCCGCCACCACGCTGCTGACGGTGCGGATATCCCAGATACTCTCCTGACCGCCGTCGCTCATCCCCGACGGATGGCGCAGCGGCAGCCTGACCGCCGCCGGGTACTGCGCCTGCGTGTCCTGGAAAATGACTATGTCCCGCTCAAGACGGGTGTCCATCTCATAGCGCCAGAATATCCCCACCTCCGCCAGCAGCCGCTGCACAAACGCCAGGTCCGTTTCCCGCCACCGGGTTATCAGCTCCCGGGGCGGATAGTCGCGGGAGAGGCGAAACTCAAAGTCCGGCCCCTCCAGCCCGTGCCGGCGCAGTATCTGCTCCACCACCTCCGTCACCGACTGGTTCAGCCAGACGTCGCAGCCGCGGGTATGCTTCAGCAGCGCCATGCGCGGCACCAGCCGCAGGGCATAGCAGGTCTCGTCGGCAGAGCCGGAGATGCGCCGGAACGACTCAATTACGCCGTATACCGTGCGCAGCGGCAGGGCGGGCGCGCCGCTGAACGTCGGGGTAAGGAAGGTAAAGGCGGCGGGCTTCAGCAGCAGCGACCCGCCGCTGAGGTCCGCCGCCGGGCAGGTGACGGTGATATCGTACTGCCAGGGCTGGCTGAGCGACTCGCGGCCGCGAAAGCGCAGCACGTCAAGAAACCAGGGGCACTCATGCACGCGGAGACCGTAGCGCGACTGGCTCAGCTGCTGCTGCGCCAGCGCCCCGGCCGTCCGTATAAGGGCATCACTCATTTTGTCTCTCCTTCGTAACCGTCATTAAAGTTCATCCCGATCCCGGTCTCTCTTGTCAGTAACTGGCCCCTGCCGCCATTAGCTTCTGTAGAAGCTGCTGGCACAACAGGCTGCCGGCGCGGCGTCGCAGCCCCTGACCACCAGAAGATGGTGGCTGTGGCTGAACAAGAGTGGTGTCAGACTGGCTGTCATGTGTTTCCCTGATTAATTATCCGTAAAATACTTTCCGCACTTTTCATTCGGGGCAAAAAGTTCAGGCTGTCGTTATTCTGGCGTCGGAAGAGACAATATCGTTTTTAACCTGATACCGTACCTTAATACATATACCGACAGGAAATCACGAAACTTCAAACTAAAAAAAAGACTTTTTAAAATGAAAAATACTAAGCAACGCCACCAGACAACAGCGCTATTTAGTGAGTAATAAAATGATAATTACAATTGTTATACTCGTCATACTGCAGATTGCAGAACAACACGCAGCGTGGTTTAAATCGCCCCAGGGCTGGCCCCAATGAGCCGGGTAAAACCGACGCACAGGTAGCCTGAAATATAACGGCCATAGTCCTGCAATATCCATTATGCTTCAGATCTAACCCTATATTAACCGTCTTATGCGAAGCTGTCTAAAATAGCGCAGGAGGCAGCACATCATATTATTCAATCATTCGCCGGCGGCAATCGTTAATTATTACCAGATAGTGTAATAATAACGTCTCTACAGGAGAGATACCGATCCAACGGCTAATTTATACCCAAAATAATTCAAGTTGCATGAAGGCGGCAAGCGAATGAATCCCCGGGAGCATAGCGAACTATGTGACCGGAGTGAGTGACAAATCTGTCGGGAGCAGATTTGAACGCCGCGCAGCGGCGGCCCGGGGGCTGTTCAAAACGCACCAGGTGTTGTCATGTAACTCGAATTATTTAGGGTATAGAGACTCAAACGTCCGGCTTCAGACTCCTCTCCGGTGAAACCAGTTTGTGCCGCCGAAACCGCCTGTCATACAGGCTCCGCGCGGTTATCCCCAGACCTGGACCTTATTTAACATTTGTCAAGAGTCGTAACGAAACTTTTCGGCTCATCATGACACTTTCTTGACAGCCATTGATTTTATATAACCATCTGAAAATAAGAGAATATTTTCTTGAGACGGCTTTCGCGTCAATTCAGCCGCAGGCCGCGTATTCTCTCGCTTGCCCCACGTTTTCTAACTCTAATGCACAAGGTTATCCACAGGAATAGTGGATAACTGTCTGCAGCCCCTATGGCGTGCCGCCTGGCTAAATCGCCTTTTTGTCGGCGGGCGAAGCGTGAAAAAAAATTTATCGCTTAATTTTGCTTTTTGATGCCTGCCGAAGCGCGGGCCGCAAAGGCGATCCGGCCCGCCGCTTCTACAGATTTAGCCACCGTTCAACAGGGAGAGTTCGAGATATTGTTCTGTTCCCTCCCCCATCGCTCCCCCTTCCAGCCAGGGGATCTCCCCCAGCAGCGGTGCCGGGACGACGCGCCTCAGCGTCGCCAGATACTCCTGATGGCGTTCTCCCGGCGGCACCACGCCATTGGCCACCCACCCGGCCAGCCGCAGCCCCGCCTGACGCACCGCCAGGGCGGTCAGCATGGCATGGTTGATGCAGCCCAGCTTCACGCCCACCACCAGGATCACCGGCAGCCCCTCGGCCTGCACCCAGTCGGCGAAGGTCAGCGTCGCGGAAAGGGGGGTAAACCAGCCTCCCGCCCCCTCCACCAGCACCCAATCGGCCTGCGCCTCCAGCGCTCGCAGCCCGGCGGAAAGCGCCGCCCCGTGGATCGGTCTCCCCTCGGCGGCGCTGGCGATATGCGGCGAGGTCGGCTCGGCGAAGGTAAAGGGATTTACGGCTCCGTAGGGGAGCGCCAGGCTGGCGCTGCGCCGCAGGGCCAGCGCGTCGCCGTTGCGCAGCCCCCGCGCCGTCATTTCGCTGCCGGAGGCGACGGGCTTGTAGCCCGCCGTCCGGTAGCCCCGCCGCGTCGCCGCCCGCAGCAGCGCGCAGCTGGCGACGGTTTTACCCACTTCGGTGTCGGTGCCGGTCACAAAATAGCGTTCAGTCACGTTCAATCACTCCTGAAAAGATATGCCAGGTCAGCGGATATTTACCCTGCCGTCGGGGCCAGGCCAGCCGCAGCTGCTGCAGCTGGCCGCGCGTCAGCCCCCGCGCAGTGCGCCCCGCGTGCAGGTGGGTGGCTCCGGTTCCCTTCAGGGAGCGCATGGCGCTGAGCGGATCGTCAAACCACAGGGTGAAGGTTTCCAGACATCCCGCGCCGCGCCGGACGGTGGTTGCTTCCCGCAGCGCCTCCTCCGTTAAAAAACGGTTAACGTGCGGCCGATCGTCCACCGCCCGCCAGGCCTGGCGCAGCTCCGGCAGCGATCCGCAGGCCAGGGTGCTAAAGGCCACCGTGCCGCCGGAGCGCGCCACCCGGCACAGCTCCCCCAGCGCCGCCTGCAGGTCGTCGCACCACTGCACGGCCAGGCTGCTCCAGACAAGATCGAAGCTCCCGGTTGCCAACGGCAGTGCCTCGATATCCCCCATAACGTAGCGGTGGGCGGCCTGTTGCCGTCGCGCCTCGTCGAGCATCGCCGCCGACAGATCCAGCGCGGTAACCCGGCTGCCGCGCTCGCGCCAGTAGCGGCTCATACGCCCCGGCCCGCAGCCTGCGTCCAGCACCTGCGGAAACGGGCCATCCGGCAGCCGCGACAGCAGCGTCCCGGCGCTCAGGTGCTGCAGCGCGGCGTGCCGCTCATAGCGGGCGGCAGCGCGGCCAAAGGCGGTGGCGATGGCCCGCTTATTGACCGGCGTCATGCAGCGCCTCCAGCAGGCGGTCAATATCCTCTGTCCGCTGGGAGCAGGTGAGGGTCAGACGCAGCCGGGCCGTGCCGGCGGGCACCGTGGGCGGGCGGATCGCCGTCACCCAGCAGCCCCGATCGCGCAGCGCCTGGGCCAGCGCCAGGGCGCGAAGGTTATCACCCACCCACAGCGGCTGAATGGCGCTGTGCGAGGCCGTCGGCGCAAAGCCCGCCCTGCGGACGCCGGCGCGAAAACGCGCCACCCGCGCGGCCAGCGCGGCCCGTCGCTCATCCCCTTCCGCGCTGCGCAGGATCGCCAGCGAAGCCCGCAGCGCCTGCGCCTGGGCGGGCGGCATACTGGTGCTGTAGATCAGATGCCGGGCAAACTGCAGCAGGTACTCCGCCACGTCGTCAGCGCAGAGGATCGCCGCTCCGCTGACGCCGAAGCCTTTGCCAAAGGTGACCACCAGCAGCTCCGGCTTCACCCGCTGGTGCCAGCAGCTGCCGCGCCCCTGCTCGCCGGTAACGCCGATGCCGTGGGCGTCATCCACCAGCAGCCAGGCGTCACCGTCGCGGGCCGCCCGGGCAATCTCCGCCAGCGGCGCGCCGTCGCCGTCCATACTGAACACCCCTTCGGTCACCACCAGCCGCCGCCCCGGGCAGGGCTGGTCAAGCAGGCGCGCCAGATGCCCCACGTCGTTATGGGCGAAGCGGCGAAGCGACGCCGGGTTAAGGCTGGCGGCCTCCTGCAGCGAGGCGTGGCTGAGCCGGTCGGCAATGATCCGATCCTCTTTCGTCATCAGCGCGGCAATCAGCGCCTGATTGGCCGCAAAGCCGGAAATAAACAGCAGCGCCCTGGCGTAGCCCAGCCAGTCGGCCAGCGCCGCTTCCAGCGCCCGGTGCGCGGTGGTGTAGCCGCTGACGTGGCCCGATCCGCCGCTGCCGACGCCATAGCGCTCCGCCCCCTGCTGCCAGGCGCGGACAACCTGTGGATGCTGGCTTAAGCCGAGATAGTCATTGCTGGAGAAGTTGAGGTAGCGACGCCCGCTAAACGTCAGCCAGCGCCCGGTGCCCTGGTCCACCGTCGTCCGGCGGCGCAGGGCGTTGGCCGAACGGCGCGCCGCCAGCGCCGCGTCAATTTTTTGCTGCCAGCTCATTGTGCCGCCGCGTTGTAGTAAGCGTCGGTATCCGGTGTCGCCAGCACCTGCTCCAGCCGCCGCTGCTGTTCACTGTTGCCGGCCGCCACCGCCGTCTGCTGCGGATTCAGCCCCAGCCGGCGGAACAGGTGTAAATCCTTATCCTCCCCGGGGTTCGGCGTAGTCAGCAGCCGACAGCCGTAAAAGACAGAGTTGGCCCCGGCCATAAAGCACATCGCCTGGGTCTGCTCGTTCATCTGCTCGCGCCCGGCGGAGAGGCGTATCCAGGAGGTCGGCATGACGATCCGCGCCGCGGCGATAGTGCGGATAAAATCAAAGGCGTCCACGTCATCATTGTCCGCCAGCGGCGTCCCTTTTACCTTCACCAGCATATTGATCGGCACACTCTCCGGCGGCGTCGGCAGGTTTGCCAGCTGCAGCAGCAGCCCGGCGCGATCTTTCGCCGTCTCCCCAAGGCCGACAATACCGCCGGAGCAGACCTTAATCCCGGCGTCGCGCACCTTCTCCAGAGTCTCCAGGCGCTCCTGATACGAGCGGGTGGTAATGATGTTGCCGTAGAACTCCGGCGAGGTGTCGAGGTTGTGGTTGTAGTAGTCCAGCCCTGCACGGGCCAGCCGCTGCGCCTGGGATTCGCTGAGCGCGCCAAGGGTCATACAGGCCTCCAGCCCCATCGCCTTCACGCCCGCAACCATCTGCTCAAGGAGCGGCATATCGCGCTCATGGGGATTTTTCCACGCCGCGCCCATGCAGAAGCGGGTGGAGCCAGCGGCCTTCGCCCGCCTGGCGGACTCCAGCACCTGCTGTACCGCCATCAGCTTTTCCGCCCGCAGCCCGGTGCTGTAGCGGGCGCTCTGGGGGCAGTATTTACAATCTTCCGGACAGGCTCCGGTTTTGATCGACAGCAGCGTGCTGACCTGCACCTGGCGCGGATCGAAGTGACGACGGTGGATCTGCTGTGCCTCAAACAGCAGCTCCAGCAGCGGTTTTTCAAAAAGTTCGGTAACTTGCGACAGTGTCCAGCGAGAAGAAAGAGCCATAGGGGTATATGCTTCATTATCAGTTCGTGTAGACTCGTAAACCTAAATACTTTTAATTTGGTTTACAAGTCAATTATGAACGCGGATGATCTCGCCTTTGACCAGCGCCATATCTGGCACCCTTATACCTCCATGACCACCCCGCTGCCGGTTTACCCGGTCGCCCGCGCCGAGGGGTGCGAGCTGACGTTGACCAGTGGCGAGCGGCTGGTGGACGGCATGTCCTCATGGTGGGCCGCCATTCACGGCTACGGGCATCCGCAGATCGGCGCGGCGATGAAGGCGCAGATCGACACCCTGCCGCACGTCATGTTCGGCGGTCTGACCCACGCGCCGGCGGTGGATCTCTGCCGCAAACTGGTGGCGATGACTCCTGCGCCGCTGGAGTGCGTGTTCCTGGCCGACTCCGGCTCGGTGGCGGTGGAGGTGGCGATGAAAATGGCGCTCCAGTACTGGCAGGCCAGGGGCGAGAGCCGCCGCCGCTTTCTCACCTTTCGCCACGGCTATCATGGCGATACCTTCGGCGCAATGTCGGTCTGCGATCCGGACAATGCCATGCATGCCCTGTGGCAGGGCTATCTGCCGGAAAACCTCTTCGCTCCCGCGCCCCGGAGCCGTTTTGACGGCGAGTGGGACGAGCGGGACATGGCGGGCTTTGCCCGCCTGATGGCGGCCTGCCGCCGTGAGATCGCGGCGGTGATCCTGGAGCCAATCGTGCAGGGGGCGGGCGGGATGCGCTTCTATCATCCCGAGTGGCTGCGGCGTATCCGCAAAATGTGCGATCGGGAGGGTATTCTGCTTATCGCCGATGAGATAGCCACCGGCTTTGGCCGCACCGGCAGGCTGTTCGCCTGCGAGCACGCCGGGATCGCCCCAGATATACTCTGTCTCGGCAAGGCGCTGACCGGCGGGACGATGACCCTCTCCGCCACCCTCACCTCCCGCCGGGTGGCGGAGACTATCAGCAACGGCGAGGCGGGCTGCTTTATGCACGGCCCGACCTTTATGGGCAATCCGTTGGCCTGCGCCGCCGCCTCCGCCAGCCTGAGCCTGCTGGAGAGCGGCGAATGGCGTCGGCAGGTCGCAGCCATTGAGGCGCAGCTGCGCGCGGAGCTGGCCCCGGCAGGCGAGGCCGGGCGGGTGGCGGAGGTGCGGGTGCTGGGGGCCATCGGCGTCGTCGAAACCACCCATCCGGTGAATATGGCGGCGCTGCAGCGCTTCTTTGTGGCGCAGGGCGTGTGGCTGCGCCCGTTCGGCAGGCTAATTTACCTGATGCCGCCCTATATTATCTCCCCGGCACAGCTGCGTCGCCTGACCCGGGCGGTGAACGACGCCGTGCGCAACGACGCCTTTTTTACTGTCTGAACGGTGGTATTCTGCTTACACTTTTTCAGCAACAGAGGAGCCATCATGAAACTGATCAGCAGCGATCTGCGCGACGGGGAAAAACTGCCCCATCGTCACGTTTTCAACGGCATGGGCTATGACGGGGATAACCTCTCTCCGCAGCTGGCCTGGGACGACGTGCCCGCAGGCACCAAAAGCTTTGTCGTCACCTGCTTCGACCCCGACGCCCCCACCGGCTCCGGCTGGTGGCACTGGGTGGTGGTCAATCTGCCCGCCGATACCCGCGTGCTACCCCAGGGCTTCGGCTCCGGGCTGGTGGCCATACCGGAGGGCGTTATCCAGACCCGCACCGACTTTGGCAAGGCGGGCTACGGGGGCGCTGCGCCGCCGAAAGGGGAAACCCACCGCTATATCTTTACCGTGCACGCCCTCGACGTGGCGCGGCTGGAGGTTGACGAACAGGCCAGCGGCGCGATGGTGGGCTTTAACGTCCATTTCCACTCCCTCGCCAGCGCCTCGATTACCGCCCTGTTCAGCTGACGCGCGCTGCCGGACGCCTCCCGTCCGGCAGCGATTCACCGCCGCGCAGGCCCGCGCGGGTCTATAAATGAACTTTTTGCCATTGTCGCTTCCCGTTTCGCTCAACTTAGTATAAAAAGCAGGTCTCAACGGATTTTTATTTAACTTTCAATGCCCGGAGCAACCTGTGAGCACATTCTCAGTTTCCCGTCTGGCGCTGGCACTGGCTTTTGGCGTGACGCTGACCGCCTGCAGTTCAACGCCGCCCGATCGGATCCCCTCCGATCAAAAAGCGCCCGGCACCCCGTCACGGCCGATCCTGTCGGCCAGCGAGGCGCAGAACTTTACCACAGCGCACTATTTTTCCTCCCTGACCCCCGGGCGCGAGCCGTGGCAGCCGTCGGCCATCGCAACGCCCGCGCAGCCTGACTTCGTCGTCGGCCCGGCGGGCACGCCGGGCGTCACCCATACCACCATTCAGGCGGCGGTCGACGCCGCCATCGGCACCCGCACCAGCCGTCGCCAGTACATCGCCATTTTGCCGGGCGACTATAAGGGGACGGTCTATATTCCCGCCGCGCCGGGCAGCCTGACCCTGTACGGCACCGGGGCGAATGCCATCGACGTAAAAATCGGCCTTGCGCTGGACGGCGTGATGAGCGTCGCCGACTGGCGTCGCACCGTCAATCCGGGCGGCAAATATATGCCGGGCAAACCGGCATGGTATATGTTCGACAGCTGTCAGAATAGACGTGGTGCCGGGATCGGGATGCTCTGCTCCGCCGTATTCTGGTCGCAGAACAGCGGTCTGCAGCTGAAGAACCTGACCATTGAGAACAACCTGGGCGACAGCGTGGACGCGGGCAACCACCCGGCGGTGGCGCTGCGCAGCGACGGTGATAAGGTGCAGATCGATGAAGTGAATATCCTGGGCCGCCAGAACACCTTCTTCGTCAGCAACAGCGGCGTGCAGAACCGTCTACAAAACGATCGTCAGACGCGCACCCTGGTGACCAACAGCTATATCGAAGGTGACGTCGATATGGTGGTCGGCCGCGGAGCCGTGGTCTTTGATAACAGCGAATTCCAGGTGGTTAACGCCCGCACCCGGCAGGAGGCGTATGTCTTCGCGCCGGCCACCCAGGCAAATATCCCCTGGGGGTTCCTGGCTATCAACAGCCAGTTTAACGCCGCCGGCAGCGGCGTGGCGCAGCTGGGCCGCTCGCTGGACGTCGACGGCAACGTCAACGGCCAGGTGGTGATTCGCGACAGCGTTATTAACGAAGGCTTTAACGCGGCGCAGCCGTGGGCCGACGCGGCGGTCTCAAAGCGCCCGTTCACCGGTAATACCGGCGTGCTGGATGATAATAAGCAGGTGCAGCGCAACCTGAACGACGTCCGCTTCAACCGGCTGTGGGAGTATAATAACCGCGGTCCGGGCAGCAGAGTGGTCGCCGAACCCGCGCCTTCGCGCTGAATGATAATAGGGTCGCCAGGCGACCCTTTGAGACTGATGACAAACCCCAGGCCGAACTCGTTCGGCCATAATCACCACAAAAATAAACAAGGAAAATCAATTGATTGATTTTCGGCTGCTAACCACAAAGAGGGAAAAACCACGTTTTCCTTCTTTGTCATCAACCTGAAAAGGGTCGCCAGACGACCCTTTTTTAACGCCCGCCGGCTAACGCCGTGGCTTATCCCGCCTGCCGGGCCTTGTTGAAGTTAATCAGGCTGCCTGCCTTAATAATTTCACGCTCTTCGGCGGTCAGATTCTCCATATAGAGGGCGATCTCCTCAACCTCTCCCGACGCGCGAATCACCCAGGCGGCAATCGGCTCGCCGCAGCGGTCCAGCGCCGCGCGGATACCGGGAATATAGATATGGTCGCCTACCTCGAAGGTCGGATCGTCCACCATCTGCAGCGGCAGCATTCCCCAGTTGATCACGTTAGAGCGGTAGCGCTTGGTGGCGTACTGGCGGGCGATATTCGCCAGGCCGCCGATGACGCGCTGGCAGCTTGCCGCCTGTTCGCGCGCCGAGCCGTCGCCGGGTTTGATGGCGTAAATCATACTGCCAATTTCTGTCTTCAGCGGATCAACCTGCTGCTGACCGGGGATCTGGCGGATACGCTCAAAAACCGGTGCCAGCTCGCTCACCTCGCCGGCCTGCCGCTTTTTCTCCAGCGCGGCGACGGCTTTGCTTCTGCCAACGTAGCCCGGATCCCGGCGCGAAAGGGTAAACTCCGCCAGCCCCAGCGGGTTAGAACGGTATGAAGAGGTTTCGCCGGAGGGGATCAGCTCATCGGTGGTGGTAACCTCATCAAGAATTTTTGACGAGACGCTGAGCAGGATATTTTCGGTCAGCGCGCCCAGCTCCGGCCAGTCGCGGATGTTGGGGCCGTAAATCAGCGCCTGCTGCGTCGCCCCCTTCACGTAGCCCTGGTAAACGCGGTGGCGATAGGAGGTCGGGTCGAAGGCGTAGTCAGGCACCCGCTCCTCGGCGGTCGCCGCCGTAAGGTAGCCGCCGTTCGCCGCTGTGGCGGCAATTGAGCGGGCGTCCATCAGCGCCACGGCGGACATCTGTCCGTTACCCGGCTTCGAGCCTTCGCGGTTAGGGAAGTTGCGGGTGGTGTGGCGGATGCTCAGCCCGTTGTTGACCGGGGTATCGCCAGCGCCGAAGCACGGCCCGCAGAACGCCGTTCTGACAATCGCCCCCGCGCCGATCAGATCCGCTATCGCCCCCTGCTGCGTTAAGTTCATAAACACCGGCTGTGACGAGGGATAGACCGCCAGCGAGAAGACGTCGTCGCCGCAGGATTTACCGCGCAGCGCGTTGGCGGCGGCGATCACGTTCTCATAGTTACCGCCGGAGCAGCCGGCAATAATGCCCTGCTGGACCTTTAAGCGCCCGTTTTCAACTTTATCCAGCAGGGAGAGGCGGGCCTGGCCGTGGCCGATGCGCTCGGACTCTTTTTCAACTTCGCGCAGAATATCGGTCAGGTTCTCGTACAGGGCGTCGATGGTATAGACATTGCCCGGATGGAACGGCAGCGCGATCATCGGCTTAATGGCGCTGAGATCGACATAAACGCAGCCGTCGTACCAGGCCAGCGGCTGCGGGCTAAGGGCGCGATAATCCGCTTCCCGGCCGTGCAGCGCCAGCCAGCTGCGGGTCTCGTCGTCCGTCTGCCAGATGGAGCTAAGGCAGGTGGTCTCGGTGGTCATCACGTCAATGCTGTTGCGGTAGTCGGTGGAGAGGTTTGCGATGCCCGGTCCGACAAACTCCATCACTTTATTTTTGACGTAGCCGTTTTTAAACACCGCGCCCACGATGGCCAGCGCCACGTCGTGTGGGCCAACGCCCGGAGCGGGCTTGCCGGTCAGATAGACCGCTACTACGTCCGGATAGTCGATATCCCAGCTGTCGTTCAGCAGCTGTTTCACCAGCTCGCCGCCCCCTTCGCCGACGGCCATCGTTCCCAGCGCACCGTAGCGGGTATGGCTGTCGGAGCCGAGGATCATCTTGCCGCCGCCGGCCATCATTTCGCGCATGTACTGGTGAATAACCGCAATATGCGGCGGCACAAAAATACCGCCGTAGCGCTTCGCGGCGGACAGGCCAAAAATATGGTCGTCGCTGTTAATCGTTCCGCCGACGGCGCACAGCGAGTTATGGCAGTTGGTTAACACGTAGGGTAAAGGAAAGCGCTCCATGCCGGAGGCTTTGGCGGTCTGAATAATGCCCACATAGGTAATATCGTGCGAGGTTAAGGCATCAAATTTTATTTTAAGCTTATCCATATTACCGGAGGTATTATGCGCGGCGAGAACCGACCATGAAATAGTGCCTTTTTTCGCCGCCTCTTTTTGCCCGCTATCCGCAAAATCTTCCCCGGCAATAATCTCTTTTCCTGCACGAAGATAAACGCCATTCTCATAAAGCTTAATCATCAGAAACTCCATCTATGCCGCGCGCTAACCGACGCGGGCGACCAGTAAAAATAGTCTTGTTATCTACCCGACCTGCCGCAGGCTATTCGACTTGTCTGTATGCCTGGAGCCGGGGTTGTGCAGGCGCTGTTGAAAAGCGCCCGCGGGGTTGTGCGCCTTATATCCGTAATAGCAGGGATTAAGGCGCGAATAGCGTGTTACAGCAGATTCCAGTTAATTAACATCTTCCACCACCAGACGCCGACGGTAATATGAATCAGGAAGGTCACCAGCGTCAGCACCGCCCCGACCGTCCACCAGGATTTAATATCGTTATAGCCCACGCCGAAAATAACCGGGCCGGCCGCCCCGCCGTAGTGGGTCACCATGCCGCCGTAGGAGTTGGAGAACAGCAGCGCCAGCGCGGTTAACATCAGCGGCGCGCCGGAGACGTTTGCCAGCATGGCGAATACCGGCATCATCGCCACAATATAGGCACTGCCGGAGGCAAAGAAGTAGCGAATAATAATGCTGAGGAACAGGATTACGAAAAAGGCGACGTTGCTGTGGTTGCCAAAAGAGATATTATTTCTGAACAGCTGCGCCAGCCAGTCGAAGAATTCCACTTTCGACAGCAGCGAGCTCAGGCCGATAATCCCGCCGTACCAGATTAAGGTATTCCAGCCGCCCTTGTTTTTAACCACGTCGTCCCAGGTGACAACCCCGAGCAGCAGCATGGCCCCCATGACCACGATAGCCACCGTGGACTCGTTGATCCCAAGGCTGCTGCTGAAGATCCAGCCCAACAGCGCCAGAACAAAGATCCCCAGCAGCATCTTTTCCCGGCCCTTCATCGGCCCCAGATCCTCAAGCCCGGCTTTGGCGATGATTTTATTGTCCACCTTTTTAATTTCCGGCGGATACATAATGTAGATGGTCAGCGGTACCAGCAGCAGCATGATCAGCCCCGGCGCGCTCGCCGCCAGCGCCCAGCCGCCCCAGCTCAGCTGCAGGTGGCAGATATCGTTGATCATCTTCAGCGCCAGAATATTTCCCGCCATTGCGGTGAAGAACATATAGCTGGTGGTTTTGGTCACCATGTAGACCGTTATCATTAAATAGCGGCCGACGCGGCGCGGGCTTTTTTCCGGCTCGGAGCCGAGCGCCACCGCCACGCTGTTGATGATGGGCAGGACGATGCCGCCCGCCCGCGCCGTGTTCGACGGAGTCGCCGGGGCGAGGATCAGATCGAGAAACGCGGTGACGTAGCCCAGCCCGAGGGTGGTGCTGCCGATTTTACCAATCAGAATGTAGGCGATGCGCTTGCCCAGCCCGGTGGTGACAAACGCGGCGCTGAGGGTAAAGGCGGAAAACACCAGCCACGTGGTCCCTGAGGCGTAGCCGCTCAGCACGCTGGTCGTTTTAAACGCGCCGTCGGAGAGGTTGCCCACCACTACCATCGAGGCGGCAACCGCGACGAGCAGTACCACCGGCTCAGGGAAGGGCTTGATCACCAGGCCGACAATCGCCGCCAGATAGATACCAAACAGCACCCAGGCCAGCTGGCTTAATCCGGCGGGTGCCGGTATGACGCCGATAATACAGGGGATCGCTAATATAGCGATGAGTTTCCATAACGCTTTTTTATTCATTTTTTTATTCCGTTTGTCCGTATGTTGTCATCCTTCACTTCTGCATTTATCGCGCAGAGGCGATGAACCGGCTCAGGGCAGATAAACCTCTCCGGAAAAAATCTTTCTGGCAGTGCGAATAACGGAGGCGCGCAGAGCGGCGGGATCGGTTCCCTGGCGAGCCAGCGCGATGTCCAGGCTGCCGCCGGGATGCTCAATAGTGATTTTGTCCCCCCCTTTTGGCCGCGCCACAGGCTGGCTCACCGTGCCCTCAATGGCACAGCTGCTGGCGATCGCGATGGCACCGGTGATCGCCAGCGCTTTATGGCAGGCGTGGGGCATAAAGTAGCGGGCGCAGATCGAGCCGCCGTCGGCGGGCGGGGAGATCAGCACCGGCTTCGGAATCACGCTGTTGCGCACGTCGCCCAGTCCCATGGCTTCGCCGGCCTGCAGACGAATGGACTCAAGGCGACGCAGGAATTCCGCATCGCCGTCCAGCTCGGCCGGTTTTTCATAGCCGCTTTTGCCCAGCGACTGCGCCGGGATCAGCACGACCGGCATCGCCATATCGATGCAGGTCACCTCCACGCCGTCAAAGCAGTCGATACGCCGACCGGTGGGAAAAATATGCCCGGTTTTCGCCCCGGCAGCGTTCAGAAAGGTCAACCCGACCGGGGCGGCGGTTCCCGGCACGCCGTCAATTCTGGCCTCGCCGTCATAGGTCACCGCGCCGTCCGGCGTCTGGACGTCGGCTTCAATATAGGTATTGGTGTTTACGTTACGGATGCGCACCCGGGTAACCGGAGCGGTGGCATTGACCAGGCCGTGCTCGATGGCGAACGACCCGACGGCGGAGAGCATATTGCCGCAGTTGGGCGTGGTATCAACCCGCTGCTCATGCACCAGCACCTGGGCGAACAGGTAGTCGACGTCGGCGGCGGGGTCCGCCGAGCGGTCAACAATCGCCACCTTGCTGGTCAGCGGATTGCCGCCGCCGATGCCGTCTATTTCCAGCTCGTTGCCCGATCCCATAATCGCCATCAGGACGTTATCGCGCTGGCGCGGCTCCTGGGGCAGGTGCTGCGCCAATAAAAACGCGCCGCGGGAGGTGCCTCCTCGCATCATGACACAAGGTATTTTTTTCATCGCCATTCCCTCAATATTAAAAGCTTATTTTTATTGGGGTTATAGTTGCACGCCGCCAAAAAGGAGACTAATGACTTCAGGGCAGAAACTGATAACTTAAGAGCATTAATCTGCGCTTCACGCCGGTAATAGGGTTAGTATGCTTTTACAGGGAAACGCGATCGCTGAGTGGAGAAGTAATGAAAAATGAACTTTCGGGTATGAAGGCCTTTGTTACGCTGGCCGACGCCTCTTCTTTTAACAATGCCGCTAAATTACTTAATATTACGCAACCTGCATTAACACGTAAAATAAAAAAGATGGAGGATGATTTACATGTTCAGCTATTCGAAAGAACAACCAGAAAGGTAACATTAACAAAAGCGGGAAAAATGTTATTGCCCGAAGCCAGGGAGCTGGTCAGAAAACTGGAAGAAACGCTGTTTACTATTCGCGAACTCAATACTTATCACCACGGCATCATTACGCTGTCATGTATTCCCACCGCCGTGTTCTATTTTTTACCGGCCGCCATTGGAAAATTTAATCAGCTCTATCCCAATATAAAAATACGAATTATTGAGCAAGGTACCAATGACTGCATGGAATCGGTCCTCTGCAACGAGGCTGACTTCGGCATAAATATGAACAACGTCACAAATTCCGCTATTAACTTCACCCCGCTGGTCAATGAACCCTTCGTTCTCGCCTGCCGACGGGATCATCCGCTGGCCCATAAACAGCTGGTGGAGTGGCAGGAACTGCTGAATTACACGCTGATTGGAGTTCGTTCATCCAGCGGCAACCGGCTGCTTATTGAACAAAACCTGGCGGATAAGCCGTGGAAGCTGGAGTGGTTTTACGAGGTGCGTCACCTTTCCACCTCCCTGGGGCTGGTGGAGGCCGGGCTGGGGGTCTCCGTGCTGCCGGGGCTGGCGATGCCGCAAAGCCCGCATCCAACCCTGACGGGTATTCCGCTTATTGAGCCGGTGGTCCGCCGCACGCTGGGGATTATTCGCCGCAAGGATGCCCTGCTCTCCCCTATCGCCGAACGTTTTTTCACCCTGCTGCTCAACCTGTGGGCCGACGACGGCAACACGCTGTGGGCTCCCCTCTCTGGGGACTGCGCGGCTGCCCCGTCGGAGAGCGACTGAAACCTCACTCTTCGACGGGAAAGATCCGGCCTAATCCGGCAGGGCGTTGATGGTTACCCACATCGGCCCCTGCCCCACCGCATAGCGGCCTTTTTCACTCAGCAGCCCCTGGGCACCGGTGATTTCATAGACCGCAATATGGTGTGATTTCTGCCCGGTGGCAATCAGATATTTACCGCTGTGGTCAATATTGAAGCCGCGTGGCTGAGTTTCCGTCGGCTGGAAGCCCTCCACGCTCAGCACGCTGCCGTCTTCTGAAACGCTGAAAAGGGTAATCAGGCTGGCGGTGCGGTCGCAGGCGTACAGGTGGCGACCGTCCGGCGTAATATGGATATCCGCCGCCCAGCGGGTATCGGCGAAATCGGCGGGCATCATATCCAGGGTCTGCACCCGCTCAATATGGCCGTGGGCATCCCGTAGCGCCCAGACGTCCACCGAGCCGTTAAGCTCGTTAACGCAGTAGGCGAACGGCTGATTCGGATGAAAGACCATATGACGCGGACCGGCCCCCTCAACGGTGGTCACCTCCGCCGGCGTTCTGGCGCGCAGCGTGCCGTCTTCGCCAGGGGTAAACAGGCAGATGCGATCCTGCTTCAGGGCCGGCACCCACAGGGTGCGGTTATCCGGCGAGATATTGGCGGAGTGGCAGCCTTCCAGCCCTTCCACCACCTCCACGACGCCAACCGGCAGGCCCTCCTCCAGGCGGGTGACGCTAACGCTCCCGGCATTATAGGAGCTGACGAACAGAAAACGCCCGTCACGATCGGTAGAGATATGGGTCGGGCTGCCCGGCAGGGCGGATTCGGCGGCCAGGGTCAGCGTGCCGTCCTCCGGCGCAATGCGCCAGGCCAGCACGCGAAACGCCGGCCGTACGCCGACGTACAAATAGCGCTTATCCGGGCTGACCACCATCGGCTGAACCTGCCCCGGCACGTCAACCACCTGCCGCAGCGCCAGCTCCCCCTGCTGGCTCAGGCTCCAGACGTGGATCTGCTGACTTTCCGGGCTGGCGATATATACTGTCTGTTTCATGTTTGCTCCTCTGCTTTCGGCGAACGGCGGTAACCATCGCACAGCTTAATGTAGTCGCGTTTAACGGTGAATGCGGTAAGTTATGCGGAGACGTTTTCCCGACCGCCCGGTCGGTGTACCATTCCGACGGCCCCTTCAACGTTAATTCGGAAATCGTTATGACCACCCGCGTGATTGCCCTTGATTTAGACGGTACGCTGCTTACGCCCAAAAAGACCCTGCTCCCCTCCTCCCTTGAGGCGCTCTCCCGCGTCAGGGAAGCCGGCTATCGGCTGGTCATCGTCACGGGCCGCCATCACGTTGCTATCCACCCTTTTTATCAGGCGCTGGCGCTGGATACACCTGCAATCTGCTGCAACGGCGTCTACTTGTATGATTATCAGGCGAAAACCGTCCTGGAATCCGATCCCATGCCGGTGGATAAAGCGCTACAGCTGATCGCGCAGCTCGAAGAGCAGCAGATCCACGGTCTGATGTACGTGGATAACGCCATGCTCTATGAGCGCCCGACCGGCCACGTGATCCGCACCGCGGGCTGGGCGCAAACCCTGCCACCGGAGCAGCGCCCGACCTTTATCCAGGTGCCCTCGCTGGCGCAGGCGGCGCGCGAAGCGGACGCCGTGTGGAAGTTTGCCCTTACCGACGAGGATCTGCCTAAGCTGCGGCAGTTTGCCCGGCGCGCCGGGCAGCAGCTCGACCTGGCGTGCGAATGGTCATGGCACGATCAGGTGGATATCGCCCGCGCGGGCTGCAGCAAAGGGAAGCGCCTGAGCCAGTGGATCGCCGCGCAAGGAGGCTCAATGGAGGACGTCATCGCCTTTGGCGACAACTATAACGATATCAGCATGCTGGAGGCGGCGGGCGTCGGCGTGGCGATGGGCAACGCCGACGACGCGGTGAAGGCGCGGGCAAACGTCGTGATCGGCGATAACACCAGCGACAGCATCGCGAAGTTTATCTACGGCCATCTGCTGTGATCAGGCGGTGATCGACACGCTTTTGATCTGCGCGTAGAGCCACAGGCCAGGCCTGATATTCAGCTCATCCCTGGCCCAGGGGCTGATGCGCGCCCACAGGGTTTTGCCGCCTACCTCAAGCCGCACCTCGACCTGGCCGTTATCATCATAGCACTCGGCCACCTTCCCCCGCAGCACGTTGCGGATGCTGCTCTGCTGCGGCGGCTGCAGTACCAGCGATACGTCGGAGGACTGAATGCGAATGCGCAGCGCGGCCTGCAGCGGCTCCTCCAGCCGGTTCACCCACAGATGCTGATCGCCGAGGGCCAGCGCGGTCATCGCGTAGTGCGGATGGTGTTCCAGCACGCTGACCTTCAGGATGCTGCTCTGCTGCTCTCTCGGCAGCCACGGATGCATTACGCTGCTGCTCCACACCTCCTCCAGCGGCCCGAACGCTCTGACCTGGCCGTTTTCCAGCACCATCACGCTATCCGCCAGGTGCAGGATTTCGTCGAGCGAGTGGCTGACGTAGAGCATGGGAACGTTGATTTCGCGCGCCAGGCGCTGCAGCCAGGGCAGCAGTTCACGCTTGCGCGGGATGTCCAGCGAGGCGAGCGGCTCGTCGAGCAGCAGCAGCTCCGGCGCGGTCAGTAGCGCCCGGCCTATCGCCACGCGCTGTTTTTCACCGCCGGAGAGGTTCCCCGGCAGGCGGTCAAGCAGCGGTTCAATGCCGAGCAGGGCCACCAGTTTATCAAACTGCCCGGCCATGCTTTTCGCCATGCCGTAGCGCAGATTGCCGCGTACCTTGTAGTGGGGGAAGAGGCGCGCATCCTGAAAAACGTAGCCGACGCGGCGCTTTTCCGGCGGCAGGCAGAGGCCCTTTTCCGCGTCGCTAAGCGTCCGGCCGTTGAGCACAATGCGCCCTTTCTGCGGCCGCGTCAGCCCGCTGATGGCGTTGATAAGCGAGGTTTTTCCTGCCCCGGAGACGCCAAAAATGGCGGTGATCCCGCTGGCGGCCAGGGTTTCGTTAAGGGTCAGGCAGTGGCTGCCCAGGGTCTGGGTAAAGTTAAGTTCCAGCACGATCAGCCCCCCATCCGTCGACGGCTGAGGCGCGCCAGCCATTCAGAAATCAGCAGAGAAATCAGCGCCAGCACGATGGAGATAACGCACAGCCGCGCCGCCGCCCCTTCGCCGCCCGGCGTCTGGATCAGGGTATACATCGCCGACGGAATGGTGCGGGTTTCACCGGGAATATTCGACACAAAGGTAATGGTCGCGCCGAATTCACCAAGCGATCGGGCGAAGGCCAGCACCGTACCGACGATAATGCCCGGCAGGGTCAACGGCAGGGTAATGGTAAAGAAGACCCGCCAGCGGCCCGCGCCCAGGGTTCTGGCGGCCTGCTCCAGCCTGACGTCCACCCCCTCCAGCGCCAGGCGGATCGCCCGCACCATCAGGGGGAAGGACATCACCGCCGCCGCCAGCACGGCCCCCCGCCAGCTGAAGGCGAAGGTAATGCCGAACACATCATATAGCCACTGGCCGATAACGCCGCGCCGCCCCATGGCCACCAGCAGCAGATAGCCGACCACCACCGGAGGCAGCACCAGCGGCAGGTGCAGCGCGCTGTCGAGCAGGGCTTTGCCTGGAAAGGTGCAGCGCACCAAAAGCCAGGCAAAGAAGATCCCAAACGGCAGGCTGAACAGCACGGCCAGGGAAGAGACTTTCAGGCTGAGCAGAACCGCCTGCCATTCTGGATCGGTGAATATCATTACCTGGTCGTAAATCCGTAACGTTTAAAGATTTCCGCGGCCTGCGGTCCCTTCAGATAGTCATAGAAGGCTTCAACCGTGGCGTTTTTATGCCCGTCAACAATCGCAACCGGGTACTCTACTTTTTTATGGGAATCTTCCGGGAAGGTTGCCACCACCTTTACGCCCTTGCCGGCGACGGCGTCAGAGCCGTAAACAATGCCCAGCGGCGCTTCGCTGCGCTCTACCAGCGCCAGCGCGCTGCGCACATCCTCCGCAGGGGCCAGCTTCGGCGAGAGGGTATCCCATGCGCCAAGCTTTTGCAGCGCCTCTTTAGCGTAGATGCCCGCCGGAACGTGCTGCGGATCGCCGACCGCCAGACGGCCGCCGTTCAGCAGCGGGAGCCAGTTCGTCTTCGCGTCGATCGTGAACGCCTTCTGTTCGCTGGCCTTCGGTGCCACCACCACCAGGCTGTTGCCAAGCAGCGTACTGCGCGTGGCGGTGTCTATCGCTTTTTTATCTACCGCGTAGTCCATCCACTTCTGGTCGGCGGAGATAAACAGATCCGCAGGCGCGCCCGCTTCAATCTGGCGGGCAAGCGTTGAAGAAGAGGCAAAAGAGGAGACCACCTCAACGTTTTTCTCTTTTTTCCACGCGGCGGCGATATCCTGCATCGCGTTGGTCAGCGAAGCGGCTGCAAATACGGTAATTTTGCTTTCATCTGCCAGCGCCTGCCCGGCCAGCGTGAAGGTTAATGTCGCCCCTGCGACCAGGCGTAACCATGTACGTGCCATTTGTAACTCCTTTGAATAGCGTTATGCAGGCGCAAATATAACGATAAAACGCGGCGATGCCCAGCGGGAATTGCCTGTCTTTAGCAGTGGTACAAAAAAATATCGGCAGGCAGGGGAAGATCTTGAGAAAAACAAAAACGCCCGGCTTACCGGGCGTTTGAGACTGATGATAAACCTCAGGCCGAGCTCGTTCGGCCAATCACCACAAAAATAAACAAGGAAAATCAATTCATTGATTTTCGGCTGCTAACCACAAAGAGGGAAAAACCACGTTTTTTCCCTCTTTGTCATCAACCTGAAACGCCCGGCTTACCGGGCGTTTGGGAAAATCAATCAGCGCTGCTGTCCGGGCTGTTTTTTCTGGCTGCTGGCGGAAAAAGCGTTAAACACTTCGCCCAGGCCATAAATCAGCCCGAGAATAACGACCATCACCACGGGAACCATGATTACGGCAAATCCCAGACTTTTCAATAACTCTAACATGGTCAACTCCAGTTTTAATCCATTAGGCTGTGTCCCTTAGCGTTGCCCGATTATGGGACATAGCTTGACTATTTTAACGCTATCCTCCAGAAAAACACGCCCCTTTTGTGCGGTCGACTTTGCGGCGGCGCGCTTTTCCGTCACAATAGCCCTTTTGCCAGGAGCCTATTATGCAGGCCGAAATCCTCCTTACTCTGAAACTTCAGCAGAAGCTGTTTGCCGATCCGCGTCGCATCTCTCTGCTGAAGCATATCGCGCTTTCCGGCTCTATCAGCCAGGGGGCAAAAGATGCGGGCATCAGCTACAAAAGCGCCTGGGACGCCATCAACGACATGAATCTGCTCAGCGAGCATACGCTGGTAGAGCGTGCCACCGGCGGCAAGGGCGGCGGCGGCGCGGTGCTGACCCGCTACGGCCAGCGGCTGATTGAGCTTTACGATCTGCTGGCGCAGATCCAACAGAAGGCGTTTGACGTACTAAGCGACGACGATGCGCTGCCGCTTAACAGCCTGCTGGCGGCCATCTCCCGCTTCTCGCTGCAGACCAGCGCCCGCAACCAGTGGTTCGGCACGATTACCGCCCGCGATTGCGATGGGGTACAGCAGCACGTAGAGGTACTGCTGGCCGACGGCGAAACGCGGCTGAAGGCGGCGATCACCGCCCAGAGCGGGGAGCGCCTCGGCCTTGAGGAAGGCAAAGAGGTGCTGATCCTGCTGAAAGCCCCGTGGGTGGGCGTCACCCGCGACGCCAGCAGGGCGCAGAGTGCCGATAACCAGCTGCAGGGCACCATCGGCCATATCGCGCGCGGCGCGGAGCAGTGTGAGGTGTTAATGACCCTGCCGGACGGCCAGACCCTGTGCGCAACCGTGCCGCTCAGCGAGGCTGAATCGCTGGAAGAAGGGGCCAGCGTCACGGCTTACTTTAATGCCGATCGGGTGATTATCGCCACCCTGTGCTGAGCCGATTGACAACCGCCGCTGAAACACGTATCCCTGTTATTTATCGCTGCAATAAACGGGATATAAAATGGCATCGTTGCATATTTCGCAAGGCACGTTTCGTCTGAGCGACACCAAAACGCTCCGGCTCGATACGCTGTCCCTGAACGCCGGCGAGAGCTGGGCGTTTGTGGGCGCTAACGGCAGCGGGAAATCCGCGCTGGCCCGCGCGCTGGCCGGAGAGCTGCCGCTACTGAATGGCGAACGCCGCTGCGGCTTTACCCGCATCACCCGCCTCTCATTCGAGCAGCTGCAAAAGCTGGTCAGCGAAGAGTGGCAGCGCAATAACACCGACCTGCTCGGCCCGGGCGAAGAAGATACCGGACGCACCGCCGCTGACATCATCCAGGACGACGTGCGCGCTCCACAGCGCTGCGCCGGGCTGGCGCAGCGGTTCGGCATCACCGCCCTGCTCGATCGGCGCTTCAAATATCTTTCCACCGGCGAGACGCGAAAAACCCTGCTCTGCCGGGCGCTGATGGCCGGGCCTGATTTATTAATACTCGACGAACCTTTTGACGGGCTGGACGTTGCCTCACGCCACCAGCTGGCGGCGCTGCTCGCCGACCTGCACCGCTCCGGCATAACCCTGGTGCTGGTACTGAACCGCTTTGATGAGATCCCCGATTTCGTCCAGTTCGCCGGCGTCCTCGCCGACTGTACCCTGAGCGAAACCGGCACCCGAACCGGGCTGCTGCGGCAGGCGCTAATCGCCCAGCTGGCCCACAGCGAACGGCTTGAGGGCCTCCGGCTGCCGGAGCCGGACGAACCGCCCGCCTGCCGCGCGTTAACCGACGGCGAACCGCGTATCATCCTCAACGACGCGGTGGTGTCGTACAGCGATCGTCCGATCCTTAATCACCTGAGCTGGCGGGTCAATCCCGGTGAACACTGGCAGATCGTCGGCCCCAACGGCGCGGGAAAATCCACGCTGCTCAGCCTGATTACCGGCGATCACCCGCAGGGCTACAGCAACGACCTGACGCTGTTTGGCCGCCGTCGCGGCAGTGGCGAAACCATCTGGGACATCAAAAAACACATCGGCTACGTCAGCAGCAGCCTGCACCTTGACTATCGCGTCAGCACCACCCTGCGCAACGTTATTCTTTCCGGCTACTTTGACTCCATCGGCATTTACCAGGCGGTATCTGACCGGCAGCGGAAGCTGACCCAGCGGTGGCTGGCAACGCTGGGAGTGGACGACCGCACCGCCGACGCGCCGTTTCACAGCCTTTCCTGGGGGCAGCAGCGGCTGGCGCTGATCGTCCGCGCGCTGGTTAAGCATCCGACGCTGTTAATCCTCGACGAGCCGCTGCAGGGGCTGGACCCGCTCAACCGCCAGCTGGTTCGCCGCTTTATCGATGTGCTGATTGGTGAAGAAGAGACCCAGCTCTTGTTCGTTTCCCACCACCCGGAAGACGCGCCGGCCTGCATTACGCACCGGCTGGAGTTTATTGTGGACGGCGAAAGCTACAGGTACGTTTCCGGGCCTTGCAATGCTTAAACTTTTTTCAGAATGGCCCGAACCTCCCTTTCTGGAAAAATAACGCGCGGTTTTTGAAATAGTTTCTCAAAATCAGTTCGCAGGTATGCCGCCGCGTAAAGCTATTCCCGCGGCGTTGGCCAACCGGAGCGGCATGTTATAAATCCACCATCGTTTTCAGGCGCGGCATGTGCCCTTTTTTAGGTTCATCACAGATTAGCGTGGACCTTTTTTAAAGCCGCTATCCAGGCCGGGATCGCGGAGTTACCGCCGGTGTAAACGATTCCACTAATTTCGGACATATCACACTTTGTGCCTCTTTGTTATGCTATGTTTATTTCATACCTCAGGCTTAATGGAGCGAACTATGAGAGTTCTGGTTACAGGTGGTAGCGGTTACATAGGCAGCCATACCTGCGTACAGCTGCTGCAAAACGGCCATGACGTGGTCATCCTGGATAATCTTTGCAACAGTAAGCGCAGCGTACTGCCGGTGATTGCACGTCTCGCCGGCCGCCATCCAACCTTTGTCGAGGGCGACATCCGCAATGAGGCGCTGCTGGCCGAAATCCTGCACGATCGTGCCATCGACACCGTGATCCACTTTGCCGGGCTGAAGGCGGTGGGCGAATCGGTCGCGAAGCCGCTGGAATACTATGACAATAACGTTAACGGCACCCTGCGGCTGATCGCCGCGATGCGCGCCGCCGGCGTTAACAATCTGATCTTCAGCTCCTCCGCCACGGTCTACGGCGACCAGCCAAACATTCCCTATGTTGAAAGCTTCCCCACCGGCACGCCGCAAAGCCCGTACGGCAAAAGCAAGCTGATGGTGGAGCAGATCCTCACCGATCTGCAAAAGGCCCAGCCAGAGTGGAGTATCGCCCTGCTGCGCTACTTCAATCCGGTTGGCGCGCATCCGTCGGGCGATATGGGGGAAGATCCACAGGGTATTCCCAACAACCTGATGCCCTATATCGCCCAGGTTGCCGTGGGCCGCCGCGAGTCGCTGGCCATCTTCGGCAACGACTACCCGACGAAAGACGGCACCGGAGTGCGCGATTACATCCACGTCATGGATCTGGCCGACGGCCACGTCGCGGCGATGGAAAAGCTGGCGGGCAAAGAGGGCGTACATATTTATAACCTCGGCGCTGGCGTCGGCAGCAGCGTGCTGGACGTGGTCAACGCCTTCAGCAAAGCCTGCGGCAAGCCGGTCAGCTACCATTTCGCGCCGCGTCGCGAAGGTGACCTTCCCGCCTACTGGGCGGACGCCGGCAAGGCTGACCGCGAGCTGAACTGGCGCGTAACCCGCACGCTGGACGAAATGGCCGCGGATACCTGGCGCTGGCAGTCGCGCCACCCGCAGGGCTACCCGGATTAAGGAGCAACCATGAGTCACTTTAACCCCGTCGACCATCCGCACCGCCGCTTTAACCCGCTGACCGGTCAGTGGGTGCTGGTTTCGCCCCATCGCGCCAAGCGCCCCTGGCAGGGGGCGCAGGAGACACCGTCCCAGGAGGCGCTGCCCGCCCACGATCCTGACTGCTTTCTCTGCGCGGGCAACACCCGCGTCACCGGCGATAAAAACCCCGATTACAAAGGCACCTGGGTCTTTACCAACGACTTCGCCGCGCTGATGGCCGACACGCCGGAGTCGGCGGACGATAGCGACCCGCTGATGCGCTGCCAGAGCGCGCGCGGCACCAGCCGGGTGATCTGCTTCTCGCCCGATCACAGTAAAACCCTGCCGGAGCTAAGCCTGCCGGCCCTGACGGAAATCGTCAAAACCTGGCAGGCACAGACCGCCGAGCTGGGACAGCGCTATCCCTGGGTGCAGATTTTTGAGAACAAAGGCGCGGCGATGGGCTGCTCCAACCCGCATCCCCACGGCCAGGTCTGGGCTAACAGCTTCCTGCCGAACGAGGCCGAGCGCGAGGATCGTCTGCAAAAAGCCTGGTTCGCGGAGCAGGGATCGCCGATGCTTCTCGACTACGTTCGCCGCGAAATGGCGGACGGCAGCCGCACCGTTGTAGAGACCGAACACTGGCTGGCGGTGGTTCCCTGGTGGGCGGCCTGGCCGTTTGAAACGCTGCTGCTGCCAAAGGCGCACGTGCTGCGTATGACCGATCTAAGCGACGACCAGCGCGCCGACCTGGCGCTGGCGCTGAAGAAGCTGACCAGCCGCTACGACAACCTGTTCCGCTGCGCGTTCCCCTACTCAATGGGCTGGCACGGCGCGCCGTTTAACGGCGAAGAGAACGGGCACTGGCAGCTGCACGCGCACTTTTACCCGCCGCTGCTGCGCTCCGCCACCGTGCGTAAATTTATGGTCGGCTATGAAATGCTGGCGGAAACCCAGCGCGATCTGACCCCGGAGCAGGCGGCAGAGCGTCTGCGTGCGGTCAGCGATATCCATTTTCGCGAATCCGGAGAGTGACATGAGTCTGAAAGAGAAAACGCACGCGCTGTTTGCCGATACGTTCGGCTATCCGGCCACCCACACCGTCCAGGCCCCGGGGCGCGTCAATCTGATCGGCGAACATACCGACTACAACGACGGCTTCGTGCTGCCCTGCGCCATTGATTACCAGACCATTATTTCCTGCGCCGCCCGCGACGATCGGCTGGTACGGGTTATCGCCGCCGACTACGACAACCAGTCGGACACCTTCTCCCTCGACGCCCCAATCGTTGCCCACGACGGCCAGCAGTGGTCCAACTATGTGCGCGGGGTGGTTAAACATCTGCAGCAGCGCGACGACAGCTTCGGCGGCGCGGACATGGTAATAAGCGGCAACGTGCCTCAGGGCGCGGGGCTGAGTTCCTCCGCATCGCTGGAGGTGGCGGTGGGCACCGTCTTTCAGCAGCTTTATCACCTGCCGCTGGACGGCGCGCAGATCGCCCTTAACGGCCAGCAGGCGGAAAACCAGTTTGTCGGCTGCAACTGCGGCATCATGGATCAGCTGATTTCGGCGCTGGGGAAAAAGGACCACGCCCTGCTGATCGACTGCCGTACGCTCGGTACAAAAGCGGTGTCGATGCCGGAAGGCGTGGCGGTGGTGATTATTAACAGCAACTTTAAGCGCACCCTGGTGGGCAGCGAATATAACGCCCGCCGCGAGCAGTGCGAAATCGGTGCACGCTTCTTCCAGCAGCCCGCCCTGCGCGACGTCAGCCTTGAGGCTTTCAACGCCGTCGCCCACGAGCTGGATCCGGTGGTGGCCAGCCGCGTTCGCCACGTGCTGACCGAAAACGCGCGCACCGTTGAGGCGGCCAGCGCCCTGGAAAAAGGCGATCTGCGACGGATGGGCGAGCTGATGGCGGAGTCCCACGCTTCGATGCGCGATGATTTCGGGATCACCGTACCGCAGATCGACACGCTGGTGGAGATCGTTAAGGCCACCATCGGCGACGGCGGCGGCGTGCGCATGACCGGCGGCGGCTTCGGCGGCTGCGTGGTGGCGCTGCTGCCTGAGGCGCTGGTCCCCGCCGTCAGGCAGGCCGTAGCCGAACAGTACGAGGCCAGAACCGGTATTAAAGAAACTTTCTACGTGTGCAAACCTTCACAAGGAGCAGGACTGTGCTGAATGAAACGCCCGCCCAGGCACCCGACGGCCAGCCGTACCGCCTGTTAACCCTGCGCAACGACGCGGGGATGGTGGTCACGCTGATGGACTGGGGTGCCACGCTACTCTCCGCCCGCATTCCGCTGTCCGACGGCAGCGTGCGCGAAGCGCTGCTGGGCTGCGCCAGCCCGGAGCAGTATCACGAGCAAACCGCCTTTCTCGGCGCGTCAATTGGCCGCTACGCCAACCGCATCGCCAACGGCCGCTACGCGCTCGCCGGCAAAACCGTCAGCCTGACGCCGAACCAGGAGACACACCAGCTGCACGGCGGGCCGGAGGGCTTCGACAAGCGCCGCTGGCAGATAGTCAGCCAGAACGACCGTCAGGTGCTGTTCGCCCTCTCCTCCGACGACGGCGACCAGGGCTTTCCCGGCAACCTCAGCGCCACCGCCCAGTACCGCCTGACCGACGATAACCGGATCGCCATTACCCTGCGCGCGACGGTGGACAAGCCCTGCCCGGTCAATCTGACTAACCATGCCTATTTCAACCTCGACGGCGAGCAGTCGGACGTGCGCCGGCATAAGCTGCAGATCCTCGCCGATGACTATCTGCCGGTTGACGAGAGCGGCATCCCGCGCGGGGGGCTGAAGGCCGTCTCCGGCACCGCGTTTGATTTCCGCCATGCAAAAACCATCGCCGACGGCTTCCTCGCGGACGACGATCAGCGCAGGGTCAACGGCTACGATCACGCTTTCCTGCTGCAGGCGAAAGGCGATACCCAAAAGCCGGTCGCCAGGCTCTGGTCGGAGGATGAAAAGCTGCAGATGGAGGTCTACACCTCCGCTCCGGCGCTACAGTTCTATTCCGGCAACTTCCTGGTCGGAACCCCCTCCCGCGGCCCTCAGCCCTACGCCGACTGGCAGGGGCTGGCGCTGGAAAGCGGTTTTCTGCCGGACAGCCCGAACCATCCGCAGTGGCCGCAGCCGGACTGCATCCTGCACCCCGGCGAAGAGTACGCCAGCCTGACGGAATACCGTTTTATTCCCACCTGACGCGCGGCCTGCGCTCCTCTATGGCACGCGGTGCGTTGAGGAGCGCGGCCTTCAGGAGCGGATATCTGCCGCCCCTCCGGCGGACAGCAGCAAAACCGCAACCCTTAATTCACAACTACCTTACACTGTATCGCTATTTTCGCTATGGTTAAGCGTAAGCGTTGCCGCCGTGGCCCGGCGGCAATACAATGAGAATGATTATTATTTAACAAACACAGGCACGAAATCCTTCCGGCGGCATGACGACAATAGCAAAGCGAGGCTCCAACAGGTTCGGGGGCCGGCAAAAAGCGCGTTGCCAGCGCCGCCTGTCGGGTGACGTGTACAGAGGAGTAAGAGTATGGCCGTAACTAAGCTGGTTCTGGTACGCCACGGCGAAAGCCAGTGGAATAAAGAAAACCGTTTCACCGGTTGGTACGACGTCGACCTGTCTGAAAAAGGCGTTGATGAAGCCAAATCCGCAGGCAGGCTGCTCAAAGAGGAGGGCTACAGCTTTGACTTTGCCTACACCTCGGTGCTGAAGCGCGCCATCCACACCCTGTGGAACGTGCTGGACGAGCTGGATCAGGCCTGGCTGCCGGTAGAGAAGTCCTGGAAGCTGAATGAGCGCCACTACGGGGCGCTGCAGGGGCTGAACAAAGCGGAGACCGCAGAGAAATATGGCGATGAGCAGGTGAAACAGTGGCGTCGCGGCTTTGCCGTCACGCCTCCGGAGCTGACTAAAGACGACGAACGCTATCCGGGCCACGATCCGCGCTACGCGAAGCTTACCGAACGGGAGCTGCCGCTGACCGAAAGCCTGGCGCTGACCATCGATCGCGTGATCCCCTACTGGAACGAAACCATTCTGCCGCGCATGAAGCGCGGCGAGCGGGTGATCGTCGCCGCTCACGGCAACTCCCTGCGCGCGCTGGTGAAGTACCTGGACAACATGAGCGAGGAGGCGATCCTGGAGCTGAACATCCCGACCGGGGTGCCGCTGGTCTATGAGTTTGACGAAAACTTCAGGCCGGTCAAACACTACTACCTGGGCAACGCCGACGAGATCGCCGCCAAAGCCGCCGCCGTAGCGAACCAGGGGAAAGCGAAGTAATAAACCTCATGCCGCTCCCTCTGAGAACCGGGGGAGCGGTTTTTCGTCAGTGGCGCTTATACGCCAATCACCCCATCGAGCACCACCTGCGCCCTGCCCTGAGAACAACGCTCCACCCGACCGCGCACGTTATAGACCTCCGCCAGGCTTTCTGCGGTGATAACCTCCTCCGGCGCGCCGCTGGCCACCAGCTGCCCCTCTTTGAGCATCAGCACATATTCACCGTGGCGCAGCGCAATGTTGATATCATGCACCACCACCACCGTGACCCTATTCCGCGCCCGGGTATCCCGGCGAACCAGGTCCATGACGTGGAACTGATAGTTCAGATCCAGCGCGCTCAGAGGTTCATCCAGCAGCAGCAGCTCAGGTTGGCGAATCAGCGACTGCGCCAGACCCACCAGCTGCCGCTGGCCCCCGGAGAGCCGGTCGAGGTAGTGCAGCGCCAGGTGGGCGATGCCGAGCTGCTCAAGGATGGAAAACACCTGCGCCCGGCTCTCGGCGCTTTCCCGCCTCCCCGAGGCCCGCTGCGCCACGACGATCGACTCCAGAACGTGCAGATGCACGCCCTGCGGCAGCGACTGCGGTAAAAACACCACCTTATCCGCCCGCCGGGCAAACGGCAGGGCCAACAGGTCCTCGCCGTCGAGAAGCGCTTCGCCGCTGGCTCTGTTCAGCCCCGCCAGCGAGCGCAGCAGGGTCGATTTCCCGCAGCCGTTCGGCCCCAGCAGCACGGTGATCTTGCCGCGCGGCAGCCCGGAAACGTTAAGCCCACAAATCACCGGACGATGCGGATAGCCGGCGCTCACATTGCGCAGAACCAGCCCGCTCATGACAGATTCCCCCGGTGACGCATAATGATGCTCAGAAAGAAGGGAACGCCCACCAGCGAAGTGACGATGCCGACCGGAATAATCACCCCCGGCAGGCAGTTTTTTGAAGCGATGGAGGCCAGCGACAGCACCAGTCCGCCAGTCAGCACGCTGCCCGGCAGGTAAAAGCGGTGATCCTCGCCAAACAGCAGGCGCGCGATGTGCGGCGCGACCAGGCCGATAAAGCCGATAGGGCCGACAAAGGCCACCGACAGGGCCGACAGCAGGCTGATACGCAGCAGCGACGACAGCCGCAGGCGTCGGACGTCAATGCCGAAGCTCATCGCCCGATCCTCCCCAAGACGCAGGGCGGTGAGCGACCAGGCTCTGCTCATCGACCAGAGCAGTACCCCGGCAAACGCCGCCGCCAGCACGCCCAGTTTTTCCCACGAGGCCCGGCTGAGGCTGCCCATCGTCCAGAACACCAGCCCCTGCAGCGTATCTTCATCGGCGACAAACTGCATGATTGACACCAGCGCATTAAAGGTAAACACCAGCGCGATGCCAAACAGCACCACGCCGGAGGTGGCCACGCGGGTCCAGCGGGTGATGGCGTCGAGCAGAAGCGCGGAGAACAGCGCAAAGATAAAAGCGTTGGCCGGAATAAACCACGCCGCCGGCACGCCGGGAATGCCGATCCCCAGCACGATCGCCAGCGCGGCACCAAAGGCCGCCGCCGAAGAAACGCCGAGGGTAAACGGACTGGCCAGCGGGTTGCCGAGGATAGTTTGCATCTCTGCTCCCGCCAGCCCCAGCGCCATGCCCACCAGCAGCGCCATCAGCGCCCAGGGCAGGCGGATATCCCAGACAATCACCCGGGTTCCGGCGTTGACGCTCGCCGGATGGATCAGCGTTTGCCAGAGTTCACCCGGCGACAGGCCCGAAGGCCCCAACGTGATGTCCAGTACCAGCGAGGCGAGGATCGCCAGTGTGACAACCGCCGCCAGCATCAGCCGCTGGCGGAGAATCAGACGATAGCGGGAGTCAACGGACCCCGCCGTTTGCTCACAGGCAGAAAGCGACATACCCTTCCTTAAACAATGATCTTACTTCGACGGATTAAGCACTTCGCTAATCTGCGCGTCGCTGAGCGCCAGGTTAAAAAAGCGCTGATAAAAGCGACGGGTCTCTTCACGCATGTCCACATCGCCAAAGCGCTGCGGATAGAGCGTTTTGGCCAGCCAGAGGAACTGCAGCGCCTCTTCGCTGGTCTCCCGGCACCACCAGAACATTCCTTTTGGATTGACGTAGACGCGATGGTTGCGTACCGCATCTACCTGCGCCCAGCGGGGCGAGGCCAGAATCTCATCGGCATCGCGTCTGTTCATGGTGACAATGACCGCCGGATTGGCAGCCACCACCTGCTCCAGCGCCACCTCCCCCGCCCGGTTTGGCTTGCCGGCAAACCAGCGCTCGGCAATATTTTTTGCGCCGGCCAGATCCATCCAGTCCTGATTAAGCGACGGCCTGCCGGTGGTGGTTAGCGGATTGCCCATGCTGTGGTAGAGCGAAACGCGCCGGGAGGCCGGCAGATCCTTAAGGCGCTCCGTTACCAGCGCCACGTTATGGTCAAAATAGCGCTGATACTCCCGGGCCTTTTCCTGGGCATCCGGCCCCAGAACCGCCGCCGTTTTGTGCACCCGCGCGGTAAGCGCCTGCATAGCGTTCGCCTCAAAGGCCAGCACGCGCACGCCGGCCTTCTCAAGCAGCGGCTTACCCGGCACGATCGTGGATTTTGGCACAAACAGCAGTTGGGTGCCCAGCGAGATAATTTGCTCCGTATCCAGCTCATGGCCGCTGTTGACGCTCACCACCGCCACGCGATCAATATGCGGAAGGCTCTGGCGAAAAAGCGGGATTTTTTTCGCCACCAGCGACGTTCCGACAAGATTCCCACCATAGCCCAGCATGGCGATAATGGTATTTTGCGCCGGCCACGGGGAGGCGATGCGCACATCGCTGTCCGGCTGCGCGGCAAACAGGCTCCCCGCCACCAGCCAGGCCAGCGCGGGCAAAAAGCGGGTTAGCTTCATCACGCCTTCCTCAGAAGTCAAGGGTTACGGAGGCGCGAACCTCGCGGCCGCTGCCGATAAAGGCGCTCGGCGAACCGTTGTTGCCGTCAGTACCCGACGGAAAAATTGACGCCCAGTAGTGCTTGTCAAATACGTTATTGACCACCACGCGGAAGGTCGTCGGCACCTTGCCGACATTCGTGGTGTAGCGGGTGCCCAGATCCCACGTGGTGTAGCTGCCGGCCCACGCGGTGTTGGTGTCGTTGGCGGCGCGCCTGCCGGTATAGTGTACGTTGGCGCTGTACACCCACTGTGGCATCGACGGCAGGCTGTACTCCGCCAGCAGGTTGGCCTGCACTTTCGGCACCCCGACCACCTGTTTATTGCTGGTTGAAGCGTTGACGGTATCCTTCAGCTTCGGATTCAGGAACGTCACGCCGCTGTAGATATTCAGCCCCTGCCAGACGTTGCCGGAGGCGGTCAGCTCCAGCCCCTTGTTGACCTGCTCCCCCTGCTCTTTATAGACGTTATCGGCCGAATCGACCCAGGCAAACGGCCGCTCCAGGCGGAACAGCGCCGCGCCAAGGTTCATGCCGGAGACATCGGCCTTCAGGCCGATTTCATACTGTTTGCTGCGGTACGGATCGAGCGTCTGCCCGGCATTTTTTACATCGCTGTCAGTGGGAGCCGTGCCGCCCTGCTCCAGCGACTCGGCGTAGCTGATATAGGACATCACGCTGGGGGTGATTTTATACATCAGCGCCGCGGTCGGACTGAGCCCGTTTTTATCGGTCTGCTTCGTTTTATGGCCGTTTTTACCGTAGCTCTGCGACTGGAGCCAGCTCTGGCTGAGATAAAGCATCGCTGACCACTTCGGCGTAAACGTGAGGATATCACCGAGGGTAATGCTCTGCTGGCTATCCACGCCGGACTTATAGCGGTGGCCGCCGGTTCTGATTTTACCGTCACCCTGCTCATTTATGCCTGCCGGGTGATACATATTGGTGCTCTCCCAGCTGTACGAAGGGCCATTGGTCGTAGCGCTGTACCGGGACCAGACGTAGCCGGTGGTGGAAAGTGCAAGATCGTGCCCAACGGAGCCAGTGAGCACGTGGCCGTTCAGCGTAGTGGTATTGCTCAACACCCGGAAACGCCCCGCGGCGGTGGAGTCCTTCATGGAGCGGTTAATATCACCCTGATTATTAATGATTTTACTCGATACGCTGCGCATCGCGCGATCCGCCTGCTGCCAGCCCACGCCCGTGGTCAGCGACCAGTCGTCGTTAAGGTAGTGGATCAGCCGCGTGCTGACGGTATCGGTCGTCAGCTCATTGCCGGCGGTGCTGAGCGCCAGATTTTTATTTTGCGGATCGGGGGCTGAGGGCAATTTAACGCCGGGGCCATAGCTGAAGCTGCCCGGATAGCCCTTCTGTATAAACTCATAGTGGCTGGCGTCCAGCTGCAGCTGCGTGCCCGGCTGAATATTCCAGTCCAGCGCGACGGCGAGCAGCCTGCGCCGCCGGGTGCTGTCGTCCAGGCTCCCCTCGCCGTCCTGATTGAGAACGTTGATGCGATAGCCAAAGCGTTTGCCATCGTCAATATGCCCTCCCAGGTCGAGCTGGCCGGTAAAAGCGCTGCGGCTCTGATAGCCGAACGTCACCTTATTCAGCGTTTCTTCCGTCGGGCGTTTAGCAACGAAGTTAAACTGCCCCGCCGGGCTTGCCGGGCCGTACAGCGCCCCGGTCAGGCTGTTGAGCACGTCCATACGCTCCAGCATTTCAACCGGGAAAGCGGTCGTTGCGACAATATTCAGACCGTCCAGGCGGCTGTTCGCCACCACGCTGCCCTGCATTCCCCGGCTCTGGGGCCGGCCGACATCCATTCCGCCGCGCGCCTGCATCTGGGTGCTGGGAGAGTACTTTAACAGGTCGCTCACGCTTTGGGCCTGCTGGTTTTCAACCACCTCTTTTTGGACGGTAGTGGTGGAATAGGGCGTATCAACCCAGGCCCGGTTTCCCAGGGGGCCTGGGTCGATATCGTTGGTTTTGAATCCCGCTCCGGAGGCGGCGTGCGTGGTGTCGCCGGAAGGCTGGCCGGTAACAATGATTTCCTCTTCGGTGCCGGCGGCCTGAGCGCCGGACGCTGTCAGCGCAATAACTAATGGCAACAGGGGAACCAGCTGACTGTGCTTTTCCATTTGGGTGACCAATCGATATATAAAATAATATATTACGATCGACAAAGCTGAATTTATTAGATCTGAATCACAAGATGTGGATCAAAAAATTGATTTTCCCGGTTACCATACTACGCACTTTCATAACAGGTCTAAGGGTTAGCCCCAGTGACAGGGACGAAACCCCGTCCCTGTCACTGAGTTTTACCCGCTGAGAGCCGTCAGAAGCTGAAGCGGTAGCCCCCGTTCACCTGCT
>NZ_WMJZ01000035.1 GCF_009711095.1 Intestinirhabdus alba
CCGGATTTGGCTTTTTGTACTGCGTCCATGCTCAGCGCACGCAGCGCATTGCTTAAGGTTTTACGCCGTAACATGGGAAGACTCCTCACAGCGCAGCTGCGCCAGCAGCATCGCTTCCAGCTTCTCCTGATCCTGGGCAAACAGGCGAATCCCCTCGGCCAGCTTGTCTACCGCCATCGGGTCCTGGTGGTGCTGCCAGTAAAATTCAGCCTCGCTTAACGGGGAGGGGGGCGTCCGGGCCTCCACCGGCGGAGCCAGCGCTCTGACAAGTTCGCCCTCCCGGTGCGCCAGGGCGTCCAGTAGCGCCGGGGAAATGGTCAGGCGATCGCAGCCCGCCAGCGCCAGCACCTGCCCAACGTTGCGGAAGCTGGCACCCATAATCACGGTGGGATAGCGATGGGTTTTATAAAAATCGTAGATTCGACGCACCGACCGCACGCCGGGGTCCTGCTGCGGATCGTCGCTCGCCAGCAGCCCGCGCTCCTTGTACCAGTCGTAGATCCGCCCCACGAAGGGGGAGATCAGCCAGACGTTGGCCTCGGCGCAGGCCCGGGCCTGGGCAAAGGAGAAGAGCAGCGTCAGATTACAGTGGATCCCCTCTCTTTCCAGCTCCTCGGCGGCCTTAATCCCCTGCCAGGTGGCGGCCAGCTTGATAAGCACCCTGTTACGGTTAACGCCCTGCTCTTCATACAGGCGGATCAGCTTGCGCGCTTTCGCGACGCACAGGCCGCGATCGTAAGATAAGCGGGCGTCCACTTCGGTGGAGACTCTGCCCGGCACCAGCCGGAGCAGGGCGATGCCAATATTGACCGCCAGCCAGTCGCTGGCGTTAACCAGCTGCACCTTTTCGCTGCCGCCCTGTTCCCGCGCCCGGGCCATCGCCTGATGAATGAGCGGACGATAGACCGGCTGCGCCGCCGCCTGCAGAATCAGTGAGGGGTTGGTGGTGGCATCCTCCGGGGCATAGTCGCGGATAGCGGTAATATCACCGCTGTCGGCGACGACGGTGGTATACGCCCTGAGTTTTTCCAGCAGGGTCATGATGTTTTCTCCCCCCTGTCCGCGACGTCGGGATGAAGCAGCGTATCGTAGTAGTCAATACGCGCCACTTTCGCCGCGGAGCGGCCGGCCTCAAACTCGGCCTCCAGCCAGGCATCAACCAGCATCAGCGCCAGCTCGCCGCCGATGATCCGCGCGCCGAGGGTCATAATTTGCGCATTATTGCTTTTGCGCGCGCGGGAGGCGGAGTAGACGTCGTGGCATTGTGCCGCCCGGACGCCCGGCACCTTGTTGGCGACAATCGCCATACCAATACCGGTTCCGCACAGCAGAATGCCGCGCTCAAACGCCCCCTCCTTAATGGCGGAGGCGAGATTAAAGGCAATATCCGGATAAATTTGCTCATTGCCCGCCACGTCATGGCTGAAGTCAACAACCTCAACGCCTTTGTTCTGCAGATGCGCTTTGACCTGTTTTTTAAGACCGGTCGCCGCGTCATCCGCGCCGATAGCAACTTTCAACATCGTTATCTCCTCATAGACAGAAAAGGCTTATGAACTTTTGTTATGTTTCGGCGCATATGAGCGATGATGTTCGGGGTGAAGGTGCCGTTATGAGCAAAAGTTCATGTCGTGTTCATGTGTTTGGGAGATTATTAGCAGGAAAAATGAGCCATAAAAAGTGGCTCAGTGGTGGTTTTTGCGGAATTTACTCAAAATAAGAGGCGCTTCACATTTTCATATCGTGAACATTTGTCCGTCTCATATGAGCTGCTAGTGTTCATTTGCGATGATGTGCTGACGGCCAGTGGCCCGTCGACCGGGGAGTCATTCCAACACTCTGGAGAACAAAATGACCTGGATATTTAATCGACCTGCAGATTTCGCCAAAGAGATGGTGGCGGGGTTTGTGAATGCGCACGCTTCGCTGGTGCGCCAGGTTCCGGGCGGCGTGGTGCGCAATACGCAAAGCAGGCCGGGTAGCGTCGCTGTGGTGGTCGGCGGCGGTTCCGGACACTATCCGGCCTTCGCCGGGCTGGTCGGACAAGGACTGGCGCACGGTGCCGCTATGGGCAACCTGTTTGCTTCCCCTTCCGCACAACAGATCTGCTCGGTGGCGCGCGCCGCCAGTAACGGCGGCGGCGTGCTGCTGGCCTTCGGTAACTATGCCGGTGACGTTTTGCACTTTGGCCTGGCGTGCGAGAGGCTGCGTGCGGAGGGCATCCCCTGTGAAACCATTGCCATAACCGACGATATCTCCAGCGCGACGCTGGCGGAAAAAGAGAAGCGTCGGGGGGTGGCCGGCGATCTGGTGGTATTTAAAGCCGCCGCCGCCGCCGCAGAGCGTGGGGATTCGTTAGCGGAGGTGCTGGCGGTGGCCCGCCGGGCGAATGCCCGGACGCGGACGCTCGGGCTGGCCTTCGCCGGCTGCACGCTGCCGGGGGCCGAACGGCCGCTTTTTAGCCTCCCTGAAGGGCTGATGGGGTTTGGCATGGGGATCCACGGCGAGCCGGGCATTAACGATCTCCCCATTCCCAACGCCGACAGCCTGGCCGAAATGCTGACCGACGCGCTGCTGCAGGAGATCCCCTCAGAGGTTGCCGCCGTACCGGGAGCCAGAGTGGCGGTCATCGTTAATGGCCTGGGGGCGGTGAAATATGAAGAGCTGTTTGTTCTCTGGCACTACGTTGAACCGCGTCTGAAAGCGGCGGGCGTGACTATTGCCGATGTCCAGGTGGGTGAGTTCGTTACCAGCTTTAATATGGCCGGGCTGTCGTTGACGCTGGTCTGGCTTGACGAGGCGCTGGAAGCGCTGTGGCTTGCCCCGGCCTGCGCCCCCGCTTTTCATCGCGGCTCTGCCATCGTGCACCGGCCTCTGCCGGCGGATCGGCATGAGCTGGCTGTGGAGCCAACGGTGCGCCAGGGCAGCGCGGCCTCCAGAGAGGCGGCGGAATGCGTGATGCATATCCTGAACGCGGTGGAGGAGAATATTCTCGCCAACGCCGACGAGCTTGGGCGGATTGACGCTATCGCCGGCGACGGCGATCACGGCATCGGCATGAGCCGGGGCGTCAGCGCGGCCCGCCGGGCGGCTGAACAGGCGTGGCGTCAGGGGGCGGGCGTTGGCTCGCTGCTGCAGCGCGCCGCCGATGCCTGGGCTGATGAAGCGGGCGGCACCTCCGGGGCTATCTGGGGGGTGATCCTCAACACCCTGGGAACGGCGCTGGGGGATGAAGAACGGCCTGATGCGAAAAGCGTGGCGCAGGCGGTAGCGCAGGCCTGCGCCGGGGTGATGGCCTTCGGGAAGGCAAAGCCGGGTGATAAAACGCTGGTTGACGTGCTCAGTCCCTTCAGCGAAGCGCTGCGGGAGGCTGCTGAAAATCTGCCTCTGGCCGCAGCATGGCAGCGCGCTGCGGAGGTTGCGCAGCAGAGTGCGCAACGGACCGCGCAGCTGGTGCCGAAGATCGGCCGGGCCAGGCCGCTGGCGGAACGTAGCCTGGGAACGCCGGATGCCGGGGCCGTCTCTCTGGCAATGATAATTGTGACGACGGGCGACCGCCTGCAGGCGGCGGTGCCGGTGCAGCAGGATCGGGAGAATGTATGTCTGTAAAGGTTATTATTGGCATCAGTCATAAGACCTATTTTGGCTATGCCCGGACCCGGAGGTGGTGCGAGGAGGTGGCGGCCATCCTGCGCCGCCGCGGTGGGGCAGGCGAGGGGATGGAGCTGTTTACCTTCCCGGCGATGCCCGCCATTGCCGCCAGCCTGGCGGCCTTTGCCGACAGCGGAATGGCGGTGGGGGCGCAGAACGTCTGCGCCGCTCCCGCCGGTGCCTGGACCGGAGAGAGCAGCGCCGCCATGCTGCGGGAGATGGGCTGCCGCTATGTCGAAATTGGCCATGCGGAACGCCGACGCTATTTTGCCGAGAGCGCGGCGGAGATAAACCAGAAGCTCGACAGGGCGTTTGAGTGCGGGCTGACGCCGGTTATCTGCATCGGCGAGGCGTCAGAGATGCCAATGCAGGAGGCGGCGGCGTTTGCCATAGCCCAGGCCGACGAGCTGCTTGCCCGGCGAAAGCCGCCGCTGCCGCCGCTGATCTTCGCCTGGGAGCCGCAGTGGGCGATTGGCGCGCCGGCCCCGGCGAGCGATGACTATATTCGCTATGTCTGCCGGGCGCTGCGCGCCGAACTCCGGCAGCGCTTCGGCCCGCAATGTCGGGTTATTTACGGCGGCAGCGCCGGGCCGGGACTGCTTGGCCGCCTGTGGCCGGACGTCGACGGTATTTTTCTCGGCCGCTTTGCCCACCAGCCGTCGGCGCTGGAAGCCATTCTCAACGAGGCCGGAGAGATCGTCTGCGCCCGCTGACCCTCCGCCGTATTCCCGCAGGTTTCCATCCCACCGCGGGTGGAAATCTGCGTACTGAACCCAGGGAATTTTGATATACTCTGGCAAATGTTCACCCACTAAACAAATCCGCAGTCGAGGAGAAAAACGCTGAATGGACAAGCCCAGTGTGTCGCAGGAATATGAGTTACTCACTGAGATCGCCGTTGCTTATTATTGTGATGAGATAACTCAGGAAGAGATCGCGAATAAGTTCGGCTTCTCCCGTATTAAGGTTGGACGTCTGCTGAAGCGGGCCAAAGAGGAGGGGATCGTTGAAATCAGCGTCCGCTATCATCCCATTTTCAGTACCCAGCTGGAAAAACAGCTTAAAGAGCGCTTTCCCATCAGCCGGGCGCTGATCGCCCTTGACCATCAGGACGAGGAAGAGCAGCGCCGCCAGGTCGCCTCACTGGTGTCGGCGCATTTAAATAATGTGCTCAAAGACAACGTGGTGGTGGCGGTCGGGCAGGGAAGAAACGTGGCCTCGGTGGCGGAGACTTCCGGCGCGATTCAGGGGCGCGATTGCCGCTTTATCTGCGGCATTGGCGGGACCCATCGTCCCGGCGACGTGATTAACGCCGACCACATCAGCCGCCTGCTGGCGAAGAAATTCGGCGGCAGCAGCGAGTCGCTGTACGCCCCCGCCTATGTGGAAAATATTCAGCTGAAAGAGCTGCTGCTGCAGAATGGCACCATTAAAGAGACGCTCGATCGCGCGCGAAAGGCGGATATCGCCCTGGTGGGCATTGGCGATATGAATGAAGACAGCTATATGGTGAAGCTGGGATGGTTTACCCCGCAGGAGATCAGCGACGCCAGCCTCAACCAGGGGGTGATTGGCGATATTGCCGGGTACGACTTTTTTAACGCCCGCGGCGAGCACGTTAATACGGTAATGGATAACCGCGTAATTGGACTTAATATGGAAGAGCTAAAGCAAATTCCCTGCGTTATTGCCATTGCCTCTGAAAATACTAAGGCGATGGCCATTATGGGCGCGTTACGCACTGGCGCAATAGATATTATCGCCACCAGCGCGCGGAATATTCGTACGATTTTGAGTATGAGTCAGTAAATTTGCTTTTTGTCCCGTACTGCGCATATTGTTAGCTTGTTTTTCGCGCAAAACGGTCTTTTTGCCGCACGTTATGCTAAAAATCGCCCGAGGTAACTCTATATTATCCGCGCCACTGACCCCGTCGCCATGGAATGGTGGAACGTTGGAATAATTCTGCGGGGTCAGTCCATTCATTCTGCGGATAGCGGGCCTGCGGAAAAAAGCTCGCGTTATATTCTGATATTTTTGCGCCGGGCTGAGTAGCGGTTAAATACCTTCCGCCCGGCTTTTTCTGCGGTTCCTGGTGTATATACCCTAAATAATTCGAGTTGCATGACAAAACGCGGCGCGTTTTGAACAGCCCCCGGGTTGGCCCCGAAGGGGTGAGGCCTTCAGGCCGAATCACGCGGCAAGCGAGTGACAAATTCGTCAGGAACGAATTTGAACGGCCACAGGCCGCCTTTGGTGAGGGACAGGGATGTCCCTCATTCATCCCCGAGAGCATAGCGAACTATGTGACCGGGGTGAGCGACAAATCTGCCTGGAGCAGATTTGAACGCCGCGCAGCGGCGGCCCGTCAGGGCGAGTCTCATGGATGAGACGAGTAACCCGAAGCCAACACACATGCAGCTTGAAGTATGACGGGTATAGACGGAATAATTTACGTTATTCCCCGCGCTGGTTATCTGCCTGGATAAAATAAGCAGGCCAGCGCCGCGTTTTGTCATGCAGCCAGGGCGCTACGGCCTGCGGGCAATCAGCACCGCGCGGCGGGGGGCGGGATACCCTTCGACAGTTTTCATGCGATCCAGCGGATCGAGGAAGTCAGCCAGCGATTCGCTCACCATCCAGTCGGTGCGGCGCTGCTCATCGATGGTGGTCGTGCACACGTCGGCGATGCGTACATCGACAAATCCGCACTTCTCCAGCCACTTCTTCAGCGCCAGCGCGGAGGGAATAAAGTAAACGTTGCGCATCCGGGCATAGCGATCCCCCGGCACCAGCACGCTGTTTTCGTCGCCCTCAACCACCAGCGTTTCCAGTACCAGTTCGCCCTCTTTTACCAGTTGATCCTTAAGCTGCCAGAGATGCTCCAGCGGGGAGCGGCGGTGATAGAGCACGCCCATTGAGAAGACGGTGTCAAACGCCTGCAGCGCCGGCAGCTGCTCAATGCCCAGCGGCAGCAGATGGGCGCGCTGGTCGCCGCCCAGCAGTTTACGCACCGCCTCGAACTGGCATAAAAACAGCTGTGTCGGGTCAATGCCTACCGCCAGCCGCGCCCCGGCACCCACCATCCGCCACAGGTGGTAGCCGCTGCCGCAGCCGACGTCGAGGATCGTGCGCCCGGTCAGATCGGAGAGGTGCGGCAGTACGCGATCCCACTTCCAGTCGGAGCGCCATTCGGTGTCAATATCCACCCCGTACAGCGAGAACGGGCCTTTGCGCCAGGGCATCAGGTGGCGCAGCAGCGTTTCAATCCGCTTGCGCTGGCCCTCGCTCAGGGGCTGCTCGCTTTTGGCCGTTACGCCGTGGAGCAAATCCAGCTGCCAGGGCTGCAGCGCCGGCAGAAACTCCACCGCGTTGGCCCACTGTTTGAACAGACCGTGCTGCTCACGCTGCCAGACGGCAAGCTGCGCGGGCAGGGTTTCCAGCCAGTGGGAGAGGGGGCTTTTTGCGATGAGCTGATAGAAGTTGCCAAAGTCAGTCATGCCGCATCCTCAGCCTTCAGCGCCACCAGCGAGCCAAAGTTAAAGCACTGGAACCACAGCTCGCTGTGGCCGAAGCCGGCCTGACGGAGGCGCGCCTTATGGGTTTCCACGGAGTCGGTCAGCATGACGTTCTCCAGCATACTGCGCTTCTGGCTGATTTCCAGTTCGCTGTAGCCGTTGGCCCGCTTAAAGTCGTGGTGCATATTGAACAGCAGCTCCCCGACCCTGGCGTCTTCGAAGCTGAACTTCTCCGACAGGACCAGCGCACCGCCGGGGTTAAGCCCCTGGTAAATCTTGTCGAGCAGCGCCTGACGCTCGTCCGGCTCAAGAAACTGCAGGGTAAAATTCAGCACCACCATTGAGGCGTTCTCAATGGCGATATGGCGGATATCGCCCTCAACCACCGTGACCGGGGTCTGCGCTTTCCAGGCGTCGATATGGCGGCGGCAGCGCTCAATCATCGCCGGTGAGTTGTCGACGGCGATAATTTTGCAGCCGTCGTGATGAATATTGCGACGCACCGAGAGCGTCGCCGCGCCCAGCGAACAGCCCAGGTCGTAGACCTGCGTATGGGGCTGCACGAAGCGTTCGGCCAGCATGCCAATCATCGAAATAATATTGGAGTAGCCGGGAACGGAGCGCTGGATCATATCCGGGAAGACTTCGGCTACCCGTTCATCGAAGGTCCAGTCGCCCAGGCTGGCGATAGGCGCAGAAAAAAGCGTGTCGCGGTGAGACATAACGTAAAAATCCGGGGAAAAAATAAAGGGCCGTATTGTGCGCTAATGCAGGGAGAAAACCAACTCCCAGGGCATATACCAGAGATTCGCCAGCACCATCAGCAACAGCGCGCACCAGGTGGCGCTCATGGCGGAACGCCGCCAGCGAAACAGACGGTGATAGAACCCGTAGTAGTGCATCAGCCGACCGGCTACCAGCATAAGCCCGCAGAGGTGCACCATCCAGGTCGCGGCACCGTTCATCTCCATAAACAGCAGCAGAATCAGGGCGATAGGAATATATTCCACCGCATTACCGTGAATGCGAATGGCGCTCTGCAGCTCGCTAAAGCCGCCGTCGCCGTAGGCCACGTGATACTGCATACGCAGGCGAACAACGTCAAAAGAGAACTTAATCAACAGTAACGCACCCAGAACGGCATACAGCGCGCTGATCATACCAACTCCCTTGCAAAATAGCCGATGGCGTTGTCTATGATAGGTGGCAATTTCAGAAAAGAGAAGATTGTCGTGGAATGGACGGTGCCGGGCCGACTTCCGGCAGTGCGGCGTACAGCGATGCCCACAGCGTGTCCACCAGCTCCGGTGCCTGGGCGATATCGGGGGTGTGTAAAAAAAGATAGGGCGTGGCGCTCCCGGTCCACTGCGGTAGCTTCTGCAGCCAGTCGGCAAAGAATTGCTGGTTCTGGGCCATATCATCGCTGCCGATAAAGCGTATCAGCGGATTTTTCGCCGTCATCACCGCGTGCACCGGCACCCTGGGCTTTTTGCTCTGGGCGTCGCGCACCGCCTGGCTGTGGGGGCGGGCGGCGTGCACGGGGCGGCTGTCGAGGATAGTCCGGTTGATCCCGCGCTGGTGCAGCCCGCCGTTGAGCTGCCGCTCCTCTTCTCCTCTGGCGAAGAACGCCGGGTGGCGCACCTCCACGCCGTAGGTAAAGGCGTCGGGCAGGGCGTCGAGAAACTGCCACAGGGCGGGCAGATCGCGCGGGCCGAAGGTGGCCGGCAGCTGTAGCCAGTACTGACCGATGCGGTCGGCCAGCGGCGACATGCGGTTGAGAAATTCGGCCACCAGATCGTCGCACTGACGCAGGGCGGCCTGGTGGGAGATGGTGGCGGGAAATTTAAAGCAGAAGCGAAAGGCGTCCGTGGTCTGCGCGCGCCAGCGTTCGACCACCTCCGCTTTTGGCAGCGCGTAGAGGGTGGTATTGCCCTCCACGCAGTTAAAGTGGCGGGCGTAAGCCTCAAGGCTGTCAATACCGAGACGCACCCACTTCGCGTGCGACCACTGCGGCAGGCCCAGATAGATCATAGGGCGGTCAGGATCGTCTCGACGTCGCGCACCCGGGCGATGCGCGGGAAGATATGCGTCATGCTGCCCCGGTGCTGCTCGCTGCTTGCCGCGCTGCAGGCGTCTTCCGCAATCACCAGCTTAAAGCCCAGCTCCCAGGCGTGGCGCGCGGTGGACTCCACGCCGATATTGGTGGAGATGCCGCACAGCACGAGGGTGTCAACGCCGCGACGGCGCAGCTGCAGCTCCAGATCGGTGCCGTAGAAGGCCCCCCACTGGCGTTTGATCACCTCCAGATCGCCGTCGGCTTTCCCCAGCGCGGCCGGGTAGTCCCACCAGTTTTCCGGCAGCGCACCGGCCGCTGTCGGCGCGTCAACCGGCTGTTTTAGCGCATCGGCAAAGTCGTCCGCCCAGCCGACGCGCACCATCACCACCGGCGCGCCGCAGGCGCGGAAAGCCTGCGCCAGGCGTGCGGCGCGGGCCACCACGTCCCTTGCCGTGTGCGGCCCCCCGGCAAAAGGTAAAATACCTTCCTGTAAATCAATCACTACCAGCGCGGCGGTGGCGGCGTTCAGTTCCAGCATCACGTTTCCCCTTTTCTTGATACATGCCCGCCATACCTTAAGCGTAGACCGGCGCAAGGAGCGGGAAATTTTGTTAGTTTTTGTGAGCATGCGCAATACGTCGTGCTCAAACGCGCGTACAGTCGGTAGCGGCCCGGCAGCCCTGCCGCCGTGGAATCGTCCCCTGATGGGGCCGGCTCTTACCGTGCGGCAGAATTTCCAGTATAATAGCCGCCTTTTTTCATTCAGTTGTGACATTCAGCTAACGCTGCGACTGCGTCACCTGCACGGCAGGCGACACTCCGCCTGCAGCTAAGTTAAGGGATATCTCATGCGTACAGAATATTGCGGACAGCTACGTCTGTCCCACGTGGGGCAGCAGGTGACTCTGTGTGGTTGGGTCAATCGCCGTCGCGATCTTGGCAGCCTGATCTTTATCGATATGCGCGACCGTGAGGGTATCGTGCAGGTATTTTTCGATCCGGATCGTGCGGACGCGCTAAAGCTGGCCTCTGAGCTGCGTAATGAGTTCTGCATTCAGGTAACGGGCACCGTGCGTGCGCGTGAAGAAAAAAATATCAACGGCGAGATGGCGACCGGCGAAGTCGAAGTGCTGGCCTCCTCGCTGACCATCATCAACCGCTCCGACGCGCTGCCCCTTGACGCCAACCACGTCAATACGGAAGAGGCGCGGCTGAAGTACCGCTATCTCGATCTGCGCCGCCCGGAAATGGCCCAGCGGCTGAAGACCAGGGCGAAGATCACAAGCCTGGTGCGCCGCTTTATGGACGACCACGGCTTCCTCGACATCGAAACGCCGATGCTCACCAAGGCCACGCCGGAAGGCGCGCGCGACTACCTGGTGCCTTCGCGGGTTCATAAAGGTAAATTCTACGCGCTGCCCCAGTCGCCTCAGCTGTTCAAGCAGCTGCTGATGATGTCCGGCTTCGATCGCTACTATCAGATCGTCAAATGCTTCCGGGATGAAGATCTGCGCGCCGACCGCCAGCCGGAGTTCACCCAGATTGACGTGGAGACCTCCTTCATGACCGCTCTCCAGGTGCGTGAGGTGATGGAGGCGCTGGTGCGCCATCTGTGGCAGGAGGTGAAGGGCGTGGATCTGGGGGATTTCCCGGTGATGACCTTCGCCGAGGCGGAGCGCCGCTACGGTTCCGATAAGCCGGATCTGCGCAACCCGATGGAGCTGGTGGACGTCGCCGATCTGCTGAAAGAGGTGGAATTTGCCGTCTTCTCCGGCCCGGCGAACGATCCGAAAGGTCGCGTGGCGGCCCTGTGCGTGCCGGGCGGTGCCTCCCTGAGCCGCAAGCAGATCGACGACTACGGCAGCTTTATCAAGATCTACGGCGCGAAGGGGCTGGCCTACATTAAGGTTGTTGAACGCGCGAAAGGCATCGAAGGCATCAACAGCCCGGTCGCTAAGTTCCTGAACGCGGAGATCGTGGAGGCTATTCTGCAGCGCACCGGCGCTCAGGACGGCGATATGATCTTCTTCGGCGCGGACAGCCGGAAGGTGGTTGCCGACGCGCTGGGCGCTCTGCGCCTGAAGCTGGGTAAAGATCTGAACCTGACCGATGAATCCCGCTGGGCACCGCTGTGGGTCATCGACTTCCCGATGTTTGAAGACGATGGCGAAGGCGGCCTGGCCGCCATGCACCATCCGTTCACCTCGCCGAAGGACATGACCGCCGCCGAGCTGAAGGCCGCGCCGGAAAACGCGGTGGCCAACGCCTATGATATGGTCATTAACGGCTACGAAGTGGGCGGCGGCTCGGTGCGTATTCACAGCGGCGACATGCAGCAGACCGTATTCGGCATTCTGGGGATTAACGAGCAGGAGCAGCGCGAGAAGTTCGGCTTCCTGCTGGACGCCCTGCAGTACGGTACGCCGCCCCACGCGGGGCTGGCGTTTGGTCTGGATCGCCTGACCATGCTGCTGACCGGCACCGACAACATTCGCGACGTGATCGCCTTCCCGAAAACCACCGCCGCCGCCTGCCTGATGACCGAAGCGCCGAGCTTCGCGAACCCGGCGGCGCTGGGCGAGCTGGGCATTCAGGTGGTCAAAAAGGCTGAGAACAGCTGATATGGCTTATAGATACGGCTTCACTCGCCCCGCCGCACAGCGGCGCTCAGGAACATGCCTGTGAACGGCGAGGAGAAGCACGTCTATAAGCGGCCCGTTTCCGTCCTGGTGGTGATCTACGCCCGGGACACGAAGCGGGTGCTGATGCTGCAGCGACGCGACGATCCTGACTTCTGGCAGTCGGTTACCGGCAGCCTGGAAGAGGGGGAGAGCGCGTTGCAGGCTGCCGTGCGTGAAGTAAATGAAGAGGTCGCCATCGACATCATGGCGGAGCGGCTGACCTTAACTGACTGTCAGCGCACGGTGGAATTTGAAATTTTTTCACATTTACGTCATCGCTATGCGCCGGGGGTGGCGCGCAATACGGAATCCTGGTTCTGTCTTGCGCTGCCCCACGAGCGCCAGATTGTTTTTACCGAACACCTGGCCTACCGCTGGCTTGATGCGCCCGCCGCGGCGGCGCTCACCATGTCGTGGAGCAACCGGCAGGCGATTGAAGAGTTTGTAATTAACGTCGCCTGAAAGGGCGCGCTTTTTGAGGAACAGAGTTATGGCAGGTCATAGTAAATGGGCCAACACCAGACATCGTAAAGCTGCGCAGGACGCTAAGCGCGGTAAAATTTTCACCAAGATCATTCGCGAGCTGGTTACCGCAGCGCGTCTGGGCGGCGGCGATCCGGATGCCAACCCGCGCCTGCGCGCGGCGGTGGATAAGGCGCTGTCCAACAACATGACCCGGGATACGCTGAACCGCGCAATCGCGCGCGGCGTCGGCGGCGATGATGATGCAAACATGGAAACCATCATCTATGAAGGCTACGGCCCCGGCGGCACGGCGGTGATGGTTGAATGCCTGTCCGACAACCGTAACCGCACCGTGGCGGAAGTCCGCCATGCGTTCAGCAAGAGCGGCGGCAACCTTGGCACCGACGGTTCCGTCGCCTATCTGTTCAGCAAAAAAGGGGTGATCTCCTTTGAGAAAGGGGATGAGGACACCATTATGGAAGCGGCGCTGGAAGCCGGCGCTGAGGACGTGGTGGCCTACGACGACGGCGCGGTCGACGTCTACACCGCGTGGGAAGAGATGGGTAAAGTGCGCGACGCGCTGGAAGCGGCTGGCCTGAAGGCAGACAGCGCCGAAGTCTCCATGATCCCGTCCACTAAGGCGGATATGGATGCCGAAACCGCACCCAAGCTGATGCGTCTGATCGATATGCTGGAAGACTGCGACGACGTGCAGGAAGTTTACCATAACGGTGAAATCTCTGACGAAGTTGCCGCCACGCTGTGATAGCCGCACGTTTTCAGCCCGCCGGAGCGTCGCCGCTTCGCGCGGGTTCCGGCCCGACAGGAAATCTGCGCGTCCGGAGAGGCGCGGGGCGTCCCTTCTTCCGTGAGCTGAACGATAGGTATCGGCGGATGAGCACAACCAGAGGCGCGTGATGTCCATTATTCTCGGCATTGACCCTGGCTCGCGCATTACCGGCTATGGCGTTATCCATCAGGTGGGCAGGCAGCTCACCTGGCTGGGCAGCGGCTGTATTCGCACCAAAGTGGACGATCTGCCGTCGCGCCTGAAGCTTATCTATGCGGGCGTGTCGGAGATCATCACCCAGTTTAAGCCGGACTATTTCGCCATTGAGCAGGTGTTTATGGCGAAAAACGCCGATTCGGCCCTGAAGCTGGGGCAGGCGCGCGGCGTGGCGATTGTCGCGGCGGTTAACCAGCAGCTGCCGGTGTTTGAGTATGCGGCGCGCCAGGTGAAGCAGACCGTCGTCGGCATCGGCAGCGCCGAGAAAAGCCAGGTGCAGCACATGGTGCGCACTCTGCTGAAGCTGCCCGCCAATCCTCAGGCGGACGCGGCGGACGCGCTGGCTATTGCGATTACCCACTGCCATATCAGCCAGAATGCGCTGCAGATGAGCGAATCACGCCTCAATCTGGCCCGCGGCCGGCTACGCTAAATGCCGCCACTCAGGCAGCTATTGCCGGTGAGTGGCGGCGATCTCTTCTGGCGCGGAGTATTCTCCGGCGGCGTTTACAGCGGCGTATTTTCCGGGCTGGCTAATTTTTTCATTAGCGTTTTGCATTTCTGATAACTTAATCCCCTGGGCCAGATCTGAGGTTCGACCTGCCCCTGGATTTGCTTATCGGCCTCCGTGAAGGCATTTTTATCCTGCGCAATGCAGGCGGATATCAGCAAGTTATTTAGCGTGCGCGTGGAGGGATATTGCTTATAGCGATCGTGCCATCCTTGCAGCATATCATTCCATGAAACGATCTTATTTTCCCTGAGCAGAGAGGCCATCTCCGGCTGGAAGCTTATGGCGTTAAACCAGATATAAGCGTAATTCGCCATACCGGACCGCGCTTTGTTGTTTTCAGCAGCCAGTCGGGCAATTTTTTCAACCTCTTCCGCAGACCCTCCCCATTTAGGCAAGCGGGCCTCCATTGCCTGTAAATAAATATTCTGGTAGGCGGGATATTTTTTGCTGCCTTCTTCTAACGTATGGTAAAGAAGCGCTTTGTCCCCAAGGTTACGCGCCACTATTTCCATCTCCTGATACCAGGCCGCATCTTTATCGGCAATATCTTTATTTTTTAAGAGAAACGCTTTTTCCTGTTGCATTAGCTGTTTATATTCAGGCCATATGGACGGGTCCACCCCGCTGGCCGGGCCCTCGCCGCGTAAACGGGTCGCCCTGGCATTGAATTCCAGGGCCTGGAGCATTCTGGCGCATGTTGAGCCGGGGCTGGCCGCCAGCCATTTTTTGGCCACGAGACCGATACCGCTTTCCGGGGCGACCCCGGAGAAAGTGTCCACAATACTTGCCCAGACAACGACCAGCTTATGGGTGCCGCCGCTGGTGGCCGGAAAGTCGTTATTATACGCTGCAATCATTGCCTCAAGTTTTGCCCACTCGCCGCCGTGCATCCAGGAGAGCGTCTGCTGCTGAATGGCAATGCGCTCAAGGGTTTCCGTATTACTATCGGCACAGGCAATATACGGAATAATTAAAAAAGTACAGGCAATCAGTTTCCTGAATAACATTCTTCGCTCCGTGAAAAATAAGTGTTCAAATTAATTAAGAAATAGCAAACTCGCGCCTGATGAAGCTTTATCGTAAGCGATCTCCGGACAGCATCGGCAGGGCCGACGGGACGCTGCTAATAGCGATGCGTTCTGAAAGGGGATAAGTGATACGAAAGACAACGAATAAATACATTACGGCACCGACAATATTACCGTTAAATCAGTGGGGAGTATAGCGCCTTTATCTGTGCAGGCGGTCCGGAAACCGAGAAATAAAAAATAGATTCGCGCTGGCTGCCTCAGAGCAGAGAGGAAACAGCCCTGCTGGCGGAGGCAATGAGAAGTGACCGGGCTGTCCCGGCTCTGTCCGGGGCAGAGAAGCGGGGTTACTCGTTTTTGATCTGGATATCTATCCAGCATTTTTTTATCATACGTGCTGATATCGTGAGCCATAGCGCAGGAGCGTAGTGTGATAGGCAGACTCAGAGGCATCATCCTGGAGAAACAACCCCCGCTGGTACTGCTCGAAGCGGGCGGCGTAGGCTATGAAGTGCATATGCCGATGACCTGTTTTTATGAGCTTCCGGAGTGCGGAAAAGAGGCCGTTGTCTTTACCCACTTCGTGGTGCGTGAAGACGCGCAGCTGCTGTACGGATTTAACAACAGGCAGGAGCGCACGCTGTTTAAAGCGTTGATCAAAACCAACGGCGTAGGGCCGAAGCTGGCGCTGGCGATCCTCTCCGGAATGTCGGCCCAGCAGTTCGTCAACGCCGTTGAGCGTGAAGAGCCGGCGGCGCTGGTGAAACTGCCCGGCATCGGCAAAAAAACCGCCGAACGCCTGATTGTCGAAATGAAGGACCGCTTTAAAGGGCTGCACGGCGATCTGTTCACCCCGGCAGCCGATCTGGTGCTGACCTCGCCGGCCAGCCCGGCCGCCGATGACGCGGAGCAGGAGGCGGTTGCCGCGCTGGTGGCGCTGGGCTATAAGCCGCAGGAAGCCAGCCGGATGGTGAGTAAAATTGCGCGTCCGGACGCCAGCAGTGAAACGCTGATTCGCGAAGCGCTCCGCGCCGCGTTATGAGGTAAAGGATGATAGAAGCAGATCGCCTGATTTCCGCAGGCGCAACCATCGCAGAAGAGGTCGCCGATCGCGCCATACGTCCGAAGCTGCTGCAGGAGTATATCGGACAGCCCCAGGTGCGCGCCCAGATGGAGATCTTCATCCAGGCGGCGAAGCAGCGCGGCGACGCCCTGGACCACCTGCTGATTTTCGGGCCACCGGGCCTTGGCAAAACCACTCTCGCCAACATCGTCGCCAACGAAATGGGCGTTAACCTGCGCACCACCTCCGGCCCGGTGCTGGAAAAGGCGGGCGATCTGGCGGCGATGCTGACCAACCTGGAGCCGCACGACGTCCTGTTTATCGATGAAATTCACCGCCTTTCGCCGGTAGTGGAGGAGGTCCTCTATCCGGCTATGGAGGACTATCAGCTCGATATTATGATCGGCGAAGGGCCGGCGGCGCGCTCAATAAAAATCGACCTGCCGCCGTTTACGCTTATCGGTGCCACCACCCGCGCCGGGTCGCTCACCTCGCCGCTGCGCGATCGTTTCGGCATCGTGCAGCGCCTTGAGTTCTACCAGGTGCCTGACCTGCAATATATCGTCGGGCGCAGCGCCCGCTTTATGGGGCTGGAGATGAGCGAAGAGGGGGCGCTGGAGGTGGCGCGCCGCGCCCGCGGCACTCCGCGTATTGCCAACCGCCTGCTCCGGCGGGTGCGCGATTTTGCCGAGGTTAAACATGACGGTGCCATTTCGGCAGATATTGCCGCCCAGGCGCTGGATATGCTTAACGTTGACGCCGAGGGATTTGACTATATGGACCGCAAGCTGCTGCTGGCGGTCATTGATAAATTCTTCGGCGGGCCGGTAGGGCTGGACAACCTGGCGGCGGCCATCGGCGAGGAGCGGGAAACCATTGAGGATGTGCTGGAGCCGTATCTGATCCAGCAGGGCTTTTTGCAGCGCACGCCGCGCGGGCGTATGGCGACGGTTCGCGCGTGGAACCACTTCGGCATTACGCCGCCGGCGATGCCGTAGCCCACGGGCCTGCCGGAGACGGTTTCGTCTATCGGCAGGCCCGGGCAGTCAGGCGGCGTTTGCCGTCTTTCTTATCATGCTAAAAATAAACAGCAGCGCGGCGCACAGCACTACCGACGGCCCGGCCGGGGTGTCGTAAAAGGCGGAAAAGGTCAGCCCGCCCGTGACCGCTATCATTCCCACACCTGCCGCCATGGCCGCCATCTGCTCCGGCGTACGGGCAAAGCGGCGCGCGGTGGCCGCGGGGATAATCAGCAGTGAGGTAATGATCAGCGCCCCGACGAACTTCATCGCCACGCCGATGGTCAGCGCCGTCACCAGCATCAGCAGCAGCTTTACGCGCTGCAGCTTCACGCCGTCAACGAAGGCCAGCTCAGGGCTGATGGTCATCGACAGCAGGTTGCGCCACTGCCAGAGCAGGATCGCCAGCACGATGGCCACGCCGAGGGCCAGGGCGATCAGATCCTCCGGGGTGACCGCCAGCAGATCGCCAAACAGCCAGGACATTAAATCCACACGAATGTTGGACATCAGGCTGACGACGACCAGGCCCAGCGACAGAGCGCTGTGCGCCATAATGCCCAGCAGCGTGTCGATAGCAAGGTGCGGGCGTTTCTCCAGCCAGACCAGCCCGGCGGCCAGCAGCAGCGTTACGGCAATCACCGCGTAAAAAGGATTCACGTCCAGCAGCAGCCCAAAGGCGACGCCCAGCAGCGAGGCGTGCGCCAGGGTATCGCCAAAGTAGGACATCCGACGCCAGACCACGAACGAGCCCAGCGGGCCGGCGGCGCAGGAGAGCAGGATGCCGGCCAGCCAGCCGGGCAGCAGTAATTCAATCATGAGTGGCCGTTTCCCCGCCGCAAAATAATACGCCCCTGTAAATCGTGGCGATGGTTGTGATGGTGCCGGTAAATGCCCAGCTGTTCTGCAGCGCCGGGGCCGAACATCGAGATAAATTCCGGGTGGGTGGATACCACTTCAGGCGCGCCCGAACAGCAGATATGGTGGTTCAGACACAGCACCTCATCCGTTTTCGCCATCACCAGATGCAGATCGTGAGAAACCATCAGCACCGCGCACGCCAGCTCGCAGCGCAGACGGTCGATAAGATCGTACAGCGCCACCTGGCCGTTAACGTCCACCCCCTGAGTCGGCTCGTCGAGCACCAGCAGCTGCGGCTGGCTGAGCAGCGCGCGTGCCAGCAGCACCCGCTGGGTTTCACCGCCGGAAAGCTTCTGCATCGGGGCCTCTATAAGGTGTCCGGCCTGAACGCGCTTCAGCGCCGGCAGAATATCCGCTTTTCTGGCACCGGGCCGCAGGCGCAGGAAGCGGCTGACGGTGAGCGGCAGCGTGGCGTCAAGATAAAGTTTTTGCGGCACATAGCCGATGCGCAAATTTCCGTTGCGTCTGATGACCCCGGCGTCCGGGGTGACCAGGCCGAGCACAACGCGAACGAGCGTGGATTTTCCCGCGCCGTTAGGGCCGAGAAGGGTCAATATTTTTCCCGGCCTAAGCTCAAGCGACACGTCAGAGAGGACGCGGCGTTGAGCAAAAGAGACCGAGATATTTTCCAGTGAAACCAGGGTTGTCATGTCTGTTTTAGGCTTGCAGAAGTTATAGAATGTTATAATATCACATTTCTCGCATTTATTACGATGAGTCGTTGCATTATGTTACATAAAAATACGCTTCTTTTCGCAGCATTATCCGCTGCCCTGTGGGGCGGGGCAAGCCTCAGCGCCAGCGCCGCCGTGGTTACCTCCCTTAAGCCGTTAGGCTTTATCGCTTCGGCAATTACGGAAGGCGTGACGGAGACGGACGTACTGTTGCCGGACGGTGCCTCCGCCCATGATTACGCTCTACGCCCGTCTGACATAAAACGCTTACAAAGCGCAGACTTAGTTGTCTGGGTTGGTCCTGAGATGGAAGCGTTCATGAAAAAGCCAGTAAGCGGCGTTTCGGATAAGAGAAAGGTAACGATTGCGTACTTAAGTGAGGTTAAGCCGCTGCTGATGAAAGGGGCAGAGGAGGACGATGGTGAACATGAGCACGGCGGTGCGCACGCTGAAAATGAAGAGGCGCATCACCATCACGGTGAATATAATATGCATCTGTGGCTCTCGCCGGAAATAGCGCGGTTTACGGCGGTTGCAATCCATGAAAAATTAGTGGAACTTATGCCCCAGAGTCGAACCAAACTTGACGCCAACCTGAAAAATTTTGAGGCACAATTAGCCGCAACCGATAAACAGGTGGATAACGAGCTCGCGCCGTTCAAAGGGAAAGGATATTTCGTTTTTCATGACGCCTACGGCTATTATGAAAAGCATTACGGGCTGACGCCGCTCGGCCATTTTACCGTTAACCCTGAGATACAGCCCGGCGCGCAGCGTTTACATGAAATACGCACACAGTTGGTTGAGCAAAAAGCAGCCTGCGTTTTTGCTGAACCGCAGTTCAGGCCAGCGGTTGTCGAAGCCGTTGCGAGAGGGACATCCGTTCGTATGGGAACGCTGGATCCCCTCGGAACAAATATTAAACTGGGTAAAACAAGCTATTCGGCGTTTCTGAGCCAACTGGCAAACCAGTATGCGAGCTGCCTGAAAGGAGATTAATGAGGAAGTGAATACGTGCAACAGATAGCCCGCTCTGTCGCCCTGGCATTTAATAATCTGCCCCGACCCCACCGCGTTATGCTGGGGTCGCTTACCGTTCTTACCCTGGCCGTCGCCGTCTGGCGGCCCTATGTTTACCATCCCGATGACGTTCCCGTCGTTAAAACCGTCGTTCTGGAAAAAGACGAAGTCCACTCCCTGCTGCCCGAGGACAGCGAGCCTATCGATCAGGCACCACAGGAGGAGGAGGCGATACCTCAGGATGAGCTGGATGACAAAATCGCCGGCGAAACGGGCGTGCATGAGTACGTTGTCTCCACCGGCGATACGCTGAGCAGCATCCTCAATCAGTACGGCATTGAGATGGGGGATATCAGCAGGCTCGCCGCCGCGGATAAAGACCTGCGTAATCTGAAGATCGGACAACAAATTTCCTGGACGCTGACCGAGCAGGGCGATTTGCAGCGCCTGACCTGGGAAGTATCCCGCCGTGAAACCCGTACCTACGATCGTACGGACAACGGTTTCAAAAAGAGCAGCGAAATGCTGCAGGGCGAGTGGGTCAATAACCTGATTAAAGGCACCGTTGGCGGCAGCTTTGTTACCAGCGCCAAAGACGCCGGGCTGACCAGCGCTGAGATTAGCGCGGTCATCAAGGCGATGCAGTGGCAGATGGATTTCCGCAAGCTGAAGAAAGGCGATGAGTTCTCCGTGCTGATGTCGCGTGAAATGCTCGACGGGAAGCGCGAGCAGAGCCAGCTGCTGGGGGTGCGTTTACGTTCCAGCGGGAAGGACTACTATGCAATTCGCGCCGAAGACGGTAAATTCTACGATCGCAACGGCACCGGTCTTGCGAAGGGCTTTCTGCGTTTTCCAACCGCCAGGCAGTTCCGTATTTCGTCCAACTTCAATCCGCGCCGTCAGAACCCGGTTACCGGACGCATAGCGCCGCACCGGGGCGTCGATTTTGCCATGCCGCAGGGCACCCCTGTCCTTGCGGTCGGCGATGGTGAAGTGGTGGTCGCCAAGCGCAGCGGCGCGGCCGGTTACTATATCGCGATTCGCCACGGCCGGACCTACACCACCCGCTATATGCACCTGCGTAAGCTGCTGGTGACGCCGGGGCAGAAGGTGAAACGCGGCGATCGCATCGCCCTTTCCGGTAATACCGGGCGTTCTACCGGGCCGCACCTGCACTATGAGGTGTGGATCAACCAGCAGGCGGTCAATCCGCTGACGGCGAAGCTGCCGCATACCGAAGGGCTGACCGGAACCGAGCGCCGTGAGTATCTGGCGCAGGTGAAAGAGGTTCTGCCGCAGCTGCGTTTAGACTAAGCTTGCCGTAAACAGGGTCGGTACGCATCGTGTGCCGGCTCTTTTTATTTTTTAGGGGACAGGGCGTGCCGTCACGCCAGGCCGGGTTCCTTAACCGATCCCAGGCCGGCGTTGAATGGCGCAGGCCGGAGACGGGCCGCGTTTATGCATATCGGGGCCGTGGTGGTTAAGGAAGACAGCCTTAAGCAGATTTATTTTCGCGTCATCAGGTACTAAAAGCGCATGGAAACAAAGAAAAATAAGAGTGAATTCATTCCTGAGTTTGAGAAGGCTTTCCGTCATCCACGCTACTGGGGAGCCTGGCTGGGCGTAGCGGCGATGGCGGGGCTGGCCTTAACGCCCGCCACATTTCGCGATCCTTTGCTGGCCCGCGTGGGGCGCTTTGCCGGGAGGCTGGGCAAAAGCTCGCGCCGCCGCGCGTTGATCAATCTCTCCCTCTGCTTTCCTGAGCGCAGCGAAGCCGAGCGGGAGGCCATTGTTGATGAGATGTTCGCCACCGCTCCGCAGGCGATGGCGATGATGGCGGAGCTGGCCATGCGCGGTCCGCAGAAGATCCTGCCGCGGGTGGACTGGCAGGGGCTGGAAATCATTGAAGCGCTGCGCCGCAACGATGAGAAGGTGATTTTCCTCGTGCCCCACGGCTGGGGGGTGGACATCCCGGCCATGCTGATGGCGTCCCAGGGGCAGAAGATGGCGGCCATGTTCCATAACCAGGGCAACCCGGTGTTTGACTATGTCTGGAACACCGTGCGCCGCCGTTTTGGCGGCCGGCTGCACGCCCGTAATGACGGCATCAAACCTTTTATCCAGTCGGTGCGTCAGGGCTACTGGGGCTACTATCTGCCCGATCAGGATCATGGTCCGGAGCACAGCGAGTTTGTCGATTTTTTTGCTACCTATAAGGCCACGCTGCCGGCGATTGGGCGTCTGATGAAGGTGTGTCGGGCGCGGGTGGTTCCGCTCTTTCCTCTCTACGATGGCAAAACCCATCGGCTGACCATCCAGATACGTCCGCCGATGGACGATCTGCTGACCGCGGACGACGTCACCATCGCCAGGCGGATGAACGAGGAGGTGGAGGTTTTTGTCGCCCCGCACCCTGAGCAGTACACCTGGATCCTTAAGCTGCTGAAAACCCGCAAACCAGGCGAAATCCAGCCCTATAAGCGTAAAGATCTCTATCCCATCAGGTAGCGCCCCGCCGCTAATCCCGGCGCTTCGCGGCGAAATTCAGCCCCATTTCAGATAAGACGCGCTACCGCCTGCAGGAGAGTGATGACAAACCCCAGGCCGAACTCGTTCGGCCATAATCACCATAAAAATAAACAAGGAAAATCAATTCATTGATTTTCGGCTGTTAACCACAAAGAGGGAACACCACGTTTTTTCCCTCTTTGTCATCAACCTGAGGCCTCTCGCAGGAGAAGCCTCAGGCGGTTTAAGCGGGTTATTATTCGACGGTCAGGATGCGCGTGGTGTTCGTGGAGCCGATGGTGCTCATCACGTCGCCCTGGGTGACGATAACCAGATCGCCCGAAACCAGGTAACCCTTGTCGCGCAGCAGATTGACCGCTTCGCTGGCGGCCACCACGCCGTCGCCCGCGCTGTCGAAGTGAACCGGAGTGACGCCCCGGTACAGCGAGGTCAGATTCAGGGTGCGCTCATGGCGGGACATGGCGAAAATAGGCAGGCCGGAGCTAATGCGCGAGGTCATCAGCGCGGTGCGTCCTGACTCGGTCATCGTGATAATGGCCGTTACCCCTTTCAGATGGTTAGCCGCGTACATCGCCGACATGGCGATCGCCTCTTCGACGTTGTCGAACTGGACGTCCAGACGATGTTTTGAGACGTTGATGCTGGGGATTTTCTCCGCGCCAAGGCAGACCCGCGCCATCGCGGCAACGGTTTCCGCCGGATACTGTCCCGCCGCCGTTTCCGCGGAGAGCATCACCGCATCGGTGCCGTCCAGCACCGCGTTCGCCACGTCCATCACCTCCGCACGGGTCGGCATCGGGTTGGTGATCATCGATTCCATCATCTGGGTGGCGGTAATGACCGCGCGGTTCAGCTGGCGTGCCCGACGGATCAGCGCTTTTTGAATCCCGACCAGCTCCGGATCGCCAATTTCGACGCCGAGGTCGCCGCGGGCGACCATCACCACGTCGGAGGCGAGAATAATGTCATCCATCGCGTTCTGATCGCAGACGGCCTCGGCGCGCTCTACTTTGGCGACGATCTTCGCATCGCAGCCCGCTTCCTGCGCCAGGCGGCGAGCGTAGTTCAGATCTTCGCCGCAGCGCGGGAAGGAGACCGCCAGATAATCCACACCGATCTGCGCGGCGGTGATAATATCCGCCTTGTCTTTTTCGGTCAGCGCCTCTGCGGAAAGCCCGCCGCCGAGCTTGTTGATGCCTTTATTGTTGGAGAGCGGACCGCCGACGGTGACCTCGGTGAAGACCTTCATATCCTGCACTTCCAGTACCTTCAGCTGTACGCGGCCGTCGTCGAGCAGCAGAATGTCGCCGGGCACCACGTCCGCCGGCAGCCCCTTGTAGTCGATCCCGACCTTTTCTTTGTCGCCTTCACCTTTGCCCAGACCGGCATCAAGCAGGAACTTATCGCCAGTGTTAAGGAAAACCTTGCCCTCTTTAAAGGTGGAGACGCGGATTTTTGGCCCCTGAAGATCGCCGAGTATTGCCACATGCCGCCCCAGCCTGGCGGCAATGTCACGAACCTTATCCGCGCGCAGTTTGTGATCCTCAGGCGAGCCGTGGGAGAAGTTCATCCGCACCACGTTAGCGCCAGCGGCTATGATTTTTTCAAGGTTGTTATCACGATCGGTGGCCGGACCTAACGTCGTCACGATTTTGGTTCTGCGAAGCCTTCTGGACATGTAATACTCCGTTGACTGAAACACCTTGGTGTTGCGTGAATAGTGAACCGGCGGCTCTGCAACCTTAACGGCTAAATAAGAACATCGCCGGATGACGAAAAGGGTAGAACATTGTTATAGCTTTTAGCGTTTATCGCTCTTAGTGAGCAACTCTTTATCAAAACGCGATTCCCTGAGCGCTTCCTTGACACGCTTCAAGTTATCTCTGAATTTTGCTCCGCGACGTAAAGTAAATCCTGTTGCCAGCACATCTATCACGGTCAGCTGGGCGAGACGGGAGATCATGGGCATATAAATGTCAGTATCTTCCGGTACGTCCAGGGTAATCGCCAGCGTTGCCTCCCGGGCCAGCGGCGTGTCCGGAGAGGTGAGGGCGATAACCATCGCGTCGTTCTCGCGAGCCAGCTGCGCCAGCTCCACCAGACTTTTGGTTCTACCGGTATGGGATATCAGCACCACCACGTCGTCCTCGCTGCAGTTCATACAGCTCATTCGCTGCAGGACGATATCCTCGGAGTAGATCACCGGTACGTTGAAGCGAAAAAACTTGTTCATCGCGTCGTGCGCCACCGCCGCCGAGGAGCCGAGGCCAAAGAAAGCGATCTTCTTTGCCTGGGTGAGCAGATCCACCGCGCGGTTGATCGCTGACTTATCGAGGGATTGACGAACGTGATTGAGCCCCGCCATGGCTGATTCAAAAATCTTGGCGGTATAGGATTCCACGCCGTCGTCCTCATCGACGTTGCGGTTAACATACGGCGTGCCGTTTGCCAGACTTTGCGCCAGATGCAGTTTAAAATCAGGAAAGCCGCGGGTGGCCATGCTGCGGCAGAAGCGGTTTACCGTCGGCTCGCTGACGTCTGCCCTGACGGCCAGCGCCGCGATGCTTGAGTGAATAGCCCGCTCGGGTGAGGCGAGGATGACGTCGGCGACCTTGCGTTCTGACTTGCTTAAATGTTCCAGCCGGGACTGAATTTTTTCCAGCATATTCATAATGTAAAGATGCTCATGGATAATGACGATTGCGACAATGCGGGAAATCAAGAGGCAGCTTTGCCAGATATTACCCTCCGCTCCTGGCTAAAGGGGCAAATTAGCCGGTAAGTATGTTGTTTTTTTTCATTACATGATCAACCTCTGATTTTAGGTTGTGTCCCTTAACCGGGCGTGGCGTCGACGCTGAGCCAGAAGCGCGTGATCAAGGCGGAGGGCGCAGGACAGTGCCGCCGTTTGCGGCAACCGCACTGCCGGTTAAGCGTTTATAGTTTTCGGAAACATGTAAAAGCAGTACAGTGCACTGTAATAAAATTACAGCTACAACCTGGCAAACGAACCAGGAATCCTCACTTAAGGAGAATGACATGGCGGTAACGCAAACAGCCCAGGCATGTGACCTGGTCATTTTCGGCGCGAAAGGCGACCTTGCACGCCGCAAACTGCTGCCTTCCCTCTATCAGCTGGAAAAAGCCGGCCAGATTCATCCGGACACGCGTATTATCGGAGTGGGGCGCGCTGACTGGGATAAAGAAGCCTGGACCAGGGTTGTCCGCGAAGCGCTCGAAACCTTTATGAAGGAGAAAATCGATAAAGGTTTATGGGAAACCCTTAGTGGACGTCTGGACTTTTGCAACCTGGACGTTAACGACACTGCCGGATTTGTGCGTCTGGGCGAGATGCTGGATCAAAAAAATCGCACCACCATCAACTATTTCGCGATGCCGCCGGGCACCTTCGGCGCTATTTGCAAAGGGCTGGGCGAAGCGAAGCTGAACGCTAAACCGGCGCGCGTGGTGATGGAAAAACCGCTCGGCACGTCGCTGGCGACCTCCCGGGAAATCAACGATCGGGTCGGCGAGTATTTTGAAGAGCGCCAGGTGTACCGCATCGACCACTACCTGGGCAAAGAGACGGTTCTCAATCTGCTGGCGCTGCGCTTCGCCAATTCGCTGTTCGTTAACAACTGGGATAACCGCACCATCGATCACGTAGAGATTACCGTGGCGGAAGAGGTGGGGATCGAAGGGCGGTGGGGCTATTTCGATCAGGCCGGCCAGATGCGCGATATGATTCAGAACCATCTGCTGCAGATCCTCTGCATGATCGCCATGTCGCCGCCTTCCGATCTGAGCGCGGACAGCATCCGCGATGAAAAGGTGAAAGTGCTGAAATCGCTGCGCCGCATCGATCGTACTAACGTGCGGGAAAAAACGGTTCGCGGCCAGTACACCACCGGCTTTGCCCAGGGCAAAAAGGTGCCCGGCTATCTGGAAGAAGAGGGGGCAAATAAGAGCAGCAACACCGAAACATTTGTTGCCATCCGCGTGGATATCGACAACTGGCGCTGGGCGGGCGTGCCGTTCTACCTGCGTACCGGCAAGCGTCTGCCGACCAAATGCTCGGAGGTGGTGGTCTACTTTAAAACGCCGGAGCTAAACCTGTTTAAGGAGTCCTGGCAGGATCTGCCGCAGAACAAGCTGACTATCCGGCTGCAGCCGGATGAAGGGGTGGATATCCAGGTGCTGAACAAAGTGCCGGGTCTGGATCACAAACATAACCTGCAGACCACTAAACTCGATCTGAGCTACTCAGAAACCTTTAACCAGACGCACCTGGCGGACGCCTATGAGCGCCTGCTGCTGGAGTCCATGCGCGGGATCCAGGCGCTGTTTGTGCGTCGTGACGAGGTGGAGGAGGCGTGGAAGTGGGTGGATTCCATTACCGAAGCCTGGGCAATGGATAACGAAGCACCAAAACCGTATCAGGCGGGAACCTGGGGTCCGGTTGCCTCGGTGGCGATGATCACCCGCGACGGACGTTCCTGGAACGAATTTGAATAAATTCTCCGCTGTCAGCAGAGTGATATTTTACCGGTAACATGATCTGACTCAGCCAGCAGCATAATTTTTATGCTTTCAGGCCCCGCGTGGATTCACCCGCGGGGCTTTTTTTATTACACTGCCTGAATCGATTCTTCACCTGAGCTCAGGCCAATGAACGCTTCTGCCGGCTTCGTGCAGCGATAAAAGCCTTGTTAGCCCTGTAGCCCTGACAGATAAATTACAGGAGCCTTTATGAATCCGAAGATGTTACGGGTAACAAAGCGTATTATTGAGCGCTCCCGCGCAACGCGGACCGCCTACCTTTCCCGAATTGAGCAGGCTAAATCCAGCGTTGTTCATCGTTCTCAGCTGGCCTGCGGTAACCTGGCCCACGGTTTTGCCGCCTGCCAGCCCGAAGACAAAGCGTCCCTAAAGAGTATGCTGCGTAACAATATCGCTATTATCACCGCCTGGAACGAAATGCTGTCGGCGCACCAGCCCTACGAGCACTATCCGGAGATTATCCGCCGGGCGCTGCATACGGTTAATGCGGTCGGCCAGGTGGCGGGCGGCGTTCCCGCCATGTGTGATGGCGTGACCCAGGGACAGGACGGAATGGAGCTGTCGCTGCTCAGCCGTGAAGTCATCGCCATGTCTGCGGCGGTAGGGCTGTCGCATAATATGTTCGACGGTGCGCTGTTCCTCGGCGTGTGCGATAAAATCGTCCCCGGCCTGGCGATGGCGGCCCTGTCGTTTGGCCACCTGCCGGCAATTTTCGTGCCTTCCGGCCCGATGGCGAGCGGATTGCCAAACAAGGAAAAAGTGCGGATCCGTCAGCTGTATGCCGAAGGTAAAGTTGACCGGGCGGCGCTGCTGGAGGCTGAAGCCGCCTCCTACCACGCGCCGGGCACCTGCACCTTCTACGGGACGGCAAATACCAATCAGATGGTGGTGGAATTTATGGGGATGCAGCTGCCGGGCTCCTCATTTGTCCATCCCGACTCGCCCCTGCGCGAGGCGCTGACCGCCGCCGCCGCGCGGCAGGTAACGCGGCTGACCGGTAACGGCAGCGAGTGGATGCCGATCGGCAAAATGTTCGATGAAAAAGTCGTGGTGAACGGTATTGTGGCGCTGCTGGCAACCGGCGGCTCGACCAACCATACCATGCACCTGGTCGCGATGGCGCGGGCGGCGGGAATTTTAATCAACTGGGATGATTTCTCCGATCTCTCTGAGGCCGTGCCGCTGATGGCGCGTCTTTATCCCAACGGTCCGGCCGATATTAACCATTTTCAGGCCGCCGGGGGCGTGCCGGTGATGATGCGCGAGCTGCTCAACGCCGGTCTGCTGCACGAAGAGGTGAACACCGTCGCCGGTCCGGGCCTCTCGCGATACACCCTTGAGCCGTGGTTAAACAACGGTGAGCTGGAGTGGCGTGAGGGGGCGGAGAAATCCCTGGATGACGCGGTGATCGCCCCCTTTGATAAACCCTTTTCTCCCCACGGCGGGACCAAAGTGCTGAGCGGCAACCTGGGGCGCGCGGTCATGAAAACCTCCGCCGTCCCGGTTGAAAATCAGACTATCGAGGCACCGGCGGTGGTCTTCGAAAGCCAGCATGACGTACTGCCGGCCTTTGAGGCGGGGCTGCTTGACCGCGACTGCGTGGTGGTTGTCCGATATCAGGGGCCAAAAGCGAACGGAATGCCAGAATTACATAAACTCATGCCGCCACTTGGTGTATTATTGGACCGTCGTTTCAAAATTGCGCTCGTTACCGATGGACGGCTTTCCGGTGCTTCAGGTAAAGTACCTTCGGCCATTCACGTCACCCCGGAAGCATACGCTGGCGGGCCGTTGGCTAAAGTGCGCAATGGCGACCTTATTCGCGTCAATGGACAAACGGGCGAATTAACCCTGCTGGTGGACGACGCCGAGCTGGCCGCGCGCCAGCCGCATATTCCGGATCTCAGCGCGTCGCGCACAGGAACCGGGCGTGAGATGTTCAGCGCGCTGCGTGAAAATCTGTCCGGCGCGGAGCAGGGTGCAACCTGTATGACTTTTTAAGACGTTTAAAGCCTGGCCTGCGGGGTTATCCTGTTGACGGTTTGGGTTTCGGATTGCGCCCATACAAAGCGTAGCGACGTGTTGTACGGACCGAGGCCTGAACCGGCGGCATAAGTACCTGCCGGAGCCGGCTCTCATTTTGTACTCAGGCGAGAGAAAACTCTGATGAAAAACTGGAAAACAAGTGCTGAAGCTATCCTGACCACCGGTCCGGTTGTGCCGGTTATCGTGGTGAACAAGCTGGAGCACGCGGTGCCGATGGCGAAAGCGCTGGTCGCGGGCGGCGTGCGCGTTCTGGAAGTCACCCTGCGCACTCCGTGTGCGATGGATGCCATTCGCGCTATCGCCAAAGAGGTTCCGGAAGCGATTGTCGGTGCCGGCACCGTGCTGAACCCGCAGCAGCTGGCGGAAGTCACCGCGGCAGGCGCGCAGTTCGCGATCAGCCCGGGCCTGACCGAGCCGCTGCTGAAGGCGGCGACGGAAGGCACTATCCCGCTGATCCCCGGAATCAGCACCGTTTCTGAACTGATGCTGGGTATGGACTACGGTCTGAAGGAGTTTAAATTCTTCCCGGCGGAAGCTAACGGCGGCACCAAAGCGCTACAGGCGATCGCGGGTCCTTTCTCTCAGGTGCGCTTCTGCCCGACCGGCGGCATTTCCCCGGCGAACTACCGCGACTACCTGGCGCTGAAAAGCGTACTGTGCATCGGCGGCTCCTGGCTGGTTCCGGCGGATGCGCTGGAAGCGGGCGACTATGCCCGTATCACTAAGCTGGCGCGCGAAGCGGTGGCAGGCGCGAACCAGTAAGCCACTCAGCGCCGGTGAACAGCGTTCACTGGCGCTACAGGTTTCAGGCCCGGCAGGCAATCCTGCCGGGCCTTTTTTATCCCGAAATCTTCAGCTGCGCGACCGCCCGTTTCGCCCGCGCTACCGCCTCTTCAACGCTATCCGCCGTCGCCAGCGCCACGCCCAGGCGGCGGGTGCCGTCAATTTCCGGCTTACCGAAAAAGCGAACCTGTAAACCCGCCCCCAGCGCCGCCTGCACGTTATCAAAGGTGACATTCTGGCCGGTAAGGTGAGGCAGGATCGCCGCAGAGGCTGAGGGACCGTAGTGGCGGATCGCCCCTACCGGCAGGCCGAGGAAGGCGCGGACGTGAAGGGCAAACTCCGACAGATCCTGCGAGATCAGCGTTACCATGCCCGTATCGTGCGGTCGGGGCGAAACCTCGCTAAAGATAACCTCGTCTCCGCGGACAAACAGTTCGACGCCGAACAGGCCATATCCTCCCAGCGCCAGCACCACCCGGCGGGCCATCTCCTGCGCGCGTTCAAGGGCCAGGGCGCTCATGCGCTGGGGCTGCCATGACTCGCGGTAGTCACCCTCCTGCTGGCGATGGCCAACCGGCGCGCAGAAGTGTACCCCGTCCACGGCGCTGACCGTCAGCAGGGTGATTTCAAAATCAAACCGCACCACGCTTTCGACAATGACCCGGCCGGCACCCGCTCTGCCGCCCTCTCTGGCATATCTCCAGGCGGCGGAGAGCTGGTCGGCATCGCGAATAAGGCTTTGTCCTTTTCCGGACGAACTCATCACCGGCTTGACGATGCACGGATAGCCGATTTCCCCAACGGCTTCCCGGAAGGCCGCCTCGCTGTCGGCAAAGCGGAAAGCCGAGGTTGGTAGCGCCAGCTCCTCGGCGGCAAGGCGACGAATGCCTTCACGATTCATCGTCAACTGCACGGCGCGGGCGCAGGGCACGATGTTCAGCCCCTCCTGCTCCAGCGCCGTCAGGGCATCGGTGGCGATGGCCTCGATTTCCGGCACAATATAGTGCGGCTTTTCCAGTTCAATTATCCGGCGCAGCGCCCCGGCGTCGAGCATATTGATGACGTGAGCGCGGTGGGCGACATGCATAGCCGGAGCGTCCGGGTAGCGATCGACCGCGATCGTCTCAATGCCCAGCCGCTGACACTCAATGGCGACTTCTTTTCCCAGTTCGCCGGAACCTAATAACATCACCCGCGTCGCTGCCGGACGCAGCGCAGTGCCTAATAACGTCATAAAGAAACATCCCCTGATTAACCTGCGTGGAGTATAAACGAAAACGTTTGCGCGTGTCTTTATCACCGGCTTGATCTTGAGGTTGAAAAAGAATACACTGTACAAAAACACAGTAATCGAGAGGCTGCAGATGGCGGTTGAAATTAAATATGTAGTGATTCGGGAAGGTGAGGAAAAGATGTCATTTACCAGCAAAAAGGAAGCCGATGCGTATGACAAAATGCTGGATACGGCGGATCTGCTTGATACCTGGCTGGCGCAGTCGCCGGTTGCGCTGGAAGATGAGCACCGCGAGGCGCTTTCTCTCTGGCTGGCCGAGAATAAAGAGGTGCTGAATACCATTCTCAAAACCGGCAGGCTGCCTTCTCCACAGGTGGTGGAAAACGGTAATGCAGCGGAAGACGACTCCCGGGCGGCGTGAGCCTGAACCGGGTTGCCCGTGTCTGCTTCGTTTCTGTTAAGTAAGCGGCCTCTGTAGCGGCCGTTGTTGCTTACCGCCGGGGTGAATGGCGCTGATGCAGGATACAAAGCGTAAGCGCCGCAGCCATGTCAGCCCGCTGGCGGTGGCACCGAAGGCGGGCGGGCCGGCCTGCTGGTGGTCAGTAAGTCGTCCCGCAGGCTGCTCAGCAAATACGGCTCCGGTGCGCTGCGCGTGGGCGACGGGGCTATTGCGGGATCGGTGCTATAGAATAAATATAAGGATAAAGTCCGCGCCGACGAAGCGCAGGCTGGCGCGCAAAGCGCCCCGCTGGAAGCGCGCACGGAGCGCCTTATTCTCGCTCTGGTTTTTGCAGCTAAAAGCGATGGTCATATAGATGCCAGCGAGCATGCGGCCATCGAACAGCAACTGCATGATGCGGGGGTGGAAGAGCAGGGGCAGCTATTTATCGCTCAGGCTATTGAACAGCCGCTCGATCCGTAGCGGCTGGCGCAGGGCATTCGTAGCGAAGAAGAGGCGCTGGCGATCTATTTCCTGAGCTGTGCCGCCATCGACATCGATCGCTTTATGGAGCGTAGCTGTTTCAATGTCCTGGGCGACGCGCCGAACCTCCCGCAGGAGGCGGGAAGAGATTGAGCAGGATCTCAGACAGCAAAAACAGCGGCTGACAGATTAGCGGCGCACTCTGAGGTAACGTGTTTCGCTTGCATCATGCGTGACTTTTGCCACCCTTATAGGACGTTTAATGCAAAAGAACAATGATATGCTACCGAAAGCCAATCGCATCCCCCACGCTATGAGCCTGCATGGCGATACACGTGTTGATAACTATTACTGGCTGCGGGATGATACCCGCTCTCAGCCGGAGGTCCTTGATTATCTGCATCAGGAAAATGCGTATGGTCATCGGGTGATGGCGACCCAGCAGGCGCTGCAGGATCGGGTACTTAAGGAGATTATCGACCGTATTCCACCCCGGGAAGTCTCCGCCCCCTACGTGAAAAACGGCTATCGCTACCGCCATATCTATGAACCCGGCTGCGAATATGCCATCCACCAGCGGCAGTCCGTTTTAAGCGAGGAGTGGGATGCGTGGGAGCTGCTGGTTGACGGCAACAGGCGGGCCGCCCACAGCGAATTCTATACCCTGGGCGGCATGGCGATAACCCCCGACAATACGATAATGGCGCTGGCGGAGGATTTTCTCTCCCGCCGCCAGTATGGTCTTCGTTTTCGCAATCTCAAAACAGGCAACTGGTATCCGGAAATGTTGGATAATGTGGCACCGGAGTTTGTCTGGGCGAACGATTCGCAAACCCTCTATTATGTACGCAAACATGCCACTACTCTGCTGCCTTATCAGGTATGGCGGCATAATATCGGCACGCCGTCCTCCCTGGACGAGCTGATTTATGAAGAGAAAGACGATACGTTCTACGTCAGCCTGCACAAGACGACGTCTCAACACTACATTGTGATCCACCTGGGCAGCGCCACGACCAGTGAGGTGCGGCTGCTTGACGCGGAGCTGGCCGATGCGGAGCCGATGCTCTTCCTGGCCCGGCGTAAAGATCATGAATACAGCCTCGATCATTATCAGCATAAATTTTATCTGCGCTCCAACCGCCATGGAAAAAACTTTGGTCTGTACCGCACCCGCGTTCGCGACGAACGGCAGTGGGAGGAGCTGATCCCACCGCGTGAAAGCATCATGCTGGAAGGTTTTACGCTGTTCACGGACTGGCTGGTGGTGGAGGAGCGGCAGCGTGGGCTTACCAGCCTGCGGCAGATTAACCGCAAAACCCGGGAGGTGACGGGGATCGCCTTCGACGATCCGGCCTACGTTACCTGGCTGGCCTGGAACCCGGAGCCGGAAACTTCCCGCCTGCGCTACGGCTACTCTTCAATGACCACCCCCGATACGCTGTTCGAGCTGGATATGGATACCGGCGAGCGCCGGGTGCTGAAACAGACCGAAGTCCCCGGTTTTGATGCCGCCAGCTACCGCAGCGAGCACTTATGGATCACCGCGCGGGACGGCGTCGAAGTCCCCGTTTCGCTGGTGTATCACCGTAAGCACTTCCGGAAAGGGCACAACCCGCTGCTGGTCTACGGCTACGGCTCCTATGGCTCCAGTATTGACGCCGACTTCAGCAGCAGCCGCCTGAGCCTGCTCGATCGCGGATTCGTGTACGCCATTGTTCACGCACGCGGCGGCGGCGAGCTGGGCCAGCACTGGTATGAAGATGGCAAATTCCTGAAAAAGAAAAATACCTTCAACGACTATCTCGACGCCTGCGATGCGCTGCTCGGGCTGGGCTACGGTTCGCCGTCGCTGTGCTATGGTATGGGCGGCAGCGCGGGCGGAATGCTGATGGGCGTGGCTATTAACGAGCGCCCGGATCTGTTTCACGGCGTTATCGCCCAGGTGCCGTTTGTGGATGTCCTGACCACCATGCTTGACGAATCCATTCCGCTGACCACCGGAGAATTCGAAGAGTGGGGCAACCCCCAGGACCCGCAGTATTACGACTATATAAAAAGCTATAGCCCGTATGACAACGTTACGGCGCAGGCTTATCCGCACCTGCTGGTGACCACCGGGCTACATGATTCGCAGGTGCAATACTGGGAGCCGGCAAAATGGGTGGCGAAGCTACGCGAAAAGAAGACCGATGATCATCTGCTGCTGCTGTGCACGGATATGGATTCAGGTCACGGCGGCAAGTCCGGGCGCTTTAAATCCTGGGAAGGGGTGGCAATGGAGTATGCTTTCCTGATCGCACTGGCCCAGGGAACATTGCCCTGAAGGCCGGAAGTCAGGCCTCATTCAGGTAGTGTTTCAGCGTTAAGCGCAGTTCCGGGCTCATATTATCAAGGTTTTTGTACAGCCAGCGCAGATAGCCCGGATCGCGTTCGGCGACGTCGGAAACGGCTTTGCCGCGATACTTGCCGAAGGTAAAAGTGGTCAGCAGCCCCGGACGGCCGGTAATTTCCACCATCTGCTCGGGCGTCCAGCCGGAAGTGTTGATGATATCGAGCAGCAGGGCTGCGGTAATATAGCAGTCATACAGCGCGCGGTGATGATGAAGGCCCGGCGGCGTCTGGACGCTCAGCTTGCGGGATTTATACAATGCCATGTTGCTGTATTTCATACCCGGCCACAGGCGGCGGGAGAGCTTCATGGTGCAAATCCACTCGCCGGGCATCTCCGGCAGTACGCGGCGGTCAAAGCTGGCGTTGTGTGCGACATACCAGTCGCTGCCGTGGTAGTGCGGAATAACTTCTTCTATCCACGGTTTGTCGGCCACCATGGCTTCGGTGATGCGATGGATTGCCATTGCCTGCGGGCTTATCGGGCGGTCAGGCCGCACCAGATGGCTCATCGGATTGACGATCTGGCCATCAACCACGTCCACGGAGGCAATCTCGACAATTCCCCCCTGAAGACCACAGGTCTCTGTATCTATAATTCTCAGCATGGCAGACTCCGGTTCGAAAATGCCTGGCGTAATGGAACAACATCTCCTTGCCAACCCTGAGGCGTTTGCTGACCGGTCAATAATAACGAACCGCTATCCGCCCGAACGATCAGCTGGCCGTTTTCATCCCATAGCGTGCTGCCGCCGCGCGCGTTGGCCATCAGGATGGCAATGGCGAAACGATGAGAAAAACGCTGCAGACGCGAGCTAAAATCCCGCAGATCATATTCGGCAATACACTGACTGGTGGTAATCAGCGAGTAAGCTGAGTCAAGATCGTCTCCGTCTGGCTGTTTATTAATCATGCTAATGGATTTTAGCTCCGGAGCCAGGCAGGCCCCGTGACTCTGAGGAAAGGTCAGCGGTGAGGCGATTCCAGGGGTGAAAACGGCAATACTCTTGACCAGACTATCCTCATGCCTGACCTGCAAACCGGCGATGATAGTCAGGCGTAACGCGGATGCGGCCTGAGAGAGGGGCTGTAGCAGTGGATCATCGGGAAGGACGGTCTGCAGACAGTCGGTATCGCTACAGCCCATCAGCGACAGGGCGGGAAACACCAGCAGTTCACACTGCTGGTCGGCTGCGGCTTCAACAAAATGCAGATGCTGCGCTACCTGATCGGCAAGGGGCATTTTCAGCGGTTCATACTGTGCAGCTGCTATTTTCCAGAGCGACATAACGACTTCCTTTTCTCAAGGCTTATAATCATCCCTGAAGGAGGGGATAAGAATTTGCTTATAATGTAGCATCGAAATTGTAATAAAGCGTAACTATGCGGACGATTATTTTGATTTCGGCTCATAGGGCAGGCGAGAAAGATTAACCGAGGCCAGCCTGTGGGCAATAAGGCGCTCGCGGAACCAGTCGCGTAGATGCTCCGGCTGCTCGCGTTCGACAACCTCCGCCACGACGGGCATATTATAGCGCTCTTTAAACGCCACTCCGGCCGCGGCCAGGTCAACGTTCACTTTATCCATTTCAGCTTGTTCAAGTTGAGCCAGATTTGTCTTCATGCGCTTCTCCTTATCAATCGCGCGCAACGTTACTAAGAGTCCGTCGTATTGGCAAGTCAGAAATGATGTTTCTCGACTCGATCATTGTAGGAGGTTATGCTCTGTAACTAAGCGATAACAAAAAGGAATAGTTTATGATTTCTCAACGCCTCCCGCTGCAGCGTGCGTTTCTCTTTATCGCCGTCGTGGTGACGACACCCGCCGTCTGGGCGCATGCCCATCTGACCCATCAGTATCCTGCAGCCAACGCCGCAATGAGTACATCGCCGCAGGCCCTGACGCTGAATTTCTCTGAAGGTATTGAACCTGGATTCAGCGGTGCCACGCTCAGCGGGCCAAATCAGGAAAAGATTAAAACGCATCCGGCGAAACGCAACGAGCAGGATAAAACGCAAATGATTATTCCACTCGGTGAACCCCTTAAGCCAGGCAGCTATACCGTGGAGTGGCACGTCGTGTCAGTGGACGGGCACAAGACGAAGGGACAATACGTTTTTAGCGTACAGTAAAAATGTTGAGTTTTGTCTGGATAACGCTGCGGTTTGTCCACTTTACCGCGCTGATGTTGACCTTTGGCAGCGCGCTGTACGGTGCCTGGCTGGCACCAACGCCGTTCCGGCGATTGATGGCGCGACGTTATCTGCGGCTGCAGCAGTACGCCGCCGCCTGGAGTTTTCTCAGCGCGGGGCTAATGTTGGCGATACAGGGCGGACTGATGGGCTCCGGTTGGCCGGATGTGCTCTCCGCCCCGGTATGGTATGCCGTTTTGCAAACCCGATTCGGCGCGGTGTGGCTGTGGCAAATTATCCTTGCGGCGATTACCCTGGTCGTGGCGCTGATGGTGCCGCGAAGCCTGCCGCGTCAGCTGCTGATCCTGAGCAGCGCCCAGTTTATCCTTCTGGCTGGTGTCGGGCATGCGACGCTGCACGTGGGGGTTACCGGTGCCGCCCAGCAGATTAATCAGGCGCTCCACCTTATCTTCGCCGCCGGTTGGGTGGGCGGTCTGCTGCCGGTGATCTACTGTATGCGCATGGCGCAGAGACGCTGGCGTCAGCAGGCGATAGCGACCATGATGCGTTTTTCCCGCTACGGCCATCTGGCGGTGGCTGGTGTGCTGCTGACGGGGATAGCCAACGTGCTGTTTATACGCGGCGTTGTGTCGTTCTGGCTGTTGCCGTGGGGGCAGTGGCTGCTGCTTAAATTTGTGCTGGTGATGGTGATGGTGGTGGTCGCGCTGGTGAATCGTTATGTTCTGGTACCGCGCATGCGGCAGCGGAGCCCGCGCGTGAGCGTGTGGTTCATCTGGATGACTAAGTTTGAGCTGGGGACCGGTGCCGTGGTGCTGGCGGTTGTCAGCCTGTTCGCAACCCTTGAACCGTTTTGATGGATTGATTAACCGATGAAAAAGATGATGCTTTCTCTGCTGCTGCTAACAAACAGTGGCGTCGCTCTGGCGGCCCCGCAGATTATCACTGTCAGTCGCTTTGAGGTGGGCAAAGACAAATGGGCGTTTAATCGGGAAGAGGTGATGCTGACCTGTCGTGCGGGGAATGCGCTGTATGCGATTAATCCGAGCACCCTGGTGCAGTACCCGCTCAATGGCGTTGCGCAGCAGGAGGTTGCCAGCGGTAAAACCAACGCCCAGCCTGTGTCGGTCATTCAGATCGACGATCCGGCAAGGCCGGGAGAAAAAAAGAGCCTGACCCCGTTTATCGAACGTGCGCAAAAGCTCTGCCAGTAACCAGCAGGCTGCTGCCTGCTAAAAAAAACCGCAGGCTTTTTATTATAAGCCTGCGGCTTGTTGCTCTCCGGCACGTGACGATCGCCGCTTTTTAGCGGCCGCTTTGCATGCGGACTGGAAAACCTGGCGTCGTCATCTATTCTTAAAGGGCAAGGCAAACTGGCCTGCATAAATGCCAACTTTTAGCGCACGGCTCTCTCCCAAGAGCCATTTCCCTGGACCGAATACAGGAATCGTATTCGGTCTTTTTTTATTTTCCTTGTAAATCAGCAAGTTACATGGCGATACACGAAAATCCACGAATTTTCCACGAAAACTGATATTCGGTCTTTTTCCTTGTTACAACAATGTAAAGGCTTTCTCCCTCATATCCAAGTATTTTTCTGTCATTTTTTCTGATTTGTGCCCCAGCAGTTTTTGAGCAAAATCCTTGCCATATTCTTTTTCATAAAGACGCCCTGCCAGACTGCGGATTTCGTGGAACGTCGGCGGTGTTTCGCTTAATGCAATGCCCGCATTTTTTCTTGCTTTTACAAAACCTTTTGTCAGGCCATCCGGATGTATGGAGCCGTCAGGGCTGTTTTTTCTTATCCCTGCGCTTATCAGGTAATCACAGCGGCTCACCAGTCGACAGCGGTCTACGACAGCTGAAAGCTTAAGCCCCGCACTTTCCAGGGATAGTGACAGCGGTACGGCGATCATCGCACCAGTTTTGATCTGAATTATATGTAGCCGGCCATCATAAATATTGCTGAATTTCATATTAGCAATATCCTCGCGTCGTTGTCCGGTGACTAAAGCCAGGTCCATTGCCAGACCGAACCATGCCGGCTGCTGTTCCGCAGTACGTCGAATGGCCTGAAACTGCTCAAATGTAAGGCGCTGGCGCGATACTTCGATTTTCGGTGCCCTGGTCGGATCTACCGGGTTAACTGAAGCTCGCCCCTCTACGATAGCCTCCCTGAAAATGTCGGACAGAACAGAGCGTAAAGTGCCGGCCATCGTTTTTTTCTTCAGCAATCCAGGGTTCCAGAAATTCTGCGACGTGACGTGTCGTAATCTGTGACATCATCACCGGCAAAGCCCCGTAGCCATTCGTGCTGGAGCATAATTAGTAGTAAAAACTGGTCTGAAAAAGCGCTGGAGAGGTTTACTGTGGCTCTCAATCAGGCGAGAGAGGAAGGATTCAGAGGAGAGCAGGCGCTGAGGCGTGTCCGCTCGCTACTTTGGCCTGAGCCACCAGCAAGCCTGATTGATGAAGCGATAAATAATGACGATGTGGAGTTTGTTGAGCGGGCTGTACTGCAGGCGTTCGATTTAACGGATCCGGTTTATGTAGTTGGTTGCCAGTATTACACCACCCGCAAAAAAATTTCGAACATCACCAGAGAACTGCAGTTGATCGCACCATGGCTTTCTGATAATGAGGCGAGAAAGCGCGTCAGGTGGTACCTGGAAATATTCAGGGCCAAAGCTTTTCTATCAATACGCCGGAATATGGATAAATTAGAATAATAGTGTATTTATCAAAAAGTGCTATTTATTGTAATTGCTATTGGAAACGGGCCAATAATTTAGATAATCACCACATGCTTGGCAGAGCTGCGCCACGATGGCAGCGATGAAAAGCGACAATCTGAAAACACTTTAAACCCCGCTCACGCGCTGAGGGATCCCCAGTAATGGGCGGGTAAAAAAGGACG
>NZ_WMJZ01000036.1 GCF_009711095.1 Intestinirhabdus alba
CCACGTAGCTCAGCGCCTCATCCCAGGAGACGGACTCCAGCCTGCCGCCGCGCTGGCGGCGGATCATCGGGCTTTGCAGGCGCGGGGTCAGGATCCGGGTATCATTAATAAAGTCCCAGCCGTAGTAGCCCTTCAGGCACAGGGTTCCCTGGTTGTTTTTACCCATTGCCGGCTCGGAGCCGACAATTTTCCCCTCCTCCACCACCAGACGCAGTTTGCAGCCGGCGGCGCAGTAGGGACAAACGGTTGTCACTTTTTCCATACTGAGACTCCCTCTATGGCATAAATAAGGTTGTCGCACCTGGGCTGTGTCCCTTAACCGATCGTGAGCGTTGCTGGCGGTCATTCAGGTCCGGGGCAAGGCGCGAGCCGTAATATTTGGTTATTCCAGATGCACGGCGAGTAACGCGGCAACGGCCCTGAATGGCCCCAGCCCTGCGGGACGCGAGCCACAAACGCATACTCTGTGTTGTCGGGCTTGAACGTAGTTCACTACGTCCTGCGCCCTCCGCCTTGATTACGCGCTTCTGGCTCAGCGTCGTCGCCACGCCCGGTTAAGGGGACACAGCTAAAACAGCAGTAAATAGCTAAAGCGGCTGCTGATACCGAGCGCAAGGGCGTCCTGGATCGCCGGAACCATCATCAGCGCCAGCAGCAGCAGGGCGAAAAGCGTCCGTTGAGCCATGCTTTACTCCTGCCCGTGCGCTTTCTGCACCTTGCGCAGCAGCAGCCACATTCTGACGGTCCGTACGGCGACGTTGCGCGCGGCCGAGCTGGTCGGCAGCGGGTCGGGGACGGGCGTTTCCTGGGATATTTTGATCTGCGGGATGCCGTTAAGCGTCAGGTTAGCCACGATGGCCGTTAAGGTGCCGATAGTGATGCCGCTGTGTAAAAAGAGCTGCATCATCGGCGGAAACTGGGTAAACAGGTTTGGCACCAGCACCGGCATCAGGCCGAGGCCGAGGGTCAGCGCCACCACCATACCGTTATTATTATTTCGATAATTGACCTGGCCCAGGGTGCGAATACCTGAGACGGCCACCATACCAAACATAACGATCCCCGCACCGCCCAGAACCGGCTTCGGAATCAGCACCACCAGCGCGGCCATTTTGGCGAACAGGCCCATCAGGATCAGGATCACCCCGGAGGCCGATACCACAAAGCGGCTGCGGACGCCGGTCAGGCCAATCAGCCCCACGTTCTGGGCGAAGGCGGCATAGGGAAAGAGGTTAAAGAAGCCGCAGATCGTGGTCGCCAGCCCGCAGGTGTTCAGGCCGTTGCGCAGCATATGGGCGTCAACCTTCCGGCCAACGATGTCGCCGGTAGCCATGATGGAGGACATGGTTTCCACCATGACGACGACCATAACCATAGAGAGCAGCGCGACGGGCACAATATGAAACTCGGGCCTGGCGAACTGCATAATTGCCGGCAGATGGAACCAGGGCGTGGCGTTGACCAGGTGGAAGTCCAGCGGGCGAAAGAAGCTCCACAGAGCGGAGCCGATGATCAGGCCAATCAGCACCGAGGTGTTTTTTACCACCCCGGAGGCAAAGGTATAGATGTTAAGGATGATCACCAGGGTGATGGCCGCCATCAGCAGCGCAAACATCTCGCCGAAGCCGTCCATGGTGCTGCTGCCTCCGCCCACCCAGCCGCCGGCGACGGGCATAATAGAGAGTCCGATTAGCGTGACGATGCTGCCCATCACCACCTTCGGAAAGAAGCGGATCAGGCGGCTGATCCAGGGCGCGCAGCAGAGGATAAATATCCCCGACACGATGACGGAGCCGGAAATGGTGCCTATGCCGTACTCCTTGCCGATAAGCACCATTGGAATGAGGGCGGCGAAGGTACAGCCCTGAATCAGCGGCAGCTTACAGCCCAGCCACTGCCGGATGCCCAACGACTGGACGATCGTCGCTGCGCCGCAGATAAACAGGTCGGCGCTGATAAGCAAAATAATGTGTTCCGCGGGCAGGCCGACGGCGTTGCCCACGACCAGGGGAACCGCTACCGCCCCGGCGTACATCACCAGAACATGCTGCAGACCGTATAGGAACATCTGGGATAAGGGCAAAATTTCATCAACCGGTTCAACAGCTGCCCTGGAACGTGAATCAGAAATAGCAGAGTCTTTCATGAAGTAGTCATCTCCTGTACGACCTCTGTTCCGTAGTTAGATTCAGAGGTTACGATTCGAAGGCGCTCGCCTCCCTGGATCTGATGTTGCCATCAGCGTGCTGCTCGCACGTAAAGACTTATGCGTAAGCTGTGCCAACACGAACGGCTTACCGGCGTTAAAAAATAGAAATGTGAAATAAATCACGGGGAACTTGCGCTATTGCACCAGTAAGGAAAATATCTGCAATGGGATAACGGAGTTTAAAAAATATCGCTATCACATTGAGAGAAAAAAGGTCTCATTTTGGTATATTTTATCGACGTGCTATTGTGCAAGGTCCGGCAACAAAAGGCTTTTTTGCCGCAGGGACGCCAGATTGCCAGCGGCGATTTAAAGGGTGATAATCAACCTGAGATTCGCCGGGCCATTCTGACAACATAGCGGCGGATTAATAAAAGGATATTTGACGAATATCGCAAAAATAAAATAATACCGGCGCAGAGCGAAAAATGCGCCTGATTATTGCATCGTATCTTCGCGTATTGTTGATAATAATAAAGGGAAGCAAATGAATAAATTTATTGTTGCCGATGTCGCAAACTGCATTGGCTGTCATGCGTGCGAAGTGGCATGTGTGACGGCGCATCATCAGGATGCATGGCCGCAGCAGCGTCGTGATTTTCTTCCGCATATCCATGTTGTTTTCCACCGTAACGCGAGCAGCGCTACCACGTGCCACCACTGTAACGACGCGCCGTGCGTGCTCTCCTGTCCGACCCAGGCGCTCTACTTCGCCGATGACAGCGTCCAGTTTAAAAAATCGGCCTGTATCGGCTGTAAAAATTGCGTTATCGCCTGCCCCTTCGGTGCCATAGAGATGGTGGCTTCCGGCGAGGATGAGCCGCAGCTGGCGCATAAATGCGACCTGTGCAGCGGCCACCCGTCCGGTCAGCAGGCCTGCGTCGCCAGCTGCCCGACCCAGGCGCTGCGGCTGATGGATGAGAGCGGGCTGCGCCAGCTGCGGCGTCAGCGACAGATCCGCACGGCGCAGGGCCAGCCGGTGCACCATGAGCAGCGCGGCGCGCGGCGCGCGGCTCTGCTGGATAAAGCGCCGCGGGTCGGGGCGAAGAAGATCGCCGCCGACGAGCGGAAACTGAATTTTGCCGAAATTTATCACCGTCTGAGCAGCTGTGACGCCGACTACGAGAGCGAGCGCTGCCTGTACTGCGCGCAGAAGGCGTGGTGCAACTGGACCTGCCCGCTGCACAATCACATTCCCGATTTTATCCGCCTGGTGAAGCAGGGGAAAATTATCGAAGCCGCCGAGCTGTGCCACCAGAGCAGCTCCCTGCCGGAGATCTGCGGCCGGGTATGTCCGCAGGATCGGCTGTGCGAAGGAGCCTGCACCCTGAAGGATAAGGGCGGTTCGGTGACCATCGGCAACCTGGAGCGCTACATTACCGATACCGCGCTGGAGATGGGCTGGCGGCCGCAGGTGGGCGACGTTACGCCGCGCAAAGAGCGGGTAGCCATTATCGGTGCCGGTCCGGCCGGGCTGGGCTGCGCCGACATTCTGGCGCGGGCGGGGGTGCAGGTCGATGTCTTCGATCGCCACCCTGAAATCGGCGGCCTGCTCACCTTCGGCATTCCCTCCTTCAAGCTGGAAAAAGAGGTGATGAGAATGCGGCGGGAAATCTTCAGCGAGATGGGCATCCGCTTCCATCTTAATCAGGAGATCGGCCGCGACGTGGCGTTCAGCGATCTGCTGGAGGGCTATGACGCCGTGTTCCTCGGCGTTGGCACCTATGGGCTGATGGCCGCCGGGCTGGAGGGCGAAGACTCTCCGGGCGTGGTGCAGGCGCTGCCGTTCCTGATCGCCAACACTCGCGAGGTGATGGGGCTGGAAGAGAGCGAGGAGTACCCGCTTATCGACATTAAGGGCAAGCGCGTGGTGGTGCTCGGCGGCGGCGACACGGCGATGGACTGCCTGCGTACCTCGGTTCGCCGGGGGGCTGCCAGCGTGACCTGTGCCTATCGCCGGGACGAGCTGAGCATGCCCGGCTCGAAGAAAGAGGTGGTTAACGCGCGTGAAGAGGGCGTTGAGTTTCAGTTTAACGTGCAGCCGAAATATATTCAGCGCAACCGCAAAGGGCAGATTAGCGCTATCGGGATGATACGCACCGAAATGGGTGAGCCGGGTCCGGACGGGCGGCGGCGTCCGCGGGAGATCGCCGGCTCCGGGTTTGAGCTGCCGGCCGACGTGCTGGTGCTGGCGTTTGGTTTCCAGGCTCATGAAATGCCGTGGCTGCGCGGTCACGGCGTCAGGCTTGACCGCTGGGGGCAGATCGTCACCGGCGGCAAAGGCCGCGGTACGACGCAGACCAGCAACGATAAGATCTTTGCCGGCGGCGATGCGGTACACGGGGCCGATCTGGTGGTGACCGCGATGGTTGCCGGGCGGCGGGCGGCGGATGAGATGCTGACGCTGTTTAAGCAGAAGGAGGGATCATGACCAGCTTTATCGTTGCCAGCGCTGAGCGCTGCATCGGCTGTCGAACCTGCGAGGTGGCGTGCGCGCTGGCGCACGTGACCGAGGGGGCGGAGTTCAATCCGCGGCTGAAGGTGCAGCGTCTGGATCATCTCAGCGTGCCGGTGATGTGCCGCCAGTGCGAAAACGCGCCCTGCGTGTCGGCCTGTCCGGTTGGCGCGCTGAGCGCGGGCAAGGAGCGGATCGCCGCCGATTCATCGCTCTGTATCGGCTGCCAGGGCTGCGCCGTCGCCTGCCCGTTCGGGGCGATTAGCGTGGAGGTCAGCGCGGCGCTGCCGCCGACGATCGTTAAGTGCGATCTGTGCGCCGGACGCGAAGACGGCCCGGCCTGCGTGGCGGTGTGCCCGACGGCGGCGCTGGAGAAAATGAGCGAGGCGCAGCTGGCGGCGCTGCAGAAGCAGCGGAAGGCCGCCACCGCCGACCGGCTGTTCCTGTAGGCGGGCCGCCGCGCCTCTCTTTTATTCAGCCTCAATCAGGCCGCCTTTCGGGCTATCCGGAAGGCGGCTCTGTTTTACCCCGCAGGCCGCCGACTGTGCCGATGCCTCAGACGTTGTACCCGCGTCCCGGCTTATATAACCAGACCGCACGCCCCGCGCCTTGCCCCGGATCTGAGCGATCGTTTGCGATACGCACAGCCTGAAGGTCCCGGCATGTTCTGAACGGAAATCCGCAGATAATAAAGCAAAGCGTATTGTCCACGGGAGGGGCGAATGCGTATAAAAAACCCGGCCACCGGCCGGGTTTCAGGTTGTTGACACAGAGGGAAAAAACGTGGTTTTTCCCTCTTTGTGGTTAGCCGCCGAAAATCAATGAATTGATTTTCCCTGTTTATTTTTGTGGTGATTATGGCCGAACGAGTTCGGCCTGAGGTTTGTCATCAGTCTCAAACCCGGCCATCGGCCGGGCTTGCTGTTGCTTATCAACGCGCGCCCGTTGCGCTATCAGCTGAGGGCATCCATGCGTTGCCACATTTTTTGCGCCGCCTTTCTGGCTTCGGCGAAGATCGGTTCGCAGTCAAAGGTGAACTGCCGATCTTCGTAAACCATCACGCCGTTGACCATCACGCTGTGCACGCTGGCGGAACCCATGCCGAAGGCGATATGCCCGGCGACGTTTTCGGCAATCAGCGGCGTTGGCGCGATGTAATCGCAGACGGTCAGATCCGCCTTGTAACCTGCCTCAACGCGGCCAAAGCGGGCGTTAAAGTTCCGACTGAGCAGCTCGTTGCCGTTGGTTAACGCTTTGGCGAAGCTGTCCGGCCACAGCGGGCCGCCGGCGTCGCGGTGCTTGAAGAAGGCGAACTTCAGCTCTTCAAACATATCGGAGCCGATGCCGTCGGTGCCCAGCGCCAGATTGCGGAAGGTTGTCAGCCGCTGGTTATAGCCAACGTGGTTGTTCATATTCGATCGGGCGTTGTGGACCAGGAAACCGTCGCGCTCGTTGAGCAGGCTGATATCCTCTTCGGAAAGATACAGCCCGTGCGCCACCAGCGTTTTGCTGTCGATCAGGTCATAGTCCGCCAGCCGGACCAGCAGATCTTTGCCATAGTGGTGGTGGCTGTGGGAGACGTCGTAGAGATCCTCCGCCGCGTGGATGTGCAGGCCCCGGCCGGTGGACTTCAGCGCCTCGCTCAGCATCGACAGCCCTTCATCCGGCACGGTAAACGGGGCGTGCGCGCCGATATGCGCCTCCACCAGGTACGGCTCGCGGCCATTTTCCCGGGCGCGGTCGATTTCGGCGGCAAAGCGAATGTTCTCCTCGACGCCCGCCTGCAGCTCCTTCAGTCCGCCGTTGCGATCGGTGGTTTCATAGCAGGTCATGCCGCGCAGGCCCACCTTCAGGAAGGCGTTGCGCAGCTGGCTCAGGGAACCCGCGATATAGTTCGGGGAGGCGCTGTGGTCGATAACCGCGGTACAGCCGCTGCGGATCGCCTCCAGCGAGCAGATAAGCCCGCTGTAGTACATCGACTCCTCATCCAGCGCCCGGTCGAGCCGCCACCACAGGTTTTTCAGGGTGGAGATAAAGTCCGGCGATGGCGCAATGTTGGCCTGAATCCCCCGCGACAGCCCCGAATAGAAGTGGTTATGGGAGCAGACGTTGCCGGGCATCACCAGCCGCCCTTGCATCTCCTTCACGCTGGCCTGCGGGTAGCGCTGGCTCAGATTGGTGCCCACTTCCTTAATCAGGTCGTTTTCAATGGCGATATCGACGTTGCTCTGCACCTTCGCAGGGTGCAGCTGCACGACGGTGGCATTTTTCAGAATTAACATACTCATACCTCGACGGCTCCCAGCAGATAGCGGTGATGACGGTGAACATGGCTGATAATCCGGCACATGTCGGCCAGCGGCGGCGGTACGTCGCTAAACTGGCCGTCGTCGGAGATGGTCAGGTTCCAGATCTGTTCGCCCTGGCGGATATGAACCCGCTGCGCGTCGACGAGGAAGCCGGGGTTGCTGCTGTTATTGAAGTCCTGCTCCAGGCTGAAGACGGTGATTTTGTCCTTATACGGCTTGCCCTGCCACGGGCAGAACTGGGCGCAGTTGCCGCACTCGTTGCAGTAGGCGTCAAGGTGCAGGGTCTGGAAGCGGTTCTGGAATCCGGGCACCGCAATCGAGACGTTGGCGCGGTTCGGGCAGACGTCCACGCACTTGCTGCACACATAGTTACACTCAAGGCAGCGCTCGACCTCCTGGGCGACAAAGGCGTCGCGATCGTCTTTATCCACCCGGGCAACCGCGATGGTCCCCTTACGGCGATAGATCTCCGCCGGATCGACGTTGTTCCAGCGCTTGTCGCCATAGTGGCTGCGGATGTTTTCCCGGGCGAGGATGACGTCGGTGGCCCGGCGGGCGTTGCCGATCGCCGAGACGATGGACGACGGGCCGCGCTGTACGTCACCAATCAGGAAAACGTTGGCTTTGCGGGTTTCGCCGTCGGCGTTGACCTCCGGCCAGCCCTGCGCGTCCAGCGGGATCCCCATCGCCGCCAGCAGCTCGCTGTCCTGCTGTTCGCCGATGGCGGTAATCAGCGTATCGACGTGCAGCGTCCAGGTCTTGTCGGTAGCCACCGGGCGGCGGCGGCCTTTTTCATCGACCTCGCCAAGCTTCATTTCGCGAACCGTTAAGGTGCCGTCGGCGTCAAACTGCTCCGGATTGCTGAGGAAATGGAACTGGACGTTATCGTGAACCGCCTCTTCATACTCTTCGCGCCAGGCCGGCATCTCCTGCCGGGAGCGGCGATAGATCACCGTTGCTTTCTCTACGCCGGGAACGCGCAGGGCCGCGCGGGCGCAGTCCATAGCGGTGTTGCCCGCGCCGATAATCGCCACGTGCTTGCCGAGCTGCAGGTTTTCTCCACGGTTGTAGTCGCGCAGGAACTCCAGCGACTTGCGCACGTTGGGGTTGTCGCCGCGCAGCTGCACGCCGTTGTTCTTATTGGTGCCGGTGCCGACGAGAACGTAGCGGAAGCCCTCCTGCTGCAGTTTTTCCACCGTCAGCTGCGGGTCGCAGCCGTAGACGATCTTCACCCCGTGGTTAGCCACGAAGTCAATATCATGCTGGATCAGTTCGCCGGGGATGCGGAACTGCGGAATGATGTTCTTCACCACGCCGCCGGCGTTGGCCTCGCGCTCATAGAGGGTGACCGGATGGCCGGCCCTGGCGAGGAAGTAGCCTGCCGCAAGCCCCGCCGGGCCAGCGCCGATGACTGCCACCGGGTTTCTCGAGCCGGAGCCTGCCGGCTTATGCCAGCGGCGCTGGTATTCATCCCAGCCTTTTTCCAGGGCGATCTTTTTCAGCTCGCGAATGTTAAGCGCGCTGTCGTAGTCGAGTCGCGTACAGTTGTACTGGCACTGGTGGTCGCAGATATGCCCGGTGATCGCCGGCAGCGCGTTGCGCTGATAAATCAGCTCCAGCGCGTCGGCGTAGCGCCCTTCGCCCATCAGGCGGATATATTCCGGGATATCCTGCTTGATGGCGCAGGCGCTGACGCACGGCGCGACGTAGCAGTCGGTCTGGGGCAACGGCTCCGCCACCTCAATGCGATCGTCCGGCTTCCAGCTTTTCTGGGTGTACGCCATGCTGACGGCCTTCTCGGCCAGGGCGTTGAGGCGGTCGACGTCGACCTGGGTCATCTCCCAGCCGTCCGCTTTTTCCAGCTCGCGCATGCATTCGCTCAGGCGCAGGTAGCCGCCCGGCTTCAGCAGGTCGGTCGCCATGGTGATCGGCCGGATGCCGGTTTCGAAGATATCGCGAATGTTAAGCTGGCTGGCCCCGCCGGAGTAGGAGACCGGCAGCTTGCCGTCGAAGGCGCGGGAGAGCAGGGCGGCAACGTTGATCGACAGGGGGAACAGCGCGCGGCCGGACATGTACATTTCGTCGCCGGGCAGCGCCCCTTTGTTGTTGACCGTCCCGAGGGTGTTGGTCAGCTTAACCCCGAAGCTGAGGTTCTTGCTCTTCGCCAGGGCCATCAGGCGCTCCAGCATCTCCAGCGCCTGGTCGATTTTTAAATCGTGGTTGAAGGACTCTTCGTTAAGGCCGACGTAGTCAAAGCCGCAGGTGTCGAGGATCTCACGCACTCGCGCATAGCCGAGCAGGGTAGGGTTGAGCTTCACGTAGGTGTTGAGCTGCTTCTCTTCCAGCATGTAGCGGCAAATCGCTTCGATCTCATCCGGCGGGCAGCCGTGCATGGTTGACAGCGTTACGCCGTTCACCAGGGTGGCGGGAATGCGCTGCGCCAGGGCGTCGAGACGTGGGCGAAGCGCCGTGAGCTGGTAGCGCTCCAGCAGCGCCTCATCGTTCAGCCAGCGGCTGAGGGTTGCGCGGTACTCGGCAAACTTAGGATGATCGGCGGCGTTCATCATATTATCGATAAACGCCTGCATCGGCGGCTGTTTGATACCTTCGAGGTTGTAGCCGACGCTCATGTTAAAGATAAACGATTTGCCGTTTTTCCCCGGCGTGAAGGGGAACAGCTCCTCCAGAAGATGCAGCACAAACCACGCCTTTAGATACTCGTCCCAGGCTTTCTGGAGGGTAAACTCCGTGGACCACTCGGTGTTAAAGCATTCATCTTCCGCGTCGATGCAGGGCTTTTCCAGCTCCAGACGGTCAAGGATCTGGACGGTTTTTAATTCGATAAACCGCCCGCCGGTGAGCCAGGAGGTGATAATGTTTTGCGCCAGCTGGGTGTGCGGACCGGCGGCCGGGCCTATCGGCGTGGCGCAGCCCTCGCCGAAGACGTTGACCCAGCGCCGGATGGTCGGCGAATAAAATTGCTGTTCAGGAATACCAAAAATGGAATGGTAGTGGTGGTATTCCTCAAATATGCGCGTCAAAAGTTCCTCAAACGGGACGGGACGCATGATATCCCCCATAATCCTCTCCTTTCTTTGTGTAATCGAACGGTCGGTTGGCAGTGATAATTCCGACGGATAAAGAGGGAGGAGCAACAATCACACCAGTTATTTCAATAAAGGTTAAGGAGCGTGTGAATTTGTGAGGGACATCTAATGTTAAACCCGCTTTGTGAATAAGCTCACGAAGGCGTAATGAGAATAAAAATCACTCTGCCCGGCAGCGTTCTTTTATTTATCAAAATCAGAGACCACCTATCACAATGATAATAATCGGGCGGACGGGAATGCAATCCGCTAAAAATCAGCCGCTGCGGGAGGCCTGTTTTTCCCCCAGACGAATAAAGTCGGCGGGCGTATCAATATCAAAAATGATTTCCGGGTAATTCATCTCAAGGAACCGATGTCTATCGCTTAATAATAGCTTGCGTACCGAGGCGGCGTGGCTCTGGCGCAGCAGCCGCTGCAGATGCGCGCTGGCGACGAGGATGGGATGGCCCGGCGTGCCCTGATACTGTGGGAGGATCGCCCCGGCGTCGCGCAGCGGCCAGAGGGTGCGGAAAATAGCCGGATGCAGGCAGGGAAGATCGCCGTGGGTAATAAAACAGTGCTCGCTTGTAACGCGCCGGGCACCGGCGCGGACGGATGAAAATAACCCCTGCTGATATTCGGCATTATGCACCAGGGTTATTTGCGGATGGCCACCATAGCGCTGTCGGAGAGCCTCGCCGCGAAATCCGGTTACCAGAATGATGCGCGAACAAAACTGGAGTGCGTTTTTAATACTTGCGTCAAGTATTGTACCACCCTGCCAGGGTAACATCATTTTCCATTGCCCCATCCGCGAGGATAAACCGGCGGCGGTAATAATACAGTCAATCTGCTTCATATTCCCTCAGAATAATGGATGCCGTTAATGGAAAATATACCGCACAGCGCTGAGCTTTTTTATGATTTAAACGCCTTTTCCCGCCCGCTGCTGATTGCGGCCGTCGGCGCGGGCGGCAAGACCAGCGCCCTGTTCTGGCTGGCCGGGCTTTTTCAGCAGGCCGGGCGGCGGGTGCTGTTGACCACCACAACCCATATGTTCGTGCCAACCGCTGTTCCACTGCTCCTCTGCCGCGACCCGCTGCGCCTGCCGGAGGCGGTCTGGCAGAGGCCGCTGCTGGCCTGTTTTTCCGCCTGGCTGCCGTCGGTGGGCAAGGTGCGCGGCTTTTCGCCGGCGCTGCTTGATGCGCTGGTGGCGCAGGCCCGCGTTGACGTGGTGCTGGTAGAAGCTGACGGGGCTCACGGTTTTGCACTTAAAGCGCCGGCTGAGCATGAACCTTGCATCCCTCAAACCAGTCGCTGCGTTATTGCCGTTACGGGGGGCGGAATGCTCGGGCGCGCTATAGGCCCGTCAACCGTTCATCGCTGGCCGCTTTTTTCCCGCATTACCGACGCCGCCCCGAACGAGGCGCTGAGCTGGCCGATGCTGTATCGCCTGATCCGCCATCCTCAGGGGGCCTTTAAGGGCGCGCCGGAAGGGAGTCGCCGTATCTGGCTGATTAATCAGCTTTCTCAAAATGAGAATTTACCGGACGGGGGGCTGCTGCAGCGGGGCGATATCGACGCCATCTGGGCTGGCGCGGTTCAGGAACGCCCGGCGATTACGCGAAGACGAGCGAGAGAGGGATGCCCTGGCTGGGTGAAAACGGGATAACCATTGAGGTTGTGATGAATATTTTCTCTGAAGCTGCAAAACTTGAAGACCAGAATCGTCCATTCGCGCTGGCGCAGATTGTCGGTAGCCGCGGCTCCACGCCCAGACACTCGGCCCAGATGCTGATTCGCGACGATGGCTCCATCATCGGCACTATCGGCGGCGGGATGGTGGAGCGGAAGGTGATCGAAGAGGCGCTGGAGGCGCTGCGCGAGAAAGCGCCGCGTATGTTTCATGGCCGCATGGCGCGTACCGGTAGCGATGCGGTGGGGTCGGACTGCGGAGGCGCGATGACGGTTTATATCAGTGTACACGGTCTGCGTCCCCGTCTCGTGCTGGTTGGCGGCGGCCACGTTAACCGGGCCATCGCCCAGGGAGCCGCGGGGCTGGGATTCGATATTATTGTTGCCGATGTTTATGAAGAGAGCCTGCGTCCCGATCTTTTTCCGCCGACTACCCGCCTGCTACATGCGGAAACCTTCAGCGCGGCCATCGACAGGCTGGCGATATGCCCGGAAGACTTTGTGCTTATCGCCACCCATAACCAGGACCGCGAGGCGCTTGAAAAGCTGATCGAACGGCCGGTCGCCTGGCTGGGGCTGCTGGCCAGCCGCCGTAAGGTCCAGGTGTTTATCCGCCAGCTGCGCGAAAAGGGCGTGGCGGAGGAGCACATTGCGCGCCTGCGCGCGCCGGTAGGTTACAACATCGGTGCCGAGACGCCCAACGAGATCGCCATCAGCGTGCTGGCGGAAATACTCCAGGTTAAAAACCGCGCGTCCGGCGGCCTGATGACGGCGGCCCAGCCCCGGCAGCAGCTGCGGGTGGTGATTCGCGGGGCGGGTGATATTGCCACCGGGGTGGCGCTGCGCCTGTGGCACGCCGGATTCAAGGTATTTATGCTGGAGGTGGAAAAACCGACCGTGATCCGCTGCAGCGTCGCCTTCGCCCAGGCTATTTTTGACGGCGAGACGACGGTGGAAGGCGTGATGGCCCGCCGGGTCGACTCGGTGTCGGAGGCGGTGCGGACGGTGGAAAACGGCGTTATCCCGGTGCTGATCGATCCGACGGGGGAAACTCTCGGCGAGCTGAAGCCGACGGGGGTGGTTGACGCGATACTGGCGAAAGAGAATTTCGGCACCCACAGCGGAATGGCCCCGGCGGTTATTGCCCTTGGCCCCGGCTTTAGCGCCGGCGATGACTGCCATGCGGTGGTGGAGACAAACCGCGGCCACTGGCTGGGCAAGGTGATTTACCAGGGTAAAGCGCAGGAGAACACCGGGGTGCCGGGCAGCATTATGGGACATACCTCGCGCCGGGTGATCCGCGCGCCGGGTGCCGGAGTAATGCAGTCCCGGGTGCGGCTTGGCGATATCGTTAGCGAAGGCGATATTATCGCCACCGTTGGCGACGCCGAGATCAAGGCACCGCTGAGCGGCATGGTGCGCGGGCTGCTTAATGACGGGCTGGTGGTCAACAGCGGTTTTAAAATCGGCGATATCGATCCGCGCGGCGCGGATGCGGATTACACCACCGTTTCCGACAAGGCGCGGGCGATCGGCGGCGGGGTGCTGGAGGCGCTGATGACCCTGACGCACCGGGGAGTGAAGGCCAAAGAGGCGGTGCTGACGGTTGCCTGAGGCCGCGACGGGGCGGAGCGCCTGCCTTCGCGTCTCCCCGGATTGACGAGATCCGTGGCTGGCTCAGAGAGCCGGGGATACGGACCGAACTCTGGTTTATCCATCGTTTAGCCCGGCCCCGCGTCGGGCTTTTCCGCCCGCTGGGCCAACGGCTCCGCTGGCCATCGGCAGGCTGATGGTCAGTGCTTGTTAAAACACATTAAAAAGGAGGAAGACCGCGGGTCTTCCTCCTTTTCTGTTTCCGGCAGTCCTGCCCGGTAATCGGTGGGGCAGGGGCTGTTAGCGATCGGGGTTATCCCTCAATAACCGTACCGGTTTTCCCTTCGATGCCCTCTTTGGCCTTGCTGAGTACCGTGATCAGCGCCCGGCGGCCCGGACGGGAGCGGGCGAAGGAGGCGGCTGCCTCCACCTTGGGCAGCATGGAGCCTTTGGCGAAATGCCCTTCGCTGATGTAGCGCTCGGCGTCGCTGAGCGAAAGCTTGTCCAGCCACTGCTCGTTCGGCTTGCCGAAGTTAATGGCGACTTTTTCCACGGCGGTCAGGATGATCAGCATATCGGCGTCAATCATCGCCGCCAGCCGGGCGCTGGCCCAGTCCTTATCGATAACCGCGCTGGCCCCGCGCAGGTGGTTGCCCTCGCGGATCACCGGGATCCCGCCGCCGCCAGCGGTGATCACCACGTTGCCGGCCTCCATCAGCGACTTCACGCTCTCTTTTTCAATAATGTCTATCGGCTGCGGTGAAGCGACCACCCGACGATAGCCGCGACCGGCGTCTTCCTTCATGGTGTAGCCCTGGAGCGTAAGCTGTTCGGCCTCTTCCTTAGTGAAGAACGAACCGATAGGCTTGGTCGGGTTGCTGAAGGCCGGATCGTCGGCCGCCACCTCTACCTGAGTAATCAGGGTGGCCACCGGAATGTGCATATCCCGGGAGAGCAGCTCCTCGCGCAGGGCGTTTTGCAGGTCGTAGCCAATATAGCCCTGGCTGAGAGCCACGCAGACCGACATAGGCAGCATCGGAGTGTGTGCTTCGGTTTTTGCCGCGGCCTCGAAGGCGAGGTTAATCATCCCCACCTGCGGACCGTTGCCGTGGGTAACCACAACGCGATGGCCCTGGGCGATAAGATCGACGATAGCCTGCGCGGTCTGTTTCACCGCCTGCATTTGTCCGGCAAGATCGTCGCCTAAGGCGTTGCCGCCGAGGGCGAGAACAATTTTCTTACTCATTCGTTCCTCTCTTTAAGATGCATTCCCGCTTACGGGAACGTTAGCGGTTGAAAACGGGCGGCGGCGTAAGAAGCGTCCCTGACCCGCCGTGCCGGTAAAATTGCCGTTGTCAAAGATAGTCCGGCCGCGTGACAGGGTCTGGCGAATGGCCCCCTGACAGATAAAGCCTTCCCACGGTGAATAGTCGGCGTTGTCGTGCAGCATGGCATGACGAATGGTGGTGGTGCGGCGGGGATCGATGATGACAACGTCGCCGTCGGCCCCCGGAGCCAGCTGGCCCTTCTGCGGCCAGAGGCCGAAAAGCTTCGCCGGATTGGCGCTGGTCAGCGCCACAAAGCGTTCCGGGGTAATGCGCCCGGTCATTACGCCGTGGGAGAACAGCAGCAGCAGCCGGTTTTCAACGCCGGGCAGGCCGTTCGGGCAGCGGCTGAAATCGCCGCCGGAAAGCTGCTGGCGCTGGGCCATCGAGAAGGCGCAGTGGTCGGTGGCCACAGTGTCGATCGCCCCATCGGCGATCCCGCACCACAGGGCATCGTTGTTGCTGGCGTTGCGCAGCGGTGGGGTAAGGATAAATTTCAGCGCGTCTTCACGCTCGTAGCAGCGCTCGTCGAGCAGCAGGTACTGCGGGCAGGTTTCGACCCACACCGGCTGGCGGCGGCGGCGGGCGAGACGCAGGTACTCCAGCCCGAGGCCGTTTGAAAGGTGCACGATATACAGCGGGGCGTTGCCGGTCAGTTGGGCAAGGTTAATCATGCGCGCAATCGCCTCGGCCTCGCACTCCAGCGGGCGGCTCAGGGCATGGTAGCGCGGCGCGGTTTTGCCGGCAGCGAGAAATTCGGCGCGCTTTCTGGCGATGGCGGCATCGTTTTCCGGGTGAACGGTAGTCAGCGCCCCGGCCTGATTCAGGTGGCGCATCGCCTGCAGCGCTTCGTCATCGTTGAGCTTGTACTTATAGGTCAGATAGAGCTTGAAGCTGCTGATGCCTTCCTCGACCAGCAGTGGAATTTCATCGAGGATTGCGTGGTTAACGTGCTGGATCGTGCCGTGAAAGCTGTAGTCGATGACCGCCTTATAGGCGGCATAGTCCTGATACACCTCCAACTGGTGGCGCAGCCGACAGCCGGCGGGGCCGAATCCCATGTGGTCGACGATGGTGGTGGTTCCGCCGCAGGCGGCGGCACGGGTGCCGGTGAAGAAATCATCGCAGCTGCGGGCGTGGCCGACATCAATATTGAAGTGGGTGTGGACGTCAATGCCGCCCGGCATGACGTAGCAGCCTTCGGCATCAATGGTTTCACAAGGTTCGGCGGGGGTTATCTGTTCTGCGAGCTGGGCGATAAGGCCGTTTTCGATCAGCAGATCCTGCCTGGCCTGACCGTCGGCGTTGACGACGATACCATTTTTAATCAGTACGCGCATAAGTCACTCCGAACGCCCGCCGCGGCGCGGCGGGCGTGATTGCAGACTATATTACTCAGTCGCCAGCCAGCTCAGCGGGATAGCGGCATACATGGCGGCGCAGGTCACCAGATGCGATTTCCAGGTTTTCTCGTTCGGCGCGTGGGCTTCCGGCTCTTTACCCGGACCAAAGCCGATGACCGGGATACCGTGACGGCCCATAATGGAGACGCCGTTGGTGGAGAAGGTCCACTTATCTACTACCGGCGCTTTGCCGAACAGCCCTTCGTAGGCATTGCTCAGCGCGCGGACGGTGAAGTGATCTTCTTCCACTTTCCAGGTCGGGAAGTAGCACTCGGTTGGGTAAACCAGGCCGGTCCAGGAAGGACGCTCATAGTTGTACATCGACACCACGGCCTTGGCGTTTTGTACCGCAGGCAGCGCGCGGATTTCGTCCAGCGCGCCTTCCCAGGTTTCGCCCCAGGTCAGGCGGCGGTCGATGGAGATGGCGCAGCTGTCGGCAACGGCGCAGCGGCTGGGAGAGGTAAAGAAGATTTCTGAGACGGTGAGGGTGCCTTTGCCGAGGAACTCGTCGTTGCCGAGATTCTGAGACAGGGTCTGCAGCTCGTTGAGGATCGGTCCCATTTTGAAGATGGCGTTGTCGCCGCGCTCCGGCGCTGAACCATGGCAGCTGACGCCCTGAACCTCAACGCGGATTTCCATACGGCCGCGCTGGCCGCGATAGATCTGGCAGTCCGTTGGCTCGGTACTGACCACGAACTCCGGACGAATGCCGGACTGCTCGATGATGTACTGCCAGCACAGGCCGTCGCAGTCTTCTTCCTGCACGGTGCCGGTCACCAGCAGGGTATATTCATCTTCCAGGCCAAGATCCTTGATGATTTTACCGGCGTAAACCATGGAGGCCATGCCGCCCTCCTGGTCGGACGCGCCGCGGCCGCCGATCAGCTCGTCGGTTTCCATGCCTTCATAGGGATCGAAGGTCCAGTTTTTGATGTTGCCGATGCCGACGGTGTCGATGTGCGCATCCATTGCGACCAGGCGCGGGCCGTGGCCGATGTAGCCCAGCACGTTGCCCATCGGGTCAATTTCAACTTTGTCGAAACCGACTTTTTCCATCTCTTCTTTAATGCGATGAACAACGCGCTTTTCGTCGCTGCTTTCGCTCGGGATGGCGATCATGTCGCGCAGGAAGCGGGTCATGTCCTGCTTATAGTCGTTTGCTTTTTCAAGAATCAGTTTAAACGGAATTTGCTTAGCCATGGATCGATCTCCAGTCCTTAACTTCCCCGTTCGGGGAATGAATTTGTTAGCGTTCGGTAGAATTAATTAGCGGCCGGCAGCTTGCCTTCCCAGACCACTTCCCGGTAGTGCTTAACGTCGGTGTCGCCTTCGGTACTGATCACCAGCACCACGGAGTCAGCGTTCAGCCCCAGCTTGTCCATCAGCGCCTGGCGCTGCGGATGGAAGTGAACGGCGGCCAGAATGCCAAGACCCACCGCGCCCGACTCACCGGAAATGATGCGCGGATCGTGGCCCGTCGGGTTGCCCAGCACGCGCATACCGAGAGCGGCGACGGCGTCCTGGCAGGAGATAAACTGAGTGGCGCAGTCGCGGAGAATTTTCCAGCCCAGCGGGTTCGGTTCGCCGCAGGCCAGCCCGGCCATAATGGTGGCCATACTGCCGCCGACGTTGACCATTTCACCCTTCACGCCCGAGCGGTAGATGCAGTCCGCCAGCTCCGGCTCGACGATGACCGAGTGCAGATCGCGCGCGCCGAAAACGTCCACCAGGTAGCCCAGCACGCCGCCGGCCATCGCGCCGACGCCGGCCTGTAGAAAGACGTGGGTGGGGCGGCTGATGCCCATCGCGGCCATCTGCTCAACGGCTTCATCCGCCAGGGTGGCATAGCCCTGCATGATCCAGGTCGGGATTTTGGTGTAACCTTCCCAGGCCGTATCCTGAACGACTTCCCAGCCGTTTTTCTGCGCCATCTGCATGGTGAAACGCACGGTGTCGTCGTAGTTCATGTCGGTGACGATGCACTCGGCACCGAGGCGCAGAATGGCGTCAACGCGCTCCTGAGCCGAGCCTTTCGGCATGTAAATGACCGCGTTCTGCCCCAGCTGCTGGGCCGCCCAGGCCACGCCGCGGCCGTGGTTGCCGTCGGTGGTGGTGGCGAAGGTCATTTTTTCTTTAATGGTGGACTTCAGGGTGTCGAAGGAAAGCGCATCGATATCCAGGCTATATTTTTCGCACAGCAGCTGCGCGATAGCGTAGGCACCGCCCAGCATTTTGAAAGCGTTAAGGCCGAAGCGCTGCGACTCGTCCTTGACCAGAATACTGTTCACGCCGAACAGCGCGGCCAGGTCCTTCAGGGCGTGCAGTGGCGTCGGCTTATAGCCGGCAATCTTTTGGTGGAAATGCCGCGCCTGCTGCGCCTGCTGGCGGGAGAACAGCGGTGAGGTTTCTCCCGTAAAAAAGCGGTTGTCGGCAATATCCATTTTCAGTGAAAAAGCAGACATAAACTGTCCTTATTCTTCGTGACGAAGTCGTTGAAGCTGGCCGGCCCGAGGGCCGGCCAGCCGGAGGGTTACTTGATGCGTTTTTCTGCGTCGGCCAGCAGTTGAGCCAGCGCCTGGCCCGGCATGGCGTATTTACGGCAGAGGATCATGGCGGCGATGATGTACGGCTTCCAGCTTGCCTCTTTGTAGGTGGCGATGCGGTATTTTTCGAAGACCGCTTCCGTGACTTCACCTTCCGCGCAGGATACGCCGGTGATATCGGCCGGCAGACAGTGCATATACAGCGCTTCGCCGTTGCGGGTGTGCTTCATCATCTCTTCGGTGCAGTGCCAGTCTTTGTGCTTCGCGTTCTGTGCCAGGCACTCTTTTTCTAACGCCTTCAGCCCGTCGTGGTCGTTTGCGCGCAGCAGCTCGGTGCGTTTTTCCATCACTTTATACGGTGCCCATGACTTCGGATAAACGATGTCCGCATCTTTGAAGGCCTCTTCCATGCTGGTTACCTGGCGGAAGCTGCCGCCGGAGGCGCTGGCGTTTTTCTTCGCTACTTCGATAACGTCCGGGATCAGGTCATAGCCTTCCGGATGCGCCAGGGTAACGTCCATGCCGAAGCGGGTCATCAGGCCGATAATCCCCTGCGGAACGGAAAGCGGCTTGCCGTAGCTTGGAGAGTAGGCCCAGGTCATGGCGATTTTTTTGCCCTTCAGGTTTTCCAGAGAGCCGAAGTGCTCACGCAGCCAGGCCAGGTCGGCCATCGACTGGGTGGGGTGGTCGATATCGCACTGCAGGTTGACCAGCGCCGGACGCTGCGGCAGAACGCCCTGCTTGTAGCCGTCGTCCAGCGCTTCGCCGACTTCACGCATATAGGCGTTACCGGCCCCGAGATACATATCGTCACGGATACCGATGGCGTCGGCGCAGAACGAGATCATGTTGGCGGTTTCGCGCACGGTTTCGCCGTGGGCGATCTGCGATTTGCCTTCATCCAGATCCTGCTGCGCCAGGCCCAGCAGATTCAGCGCTGAGGCATAGGAGAAGCGGGTGCGGGTGGAGTTATCGCGGAAGACGGAAATGCCGAGGCCGCTCTTAAAGACCCGGGTGGCGATGTTTTCAGAACGCAGCGTTTTAAGAGCCTCTGCGACATCCAGTACCTGTTTCAGTTCTTCCGGCGTCTGTTCCCACGTCAGCAGGAAGTCTTTCTCGTGCAGGTTAGAGTTAAGTTTGTTGATTTCCTTAATCAGTTCGTTAACAGTTTTCATTTTTCAATCCTGGTAGTGAATGACGGGCTTGTTAATAACATTGCTGTACGGTCGGAAAGAGTGGCGCTGAAATAACGACTGTCAGCACTGATATAACACTAACAATAAGCGTGCCAGTTCCATTTCCACCGGGAGACAAAGAGAAAGGATACGAAGAATATGCGAAGATGGTCACAAAATAATGGGGCGTCGCCGGTCAAAAGATAAATAAAGGCTATATGCCCCCCTTTACGCGCTGACGGAACCGGCCTTTCAGACGATGAAATATCACGCCGGCGCGCCGGATAAACGCCAAATTGATAAAAGCGTTGCGCTGATTATCATATTGATAGCAAAATGTGATACCACTTACATATTTCTCTTAAGATGATAAAAAGTAAACGCCACAACGTTTTCTCAAGGCTCAGGGAGAGTATCCTTATCAAAGTAATAAAGTAGCTGCTATCTCATGGCTTTCTTTTGGTTAGTGATATTAAGAGGTCTATTATGGTTACCTCCAGCACTTCATCCATGCTGATGAAAATTCAGCCTACAATTCAACGCTTTGCTCGTATGCTTTCCAGCGTATTGCAGCTTGAGGTCGAGATTGTTGATAACACTTTATGTCGCGTTGCCGGAACGGGCGTGTATGGAAAACTTCTGGGAAGAAAATTAAGTACAGATTCGCGACTTTTACGTTACATAATAGAAACAAAAAAAGAGAAAGTTGTTACCCACTCACGTTTTGATCCGCTGTGTAAAGGTTGTCTGAATAAAGACAACTGTAAAGAAAAAGCCTTTCTGGGTACGCCGGTTATTTATCAGGAGCAGTGCGTAGGGGTTATTAGCCTGGTGGCGCTCACCTGCGAGCAGCAGGAGCGTATCAATGATAATATCCAGGAATTTTCAGATTACGTCCGCCACGTCTCCTCAATATTTGTTTCACGTTTTCTGGAAGATCAGGGCGGCAGTGATAATCTGCAGAAAATGTTTACTACTATAATCGGTAATATGGATCAGGGCGTGCTGGTGATTAACCAGGATCAGAAAGTCGAGCACGCCAATCAGGCCGCGTTAAAAATCCTCGGCGTCAGCCACGGCACGATGATCGGTAAGAGCATTAATTTCCGCCCGCTCACCTTTGCGCAGAACTTTATTCGCGGCCACGTGCAGCACGTGATCGCCTTTGATGATAAGAAAGAGCTGGTTATCGGCCAGCTGCACGCGATTCAGGATCGGTGGCTGTTCCTGATGGCGTTTCACCAGTCCCACGCCTCGGCGGACTCTATGCCGCTGCAGGACGGGCCGCAGATTGAACAGATGGTGGGAGAATGCCGCCCGATGCGCCAGCTTAAGAAGCTGATCGGCCGCGTCGCGCCCAGCCCGTCAAGCGTGATGATTGCCGGCGAGAGCGGCACCGGTAAAGAGGTAGTCGCCAGGGCGATTCACAAGCTAAGCGACCGTCAGGCCAAGCCCTTTATCGCGATAAACTGCGCGGCGATCCCGGAACAGCTGCTGGAGAGCGAGCTGTTCGGCTATGTGAAAGGGGCGTTTACCGGGGCGTCGACAAACGGCAAAACCGGACTGATTCAGGCGGCCAACAACGGCACGCTGTTCCTGGATGAAATTGGCGATATGCCGCTTACCCTCCAGGCCAAGCTGCTGCGAGCGATAGAGTCCCGCGAGGTGCAGCCCGTCGGGGCCAGCAATCCGGTGCCGGTCGATATCCGTATCATTTCGGCAACCAACCAGAACCTGGAGCAGTTTATCGCCGACGGCAAATTCCGCGAGGATCTCTACTACCGCCTTAACGTGATTCCCATTCGGCTGCCGCCGCTGCGCGAGCGTCAGGACGATATCGAACTGCTTATCCACCACTTTCTGCAGCTGCATACCCGGCGTCTTGACCTGGTCTACCCCGGCATATCGCCGGAGGTGATCGCCTTCCTGAAAAGCTACCGCTGGCCGGGCAATATCCGCGAGCTGAGCAACCTGATGGAGTATCTGGTTAACGTGGTGCCGTCCGGTGAGGTGATTGATATGACGCTGCTGCCGCCGAATATGGTCACCAGAAGCAAGAGCGTTGTGCAGGAGCCTGGCCGCCACGCTGAGCCTGAGGTAATAAAAGAAAAAGAGTCGGTGACGGCGCTGGAAGAGATGGAAAAGCAGATGATCTGCGACGCGCTGGCCCGCTACAGCAATAAGAAGCAGGCGGCCGATAAGCTGGGCATCGGCATCGCGACCCTTTACCGTAAAATTAAAAAGTATGAGCTGGTTGGCGTTTAGCGCAGAGGCGGCAGTATCACTCTGAGACGACGTCTATCATAATTGCGTGCCTCCGCTGATAATTAAGCCGCGCACCCTTTTCCGCACGGGGGCGCAGGCGTTCGCGCCAGAGGCGCGCAGCGCTTTGCCCACGCTTTCCCCGCAGCCGGCCGTAAGACGATGGCTGCGCGGTTTCAGCCCCCGGGCGCGGGTCAGCAACGCGCCCTCATGTTGTCAGACCCGCCAGTCGTTCACTTCGTTCTGATAATGCCTCTCCGATCCAGCGCCAGCGCCCGCTAAGGGATATCGCCCTGACCGGTTCGCTTTTCATTCCCTTAGCCTGGGCCAGGGTGCTTGCTCGCTTCAGTCTTCATTTTTGTTCATTTTTTCGGCGGGTGGCACTGTTTTTGCCTTTTCAGTTTGGCTTCGGCCGCCGCGGCGGTCGGTATACAAACACAATAAGGACAGAACATGATACAGATGAATGAAAATATGACTGCCTCACCCGTATCACCTCTGAGTCAATTTTTTGCGAAGTCCCGCACCATTGCCAGACCCGGCTTTAACCGCTGGCTGGTGCCGCCCGCCGCGCTGGCGGTGCATTTATGCATCGGAATGGCCTATGGGTTTTCCGTATTCTGGCTGCCGATGTCCCGTCTGGTGGGGGGAAGCGCGCCGCTACAGTGCCCCGTCGGGATGTCATTCTGGCAGCAGTTAGTGACCCAGCAGTGCGACTGGAAAATTTCCCTCCTCGGCTGGACCTATACGCTGTTCTTCGTTTTTCTCGGCTGCTCGGCCGCGCTGTGGGGAAGCTGGCTTGAGAAGGTCGGGCCGCGGCTGGTCAGCTTTGTTGCTACCCTGTGCTGGTGCGGCGGGCTGCTGCTCTCCAGCGCGGCAATCTACTTCCATCAGCTTTGGCTGCTGTGGCTGGGGGCCGGGATGATTGGCGGTATTGGCCTGGGGCTGGGCTATATTTCGCCGGTTTCCACGCTGCTGCGCTGGTTTCCCGATAAGCGCGGAATGGCTGCCGGGATGGCGATTATGGGCTTCGGCGGCGGGGCGCTGGTCGGCGCGCCGTTAGCCAACTGGCTGATGAATTTTTTTGCCGACGGGCAGAGTAGCGGCGTCTGGCAGAGCCTGCTGGCCCTGGCGGCGATCTATTCGCTGTTTATGCTGTGCGGCACCTTTGGCTACCGCCTGCCGCCGATGGGCTGGCACCCGACGGGGGACAAAGCGGAGAAGGTCAGCCGCGGTAACACCGCCGTCCAGGTGCACGTCAGCGTGGCATGGCGCACCCCGCAGTTCTGGCTGCTGTGGCTGGTGCTGTGGCTTAACGTAACCGCCGGGATCGGTATCCTGGGCATGGCGTCGCCGATGCTGCAGGAGATCTTTGCCGGCAAGCTGATCGCCACCAACCTCAGCTGGCAGGAGCTGAACGGTGAACAGCTGAAGCGCATTGCCACCATGGCCGCGGGCTTTACCGGACTGCTGAGCTTGTTTAATATCCTGGGCCGCTTTTTCTGGGCCTCGGTATCGGATCTGTTCGGCAGAAAAGCGACCTTCGCGCTGATCTTCCTGCTGGGGATCCTGCTGTACGGCACCCTGCCGCTGACCAACCACGCCGGCTACGTGGCCCTGTTCGTCTGCGCGCTGTGCGTGATTATCTCTATGTACGGCGGCGGCTTCGCCACCATCCCGGCCTATCTTGCCGACGTCTTTGGCTCGCAAATGGTGGGGGCCATCCACGGCCGCCTTCTGACGGCCTGGTCGGCCGCGGGCATCAGCGGGCCGGTGCTGGTCAATTATCTGCGCGAGTATCAGCTGGCGCAGGGGATCTCCCCGGAGCGGGTGTACGATATCACGCTGCTGGCGCTTACCGGCCTGCTGGTGGTGGGCTTTATCTGTAACCAGCTGGTGCGCCCGGTTCCGGAGAAATATGTTATGACCGCCGAGCAGCAGCAGCAGGCGAAGGGGTTGTACACCATTAATAAATCGGCGCAGCTGACGTGGGAGCCAGAACCCGCGCCGGTGCTGCTGACCCTGTGCTGGATAGCCGTCGGCGTGCCGCTGCTGTGGGGCGTCGGCGCGACGCTGGGGCAGGCGGTAAATTTCTTTATGTGATTGTCTCAACCCGATGCCCGGCGGCGGCCGCGAACGCCGGTCGGGCGTAAGCAATGAACGTAATAACTTCAATAGGCTGGCGAATAATTCGCCAGTAAACCACGAAACGATAAAGATCGCACGATGCATCAAATCAGCCTGTCGGGGCGCGTTCGGCCCTGGCAGGGCTGAAATCGCGCGCCACGCCTGGGTTTCGGATTTTCGAAGCATAAATCATCTTTCTGGTCAATTTATTTCTAAGTGAAATAACCTGTATGAATTATTTGAAAAAGTGGTATTTTTTATGCCACTTTCATTGTGTGTAAATGAATGTAAAGAACGAGCTTTCTCACTTCTCGTGAAAGATGCCTTTGTAAAGTTTCAAAAGGAAAGTATTTCTTATGAATTACTCGAAACGCCTGTGGGTGACGCTGCTGGTCATCTGTCTCTTTTCGTTTGGCGTACTTCTATGGCTTGGTGGTGAAATTTACCAGCAGGCTCCACCGATCCCTGAACGTGTCGTGACTACCGATGGCGCTACCGTCTATACCGGAAAACAAATTCAAGACGGCCAGCAGGCCTGGTTCGCCGCCGGCGGCCAGCAGCTTGGCTCCGTATGGGGACACGGCAGCTACGTCGCGCCCGACTGGTCCGCTGACTGGCTGCACCGCGAAGCGCTGGCGCTGCGCGACATCATCGCTCAGGAGAAATTCCACGGAGCGTTTGACGCGCTGCCGGCCGAGCAGCAGGTGGTTGCCGGTGAGCTGATGAAGCAGGAAATGCGCCGCAACACCTGGGACGCAGAGCGTAATGTGATCGTGATTACGCCCCAGCGCGCGCAGGCGATTCGCCAGCTCTCCGCCCACTATGAAGGGCTGTTCAGCGACGCGCCGGCGTTCCATCAGCTGCGCGTCGACTATGCGATGAAAGAGAATACGCTCTCTTCCGCCGCCGATCGTGCCGACCTGAGCGCCTTTTTCTTCTGGAGCGCCTGGGCCGCGACGACCGATCGTCCGGGTGACAACATTACTTACACCAGCAACTGGCCCCATGAGCCGCTGGTGGGCAATACCCCGAGCGCCAGCCTGGGCATCTGGTCTATCGCCAGCGTGATCCTGCTGCTGGCCGGCATCGGCGCGCTGGTGTGGTATCACATGCGCGATGAAGAGGAAACGGTTAAAACCTCTCCCCAGACGGACCCGCTGTTTAACGTCAGGCTGACCCCGTCCATGCGGGCGACCACCAAGTATTTCTACGTGGTTATCGCGCTATTCCTGGTGCAGATCCTGCTCGGCTCGCTGACCGCGCACTATGCGGTGGAGGGCCAGGACTTCTTCGGTATTCCGCTGTCGCGCATTCTGCCGTATACGGTGCTGCGCAGCTGGCATACCCAGCTGTCGGTGCTGTGGATCGCCACCGCCTGGCTGGCTACCGGTCTCTATATTGCGCCGCTGATCTCCGGTCATGAGCCGCGCTTCCAGCGCGCCGGCGTCAACATTCTGTTTGTTGCGCTGCTGGTGCTGGTGGTGGGTTCGCTGGCGTTCGGCTGGATGAGCACTATGGGGTATTTCGACGCGGAGCAGAACTTCTATATTGGTTCTCAGGGTCTGGAATTCACCAACATGGGCCGCATGTGGCAGTGGCTGCTGTTTGCCGGCCTGATTATCTGGCTGCTGCTGGTGGGCCGCGCGCTCTGGCCGGCGATTTCTCGTCCTTCCGAGAACCGTGGCCTGATCACCCTGATGTTCCTCGCCGCCGTCTGTATTGGCCTGTTTTACGCCAGCTCCCTGATGTGGGGCTACCGCGCGCACTACGCCATTATTGAATACTGGCGCTGGTGGCTGGTGCACCTGTGGGTGGAAGGTTTCTTTGAGGTGTTCGCTACCGCGGTTATCGCGCTTATCTTCTGCCGCCTGGGGCTGATCCGCCCGGCCGTGGCCGATAAAGCGACGCTGTTTTCCACGATTATCTTCCTGTTCGGCGGTATCCTCGGCACGCTGCACCACCTGTACTTTACCGGCGCACCGATCTCGGTGATTGCCTGGGGCGCTATCTTCTCCGCGCTGGAAGTGGTTCCGCTGTCCATCGTGGGTATTGAAGCCGCCCATAACTATCGCCTGCTGAATAAAGCACCGTGGATACAGCGCTACCGCTGGATGATCGTCTTCTTCGTCTCCGTCGCCTTCTGGAACATGGTCGGGGCTGGCCTGCTGGGCTTTGCCATTAACCCGCCAATTTCCCTCTACTATGTTCAGGGCCTGAACCTGACGGCGGCACACGGCCACGCGGCGCTGTTTGGCGTGTACGGGCTGCTGGGGATTGGCCTGATGCTGTTCTGTCTGCGCGGCCTGATGGAGGATCACGTCTGGATCGACGGCCTGCTGAAATGGGCCTTCTGGCTGATGAACATTGGCCTGGCGTGGATGGTCTTTGTGACCCTGGTGCCGGTGGGTATTTACCAGGCGTGGGCCAGCGTGGATAAAGGGCTGTGGTTCGCCCGTTCTGCAGAGGTGGTGCACTCATCCGTAGTGGAAACCCTGGTCTGGCTGCGCGTACCGGGCGACATTATCTTTGGCGTCGGTGGTCTGCTGCTGGCCGTCTTCGCTCTGCGTCTGCTGGTTAAAGTAAAACGGCGTTAAAAGCGGTGCCTGGCCTGCGGGTCGGGCATCGTCTGAGCCGTGGCTCTTCACGGTAAGCTTGTGAAAAACGGCGGCGGGGGAGGTTGAGCGCCCTGTCTTAACGCCCGCGCCGCCGTTCTTTGTCCATCTGAGCAGAGCGGACCTCTTCCTTATACAGAGAACGCCAGCCCTCCCGGGCTACGCCGCCATCCGCAAAGCACGCCCTATTCTGCGGCGGTCCGAATTCGAACCCCCCGCGTTGCAAATTGTTTTCTGACCTTTCATCTGCCTGATGGCATATACTCTCTGCGAACTTTTATAAGGAGATAGTATGTTGAAGAAATTGATTTCGCTGATTTTGCTGGCGACCACGTTGAGCGTTTTTACCCCGATAGCCGCGGCGCAGCCAGCGGCAAGGCCTGAGGTTGCTGAGAAGGTTAAAGCCTGGTATGGAACGGAAGGGATTAAGGTCTGGACGCTGCGCTATGGTCCCCTGAGCGATAAAAAAGCCCTGGTGCAGATTACCGATGTGGACCACCCGTGGAATAAAAAAATTCAGCTTATGGACGTGGAAAGTAAGGGCGAACGGCGTAAGTACAGCATCATGCTGGAGGGGAAAAAGTATGTCGTGCTGGTCATGGAACGCTACAGCTTTGGTGAAGTTTACCTGCCCGGCGAGCCTACGGCTTACGCGATTTCCTATAGCGAAGACCTCTCTTCTGAGGGGAACGCCCAGCATTTTCTGACGGACTGGCTTAATCAGGAAGAGGCCCGGGAGCAGGCCCAGCCACAGACTGAAGCGCCGGCCCAGCCGAAAACCGAGGCGTAAACACCTTGTCTCCCGCGGCGAGATAGCGGCGGGGGACATATTATCCCTTCCCGGCTACGCCGGCTCGCGGGGAATGACCGCATCGGGCCGTTTCCCGGATGCCGGAACGGTTCCGGCGATGTGCTCAGACTTCCTGTTTATGGATACTCCGCCGCTGTTCAGGCGGCAAAAATTTTTCCGGACGGAGTTATTTACTGACGTACCGGCTGCGGGAAGCATTTTTCAAAGCCCTTTTTGGCGGCAGCGTACGCTCTGTACAAACGCGGCTGACGCTTATCTTGTCGTTCAGGGCATCGATGCGTCTCTGTTTTCCCTGTCTCTTTCTCTCCTCCAGCGCCCTCTACCCTGTTTTATTCTGACCCTGTGACAAGGCGTAAAGCATTATCAACAGCCGTAAAAGAAGGAGACCATAAGGTCAAATCACACCGCAGGCGAGCGGCAAATTTGCCAGTAATGAGATGTTCCCGCCGTAGGTGGCTCCAGGGAAGAGATATCTCTTATTTATCCACTGAGGTATACCGCGTGATAAATCGGCCGGGAATTGCCTGAGCGTCGCCGTGACCAGCAAGAGCCAGGGGCGGTGCGTCATTTGTCTGACGCAAACTCTGCCAGAAAGATGACGGAAATATTTAAATAAGATCTCATTGTTTTTTTTGATAAATCGTTGGTTTATCTCTTCCCTTATTAAATTTATCTCTCTTTATCCGGAAGGAAGATTCTGATTAAACGTTCCGTAAAGGGGAATTTATCTTATATATGCTCTGGTAAATGGTTTTACCTGCTCCTGCCAACCCCGGTATGCTGTCGACGCTGCTTTTTGATCCGGTTTTTTTTCGATCTGCTACTTTCTGGCGTTTATTCTCCTTATTTAGAATAAGCTTCAATGATTGCCGGAAGGCAGAAGATTCTTATTGTTTACTATTGTTGCATTTATGTGTCTTTTTGAGTGTTTTTGGTTGTTTAAGTAAAATTAACGCCCGGTAATGGTTAATAATAGACCTTGAATGCCTTATTTTTTTATGATTTATTGATCTTGATCATTAAACTGGGATTTTGGTGTATTAAAACGCAGGGAGGGGTTCAGAAAATTCTGCTTACCCGTTATATTGATAGCCTTAACTTCGTAAATGGAATATGAAGGAATTCTTAGATGGAACGTTCTCTTGTAACCCCCTGTTTTCCGAATCAGGATGGAGTATTTGCCGCCGATCGCATTTATCGGATGTTTGAGCCTCTCCTTAAACGAGACTCAACGCGGCGGCTGGTGCTATCCCTGTCTTTTTCTTAAATCTGCATAACTTTTATTTGCTTTTGCCAACTAGAATCGTCTGATTTTAGGTGAAAGGGATAGGCAATGTACTTTATTTATTTGATAATAAGTTATGCGCTGCTTTTATATATTTGTCATGTTTAAGACTACAGGACCGTAGGTGGGGTTATTTACCTGAATACTGACGAACATTAAGCACATTGAACGTTTAATCACCGCTTTTCAGCCATCTGAAGCCGTTAGCGTATATATCATTGAAATGAATTTATGAAGTTCTTTTCAGGGATTTGTTGTATTTGAAACATGAGCAAATGGAGTTGTTATATGTCTGAGTCAGAAAAAACTACAAGGCCCGGAGAGGAGTGCGTCAGGTTTAAAAAACGTTATCTGGCAGGCCTTGTCAGCACTCTGCTGGTTACCAGCTACCCCTTTACAACCGCGGCGGCACCGCTCTTTGTGGCTGATGATAATCACGATTCGAAGGTGGAGATCAACGGCGGCACCTATGATGCCGCATATAACAAATGGGCTGATGCCGTTATATTTGCCAGCGGCACTGGGAAAGAGATTAACGCCAGAGACATTACCATCACCACCACTGATGAGACTAACGATAATAAATCGGTTTTTGTCGAGAATGGTGCCACAGTCACGTTGAATAAAGCGACCATTAACAGCGCTGTTCTGCGCAGCTCCGGCGGGACGCTGAATCTGTATGGCGTCGACATCAATAACGCTATGAGCACCAATATTGTCAGCGCCGCTCAAAATGGTTTCCTGAATATTAAAGATAGTACGATTAATTTCCTGAATGGGATTTATGGCTATGGGCTGGTGACCGCCGATGGCGTAACGGTAGATATTGATAACCTTACCACCAACGGTGAGGGGTATTTTGCTGAAACAAACGGTAAGATCAATAACAGCACGTTTAACCACTCCTCCATTTTTACCGGTATGGCAAGCGTTGGCTCCACGCTGACGCTGGATAACACCCATATTTTTAATAAACATATCGATAGTAATGGCCGCGGGGGCGCAGGTTTCTCCCTGACCAAAAAGAGTAACATCGATTTTCAGCACGGGACGATAGAGAGCGCCGGGAAAGCGCTTGAAATTATCGCCAGTGAATTTACCGGTAACGATCTGAAGATTAGCTCGATGCTGGATCGGGCCGTTGAGGCTACTCAGGGAAGTACGCTTACCCTGACCGATACAGAGGTCGGCGGCACCATCGGAATATATGCCAACGCCTCCACCGTAAATCTGACTGACGTCGACATCAGGCTGGAAGCCCCGGCGGCCTCTGTGGTTTATAGCCAGGGCATATGGCTGTTAAATACCACTAACTGTACCGGCACATGCGGCACCGCGCAGCTTACCCGCACCAATGTCGAAACGAAAGGCGATACCTCCCATGCTATTTCAGTCACGGCGGGGGCCAGCGCGAAGATAGACGATTCGGTTCTGATCACCCACGGCGAAAAGGCGTATGGGGTTCATATTGCCGGCGGGAATAGCAGCGCGTCGCCATCGGTGGTAACAATGACCGGCGGGGAAATCACCACCTCCGGCAAGGACTCCCACGGCGTGCTGGTGCGCAACGGGCAAATGAGCAAAGCGATACTGAAGGATATGACGATCGCCAACTCGGGCGAGTATTCGGCCGCGATGGGCGTCTGGGAAGGGGCCTCCCTGGAGGCCACCAATGTCACCGTCAACAGCAGCGGCCTGAACAGCGATATCTTCTACCTGCGCGACGGCAGCGCCCTGCTGCGCAACAAGCTGACCGTGAGGGACAGCACCCTGGTGAACAGCCAGGGGAACGCCATTTACGGCCACGGCTTCAGTAAAATACTGCTGCAGAACTCCACCGTCACGGCTAAGGGGCGGCTGCTTACCGCCTACTCCGGCTCCGATATCCAGCTGGATCTGGATAAAACCATCGCGACGGGCGATATCAAGGCCGCCGCCGACGCCAGCGTCACTCTGTCGCTGCTTAACGCCTCCCGCCTGACCGGCGCGGTCAGCGGGGTGAACGACTTCAG
>NZ_WMJZ01000037.1 GCF_009711095.1 Intestinirhabdus alba
CCGGGGGCGTCCCTGAGCTGGATAAGCACGGAGGCCGGGACACGCGGCAGTACGCGGAGATGAGTGGAGCCTGGGGGCTGATAAGGCTGCTTGATAAGGCGTCGGTGGAGGCGTGGGCGGGAACGGGGAGCAGCTGGCGGGTGAGCTGGAAAGCGCAGGACGGGCGGCAGCTGAACTACACGCTGCGCACGGAGGCGGGAGAAGGACCGCTGGCGCTGCTGGCGCTGAGAAACTTNGCCGCAGACAGAGGGGGAGTAGCCGGGTCGAAAATATGGTTTTGCTGACCAGAACGCGATGTATAAAACCCGTCAGGAAATCAGCGGCATCAGCGTCCCTGCAGTGAAAAAGGATGTCGGGGCATCTTCATCGGGCAGACAATAAAAAAACGTCATGCTATTGTTGCAACAATGTAGCGAATAATTCATCTGCAAAGGACACGAGCATGATTGCGAGTAAGCTGAAAACGGCAAAGGGCAAAAAGTTTTTACTGTGCCTGCTGGGCGTATTTATCGTTGCGGCATCGGTGGTAGCGCGGGCAACGATCGGCGGAGTCATTGAGCAATACAATATTCCGCTGTCCGACTGGACGACCTCAATGTATATCATTCAGTCATCGATGATTATGGTTTACAGCCTGGTTTTTACCCTGCTTTTGGCGATCCCGACGGGAATTTATTTCCTTGGCGGTGCCGATCCGCGTTAAGTAAGGGAGAGGGGAAAACCGGTTCTGATGCACTTTTTCGTGGGATTGTCAGCAATCTCAAAGGCCCGATGAACGGGCCTTATAACGCTGTGCGATGGGGCTAATCGTCTTCGTTGTCGTCCAGCTCAACCGGCGTCTGAAAGGCGTCCGGTTTAATCACCAGCAGATCGCAGCGCAGGTGATCGATAACCTGTTCCGCCGTATTGCCGAGGAAGGCCGCCGAGATGCCGGTGCGCCCGATGGTGCCCAGCACCACGATGCCCGCCTGTAAATGCTCGGCCAGATCCGGAATAACCTCTTCAGGCAGCCCTTTTTCCACGTGAGTAAACTTCTCGTCAATGCTGAACTGCTGGCGCAGCGACTTCATCGCCAGCAGGTGCTGGCCGCGTATCGCATCGTTATACACGCTGGGATCGAAGTCCGGTAGCTCAATAGCGATATTGATCGGCGTAACGGGGAAGGCACCAACCAGATGCACCTCGGTATGGTTCACCTTATCGGCCAGCAGCAGAGTTTCCTTCACCAGCTTTTCGTTGAGGGCGTTATGGTAAGGCTCTTCGCTGGCCAGGTTGACGGCGACCAGCGCTTTGCCGCCTTCCGGCCAGGGCTGGTCTTTAACCATCCATACCGGACTGGGGCATTTGCGTAACAGATGCCAGTCGGTTGGGGTAAAGATCACCGCTTCCAGCCGGTCATGCTGGTGCGCCATCTTGAGCACCAGGTCATGGTTGGCGCTCATAACCTCCTGAATAATCGCCTCAAAGGGGCGGTTATGCCACACCACCTTGATCTCAATCGGAACGCCTGCCTGAATATAATATTTCGCCTGCTCGCGTATCCATGCGGTGCGCTGGCTGATAACGCCCTGACGCATTGCCGTACGTTCATCAGGCGACAGCAGGGTGGTCATCTCATAGGAAAAATCATAGATGGGTAAAAAGGCTTTAATGGATCCGCCAATCCGCTGATGCAAATAAACCGCACGCCGTAATGCCGGCTGATCGTCCTGATTTGGATCGATAACCACCAGCATATTTTGATACATAGCCATACAGGGTCTCCTTACAACTGTCGTCGCAGTTTGTAAGTAAAGAGTAACCCATTACCCTAAATTGAAACAGAGGAGAAACTTCTGTCAGATCAACAAATCAGGAAAATTTAATGATCTGACAGAAGGGCAACAGAAGCTTTTGCGGAAAGTTTACGCAACGCTTTGCGTATGTCCCGCCAGCAGGGCCAGCGCATCACTATTTTCAATGGTGATGTACTTGCCTTTTACGGCCAGCATACCGCTTTTCTGAAAGCGGCCCAGCAGGCGGCTGATGGTCTCGACCGTCAGGCCAAGATAGTTGCCGATATCGCCACGGGTCATCGTGAGGCGGAACTCCCGGGGAGAGAAGCCGCGCTGGGCGAAACGGCGGGAGAGATTATAAATAAACGCCGCCAGACGTTCTTCTGCATTTTTCTTCGAAAGCAGCAGAATCATATCCTGGTCGCCTTTGATTTCGCCGCTCATCAGGCGCATCATTTGCTGGCGCAGGTTGGGCATTTTACCCGACAGATCGTCCAGGGTTTCGAAGGGGATTTCACACACCATCGACGTTTCCAGCGCCTGGGCGAAGCTCGGATGAAGGCCGCTGCCAATGGCGTCAAAGCCGACCAGATCGCCCGCCAGATGGAAACCGGTGATCTGCTCATCACCCTGCTCGGTGATGGTATAACTTTTAATCGTACCGGAGCGGATGGCATAGAGCGATTTCAGCTCGTCTCCGGCTTTAAACAGCGTCTGCCCCTTCTGGATAGGCTTCTTACGCTCAATGATATTATCAAGCTGGTCAAGCTCATGCTCGTTAAGTGTGAACGGGATGCAAAGCTGACTGATGCTGCAATCCTGGCAATGGATAGCACAACCGCCAGACTGAATGCGCCGTATAATTCGCTTTTCCGGGATCATAGGTCTGCTCAAGCCGTAATTGATTTCCGTCAATTTTAACATCTTTTTGGTGGGCACGTAAGCCCACGCTTTCGTGAATAACAGATAATTCTGACTTGAATTTTTGGGGATCTTTTATCCATTTGAAAATAAAGCTTTTAAATGGAGAAGATCGCCTGCTCAGGCATCGATCAGGGCACGTTTTGCCTGGGCAATCAGAGCAGAAGATACCCTTCATGGCGTAAGAGCCACTCTTTTCGCTGCACCCCTCCGGCGTATCCGGTCATCGTACCGTTGCGGCCGATAACGCGATGGCAGGGGACCACAATGCTAATCGGATTCGAACCATTCGCCGCGCCAACGGCTCGCGCCGCACCGGCGCGTCCCAGCCGCTCGGCAAGCTGCCCATAGTGCATCACCTGGCCGCAGGGGATCGTGCGCAGCGTCTGCCAGACTTCACGCTGAAACGGCGTACCGCCCGTGGCGGTGGGGAGGGAATCAATCACGGCGAGGTCGCCAGCGAAATAGTCATTAAGCTTATCGGACAGGCCGCCCGGATTACGGGCCGCTATGCGCTGATAGCCTTCAGCGCGATAGTGAATATCCAGTAGCTGAACCATGCGAACATCGTACTCTTCCCACTCCACCGCGCGCAGGCGGAACTGTTCATCACAAATCACCCACAGCGGGCCAAGCGGAGTAGCAATTTTATCTTCAAGTAGGGTCAGCATCCGTTCTCTCTCAAAGCGAAGGAAAAAGTTCAAACTGGCGGCAGAATAACATGCTGTTGGCTCGCTCAGCTATACCTCCTGAGCGGCAGAAAAAGCCGTCGCCCTGCAACGTGAATAATTTAGGCTATACAATGATAATCGAAAGAATCCCCGGCCCGGAAAACCGGGCGGGGTAGCGCGCTGAAATCGTTGTCGCCACTATCGCGTACGGTTATGATGGCCGATCTAAAAAGCGGGAGGATTAGACCATGAACCTTGACGACAAAATGCTGTTTCTTGACGCCATGGAAGATGTCCGGCCCCTGAAACGCTGCGCCGACGTACGCTGGCATCCGGTACGCAAGCCGCGAACCCGGCAGCAAATCGATATGCTTCAGCTTGATAATTTCCTCACCACCGGTTTTCTCGACATTATTCCACGGAATAAGCCGCTGGACTTCCGCCGTGAAGGGCTGCAGCACGGCGTACTGGATAAGCTGCGCACCGGGAAGTACGGCCAGCAGGCGAGCCTTAACCTGCTGCGTCAGCCGGTGGAAGCGTGCCGTAAAATGGTGTTCAGCTTTATACAGCAGGCGCTTCACGATGGCTTACGCAACGTGCTAATTATTCACGGGAAAGGGCGGGAAGATCGCTCTCATGCCAATATCGTGCGCAGCTATCTGGCCCGCTGGCTGTGCGAATTTGACGATGTACAGGCCTACTGTACAGCGCTGCCGCACCACGGCGGCAGCGGGGCGTGCTATGTTGCGCTGCGCAAGACGGCTCAGGCTAAGCAGGAGAACTGGGAACGGCACGCTAAGCGCAGCCGCTAGTCCAGCAGCAAAGCCAGCTCCCGCGCCGCTTTTTGCAGCTCGGGCAGTACCCGCTCACGCAGCTCCGCGGCGGAAACCTGCCCGGCGTGCACCCCGACGTTCAGCGCCGCGTGCACCTGGCCCTGTTCGTTCATCAGCGGAACGGCAATGGAGCGCAGTCCCATCTCCAGCTCCTGATCGTTGAGGGCATATCCCTGCTGGCGCACCTTCTTCAGCTCCGCGCGCAGAGCCGGCACCGATTCCACCGTCCTGGAGGTATAGCGAATCATGGTGATCCGGCCCAGCAGGTCGTTCAGCTTCTCTTCCGGAAGGTGGCTCAACAGCACGCGGCCCATTGAGGTTGACCACGCCGGCAGACGGCTGCCGATATCCAGATCGATGGTCATAATGCGCGAGCTGGAGACCCTGGCGATATAAAGAATATCATCGCCATCGAGCGTCGCGATGGAGCAGGACTCATCGAGCATTTCGCTCAGGTGCTTAAGTACGGGCTGGGTCGCGCGCGCCAGCGGCGTTGAGGCCAGGTAAGCATGGCCCAGCGCCAGAATGCGCGGGCGCAGCTCAAAATGCTTGCCGTCTGCGGCATAGACAAAGCCCAGCTTGCCCAGGGTATAAAGGCAACGGCGCACCGCCGCGCGCGGAATACCTGTTTTCTGGCTTATCTGGGATATTGACAGCATCCGCCGCTGGGGCGTGAACGCCTGAATCACTTCCAGCCCGCGCGCCAGCGAGGCCATAAAGTTAGGATCGCCCCTGAACGGATCGGCGTCGCTGCTCAGCCTCTCTTCCGGATGTTTTTCCACCATTCCCTCCCGTAATTCGCCATAGATCACATTCTGCGGACAAATATAAATGATGTTCGATAATCGCACCACATTTCGATTATCGCCCTTGATCGGCTTCGTTAAGTCAGTCACATTTTGTGCGAACAACGCATAACTGTGCGAACAGCGCACAATAAGGAGCAGCCTGATGATCGATAAAAGCGTCTCTTCGCTGGAAGAGGCCATCGCCGGGATCCCGGATGGTGCCACCATCATGATTGGCGGCTTTGGCACGGCGGGGCAACCCACCTTTCTGATTGATGCCCTGATTGCGCAGGGTGCCAGAGATCTCACCATTATCAATAATAACGCCGGCAACGGCGAAGTGGGGCTGGCGGCGCTGCTGAAGGCAAAGCGGGTGCGCAAAATGATCTGCTCGTTTCCCCGCCAGGCGGATTCGCAGATTTTTGACGAACTGTACCGCCGGGGAGAGGTGGCGCTGGAGCTGGTGCCGCAGGGAAACCTGGCCGCCCGCATTCAGGCGGCGGGGGCCGGACTGGGGGCCGTTTTCACGCCCACCGGCTTTGGCACGCCGCTGGCGGAAGGCAAAGAGACCCGCAAGATCGACGGGCGCGATTATGTGCTGGAGTATCCAATTAAGGCTGACTTTGCGCTGATTAAAGCACACCGGGGAGATCGCTGGGGAAACCTTGTCTACCGCAAGGCCGCGCGAAATTTTGGCCCCATTATGGCGACGGCGGCCAAAACCACGGTGGTGGAAGTGAGCCAACTGGTCGCGCCGGGAGAGCTGGACCCGGAGCATATCGTGACGCCGGGCATCTTCGTTCAGCGCCTGTTTTCCCTGCAAAACCTGCATCAAACCGCCCTGAGTGCCTGAGGAGAGAGCAATGCAACGACTATCGCGCGATGAGATGGCCAGCCGCGTGGCCTTAGATATCCCGGAAGGGGCGTACGTTAACCTGGGGATCGGCCTGCCCACGCGGATTGCCAACTATCTGCCGGCGGATAAAGAAATTTTTCTGCACAGCGAAAACGGCCTGCTGGGCATGGGACCCAAACCCGCACCGGGCGAAGAAGATCCGGAGCTTATCAACGCGGGTAAAGAGTTCGTCACCCTGCTGCCGGGCGGCTGTTTTTTCCACCACGGCGACTCGTTCGCCATGATGCGCGGCGGGCATCTGGACATCTGCGTGCTGGGGGCCTATCAGGTGTCCGCCAGCGGCGATCTGGCTAACTGGAGCACCGGCGCGCCGGACGCCATCCCGGCCGTGGGCGGGGCGATGGATCTGGCCATCGGCGCGCGCCAGGTGTTCGTGATGATGGAACATCTGACCCGCGACGGACAGTGCAAACTGGTTGAACAGTGCAGCTATCCGCTCACCGGCGTCGGCTGCGTAAGCCGGATCTACACCGATCTTGCGGTCATTGATATTACCCTCGCTGGTCCGGTGGTGCGCGAAATCTTCAACGGCCTGCCGTTTGAAGCGCTGCAGCGCCTGACGCCGGTCCCCCTCAGTTTTCAACAGCTGGCGAAAAGCGCGTAAGGAACTATGATGAATCAGGCATTTATCTGTGATGCGGTGCGCACGCCGTTTGGCCGTTTTGGCGGTACGCTGGCCAGCGTCCGCGCGGACGATCTGGCCGCCGAGCCGCTAAAAGCGCTGCTGGCGCGCAACCCTGGCCTCGATCCGGCGCTGATCGACGATGTGATCTACGGCTGTGCGAACCAGGCGGGCGAAGATAACCGCAACGTGGCGCGGATGGCCCTGCTGCTCGCCGGGCTGCCGGAAAGCGTGCCGGGCAGCACCGTAAATCGTCTCTGCGGCTCCAGCCTTGACGCCATCGGCGTGGCGGCGCGGGCTATTAAAAGCGGGGAGGCCAGCCTGACCATCGCCGGCGGCGTGGAGAGTATGTCGCGAGCGCCGTTTGTGATGGGCAAGGCGGAAAGCGCCTGGAGCCGCAGTATGAAAATGGAAGACACCACCATCGGCTGGCGCTTTATCAATCCACAAATGAAGGCCCTTTACGGGGTGGACTCCATGCCGGAAACCGCGGAGAACGTGGCTCAGGAGTTTGGTATCAGCCGCGCTGACCAGGACGCTTTCGCCCTGCGCAGCCAGCAGCGCACGGCGGCGGCCCAGGAGCAGGGGCTGTTTGCCGACGAGCTGATTCCGGTGCTGGTGGCGCAGCGCAAGGGCGAGCCGCTGCTGTTCAGCCGGGATGAACATCCCCGCGCCACGTCGCTGGAGGCGCTGGCGCGGCTGAAGGGCGTGGCGCGCCCCGACGGCACGGTCACCGCCGGCAACGCCTCCGGCGTTAACGACGGCGCCTGCGCGCTGCTGATTGCCAGCGAACGGGCGGCGTCCCAGCACGATCTGCAGCCGCTGGCGCGGATTGTCGGCGTCGCCGCGGCGGGGGTGGCTCCGCGAATTATGGGATTCGGCCCTGCGCCTGCGGTGCGTAAGGTGCTGGCACAGACCGGCCTGACGTTAGGGCAGATGGATGTGATTGAACTGAACGAAGCCTTCGCCGCCCAGGGGCTGGCCGTGATGCGCGACCTGGGGCTGGCGGACGACGCGCCGCAGGTCAATCCGAACGGCGGCGCTATCGCGCTGGGGCATCCGCTGGGCGCGTCCGGCGGACGCCTGGCGATGACTGCCGCTTATCAGCTGCGCCGCACCGGCGGACGCTATGCGCTGTGCACCATGTGCATCGGCGTCGGGCAGGGGATCGCCCTGATTATTGAGCGAGTATAAGGAGCGTCAATGACCCTATTGACTCCGTTAATGCGCGGCAGCGCGCTGACGGCGATATTTTCTGACGATCGACGGGTGCAGGGGATGCTCGACTTTGAGGCTGCCCTTGCGCAGGCGCAGGCCGAATGCGGGGTAATACCGCAGAGCGCCGCCGCGCCCATCGCCCGAACCTGCCGCGCGGCGTTTATCGATATGGCGGCGCTGGGGGAGGCGGCCTGCGCCGCCGGAAACCTGGCTATTCCGCTGATCAAGCAGCTGACGGCGCGGGTGAAAGAAACCGACGCCGAAGCCGCCCGCTACGTGCACTGGGGAGCGACCAGCCAGGACGCTATCGACACCGGTCTGGTGCTGCAGCTGCGCGATGCGCTTGACGTCACGCAGCAGCTTCTTTCCGGGCTAATCGAGGCCGTCGCCGGACAGGCGGCGCGCCACAAGGGGACGGTCATGCCGGGGCGTACCTGGATGCAGCAGGCGCTCCCGGTTACCTGGGGGCTGAAGCTGGCCGGTACGCTGGACGCTCTGTTGCGCTGGCAGGAGCGGCTGCGGCAGCTTCGGCCGCGCGTGCTGGTGCTCCAGCTGGGCGGTGCCTCCGGCACCCTGGCTTCACTGAAAGAGGCGGCGCTACCGGTCGCCGGACGGCTGGCGCAAAATCTGGCGCTGGGGCTGCCCGATACGCCCTGGCACAGCCAGCGCGATCGCCTGCTGGAGGTAGGGACCTGGTATGCCGGGCTGGGCGGTACGCTGGCTAAATTCGCTAATGACTTCGCCCTGCTGATGCAGACCGAGGTGGGGGAGGTCGGCGAGCCGCCGACGCCGGGCCGCGGTGGCTCATCCGCAATGCCGCACAAGCGCAATCCGATCGGCTGCGCCGTGGTGTTAACCGCCATGCAGCGCACGCCCGGGCTGATGGCGACGCTCTACGCCTGCCAGGTACAGCAGCACGAGCGCGCCCTCGGCGGCTGGCAGGCCGAATGGGAGGTACTGCCAGAGATCGCCATGCTGGTGGGCAACGCCCTGGCACAGACGACGCAGCTGGCGCTGAATATGCAGGTCTTCACCGATAAAATGCGCGCCAACCTCGCTATCACCCACGGCCTGCTGATGGCGGAGTCGGTCACCCTGGCCCTGGCGGAATTCACCGGTAAGCAGGAGGCCCACCACCTGATGGAGGCCCTCTGCCGGCAGGCCATCGAACGCGGCTGCCCGCTGGGTTCGCTGTTAATGCATGACGCCCGCGTCACCGCCCATCTCAGTGAAGCGCAGATCGTACGTCTCCTTGATCCCGCGGAAGCGACGGGCAGCGCGGCGCAGTTCGTTGAGCGGGTGCTGTCGCATTATAAGGAGCAGCAGTGATGGTGAATTATCAGATTGACGGACCGGAACATGCTCCCGTGGTGATCCTGTCCAATTCGCTCGGCACTACCCTGGAGATGTGGCAACCGCAGATGCCGGCGCTGACCGCCCGCTACCGGGTGGTGCGTTATGATACCCGCGGACACGGCGGCACGCGCGCGGCGGGAAACGTCGATCTGGCGCAGCTGGGGCTGGACGTTATCGACCTGCTGGATCATCTGCAGATCGCCCGGGCGCACTTCTGCGGTATTTCGATGGGTGGGCTGACCGGACTGTGGCTGGCGCGCTACCGGCCGCAGCGGCTGCTCAGCGCGACGGTCATTAACAGCGCCGCCCGGATCGGTGATGAAAAGGGCTGGCGTCAGCGCGCCCGGACGGTCAGAGAGGAGGGGCTGAGCGCCATCGCCGCCAGCGCCCCCGAACGCTGGTTCACCCCGGCTTTCCGCCAGGCGTCGCCGCAGATCGTTTCCGGGCTGTGCCAACGGCTGGCGGAGTCTTCTGCCGGAGGCTATGCCGCCTGCTGCGAGGCGCTGGCGAAAGCCGACATGCGCGAGGCCATCGCGGCAATTACGCTCCCCGTGCTGCTGATCGCCGGGCAGTACGATCCCGTTACCACCCTTGCCGACGCGCAGCTCATACAGCAGCGCATTGTCGGCGCGCAGCTGGCTGTCGTCCCGGCGTCGCACCTCTCGTCTATTGAGGTGCCGGAGAGCGTCAACCGCGCGCTGCTATATTTTCTGGAGGAACAGTATGCAGGATGAAGAACGTTATCAGCAGGGGATGGAAGTGCGTCGCGCCGTGCTCGGCGACGCCCACGTCGATCGCACGCTCCGGCACCTGACGCCGCTGAACGAGGAGTTTCAGCACTTTATTACCCGCTACGCCTGGGGAGATATCTGGAGCCGGCCCGGGCTGGATCGCCAGAGCCGCAGCATGATCACCATCGCCATGCTGATCGCCCTGAACCGGGAAGCGGAGCTGAAGATGCATCTTAACGCCGCATTTAACAACGGGGTAACGCGGGAGGCGCTGAAGGAGCTGATTATGCACTCGGCGCTCTACTGTGGGCTACCGGCGGCAAACGCCACCCTGCACCTTGCCCAACAGGTTTTTGACGAACGCGACGCGGCCGGTCTCTGAGCGGCGCTCGCCGTTCTGCCGATGGGAAATACCGCCCGCGCGCGATCCGGCCATTCACGCAGGCGAACGGAGAACGCGCCGGGCGCGGGCATAAGGCACGGCGGTTGCGCTTTACCGACGCGGCATAATGGAAAATAGCGCTATTGCTTAACGAAGGCTGAAGGCTAGACTAAGCAAAAAGACGGCTGAACGTGGAGGCGATGTGGAGGCCATTAAGGGATCGGATGTTAACGTGCATGACGCCGTGTTTGCCTGGCGACTGGACGGCCGTGGCGGCGTAACGCCGCTGCAGGAAAACGATATTATCGACAGCGCGCACCCCTGCTGGCTGCACCTCAACTATACCCACCCCGACAGCGCCCAATGGCTGGCGACCACGCCCCTGCTGCCCAACAACGTGCGCGACGCGCTGGCGGGCGAAAGCCAGCGTCCGCGCGTCAGCCGCCTCGGCGAGGGGACCCTGCTTACGCTGCGCTGTATTAACGGCAGCAGCGACGAGCGGCCGGACAGGCTGGTGGCGATGCGTCTGTATATGGATGACCGGCTGATCGTCACCACCCGACAGCGTAAGGTACTGGCGCTGGACGACGTGGTCAGCGATCTGCTTGAGGGGACCGGTCCTGTCGACTGCGGGGGCTGGCTGGTGGATGTATGCGATGCGCTGACCGATCGCGCCAGCGAATTTATCGAACAGCTGCACGATAAAATTATCGATCTTGAAGATAATTTGCTCGATCAGCAGATCCCACCGCGCGGTTTTCTGGCGCTGTTGAGAAAGCAGCTTATCGTGATGCGTCGCTATATGGCCCCTCAGCGCGACGTTTATGCCCGACTGGCCAGCGAGCGCCTGCCCTGGATGAACGACGACGGGCGGCGGCGGATGCAGGATATTGCCGACAGGCTGGGCAGGGGGCTGGATGAGATCGATGCCTGCATTGCCCGAACCGGCGTGATGGCGGATGAAATCGCCCAGGTGGTGCAGGAGTCGCTGGCGCGCAGGACGTACACGATGTCGCTGATGGCGATGGTTTTTCTGCCCAGTACCTTTCTGACGGGGCTGTTTGGCGTCAATCTTGGTGGCATCCCCGGCGGCGAATGGCGGTTTGGCTTTTCGCTGTTCTGCATACTGTTAGTGGTTCTGATTGGCGGTGTTACTTTATGGTTGCATCGTAGTAAATGGTTGTAAAATCGGATCTTTCCGGCAGGCGAGGCCGGTAAAAAAGCCACATAATTTGAGCAAAGTCAATAAACCTCCTACCCATTCAGGGCAATATCATTTCCGCAGGTGAATGCAACGTCAAGCGATGGGCGTTGCGCTCCATATTGTCTTACTTCCTTTTTTGAATTACTGCATAGCACAATTGATTCGTACGACGCCGACTTTAACCAGTCGGCTTTTTTTTGCCTGTAAATTCTCTTCCCCCGGCCCCGAAGGGCGCGCGGGCCGAAGTCGGTTTGCCCCACGACCGGGCGCAAAGAAGATCGCCTTCTTTTCTGTCGCCTGAAAATGCTATCCTCAGCCGGGAGTGACTTCAGGTAATCTGCAAGGAAGGTATTGACATGGTTAAAAAATTGCTACAACGAGTCGTGCTGGTCAATGATGATGGCATCGAGGCACCGGGCATAAAGCTGCTCGAAAGCGTCGCGCAGCAGCTGGCCGAAGAGGTCTGGGTTATTGCTCCCGCTACCGATAAGAGCGGGGTCGCCAACTCGGTAAGTCTGAGAGAGCCTGTTCGCGTGGAGCAGCGCGGCGAGCATCGGTTCGCGGTGCACGGAACGCCCGCCGACTGCGTCACGATGGCTGTCCGCCAGCTGATGAAAGATCATCCCCCGCAGCTGCTGCTGTCCGGGATTAACAACGGCCCCAATATCGGTTTTGAAACGACCCTTTCCGGAACGGTAGGGGGAGCGATTACGGGCGTGCTGCTCGGCGTGCCGTCCATAGCGCTAAGTCAGGATAAGCTGCCTGAGGCTGTCGCTAACTGGGGACCGGCTGAAGCTTTTTGTCTGCCGGTGCTGGAAAAGTTAATTGGTCAGGGAGTGCCGACGGAGTGTTGTCTGAACGTCAATTTCCCTGATGTCCCCGTCGGAGCGGTCCGGGGGATTAAAGCCACGCGCCAGGGGATGGGAAAAGTCAAAGGGCTGCAGGTCGTCCCCACCACCGACCCCCACGGCGAAAATTACTTCTGGATCCGTCTGGAGCATGGCCTTAGCGAATTTCCTGAGCACAGCGAGGCCGCAGCGGTATCCGCAGGCTATATCTCCGTTACGCCGTTGACCTATGAAAGAACGGCGATGGAGCACTGGGATCGCCTTAGCAACAGGTTTAATTCCCACGGCTGACACGCGGCAGAGCGGGCGTTATCGATGCCGCCTCTCCCTCCAGGGGAGGCGGCGTTTGCATGGGAAAAGCTCCGTGTTTACCCTCTCTGAATGCCGCTCCGCGCCCGGTTAAAACCTGCGGTCTCCTCAACGACGGCCGTTCCGCCGCTGGACCGATCCCGCTACCGGCGTCTACGCTGAAAGCGTATCCTGACTATTCCGGAGGCTGTTATGACCCGTTCGTTCATGCTGTTGGCGCAGCAGATCCGCCTGTCCGACCCGGTGCCCGTTGACCCGACCCCGATTCCCGATCCCATTCCCCGGCCGCAGCCGATGCCGGACCCGCCGCCGGACGAAGAACCGATTAAATTGTCGCATCGACGGCCCGGATCTGCGAGGATACGCGCCTGCCGACCGTAAGTCGTTTACCGCGAGATAAAACAGTGACCGCTTTTGCCACCCTGAACGCTTTGCCCGCCGCCCAGCTCGACAATCTTAACGAGCTGGGTTATCTATCCATGACGCCCGTCCAGGCCGCCGCGCTGCCGCCGATTCTCGCCGGAAAAGATGTGCGCGTACAGGCGAAAACCGGCAGCGGCAAAACGGCTGCGTTTGGTCTCGGGCTGCTGCGACACCTTGATGCGGCGCGTTTTCAGACCCAGGCGCTGGTGCTGTGCCCGACCCGTGAACTTGCCGATCAGGTGGCGGGGGAGCTGCGTCGGCTGGCGCGCTTTCTGCCTAATATTAAAATTCTGACCCTGTGCGGCGGCCAGCCTTTCGGCACGCAGCGCGATTCCCTGCAGCATGCGCCACATATTATCGTCGCGACGCCGGGCCGCCTGCTCGACCATCTGCAAAAAGGCACGGTCTCTCTGGCAGACCTGAAGACGCTGGTGATGGATGAGGCTGACCGTATGCTGGACATGGGCTTCAGCGACGCCATTAATGAGATCGTTCACTTTACGCCTGCTTCGCGCCAGACGCTGCTGTTTTCGGCCACCTGGCCGGAGGCCATCGCCGCCATCAGCGGGCGGGTGCAGAATGAGCCACTGAGCGTTGAAATTGATAGCGTTGATGCGCTCCCGGCGATTGAGCAGCAGTTTTTTGAAGTCTCCGCTGCGGGGAAAATCCCGCTCCTGCAGAAGCTGCTTAGCCAGCACCGGCCCACCTCCTGCGTGGTGTTCTGCAATACCCGAAGGGATTGTCAGACGGTGTGCGACGCCCTGAACGCCGTCGGGCAGAGCGCGCTGGCCCTGCACGGCGATCTGGAGCAGCGCGATCGCGATCGGACGCTGGTGCGCTTTGCGAACGGTAGCGCCCGGGTGCTGGTGGCGACGGACGTTGCCGCCTGCGGCCTGGATATTAAGTCGCTGGAGCTGGTGGTTAACTACGAGCTGGCGTGGGACCCGGAGGTTCATGTGCACCGTATTGGCCGCACTGCCCGCGCAGGTAATAGCGGTCTGGCGATAAGCCTCTGCGCGCCGGAAGAGGCGCAGCGGGCCAATATTCTTGCCGAAATGCTCCAGCTGACGCTGAACTGGCTGCCGGCACCGGGCAACGTTACCATTGTGCCGCTGGAGCCGGAGATGACCACGCTGTGCATCGACGGCGGCAGGAAGGCGAAAATGCGCCCTGGGGACGTGCTGGGCGCGCTGACCGGCGAAATCGGTCTGGACGGGGCGGATATCGGTAAAATCGTGATTCACCCGGCCCACGTCTACGTTGCTATTCGTCGTTCGCTGGCCTCCAGCGCCTGGAAACAGCTGCAGGGGGGAAAGATCAAGGGCAAATCCTGCCGGGCCTGCCTGCTGAAGTAAAGGCCCGCCTCCGGTTCAGCTATCGGCCGGAGGCGCTGTTCACTTTATTTTACTTCCACTACGTTCAGCCTCAGCTCGTCCAGCTGATTCTCCTCGTCTTCCGGCTGCCAGCCTGCCGGCTGCAGCGGGAGCTCTTCGCGATCGAACGCCAGATCCCCGCCGTCGATCACCTCTGACCCGCGCCTGATGCTTTTAAAGTCAAACAGAGTGGTATCGCTCAGATGGGAGGGCACCACGTTCTGCATGGCGCTGAACATGGTTTCAATGCGCCCCGGATAGCGCTTGTCCCAGTCGCGAAGCATCTCGGCGATCACCTGACGCTGCAGATTGGGCTGCGAGCCGCAGAGGTTGCACGGAATGATGGGAAAGGCTTTCGCTTCCGAAAAACGCTCAATATCTTTTTCCCGGCAGTAGGCCAGCGGGCGGATCACAATATGCTTGCCGTCGTCGCTCATCAGCTTCGGCGGCATTCCCTTCATTTTGCCGCCGTAGAACATGTTCAGGAACAGCGTCTGCAGAATATCGTCGCGGTGGTGTCCCAGCGCGATTTTAGTGGCACCCAGCTCGCTGGCGGTGCGATAGAGAATGCCACGGCGCAGACGGGAGCAGAGCGAGCAGGTGGTTTTGCCTTCCGGGATTTTCTCTTTGACGATCCCGTAGGTGTTCTCCTCAACGATTTTGTACTCAACGCCTAGCTGCTGCAGGTACTCCGGCAGAATGTGTTCCGGGAAGCCGGGCTGTTTTTGATCGAGATTGACCGCAACCAGGGAGAAGTTTATTGGGGCGCTCTGCTGCAGGTTACGCAGGATCTCCAGCATGGTGTAACTGTCTTTGCCGCCGGAGAGGCAAACCATAATGCGGTCACCCTCTTCAATCATGTTGAAATCGGCGATGGCTTCGCCCACATTGCGGCGCAGGCGTTTTTGCAGCTTGTTCAGGTTGTACTGTTCTTTTTTTGTAATTTCTTGATTTTGTGGCATTGTTTTTTCTCTGGCAGCGTCAGGAGCATTACAGAACCGTGAAACGGAGGCGGGTGCGGCCGCTTATACAGCGTGACCGATCCCGATCCCATGCTCCATAGATTTCATATACTGCCCGCGCGTCTTCAGGCCCATCCGGCTGGCGCTGAAGGATGGGCAAAGCCTGCGGGCAAAAGCATGTCGCGTATGGTACGGATTCCGCCGCCGATTGCCAGCACGTTTTAGGCTGTGTCCCGTTAGGGAGCTGTGCTGCGTAGAGTGATGGAACGGGCCATTGAAGAATATATGGGGGTAGAATCCACCTGCGGGGCAGGTGGATCAGGAGATGAACGTTCAGGCAGATCGATTAATCAGCGACGTTTTTTTCCGCCTTACCGGCCAGCAGCGCCAGGAAATCATAGCGCTTTTGCAGGTCGGCGGCGGCGTCCTGCCACAGCTGCTCCGCGACCTCAGGCTGCTGCGCATTGAGCCGGCGGAAGCGTTGCTCATTGAGCAGCGTCTCCGCCAGCGCGTCTGATGGCGGACGGGAATCCAGCGCCAGCGGCACTTTCCCTTCCGCGGCGCGGCGCGGATCGAAGCGATAGAGCGGCCAGAAGCCGGTCGCCGTCAGCTGGCGCATCTGGTCGTGGCTGAATGCCAGATCGTAACCATGTTCTTCACACGGGCTGTAGGCGATAATCAGCGACGGGCCGGGATACGCCTCCGCTTCCTTAATCGCCTTCACGGTCTGGTTCAGCTGGGCACCCAGCGAAATCTGCGCCACGTAAACATGGCCATACATCATCATGCTGACGCCCAGATCTTTACGCGCTTTGCGCTTGCCGTGTTCGCCAAACTTGGTGACTGCCCCAAGCGGGGTCGCCTTCGAGGCCTGACCGCCGGTGTTGGAGTAGCACTGCGTATCCAGCACCAGGATATTGACGTTCTCGGTCAGGCTTAAGACGTGATCCAGGCCGCCAAAGCCAATATCGTAGGCCCAGCCGTCGCCGCCGATCAGCCAGATTGATTTTTCCACCAGCGCGTCGGCGTCGGCCAGCAGCTCGCCCGCGTCCTCTACGCCCTGCAAATGGCGGCGCAGTTCGGCAACCTGGGTGCGGCGCACCTCCGGCGTCGCGTCGGCGTGCAGCGCCTCGTTCAGCGCCGGCGGGATCTTATCGGCAAACCGCGCCAGCAGGCGCATGACGCGAACGCGATGCTGGTCCACCGACAGCCGGAAGCCCAGGCCAAACTCCGCGTTGTCTTCAAACAGCGAGTTGGCCCACGCCGGGCCGCGGCCGTTGGCGTCGGTGGTGTAGGGGGTGGAGGGCAGATTGCCGCCGTAAATGGACGAACAGCCGGTGGCGTTGGCGATCAGCATCCGATCCCCATAAAGCTGGGTCAGCAGCTTGATATAGGGGGTTTCTCCGCAGCCCGAGCAGGCCCCGGAGTATTCAAACAGCGGGGTAATGAGCTGCGAGGTGCGGATATCAATGCGCTCCAGGCTGCTGCGCTCCCTCTCCGGCAGGTTGAGGAAGAAGTCATAGTTCACCTTTTCTTCTTCAACGTGCTCCAGCCGGGACATCATATTGATGGCCTTGATCTGCGGGTCCTGGCGATCTTTCGCCGGGCAGACCTCGACGCACAGGTTGCAGCCGGTGCAGTCCTCCGGTGCCACCTGCAGGACATATTTCTGGCCGCGCATATCCCGGGATTTTACGTCGAGCGAATGCAGGCTGGCAGGGGCGTCGGCCATCGCCTCCGGTGAAACCACCTTCGCCCGGATGGCCGAGTGCGGGCAGGCGGCGACGCAGTGGTTGCACTGGGTGCACAGCGCCTCTTTCCAGATGGGGATCGCCTCCGCGATGTTGCGCTTCTCCCAGCGGGTCGTACCGGTGGGCCAGGTGCCGTCCGGCGGCAGGGCGGAGACGGGCAGGGTATCGCCGAGGCCCGCCAGCATCGCGGCGGTCACCGTTTTGACAAAATCCGGCGCGGCGTCGGAAACCACCGGCGGGCGGGCGGCGCTGCGCGGGTTCACCGCCTGCAGCGGCACCCCGACCACGGATTCGCGCGCCAGCGCCAGCGCCTGCCAGTTGCGCTCCACCAGCTCCTGCCCCTTGTTGCTGTAGCTTTTGGCAATGGCTCCCTGCAGCTCAGTCAGCGCGCTGTCGCCCGGCAGGATCTGTGTGAGGTGGAAAAAGGCCATCTGCATCACGGTATTAATGCGCGCCGCCAGGCCACATTCGCGGGCGATTTTGGCGGCATTAATAACGTAAAAGCGGGCCTGCTTCTGGTTGAGTACCGCCTGAACCTCCCGGGGCAGACGTGACCACACCTCGTCGGCGGCGTAAGGAGTATTCAGCAGGAAGATGCCGCCGGGCTTCAGGCGCTCGGCCATCGGGTATTTATCGATAAACTGCAGCTGGTGGCAGCCGACAAAATCGGCCTGGGCTATCAGGTAAGCCGAGCGGATCGGCCGCTCGCTGACGCGCAGGTGGGAGACCGTCAGCCCCCCGGCCTTTTTTGAATCGTAGACGAAGTAGCCCTGGGCGTACCACGGCGTGGAGTTGCCGATAATCTTGATATTGTTCTTGGTGGCCGAGACGCTGCCGTCGCTGCCCAGCCCGTAGAACAGGGCTTCGAGTTTCGCGCTTGCGGGCAGTTTTTCATCCGCCAGGGGAAGCGACAGGTTGGTAACGTCATCATAGATGCCGACCGTGAAACGCGGCTTCGGCCGGGCCGCGTTCAGCTCGCTGAAGACCGCCAGCACGCACTCCGGGCCGAACTCCTTCGAGGAGAGACCGTAGCGTCCGCCGATTACCCGCGGCAGCGTCTCCCGCTCGCCGCTGCTGTAGGCTTCCGCCAGCGCGGTCATGACGTCGAGATAGAGCGGCTCCGCGTGGGCACCCGGCTCTTTGGTGCGATCGAGTACGGCGACGCCGCGTACGGTCTCCGGCAGCGCCTGCAGCAGATGTTTCGCCGAGAAGGGGCGGAACAGGCGCACTTTAAGCACCCCGACTTTTTCACCGCGGGTCAGCAGCTCATCGACCACCTCTTCGCTGGTGCCGCTGGCCGAACCCATCAGGATAATCACGCGCTCCGCCTGCGGATGGCCGTAATACTCAAACGGCCGGTACTGACGCCCGGTGGCGGCGGCGAAGTCGTTCATCGTCTGCTCTACGTGGTCGTATACCGCGTTGTACCACGGATTGGTGGCCTCCCGGGACTGGAACCAGGTATCCGGGTTGGCCGCGGTGCCGCGGATGGTCGGGTGTTCGGGATTGAGCGCCCGCGCGCGATGGGCGTCGATCGAAGCCTGCGGCATCAGCTGCAGGATGGTTTCATCGGCAAGGGGCACGATCTTATTGATTTCGTGGGAGGTGCGGAAGCCGTCAAAGAAATGAATAAACGGCACCCGGCTTTTCAGCGTGGCGACGTGCGAAATCAGGGCAAAATCCTGCGCTTCCTGCACGCTGCCGGCGCACAGCATGGCGCAGCCGGTCTGGCGGACCGCCATTACGTCAGAATGATCGCCAAAAATTGACAGCGCGTGGGTGGCGACGGTGCGGGCGGCGACGTGCAGCACGAAGGGCGTAAGCTGTCCCGCCAGCTTGTACAGCGTTGGGATCATCAGCAGCAGGCCCTGCGATGAGGTAAAGGAGGTGGAGAGCGCGCCCGTCTGCAGCGCCCCGTGTACCGCGCCAATGGCCCCGGCCTCTGACTGCATCTCTACAACGCGGGGCGTATCGCCCCAGACATTTTTCAGCCCGTTACCGGCCCAGGCGTCAGCCTGTTCGGCCATCGCTGAACTGGGCGTAATCGGGTAGATGGCGATAACTTCGCTGGTGCGGAACGCCACCGAAGCTACCGCGCCATTACCATCGGTTGTGATCATAAGACACCCTTACATTGCGCAAAGAGAGGAGCGCGCGTCACTCCGGCGCATCCTGTTGTTTATCCTGCCAGTATAAATCCTTCCCCTTGCCCCCTGAAGTTATGCGGCTTTGAAGTGCACAAATTGACACAGCAATAAGGTAAGGAAATATGAAAGAAGTCCTCTTTGCTAAATAACGGGATCCTGGCGCTTAACCTTTTTTCTACAATTAAGCACCGGGTTTCCTTACCGGCAACGGCCGGTAAAAAAATGGCAGAAAATGTTAACATGGCGCATAAATGTGCACTTTAGCTCTCGACGTCGTCCGGTCGGCTGCCTATTATTTAGAGCGATATTATTGTCCGGTTAATTAATTTGTTCAGAAGGGGGAGAGATGCGCGCAGCGTTTTGGCTGGGGTGTGCCGCGTTACTATTATCGGCGTGTAGCAGTAATGAAGAGCCTGTTCAGCAGGCGACCGCCGCGCACGTCGTGCCGGGGTTAAGAGCCGCGATGTCCAGCGCTGGCGAGGCGAACTGCGCGATGATCGGCGGATCGCTGTCCATTGCCCGCCAGCTTGACGGTTCCGCCGTTGGCATGTGCGCCTTACCCAACGGCAAGCGCTGCAGCGAGCAGTCGCTTGCCGCCGGGAGCTGCGGAAGCTATTAACGCGCGTCGGGGCTTATTCTGCCAGCTTCCAGGTCAGCGTTTGCTGTGCGGTCGCCAGCGTCAGCTGGTTGGCGGTAAGATCGACCTGAGCGCCTTCGTTGAGCATGGCGCTGAGAATGTGATCCAGTTCGTTAAGCTGCGGATCGCTGCACAGCATGCGCGTCATCGCCGTATTTTTTACTGTCAGCTCGCCGTCTGAGAGCCGGCCCTGGCCGCTGAAGCGGTTGCACATGCGTCCGGCGATCTTCATATCCTCGCCAAAGCTCAGCTCCGGCGGATTCTGTGCCGCCTTGACGGAAGCGCCGTTCACGCTCTCCAGTACAAAACGATGATTCTCCAGCTGCTCGCGGCTGACCGACATTTTTCCGTTGCTTACACAGCCTGCCAGCAACAGACCCAGCGCTATCAGCGTGACGACTTTCTTCATATTATTTCTCTGTTCAGGGGATTTCATTATATTAAACAGAGTAATGATATAACTAAATAAGTCACTAATACTTATCTGAAGGTGCTCCCCCGGCAGAGGGAGCGGCAGGATCAAACCAGCGCGTTGGGGCTAATTTCGCCTTTTTCCAGCTGCTGCAGGTTTTGCAGGGTGGTTTCTGAGATGCTGATTAGCGCCTCGGCGGTCAGAAAGGCCTGGTGTCCGGTGAACAGCACGTTATGGCAGGCGGACAGGCGGCGGAATACGTCGTCCTGGATCACGTCGTTGGATTTATCTTCGAAGAACAGGTCGCGCTCATTTTCATAGACGTCCATCCCCAGCGAGCCGATCTTCTGGGTTTTCAGCGCCTCAATGGCGGCCTGGGAGTCAATCAGCGCCCCGCGGCTGGTATTGATTATCATCACGCCGTTCTTCATCTGCTCAAAGGCGGCGCGGTTGAGCAGATGATAGTTTTCCGGGGTCAGGGGGCAGTGCAGAGTGATAACGTCCGATTCGGCAAACAGCGTTGACAGATCGACATACTCCACGCCCATATCCAGCGCCTGGGCGGCGGGATAGGGATCAAACGCCAGCAGGCGCATACCGAAGCCCCGCAGAATACGCAGGGCGGCCTGACCGATTTTCCCGGTGCCGATAACTCCCGCCGTCTTACCATGCATGGTGAAGCCGGTCAGCCCCTCCAGCGAGAAGTTGGCGTCACGGGTGCGTTGATAAGCGCGATGAATACGCCGGTTTAACGTCATCATCATGCCCACGGCATGTTCCGCGACCGCTTCCGGCGAGTAGGCCGGCACGCGCACCACCTTCAGCCCCAGCTCTTTGGCGGCGTTCAGATCGACGTTGTTAAAGCCGGCGCAGCGCAGGGCGATAAACTTCACGCCGTGCTTTTGCAGCTCTTCCAGCACCGGGCGGCTGCCGTCATCGTTAACAAAGAGGCATACCGCCTCGCAGCCAGCGGCGGTTTTTGCCGTTTTTTTGCTTAGCAGAAAGTCAAAAAATTCAAGTTCGAAGCCAAAAGACTCGTTAACCTGCTGCAGGTACTTTTTGTCGTACTGTTTAGTGCTGTATACGGCGAGTTTCATATGACTTTCTCCAGCGATGTCAAACCTGGTCAGAATTAAAATTATCTTACAAAAAATAAAATTTTATTGCCAGAATCGGTCGTATCAATAATTTTAGCAAATTCCCCGAAACCCCTCGCCCAATCGGACGGGAATACTAAGGGGAGCTAATCAGGGTATTCTGTCTTCAATGTTTCGATTGTAGCGCCGCCAGCACTACAGGCGAAACAAGAGCGTGACCAGAGCACCCCGCTATAGTGCCAGCCATGACCGCGATATAAACGCGGCGATCAACATACAGCACAAGGGCATAACAGAGTTAATGGCGGCGGGTCACGTCGTCAAAGCCCGTGAGTCTGGCTCTGTGCCAGCTGCAGCCTGAGATGTGGGCAGCCCCGCTCTTTACGATGAGGAGCAGTCACCGCATCCCGCCTTATTATGGGCGGCTTCTTCATCTGAACGGCTAAACATGCCACAATACGCGCACTTACCGACCTGGTATTCGCTCAATCGGGACATCAACCACCCATGAAGGGGATCTGTAAAGCCATTCTCGCGCTGGTTTTGTTGTTAATCGTTGTGCTGCTGACGCTGTTACTGACGTTCGGCTACTGGCTCCCTACGCTGGCGGGGATCTGGCTGCCCCAGGGAACGCGCATCGCGCTGGCGGAACGCCCACAGATCTCCCGCCACGGCCTCTCTGTTCCCGATCTTCGCTATCTGGTTGACGACTGCCCGCTGGCGCGCGTTTCCGGAGCCAGCCTGCGCCGCTCCGGCCGCTGGCTGCTCAACGTTGGCGAGCTTGAGCTGGACTCGGCCTGCCTGGCTAAGCTGCCGCAAACCGAAGCCTCTCCCGTTGCTCCGCGCACCCTGGCCCAGTGGCAGTCCATGTTACCCAATACCACCGTTACCGTTGATAAGGCGATCCTGGCTCCCTGGCAGGCATGGCAGGGCAGCCTGACGCTGTCGCTGACTCCAGCCGTGCAGCAGTTTCGCTATCAGGGAGAAAAAGTAAAGCTCCAGGGCCAGCTGCGCGGGCAGACGCTGACGCTCAGCGAGCTGGAGGTGGCCGCCTTTGCCGATCGGCCGCCGGTTAAGCTGGTCGGCGAGTTCACGCTGCCGCTGGTGCCGGACGGGCTGCCGGTCAGCGGACGCGCCGTCGCGACCCTCAGCCTGCCTCAGTCGGCGTCGCCGGTGAATGCGGAGCTGGAGTGGAAGCAAAACGCCGGTCAGCTGGTTGTCATGGCCCGGGAGAGCGCCGATCCGCTGCTCGATCTGCCGTGGAACGTCACCCGCCAGCGGCTGACCATCAGCGACGGCCGCTGGACGTGGCCTTATCAGGGGATTCCGCTGAGCGGTCGGCTGGGAATAAAGATAGAGAACTGGCAGGAGGGGCTGGAAGGGGCAACCATCGACGGCCGCCTTAACGTGCTGACCCAGGGCAAGGCGGGGAAAGGGAACGCGGTGCTCTCCTTCGGGCCGGGGAGGCTGAGCATGGAGGAGAGCGCCATGCCGTTACAACTGACCGGCGAGGCCAAGCATGAGGATCTGATCTTTTACGCCAGGCTACCGGCGCGGCTGGGCGGCAGCCTGAGCGATCCGCAGCTGTCCTTTTCTTCCGGCGCGCTGCTGCGTTCCCGGGGGCGGGCCATTGAGTCGCTGAGCGTCGATGAAATCCGCTGGCCGCTGGCGGGGGTAAAACTATCCCGACGCGGGATGGATGGCCGGCTACAGGCGATTCTGCGCGCGCACGAGAAGCAGGCGGGCAATTTCGTTCTTCATCTCGATGGCCAGGCGCACGACTTTTTGCCCGACGCGGGGCGCTGGCAGTGGCGCTACTGGGGCTCCGGGCATTTTACGCCAATGCGCGCCCGCTGGGACGTGGCCGGAAAGGGGGAGTGGCGCGACAGCGTTATCACCTTGTCGGCGCTTTCCACCGGCTTCGATCGGCTGCAGTACGGCACCATGACGATGGAAACCCCGCGGCTGGTGCTGAAGCGGCCGGTAATATGGCGGCGGGACGCCGCCGGTCCGGACTTCAGCGGCGCGCTGGCGCTGGACGCAGGAAAAACCACCTTCAGCGGCGGCAGCGTTCTGCCGCCCTCCACCCTGACATTCAGCGTGCAGGGCAGGGACCCGACGCGCTTTCAGTTCCGGGGGGCGCTGCACGCCGGTGCCATCGGCCCGGTGCGGGTCAACGGCCGCTGGGACGGCGTTCGTCTGCGCGGCCAGGCGTGGTGGCCGAAGCAGTCGCTGGCGGTTTTTCAGCCGCTGCTCCCGCCCGACTGGAAGATGACGCTGCGCGAAGGGGAACTGTACGCCCAGGTGGCCTTCTCGGCCGCCGCCGGACAAGGCTTTGAGGCGGGCGGACACGGCGTTCTGAAGGGCGGCAGCGCGTGGATGCCCGACAACCAAATTAACGGCGTCGATTTCACGCTGCCGTTTCGCTTTCACGAAGGAACCTGGCTGCTGGGCAGCCGCGGGCCGGTATCGCTGCGGGTAGGCGAGGTGGTCAACCAGGTTACGGCAACGGAGCTTACCGCCGATCTGCAGGGGAGCTATCCCTGGAGCGAAGAGCGCCCGCTGCTGCTGTCCGACGTCAGCGTTAAGCTGCTGGGCGGGAAGATTGCGATGCGCCAGCTGCGTATGCCGCAGCGCGATCCGGCGCTGCTGCGGGTGGAGAACATCTCCACCAGCGAGCTGATCAGCGCCATTAACCCGAAACAGTTTGCCCTCTCCGGCCCGGTCAGCGGGGCGCTGCCGCTGTGGCTGAACGATGAAAAATGGATCGTGAAAGACGGCTGGCTGACCAACCCCGGTCCGCTGACCCTGCGGCTCGATAAAGACACCGCCGACGCGATAATTAAAGACAATATGGCCGCAGGGGCGGCGATCGGCTGGTTGCGTTACATGGAAATCGCCCGTTCATGGACCAAAATCAATCTTGATAATCTGGGGAGGTTAACCCTGCAGTCGGCTATCGTCGGCAACAGCCATGTGGATGGCAAAGTGGGCACCGTTAACCTGAATTACACCCATGAAGAGAACGTGTTCACCCTGTGGCGCAGCCTGCGCTTTGGCGATAATCTGCGGGCATGGCTGGAACAGAACGCCGCGCTACCGGACAGCCGCTGCCCGTCGGGTAAGAAATGTGAGGAATCCCAATGACACGCATCATGCTGCTATCGGCGGCTTTACTGGCGGGCTGTACGCCGCGCATCGAGGTGGCCGCGCCGGAAGCGCCGATCACCATCAATATGAACGTTAAAATTGAGCATGAGATCCATATCAAAGTCGATAAAGATGTGGAAAGCCTGCTTAAATCCCGCAGCGATCTGTTCTGAGGCGATGATGAAAAAACAACTCACGACGGCGGCGCTTTGTCTGCTCCTGTTCAGCGGCGGTGCGGTGGCGCTGACCCTGAGCGAGGCGCGCAGCCAGGGGCGGGTGGGGGAGACGCAGGAGGGCTGGCTGGCGGCGCTGAAAACCGACGCTGAGACGCGAACTTTCGTCAGTGAAGTCAACCGGGAGCGGGCGGCCAGCTATCGCCAGCTGGCGGAGAGCAACCGGCTGCCGATGGAGGAGGTGGCGAAACTGGCCGGGCAGAAGCTGGTGGCCCGCGCGAAGCCGGGAGAGTATGTGCAGGGCATCAACGGCCGGTGGCTGAAAAAATAAGCGCGCCGCGGCTCAAGGAAATCTGAATTATATCGTCCCCAACAAAAAAAGCTGGCTGTATGGTTGGCCGCTGACGCATTATAACCAGACTGCGTCCCTTAACCGTACGTGAGCGTCGACGCCACGCGCGGTTAAGTAAGGGAATCCATAACGTTATCAGGGATCGATAATGACGCTTTATCAGGTAAAACCCGCCTTTCAGGCGTTGCTACGTCCGCTGATGTTCTGGCTTTATCGCCAGCGGATCGTTGCCAACCACGTCACCCTCGCCGCGCTGGCGCTCTCCGCTATAGCCGGGGCGATGCTGTTTTTCTTTCCCCGTCCCGGCCTGTTTATGCTGCTGCCGATCGTTCTGTTTATCCGCATGGCGCTGAACGCGCTGGACGGTATGCTGGCGCGCGAATGCGGTCAGCAGTCGCGCGCAGGGGCTATTCTCAACGAAGCGGGGGACGTCATTTCCGATATCGCCCTCTACCTGCCGTTTATAATGCTGCCGGAGAGCAGCGCAGCGCTGGTGCTGGTAATGCTGTTCTGCGCGATGATGACCGAGTTTTGCGGCGTGCTGGCGCAGACCGTCGGCGGTACGCGCAGCTACGCCGGGCCGCTGGGGAAAAGCGATCGCGCGCTGCTTTTTGGCGCGTGGGCGCTGGGGCTGGCGCTGTGGCCGCCGCTGTGCGGCTGGAATAACATCGTCTGGGGGGCGGCGACGGCGCTGCTGATCTGGACGGCGATCAACCGCTGCCGGAGCGCCCTGCGCCCTGAGGCGGTGAAATAGTGCTGCTGGAAAAGTCGCTGGCCGTCGTTTTCGCGCTGCTGCTGTTCGCCACCGTAGCCAGCGGGGCGCTGGTAAGGCTGCATCCGGAAAAGGAGTGGCGGGAGCTGACGCTGCGCATCCGCACGTGGTGGATCATCATCACCCTGTTTTCCCTCGCGATACTCAGCCCGCCCTGGCTGGCGCTGACCTTTTTTGCGCTGGTCAGCTTTATGGCGCTGAAAGAGTTTCTGACGCTGATTCCCTTTCGTCACTCCGACCGGATGCCGCTGCTGTGGATGTTCATTGCTATTCCCGTGAACTACTGGCTGGTGGGCACCGGCAGGTACGCCATCTTTATGGCGTTTATTCCGGTTTACGCCTTTCTGTTTTTACCGGCGCGGATGGTAATCGCAGGCGACACCAGAGGCTTTTTGCGCACCGCCGCCCAGCTGCACTGGAGCCTGATGACCACCGTATTCGCCTTCAGCCACGTCGGATTTCTGCTGGTGCTGCCCGGCGGCGGCGGGCAGAGCGGGGCGCTGCTGGTTCTCTTTCTCGTCGGGCTGACCGAATTTAACGATGTTGCCCAGTATCTGTGGGGCAAGTCCCTGGGCCGCATCAGGGTGACGCCCAGGGTCAGCCCGAACAAGACGCTGGCGGGGCTGCTGGGTGGGGTGGGTTCGACCGCGCTGGCGGCGACCCTGCTGGGGCCGCTGATGACGCCGCTGGAGTGGCCGCTGGCGCTGCTGGCGGGCGTCATTATTGGCGTCAGCGGTTTTTGCGGCGACGTGGTGATGTCGGCTATCAAGCGCGATATCGGCGTGAAGGACAGCGGCACGCTGCTGCCCGGCCACGGCGGGATGCTTGACCGACTGGATTCGCTGATCTTTACCGCGCCGGTGTTCTTTCACTTTATTCGTTATTTTTGTTACTGAGCGATGATGACCCGTTTACTTCGAACGTTGTTTACGCTGTGCGTTGTCTGGCCGGTTATCTGGTTGTGGCTGGGCCTGCGCGTGCGCGGTCGCGAGCGGCTGCCCTCCAGGGGGCCGGCGATCGTGGTCGCCAACCACAACAGCCATATGGACGTGTTCGCGCTGCTTTCGCTGTTTACCCTGCGTCGCCAGGCCGACGTCCATCCGGTGGCCGCCGCCGACTATTTTCTGCGCAACCGGGCAATGGCGTGGTTCACGCTAAACATCCTCAATATTATCCCGGTTTCGCGACGGGGCGGCGAAGCCAATCCGCTGGCGCAGTGCGAGCGGGCGCTGCGCGAGGGGAAGATCCTGATCCTCTTTCCGGAGGGCACCCGCGGCGAGCCGGGGCAGCTTGCGCCGCTCAGGTCCGGGCTGTGGCATTTGTGCCAGAGCGTCCCCGACGCGCCGGTGATCCCGGTCTGGCTGCGCGGTACGGAGCGGGTGATGGCGAAGGGCAACCGTGTTCCGCTGCCGCTGTTTATTGATGCCACCGTCGGCGAAGCACTGCATTTTTATCCCGAAAAAAAGGGATTTATGGATGAGTTGAGGCGGCGTCTGCTGTCGCTTCAGCAGCAAACAGAAGGAAAACATTCTCATGACGAGTACCCGAACGCCGGCTGAACGGCGCTTTATGACCAGCGACGGCTGCGAGCTGTTTTATCGTCACTGGCCTGCGCCCTCGGCCGGGCCGCAGCGCAAGGTGATTGTACTGTTCCATCGTGGACATGAGCATTCCGGCCGTCTGCAGCACATCGTGGATGAGCTGGCGATGCCGGACACCGCCTTTTATGCCTGGGACGCCAGGGGGCACGGTCTCTCTCCCGGCGAGCGCGGCTACAGCCCTTCGCTGGCGCGATCGGTGCAGGATGTTGAAGAGTTTGTCCGCTTTGCCGCCGCCGACAGCGAGGCGCAGCCGGAGGATGTGGTGGTGGTGGCCCAGAGCGTGGGAGCCGTGCTGGCCGCCGCCTGGGCCCACGACTACGCCCCGACGATCCGCGGCCTGGTGCTTGCCTCTCCGGCCTTTAAGGTCAAGCTGTACGTCCCGTTTGCCCGGCAGGGGCTGGCATTGATGCACCGCCTGCGCGGGCTTTTCTTCGTCAACTCTTACGTTAAAGGCAAGTACCTGACCCACGATCCCGAGCGGGTGGCGAACTTTAACCGGGATCCGCTGATTACCCGGCCGATCGCGGTGAATATCCTGCTCGATCTCTACAGAACCTCCCGGCGGATTGTCAGCGACGCTGATTAGACGTGAGATAAATATAGGGGGTACCGTAAGATAA
>NZ_WMJZ01000038.1:0-1104 GCF_009711095.1 Intestinirhabdus alba
GCCGTTAGCGGAAACCTGCAGATTCTCCGCCGGGGCGGGCGGGGTAATGTCTACCGTTACGTTAAAATCAAGCGAGCTACCGCTGGTGATCCCGTTTATGGTCTGCGTTGCCGTGTAGCTGTGCTCACCTTCGGCAACGTTGCTTAATTCAATAGTCCAGGTGCCGTCAACGGCGATTACCGTGCCGATTAACCGATCGTTGTCATATACCGTTACCGTTGCGCCCACTCCGGCGGTGCCGGTGAGCGTCGGAGTAACGTCGTTGGTAGACTGTCCGCTGGTGAGCGTGCCGGTCGCGGGAGCGGTATCGTCAATAGCGCCAGTTATCGTCGGCGCATCGGGCGCGCCGGAGGTCGATCCGGTAAAGCTGGCCGTTGCCCCTTCGTTGCCTGCGGCATCTGAAATATGGGCGCTCAGGGATTCACCGTGCGTTTGTGCGCTGCTTAGACGGAGCGTGAAGGTGCCGCTGCTGTCCACCAGAACCGTGCCGAGCAGATTTTGCTGGCTATCGTAGATGGTGACCTGACTACCCGCTTCGGCAACCCCGGAAACATAGAGCCCGTCGTCAGAAATTTCAAGTTCCGTTACGGCTTCTGGCGGCACAGTATCCACTATGATAGTAAAGTCGGCGGAGAGGGAGCTACTATTTCCCGCGGCATCGGTTGCCGTGGCGGTCAGGGTATGGGAACCCTCGCCTAACGGTGAGGCGGGTTTAAAGCTCCATGAGCCGTCCGCGCCAACCTCTACGCTACCAATGGCCTTGCCGTTATCGAAAAGAGTAATCAAGGCTCCCGCTTCACCGGTGCCGGAAATTTCCGGTTGGCTGTCGTTGGTCACCTGGTTATTTTGTACTGCACCGACGATGGAGGGGACCGCGTCTGTCACGCTGGTAATGGTCGGTGCCGCGGGCGGTGTAGTATCTTCCTGGCCCGGCTGTTCACTATTGTTGCCGTTATCGCCGCCGCCGTTGCCGTTATCACCGCCACCGACGTTTCCGGAGCCGTTGCCATTATCACCGTCGCCGCCGTTCCCGGAGCCGTTGTCGCTATCACCGTCGCCGCCGTTCCCGGAGCCGTTGCCGGTATCGCCGCCGCCGTTCCCGGA
>NZ_WMJZ01000038.1:1124-27464 GCF_009711095.1 Intestinirhabdus alba
CGCCGCCGTTCCCGGAGCCGTTGCCGGTATCGCCGCCGCCGTTCCCGGAGCCATTGCCGGTATTGCCGCCGCCGTTCCCGGAGCCGTTGCCGGTATCGCCGCCGCCGTTCCCGGAGCCGTTGCCGGTATCGCCGCCGCCATTCCCGGAGCCGTTGCCGCTATCGCCGCCGCCGTTCCCGGAGCCATTGCCATCATCGCCGTTGTCATTTGCGTCATGATGGTGGCTGTCGCCGCCGCCGTTAGCAGAGGCAACGGCGGCCACGCCGCCTGCTGCGAGCACGCCTCCCAGCACCCATGGCCAGATGGCACCACCGGCCTCGTCAGAACCACCGGTGGTAGTTAACAACTCATCAATGCCCGGAATAGAGACAAACTGTAGCGGGGCTTCCGTGTTTTCTACCCACCACAGCGTACCGTTACTCTCTTCCAGAACAAGCTGACTACTGCCCTGACCGTTGGCCACGTAAAAATTTTTGACGGTGACCGTTTCCCCGGAGCGAAGGGCGATCACCAGATCCTGGTTTACGCGGGTAAGCTGACTAATTTCATCACGTGGAACGGAAAGTTTTACAACTGACGGGCCGCTAAGCGCCACATCAGAGGTTGTCGTATTGGTTGAAACACCAGTCAACTTCGATACAACGGCCAGTAAGGGCATATATTTACTCCTGATAACATGGTCTGTGTATTGGTATGCAAAACTACAGGCCGGAGCAAAATTGACGGACGAGTGCTCCCGTTCATCACGAAGATGAATTTGTGCATGTAATTTTATTGATAAGGTCACGCCGATGGCGGTTTTACTTTTTCTGAAATAACCCTTTGTTTTTTGTGTCGGACCAGCACTTTCGTATTAGATGATATAGTCAGAAAAATTTATTTCTGCAACTTAAGCCTTATTAATGCCTGTGTTAGGCGTGCTTAAATAGATAGCGAAGATACGCTGTATAAAACCGCATGGTTGGTAGGAGAGAGCATTGTTAACTTTTAGTTTTCTGTTTTGAAAGGGATATTTTCTTGATTTAGCGTGGTGGGAGTAATGATTAACACTATGAACTGTAGCGATATACAATGGAGAACAATATAAAAAATCTTTGTGGCTTTTCAGACTCCCTGGCCGATAAAAAACTGCTGAAGAATATACTCTTAAAAGGTTTCACGATTCAGCTTTTTAATTAATGCCGCCGTAAGAATATATTTATTAAATATCAATGAGCGTAAAAGCCGGACGGCCTCGCTATTGAAAGGCCGTCCGCATTAACAGGCGGGTTAACGTCCGGCGTTTTTCATAATACGGGCTTTATCCAGCTGCCATTCGCGCTCCTTCAGATCGGAACGTTTATCGTGCTGCTTTTTACCTTTGGCCACGCCTATCTTCACTTTGCACCAGGCGTTCTTCCAGTACAGGGAAAGGGCAACCACGGTAAAGCCTTCGCGATTAACGCGGCCATACAGCGAATCCAGCTCCCGCTGATTAAGCAGCAGCTTGCGGGTGCGGGTTGGATCGCAGACCACATGCGTGGAAGCCACGGCCATCGGCGTAAAGTTAGCGCCGAACAGATAAGCTTCACCGTCGCGGAGCAGAACATAGCTGTCGCTGATGTTGGCTTTGCCGGCGCGCAGGGATTTGACTTCCCAGCCCTGGAGAGCCAGTCCGGCCTCGAACTCTTCTTCGATAAAATATTCGTGCCGGGCGCGTTTGTTCAGCGCGATAGTGGCAGAGCCTGGTTTATGTGCTTTTTTCTTCGTCATAAGCGTCGTGAAGTCATCGGTAAACTGGAATCGAAAAACACCCCATTTCATCCGGAGGGCGGTAAGCGCTTATCTTAGCATGAAGCGGGTTATCCCCGGTCCTGGCTTTGCGTTTTTTTTAACGGATGATAAATGGTATTATTTGTTGGATTTATGTTGATGGAAACCGTTATGCCTCAGATCAGCCGGACCGCTTTAGTCCCGTATAGTACGCAACAGATGTATCAGTTAGTCAATGATGTCCTGTCCTATCCCCGTTTTCTACCGGGCTGTACCGGCAGCCGGGTGCTGGAATCCACGCCGGGGCAGATGACGGCGGCTATTGATGTCTCTAAGGCGGGGATCAGCAAAACGTTTGTTACCCGTAATCAGCTGACTCGTAATGAGAGCATACTGATGAACCTCGTCGACGGTCCCTTTAAAAAGCTCACGGGCGGCTGGACGTTTACCGCGCTTAGCCCGGAAGCGTGCCGCGTTGAATTTAATCTCGATTTTGAATTCACCAATAAGCTGATTGAGCTGGCCTTTGGCCGTATTTTCAGGGATCTGGCGGCTAATATGGTGCAGGCTTTTACTCAGCGAGCGAAAGAGGTTTATCGTGGCGAATAACATCGTCGTCGAGGTGGCGTACGCCCTGCCGGAAAAGCAGTATTTGCAGCGGGTAACGCTTGAGGAGGGGGCCACGGTGGAAGAGGCGATAAGAGCCTCCGGTCTGCCGGAGCTGCGATCCGATATCGATCTTGCGAAAAATAAGGTGGGCATCTATAGCCGCCCGGCCAGGCTTGACGATCCGGTTCATGAAGGCGACCGGGTCGAAATCTACCGGCCTTTAATTGCTGATCCGAAAGAGCTGCGCCGCCAGCGGGCGGAGAAGTCGACGAACAAATAGCGCAGGGCATCTGAAAGCAGGCGCTCCTGTGAAGCGGGCGAACGGCGACGAACGTCGGCAGTGGAAAAACGCGCGGCAACAAAAAAGGTGCTCATCAGGCACCTTTTTGTTTTACTAACCGGACGCTACCGCTGGTCGGTCAGCGCTGGCTTGTTGTCAATATTCGTTAACGTGCCGCTGCTGTTAAAGGTCAGCGTCAACGTCTGCTGGGTGATCTTTTCATGCCCCGGCTGCTGACGGAACACATAGAACCAGGTATTGGTGCCGAACGGGTCAGACATCATCGGCGTACCCAGCGCATAGGCGACCTGCTGCTGCGTCATGCCCACGCGAATTTTGGATATATCGTTAGCGGTGAGATAGTTTCCCTGGTTAATGTCAGGACGGTAGACCACTCGCTCCAGAGTGGAACAGCCGGCGGTCAACATCAGTAATACTGCTGCGGCAGCAGTCAGCGTTTTACAGCGCATAGTGATTTGATTCCTTTTCGGGCCCGAGCAGTCGTTGGCTCATATGTAATATGCCGATGATAATAGACCTTTCACCACTTTAAAACCTTTTGCTGTCGGGCGTTATGGCGTTTCGGTTGTCTACTCTGACCCTGGAAGGGGGAAAAAGTTTACGCTGCCAGCAGTTCTTTCGCGTTGGCAAGCGTATTGCGCGTGACTTCGCTACCGCCCAGCAGACGGGCCAGCTCCTGCAGACGCGCGCGTTTATCCAGGAGCCGCATATGGGTTTCGGTCATTGCGCCATCCGTCTCTTTGCTGACAAAGAAATGCTGGTGTCCGCAGCCGGCAACCTGCGGCAGGTGTGTGACGCACATAACCTGGGTTGATTCGCCAAGCTGGCGCAGCATTTTACCCACCACGGCGGCGGTAGGGCCGCTGATACCAACGTCGACTTCATCGAAAATCAGAGCCGGGGTTTCCATTTTCCGGGCCGTGATCACCTGGATCGCCAGTGCAATACGCGACAGCTCGCCGCCGGAAGCCACTTTGGCCAGCGCCTGCATCGGCTGGCCCGGATTGGTGGTGACCTTAAACTCAACGCGATCGGCACCGTCCTGACTCAGATGGTGTTCATCGAACTTAACATCGATAGCGAACAGGCCGTGCGGCATTGAGAGCGTATGCATACTTTGCGTGATGAGCTGGCCCAGCTCCCGGGCATAAAGCTGACGCCGGTCGTGCAGCGCCTTTGCCGTTTCCAGCGCCTGCTGATGGTGTTTGCTAACCGCAAGGGCCAGCGTTTCCAGCGAGTCGGCCTGATCGTCAAGCTGCTGCTGTTCGTCCAGCAGCGACTGATAGAACTGAGGCAGCGCCTCCGGGCTGACGTGATGCTTTCGCGCCAGCGAGATCTGCTTTGCGATCCGCTGTTCAAGTTCGAACAGGCGGTTAGGATCTAAATCGAGGCGATCGCAGTAGTGGCGCAGCTCGTCGCTGGCTTCGGTAAGCTGAATGGTAGCCTCTTCCAGCATATCCAGAATCCCGGAGAGTCTGCCGTCCATTCCTGCCAGTTCGCCAACGAGCTGCTTTGCGGTATAAAGCTGGCTCTGCAAATTGACCTCTTCGCCGTCCGCCAGCAGGGTGAGGGCGTTCTGGCTGGTGCTCAGCAGCTGACCGCTATTAGCCAGCCGCCGGTACTCTTCATCGATCTGCTCAAATTCGCCGGGCTGTGGGTTGAACTCGTGCAGCTCTTTAAGCTGGTACTGCAGCAGCTCGGCTCGCGCCGCGCGCTCCTGGCTCTGCTGCTGGTGCTGCGCCAGATCGCGACAGCTCTGGTGCCACAGCTGGTAGCGGGCGGCCATCTTCTGGGCCAGCGCCGCTTCGCCAGCGTAGCCGTCGAGCAGCCGTTTTTGATGCTCGGACCGGGTCAGCAGCTGATGGGCGTGCTGGCCGTGGATCTGAATCAACAGCTGGCCCAGTTCGCGCAGCTGCGACAGAGGAACGGCGGTGCCGTTAATGAAGCCGCGGGAGCGGCCGTCGCTGCTGATGACGCGCCGGAGCAGGCACTCACGCCCCTCCTCAAGCTGGTTTTCTTCCAGCCAGCGCAGCGCAGCAGGGGTGTCTTTCAGGGAAAAGCGAGCGCACAGGTCGGCGCGGGAGGCACCGGTACGCACCATATCGGCTTCAGCGCGCCCGCCCAGGCACAGGCCGAGCGCATCAATCGCAATAGATTTGCCCGCACCGGTTTCGCCGGTGATGGCGGTCATTCCGCTGTGGAAATCGATCTCAAGTTCACGAACGATAGCAAAGTTGCTGATGGTAAGTTGCGCCAGCATAGCTGTTTTCCTGTATGAAAAACCATAACTGTGATTACATACAGTATAAACGGGTTTTTCATACAGTAAAGAGGTGGACGCGGAATTAGAATAATTTTTTCGACCAGCCGAGCTTGGTGCTTAATGTATTGAAATAGCTGTAGTCTTTTGGATGAATAAGCGTCAAATGGTAGTCGCAGCGGCGGATTAAAACATCTTCGCCCTCCTGAATTGGCAGCGCAATCTGGCTGTCGCAGCTGATCTCAAGGTCGTTGCGTCGGTGCGAAAAGCGCAGGCGAATCGTGCTGCTGCTGTTAATGACCAGCGGCCTCGCCGAGAGGGTGTGCGGAAACATGGGCACCAGAGCGATGGCTTCAAGGGAAGGGGTCAGTATCGGGCCGCCTGCCGAAAGCGAATAGGCGGTGGAGCCGGTGGGGGTGGAGATAATCAGGCCGTCAGAACGCTGGGAAAACGCAAAGATCTCGTCAATATAGACTTCAAATTCAATCATATGCGCTACCTTGCCGGGATGTAGTACCACTTCATTAATGGCGGTGCTGATGCGCTTCTGGCAGTCCTGCTGACAGACCTGCGCCTCCAGCAAAAAGCGCTGCTCGGTAATGTAATGGCCTTCCAGCACGTCCGCCAGCTGCTGCTGGGCGTTATCCGGATCGAGATCGGTGAGAAAGCCCAGGTTGCCACGGTTGATGCCTATCACCTTAATGTTATAGCGGGCGAGGGTTCGTGCCGCGCCGAGCATATTGCCATCACCGCCGACCACCACCGCCAGATCCGCCTGCTGCCCAATCTCCGCGAGCGTACCGGTTTTCACATTTTTCAGCTGCAGCTCGCGGGCGATTTGCTGCTCGACAATCACTTCGTAACCTTTCTCGCACAGCCAGCGGTAGAGCATTTCATGTGTCGTCAACGCCGTGGGATGACGAGGATGGCCTACAATGCCAATGCACTTGAAATGATTATTCATTTTAACGAGATCCTTGTAACGAAGATTGATGACAATGTGCGTGCTTCCCTTGAAACCCGGAATCCGATCCCCATAATAAGCGAAGTTAGCGAGATGAATGCGAAAAAACGCGGAGAAATTCATGAGTAGTAAAGAACAGAAAACGCCTGAGGGGCAAGCCCCGGAAGAAATTATCATGGATCAGCATGAAGAAGTTGAGGCGGTTGAACCAGACGCTTCTGCTGAGCAGGTGGATCCGCGCGATGAAAAAATTGCGAGTCTGGAAGCACAGCTTGCTGATACCCAGAATCGCGAGCGCGACAGCGTGTTGCGTATCAAAGCGGAGATGGAAAACCTGCGCCGTCGTACCGAACAGGATGTCGAAAAAGCGCACAAGTTCGCCCTGGAAAAATTCATCAACGAACTGCTGCCGGTAATCGATAGCCTGGATCGCGCGCTGGAAGTGGCCGATAAAGGCAATCCGGAAATGGCCCCCATGGTCGAAGGCATCGAGCTGACCCTGAAGTCAATGCTCGACGTGGTGCGCAAGTTCGGCGTGGAGGTGGTGGCCGACGTTAACGTCCCGCTGGATCCGAACGTGCATCAGGCGATTGCGATGGTGGAATCGGAGGAGATTCCGGCGGGCAACGTGCTGGGCATTATGCAAAAAGGCTATACGCTGAACGGGCGCACAATCCGCGCGGCAATGGTCACCGTGGCGAAAGCGAAAGGCTGATTTTCCACTTCTGATAACGGCGGATAGCGCCTGCGCTTATCCGCTCCCCAGCGCCGGGAGGGCGGTTACGCCTTACCCGGCCTGCGGCGTTTTTACTCCGCCACGCTTTCCCGCAGCGGTTTGACCGGCATGACCTTCACCTGCTTGATCATATTCTCCTGGACGTCGAGAATGTCGATATCGTATGGGCCTATTCGTACGCGGGTCCCGGCAACCGGGATCTCCTCCAGGGCCTCCAGGATGACACCGTTGACGGTGCGCGCTTCATCTTCTGGCAGGTGCCAGTTAAACGCTTTATTAATCTCCCGCACGTTGGCGCTGCCGTCGACGATGACCGAGCCGTCTTCCTGGGGCGTGACTTCTTCCGCCAGCGTCGGTGACATAGAGGTGGTGAAATCCCCCACGATCTCTTCGAGAATATCTTCCACCGTCACCAGGCCCTGAATATCGCCATATTCGTTGATTACCAGCCCGACTTTCTTTTTATTGCGCTGAAATTTAACCAGTTGGGTGCTGAGCGGCGTGCCCTGCGGGACGTAATAAATCTCGTCGGCGGCGCGCAGCATGGTCTCTTTGGTAAACTCTTTTTTCTCAGACATTAAGCGCCATGCCTCGCGCACCCGCAGCATGGAGATGGCGTCATCCAGCGAATCACGATAAAGAACAATACGTCCGTGCGGCGAGTGGGAGAGCTGACGGAGGATCGCTTTCCAGTCGTCGTTGATATCAATGCCAATGATTTCGTTACGCGGCACCATAATGTCGTCGACGTTGACCTTTTCCAGATCCAGCACCGACAGCAGCATGTCCTGATTACGCCGGGATATTTGCGAACGCGATTCGTTGACGATGGTGCGCAGTTCGTCTTTGCTCAGCGAACCGCTGACCACGATATCGGTTTTAATGCCCATCATGCGCATCAGCAGGCGGGTAATCACGTTGAGCAGCCACACCAGCGGCATCATGACGATCTGCAGAGGGCCAAGCAGAACGCTGCTGGGATAGGCGATCTTTTCCGGGTAGAGCGCGGCGATGGTTTTCGGCAGCACTTCCGCAAACACCAGCACAACAAAAGTCAGGATGCCGGTGGCGATTGCCACGCCCGCGTCGCCGTACAGGCGCATACCGACGATAGTACCGAGCGCCGAGGCGAGAATATTCACCAGGTTATTGCCGATCAGCACCAGGCTTATCAGCCGGTCCGGCTTGCGCAGCAGCTTTTCGACGCGCCTGGCCGGGCGGTTGCCCTGCTTCGCCAGGTGGCGCAGGCGATAGCGGTTCAGGGTCATCATCCCGGTTTCGGAACCGGAAAAATAGGCGGAGATGACCACCATGATAATTAACGTAATGATTAGCGTGGTGGTTGAGATATGTTCCAGGGAAGACTCCTTACTACATACTCCACTTCAGGCGAAAGTTCTGTTGGCCGCCCGGTCCCTCGGGCGTTATCACCTGAAACGTGAAGAGTGAGGCTATAGGTAGATTAGCTAATAAACTGCTGTACTATCCGGCTGCCAAAGTAGGCCAGTGTCAAAATACCGGCACCCGCGACGTTAAACCACACCACGCGGCGGCCGCGCCAGCCTTCATGATAATGCCCCCACAGCAGAACAATATAGACAAACCAGGCCACGATAGAGAGTACGGCTTTATCGATATTTTCCATACTGAACAGGGCGTGCATATAGAACAGCCCGGTGCACAGGGTCAGGGTCAGCAGCACGACGCCAATCTGCGTGATGTGAAACATTTTACGTTCGATGCTCATCAGCGGCGGCATCTCGTTGCTGAAGGCCAGCTTTTTATTCTTTAGCTGATAGTCGATCCATGCCAGCTGCAGCGCATAGAGGGCGGCGACGATCAGCGTGGCGTAGGAGAACAGCGACATGCCGATGTGGATCAGCATCCCCGGCGTGGTCTCAAGATGGGTGATGTATTCATTGGGCATAAAGCTGGCAAAGGCCAGGTTTATCAGCGCGAAGGCGTACACAATGGGCAGCAGCAGCCAGCCGCGATTGCGTGAGGCGACGATGGTCATGACCGTGCAGATCATCAGGCTGACCAGCGAGCTGACGTTCAGCAGACTGAGGTTTTGCCCGCCGCCGTCGCCCGGCAGGATGCGGGCTTCCAGCGCGACGGCGTGGCACACCAGCGCGATAACCGCAGAGAGAATAGCCATACGCCGCCAGCCGCTGTTTTTTTGCAGCAGTCCGGGAACGATCAGCGCAAGGCTGATGGAATAGGCGGCAAGGGCGAGCAGAGCAGAAACGGGCATAGTTGTGTCGACAGTGAGCCAGAAAGTAAAGAAATGCAGTATAGCGTTACGCGACCGCAGCTCCAACCGTTGCATAACAACAAAGACGGCTTCATGTTATACTGCGGCGAAATTCTGTAGAGGTGTCGCGACAGCGACCCACCGTTTCCACTCCAGGCGAGAGACAATGTTTGATAATTTAACCGATCGTTTGTCGCGCACCCTGCGCAATATCAGTGGCCGTGGACGCCTTACTGAAGACAACGTTAAAGAGACGCTGCGCGAAGTGCGTATGGCGCTGCTGGAGGCCGATGTTGCGCTACCGGTAGTGCGCGAGTTTATCAATCGCGTAAAAGAAAAGGCCGTTGGGCATGAAGTTAACAAGAGCCTGACTCCGGGACAGGAGTTCGTCAAGATCGTCCGCCACGAGCTGGTGACGGCGATGGGCGAAGAGAACCAGACCCTGAACCTGGCCGCGCAGCCGCCTGCGGTGGTGCTGATGGCGGGCCTGCAGGGCGCAGGTAAAACTACCAGCGTCGGTAAGCTGGGTAAATTTCTGCGCGAAAAGCACAAGAAGAAGGTGCTGGTGGTTTCCGCCGACGTTTACCGCCCGGCGGCTATCAGGCAACTGGAAACGCTGGCGCAGCAGGTTGGCGTTGATTTCTTTCCGTCCGACGTCGGCCAGAAGCCGATCGATATCGTCAATGCCGCGCTGAAAGAGGCAAAGCTGAAGTTCTACGACGTGCTGCTGGTGGATACCGCCGGTCGTCTGCACGTTGATGAAGCGATGATGGACGAAATCAAGCAGGTCCACGCCGCCATCAATCCGGTTGAAACCCTGTTTGTGGTCGACGCCATGACCGGTCAGGACGCCGCCAATACGGCGAAGGCGTTTAATGAGGCGCTGCCGCTCACCGGCGTGGTGCTCACCAAGGTGGACGGCGACGCCCGCGGCGGCGCGGCGCTCTCTATCCGTCATATTACCGGTAAGCCGATCAAATTCCTCGGCGTCGGCGAAAAAACCGAGGCGCTGGAGCCGTTCCATCCGGACCGCATCGCCTCGCGTATTCTTGGCATGGGCGACGTGCTGTCGCTGATCGAGGATATCGAAAGTAAAGTTGACCGCGCCCAGGCGGAGAAATTAGCCAGCAAGCTGAAGAAGGGAGACGGTTTCGACCTGACCGACTTCCTGGAACAGCTGCGGCAGATGAAGAACATGGGCGGCATGGCCAGCCTGATGGGCAAGCTGCCGGGCATGGGCCAGATCCCGGACAACGTTAAGTCACAGATGGACGATAAGGTGCTGGTGCGTATGGAGGCGATCATTAACTCCATGACCCTGAAAGAGCGCGCGAAGCCGGAAATCATCAAAGGCTCCCGAAAGCGCCGTATCGCTCAGGGCTGCGGTATGCAGGTGCAGGACGTTAACCGCCTGCTGAAACAGTTCGACGACATGCAGCGCATGATGAAGAAGATGAAGAAGGGCGGGATGGCGAAGATGATGCGGAGTATGAAGGGGATGATGCCGCCCGGCTTCCCGGGGCGCTGATCTCTTCCGGCCTGGCTCATTTGCCATTTCGGCACCGGGGTGTGCTCGCCATCCTCACGTACTGCGTGTACGCTCCGGTGGCTGCGCGCACGCCGGCACCGAACTGGCTGCACCGCCGACGGCCTTCTGCAGCAGAGTTATTAACTGCTGATTGCAATTTCCCCAGAAATCAGTAAAATTTTCGGGCTTTTAATATGACGCCGGGCTCCGTTCCTCGATGGGGCCCGGCTGTTTTATTCACACAAGAGGATGTTATGGTAACTATTCGTTTAGCACGTCACGGCGCTAAAAAGCGTCCGTTCTACCAGGTTGTTGTCACCGACAGCCGTAACGCACGTAACGGTCGCTTTATTGAGCGCGTTGGTTTCTTCAACCCGATCGCCAGCGAAAAAGAAGAAGGCACCCGCCTGGATCTGGATCGCATCGCTCACTGGGTTGGCCAGGGCGCGACTATTTCCGATCGCGTTGCGACGCTGATCAAAGCAGCAAACAAAGCTGCTTAATCTGTCACGGTGGTCATGATGAGCAAACAACTCACCGCGCAAGCGCCCGCTGACCCTATCGTATTGGGGAAAATGGGGTCGTCTTACGGTATTCGTGGGTGGCTCAGAGTGTTTTCTTCCACCGAAGACGCCGAAAGCATTTTTGACTATCAGCCCTGGTTTATTCAGAAGGCGGGTCAGTGGCAGCAGGTACAGCTGGAAAGCTGGAAGCACCACAATCAGGATTTGATCATCAAGCTGAAGGGCGTTGACGATCGCGATGCGGCGAACCTGCTGACGAATTGTGAAATCGTCGTGGATTCTTCGCAGCTGCCTGCGCTGGCGGAAGGTGACTATTACTGGAAAGACCTGATGGGCTGCCAGGTAGTAACCACTGAAGGCTACGATCTCGGTAAAGTCGTCGATATGATGGAAACCGGATCGAATGACGTTATCGTCATTAAGGCAAACCTGAAAGATGCGTTTGGTATCAAGGAACGTCTCGTGCCGTTCCTCGATGGGCAGGTTATCAAGAAAGTCGATCTCACTACGCGAACCATTGAAGTAGATTGGGATCCTGGTTTTTAAACCACCGGATAAACGGTAATAGATAGCGGCATGGTGGAGATTGGCTTGTGTTTATAGGTATTGTTAGCCTGTTTCCAGAAATGTTTCGCGCCATTACCGATTACGGGGTAACTGGCCGGGCGGTAAAAAATGGCCTGCTGAACATCCAGAGCTGGAGTCCTCGCGACTTCACGCAGGATCGGCACCGCACCGTGGACGAACGTCCTTACGGCGGCGGACCGGGGATGTTAATGATGGTGCAACCCCTGCGGGACGCCATTCATGCAGCAAAAAGCGCGGCGGGTGAAGGCGCAAAGGTGATTTATCTGTCACCTCAGGGACGCAAGCTCGATCAGGCTGGCGTCAGCGAACTGGCAGCGAATCAGAAACTGATTCTGGTGTGCGGTCGCTATGAAGGTATCGATGAGCGCGTAATTCAGACCGAAATTGACGAAGAATGGTCAATCGGCGACTACGTGCTCAGCGGTGGGGAGCTACCTGCAATGGTGCTGATTGACTCGGTTTCCCGGTTTATTCCGGGGGTTCTGGGCCATGAGGCGTCAGCGTCGGAAGACTCTTTCGCCGACGGGCTGCTGGACTGCCCGCACTATACCCGACCTGAAGTGTTAGAAGGAATGGATGTACCGGCGGTATTGCTGTCCGGGAACCATGCCGAGATACGTCGCTGGCGTCTGAAACAGTCGCTGGGCCGCACCTGGCTTAGAAGACCTGAACTTCTGGAAAACCTGGCTCTGACTGAAGAGCAAGCAAGGTTGCTGGCGGAGTTCAAAACGGAACACGCGCAACAGCAACATAAACATGATGGGCAAGCGTAAAGCGCCCCCGAATATCAGTTTACCCAGGATAAGAGATTAAATTATGAGCAATATTATCAAGCAGCTTGAACAAGAGCAGATGAAGCAGGACGTACCTTCCTTCCGTCCGGGCGATACCGTGGAAGTGAAAGTATGGGTTGTTGAAGGTTCCAAAAAACGTCTGCAGGCATTCGAGGGCGTGGTTATCGCAATTCGTAACCGCGGTCTGCACTCTGCATTCACTGTTCGTAAAATTTCCAACGGCGAAGGTGTAGAGCGTGTTTTCCAGACGCACTCTCCGGTTGTGGACAGCATTGCTGTCAAACGTCGTGGTGCCGTTCGTAAAGCTAAACTGTACTACCTGCGTGAGCGTACTGGTAAGGCAGCTCGTATCAAAGAGCGTCTTAACTAAGATATCGCTCAGGCGACATCCTTTCAGAAAGGCCAGCCGTCAGGCTGGCCTTTTTTTGTCTATGGAAACCCTACAGTCTGGCCGGGGGGACCATAGACAAAAAAACCTCCGGCTATACCGGAGGAGGAAACGACGACCGCCAATAAACCTCGTCAAGGCGTGCTGATGACCACGGCGACGCGACGGTTTTCGGCGCGCCCCTGAGCGGTTTTGTTGCTGGCGACGGGATACTTTTTGCCTAATCCCCGGGTGGTCAGGTTGGTACGGGGAATATCAGCACCTTCTGCCCAGGCGTCGGCCACCACGTTTGCTCGCTTGAGGGACAGCGCCACGTTGTAATCCTCTTCGCCGTAGTTATCGGTGTGACCATCCATGCGCGCATGTTTCAGCCCGACAACGGCCAGCCGGGAGGCCATTTCCCGGATTTTCTGCTGGCTTTCAGGACGCAACCGATAAACATTTTTATCAAACAGGATGGTATCGGACATCCCCAGCGACCAGTCCCCTGCGGATTCGGTAAAACCATACGACCGCATGGCGGCAATCTGTTCAGCAGTAAATTTGCCCTGTGGCGTCTGACAGCCTGTCAGAATCAGCGTGGCGAACAAGATGGACGGGAGAAAACGCTTCAGCATAATTATCTTTCCTTGTTAATTGATCGAGCGCTCGGTGCGCTGATGTTTAGCGATATACATATTGCGATCGGCCAGTTCCTGTAATTTATCCGCCGAAGCGTGTTCCCACGTCAGCGCGTAGCCCATGCTCAGGGTCATACTTGCCAGATGACCGTTATGCAGATCAAACGGACGATTCAGGCGCTTATCCAGCGCCGCGCAAATATGATGTACTTCCTCTTCGGTATGTACGCCGTACAGCACCATGGCGAATTCATCACCGCCGAGGCGATAAGGTTGATGCCGTTTTTCGCCAAAGTCTGACAGACGACGAGCTACCTCGATTAGCACGCGATCGCCCGCCGCGTGGCCCCAGGTATCATTCACGAATTTAAAGTTGTCCCCGTCAAGAAACAGCAGTGCTGAACTGCTGCGGGCAGAGTAATCGTTCATCAGCGCGCCAATACTACTGCGGAAGGCAGCGCGGTTTGCCAGGCCGGTGAGCGGATCGTGCAGCGCCGTGCGCATAAGCTGGGCGTTTTTCGCCTGCAGGCGCAACTGCCACTCTTCCATTTCGTCAAGCAGGCTGTTGAAGTCCAGGGCAAACCGATGGAACTCTTCGATTCGCTCCTCAGAAACCCGTCGGGAAAAATTGCGATTGGTGCGAATATCATGCACCACATCGGTAATGTTACGCAGCGCGTCCACCACGCCGTTATGTAAATGGCGGCTGAGCACAATAGCGATGCCGGCGGCCAGCAGTATTGAACTGGTCAGTACTGCCAGTGAGAGCCAGATAAAGTGGCCGATCAGGCTATCGCGTGCATTCAGGCGAATCTTACCGATGATTTCACCGTTATGCCGCACCGGCTGAACCACGGGAGTGGGAAACAGCCTGCGGCTGATGAGATCGCTGAACTTATCTGCTGATTCATCCGGGTTATAGTGCCAGATAGCGAGCGCTTTCTGGTTCTGGTCAACAACCTCAGCGACAGAAAACAGCCCCTGTCGGCCCAGCGCCGCCAGCGTTTCGTCCGCGGCGTCGCCATCGGAAAAGACCAGCGCCGCCTCCAGACTGTGCGTCATTGTCGCTGCGGTCAGCTCCAGATTTTTTTGCGCATACTCTTTCAGAGTCAGAATGGAGGCGACGCACAGGAGCAGCCAGATTAAGGTCATCGTGACAATGATACTAATCATATTAATACGCCGCAGTGCACGCTTAAATGTAGGCCTTGATAAACTCGAATGTTCCTTATCCATTTTTTTTCTTCCGTGCGAGCAGCAATACGTCCGGATTGACTCTGACACCGCTGCGGGCCAGCGAGTCCAGATTCACGGAAAATTTGACGCTATTGTCGTTAATTTGCAGGCAGAAAGCGCTGCCGGTTATGCATTCGCTATTTTGTTCTGCAATTAACAGCAATGCGTTAGTCGGATAGTGTTTCAATAATTCTACCTGAAATGCTGGAGACTCACTGCCAAAATAAAAACCGTTGCAGCGGGCAACCATCGCTTCCCGCCGGGTATGCACAACGATCGGCAGATAGGGCAATGAAGTGTTACTCTCATCAGCGATAACGCTGGCGAAACGAGACGATGAAAATACGCATAGTCGGGGGACACCCGTCAGCGCGGGCCAGCGCGTATAGCTGACGATGCCGGAGACGATTGAACGTACCGCTATAGCGTTATCTGGAATATGCATGGCGAAAAGCGGCAACCCTGCCTGTGATAGAACCAGTGTTAATATCAGTCGGTGAGTAAAGCGCATCATACCCACCAGCTTTAGTTATAAATCATCTAAACAAGTCCCTTTCTTATCGCTGCAAAATAGCATTATTTTGCTGGCGAGTCATTGATTCTGACAAAGTAAACTAAATATCTAAGTAAAATCTTAATTTATTTGTGGAATGGCCTTTCAATTTCGCCGAATCAATCGAACATTGTTCTCAATATCTTTTGAAAGATAGCTAAAACTATTGCCAGATATTTTTAGTTGATGTTTCTGACTAAGTTATTCGTCGCCGAAGTTTGTGACATAAATAAAATTCCGCCTGTCTTTTTCTTCGCTGCGCACCGACATAGCTATGCAGCAGTTGACGCCGATCAATATCCGAAGCCAATAACGTTAATGACGATGTTGCCTTTGGGGGGAGTGGCATACCGGGTGCTTTCTATATAGCGGATGAATGTTCGGGGCGTCAGCGTCGGCTTGGCGGAAGGTTTCTCTATATCACTTGCCCGATGTTATGGGGTGCCATGATGAATGTGTAAACTTTAATGTACAAATTGAGGGGGTAATGACCAAAAAAGATGTTTTTGTAATTAATTGTTTACGATAGTTGGATTGAAATCTTTACTGGCTGTGTTATCTTTATCCGCATCTCACTGAGAGAAACTTATCGCCAACGGACAAAGACAGGATCGCTACCATGCAAAAAGATGCGCTGAATAATATACATATTACCGACGAACAGGTTTTGATGACTCCGGAACAGCTGAAAGCCTGTTTCCCGCTGAGCCAGGTGCAGGAGGCGCAAATCGCCCGCTCGCGCAAAACCATTTCTGATATTATCGCCGGTCACGATCCTCGTCTGCTGGTGGTGTGCGGCCCATGTTCTGTTCACGATCCTGAAGCCGCTCTGGAATACGCCCGTCGGTTTCACGCGCTTGCTCAAGAGGTTGGCGATAGCCTCTATCTGGTGATGCGCGTCTATTTTGAAAAACCCCGTACCACCGTCGGCTGGAAAGGGCTAATTAACGATCCCCATATGGATGGCTCTTTTGACGTTGAGGCGGGCCTGAAGATAGCGCGCCAGCTGTTGCTTGAGCTGGTCAATATGGGGCTGCCGTTGGCGACTGAGGCGCTGGATCCCAATAGCCCGCAATATCTTGGCGATCTCTTTAGCTGGTCGGCCATTGGCGCGCGCACCACGGAATCACAAACCCACCGTGAAATGGCTTCTGGTCTGTCGATGCCGGTCGGCTTCAAAAACGGCACCGACGGCAGCCTGGCCACTGCGATCAACGCTATGCGCGCGGCGGCACAGCCGCATCGCTTCGTTGGCATTAACCAGGCCGGGCAGGTGGCGCTGCTGCAAACCCAGGGCAACCCGGACGGCCACGTAATTCTGCGCGGTGGAAAGATACCAAACTACAGCCCGGCGGACGTTGAACTGTGTGAAAAAGAGATGGCGCAGGCGGGACTCCGGCCGTCCCTGATGGTAGATTGCAGCCACGGAAATTCTAACAAAGATTATCGCCGTCAGCCGGCCGTGGCCGAGTCCGTGGTTGCGCAGATTAAAGACGGCAACCGCTCGATTATCGGCCTGATGATTGAAAGTAATATTCACGAAGGCAATCAGTCATCTGAGCAGCCGCGCAGCGCAATGAAGTACGGCGTGTCCGTCACCGACGCCTGCATCAGCTGGGAGATGACCGAAGCGTTGCTGCGTGAGATGAATAAAGATTTAAATGGCCAGCTGGCGGCGCGGCTGGTTTAAGAGGGGAGCTATGGTTGCTGAGTTAAGCGCGTTACGTGAGCAGATAGATGAAGTGGATAAGGCGCTGCTGGATTTGCTGGCGCGCCGCCTTGAGCTGGTGGCGGAGGTCGGTGAAGTAAAAAGCCGCCACGGGCTGCCGATTTACGTTCCGGAACGTGAGGCGTCCATGCTGGCCTCGCGCCGTGCCGAGGCGGAGTCGCTCGGGGTGCCGCCCGATCTGATTGAAGATGTGCTGCGCCGGGTGATGCGTGAATCCTATTCCAGTGAAAACGATAAGGGGTTTAAGTCCTTGTGTCCGTCGCTGCGGCCGGTGGTGATCGTCGGCGGCGGTGGGCAGATGGGGCGTCTGTTTGAGAAAATGCTTACGCTGTCGGGCTATCAGGTGCGTATTCTGGAACAGCAGGACTGGGATCGCGCCGAAGATCTGGTAGCCGATGCCGGAATGGTGATCGTTAGCGTGCCTATTCACCTGACTGAACAGGTGATTGCCCGCCTGCCGCGTTTACCGGCGGACTGCATTCTTGCCGACCTGGCTTCGGTGAAGAACGGCCCGCTGAAGGCGATGCTGGCAGCTCATGACGGCCCGGTTCTCGGCCTGCATCCGATGTTCGGCCCGGACAGCGGCAGCCTGGCGAAGCAGGTGGTCGTCTGGTGCGAAGGGCGGCAGACCGAAGCCTGTCAGTGGTTTCTCGATCAAATTCAGGTGTGGGGGGCCAGGCTGCATCGGATTGAAGCTGTCGAGCACGACAGGAACATGACGTTTATCCAGGCGCTGCGCCACTTTGCCACCTTTGCCTATGGGCTGCATTTGGCGGAAGAGAACGTTGACCTGGAACAACTGCTGGCTCTCTCTTCGCCGATTTATCGTCTTGAACTGGCGATGGTTGGCCGGCTGTTCGCGCAGGATCCACAGCTTTATGCCGATATCATCATGTCATCGGAGCATAACCTGGCCCTGATTAAGCGCTACTACAGACGTTTTGGCGACGCCATCGCCCTGCTGGAGCAGGGGGATAAGCAGGCCTTCATTGATAGCTTTAGCAGGGTTGCGCACTGGTTCGGCGATTATGCCAGCCGCTTCCAGAGTGAAAGCAGGGTGCTGCTGCGACAGGCCAATGACAGCCGACAATGAGCAACAGGATATATACTGAAAGCCAGCACCGCTGGCTTTTTCTTTTTAAGGAACCCTAATGACCACGCCGCACGTACTGTTTGATTACACCGGACACCTGCCGGAGTGTCCGATCTGGAGCGAAGAGGAAGATGCGCTGTATTGGGCCGATATCCTGAAAGGTGAGATTCATCGTTTTCAGCCGGCAACGGAGGATCATACCGTTCTGCAGTTTCCTGAAGAAGTCGGCTGCTTTGCGCTGCGTGAACAGGGCGGATTTATCGTGGCGATGCGTCACGCTATCTGGCTGACAGATCGGTGTGGCCTGCTGCTGCGCAAGGTGTGCGACAACCCCTCTAATCCGAAGCTGGCGCGATTTAACGATGGCGGAACCGATCGCAGCGGGCGTTTTTATGCCGGCACGTTCTGGGAGCCGGGAGACTATAATGGCGCGCTGCTGATGCGTATCGATAATGATTTGACGCCTGCGGTCATCCAGTGTGATATCCAGGGGCACAACGGACTGGCCTTCAGCGAGGACGGAAAATGGATGTTTACCTCGGATACGCCAAACGGCGTTATTTATCGTACACCGCTGGGGGCGGGCGGAGAGTCGGGTAAACGCGAAGTATTCCGCCGGTTCAAGGCAGGCGAGGGCGTTCCGGACGGCGCGGCGCTGGACAGCGAAGGCTGTTACTGGAGCGCAATGTATGACGGCTGGCGCGTGGCGCGCTTTTCGCCGCAGGGAGAGCTACTGGAGGAGCACCGCCTGCCGGTGCGCTGTCCGACGATGGTCTGCTTTGGCGGCGATCGGATGAAAACGCTGTTTATTACCACTACCCGGGAAAATATGAGCGACGAGGAGATCGCGAAGTATCCGCTTTCCGGGGCGATCTTCACCCTGCCCGTGGCCGTAACAGGGATGAAGAAAAGCCGCTTTATTGAACGTTAGCGGGGATCGGTGGGGACCACGTTTTCGCCCGGATAACAGCCGAGCACCTTCATAGAGCGGGTGATCTCACCCAGCTCTTTTAACGCTTTCTGCATTTGCGCTGATGCCAGATTGGCCTGGACATCAAGGTAGAACATCTCCTCCCACGGATTGCCGTGTATCGGCCGTGATTCCAGCCGGGTCATGATCAGATTATGATTGCGCAGCACCAGCAGCGCCTCTACCAGCGCTCCCGCCTGTTGTCCGGTCGCCATCAGCAGCGTAGTTTTTGCCGGAACCTGATCGGATACCTCAATCGCCTTACGTGCCAGAATGATAAAGCGGGTGATATTTTGCGCCTGATTGGCTTCGATGCGCTCCAGCACCTGCAAGCCGTGCAATACGCCGCCCGCCTCGCTTCCCAGCGCGGCGACGTGCGATGACTTGGTCTGCGCTACCTTTTCCATCGCCGCGGAGGTGCTTTCTGTATATTCAATTTTCCAGTGTGGATAGCGGCTAAGGAATTTACTGCACTGCTGGAACGGCTGCGGGTGGCTGTATACCGTCTCGATAGCCTCCAGCCCGACGGTGCCGGAAACCAGCACGCAGTGATCGATGGCAATCGTCATCTCGCCGACGATAGAGAGCGAAGTGTGCTGTAGCAGATCGTAAACGTCATTGATCGCCCCGGAGCTGGTATTTTCGATCGGTACGACCGCATAGTCTGCCTGTCCGGTTTCAACCTGATTAAACACGTCAGCGAACTTCGCGCAGCCGCTTTCAATAAACTGTTCGAAATGGCGCGCGGCATACTGACGGGCGGCGAGATGTGAGTAAGAGCCTTTCGGGCCAAGGAAAGCAATGCGCGCAGAGTGTGGATTAATTTTATTCAGATGCTGCTGGAGTAGCGCCTGCTGGGTTAATACAGAATCTTCAACGATCAGTTGAAACAGGCGGGTAATGTAATGCGCATCCAGATGATGGGCTTTGCCGAGGGTGATGAGTCTGTCCAGCAGATCGCGTTCGCGATCGATATCACGCACCGGGCGATGGGAAAGCAGTTTGGCTTTACCCACCTCCACGGCCAGCTCGCGGCGTTCAGCCAGCAGTGCCAGCAGTTTGGCGTCCAGCGCGCTGATTTTTTCGCGCAGCGCCAGGAGAGGATTTTCCGAAGTCATAGCGTTGTCTTTCCTGTTATCAATAATGAAAAAGGCCCCCCGGAGCGGGAGGCCTTATTGTTCGTCTTCGCATGCTTTTTCACACGATCAAACGCCTCCCGTTCAGGGGAAGGTAAAAAAGAATGCGAAGAAGAACGGCGTTAATTTCATATCAATTTCCTTAGGCTACGTCAGTAAAGTACCTGTACTGTTTTCATCCTGTCAATAAAAAACGCGCCCGAGGGCGCGCTGGTGATTGACTCAATGTAAGGGACTACTCTTCTTCTGCTTCTACAAAGGTGGCGTCTTTTACTGAGGTGGTGGCCCGACGCGCTTCACCCTTGTGCTGCACTTTATTCAGCTGGCGTTCCAGCTTGTTAATCAGTTCGTTAATGGCAGTGTACATATCTTCATGTTTAGCACTGGCGACCAGATGTCCGTTTGGCGTGTTGATGGTGGCGTCAGCAACGAACCCCTTGGGTTCCTTGGACAAAATGATATGCGGATTAATCAGGTGAGTTTGCCATTTTTCAAGTTTGGCGAGACGGTCTGCGACATGCTGGCGAATTGCCGGGGTGATTTCCATTTGTTTGCTGGTAATATTCATAGTCATCATTTTTACCTCTTGTCTTTCCCGTCTTGGTGATCTCAGCATACCGTTCTTAATGTCAAAAAGTGTGATTAATATCACGTTATTTTGTCACTTTTTGTCAATGCAGACTTTTTGTGAGGCATCGCAGGAAGCGCTGATTTAGTTCTTGAGGAATGGTCTAAAGCGGGCCATAGTTGATTGGATGTACCGCGGTAAGTTCAGGCCAGCCGCGGTACAATATGGATAAAAAACGGCAGCCGTCGGGCTGCCGTTTTGCGTTGTGTAAATGGTGTAATGAGATCAGCTGCTGCTGTCGTTGGCGGCAATAATCCTGGCCACTTTGTCTGCCTGAGCGTTCATTTGCATCTGGCGATAGGCGTTTTCCATCAGCGGCAGGGCGTCGCGCGTCGCTTTGGTATCAGGATAATCGCGCAACATCTCTTCCACGCGGTTGACGACCGCAACCCACGCGCCGCGCGCGGTGTAATAATCCGCCACGGAATATTCATACTTGGCCAGACGGTCTTTCAGGAACACCAGACGCCTGGTGGCGTCGGTGGTGTACTGGCTGTTAGGGTAGCCGCGTACCAGCTTTGAAAAATCCCTGAACGCGGCGCGGGCATGCTGCGGATCGCGATCGCTGCGATCGACGCCGAAGAAGCCCTGAAGAGGACTGTCATCCAGCGCCATATTCGTCAGCCCGCGCATATACATGACGTAATCAATATTAGGATGCGTCGGATTAAGACGCATAAAGCGATCGATAGCGGCCTGCGCTAACGGCAGATCGGCATTTTTATAGTAGGCGTAGATAAGATCCAACTGCACCTGCTGAGAATACGGACCGAAAGGATAGCGATTATCTAACGCTTCTAATTGCGTTATTGCCTGTTTCCAGTTACCGTCCTGCAGCTTTTGCTGAGCAGTCGCATAGATTTCGTTAGGCGGACTATCGGGAACCTCTTCCTTTGAACCAGAGCAACCCGCCAGAAACAGGCTCAACGTGGCTGCTGCCACCAGATATTTCATGCGCGTCATGACGTTTTGAATTTCCTCAAAATGTTTTACGGGAGATTCTCTGTTCCTGCTCCCGGTTAAGACCAGCTACAATAGCACACTATATTAAACGGCAAAGCCGTAAAACCCAACGTTAAACGAAGAAGCAGTATATGGCACAACGAGTACAACTCACCGCAACGATCTCCGAAAATCAGCTCGGTCAACGCTTAGATCAGGCTTTGGCCGAAATGTTCCCGGATTATTCACGTTCCCGCATAAAAGATTGGATTCTGGACCAGCGCGTCCAGGTTGACGGCAAGCTTTGCGATAAACCAAAAGAGAAAGTGCTGGGCGGCGAACGGGTAGATATTAATGCGGAAATCGAAGAAGAAGCCCGCTTCGAAGCGCAGGATATCCCGCTGGACATCATCTATGAAGATGACGATATCCTCGTTATTAACAAACCGCGCGATCTTGTCGTTCATCCCGGCGCGGGGAACCCGGATGGAACGGTGCTGAATGCGTTATTGCACTACTTCCCGCCAATTGCCGACGTCCCACGTGCCGGTATTGTGCATCGTCTGGATAAAGATACTACCGGATTGATGGTGGTGGCGAAAACCGTTCCGGCGCAAACGCGCCTGGTGGAGTCGCTGCAGCTGCGTGAGATTACACGTGAGTATGAAGCCGTAGCCATTGGTCATATGACGGCGGGCGGCACGGTTGATGAACCTATCAGCCGACATCCCACCAGGCGCACCCACATGGCGGTGCACCCGATGGGGAAACCTGCGGTCACCCATTACCGTATTATGGAACACTTTCGGGTTCACACGCGGTTGCGGCTACGTCTGGAGACCGGCCGTACGCACCAGATCCGCGTGCACATGGCCCATATCACCCATCCGCTGGTGGGCGATCCGGTGTATGGTGGACGGCCCCGACCGCCGAAAGGGGCCTCGGAGGCCTTTATCACGACCCTGCGCAGGTTCGATCGCCAGGCGTTACACGCTACAATGCTGCGTCTCTACCATCCCGTTTCCGGTATTGAGATGGAGTGGCATGCGCCGATCCCTCAGGATATGGTCGATTTGATCGACGCTATGCGTGCCGATTTTGAAGAACATAAGGATGACGTTGTCTGGTTATGAGTATTATCGTTCCCCAGTGGCCTCTGCCGAAGGGCGTTGCGGCCTGTAGTTCGACCCGCCGGGGCGGCGTCAGCCTGCCGCCCTATGATTCCCTGAATCTGGGCGGCCATTGCGGCGATAGTCCGGAGCATGTGGAAGAGAATCGCAGGCGATTGTTTGCTGCGGCTATGTTACCGTCAAATCCGGTCTGGCTGGAGCAGGTGCATGGTAAAGACGTGCTTAAGCTGACCGGCGAACCTTACGCATCCAGACGTGCGGATGCGGCTTACAGCTGTTCGCCGGGTGTCGTCTGCGCGGTAATGACGGCGGATTGCCTGCCCGTGCTGTTCTGTAACCGGGCGGGAACGGAGGTGGCGGCGGCCCATGCGGGCTGGCGCGGGTTGTGCGAAGGTATCCTGGAGGCGACCGTCGCCTGTTTTGATGATAAGCCGGAAAACATTACCGCATGGCTGGGGCCGGCGATTGGGCCCGGTGCATTTGAGGTTGGCCCGGAAGTGCGCGATGCGTTCATGGGAAAGGATCCGCAGGCCGCCGGGGCATTTCAGCCTTACGGCAATAAGTACCTGGCAGACATTTATCAGCTTGCGCGTCAGCGCCTTGGTAATTTGGGTATCCAGCAAGTCTACGGCGGAGAACGCTGTACCTTTAGTGAAAGTGAGACGTTCTTCTCTTATCGCCGCGACAAGACGACGGGTCGTATGGCAAGTTTTATTTGGCTGATATAACCTAAAGAAACAAGACGAGCCGGTACGCGCTGTTTTCTTTTTGCATAATTCAGGTCATTCACCTTGAATAATTGAGGGATGACCTCATTTAATCTCCAGTAGCAATTTTGACCTGTTTATGGGAGGAGTTATGCGTCTGGATCGTCTTACTAATAAATTCCAGCTTGCTCTTGCCGATGCCCAGTCGCTTGCGCTGGGGCACGACAATCAGTTTATTGAACCACTTCACTTAATGAGCGCCTTACTGAATCAGGAAGGCGGCTCGATACATCCTTTATTAACCTCTGCGGGAATTAATGCCGGCCAGCTGCGCACGGATATCGATCGGGCGCTAAGTCGTTTACCGCAGGTGGAAGGCACCGGAGGCGATGTTCAGCCGTCTCAGGATCTGATGCGCGTGCTGAACCTTTGCGACAAGCTGGCGCAAAAGCGTGGGGATAATTTTATTTCGTCAGAACTGTTCGTTCTGGCGGCGCTTGAGTCTCGTGGCTCGCTGACCGATTTGCTGAAAGCGGCCGGAGCGACGACGGCCAATATCACTCAGGCAATTGAACAGATGCGCGGAGGTGAAAGCGTGAACGATCAGGGGGCAGAAGACCAGCGTCAGGCCTTGAAAAAATATACCGTCGATCTGACCGAGCGCGCCGAGCAAGGCAAGCTCGATCCGGTGATAGGCCGCGACGAAGAGATACGCCGCACCATCCAGGTACTGCAACGTCGTACCAAGAATAACCCGGTGCTGATCGGCGAGCCTGGCGTGGGTAAAACGGCTATCGTCGAAGGGCTGGCACAGCGAATTATCAACGGCGAAGTGCCCGAGGGGCTGAAAGGCCGCCGCGTGCTGGCGCTGGATATGGGCGCGCTGGTGGCCGGGGCGAAATATCGCGGTGAATTTGAAGAGCGGCTAAAGGGCGTGCTGAACGATCTGGCGAAGCAGGAAGGCAATGTCATTCTGTTTATCGATGAGCTGCATACCATGGTTGGCGCAGGTAAAGCGGACGGCGCGATGGACGCCGGGAACATGCTGAAACCGGCTCTGGCGCGCGGGGAACTGCACTGCGTAGGGGCCACGACCCTGGATGAGTATCGTCAGTATATTGAAAAAGACGCTGCGCTGGAGCGCCGCTTCCAGAAAGTGTTCGTCGCGGAGCCGTCGGTGGAAGATACCATCGCCATTTTGCGCGGTCTGAAAGAGCGCTATGAGCTGCATCACCATGTGCAGATCACCGATCCGGCAATCGTGGCGGCGGCAACGTTGTCTCATCGCTACATTGCCGACCGGCAGCTGCCGGATAAGGCTATCGACCTGATTGACGAAGCGGCTTCCAGTATCCGTATGCAGATTGATTCTAAGCCGGAAGAGTTGGATCGGCTGGATCGTCGCATTATTCAGCTCAAGCTTGAGCAGCAGGCGCTGATGAAAGAGTCTGATGAAGCAAGTAAAAAGCGTCTCGAGATGCTGAATGAAGAACTGGAAGATAAAGAGCGCCAGTACTCTGCGCTGGAAGAAGAGTGGAAGGCGGAGAAAGCTTCGCTCTCCGGCACGCAAACCCTTAAGGCCGAGCTGGAGCAGGCGAAAATTGCCATTGAGCAGGCGCGGCGCGTTGGCGACCTGGCGCGCATGTCCGAGCTGCAGTACGGTAAAATTCCGGAGCTGGAAAAGCAGCTGGAGGCTGCCGCACAGGCCGAAGGGAAAACCATGCGCCTGCTGCGTAATAAAGTTACGGATGCGGAAATTGCCGAGGTGCTGGCACGCTGGACCGGGATCCCGGTTGCCAGAATGCTGGAGGGCGAGCGTGAAAAATTGCTGCGTATGGAACAGGAGCTGCACAGCCGCGTGATTGGGCAGAATGAAGCTGTTGAGGCGGTGTCTAACGCGATTCGTCGGAGCCGCGCGGGCCTTGCAGACCCGAATCGTCCGATTGGTTCTTTCCTGTTCCTCGGGCCGACCGGGGTCGGTAAAACTGAACTATGCAAAACGCTGGCGAACTTTATGTTTGACAGTGATGACGCGATGGTTCGCATCGATATGTCCGAGTTTATGGAGAAACATTCTGTCTCGCGTCTGGTCGGGGCACCTCCGGGATATGTCGGTTATGAAGAGGGGGGATACCTGACGGAAGCCGTGCGCCGTCGTCCTTATTCCGTCATTCTGCTGGACGAAGTTGAAAAGGCGCATCCGGATGTGTTTAACATTCTACTGCAGGTGCTGGACGACGGACGCCTGACGGATGGTCAGGGCAGAACGGTAGATTTCCGTAATACAGTAGTTATTATGACTTCAAACCTCGGTTCCGATCTGATTCAGGAACGCTTTGGTGAACTGGATTACGCGCATATGAAAGATCTGGTACTGGGCGTAGTCAGCCATAATTTCCGTCCGGAATTTATCAACCGTATCGATGAAGTCGTTGTGTTCCATCCGCTGGGTGAGTCACATATTGCCGCGATAGCGCAGATCCAGCTGCAGCGTCTGTACAAACGTCTGGAGGAGCGAGGATATGAGATCCACATCTCCGATGAGGCGCTGAAACTGCTGAGCGCTAATGGGTACGATCCCGTTTACGGCGCGCGGCCATTGAAACGCGCTATTCAGCAGCAAATTGAAAACCCACTGGCGCAGCAAATCCTGTCAGGAGAGCTGATTCCAGGAAAAACGATTCGTCTTGAAGCTAACGACGACCGTATTGTGGCTGTACAGTAAATTGCTACGGGATGTACAAGGGCCTCTTTGAGGTCCTTGTTAGTTTATAAAATACGCGATACACCGTTTTTTGAGCGAAAAGATTAAAAAGTAAGCGTTCGATAAGTTTTTTGTATTTTTCGCTTGTCAGGACGGAATAACTCCCTATAATGCGCCACCACTGACACGGAACA
>NZ_WMJZ01000039.1 GCF_009711095.1 Intestinirhabdus alba
CTGATCCACCCGATCGCGATGGACGACGGTCTGCGTTTCGCCATCCGTGAAGGCGGCCGTACCGTTGGCGCGGGCGTTGTTGCTAAAGTTCTCGGCTAATCGCTGATAATATTTGACGCAATGCGCGATAAAAGGGCATCATTTGATGCCCTTTTTGCACGCTTTCAAATCAGAACCTGGCTCATCAGTGATTTTCTTTGTCATAATCATTGCTGAGACAGGCTCTGCAGAGGGCGTATAGTCTGAAGCGCTCTCTGGCGTTTCGACACAAGATCACCAGGGTTGCCTCGCATTCGCGGGGTAAAAATATTTGTAGAATTCTTCTTACAGGTTGGTTTATGAGTGCGAATACCGAAGCTCAAGGGAGCGGGCGCGGCCTGGAAGCGATAAAGTGGGTCGTGGTTGTTGCATTGCTGCTCGTGGCGATTGTTGGTAACTACCTTTATCGTGACATGATGCTGCCGCTGCGTGCGCTGGCCGTAGTAATTCTGATTGCTGCAGCGGGCGGTGTCGCGCTGTTGACGACGAAAGGTAAAGCAACCGTTGCTTTTGCCCGTGAAGCGAGAACCGAAGTCCGTAAGGTCATTTGGCCAACTCGCCAGGAAACGTTGCACACCACGCTGATCGTGGCTGCGGTGACTGCAGTAATGTCACTGATCCTGTGGGGACTGGATGGTATTCTGGTCCAACTGGTATCCCTTATCACTGGCCTGAGGTTCTGAGATGTCTGAAGCTCCTAAAAAGCGCTGGTACGTCGTTCAGGCGTTTTCCGGTTTTGAAGGCCGCGTAGCGACGTCGCTGCGCGAGCATATCAAATTACACAATATGGAAGAGTTATTTGGCGAAGTCATGGTGCCGACTGAAGAAGTAGTCGAAATCCGCGGCGGCCAGCGTCGCAAGAGCGAGCGCAAATTCTTCCCGGGCTATGTGCTGGTCCAGATGGTGATGAACGACGCCAGCTGGCACCTGGTGCGCAGCGTGCCGCGTGTGATGGGCTTCATCGGCGGCACTTCCGATCGTCCGGCACCAATCAGCGACAAAGAAGTTGATGCGATTATGAACCGCCTGCAGCAGGTAGGTGATAAGCCGCGTCCGAAAACGCTGTTTGAGCCGGGTGAAATGGTTCGCGTTAACGATGGTCCGTTCGCCGATTTCAACGGCGTGGTGGAAGAGGTCGACTATGAGAAGTCCCGTCTGAAGGTTTCTGTTTCGATCTTCGGCCGCGCGACCCCCGTCGAGCTTGACTTTGCTCAGGTAGAAAAGGCCTGACGTTCCGATCAAAAAGACGGCGATGTTATCGTTGCATAAGGCGTGAGATTGGACTACAATTTCGCGCCTTTTGTTTTTATGGGCCAGGCCCGTAAAACGATATTTATCACGGGGAGCCGTTACTTACACACAATCATTCAGGTTGCATCATGGCGGCAACTAAGCGAAAACCAGGAGCTTACATAAGTAAGTAACTGGTTTGAGAGAAGGCAGCCAACGCAGAGGCGGTCTGAAGGATGAAGTGTAAAGGCGCTATAACCCAATTTGAGGATTTTAGAATGGCTAAGAAAGTACAAGCCTACGTCAAGCTGCAGGTTGCGGCTGGTATGGCAAACCCGAGTCCGCCGGTAGGTCCGGCTCTGGGTCAACAGGGCGTAAACATCATGGAATTCTGCAAAGCGTTCAACGCTAAGACAGATTCCATGGAAAAAGGTCTGCCGATCCCGGTTGTTATCACCGTTTACGCTGACCGTTCTTTCACTTTCGTAACCAAGACTCCGCCGGCTGCCGTTCTGCTGAAGAAAGCTGCGGGCATCAAGTCTGGTTCCGGTAAGCCGAACAAAGACAAAGTAGGTAAAATTTCCCGCGCTCAGCTGCAGGAAATCGCGCAGACCAAAGCTGCCGACATGACCGGTGCCGATATTGAAGCGATGACTCGCTCCATTGAAGGTACTGCACGTTCCATGGGCCTGGTAGTGGAGGATTAAGAAATGGCTAAACTGACCAAGCGCATGCGCGTGATCCGTGAGAAAGTTGATGCGACTAAACAGTACGACATCAACGAAGCTATTGCTCTGCTGAAAGAGCTGGCCACCGCTAAATTTACCGAGAGCGTAGACGTTGCCGTTAACCTCGGCATTGACGCGCGTAAATCTGACCAGAACGTTCGTGGCGCAACTGTCCTGCCGCACGGTACTGGCCGGTCCGTTCGCGTAGCCGTATTTACCCAGGGTGCAAACGCTGAAGCTGCGAAAGCTGCTGGTGCTGAGCTGGTAGGTATGGAAGATCTGGCTGAACAGATCAAAAAAGGCGAAATGAACTTTGACGTGGTGATTGCTTCTCCGGATGCAATGCGCGTTGTTGGCCAGCTGGGCCAGGTTCTGGGGCCGCGTGGCCTGATGCCGAACCCGAAAGTAGGTACCGTAACGCCGAACGTTGCAGAAGCGGTTAAAAACGCTAAAGCAGGTCAGGTTCGTTACCGTAACGACAAAAACGGCATCATCCACACCACCATCGGTAAAGTGGACTTTGACGCTGACAAACTGAAGGAAAACCTAGAAGCTCTGCTGGTTGCGCTGAAAAAAGCGAAGCCGTCTCAGGCAAAAGGCGTGTACATCAAGAAAGTTAGCATCTCCACTACCATGGGTGCCGGCGTTGCCGTCGACCAGGCTGGTCTGAGCGCTTCCGCTAACTAAGATTAGCTTTACGTGGGCGGTGGTTTTGTCTACAATTCTACCCCCACGATTCTGCGAATAGCAGATGTCTATTTGAGATATTCAGGTTGTGGCAGGGCGGCAACTGAGTGAATCGTCAGTAGCACAGAGCGCTATCTGACTGATGTGAGCAGCAAATCTGTCAGGGACAGATTTGAACGTCGCCAAGCGGCGGCCCGTAAGGGCGAGCCTCATGGGTTAAGACGAGTAACTCAGAAGCTAAGGCCACCGCGGGCTGAGTAGTGAAGAATAGAATGAATTATCCGGTTGGAGCCTGGCCTATTCCAGGCCTCCGTCCAAGACCGCAGGTGTCTCGTCAGAGACTTAATCCCCTGCGTAGACGGTGACAGAACCTGAAGACTCTTTTTAAGTACTCTTTGGCTTGTTTCTGCTCACCGTATTAAGACGCTCTTCTCGTTGAGTTGAGTGAAGTGAGTTCCGGAACTTATCTTCCGGCAAACATCCAGGAGCAAAGCTAATGGCTTTAAATCTTCAAGACAAACAAGCGATTGTTGCTGAAGTCAGCGAAGTAGCCAAAGGCGCGCTGTCTGCAGTAGTTGCGGATTCCCGTGGCGTAACTGTAGATAAAATGACTGAACTGCGTAAAGCAGGTCGTGAAGCTGGCGTTTACATGCGTGTTGTTCGTAACACCCTGCTGCGCCGTGCTGTTGAAGGCTCTCCGTTCGAGTGCCTGAAAGACACGTTTGTTGGTCCGACCCTGATTGCATACTCTATGGAACACCCGGGCGCTGCCGCTCGTCTGTTCAAAGAGTTCGCGAAAGCGAATGCAAAATTTGAGGTCAAAGCCGCTGCCTTTGAAGGTGAGCTGATCCCGGCGTCGCAGATCGACCGCCTGGCAACTCTGCCGACCTACGAAGAAGCAATTGCACGCCTGATGGCAACCATGAAAGAAGCTTCGGCTGGCAAACTGGTTCGTACTCTGGCTGCTGTACGCGATGCGAAAGAAGCTGCGTAACCGCGGTTATCTTTATTAAGCATTGGCTTACGCATAAACTTATTCTGATATTCAGGAACAATTTAAATGTCTATCACTAAAGATCAAATCATTGAAGCAGTTGCCGCTATGTCCGTTATGGACGTTGTAGAACTGATTTCTGCAATGGAAGAAAAATTCGGTGTTTCCGCTGCTGCTGCTGTAGCCGTTGCTGGCGCAGGCGCTGCTGCTGAAGCTGCTGAAGAGAAAACTGAATTCGACGTTATTCTGAAAGCCGCTGGCGCGAACAAAGTTGCTGTTATCAAAGCAGTACGCGGCGCGACTGGCCTGGGTCTGAAAGAAGCGAAAGACCTGGTAGAATCTGCTCCGGCCGCTCTGAAAGAAGGCGTGAGCAAAGATGACGCTGAAGCTCTGAAAAAATCTCTGGAAGAAGCTGGCGCTGAAGTTGAAGTTAAATAAGCCGACCCTTCCGGTTGCAGCCTGAGAGATCGGGCTGATGGCTGGTGACTTTTTAGTCACCAGCCTTTTTGCGCTGTAAGGTATCAGTAGCGTTTCACACTGTTTGGCTACTGCCTGCCTTTCAATGCTTGTTTCTATCGACGACTTAATATACTGCGACAGAATGCCCGTTCTGTGTAAATCGCAATGAAATGGTTTAAGCGTGATAGCAACAGGCATTGCGGAAAGTATTCGATTTTCCGGTCAACAAAATAGTGTTGCACAAACTGTCCCTGTGCAGGACAGATGGGTCGACTTGTCAGCGAGCTGAGGAACCCTATGGTTTACTCCTATACCGAGAAAAAACGTATTCGTAAGGATTTTGGTAAACGTCCACAAGTTCTGGATGTCCCTTATCTCCTTTCTATCCAGCTTGACTCGTTTCAGAAGTTTATCGAGCAAGATCCTGAAGGGCAGTATGGTCTGGAAGCCGCCTTCCGTTCCGTGTTCCCGATTCAGAGCTACAGCGGTAATTCCGAGCTGCAATACGTCAGCTACCGCCTTGGCGAACCGGTGTTTGACGTTCAGGAATGTCAGATCCGTGGCGTGACCTATTCCGCACCGCTGCGCGTAAAACTGCGTCTGGTGATCTACGAGCGCGAAGCGCCGGAAGGCACCGTCAAAGATATTAAAGAACAAGAAGTCTACATGGGCGAGATTCCGCTCATGACCGACAACGGTACCTTTGTTATCAACGGTACTGAGCGCGTTATCGTTTCTCAGCTGCATCGTAGCCCGGGCGTCTTCTTTGACTCCGACAAAGGCAAGACCCACTCTTCGGGTAAAGTGCTGTATAACGCGCGCATCATCCCTTACCGTGGTTCCTGGCTGGACTTCGAATTCGATCCGAAGGACAACCTGTTCGTGCGTATCGACCGTCGCCGTAAGCTGCCTGCGACCATCATCCTGCGCGCGCTGAACTACACCACTGAGCAGATCCTTGATCTGTTCTTTGAGAAAGTTGTTTTCGAAATTCGCGACAACAAGCTGCAGATGGAGCTGGTGCCGGAACGCCTGCGCGGCGAGACCGCCTCCTTTGACATTGAAGCCAATGGCAAAACCTACGTCGAAAAGGGCCGCCGCATCACCGCGCGCCACATTCGCCAGCTGGAAAAAGACGATATCAAGCATATCGAAGTTCCGGTTGAGTATATTGCCGGCAAAGTGGCGTCTAAAGACTACGTTGACGAATCTACCGGTGAGCTGATCTGCCCGGCGAACATGGAGCTGAGCCTCGATCTGCTGGCGAAGCTGAGCCAGTCCGGTCATAAGCGCATTGAGACGCTGTTTACCAACGATCTGGATCACGGCCCGTACATCTCCGAAACGGTGCGTATTGACCCGACCAGCGATCGCCTGAGCGCGCTGGTGGAAATCTACCGCATGATGCGCCCCGGGGAACCGCCGACTCGTGAAGCGGCTGAAAGCCTGTTTGAGAATCTGTTCTTCTCCGAAGATCGCTACGATCTGTCCGCGGTTGGCCGGATGAAGTTCAACCGTTCTCTGCTGCGCGACGAAATCGAAGGTTCCGGTATCCTGAGCAAAGACGACATCATCGACGTGATGAAGAAGCTCATCGATATCCGTAACGGTAAAGGCGAAGTGGATGATATCGACCACCTCGGCAACCGTCGTATCCGTTCCGTCGGCGAAATGGCGGAAAACCAGTTCCGCGTTGGCCTGGTGCGCGTAGAGCGTGCGGTGAAAGAGCGCCTGTCTCTGGGCGATCTGGACACCCTGATGCCGCAGGATATGATCAACGCCAAGCCGATCTCCGCCGCGGTGAAAGAGTTCTTTGGCTCCAGCCAGCTGTCTCAGTTTATGGACCAGAACAACCCGCTCTCCGAGATTACGCACAAGCGTCGTATTTCCGCGCTTGGCCCGGGCGGTCTGACCCGCGAACGCGCAGGCTTTGAGGTTCGAGACGTACACCCGACCCACTATGGTCGCGTATGCCCGATCGAAACCCCAGAAGGCCCGAACATCGGTCTGATCAACTCCCTGTCGGTGTATGCGCAGACCAACGAATATGGCTTCCTTGAGACGCCGTACCGTCGCGTCGTCGACGGCGTGGTAACTGACGAAATCCATTACCTGTCCGCCATTGAAGAAGGCAACTTCGTCATCGCCCAGGCGAACTCCAACCTGGACGACGAAGGCCACTTCGTTGAGGATCTGGTGACCTGCCGTAGCAAAGGCGAATCGAGCCTGTTCAGCCGCGATCAGGTTGACTACATGGACGTTTCCACCCAGCAGGTGGTTTCCGTTGGTGCGTCCCTGATCCCGTTCCTGGAACACGATGACGCCAACCGCGCCCTGATGGGTGCGAACATGCAGCGTCAGGCCGTTCCAACCCTGCGCGCTGACAAGCCGCTGGTCGGTACGGGTATGGAGCGCGCGGTTGCCGTTGACTCCGGCGTAACCGCCGTAGCCAAACGCGGCGGCATCGTGCAGTACGTCGATGCCTCCCGTATCGTTATCAAAGTTAACGAAGATGAGATGTATCCGGGCGAAGCGGGTATCGACATCTACAACCTGACCAAATACACCCGCTCTAACCAGAACACCTGCATCAACCAGATGCCGTGCGTTTCCCTGGGCGAGCCGGTTGAGCGCGGCGACGTGCTGGCAGACGGCCCGTCCACCGACCTCGGCGAGCTGGCGCTGGGCCAGAACATGCGCGTGGCGTTCATGCCGTGGAACGGCTACAACTTCGAAGACTCCATCCTCGTTTCCGAGCGCGTGGTTCAGGAAGATCGTTTCACCACCATCCACATCCAGGAGCTGGCGTGCGTCTCCCGCGACACCAAGCTGGGGCCGGAAGAGATCACCGCCGACATCCCGAACGTGGGTGAAGCGGCGCTCTCCAAGCTGGATGAATCCGGTATCGTTTACATCGGTGCGGAAGTGACCGGCGGCGACATACTGGTCGGTAAGGTGACGCCGAAGGGCGAAACCCAGCTGACTCCGGAAGAGAAGCTGCTGCGCGCCATCTTCGGTGAGAAAGCGTCTGACGTGAAAGACTCCTCTCTGCGCGTGCCGAACGGCGTCTCCGGTACGGTTATCGACGTTCAGGTCTTCACCCGCGATGGCGTGGAAAAAGACAAGCGTGCGCTGGAAATCGAAGAGATGCAGCTCAAGCAGGCGAAGAAAGACCTGTCTGAAGAACTGCAGATCCTCGAAGCCGGTCTGTTCAGCCGTATTCACGCCGTGCTGGTAGCCGGCGGTGTCGAAGCTGAGAAGCTCGACAAACTGCCTCGCGATCGCTGGCTGGAACTCGGCCTGACCGACGAAGAGAAACAAAATCAGCTGGAACAGCTGGCTGAGCAGTACGACGAACTGAAACACGAGTTCGAGAAAAAACTCGAAGCGAAGCGCCGTAAAATCACCCAGGGCGACGATCTGGCACCGGGCGTGCTGAAGATCGTGAAGGTCTATCTGGCCGTTAAACGCCGTATCCAGCCTGGTGACAAAATGGCGGGTCGTCACGGTAACAAGGGTGTTATCTCCAAGATCAACCCGATCGAAGATATGCCTTACGATGAAAACGGCACGCCGGTCGACATCGTACTGAACCCGCTGGGCGTACCGTCTCGTATGAACATCGGCCAGATTCTGGAAACTCACCTGGGCATGGCTGCGAAGGGCATTGGCGACAAGATCAACGCCATGCTGAAGCAGCAGCAGGAAGTCGCCAAACTGCGCGAGTTCATTCAGCGGGCTTACGATCTGGGGGCCGACATTCGCCAGAAAGTTGACCTGAGCACCTTCAGCGATGAAGAAGTGCTGCGTCTGGCGGAAAACCTGCGTAAAGGTATGCCGATCGCCACGCCGGTATTCGACGGTGCGAAAGAGGCGGAAATTAAAGAGCTGCTGCAGCTGGGCGATCTGCCGACCTCCGGTCAGATCACCTTGTTCGACGGCCGCACCGGTGAACAGTTCGAGCGTCCGGTAACCGTAGGTTACATGTACATGCTGAAACTGAACCACCTGGTCGACGACAAGATGCACGCGCGTTCTACCGGCTCTTACAGCCTGGTTACCCAGCAGCCGCTGGGTGGTAAGGCGCAGTTCGGTGGTCAGCGCTTCGGGGAGATGGAAGTGTGGGCGCTGGAAGCTTACGGTGCCGCCTACACCCTGCAGGAGATGCTCACCGTTAAGTCTGATGACGTGAACGGCCGTACCAAGATGTATAAGAACATCGTGGACGGCAACCATCAGATGGAACCGGGCATGCCGGAATCCTTCAACGTACTGTTGAAAGAGATTCGTTCGCTGGGTATCAACATCGAACTGGAAGACGAGTAATTCTCGCTCAAACAGGTCGCCGCTGTCGGGTTAACGCCCGGCAGCGGAGTGTGCTAACTCCGACGGGAGCAAATCCGTGAAAGACTTATTAAAGTTTCTGAAAGCGCAAACTAAAACCGAAGAGTTTGATGCGATCAAAATTGCTCTGGCTTCGCCAGACATGATCCGTTCATGGTCTTTCGGTGAAGTTAAGAAGCCGGAAACCATCAATTACCGTACGTTCAAACCTGAGCGTGACGGCCTTTTCTGCGCCCGTATCTTTGGGCCGGTAAAAGACTATGAGTGCCTGTGCGGTAAGTACAAGCGCCTGAAGCACCGCGGCGTGATCTGCGAGAAGTGCGGCGTTGAAGTGACCCAGACCAAAGTGCGTCGTGAGCGCATGGGTCACATCGAGCTGGCCTCTCCGACCGCCCATATCTGGTTCCTGAAATCACTGCCGTCCCGTATCGGCCTGCTGCTTGATATGCCGCTGCGCGACATCGAGCGCGTGCTCTACTTTGAATCCTATGTGGTTATCGAAGGCGGCATGACCAACCTGGAGCGCCAGCAGATCCTGACCGAAGAGCAGTATCTGGACGCGCTGGAAGAGTTCGGCGATGAATTCGACGCCAAAATGGGTGCCGAAGCGATCCAGGCCCTGCTGAAGAGCATGGATCTGGAGCAGGAGTGCGAAACCCTGCGCGAAGAGCTGAACGAAACCAACTCTGAAACCAAGCGTAAAAAGCTGACCAAGCGCATTAAGCTGCTGGAAGCGTTCGTTCAGTCCGGCAACAAGCCGGAGTGGATGATTCTGACCGTGCTGCCGGTGCTGCCGCCGGACCTGCGTCCGCTGGTGCCGCTGGACGGCGGTCGTTTTGCGACTTCTGACCTGAACGATCTCTATCGTCGCGTCATTAACCGTAACAACCGTCTGAAGCGTCTGCTGGATCTGGCCGCGCCGGACATCATCGTACGCAACGAAAAACGTATGCTGCAGGAAGCGGTAGACGCCCTGCTGGATAACGGCCGTCGCGGTCGTGCGATCACCGGTTCCAACAAGCGTCCGCTGAAATCGCTGGCCGACATGATCAAAGGTAAGCAGGGTCGTTTCCGTCAGAACCTGCTCGGTAAGCGCGTTGACTACTCCGGTCGTTCGGTTATCACCGTAGGTCCATACCTGCGTCTGCATCAGTGCGGTCTGCCGAAGAAAATGGCGCTGGAGCTGTTCAAACCGTTCATCTACGGCAAGCTGGAGCTGCGTGGCCTCGCCACCACCATCAAAGCCGCCAAGAAGATGGTTGAGCGCGAAGAAGCCGTGGTCTGGGATATCCTGGACGAAGTTATCCGCGAACACCCGGTGCTGCTGAACCGTGCGCCGACCCTGCACCGTCTGGGTATCCAGGCGTTTGAACCGGTGCTGATTGAAGGTAAAGCTATCCAGCTGCATCCGCTGGTGTGTGCGGCCTATAACGCCGACTTCGACGGTGACCAGATGGCCGTGCACGTACCGCTGACGCTGGAAGCCCAGCTGGAAGCGCGCGCGCTGATGATGTCGACCAACAACATCCTCTCCCCGGCGAACGGCGAACCGATCATCGTTCCGTCTCAGGACGTGGTGCTGGGTCTGTACTACATGACCCGCGACAGCGTTAACGCCAAAGGCGAAGGCATGGTGCTGACCGGTCCGAAAGAGGCCGAGCGTATTTATCGCGCTGGCCTGGCCTCTCTGCATGCGCGCGTAAAAGTGCGTATCACTGAATACGAAAAAGACGCTAACGGCGAGTTCGTGGCGCACACCAGCCTGAAAGATACGACCGTAGGTCGCGCTATTCTGTGGATGATCGTACCGAAAGGTCTGCCTTTCTCCATCGTCAACCAGGCGCTGGGTAAGAAAGCGATCTCTAAGATGCTGAACACCTGCTACCGTATTCTGGGCCTGAAGCCGACCGTTATTTTCGCTGACCAGACGATGTACACCGGCTTTGCTTACGCAGCGCGTTCCGGTGCATCCGTTGGTATCGATGACATGGTCATCCCGGAGAAAAAATACGAGATCATCTCTGAAGCCGAAGCCGAAGTGGCAGAGATTCAGGAGCAGTTCCAGTCCGGTCTGGTGACGGCGGGCGAACGCTATAACAAGGTTATCGATATCTGGGCCGCGGCGAACGATCGCGTCTCCAAAGCGATGATGGATAACCTGCAGACCGAAACCGTCATTAACCGTGACGGTCAGGAAGAGCAGCAGGTTTCCTTCAACAGCATTTACATGATGGCCGACTCCGGTGCGCGTGGTTCTGCGGCACAGATTCGTCAGCTGGCGGGGATGCGTGGTCTGATGGCGAAGCCGGATGGCTCCATCATCGAAACGCCGATCACCGCGAACTTCCGTGAAGGTCTGAACGTACTCCAGTACTTCATCTCCACCCACGGTGCGCGTAAAGGTCTGGCGGATACCGCGCTGAAAACCGCGAACTCCGGTTACCTGACCCGTCGTCTGGTCGACGTGGCGCAGGATTTGGTGGTAACCGAAGACGACTGCGGCACCCACGAAGGCATCCTGATGACCCCGGTTATCGAGGGTGGCGACGTGAAAGAGCCGCTGCGCGATCGCGTACTGGGCCGTGTGACCGCGGAAGATGTTCTGAAGCCGGGCACCGCGGATATTCTGGTTCCGCGCAACACGCTGCTGCACGAGCAGTGGTGTGACCTGCTGGAAGAGAACTCCGTTGACGCCGTTAAAGTGCGTTCCGTTGTATCCTGCGACACCGACTTTGGCGTCTGCGCGCACTGCTACGGCCGTGACCTGGCGCGTGGCCACCTGATCAACAAAGGTGAAGCGATCGGCGTTATCGCAGCGCAGTCCATCGGTGAACCCGGTACTCAGCTGACCATGCGTACCTTCCACATCGGTGGTGCGGCTTCGCGTGCGGCGGCTGAATCCAGCATCCAGGTGAAAAACAAAGGTAGCATCCGTCTGAGCAATGCGAAGTCGGTTGTGAACTCCAGCGGTAAACTGGTGATCACCTCGCGTAACACTGAACTGAAGCTGATCGACGAATTCGGTCGTACCAAAGAGAGCTATAAAGTGCCTTACGGCTCTGTTATGGCGAAAGGTGATGGCGAGCAGGTTGCCGGCGGCGAAACCGTGGCCAACTGGGATCCGCACACCATGCCGGTTATCACCGAAGTGAGTGGTTTCGTTCGCTTCACCGACATGATCGACGGCCAGACCATTACACGTCAGACCGACGAGCTGACCGGTCTGTCTTCGCTGGTGGTTCTGGATTCCGCAGAGCGTACCACCGGGGGCAAAGATCTGCGTCCGGCGCTGAAAATCGTTGATGCCAACGGCGATGACGTTCTGATCCCTGGCACAGATATGCCTGCCCAGTACTTCCTGCCGGGCAAAGCGATCGTGCAGCTGGAAGATGGCGTGCAGATCAGCTCTGGTGACACCCTGGCGCGTGTGCCGCAGGAATCCGGCGGTACTAAGGACATCACCGGTGGTCTGCCGCGCGTTGCCGATCTGTTCGAGGCGCGTCGTCCGAAAGAGCCGGCAATCCTGGCGGAAATCAGCGGCATCATCTCCTTTGGTAAAGAGACCAAAGGGAAACGTCGCCTGGTTATCACCCCGGTAGACGGTAGCGATCCGTACGAAGAGATGATTCCGAAATGGCGTCAGCTCAACGTGTTCGAAGGTGAACGTGTGGAACGCGGCGATGTGGTTTCCGACGGTCCGGAAGCGCCGCACGACATTCTGCGTCTGCGTGGCGTTCACGCGGTAACTCGTTACATCGTGAATGAAGTGCAGGACGTATATCGTCTGCAGGGCGTTAAGATTAACGATAAGCACATTGAAGTTATCGTTCGTCAGATGCTGCGTAAAGCCACCATCGCCAGCGCGGGCAGCTCCGAGTTCCTCGAAGGCGAGCAGGTGGAATACTCCCGCGTCAAGATCGCTAACCGCGAGCTGGAAGCGAACGGCAAAGTGGGCGCAACCTTTACCCGCGATCTGCTGGGTATCACCAAAGCGTCTCTGGCCACCGAATCCTTCATCTCTGCGGCATCGTTCCAGGAAACGACCCGCGTTCTGACCGAAGCTGCCGTCGCGGGTAAACGCGACGAACTGCGCGGTCTGAAAGAGAACGTGATCGTAGGTCGTCTGATCCCGGCCGGTACGGGCTATGCGTACCACCAGGATCGGATGCGCCGTCGCGCGGCGGGCGAGCTTCCGGCTGCCCCGCAGGTAACGGCTGAAGACGCTTCGGCCAGCCTGACGGAGCTGCTGAACGCCGGTCTGGGCGGTTCCGACAACGAGTAATCGTTGCGAGCCGGGCGGCGCAGGCCTGCGCTGCCGATGACAACAAAAAACCCGCTCCGGCGGGTTTTTTTATCTCTGCCGATCGGCCATCACGTTACCGGCGGCAGCCGTCGATACAGCTCAATCATATCGCCCGCCAGATCCTGAATAACGATAGCGTTCATCAGATGATCCTGGGCATGAACCGTAATCAAATTTACCGGCAGCCTGCCGCTTCCCTCATCCATGCCTATCAGCGCTGTCTGGACGCCGTGGGCCAGCCTGACGAACTCTCGCGATTCGGTCATCGCCTCTTCGGCTTCCTGAAACTGGCCCTGGCGCGCCAGCTGCAGCGCCGTCAGGGCCGCGCTGCGGGCCGCGCCGGCGTTGACCAGCAGCTCCATAATGGTGGTTTCTAACTCTTCCATTCTTCACTCCGGTAAGGGCGGGTAAAGCCAGCGGTATGGCCTTACCCATTATAGTTCCCGCGATTATACCCCTGACCGAACGACGCGGACCGCATTAACTTACGGCGGTCTGCAAGACGACGGGGCGGGGTTCAGGTCGGCTGCGGCGCGCGTCCGAGGAAGCTGTCCCAGTCCTTCCATACCGGCTGTAGCCCCCGGGCCGCCAGCGCGGCGGCCACCTCCCCGGGGCGACGGTTGTCATGGGGAGCGAACTGCTCCAGCTCCGGGCGATGGGCCGCGTAGCCGCCAGGCTGAGTTTTTGAGAAGGCGCTGACGTTGTTAATCGCCAGCGGAATAACCCGATCGCGGAACCACGGCGACTCGCGGGTGGAGAGGGATAGCTCCACCTCCGGTGCCAGCAGGCGAAATGCGCAGATGGCCTGCACCAGCTGGTGCTCGTCCATGGCAGATGCCGGCGCAATGCCGCCGGCGCAGGGGCGAAGGCGCGGGAAGGAGATAGAGTAGCGGCTCTGCCAGTAATGCTGCCGCAGCCAGAGCAGGTGTTCGGCCATCATGTAGCAGTCCACCCGCCAGCTGTCGGAAAGACCGATCAGCGCGCCGAGGCCGATCCTGTCGATCCCGGCGCGGCCCAGGCGATCCGGGGTTTCCAGCCGCCAGAAGAAATCCTGCTTCTTGCCCTTCAGGTGATGCTGCGCATACTGCGCCTCGTGCCAGGTCTCCTGATAGACCATTACGCCGTCCAGCCCAAGGGCTTTCAGCCCGGCGTATTCCGCCTCCGCCAGCGGCTGCACCTCCATCTGCAGCGAAGAGAACTGGCGGCGAATGGCGGGCAGATGGCGGCGAAAATAGTCCATGCCCACCTTGCCCTGATGTTCACCGGTGACCAGCAGCAGATGCGCAAAGCCCAACCGGCGGATCGCCGCGCACTCCCGGGCGATCTCCGCCTCGTCGAGGATCTTACGCTTAATGCGGTTGCTCATGGAAAAGCCGCAGTAGGAGCAGTCGTTGGCGCACAGATTGGAGAGATACAGCGGAACGTAAAAGTTTACCGTATTGCCAAAGCGCTGGCGCGTCAGCCGCTGCGCCCGCTGTGCCAGCGGCTCCAGATATCCGCTCGCCGCAGGCGAGAGCAGGGCCATCATCTCCTCGCGGCCCGGCCGCGCGGCGTTCAGCGCCCGCTCAACGTCGGCGGCGGTTTTGCCGTTAATGCGCAGGCGGATGTCGTCCCAGTCCAGCTGCCGCCAGCGGTCGGTGAAGACCTTCATGGCTGCGCCTCCAGGAAGCCGGTGAGCGGGCTGGTGGCCTGCGCCTCAGCGTGGCGTACGCCGGGCACCGCCTGGCGCGCCAGCAGGCCCGCCTCAACCGCCAGGCGAAAGGCGCGCGCCATCAGCACCGGATCGTCGGCCACGGCAATTGCCGTGTTGACCAGCACCGCGTCGGCCCCCATCTCCAGCGCCCGTGCCGCATGGCTGGGGACGCCGATACCGGCGTCAATCACCACCGGCACGTTGGCCTGCTGGATGATGATCTCCAGCATGGCGCGGGTCTCCAGCCCCTGATTCGAGCCAATGGGCGCGCCGAGCGGCATCACCGCCGCGCAGCCGACCTCCTCCAGCCGTTTGCACAGCACCGGATCGGCACCGCAGTAGGGCAGCACCACAAAACCCTCTTTGACCAGCGCGTCGGCGGCCTTCAGCGTTTCAATCGGGTCCGGCAGCAGCCAGCGGGCGTCAGGGTGGATCTCCAGCTTCAGCCAGTTTGTTCCGAGCGCCTCGCGGGCCAGCCGGGCGGCGAAAATCGCCTCTTCCGCCGTTTTAGCTCCGGAGGTGTTGGGCAGCAGCGTCACGCCGGCTTCAGTCAGCGGTGCCAGAATAGCGTCGTTGTGCTGACGCAGATCCACGCGCTTCATCGCCAGGGTGACCAGTTGGCTGCCGGAGGCGCGAATCGCCTCTATCATCAGCGATGCGGAGGCAAATTTTCCGGTGCCGGTGAACAGATGTGACTCAAAGGTTTTATCGGCAATGCGTAACATATCAACCCCCTGCGATAGCCTGAAAAAGCAGAATTTGATCGCCTTCGCGAACCTGCTGAAGCGCCCACCGCTCCTGCGGCAGGATCTGTTGATTGAGCGCCAGCGCCGTGCCGGGCTTTAGCTGATTAAGTTCGTTCAACAGATCGCTGACGGTAAGCCCATCGGCGATCTGCAGCGGCTCGTCGTTAAAGAGAATGCGCATGTTGCCCTCCGCATACCGGGCAGCCGCTGGCCCGCCGTAGCGCCAGCGTGCGCCACTGGCTGGTTTTACCGTCAAAGAGCCGCAGCTCGCTGGCGGTGGCACCCGCGCCGCTTAACAGCTTAATGGCCTCCAGTGCCTGCAGCGTGCCCATTAAACCGACCACCGGTCCGACCACGCCCGCCGTACGGCAGTTGCGCTCCGGCTCCGCCTCGTCCGGCCACAGGCAGCGGTAGCAGCCCTGTTCCCAGGGCGGCAGCAGCACCATCAGCTGACCGCCGAAGCCGACGGCGCTGGCGGTAATCAGCGGAACGTTAAGGGCCACGCAGGCGGCGTTGATTTGCTGGCGGGTTGCCATATTGTCGGTGCAGTCGAGCACTACGTCGGCCTGGGCAACGGCGTGCCTGAGCGCCTCGCCGGTCAGGCGCTGCTGACGCGCCATCAGCGTGATATCCGGGTTCAGGCGCGCCAGCCGACGTTCGGCGCTCCGGGCCTTCGGGTGGGCAATGTCGTCGGTGGTAAACAGGATCTGCCGCTGCAAATTACTCAGATGCACCTCGTCGTCGTCCGCCAGCACCAGCGTGCCGACGCCCGCCCCGGCCAGGTACAGCGCGGCGGGAGAACCCAGCCCCCCCAGCCCGATAATCAGCGCGCGGCTGGCCAGCAGCTTTTGTTGACCGTCAACGGCGATATCCTCAAGCAGCATCTGGCGGCTGTAGCGCATAAAGTCACGATCGTTCATCGCCCGCTCCCGCAATTTCCAGCAGCTGCGCCGTGGCGGCGCGCCAGTCGGTGGCGGCGGTGATGGCGCTCACCACTGCAATACTGCCGACGCCGGTGGCCAGCACCGCCGGGGCGCGCTCAAGGCTGATGCCGCCGATGGCGACGGTGGGGTAATCGGCCAGCCGCCCGATATGCCGTGCCAGCTGTGACAACCCCTGCGGGGCCGAGGGCATCTGCTTGGTCCGGGTCGGAAAAACGTGGCCCAGCGCGATATAGGAAGGGCGTGCCGCCAGCGCCACGTCAATTTCCATATCGTCATGGGTTGAGACGCCGAGGCGCAGCCCGGCCGCGCGAATGGCGCTCAGGTCGGTGGTTTCCAGATCCTCCTGGCCGAGGTGCACGCCGTACGCGCCGTGCTTAATCGCCAGCCGCCAGTAGTCGTTGATAAACAGCCGGGCGCGATAGCGTTCTCCCAGCTGAATCGCCGTCAGCACGTCCGCTTCTACCTCTTCATCACGCTTGTCTTTGATCCGCAGCTGAATCGTGCGGACGCCCGCCTCCAGCAGGCGTGCGATCCACTGGACGCTGTCGACCACCGGGTAAACCCCCAGGCGGTGGGGAACGGGGGGGAAATCGGGCTGATACATCAGGCTTTCTCCTGCTTGTGTGAATCGGTATCGGGTTGAGAAAACGCCGTTTGCCGGGCGTCGGCTACATAAATTTCCCCGCCTCTGGCGCGGAAGGTCTGCGACATATCCGCCATGCCCACCTCGATGGCCTGCGCCGCCGCGTAATCGCGCACCTCCTGGCTGATTTTCATGGAGCAGAATTTTGGCCCGCACATCGAACAGAAATGGGCCACCTTGCCGGACTCCTGGGGCAGGGTTTCATCGTGGTACGCCCGGGCGGTGAACGGATCGAGGGCCAGGTTAAACTGATCTTCCCAACGGAATTCGAAGCGCGCCTTCGACATGGCGTTATCGCGGATCTGCGCGCCGGGATGGCCTTTCGCCAGGTCGGCGGCGTGGGCGGCGATTTTGTAGGTAATCAGCCCCTGGCGGACGTCCTCTTTGTTGGGCAGGCCGAGGTGCTCTTTTGGCGTCACGTAGCAGAGCATGGCGCAGCCGAACCAGCCGATCATCGCCGCGCCGATGCCGGAGGTGAAGTGATCGTAGCCTGGCGCAATGTCGGTGGTCAGCGGCCCCAGGGTGTAGAAGGGTGCCTCGTGGCAGTGCTCCAGCTCCTCGGTCATGTTGCGGCGGATCATCTGCATCGGCACGTGGCCGGGACCTTCGATCATCACCTGCACGTCGTACTCCCAGGCGATTCGGGTCAGCTCGCCGAGGGTGTGCAGCTCGGCAAATTGCGCTTCGTCGTTGGCGTCCTGAATGGAGCCGGGGCGCAGGCCGTCGCCCAGCGACAGGGCGACATCGTAGGCGGCGCAGATTTCACAGATTTCACGGAAGTGCGTATAGAGGAAGTTCTCCCGGTGGTGGGAGAGGCACCATTTCGCCATAATCGAGCCGCCGCGCGAGACGATACCGGTCAGCCTTTTTGCGGTCATCGGCACATAGCGCAGCAGCACGCCCGCATGGATGGTGAAGTAGTCCACCCCCTGTTCCGCCTGCTCCAGCAGCGTATCGCGGAAGGCTTCCCAGGTGAGATTTTCGGCGATCCCGTGAACCTTCTCCAGCGCCTGGTAGATCGGCACGGTGCCGATGGGCACCGGGCTGTTGCGCAGGATCCACTCGCGGGTCTCATGGATATAGCGGCCGGTGGAGAGATCCATCACCGTATCCGCCCCCCAGCGCGTCGCCCGGACCAGTTTTTCCACCTCTTCTTCAATGGAGGAGGTGACCGCCGAGTTGCCGATATTGGCGTTGACCTTCACCAGGAAGTTGCGGCCGATAATCATCGGCTCCGACTCCGGGTGGTTTATGTTGGCCGGAATGATGGCGCGCCCGGCGGCCACCTCATCGCGTACAAACTCCGGCGTAATGTTCTGCGGCAGGCTTGCGCCAAAACCGACGCCCGGGTGCTGCTGGCGCAGCGTCTCGCTGCGAATGCGCTCGCGGCCCATATTTTCGCGAAGGGCGATAAACTCCATTTCAGGGGTTACGATCCCCTGGCGCGCGTAGTGTAGCTGAGTTACCCGGCGACCGGGTTTTGCGCGCCTGGGCGTCAGCGTCCCGGTAAAGCGCAGCGCCTCAAAGCCGTCGTCCGCCAGGCGCTCGCGGCTCCAGGCCGAGCTGCGGTCAGTTAAGGTTTCGCTGTCGTTGCGCGCCGCGATCCACGGCTGGCGCAGCTTCGCCAGCCCCTGCTGAACGTCAATGGCGATATCAGGGTCGCCGTAGGGGCCGGAGGTATCGTATACCGGGATCGCCTCGTTCTCTTCAAACTGCGGATTTTCTCTCGTGCCGCCGACGAGCGTCGGGCTGAGCTGAATTTCACGCATCGGAACGCGGATCTCTGGACGCGATCCGGTGATATAGATGCGCTGAGAGTTGGGAAAGGCGATGCCTTCCAGGGTATCGATAAAGCGTTGGGCCTGTGCGCGCTGTTCGCGGCGGGTTAGTTTCATGGCAGACATAGCTCGTTCCGAAAAAATTAAGGACGTGGCTTGTCAGACGACGGAGGGAGTAACGGTGCTCTCTCCGGAGACGGAGAGACGCTAACGGCAATGTACTCTTGTTCCCTTCGCAGGTATTAGCCTGATCAGGTTCCGCGGATCCCGAATTAACGGTCTCAGCCGGTGCTGGCGCACGCGGCACTCCGACAAGATGTCGCCTCCCTTCGGGAGGCAGTGCGGATAAACTACGCGCTAACGCGCCAGAACTCAAGACGGACGAATGCTTTCTGCATCGTCGCCGGCGGCCGGCTTTAAACGATTCTCGAAGGCCATGAGAATCAGCGCGTCCTCAAGGCTGAAGCGCGCCGCCAGCGCTTCGCCGATAGCGGAAAGCGCCTGCTGGAAGACCGGATAGCTGTCGCTGTCGATAGCGTTCTCCAGGCTGGAATCGTAATAGTCCATGATCTGCCGGGTGTTATCCGCCAGCTCAGGGCAGAGACGCCGGGCGGTTAAAAGGGGACTTTCTCCTTCCATTTCGCCAATAATTTGTTCATAAATACTGAAGTGCCCGGCGGAAAGATAGTCAACCAGGCGCTGACAGAAGTCGTCCAGCGCCTTTTCATTCAGCCGCATGTACGACCCTTTGCCGGGCTTAATGCCCGTCAGATTGTAGTAAGCCACGAGCAATTGCTTACGTTCAACCAGCCAGCGATCGACCAGTGTGTGACTTCCGCCGACGCGCTTCGTCAGGTTTTCCAGCCGGTTTAGCATGAGAGACTCCGTCAGTGAGTTTGAGTACCGCTCGTTCGAAATGTAAATTTAATGTTATCAACATGCCAGTGAAGCAAAGGTAGTGCAAGCGCTATGGATCGTATTATTGAAAAAACAGAGCACGGCTGGTGGATCGTCAGTCATCAACAAAAATTATGGTTACCGCAGGGAGAAGTGCCATACGGCAGCGCGGCAAAGTTCGATCTTGTGGGGCAGTCCGCACTTCTGTTGGGCGAATGGCAGGGCGATCCGGTATGGCTGGTGCAGCAGCCGCGTCGCCACGATATGGCGTCGGTGCGCCAGCTTATCGACAGGGAGCCAGGGCTGTTTCAGCTGGCGGGGCGGGGCGTTCAGCTGGGGGAGTTTTACCGTTCACATAAATACTGCGGCTACTGCGGCCACCCCATGCAGCCGAGTCAAACCGAATGGGCCATGCTCTGCAGCCACTGCCGCGAGCGCTACTACCCGCAGATTGCCCCGTGCGTTATTGTCGCTATTCGCCGGGATGACGCCCTGCTGTTGGCCCGCCACGTACGTCATCGCAACGGCGTTCATACCGTGCTTGCCGGGTTTGTGGAGGTGGGGGAAACCCTTGAGCAGGCGGTGGCGCGCGAGGTCATGGAGGAGAGCGGCATTACGATAAAAAATCTGCGCTACGTCGCCTCCCAGCCCTGGCCGTTCCCGCAGTCGCTGATGACCGCGTTTATGGCGGAGTATGACAGCGGCGACATTGCTATCGATCCCCAGGAGCTGCTGTCGGCGGGGTGGTTTCGCTATGACGACCTGCCGCTGCTGCCGCCGCCGGGCACCGTGGCCCGCCGCCTGATTGAAGATACAGTGGCTATCTGTCGGGCTGAATATGAATAGCAGGGTGCCTGCGGGCTACCCGGCTCCGCCGCGTTGCGACGTTCAAATCCGTCTCTGACGGAGTCGCCGCTCATCCCGGCGGCTGGCGTGCGTAAGCGCCCGGTTTTCCACTCAATTGCCGCCTCGATCCACTTTCAATGATTTTGCGTATAAACTGTCGGCCTGACGCAATAAGGAACTGCTAAAAAAATGACCGAACTGAAAAACGATCGCTATCTGCGCGCGCTGCTGCGCCAGCCCGTTGATGTGACCCCGGTGTGGATGATGCGCCAGGCGGGACGCTATCTGCCGGAGTATAAAGCCACCCGCGCCGAGGCCGGCGATTTTATGTCACTGTGCAAAAACGCCGAGCTGGCCTGTGAAGTCACTCTGCAGCCGCTGCGTCGCTATCCGCTTGATGCGGCGATCCTCTTTTCAGATATCCTGACCATCCCGGATGCGATGGGGCTGGGGCTCTATTTTGAAACGGGCGAAGGTCCGCGTTTCACCACGCCCATCGCCTGCAGGGCCGACGTCGACAGGCTGCCGATCCCTGACCCGGAAGATGAACTGGGCTATGTGATGAACGCGGTGCGCACTATCCGCCGCGAGCTGAAGGGCGAAGCGCCGCTGATCGGCTTCTCTGGCAGCCCCTGGACGCTGGCGACCTATATGGTGGAAGGCGGCAGCAGCAAAGCCTTCACCGTGATTAAAAAGATGATGTACGCCGAGCCGCATACCCTGCACGCGCTGCTCGATAAGCTGGCGCAAAGCGTCACGCTCTATCTGAACGCGCAAATCAGAGCCGGTGCTCAGTCGGTGATGGTTTTCGATACCTGGGGCGGCGTGCTCACCGGCCGCGACTATCAGCATTTCTCCCTGGACTACATGCATAAAATCGTCGACGGCCTGCAGCGGGAGAACGACGGCCGCCGGGTGCCGGTTACCCTGTTCACCAAAGGCGGCGGACAGTGGCTGGAGGCGATGGCGGCAACCGGCTGCGATGCGCTGGGCCTTGACTGGACCACCGATATCGCCGATGCGCGCCGCCGGGTGGGCCATAAGGTCGCCCTGCAGGGCAATATGGATCCGTCGATGCTCTATGCGCCTCCCGCACGCATTGAAGAGGAAGTGGCGACTATACTTTCTGCTTTCGGCCAGGGCGAGGGACACGTCTTTAACCTCGGACACGGCATCCACCAGGATGTGCCACCAGAGCACGCTGGCGCATTTGTGGAGGCGGTGCACCGGCTGTCCGCGCCATACCACTGCTAAGGAGTCACAATGGATCTCGCGTCGCTACGCGCTCAACAGCTTGAACTTGCCTCATCGGTGATCCGCGAGGATCGCCTGGACCGCGACCCGCCGACGCTGATCGGCGGAGCGGACGTGGGATTCGAGCAGGGCGGCGAAGTGACGCGCGCCGCGATGGTGCTGCTGAAATACCCCTCCCTGGAGCTGGTTGAGTACCGCGTCGCGCGGATTGCCACCACCATGCCCTACATCCCCGGTTTTCTCTCGTTTCGTGAATATCCGGCGCTGCTGGCGGCGTGGGAGCAGCTGCCGCAAAAGCCGGACCTGCTGTTTGTCGACGGCCACGGTATTTCCCATCCGCGCCGTCTCGGCGTGGCCAGCCACTTCGGGCTGCTGGTGGATGTGCCGACGATCGGCGTGGCGAAAAAGCGGCTGTGCGGGAAGTTTGCACCGCTTTCCGCCGAGCCAGGCGCTCTGGCACCGCTGATGGACAAAGGTGAACAGCTGGCGTGGGTCTGGCGCAGCAAGGCGCGCTGCAACCCGCTGTTTATCGCCACCGGCCACCGGGTCAGCGTCGACAGCGCCCTGGCGTGGGTGCAGCGCTGTATGGGAGGGTATCGTCTGCCGGAGCCGACGCGCTGGGCGGATGCGGTGGCTTCCGGGCGTCCGGCGTTTACGCGCTGGCAGGAAATCCAGCGCTAATTCAGGTACACTGCCGCTAATTTCCGATTCGAGAACTCAACATGTTACAAAACCCCATTCATCTGCGGCTGGAGCGGCTGGAAAGCTGGCAGCACGTTACCTTTATGGCCTGTCTGTGCGAGCGCATGTATCCGAACTATGCCATGTTCTGCGGGCAGACCGGCTTTGGCGACGGCCAGCTCTATCGTCGGATTCTGGATCTGATCTGGGAAACGCTGACGGTCAAAGATGCGAAGGTTAACTTCGACAGCCAACTGGAGAAGTTTGAAGAGGCGATCCCCGCGGCAGCGGACTATGATCTGTACGGCGTCTATCCGGCCATCGACGCCTGCGTCGCGTTAAGCGAGCTGCTGCATTCGCGCCTGAGCGGCGAAACGCTGGCGCACGCCGTTGAGGTCAGCAAGACCTCCATCACCACGGTGGCGATGCTGGAAATGACCCAGGCGGGGCGCGAAATGAGTGACGAAGAGCTAAAGGAAAACCCCGCCGTTGAGCAGGAGTGGGATATTCAGTGGGAAATATTCCGGCTGTTAGCCGACTGCGAAGAGCGCGATATTGAGCTGATAAAAGGACTGCGTGCGGACCTGCGCGAGGCCGGTGAGAGCAATATCGGTATACTTTTTCAGCAATGAGACCAGAAATCGTGGTTTAACGTCTGAATTGTCATGCCTGGAGTCTTCCCTTCCGCCCCCCGTCTGGTCTACATTTGGGGGGCGAAAAAAAGTGGCTATCGGTGCGTGTATGCAGGAGAGTGCTTTTAAGGCATTTCCGTCGCACTCGATGCTTAGCAAGCGATAAACACATTGTAAGGATAACTTATGAACAAGACTCAACTGATTGATGTAATTGCAGACAAGGCAGAACTGTCTAAAACTCAGGCTAAAGCTGCTCTGGAATCCACTCTGGCTGCAATTACTGAGTCTCTGAAAGAAGGCGATGCTGTGCAACTGGTTGGTTTCGGCACCTTCAAAGTGAACCACCGCGCTGAGCGCACTGGCCGCAACCCGCAGACCGGTAAAGAGATCAAAATCGCCGCAGCTAACGTACCGGCATTTGTTTCTGGTAAAGCGCTGAAAGACGCAGTTAAATAAGACCGCGTGGCCGTGAACAGTTTTAACGAAGGGGCGGTTTCGCCCCTTTTGTCTGTCTGGCGTCGTACGCTGCTGTTCACGGGCGTGCTGCTGCTTACGGCCTGCGGCAGCCGTTCTGGCTTACCGCCCTTCACCGCCAGCGGCTTTGTGGACGATCGGGGCGTGATTCGCATCTGGCGCAAAGACGCTTCCGACGGCGTGCGTCTGCTCTCGGTCTTTAGCCCCTGGCGTGACGGCGAAACCACCACCAGCGAATACCGCTGGCAGGGTGAGACGCTCTCGCTGATTGAACTGAAAATTTACGGCAAACCGCCGGAACACGTTCGCGTCCGTTTTGACGATCGCGGCGAACCAAGCTTTATGCAGCGCGAGGTTGAGGGGCAGAAGGAGCCGCTCTCCGACGATCGCATCGCCCTGTACCGCTATCGCGCCGGACAGATCCGCCAGGTAAGCGACGCTCTGCGCCTTGGGCGAGTGATCCTACGCCAGGGCCGCTGGCATGCCAATCGCACGGTTACCACCTGCGAAGGCGAGGTGGTTAAGCCCGATCTCGAACCCTGGGCGATCAATCATATTCTGAGCCGCCAGAGCCGCTCCTCTTCTGACGTAAGCGTGGCGTGGCTGGAGGCTCCTGAAAGCTCTCAGCTTTTGCTGGTGGCTAATTCTGACTTCTGCCACTGGCAGCCAACCGCCAAAACCTTCTGAGCGCGTGATGCCGAACGAATGACAAAAACGGGCGGCCCCGATACCGGAGCCGCCCGTCCGTCAGGCGCTGTTACGATTGGGCCTTAGCGCCGTTCGCGCTCAATGGCGCGCCAGCCGATGTCCCGGCGGTAGAAGCAGCCCTCCCAGCGGATGTCGCTCATTAAGGCGTAGGCGCGCTGCTGCGCTTCGGCAACGGTATGGCCCAGCGCGGTGACGCACAGCACCCGTCCGCCGCTGGTCACCACCTGCTGGTTATCCGCCAGCCGGGTTCCGGCGTGGAATACTTTGCCGTCCGCCGCCTCTTCCGGCGGCAGGCCGTGAAGGGTATCGCCCGTGCGATAGTCGCCCGGATAGCCGCCCGCCGCCATGACCACGCCCAGCGAGGCGCGTTCGTCCCATTCTGATTTCTGTTCGTCAAGCGCGCCTTCGCAGGCGGCCAGGCAAAGTTCGACCAGGTCAGACTTCATGCGCAGCACGATCGGCTGAGTCTCCGGATCGCCAAAGCGGCAGTTAAACTCGATAACCTTCGGGTTGCCCTGCTTATCGATCATCAGCCCGGCATACAGGAAGCCGGTATAGGTGTTGCCTTCCGCCGCCATGCCTTTTACGGTTGGCCAGATAATGCGTTCCATGGTGCGCTGATGCACCTCGTCGGTGACCACCGGAGCCGGGGAGTAGGCACCCATGCCGCCGGTGTTTGGCCCGCAGTCGCCGTCGCCGACGCGCTTATGATCCTGGCTGGTCGCCATCGGCAGCACGTGCTCGCCGTCGACCATCACGATAAAGCTGGCCTCTTCGCCGTCGAGGTACTCTTCGATCACAATGCGATGGCCCGCGTCGCCAAAGGCGTTGCCCGCCAGCATATCCTGGACGGCGGCTTCGGCTTCTGCCAGCGTCATCGCCACGATCACGCCTTTACCCGCCGCCAGGCCGTCGGCCTTAATGATGATCGGCGCGCCTTTCTCCCGCAGATACGCCAGCGCGGGGGCTATTTCGGTAAAGTTCTGGTACTCCGCCGTTGGGATCCGATGGCGGGCAAGGAAATCCTTGGTGAACGCCTTAGAGCCTTCCAACTGCGCCGCGCTTTTGGTTGGCCCGAAAATCTTCAGCCCGGCGGCGCGAAAAGTATCGACGATGCCCGCTACCAGTGGCGCTTCCGGCCCCACGATAGTCAGATCGATCCCTTCGCTACGGGCAAAGTTGAGCAGGCCCTGAATATCGGTGGCGCTGATGGCGACGTTTTGCAACGTTGGCTCCAGCGCGGTGCCGGCGTTGCCCGGCGCGACAAAAACGGTTTCCACCTTCGGCGACTGCGCCGCTTTCCAGGCCAGGGCGTGCTCGCGACCGCCGTTGCCAATGACTAATACTTTCATCGTTTGCTCCATTAGTGGCGGAAGTGACGCATACCGGTGAAGATCATCGCAATGCCGTGTTCGTTGGCGGCGGCAATGACCTCATCGTCGCGGATGGAGCCGCCGGGCTGGATCACGCAGCTCACGCCAACGGCGGCGGCGGCGTCAATCCCGTCGCGGAACGGAAAGAAGGCGTCAGAGGCCATCGCGGAGCCTTTCACCTCCAGCCCTTCATCGCCTGCCTTAATCCCGGCAATTTTTGCGGAGTAAACGCGGCTCATCTGGCCCGCGCCGATGCCGATGGTCATATTTTCTTTGGCGTAGACAATGGCGTTGGACTTCACGAATTTCGCCACCTTCCAGCAGAACAGCGCGTCGCGCAGCTCCTGTTCCGTTGGCTGGCGCTGTGTGACGACGCGCAGCTCGTCTGCGGTAACCATACCCAGATCCCGATCCTGAACCAGCAGGCCGCCGTTAACGCGCTTGAAGTCCAGACCCGGCACGCGCTCGGCCCACTGGCCGCAGACCAGTACGCGAACGTTCTGCTTGGCGGCAGTGATTTTCAAGGCTTCTTCCGTGGCGGACGGGGCGATGATCACCTCCACAAACTGGCGGGAGATAATCGCCTGCGCCGTTTCGGCATCCAGTTCGCGGTTAAAAGCGATAATGCCGCCGAAGGCGGAGGTCGGGTCGGTTTTATACGCACGATCGTAGGCGTCGAGAATCGTGGTGCTGACCGCCACGCCGCACGGGTTGGCGTGCTTCACGATAACGCAGGCCGGTTCGCTGAACTCTTTTACGCACTCCAGCGCGGCATCGGTATCGGCAATGTTGTTATAAGAAAGCGCTTTGCCCTGCACCTGCTGTGCGGTGGCGACGGACGCTTCTTTTACCTCTTCTTCTATATAGAAGGCGGCCTGCTGGTGGCTGTTCTCGCCGTAGCGCATATCCTGCTTCTTAATAAAGTTCAGGTTCAGCGTGCGCGGGAAGCGCCCGGCGGCCTCTTTGCCGTCGCCGTGGTAGGCCGGCACCATGCTGCCGAAGTAGTTGGCAATCATGCCGTCGTAGGCGGCGGTGTGCTCAAACGCCTTAATGGCGAGATCAAAACGGGTAGCGAGGGTCAGCGAACCGTCATTATGGTCCATCTCACTGATAATGGCCTGGTAGTCGCTGCTCTTAACCACGATGGCGACGTCCTTGTGATTTTTTGCCGCGGAGCGCACCATCGTCGGGCCGCCGATATCAATATTCTCTACCGCATCCTCCAGCGAGCAGCCTTCGCGGGCCACGGTCTGCGCAAACGGATAGAGGTTCACTACCACCATATCGATGGGAGCGATGCCGTGCTGTTCCATAATCCCGTCATCCTGACCGCGGCGGCCGAGAATGCCGCCGTGTACTTTCGGATGCAGGGTCTTTACACGTCCATCCATCATTTCCGGGAAACCGGTGTAATCGGAAACTTCGGTCACCGGCAGACCCTTTTCGGCTAGCAGGCGGGCGGTGCCTCCCGTAGAGAGCAGCTCCACGCCGCGGGCGGAAAGGGCTTGGGCGAATTCGACGATACCGGCCTTGTCAGAAACACTGAGCAGAGCGCGGCGGACTGGGCGATGTTGTTGCATGGTAAATCCCCTGGATTTGACGATTGCAGAGAGCGTTAGCTGAATTTTTCGTGAAAAGCTCAGCTAACGCCCCTTATCGGGCATCTTTGTTTTGCCGGGCATTGTAACGAAAACGTTTGCGTAGCGCTCGCGAATTTTTCTTCTCGCGAGCGGTCGTGGTTTTTTGTGTGCGCTATTGCCTTTATTACCAGAGGAATGGCGACGATGAAGGGATGCTGATGTGGATAACTCTGTGTGTAACAAGGTATAAGGCGGGGTTTTGCTGGGGAAAGCAGCAGTCGATCAACTTTCTGTAATTTTTCTATTGCGGGCGTCAGAGAACTCCCTATAATGCGCCTCCATCGACACGGCGGATGTGAATCA
>NZ_WMJZ01000004.1 GCF_009711095.1 Intestinirhabdus alba
ACCGGGGTTGAGGGACGCAGCCAACGAACCTGCGGCGTGAAAGGCGCAGGTTAAATTACTTTGCGTCGGTTGCCGTTCCATCAGCATGCCAGCTAAAGACGCCGAACTCAAAGCCCTTCAGGTCGCCTTTCTCATTCCAGGAGAGCGGCCCCATTACGGTTTCCACCTGATTCGCCTTCAGGTACTTTGCGATTTCCGCTGGATCGTCAGACTGGTTCAGTCCGGCCTCCAGGGATTGCAGCGCGGCGTAGGTGGTCCAGACGAAGGCCCCGCTCGCGTCCTGCTTCTTCGCCTTAATGGCGTCAACGATCGGTTTGTTCGCCGGAATCTGATCGTAATTCTTCGGCTTCGTCACCAGCATTCCCTCGGCGGATTCACCGGCGATATTGGACAGCGACACATTCGCCACTCCTTCCGGCCCCATAAACCGGGTTTGCAGGCCCGCGGCGCGGGACTGACGCAGGATCTGCCCCATTTCCGGATGGTAGCCGCCGTAGTAAACAAAATCGATATTCTCTTTCTTCAGGCGCGCCACCAGGGTAGAGAAGTCTTTTTCTCCGGCGGTGATCCCGTCAAAGAAAACGACGTTGGCGCTGCCTTTTTTCAGGCCGTCCTGCACCGCACGCGCCAGCCCTTCGCCGTACTGCTGCTTATCATGAATAATGGCAATACGCTGCGGCTTTACGCTTTCAAGGATAAATTTCGCCGCCGTGGGTCCCTGATCCGAATCCAGCCCGGTGGTGCGCAGAACCAGATTGTAGCCGCGCGAGGTCAGCTCCGGTGCCGTCGCCGCCGGGGTGATCATCAGGATGCCCTCATCTTCGTAAATATCGGAGGCCGGCTGGGTGGAAGAGGAGCAGAGATGGCCAATTACATACTTAATGCCGTCGTTAACCACTTTGTTTGCCACCGCCACCGCCTGCTTCGGATCGCAGGCATCGTCATATTTGACCATCTGCAGCTTATTGCCCTTAATTCCGCCCTTCGCGTTAATATCAGCGATAGCCTGCTCAGCGCCGGTAAACTCCTGGTCACCATACTGCGCCACCGGTCCGGACATTGCGCCAACCACAGCGATTTTGATCTCTTCCGCCAGCGCCGACCCGCTCACGATTAAGGCAATACATCCTGCCAGTAACGCTTTACCCTTTATATTCATCCTGAGGCTCCCATTATTGTGGTTATTGCATTTGTTATGATGTTGTTTTTTAGCATATAGCTTTGAACTAAAGCTCACGAATAGCATATTACTGCTATATCACGGCCTTGTTACCGCGCTTTTTCAGCACACTATGCTAAACATACCGTTATTCCACCGGCTTTGGAAAGAGTAAATGATGGATTAAGGAGAGGTAATTCAGAACCAGCAGATGGCTATCTCTCCGTATGCGCGGTGTCAGGATTTTAAGCCACCGCAGATTCTGGCCCGCCCCGTCTCCGGGCACGTCAAAGAAATAGGCTGGCTTGAACGTAGTTCACTACGTCCTGCGCCCTCCGCCTTGATTACGCGCTTCTGGCTCAGCGTCGACGTCACGCCCGGTTAGGGGACACAGCCTGGTGCAGAAGGTGGGTGTGCGTATTAAATAGCCGGGGATTTCAGGCAGAACCGGCGCGGTGGAAAAAGTGGTAAGCCGCGAAAAGCGATAAGAGAAAAGGCGAAGGTATTCATTTCAGCGCATAAAAAAGAGCACCCACGATATGCTCGTTCGGTGCTCTCAGTGCCATCTGGCTGACGGTTTACGTCACGGGATCAGAACGGCTTCGGTGCACTGCGCCGTTATGCTTCGATCGCGGCCCGCAGCTTCTTCATGGCGTTCTTTTCAAGCTGACGCACACGCTCCGCTGAAACGCCGTAACGAGAGGCCAGCTCCTGCAGCGTGGACTTGTTGTCTTCGTCCAGCCAGCGGGCGCGAATGATCTCCTGGCTACGCTCGTCCAGGCCCTGCATCGCATCGGTCAGACGGTTTGCCGCCTGCTCCTCCCAGTTGTCGTCTTCAATGCCGTCGGCAAAGTTAGACGTTTTATCCTGCAGATAGAGCACCGGGGCCATCGGCTGGCTGTCGGATTCGTCGTCGGAGGACATATCAAAGGTCATATCCTGGGCCGCCATCCGCGATTCCATCTCGCGCACGTCTTTGCTGGTCACCCCCAGCTCACGCGCCACCATCTCCACCTCATCTTGGTTAAACCAGCCCAGACGCTGCTTGGTTTTACGCAGGTTAAAGAACAGCTTACGCTGCGCCTTGGTGGTAGCGACCTTAACGATACGCCAGTTACGCAGGACGTACTCGTGGATCTCAGCTTTGATCCAGTGTACCGCGAAGGAAACCAGGCGCACGCCCACTTCCGGATTAAAACGGCGTACGGCTTTCATCAGGCCGATGTTGCCTTCCTGAATCAGATCTGCCTGCGGCAGGCCGTAGCCCGCGTAGTTACGAGCAACGTGAACAACAAAGCGCAGGTGAGACAGGATCAGCGTCTTAGCTGCTTCCAGATCGCCCTGGTAATGCAGCCTTTCAGCCAGCGCCCGCTCTTCGTCAGCCGACAACATCGGCCACGCGTTCGCAGCCCGGATATAGGATTCCAGGTTACCAACAGGGGCTAAAGCTAAATTTTGCATTTCTTTGGTCATTCAAATCCTCTCAGTTTATTGCGGCCGACACCTGATGACGATGCTCAGCAACAGGCGTGCCGGCGTTAACGAGCAATAAAAATATCATCCGTTCTTTTATCAGACAGTGGGCTTATCCACAAGTTCCCGACGGCGCTGTGAATAAATTACGCACAAATTGTGATATGAAATCGAAATAGAGGCAAGCGCCAGCGAGCGCTCTTTCCCTGCGAACGGAATCCATTGCAGGGAAAGAGTATATCACGCTTTTTTTACTCTGGAGTAAAGTGGCGTAAATGTTGAACCGTGGCAAGCCATGCCGCCACCCAGCCGATCATCGAGCAGACCAGCAGCAGCAGCAGGCACTCTTCGAAGGATAACCCGTTGAGATCGAACCGGGTCCCAAAAACCTGCGCCACCTCGGCGACCGCTGAGGAGAGGCGCATCACCAGGATTTCTGACAATATCAATGAAAGAAATGCGCCGGAAAAGCCCAGCAGCGCGCCGCCGTAGAGGAACGGACGCAGAATAAAGCCGTCGGTCGCGCCGATCAGCTTCTGCACGTTAATGGTATCCCGGCGGGCAAAGATGCTCAGACGCACGCTGTTGCCGATTACAAGGAACACCGCCGCCACCATCAGCACCCCGATCATCGCCGACACGCGGCCAACCAGCCCGGTCAGCGTCGACAGGCGGGCGAACCAGCTGTCGTCCATACGCACTTCGTCAATACCGTTGATTCGCGCAATGCGATCGCGCAGGGTAGTGAGCGACTCGGTGCCCTGGAAATCCAGCTTAGGAACGACCACCGCCACCGCCGGCAGCGGGTTCTCCTCCAGCATATCCAGCGCACCGCCGAAGCCGGACCAGTTGCGGAACTCGCCGAGAGCGTCATCGCGGGAAAGATAGTTCACCTTATCCACTCCCTGCTCCGCCTGCAGCTGCGCCACCACCCCGGCCGCCGCGTCATCGTCCAGCGTCTTTTGCAGATAGACGGTAATTTGCGGCGTCGGGTAGTACTGGGAGGCCGCCTGATCGACATTCTTGTAGACCATGTAGCAGACGCTCGGCAGCGTCAGGGAGATGGCGATCACCATTATCGTCAGGAAGGTGGCCAGCGGCTTGCTTTTCAGATCCTGCAGCGCGCCGTGAAAGGCGTAGCGCACCTGCTCGTTAAATACATTGCTCTTTCGCGAGTTCGGTCCCGGCGCGGGCTTCGCGCGTTTTGGTCCGCCGCTGCCGCCCGATTTGCGCAGGCGATCCAGCCGGCCACCAGGCTGTCTGACAGAGTTTACTGCGTCGCGCTTATTCACTGACCACGCCTCCGTGCAAATGACCATCGCTCAGGGTGAGCATGCGGTACGATCGGCTTGAGATCAGCCCCATGTCGTGCGTTGCCATCAGTACCGTCACCCCGACGCGGTTAAACTCTTCAAACAGGCGCAAAATGCCTTCCGACAGCGCTTCGTCCAGATTGCCGGTTGGTTCATCCGCTAACAGTACCGCTGGCTTATTGACCACCGCACGGGCGATGCCCACGCGCTGCTGTTCGCCGCCGGAAAGTTGAATAGGGAAATTTCTCGCTTTGTCCAGCAGCCCGACCTTATCCAGCGCCGCCGAAACGCGACGCCGGATATCCTCACCGCTGGCACCGGCGATGATCAGCGGGATCGCCACATTATCGTAGACGGTGCGGTCCATCAGCAGATGGTGATCCTGGAAAATCATCCCGATCTGGCGACGCAGAAACGGCACCTCCCGGTTCTTCAGGCGGGTAATATCATGCCCGCTGAAGATAATTTTCCCGGCGCTTGGCCGCTCAATTCCACAGATAAGCTTCAGCAGGGTACTTTTCCCCGCGCCGGAATGGCCGGTCAGAAACGCCATCTCGCCCGGCTGCATATGGAAGGTAACGCCCTGCAGCGCTTGTCTCCCGCCGAGATAGGCCTTGCTGACATGTTCAAAGCGAATCATTGTTAATCCTCTCGGGCAAAAAGTGCCTCTATAAAATCGTCCGCCTTAAACGGACGTAAATCCTCGATACGCTCGCCTACGCCGATATAGCGGATAGGAATGCCGAACCGATCGGCCACCGAGAAGATCACCCCGCCCTTCGCCGTGCCGTCCAGCTTGGTGAGGGTAATGCCGGTCAGGCCAACCGCTTCATGGAACAGTTTGGCCTGGCTTATCGCATTCTGCCCGGTGCTGGCGTCGATAGTCAGCATAATTTCATGGGGCGCATCCTCGTCCAGCTTCTTCATGACGCGAACGATTTTCTTCAGCTCTTCCATCAGGTGCGCTTTATTCTGCAGGCGACCCGCGGTATCGGCGATCAGCACGTCGATGCCGCGCACCTTCGCCGCCTGAATGGCGTCGAAAATCACCGAGGCGGAATCAGCGCCGGTATGCTGGGCGATAACCGGAATCGCGTTACGCTCGCCCCACACCTGCAGCTGCTCCACCGCCGCCGCGCGGAAGGTATCGCCCGCCGCCAGCATCACCGATTTGCCCTGCTGTTCGAACTGGCGCGCCAGCTTGCCGATGGTGGTGGTTTTCCCCACCCCGTTGACCCCGACCATCAGAATAACAAACGGCGTCCTGCCTTCGACGTTCAGCGGAGCATCGACTTTCGCCAGAATCTCGCCCATCTCCTCTTTCATCAGGCCGTACAGCGCCTCGGCGTCCTTGAGCTGCTTACGGCTGGCGCTTTCCGTCAGGTTCGCGACGATCTTGCGCGTGGTCTCCACCCCAACGTCGGCGATAAGCAGCTGCTCTTCCAGCTCCTCGAACAGATCGTCGTCGATTTTCTTACCGCGGAACAGGCTGATAAATCCGGAACCGAGATTTTCTTTGGTTTTCAGGAGACTGCGCTTAAGCCGCGCGAAAAATCCCTCTTTGGTCGGCTTTTCCTGCTCCCGCTGCGGTGCCTCTGCTTCGTCATCGGCAAGGTGAGCCACCGTTTCCTGCGCCTGCGCCGCCTCAGCGGCCGGTGCCTCTTCTTCTTCGTCGGCAAGGTCAGCCGCGGCCTCAACGGCCAGCGTTTCCGTTGGCTCTACTTCCGCTTCCGGTGCAGGCTGCGGTGCGTCGACGGTGCTCACGGCTTCCGCTGCCGCCGGCTCCTCTGGCCAGGCCGCCACCGGCGGCGCGTCAAGGATCTCCGTCTCTTCCGCCTGCCGCTCCGCTGTGACGGGCTGCGGTTTTTCACTCTCCTGAACCTGTTCAGTGACCTCTACCAGCCGTTCGGCAAAGGCTTCCGTTTCTTGCTTATCGTGCGCGGGCGCTTCCGCTTCTACGTCAGCGGCCGTTTCAACAGGCGTTTCCGGCAGCTGCTGCTCTTCAATACCCTGCCGATCTTCGGTTTTTTGTTCCGGCTGCTGCTCTTTTTCACCGAAGCCCAGCCAGGAAAAGAAGCCACGTTTTTTTTGTTTTGCCATCTGCGACTACACCCCTCGCGGCGCTATATACATGGAAGCCTAAAAAATGATGAAATAGTCTATCACTGATACCCAATGAATTTCGAGTTGCGTCAGGACGACGCAATCAACGGTAAGCCTGTGCGCAACGAATTTATACGGGCGGGTCAGTCTTCCGACGAAACGGCCAGCATAGCGCGTCGGCTCAGGCAACCGAAAACGCAGCGGGTTAACTTAATTTATATCACCGCCCGGCGTAACGGCGGTTTGAGCATGGAAAATGAAAAAAGCAAATCACTCAGGCAGCGGCCAGATCCGCATCATCGGCGGACAGTGGCGGGGCCGCAAACTTCCGGTTCCGGACAGCCCCGGCCTGCGCCCTACCACCGATCGAATACGCGAAACGCTGTTCAACTGGCTGGCACCGGTGATGGTGGACGCCCACTGTCTGGACTGCTTTGCCGGCAGCGGCGCGCTGGGGCTGGAGGCGCTCTCCCGCTACGCCGCCAGCGCCACGCTGCTGGAGAGGGATCGCGGCGTCTCGCAGCAGCTGCAAAAAAACCTTGCTACGCTAAAAGCAGGCAACGCCCGGGTCGTCAACGCCGATACGTTGACCTGGCTGGCCCAGCCGGGCACGCCGCACAGCGTGGCATTCGTCGATCCACCGTTTCGCAAGGGGCTGCTGGGTGAAACGCTGAATCTGCTGGAAACCCACGGCTGGCTGACGGAAGAGGCCTGGATCTACGTTGAAAGCGAAGTGGAAAACGGTCCGCCGCCCGTTCCCGCAGGCTGGTCGCTGCATCGCGAAAAGGTTGCCGGCCAGGTCGCCTGCCGGCTCTATCGGCGTGAGGCGCAAGGAGAAAACGATGTTGATTAACCTGGGGCGTTTGCTGATGCTGTGCGTCTGGGCGTTTTTGCTGCTCAACCTGATGCAGCCGTTCCCTCGCCCGCTAAATATCTTTGTAAACGTCGCGCTGGTGTTTATGGTGCTGATGCACGGCCTGCAGCTGGCCCTGCTGAAGGCTACCGTGCCAAAAGAGGGGCCTCAGCTCACCGCCGGTGAGAAGATCCGTATTTTTCTGTTCGGCGTCTTCGAACTGCTGGCCTGGCAGAAGAAGCCCGGCCTTAAAAAATAGGCCCGCTCGCGGCGGGCGGCCGTCTTACCGTTCCGTCGCAAAGTCGACAAAGCGCGATCCTTTGTAGCTCAACGTCCCCTTCTCCCCCACCGTCAGGGCGTGGTACTGCTGCGCCTCCAGGCGGAAAGTCTGCGGCAGGCCGCCCGCCAGCGGCTTAAAGCTCGCCTCATAGCGCATACTGCTGCCCGCCGGCGTCACCTCCTGCTGGCGCGAGCGCCTGTCGTTAACCGGCTTTTCCCGCTTGCCGCTGACCGTCACCTGCTTTTGTTGCAGCGGCGCGGCGTCATTCACGGCTTTTTCCCGCCGCTGTGCAACCAGGCGCAGGGAGGCGGCAATCACAATTAAGCCTATGATAATAATCAATAAAACAGGTGGTTTACTCATCCGTTGCCCCGCTCTGATAAAGTGAAATGAAGCATACCCCGCCGGGAATAAAGTTGTCATCAGACACCGTCGGCCTCTACACTGAACGTCAGGGCCGCGAGCATTCCGCTTGCGAAAAAATAACGAATTCAAGGAACTAAAATGCTTTGGTCGTTTATCGCCGTCTGCCTTTCCGCATGGTTATTTGTAGACGCATCATACCGTGGACCGGCGTGGCAACGCTGGGTCTTTAAACCCGTCACGCTGTTACTCCTGCTTTTACTGGCCTGGCAGGCCCCCATGTTTAACGCCATCAGCTACCTGGTGCTGGCCGGTCTGTGCGCCTCGCTGCTGGGCGACGCGCTGACGCTGCTGCCCCGCCAGCGCCTGCTGTACGCCATCGGCGCGTTTTTCCTCTCGCACCTGCTTTATACCATCTACTTCGCCAGCCAGATGACGCTCTCCTTTTTCTGGCCGCTGCCGCTGGCGCTGCTGGTGCTCGGCGCGCTGCTGGTGGCGACGATCTGGACGCGGCTGGATGAGCTGCGCTGGCCGGTGTGCACCTTCATCGCTATGACGCTGGTGATGGTATGGCTGGCCGGGGAGCTGTGGTTCTTCCGCCCCACCGCCCCGGCGCTCTCCGCGTTTATCGGCGCATCGCTGCTGTTCCTTGGCAATATCGTCTGGCTGGGCAGCCACTATCGCCGCCGCTTCCGCGCCGATAGCGCCATTGCCGCCGCCTGCTACTTCGCCGGGCACTTCCTGATCGTCCGCTCGCTTTATCTGTAATATCACTTGACTCTGGAGTCTACTCCAGAGTGTATCCTCCGGTTAATGAGTAAATTGTCATCAACCGGAGGATGCCATGCCATCGCCCGCTAACCACGGTAAAAAACCCCCACAGTTTTCATCCTTCAGGCCGGCTCCCGCGCCGCAGAAGGCCGACGCCTGCTGCTGTGAAAAAGCGTGCGCAACGCCGGAAACCATCGCCGACGCGGAAAGCGGCACGCGCTACGCCTGGAAGGTCGTCGGAATGGACTGCGCCGCCTGCGCCCGCAAGGTTGAAAACGCGGTGCGCCAGGTCAGCGGCGTCAACCGCGTACAGGTGCTATTCGCCACCGAAAGGCTGGTGGTGGATACCGAAAGCGACGTCCGTCAGCGCGTCGAAAGCGCGGTGCGCAGGGCGGGCTACACGCTGCGCGATGAACAGGCTATGGCAGTTGCGCCCGAGTCCCGGCTGAAAGAGAACCTGCCGCTTTTAATACTGATGGTGATGATGGCCGTCAGCTGGGGGCTGGAGCAGTTCGCGCCCCGCCCCGGCCAGCTGGCCTTTATCGTCACCACCCTTGTGGGCCTGTATCCGATCGGCCGTCAGGCGCTGCGCCTGCTGAGGAGCGGCAGCCTCTTTACCATTGAAACGCTGATGAGCATTGCCGCCGTCGGCGCGCTGTTTATTGGCGCAACGGCGGAGGCGGCGATGGTGCTGCTGCTGTTTACGATCGGCGAGCGTCTGGAGGGATGGGCCGCCAGCCGCGCCCGCAAGGGGGTCAGCGCGCTGATGGCGCTCAGGCCGGAAACCGCCACCCGCCTGCGCGGCGGCGAGCGCGAAGCGGTCGCCATCGACGCCTTACGGCCGGGCGACATTATCGAGGTGGCGGCGGGCGGACGCCTGCCCGCGGACGCCCGGCTGGTCTCCGCCTTCGCCAGCTTCGACGAGAGCGCCCTGACCGGCGAATCGCTGCCCGCTGAGCGCGCGGCGGGCGACAGAGTTCCGGCTGGAGCCACCAGCGTCGACCGGCTGGTCACCCTTGAGGTGCTTTCTGAACCGGGAGCCAGCGCCATCGACCGCATTCTGCGGCTGATTGAAGAGGCCGACGAGCGCCGGGCTCCCGTCGAGCGCTTTATCGACCGCTTCAGCCGGATCTACACCCCGGCGATTATGGCCATCGCCCTGCTGACAGCGGTGCTGCCGCCGCTGCTGTTCGCCGCCCCCTGGCAGGCGTGGATCTACAAGGGGCTGACGCTGCTGCTGATCGGCTGCCCCTGCGCGCTGGTGATCTCCACGCCGGCGGCCATCACCTCCGGGCTGGCGGCGGCGGCCCGGCGCGGCGCGCTGATTAAGGGCGGAGCGGCGCTGGAGCAGTTGGGCCGTATCACCCAGGTGGCGTTCGATAAGACCGGCACCCTGACCGTCGGCAAACCGCGCATTACCGCACTTTGCCCGGCGGAGGAGGTTGACGAGACGGCGCTGCTGGCGCTGGCGGCGGCGGTTGAGCAGGGGGCGACGCATCCGCTGGCCCAGGCCATCGTGCAGGAAGCCCAGACGCGCGGGCTGGCGATTGCGCCCGCCGACGCGCAGCAGACGCTGGTCGGCGTCGGCATCGAGGCGCAGGTTGACGGCGAGCGGGTGCTGATCTGCGCGGCGGGTAAACGGCCTGCCGATGCGTTCGCGGCTAAAATCGAGGCGCTGGAAAGCGCCGGACAGACGGTGGTGCTGGTGCTGCGTAACGATCGCCCGCTCGGCGTTATCGCGCTGCAGGATACCCTGCGCGAGGACGCCCGCGTCGCCGTCGACGAGCTGCACGCCCTCGGGGTGAGCGGGGTGATCCTCACCGGCGATAATCCGCGCGCGGCGGCGGCCATCGCCGACGCGCTGGGGCTGGAATTCCGCGCCGGGCTGCTGCCGGAGGATAAGGTCGGGGCGGTAACCGCCCTGAACGCCCGCTCGCCGCTGGCGATGGTCGGAGACGGCATTAACGACGCCCCCGCCATGAAGGCCGCCGCCATCGGTATCGCCATGGGCAGCGGCACCGACGTGGCGCTGGAGACCGCCGACGCGGCGCTGACCCACAACCGGCTGCGCGGCCTGGCGCAGATGATTCGGCTGGCGCGCGCCGCTCACGCCAACATCCGCCAGAATATCGCCATCGCGCTGGGGCTGAAGGGGCTCTTCCTTGTCACCACCCTGCTGGGGATAACCGGGCTGTGGCTGGCGGTGCTGGCGGACACCGGGGCGACGGTGCTGGTCACCGCCAACGCGCTGCGCCTGCTGCGTAAAGCGTAACGGGTCGGCGGCTTACGGCTACTGAACGTCAGCAATCGCCTTCATCAGCTCCTGGTGCTTATCGCCGTATCGGGCGCGCACCGGCTCGGTGGCTTTAATAAAATAGCTTTTGTCGATGTCATGGAACTGCACGCCGCCCGCCTTCATCTTCGCCAGCGCATCCTGGGTATAGGCCTCCCAGAGCTTGCGCTGTTCAAGCTGCGCCTCGCGCGCCAGGGTTTTAATCCGCTGCTGCTCCCCGGCGCTCAGCTTATCCCACTTCACTTTTGAATAGAGCAGCACCTCCGGGGTAATGAAGTGTCCGCTAAGGGTGTAGTGCTTCGCCACCGGCATGTAGTTATGGGCCACGAAGGTCGGCGGGTTATTCTCCGCCCCGTCGATCACCCCGGTCTGCATACCGCTGAAGACCTCGCTCACCCCCATCGCCACCGAGTTGGCTCCCATCGCCTTCAGGGTATCCAGCGCTACCGGGCTGCCCTGCACGCGAATTTTCATGCCGCGAAGATCCTCCGGCTTAACGACCGGATTCTTGGTGATCAGATTTCGGGTGCCGGAATCCATCCAGCCGAGGAACACCAGCCGCGACTTCGGGTTGTTGGTCAGCTTATCGCCGATGCTCTGGCCAATCTCCCCGTCGATAACCTTATGCATATGCGCCTCATCGCGGAAGACGTAGGGCAGCGTAAAGACCTCAATGTCCGGCAGAATGGCGGCCACCGGAGCCATCGATACGCGGATCATGTCGATAGCGCCAATCTGCGCCTGTTCGATCATCTGCTTCTCATCGCCCAGCACGCCGCCGGGGAAGGTTTTAATCTCCAGCTTGCCGTCAGTTTGCTGCTTCAGCTTTTCGCCCATATGCTGTACCGCCACCACGTTAGGGTAGCCCACCGGATGAACGTCGGCCGCCTTGATGACCTGGGCAAAAAGCGTGTGGGAATACAGCAGGGTGGCCGTAGCCAGGCACAGCGAGGCCGCGAGCGGCTTTATTGTTACGTTCATGGGTTAGCTCCAGAGGTCAACGGGTAGCGTTAAAACATTGTTTTAGTTTTACGCTTAAAACGTAGTCGACGGTCTGCAGAGCGTAGGTGAAGCGGCTCACAAAAGCGGGAAAAGATAAAACGGCGGTTCAGAACTGCGACGCCGGACGTATCGCGGAGGGGCGGCGGGCGGCCCCTATCGTCCTTTACGCACCAGGTAACGGTACGGCAGGGTATCCGTCTGTTTCGCCACCAGCTCGTGCTCCATAAAGGTACAAAAGCCGGGGATGTCGCGGGTGGTGGCCGGATCGTCGGCAATAATCAGCAGCGTTTCACCGCTTTGCATACCGCGCACGGTTTTACGCACCATCATCACCGGTTCCGGACAGCGCAGCCCCAGCGCGTCCAGGGTATGGTCGGGGGAGGAAAACAGATCGCTCATCGTTATCTCGTTCAGCCAAAAAACGGCCCTAGTTTACGCCCGGATCGCCGTCAGGCCAACCGGGTTAACGATTGCGTGAAAACTGGCCATTGCAATATCGTTGCAAAGCAGTATTATGCGGCGGCCTGAAATGGTTAAGGCGCGCCGCTGACCTGGCCGTTGGAACAACGGCAGGTAACAACGCCCGGCGCAAAATGGGTTCCCTCACCCCAAACAGAGGCGCTTTTCCGTCATCGCCCGCGAGCGTTAACGCCGCGGTCGGTTAAAAGACAGCGTCTGAAAAAGGCACATTATGACTTCGCTTTCTCAAACTCAGCGCCCGAAGGCGCTGTTCTGGCTATCGCTATTTCACCTGCTGGTGATCACCTCCAGCAACTATCTGGTCCAGCTTCCGGTCTCGGTGTTCGGCTTCCATACCACCTGGGGAGCATTCAGCTTTCCCTTTATTTTTCTCGCCACCGATCTGACCGTGCGTATTTTTGGCGCGCCGCTGGCGCGACGGATTATCTTTGCGGCGATGCTTCCGGCGCTGCTGGTCTCATACGTCATTTCGTCGCTGTTCTATATGGGCTCGTGGCAGGGCCCAGGAGCGCTGCTGCATTTCAATTTATTCGTCGCCCGCATCGCCGCCGCCAGCTTTATGGCCTACGCGCTGGGGCAGATTCTGGACGTACACGTCTTTAACCGCCTGCGCCAGCACCGCCGCTGGTGGCTGGCACCGACGGCCTCCACCCTGTTCGGCAACGTCAGCGACACCCTCGCCTTTTTCTTTATCGCCTTCTGGCGCAGCCCGGACCCCTTTATGGCCGCCCACTGGATGGAAATCGCCCTCGTCGACTACGCCTTTAAGGTGCTTATCAGCCTTATCTTCTTCCTGCCGATGTACGGCATACTGCTGAATATGTTGCTGAAAAGACTGGCAGATAAATCTGAAATCCCGGCAATACAGCCGAGTTAAAGGTTCATTTTTGCGGTTGTGATAAGATGAACAAATGTGCCGTTATGGCCGTTTATCGAAAGGAAGAAGTCAATGCGCAAACTGGTTAAATATGTCGGTATTGGCCTGCTGGTTATGGGGCTTGCGGCCTGTGATAACAATGAGACGACAGCCCCGTCGGCGAACGCCGCCAGCGACGGCCAGGCCACCGGCCAGACCGTCAGCCTGCTGGACGGTAAGCTGAGCTTCTCTCTGCCGGCGGACATGGCCGATCGGAGCGGTAAGCTGGGCACCCAGGCGAACAACATGCACGTCTACTCAGACGCCTCCGGTCAGAAAGCGGTCATCGTCATCGTGGGCGACAATACCGATGAAGACCTCGCGGTGCTGGCGAAGCGCCTGGAGCAGCAGCAGCGCAGCCGGGACCCGCAGCTGCAGGTGGTGACCAACAAATCCATTGAGCTGAAGGGCCATACGCTGCAGCAGCTGGACAGCATTATTTCCGCGAAGGGCCAGACCGCCTGGTCCTCGGTCCTGCTGGGCAAGATTGACAATCAGCTGCTGACCCTGCAGATCACCCTGCCGGCCACCGATCAGCAGAAGGCGCAGACCGGCGCGGAAAACATTATTAATACGCTGGTTATCCAGTAACGATAACAACGAAGAGGGAAAGCGCGCCTTTCCCTTTTTGCGGTGAACCGCCGCTCTTTCGTTTACTCCCCTTCGTTCACCGCGGGCGGCGTAAAGAGGGAGCGTTTTAGCCGCCAGGTCAACAGCAGCGCAATCGCCACCAGCCCCGCCGCCGCCAGATAGATGGCCGATACCCCCGCCCGGCTCATCACCAGCCCCGCCAGAGGCCCGACGATCCCAAGAGACAGATCCATAAACACCGTATAGGTCGCCAGCGCCGCCCCCTGATTCTGCTGCGGCACCGCTTTTACCGCCACCACGCCGAGCGCCGGGAAGACCATCGAGAAGCCCATTCCCGCCAGCAGCACACCGATTTTCGCCATCCACGGCATCACCGCCATCCCCACCAGCAGCAGGCCAACGCTCTCCACCACAAAACAGACTATCGCGACGTTAAGGCCGCCAAAACGGTTAATACCGCCCGGAAACAGCAGCCGGGTGCCGACAAAAGCACAGCTGAACAGCGTCAGCGCAAAGGCAGCGCCGCCCCAGCCCCTGGCGTCATAAAATAGCGTGATAAAAGTGGCAATCACGCCAAATCCGGACGAGGCAAGGGCCAGCGCCATGCCGTAGGGCCAGACGCGCCCCAGCACCGCACGAAACGGCAACGGCTTCCCGTTACTGGCCTTCACCGCCGGGCGCGGAAGCGCCAGCAGCACCGCCAGCAGCGCCACGCCCATAATCATTAGCGCCAGCCCGCGCAGGCCGCCCCAGGCGTAAAACAGCACGCCGAGCGGCGCCCCCATCGCCATCGCTCCGTAAGTAACTATACCGTTCCAGGAGATCACCCGGCCGATGTGCAGCGAACCAACCGCCCCGACGCCCCACAGCGTCGAACCGGTGCCGGCGAAGCTCTGCCCGATGCCGAGGATCACCCGCCCCAGGCACAGCAGCAGCAGGCTTGCCGCCGGCCAGCCGCTGGCACCAGCCGCCAGGAAGTAGCCTGCTCCGCTGAGAAAACAGCCGCACAGGCCGAAAATGACGATCTTTTTCGGCCCCAGCAGATCGGCATAGCGCCCGGCGTGGGGGCGGCTCAGCAGGGTAGCGAAATATTGCAGGCTGATAACCAGCCCTGCCCAGAAGGCGCTGAAGCCCATAACGTCATGGACATAGCCCGGCAGCACCGCAAGCGGCAGGCCGATGGTCAGATAGCTGGCGAAGTTAAACATCACCACGGAGACAATGCGCAGGTTAAGGCGTAATCCGCTTAGCGCTGGTTCAGCGACGGGTTCGGGCATGAGAGATTTTCCCGTTTTTACAACAAGGTTTTATTTCTACCACGCCGCATCAAGAAAATCAGCCGCAAGATTAGGAGTAACGGCGGCGGACCAGCCGCTACACTTAACTCCGGCGGGCGACGTCGCTCCAGGGCCGTTAAGCTCCGCCCGGTTCAAAATAGCTGATGGGCGGCCTCTGCGGCGGCGTCAGCCCAACGGCAACGTGAAAAGGAAAAACCGATGACGACCCCCCAGCCCGATAAAACGGGCATGCATATCCTGCTTAAGCTGGCCTCGCTGGTCATTATCCTGGCCGGGCTCCACGCCGCGGCGGATATTATCGTACAGCTCCTGCTGGCGCTCTTTTTCGCCATTGTGCTCAATCCGCTGGTTACCTGGTTTATTCGTCGGGGGGTTAAACGCCCGATGGCGATCGCCATTGTGGTGGCGGTGATGCTGATCGCGCTCACCGCCCTGATCGGGGTGCTGGCCGCCTCGATTAACGAATTTATCGCCATGCTGCCGAAGTACAATAAAGAGCTGACGCACAAGCTGCTGCACCTCCAGCAAACGATGCCCTTCCTTAACCTGCACCAGTCGCCGGAGCGGATACTGCAGCGGATGGACTCTGAAAAGCTGATGGGATACACCACCACTCTGATGACGGGGCTGTCCGGGGCGATGGCCAGCGTCGTGCTGCTGGTCATGACGGTCGTTTTTATGCTGTTCGAGGTTCGCCACGTTCCCTACAAGCTGCGTTTCGCCCTCAACAATCCGCAGATCCACATTGCGGGCCTGCACCGGGCGCTGAAGGGCGTCTCCCACTACCTGGCGTTAAAAACGCTGCTCAGCCTGTGGACCGGGGTTATCGTCTGGCTGGGGCTGACGCTGATGGATATCCAGTTTGCGCTGATGTGGGGCGTGCTGGCGTTCCTGCTTAACTATGTACCGAATATCGGCTCAGTCATTTCCGCCGTGCCGCCAATGATCCAGGCGCTGCTGTTCAACGGGTTTTATGAGTGCGTGATGGTGGGGGCGCTATTTCTGGTGGTCCATATGGTGCTGGGCAATATGGTGGAGCCGCGCATGATGGGCCATCGCCTGGGCATGTCGACGCTGGTGGTGTTCCTGTCGTTACTGGTCTGGGGCTGGCTGCTGGGGCCGGTGGGTATGCTGCTGTCGGTGCCCTTAACCAGCGTGTGCAAAATCTGGATGGAGACCACCAAAGGCGGCAGCAAGCTGGCGATACTGCTGGGACCGGGGCGGCCAAAGAGCCGGCTACCCGGCTAGCCCCCGCGCCGGCCTGGCGAATGCAGTGCTCAGCCTCGCCATCTGCACCCCCACGCCGTTTACGCTCACCGCCGGAGCGGTGGAGCGTCCGGGCGCTTAACGTAAGTTTTCCGGGAAGTTGGCCGGCAGCTCGCTGGCCGCGCAGTCAATAACGCTGTCGTTATCCGCCCCGCAGTCGCGCACAAAGGTGATGGTGGCGAACTCGTCGATAACCTCCGTCGGGTAAGCCGGTCCCGCCTCGCGATACGACTCCATCAGCGGAATATGGTCGTTCTGGAAGCAGACCGTTTTTTCCGGGTTGTTGATCACCCAGCGCGGGAAGAATATGGTGCCGTGGAACAGCCGATCCCCCAGGTTGACGATCAGGCTGACGTCGGTGCCGGTCGGTTCGGTCCAGGAGATTTTGTAGATGCTCTCCCCTACCCGCACGATCCAGGCGTGCTGATCTTTTACCCAACGGTTGCCGACGATGCCGCTGTGGATGCGGTAGTCGAGCGTCCGGGCGTTTTTGACGTAAATCTCGTAGTTCCAGCCGTTGTCATAGGTATAGACCAGATGTTTGCCCACAAAACCGCTCAAATCATGTTTATCAAAGGTCGCCATAATGTTTCTCCTGATGTTCGATGAGGGGATGTTATCCCTTTAAAACCTGGATGAATAACGCTATGTTTGCATCATATTCATTCAATTTTTAGATGAGTTATGCATAAAACAACCCTGGAGCAGTGGGCCTTACTGGAAAAGGTAGTGGAACTGGGAAGCTTTGCGAAGGCGGCGGCGCAGACGAACCGCAGCCAGTCTTCGGTCAGCTATAACCTTGCGCTGCTGCAGGAGCGGCTCGGCGTGACGCTGCTGACCCCGGCCGGACGCCGGGCGGTGCTGACTCCCGCCGGGGAGCTGCTGCTTGGCCAGGTCGCGCCGCTGCTGAGGGCGTTCACCTGGGTGGAGACCCGCGCCTCCACCCTGCACGACGGCGCGCGCACGCGGCTGGATCTGGTGGTGGACAGCATCTTCCCGCGCCGCCGCCTGTTCGCCATTCTGAAACAGTTTCAGCAGGCCTGGCCCCAGACCCAGGTGCGGCTGACGGAGGTGCTGGAGAGCGGCTCCGGCCAGCCGTCGGCTTACGCCGATGCCGACGTGATGGTGCTGACCCGCCGCCAGGACGTCACCGGGCGCGGGGAGTGGCTGATGAATATCGATTTCATCGCCGTTGCCCATTGCGATCATCCGCTCTGCGCCCTTCCTGCGCCGCTGAGCGAAGAGGCCCTGCGCCCCTGGCCGCTAATCTGCATTGCCGACCGCGACACGCCGCCGCAGCCGGCGCACGATGCGTGGACCTTCTCCACCGTGGATGCCGCCATCGACGCGGTGATGTACCAGGTGGGCTACGGATGGCTGCCGGAGGAGCGCATCCGGCCGCTGCTGGAGCAGGGCACGCTACGCCCGCTGCCGTTGACCCACGGCGCACGGCGTGCCACCCCGCTGCACCTGATTGTTAAGACCTCCCTCGCGCCGCTGGACGCCCAGGTCACCACCCTGCTCCACCTGCTCCGCGCGGGCTGAGGCACCGCTTTCGCCGGTCTGTGGCCCGCAGACCGCCCAACTATTGATCCAGAACAGGCCAAAAGTATGATGAATCCTTAAAATCGTCATACCCAATAAGTTGTACGCCTGCCTGACTCAGGCCGCCGGCCGGGCAACGCCCACGCCCGCGCGGCCAAAGTTTGTCGGGTCTACCACCTTTTTTACGTTCTTTCGGGGCCACCCATGTTGTCCAGACTACGCTGCACGCTGCCTGCGCTGCTGGCCTGCGCATCCTTTTTCGCGCACGCCGCCGCGCCTGATGAATTAACCACCGCCTGGCCGGTGAACGTCGGGCCGCTCAACCCGCACCTCTACACGCCAAACCAGCTGTTCGCCCAGAGCATGATCTATGAGCCGCTGGTGAAGTACCAGGCGGACGGCACGGTGACGCCCTGGCTGGCGAAAAGCTGGTCCCGCTCGGCGGACGGCAAGGTCTGGACCTTCATCCTGCGCGACGACGTAACCTTCTCCAACGGCGAAGCCTTTGACGCCTTTGCCGCCGAGGAGAACTTCCGCGCGGTGCTTGATAACCGCCAGCGCCACGCCTGGCTGGAGCTGGTCAATCAGATTAGCGGGGTCCAGGCGCTCGATAAAACCACCCTGCGCATTACCCTGAAAAGCCCCTGGTTCCCCTTCCTGCAGGAGCTGTCCCTGCCGCGCCCGTTCCGCTTTATCGCCCCGTCGCAGTTTAAAAATAATGAGACGATGAACGGCATTAAGGCCCCCATCGGCACCGGCCCGTGGGTGCTGAAGGCGTCGAAGCTCAACCAGTACGACGTGCTGGTGCGCAACGAGCGCTACTGGGGCGAAAAGCCGCAGCTTAAGCAGGTGACCGTGAAGGTGATCCCCGATCCCACCAGCCGCGCGGTGGCGTTTGAAACCGGCGAAATCGATCTGCTGTACGGCAACGAAGGGCTGCTGCCTCTCGACACCTTCGCCCGCTTCAGCCACACCCCCGGCTACCGCACCCGGCTTTCGCCGCCGGCGGAGACGATAATGCTGGCGCTGAACTCAACCAGAGCGCCCACCGACGAGCTGGCGGTACGCGAGGCGCTGAACCACGCGGTAAACAAAAAATCGTTGATCGACAACGTGCTGTACGGCACCCAGCAGGTGGCGGATACCCTGTTCGCCCCCTCCGTTCCCTGGACCCGCATCGGCCTGCAGCCGCGCCGCTACGATCCGCAGCAGGCGAAAGCCCTGCTGGAAAAGGCGGGCTGGACGCTGCCGGCGGGCAAAACAATCCGCGAGAAAAACGGCCGGCCGCTGCGCGTTGAGCTGGCCTTTGTCGGCACCGACGCCCTGAGCAAATCGATGGCGGAGGTGATTCAGGCCGATATGCGCCAGGTGGGCGTCGACGTGACGCTGGTTGGCGAGGAGGAGAGCAGCGTTTTCGCCCGCCAGCGCGACGGCCGCTTCGGCATGATCTTCAACCGCACCTGGGGCGCGCCTTACGATCCCCACGCCTTTATGAGCGCGATGCGCGTGCCTTCCCACGCCGACTTCCGGGCGCAGGAGGGGCTGGCCGACAAGCCGCTTATCGACAAGGAGATTGGCGAAGCGCTGAGCACCACCGACGACGCCCGCCGCCAGGCGCTGTATCGCGATGTCCTGACCCGCCTGCACAACGACGCGGTCTACCTGCCGATAAGCTACGTTTCGCTGATGGCGGTATCGAAGCCTGAGCTGGGCGAGATCCCCTTCGCCCCCATCGTCTCGGACATCCCTTTTGAGCAGATTAAACCGGTGAAACCCTGATGTGGCGCTACATTGCGCGGCGCGTTGCGCTGCTGATCCCGATGATTTTCGCCGCCTCGGTGATTATTTTTCTGATGCTACGTCTGGGCACCGGCGATCCGGCCCTGGACTATCTGCGGCTCTCCAGCCTGCCACCCACCCCGGATATGGTCGCCTCCACCCGGGAGATGCTGGGGCTGGATCGGCCGCTCGCACTCCAGTACGCCAGCTGGCTGTGGCGGGCGCTGCGGCTCGACTTCGGCGTCTCGTACGCCACCCAGCGCCCGGTGCTCGACGATATGCTGACCTTCCTGCCCGCCACCCTGCAGCTGGCGGGGGCGGCGCTGGTGCTGATCCTGCTCACCTCGGTGCCGCTGGGTATCCTGGCGGCGCGGCATCGCGACCGCCTGCCGGACTTTGCGGTGCGCCTGATCGCCTTTCTCGGCGTATCGATGCCCAACTTCTGGCTCGCTTTCCTGCTGGTGATGTTCTTCTCAGTTTACCTGCAATGGCTGCCCGCCATGGGCTACGGCGGCTGGCAGCACCTCATTCTGCCGGCGGTATCGATCGCCTTTATGTCGCTGGCGATTAACGCCCGCCTGCTGCGCGCCAGTATGCTGGAGGTCGCCGGGCAGCGCCACGTCACCTGGGCGCGGCTGCGCGGCCTGAGCGACAAACAGACCGAGCGCCGCCACATTCTGCGCAACGCCTCGCTGCCGATGATCACCGCCGTCGGGATGCACATCGGCGAGCTGATCGGCGGAACGATGATTATCGAAAATATCTTCGCCTGGCCCGGCGTCGGGCGCTACGCCGTGTCGGCCATTTTTAACCGCGACTACCCGGTGATTCAGTGCTTCACCCTGATGATGGTGGTGGTTTTCGTACTCTGTAACCTGATCGTCGACCTGATCAACGCCGCGCTGGACCCGCGCATTCGCCGCCATGAAGGAGCGCATTGGTGAATTTTTTCCTCTCTTCACGCTGGCCCGTGCGCCTGGCGCTCCTCACCATCGCGCTGCTGGCGCTGATTGCCCTGAGCGGCCAGTGGTGGCTGCCCTACGATCCGCAGGCCATCGATCTGCCGTCGCGCCTGCTGTCGCCGAACGGCCAGCACTGGCTGGGCACCGATCATCTGGGCCGCGATATTTTCTCGCGCCTGCTGGCGGCCACCCGGGTATCGCTGGGATCGGTGGCGGCCTGCCTGCTGCTGGTACTGGGGCTGGGGCTGGCGGTCGGCGGCAGCGCCGGGCTGATTGGCGGCCGCGTCGATCGCATCACCATGCGCGTGGCGGATCTGTTTATGACCTTCCCGACCTCCATTCTTTCGTTCTTTATGGTCGGGGTGCTGGGTGCCGGGCTGGGCAATGTGATCCTCGCCATCGCCCTGTCGCACTGGGCGTGGTATGCGCGAATGGTGCGCAGCCTGACCATCTCCCTGCGCCAGCGCGAGTTTATTCTCGCCGCCCGGCTCTCCGGTGCCGGCCATGTGCGGGTATTTATCGATCATCTGGCGGGGGCGGTGATCCCCTCGCTGCTGGTGCTGGCATCGCTGGACATTGGCCATATGATGCTGCACGTCGCCGGGATGTCGTTTCTCGGCCTCGGCGTTGCCGCGCCGACCGCGGAGTGGGGGGTGATGATCAACGACGCCCGCCAGTATATCTGGACCCAGCCGCTGCAGATGTTCTGGCCGGGGCTGGCGCTGTTTATCAGCGTGATGGCCTTTAACCTGGTGGGCGACGCCCTGCGCGATCGCCTGGACCCTCATCTGATCGCGGAGCACAACCACTGATGCCGCAGCGGATAGAACTACGCAACATCGCCCTGCAGGCCGGACGCCCGCTGGTCCACGACCTCTCTTTAACCCTCAGGCGCGGCCGGGTGCTGGCGCTGGTCGGCGGCAGCGGCAGCGGGAAGTCGCTAACCTGCGCCGCCGCTCTCGGGGTGCTGCCGCCGGGGGTTCGCCAGACGGCGGGAGCGATCCTGGCGGACGGCGCGCCGGTGGCGGCGCACAGCCTGCGCGGCACCAGCATCGCCACCATCATGCAGAATCCGCGCAGCGCCTTTAATCCGCTGCACACCATGGCGACCCACGCCCGGGAAACCTGCCTGGCGCTGGGAAAACCGGCGGACGAAGCCACGCTTATCAAGGGGCTGGAGGCGGTCGGGCTGGAGCAGGCGCGGCGGGTGCTGAGGCTTTATCCGTTCGAGATGAGCGGCGGGATGCTACAGCGGATGATGATCGCCCTGGCGGTCCTGTGCGAGGCACCGTTTATCATCGCCGACGAGCCGACCACCGATCTCGACGCGGTCGCCCAGGCGCGCATTCTCGACCTGCTGGAGAGCCTGATGCAGCGCCACGCTCCCGGAATGCTGCTGGTGACCCACGATATGGGCGTGGTGGCGCGGCTGGCGGACGACGTGGCGGTGATGGATAACGGGCGCATCGTGGAGCAGGGCGAGGTGGAAACCCTGTTCCACGCGCCGCAGCACGCCGTAACCCGCGCCCTGATCTCCGCCCATCTCGCCCTCTACGGCATGGAGTTAACCCCATGACATTGCTCACCGTGTCCGCCCTTTCGCACCGCTACGCCCACGCGAACCTGAGCGGCAAACATCAGCACCAGGCGGTGCTACAGGATATTTCATTAAGCCTGCAGAGCGGCGAAACCGTCGCCCTGCTGGGGCGCAGCGGCTGCGGCAAAAGCACCCTCGCGCGGCTGCTGGTGGGGCTGGAGCCGCCGACCAAAGGCAGCGTCTGCTGGCGCGGCCAGCCGCTCTCCCGGCTGAACCGGGCCGGGCAGAAGGCGTTTCGTCGCGAGGTGCAGATGGTCTTCCAGGACGCCATCAGCGCGGTCAACCCGCGCAAAACGGTGCGCGAGATCCTGCGCGAGCCGATGCGCCATCTGCTCTCGCTATCGAAGGCGGAGCAGCTGGCCCGCGCCCGCGATCTGCTCCACGCGGTGGAGCTGGACGAACCCCTCCTCGACCGGCGTCCGCCGCAGCTCAGCGGCGGCCAGCTGCAGCGCGTCTGCCTGGCGCGGGCGCTGGCGGTGGAGCCGAAGCTGCTGATCCTCGACGAGGCGGTCTCCAGCCTCGACCTGGTGCTGCAGGCGGGGGTTATTCGCCTGCTGAAAAAATTGCAGCGGCAGACCGGCACCGCCTGCCTGTTCATCACCCACGATCTGCGCCTTGTGGAGCGCTTTTGTCAGCGCGTCATGGTGATGGACGCCGGGCAAATCGTTGAAACCCAGCGGGTTGGCGAGACGCTGGCCTTTTCCTCCGACGCGGGTCGTATGCTCCAGAAAGCGGTACTTCCTGCCCGTCCGGTGCGCCGACGCGCCCAGCTATAAGGTAGAAATCAGATGCAACGAGTCACCATTACGCTCGACGACGATTTACTGGCCACCCTTGACGACCTCAGCCAGCGCCGCGGCTACAACAACCGCTCGGAGGCGATTCGCGATATTCTGCGCGACGCGCTCTCCCAGGAGTCCACCCAGCAGCACGGCACCCAGGGCTTTGCGGTGCTCTCCTGGGTCTATGAGCACGATAAGCGCGATCTGGCCAGCCGCATCGTCTCCACCCAGCACCACCATCACGATCTCTCCGTCGCCACCCTGCACGTGCACATCAACCACGACGACTGTCTGGAGATTGCCGTGCTGAAGGGCGACATGGGCGACGTGCAGCATTTTGCCGACGATATTATCACCCAGCGCGGGGTGCGCCACGGCCACCTGCACTGTTTGCCGACGGAGGATTAGGCGGCCCGCACGTCATCCTGCGGATCGCTGTCGGAAAGTCGATTCACTTCTTCTGCCTTTATCCACTGGCGATAAAGATATTCACCCTTTCCTGCCGCGCTTAGCGCCTGGCGCTTAGAGCCTATCCCATTAGGCGTTATTGGCGCAGCCAGTTTGGACACGGACAGCGCACAGAAACCGGAGCGTACACGCAGTACGTGAGGATTTCGAGCACTGCCCAGGTCCAAAATGGCAAGTGAAATAGCCCTAATGGGATGGGCTCTTAATGTGATCGCCATCGACCGCCTATTTAATAATGCATTTCATCCCCTTTCATTTCGCAATAAAAATAACGTCACGCCGCTAAAAGAGTGTGAAGAACATCACCCGGCGGGCGCTTAACGCCGTTAAAACAAAAATAAGTTAGTGAGTTTTTTCAATGCATTAGAAATCACTCCGCGGCCTTTTATTGCTTGTGGCACAGCTCCTGCAATTTATCCAGTGCAATCAACACTGGAGAGCGTTACATGACCTGGAAAATTTTACTTCCACAAGAAATTATGGCTGAAGGAAGAGAATATCTGGAAAGCCGCGGTTACGAGCTGATTACCGGTTCCGGAATGGAAGAAGAGGATATTATCCGCGATATCCCGGACTGCGACGGTATTATCGTGCGCCTGTCTAAAATGTCCGACCGCGTATTTGAAGCGGCGAAGAAGCTAAAGGTTGTCGCCCGCCACGGTGCTGGCTATGACACCGTCGATCTGGAGTCCGCTAAGCGTCACGGCGTGGTGGTGCTGAACGCCCCCATCGCCAACAGCATGTCGGTCGCCGAGCTGGCTATTTTCTACATGCTGCACTGCTCGCGCAACTTTAAGCTGGTTGAAGAGAAGATGCTCGAAGACTATTACTGGGCCAAATTGCGCACCCCGAAGGTGGAGCTGGACGGTAAAACCCTGGGGCTGATCGGCGTGGGGAATATTGGCTCGCGGGTGGCGCTCAAGGCGCTGCACGGTTTTAATATGAAGGTCATCGCCTACGATCCCTATAAAACCCAGCAGCAAATGCCGGCAGGCGTTGAGCGTACGGACGACTTCGACCGCATCTTTAAAGAGAGCGACTTTGTCTCTCTGCACTGCCCCACCACGGCGGAAACCACCGATTTTGTCGGCGAAAAACAGTTCTCCCTGATGAAACCAACGGCCTATTTTATTAATACCGCCCGCGGCAGGCTGGTGGATGAAAAAGCGCTGTATCACGCCTTAACCCACAACATTATCGCCGGGGCGGGCGTCGACGTTCTGAAAAAAGAGCCGTTTGACGCCAGCGACCCGATTTTCTCATTAAGCAATATCGTTATCGGCCCGCATATCGGTGCCGCCACCATTGAGGCCACCGACCGGGCCTCCCTGCACTCTGCTATCGGTATCGACGAAGTCCTGTCCGGGAAGAAACCCTCCTGGCCGGTTCCGGGTTTTGAAGGAGAATAATGATGACTATTGGCAACCGCGTTTATTTAAAACGCCCGGCGTTTGACGCCGCGCTGCGTAAAGAATATGAGCAGATTCCGGTGGCGAATATTGCCGACACCATGAACCGTATTGCGGTGCTGGGCAACGGCATCAGGCTTCTCTCCTCGCCGAAAAAACCGATCATGGCCGGCTTTGCCATCACCGTGAAGGCGCGCGCCGGGGATAACCTGATGCTGCACGCCGCGCTGGATATGGCGACGGAGAATGACGTTATCGTGGTCTCCAACGAGGGCGACCGCTCCCGCGCGCTGATGGGCGAAATCATGGTCGCCTACGCCCACTGCAGCAGAAAAATCGCCGGCATCGTGCTGGACGGCCCGGTGCGCGATATCGACGCGCTTTCGGTGCTCGACTTCCCTATTTTCGCCACCGGTGCCAATCCGGCCGGGCCGTTTAAAGAGGGGCCGGGCGAGGTGAATACGCCGATTGCCGTCGGCGGCGTCGCCGTCTGCCCCGGCGATCTGATCGTCGGCGATGCCGATGGTGCCATTGTTATACCGCTCGGCGACGCGCGGGCGCAGCTGGAAAAAGCGCAGGCCTACTCGGCATTCGACGCCGGAAAAGTGGAAGCCGCGAAGAACGGCTCCGCCAACCGCCAGTGGGTCAAAAAATCGCTGGAAGCGAAAGGCGTTGAGTTTATCGACGACAGCTGGCGCTGACCTGAAGGAATCATAACGGCTGCGGCGTTGTTCCGGCCGCGGCCGTTAAAGCAAAGGTAATAAAAAATGCTTTATTTAAAACTCTTACCCATTATCTTTTTCCCGGTTTTATTCTGGATAATTCCCCATCCTGAAAGCGTTGCGGCACCGACGTGGCATATGGTCGGTATCTACCTGGCGATGCTGTGCGGCCTGGTGCTGCGCCCCTTTACCGACGCCGTGATTATGCTGATTATTCTGGGATTCGCCGCGCTGGTGCTGGACCCTGCGCCGCTGTTCGCCGGCTTCGGCAGCCCGATGGTCTGGTTTATCATCAGCGCCTTTATTATCTGCAAGGCGTTCGTCATCACCGGACTGGGTAAGCGCATCGCCTATCTCCTGTTAAAACGCTACGGCAAAAATACCCTGACGCTCGGCTATCTGATGATGGTCACCGACACCGTGCTGGCCCCCGCCACCGGCTCGAATATGTCCCGCTCCGGCGGCATCACCTACCCTATTTTCCGCAATATCGCCGAGGCGCTTGGCTCAAAGCCCGAAGAGGGCAGCCGCAAAATCGGCGCTTACCTGACCATCCTGATGTACGTGGTTTCGATGGGCACCTCCAGCCTGTTTATGACCGGGATGGCGACCAACTCCATCACCGTCTCGCTGGCTAACGAGATCATGAAGGTCAATCTCGAATGGATGACCTGGTTTACAGCGGCCGTGCTGCCGGCGGGGCTGGTCCTGCTGCTGGCACCGTGGATCCTCTATAAAATTTATGCCCCGGAGCTGAAGACCATCAGCAACGTCAACGACATCGCCGAAAAAGGGCTGCAGGAGCTGGGTCCGGTTAAGCGCGAAGAGAAGCTGCTGATCGTCTTCTTTATTCTCGGCGTGCTGGGCTGGATGACCGGCTCCCTGACCGGGATCGCCTTTATTCCGGTCGGCCTTGCTTTCCTCGCCTGCCTGCTGCTGTTCCGCGTGCTGAGCTGGAACGACGTGGTCAGCGAAAAGGCGGCCTGGCAGACCTTTGTCTGGTACGGGGCCTTTTACGGCTGCGCCATCGCGCTGTCGAAGGGCGGGTTTTATGTCTACCTCGTGGAGGTGATTAAGAACTATCTCGACCTGTCGCACCTTAGTGAAATCAGCGCCATCGGCGTGCTGGTGTTTATCAGCCTCGCGGTGCGCTACTTCTTCGTCTCCAACAGCGCCTTCGTGGTGTCGTTCTATCCGGTGCTGTTCACCCTGGGGATGACCACCCAGGCGCATCCGATGTATATCGCCCTGTCGCTGGCCTTCTCCGCAGGCTACGGCGCGCTGCTGACCCACTACGGCAACGGCGCGGGCGTGTTCACCTTCTCCAGCGGCTATGTGCCGCAAAAAACCTTCTGGCTGCTGGGCACCGTGATGGTGCTGATTAACGTGCTGGTTTACTTCCTGATTGGCATTCCTTACTGGAAGCTGATCGGCATTTAAGGAGTTAACGATGAAACTGGATATTCTGATTAAAAACGGCCTCGTCGCCGACACCGACGGCAACGACTACGTCAACCGCAGTATCGGCGTCGTCGGGAACCGGATCGTGGATCTGAGCGACGCCGACGCCTCGCAGGCGGAAACCGTTATTGACGCCGCGGGCTGCATCGTTCTGCCGGGGCTTATCGACTTTCACGCCCACGTGTTTCACGGCGGCACGGCGATTAGCGTCAATCCTGACGTGGTGGGCCTGCCCAACGGGGTGACCGGCTTTGTGGACGCGGGCAGCAGCGGCTGGGTGAACTATCCGCTGTTTCGCCAGGCGGTGGTCGCCTCCTCGACGGTGAGAATGAAAAGCTACCTCAACGTGGTCAACGTGGGGCTTGCCACGCTGGGCGGCGGGCCAACGGGCTATCTGGAAAATACCAATCCCGCCAACTATAACGTTGAGCAGATCGCCCGCACGCTGCGTGAAAACGCCGACAATATTCTGGGGCTGAAGCTGCGCTACAGCCAGGATATCGCGAAAGGAAAACAGTACGCCAGCGACCCCTTCCAGGCGACGGTGGCGCTGGCACGCCAGCTTAACACCTCACTCTGCGTCCACGTGACCGACGCGCTGCAGCCCGCGGACGAGCTGATCCACCATTTCGCCGCCGACGACGTCTGGGCCCACTGCTTCCACGGAACGGGACACGCGATCCTCAACCCGCAGGGCGAAGTGTTTGCCGCCGTGAAGGCGGCGCAGGCCAGAGGGGTGATTTTTGACTGCTCGAACGGCGTGGCGCATTTTGACTTCCACATCGCCAGCAGGGCGCTGGAACAGGGATTCTACCCGGACATCATCAGCACCGATCTTACCCGGCGCAACAGCCTGCGTACCGATAAGGTCTACAGCCTGCTGCACGTCATGTCGAAATACCTGAATATGGGCATGTCGTTTTTTGACGTGCTGCGCGCGGTGACCACCACCCCGGCACGGCTGATGAAAATGGCCGGGCAAATCGGCACCCTCGCGCCGGGTGCCTTTGCCGATATCGCCATCGTCAAGATGCGCAAAGAGCGTATCGTCTTTGAAGATACCCGCGGCGTGAAGATCGAAGGCGATCGCTACCTTGATAACTGCGCCACGCTGTGCAACGGGGAAATTGTTTATCGCCGTCTGCGCTTTTAATTTCGCACTCCGCGCCTCGGGCGGCTAACGCCTGAGGCGCTTCCCTTGCGCTGTGTATACCCTAAATAATGCGAGTTGCAGGACAAAACGCAGCGCGTTTTGAATAGCCCCCAGGCTGGCCCCGAAGGGCTGAGGTCCCTGGGCCGAATAAAGCCAACGCACATGCAACCTGAAGTATGACGGGCATAAAACGCTTGGCGTTTCCCCCTGCGGCTCACATTATTGTGGGCATCATCAATCGCTAAAGTAAAAGTCACGAGCCTGGCATGAAGAGTAATGAAATCGTCATTTTTTCCGTATCCCGGACAATAACCCAGCGCATCGCCAATGTCTTAATCGAAAGGCAGCTGGAGATCCCGGTCTATGAATTTCATTATTCTGAGGTGCTGGATAAAGCCAGCGAAATGATTACCAGCGGCAGCAAAATTATTATTAGCCGGGGCGGCACCGCGGCGCTATTACGCAGCAACCTGACCATTCCGGTGATTGAGATCGCCCACGACTTCCACGGCGTTTACCGCATTCTGCAGGAGGCGAAAAACCGATCGCAAAAAATTGCCGCCGTCGGCTTTCCGTCGTTTTGCAACGCCCTGCGCCACTATCAGAATATGACCAATGAAGATTTTAAAATCTGCCAGGTCTATAACCATTATGATATTGAAAGCGTCGTAAAAAGCCTTTCGGAAAGCCATTATCAGCTGGTGATCGGCGGCCTGACGGTGGCCGAAATGGCGAAAAAGTACCGGCTCAACGCGGTGATGGGCGATACCGATACCATTTCCATTGAGCAGGCCATTAACGAAGCCTTCAGCCTGCTGAAATATATCAACCAGCAGCACACCAGGGCGACCATAAGCCACGCGGCGCTGAACCAGGCCCGGGAGGGCATCATGTGCGTCGATCATCTCGGCCAGGTGCTTACCATTAACGCTGCCGGCAGCCGCCTGTTCCAGTGCCACGTCGGCGATAAAATCGTTACAAAAGAGGCGTTCAGAGAGATCTATGCCAGCATTATTAATGAGCAGGATCTGCAGGCGCAGCCTGTGGAAATTAACGGTAGCCTTATTTATATCTCGGTGAAAAATTTCACCCATCGCCAGGCCTGCTGGTCGATCGTCACCGGCGTCGCGCAGGATAGCGCGCTGTGGCAGTCCGTCGGAAATAAAAAGGGCCGGCTGCGCGGCTTTACCACCCGCTACACCTTTGCCGATATCATCGGCCGGTCTGAGGCAATATCGGCGACTATCGCCAGGGCCAGGCTGTACGCCGGGAACGCGCTGCCGGTGACTATTCTCGGCGAGACGGGAACCGGTAAAGAGCTGTTCGCCCAGAGCATTCATCATCACGGCGACCGCAGCCAGCGGCCGTTTATCGCCATTAACTGCGCGGCAATTCCGGAAAACATACTGGAGAGCGAGCTGTTCGGCTACGCCGACGGGGCGTTCACCGGCGCGCGCAAGGGGGGAAAGCCGGGCGTCTTTGAGATGGCGATGGGCGGCAGCGTTTTTATTGATGAGATCAGCGAAGCGCCGCTGTCGGTACAAATTAAGCTGCTGCGCGTGCTCCAGGAGCAGCAGTTCACCCGGCTCGGCGGCGACGCGCTGCTTACCGCCGACTTTCGGCTGATTACCGCCAGCAATAAAGATCTCAGCGCGCTGGTGAAAAGCGGCGCTTTTCGTCAGGATCTTTACTACCGCATCAACGTGCTGGAGCTGAAGCTTCCGGCGCTGCGCGAACGGGCGGCGGATATTCCGCTGATTGTTCAGCACCTGCTGTCCCGGCAGGGCAAAACGCTGGTTTTTGTCCCCGACGCGCTGGAGGCGCTCTCCCGCCACGCCTGGCCCGGCAACGTCCGCGAGCTGCAGGCCGTCGTCTGGCGGCTGGCGGCGCTGCTGGAGGCCGGCATGGTCGATAAAGCGCTGCTTCAGCAAATTGCCGGCATTGCCTCCGTATCCGAAGAGGGCGCGCCGCCAGCCGCCGACGCCAATATTTCTTCAGACGAAACGATGCTGTTGAAAAAACAGGAGAAACGGCTGATCGCTCAGGTACTCGACAAAACCCATGGCGACCGGACGAAAGCCTCAATAATGCTGGGGATCAGCCCCACCACCCTCTGGCGCAAGCTTAAGGAGCACCGCATCAGCGGTTGAGCGCCGCGCGATCCGCACACATTACGCATTCCTGTCGCGGCCCCCCCCGGCACGCCGCACAGCCTGACGGACATCAACGGCAGGCGGATGTACATCTGCGAATATGACGCCTTCGGCCGGGTGAGTGACGAAGGGATTTTAAGCGATTATGATACGGGCAAGGCACTGCTGACGTTCCGCAGCCCGCTGCGTTTTCAGGGACAGGACGAGGAGTGGGGTTCTTTTACAATCTGAACCGGTACAACCAGCCGGAGCTGGGGCGATATATTACGCCGGATCCGATAGGGCTAAATGGCGGCCTGAATCTCTACGCTTATGCGCCGAATCCGTTAAGTTGGATCGATCAGCTTGGATTAACGAAGAAGTGTATGGGCGTGAGTGAATCTGAACATCATGTTCCTGCGGTCCGTAAATCTAAAGGACGTTCGTTTGAAGTTTTCCGATCCCATAAAATTCGGCCAACGTTATTCCCTATAGGAAAAAATCCAGAGCATGATCGCTGGCGATTACATGATGCGGAACGAGATGTGATAGGTCCAAGAAAAGATGATTTACCTGGTTCGTATAAAATGCTATTTAATGCTTACAGAAAAGCGTATTCGAAATTAGGTGACATCAGAGTGATGTTAACTCTCCAAATGGAAATCATACGCCAGGCACTAATGCGACACCTTCCAAAACTGTTGATTTAATATATATTTTGCTTAAAGAACAAGAGTTAACGTGATGATTAATCATAAGTTAATTGAAATTGATAACTATTTATCCACCCCGTCATTTTTTGATTTTCTTAAATCATTAAATGTCGATAGTACATTAGATTCAAGAGATGAACCGGAGTTTGATGATCGCTGGATGAGTGAGTTTAATTCATTAAACAAAGAAATTATTCAGGATGATGATATTGAGTTTATTGATTCGTTGAGGGAAAAGGCATTTAAATACTCATTCAGGATAATTAATAATTCTGAAATATCTTCGCGTATATCTGATGATATTGAAATAATATCCAAAAGTTTTGTTCTAGGAAAGGAAAACTCTTGGTCTATCAACCATTTATGGTCATCATATAAAAAAGGAGAATTTCCTGAATAATTAATTAGACAAAGCCGGGAAAAAAATTAAATCTTCCCGGCTTTTTTATTATTTAACTTTCGTTCAGCACCTTAAACACCCCGTCCCGTGATCTCATCCCTGAAAACAGTACCAGTCTAAACTGAAATATCCGGTCTTTCTTTCACCTCACAGAGAGGCGCATTGCCATGAAAAAGAGCCGTTATACCGAAAAACAGATTGCATTTGCACTGAAACAGGCCGAAACCGGCACGCTCTGGTTGTATAACAAAGGCGGCGATAGCCCCCTGGCCAGGCGGAGCGGCAGGAGGGCGGCTACCGGCTGAACGAATTTGTTTCCCCGCTTATTTACTCTCCGCCAGATCCTGCGCGCAGGCCCAGGCGCTCGACCAGGCCCACTGGAAATTATAGCCGCCCAGCCAGCCGGTGACGTCCATCACCTCGCCGATAAAATAGAGGCCCGGCACCCGACGCGCCTCCATGGTGCGTGAAGAAAGCTCGTCGGTATCCACGCCGCCGAGCGTCACCTCCGCGGTGCGGTAGCCCTCGGTGCCGTTAGGCTGTACCCGCCATTCGGTCAGCGTCGCCACCAGCGCCTGCTGCTCGCGCGGGTTCAGCTGCTTCAGCGAAACGTCAGGGATCTGCCCGAGCTGCTGCAGGCGCTCCACCAGCCGCTTCGGCAGCTGCATCGCCAGAGTATTCTTCAGGCTCTGGTTCGGGTGAGCGCCGCGCTGCTCATTAAGGAAGGCGGCCAGATCGCTGTCCGGCAGCAGGTTAATGCTGACGAACTCACCGGGCTGCCAGTAGCTGGAGATCTGCAGCACCGCCGGGCCGGACAGCCCGCGGTGGGTAAAGAGCAGGTTTTCGCGAAAGCGGGTGCCGTCGGCGGCGGTGATAACCGCCGGTACGGAGACCCCTGCCAGCGCCTGCAGCGCCTCCAGCAGCGGCTTATGCAGAGTAAAAGGCACCAGCCCAGCGCGGGTGGGCAGCACCTTCAGGCCAAACTGTTCGGCGATTTTATAACCGAACGGCGAAGCGCCCAGGCCGGGCATCGAGAGGCCGCCGGAGGCGATAACCAGCTTTTTCGCACCAACGCTCGCGCCGTTCAGCGCCAGCGCAAAGCCGTCGTCGTCGCGCCCTACGCTCAGCACCTCGCTGCGCAGACGCATCGTCACGCCGCCCTTTTCGCACTCGGCCACCAGCATATCGACAATCTGCTGGGCGGAGTCATCACAAAACAGCTGGCCAAGCGTCTTTTCATGCCAGGCGATGCCGTACCGATCCACCAGGCCGATAAAATCCCACTGGCCGTAGCGCGCCAGCGCCGATTTACAAAAATGCGGGTTCCGGCTCAGATAGGCGGCGGGATCGATATAAAGGTTGGTAAAGTTACAGCGCCCCCCGCCGGACATGAGGATTTTACGCCCCGGCTTTTTACCGTTATCGATAAGCAGCACCCGGCAGCCCGCCTGCCCGGCCTGCGCGGCGCAGAACATGCCCGCTGCTCCGGCACCGATAATAACGACATCAAACCTTTCCACGTTGCGATCCTCAGTTAAAAGCGGGCGGGAATTGTAAAGTTTCCTTAGTGGTCGCACCAGTGGCAAAAGGGTCAGGAATAACTATTTTGCTGAATTATATAAGATAATTCTTTAGTCGCCGTGAGCGAAGCGCGAGATAAATCAAAAAAAGTCTATATTTCACTTTGCCCGCGCCGCGAAAGTCACTGATAATGCGCCGCGTTCATGTCCTCAAAATGGCGTAACGTCCTATGCTACATTTGTTTGCTGGCCTGGATCTGCATACCGGGCTTTTATTATTGCTTGCTCTGGCTTTTGTGCTGCTTTATGAAGCGATTAACGGCTTTCATGATACAGCTAACGCGGTGGCGACCGTAATTTATACCCGCGCGATGCGTTCGCAGCTTGCGGTGGTTATGGCCGCGCTGTTCAACTTCTTCGGCGTACTGCTGGGTGGCCTCAGCGTGGCCTATGCTATCGTGCATATGCTGCCGACCGATCTGCTGCTCAACATGAGCTCCGCCCACGGCCTGGCGATGGTTTTCTCCATGCTGCTGGCGGCTATCATCTGGAACCTTGGCACCTGGTACTTCGGCCTGCCGGCCTCCAGCTCCCACACCCTGATTGGCGCGATTATCGGCATCGGTTTAACCAATGCGATGATGTCCGGCACCTCGGTGGTGGATGCGCTGAATATCCCGAAAGTAATCAATATCTTCGGCTCCCTGATTGTCTCCCCGATCGTTGGCCTGGTCTTCGCAGGCGGCCTGATCTTCCTGCTGCGCCGCTACTGGAGCGGCACCAGGAAGCGCGCCCGCATTCACCTGACGCCGGCCGAGCGTGAAAAGAAAGACGGCAAGAAAAAACCGCCGTTCTGGACCCGTATCGCGCTGATCCTCTCCGCCATCGGCGTGGCGTTCTCTCACGGGGCCAACGACGGCCAGAAAGGCATCGGCCTGGTTATGCTGGTGCTGATCGGCGTCGCGCCCGCAGGCTTCGTGGTCAATATGAACGCTTCCGGCTACGAAATCACCCGCACCCGCGACGCCGTCAACAACGTCAGCCTCTATTTCCAGCAGCATCCCGAACTGCTCAAAAAGGTTACCGGCACGGAGCAGCTAATCCCCTCTACTGAACCGGGCGTAGCGGAGCAAACGGAGTTCCACTGCCATCCGGCGAATACCCTGCACGCGCTGAACCGCGCGAAAGGGATGCTGGACAACAGCCTGGAGAGCTACGACAGGCTGAGCGTCGGGCAGCGCGGCCAGCTGCGCCGCATTATGCTGTGCATCTCCGATACCACCGATAAGGTGGTGAAGCTGCCCGGCGTAAGCGCTGACGATCGACGTCTGCTGAAGAACCTGAAAACCGATATGCTGAGCACCATCGAGTACGCGCCGGTGTGGATCATTATGGCGGTAGCGCTGGCGCTGGGGATCGGCACCATGATCGGCTGGCGTCGCGTGGCGACCACCATCGGCGAAAAGATCGGTAAAAAGGGCATGACCTACGCCCAGGGGATGTCGGCACAGATGACCGCGGCGGTCTCCATCGGCCTTGCCAGCTATACCGGGATGCCGGTATCCACCACCCACGTGCTCTCCTCCTCGGTGGCGGGAACGATGGTGGTTGACGGCAGTGGCCTGCAGCGCAAGACGGTCACCAGCATTCTGATGGCCTGGGTGTTCACCCTGCCCGCGGCGATTATTCTGTCAGGCGCGCTGTACTGGCTCTCCCTGCAGATCATCTAAGCGGGTCACGACGCAGTATGCGGGCGGGTCAGGAAACTGGCCCGCTTTTTTATTAGGCTGTAGCCCTCTAAGGGACACGGCCTATTGCCAGACGATCAGGGCCAGCAGGCTGATCGCCACCAGCCCGCACAGGGCGCTGGTCAGGATAAACTGGCGGCGCACCCGTTCGCAGCGGCGGATAAACTCTTCATCATGATGATCGAGGTAGCGCCGGGCGTAGATGTACCGCACCAGCCGCACCTGCTTATTGGGCTGACCGTGGGCGGTGAAAAAGCCCCCGCCGTCCACATACTGATAGAGCAAGGGATCGCACCCGCGAAGTACCACCAACAGCGCGCGCAGCGATGAGAAATAGCGCACCATATTAACAATGCAAACCACACACAAAGCCCAGAACAATGCGACGGTGCTTATCATACAACCTCCCGGCGATTCGCTCACGGAGATGCGCTCCGGGACGATCGCTCTGCGATATCCTGCCAGACAGTTCAGCGTAAAATCAGGAACCGAGCCGCTCGCGTGGGTGCGCTGCATCCGGGCGGCTCCCTAAATAGTGTAGGAGATGAGTTAATTTTTTTTCCAGAAGGTTAACCGCTATCAAAGTAATAATCTGGAAATTTTATTTAACTGGCGAATAAGCAAGGTGAATTGACGGATTATTCAGCCGGCTATAATGTAAGGATATTCTTAATTTGCAACGTACGGGCCTGCCTCGCGCCGGTGATTCACGGGACGCGAGGGCGATGCGGCGGCATAGAACATGCCCGTGGCTCATCGGTCATCGACAGCTTATGGAAGGAGTACCACTATGGCTTACAAACACATACTTATCGCGGTTGATCTCTCACCGGAAAGCAAAGTTCTGGTTGAAAAAGCAGTCTCCATGGCGCGTCCCTATAATGCGAAGATCTCGCTGATTCACGTTGACGTTAATTACTCCGATCTGTACACCGGCCTGATCGACGTAAACCTGGGCGATATGCAGAAGCGTATCTCTGAAGAGACCCACCACGCGCTGACCGAGCTGTCCAGCAACGCGGGCTATCCGATCACCGAAACCCTGAGCGGCAGCGGCGATCTGGGCCAGGTGCTGGTTGACGCCATTAAGAAATATGACATGGATCTGGTGGTCTGCGGCCACCATCAGGACTTCTGGAGCAAGCTGATGTCCTCCGCGCGCCAGCTGATCAACACCGTTCACGTCGATATGCTGATCGTGCCGCTGCGCGACGACGAAGAGGAGTAACCGGCCCCGACGGGCAAACGGGCGAAGGGGGAAGCCTTTTGCCCCCTTTTGCTTTCTCTCTATCCGTCACCTTACTCTCGCGCCCGCTGCCGCGGGCGTCAGATTGCTGACAAAGAGGGAAAAAACGTGGTTTTTCCCTCTTTGTGGTTAGCAGCCGAAAATCAATGGATTGATTTTCCTTGTTTATTTTTGTGGTGATTATGGCCGAACGAGTTCGGTCTGGGGTTTGTCATCAGTCTCGGGCCCGCTGCCGCGGGTGTTTTTATACCCGCCGTCCGTTCGGAGTGCGGTGAATAACGATGCCGGAATGAGGCATCCGACCCCGGGCGACGCGAAATTACCCCGCCAAAGCGCGCGGTGCTATTCCGGCGTTCCGGCGTAAATATCGAAGCGGTGCCCTTTGGTCACCACCGCGTTGGCGGTGGCCTCCCCCGCCAGCGGCGGCGCGTAGTCCGGGCGCTTAACCACCACCCGCTTCGTCGCCAGCCGTCGCGCCGGAGCCAGCAGCCCGTCGGCGTCTGTATCCGGACCCACCAGCGCCTGAAATACCCGCATCTCTTTTTTCACCAGCGCGCTTTTCTGCCGGTGCGGAAACATCGGATCGAGATAGACCACCTGCGGACGCGGCGTGATATCGCCGAGCGCCGTCAGGCTGGAGGCGTGAATAAGCTGCAGCCGCTCCCGCAGCCACGGGCCGATCTCCGGGTCGGCGTAGCCGCGCGCCAGGCCGTCGTCAAGCAGCGCCGCCACCGCCGGGTTGCGCTCCAGCATCCGCACCCGGCAGCCGACGCAGGCCAGCACAAAGGCGTCGCGCCCCAGCCCCGCCGTGGCGTCCACCACCTCCGGCAGATAGTCGCCCTTTACGCCCACCGCTTTCACCACCGCCTCGCCGCGGCCGCCGCCGAACTTTCGCCGGTGGGCCATCGCCCCGCCGGCAAAATCGACGAAGATACCGCCGAGCTTCGGCTCGTCACGCTTGCGCAGCTCCAGGTGCCGGGCGGTCAGCGCCAGCGCCAGCGGGCTGTCCTCATCATGCTCCAGCCCCCAGCGGGCGGCAAAAGCGGATAAGGCACCGTCTCCGGCACCCTTTTCATCCACTAAGCAGATTTTCACTGACGCTGGATTCCGTAGTGGTCCAGCATGGCGTCCAGCTGCGGCTCCCGGCCGCGGAAGCGCTTGAACAGCGCCATCGGCTCCTCGGAGCCGCCGCGGGTCAGAACGTTGTCAAGGAACGACCGTCCGGTTTCGCGGTTGAAAATCCCCTCCTCCTCAAAGCGGGAGAAGGCGTCCGCCGCCAGCACGTCGGCCCACAGGTAGCTGTAGTAGCCCGCCGCGTAGCCGCCGGCGAAAATATGGCTGAAGGCATGCGGGAAGCGGCCCCAGGTCGGCCCCGGCACCACGGCGACCTGCTTTTTAATCTCCGCCAGGGTCTCCAGGATCTTCGCCCCCTGCTGCGGGTCGAAATCGGCGTGCAGTCGGAAGTCAAACAGGCCAAACTCCAGCTGACGCAGGATAAACAGCGCCGCCTGATAGTTCTTCGCCGCCAGCATCTTATCCAGCAGCGCTTTCGGCAGCGGCTCGCCGGTCTCAAAATGGCCGGAGATAAAAGCCAGCGCCTCCGGCTCCCAGCACCAGTTCTCCATAAACTGGCTCGGCAGCTCCACCGCGTCCCACGGCACCCCGTTGATGCCGGAGACGCCCGCCGTTTCAATGCGGGTCAGCATATGGTGCAGGCCGTGCCCGAACTCGTGAAACAGGGTGATCACCTCGTCATGGGTGAACAGCGCCGGCTTGCCGTTAACCGGACGGTTAAAGTTGCAGGTCAGGTAAGCCACCGGCTTTTGCAGCGTGCCGTCGGCTTTGCGCATCTGGCCGACGCAGTCGTCCATCCAGGCTCCGCCGCGTTTGTTCTCGCGCGCGTAGAGATCGAGATAGAAGCTGCCGCGCAGCTCGCCGCTTTCGTCGTACAGCTCGAAGAAGCGCACGTCCGGATGCCAGACGTCAACGTCGTGACGCTCTTTGGCGGTGATGCCGTAAATGCGCTTCACCACCTCAAACAGGCCGTTAACCGCCCGGTTTTCCGGAAAGAACGGGCGCAGCTGCTCGTCGTTGATGCTGTAGAGATGCTGCTTCTGCTTTTCGCTGTAGTACGGGATATCCCACGGCTGCAGCTCCTCGACGCCAAACTCCGCTTTCGCAAAGGCGCGCAGTTGGGCCAGCTCCTTCTCGCCCTGCGGGCGGGCGCGCTGCGCCAGATCGGTTAAGAAGACCAGCACCTGCTGCGGGGTTTCCGCCATTTTAGTGGCCAGCGACTTATCGGCGTAGCTGTCAAAGCCCAGCAGTTGCGCCAGCTCGTGGCGCAGGGCGAGGATTTCGGCCATGATCGGGCCGTTGTCCCACCGTCCCGCGTTCGGCCCCTGGTCGGAGGCGCGGGTCACGTAGGCGCGGTACATCTCTTCGCGCAGCCCCTGGTTGTCGCACCAGGTCATCACCGGCAGATAGCTCGGCATATCCAGCGTCAGCAGCCAGCCCTGCTGCTCTTTGGCCTCCGCCTGGGCTTTGGCCGCCGCCAGGGCGCTTTCCGGCATTCCCGCCAGCTCGCTTTCGTCGGTAATCAGTTTCGTCCAGCCCATCGTGGCATCGAGGACGTTGTTGCTGTACTGGTTGCCCAGCTCGGACAGGCGGGCGGCGATCTCGCCATAGCGCTGCTGCTTCTCTTTCGGCAGGCCGATGCCGGAAAGCTCGAAATCGCGCAGGGCGTTATCCACCGCTTTTTTCTGGGCGATATTCAGCGCGGCGTAGCGATCGCCGTCGCGCAGATCGCGCCAGGCCCGGTACAGTCCTTCATGCTGGCCGACCCAGGTGCTGTATTCGGACAGCAGCGGCAGCGTCTGCTCATAGGCTTCGCGCAGCTCCGGGCTGTTTTTAACCGCGTTCAGATGGCTGACCGGCGAAAAGAGGCGTCCCAGCGCATCGTCCGCCTCCGCCAGCGGCTGGCAGAGGTTTTCCCAGCTGTAGGGTGCTCCCTGCGCCACCACGCGCTCAACGCATTCCCGGCAGTCGTTCAGCGCTTTCGTCACCGCCGGAACCACATGCTCTGGCCGTATTGCGGAAAACGGCGGAAGCTCAAAGGGAGTCAGTAAGGGATTGGTCATAAGCGCTGTCCTTTTAGGAAGAGGGTGAATGAAGCGCGCGTCCGGCGCTGTGCAATATCGTTCCAGAATGGGGGTAAGTGTAGTGGATTTCAATCCCGGCCGGTTTGCGCGCCCCGGCGCTGCGCTATTCAGGGCGGGGCGGGCGCGGCAAACGCGCATTCCGCCGTAATCTACGGTAAACTGCGGCCACCCTCTTTTCTACTCCGGATATCATTTCTCCATGCTCAGTTATCGCCACAGCTTTCACGCGGGCAACCATGCCGACGTCCTTAAACACACCGTTCAGAGCCTGATCATCGAGTCGCTCAAAGAAAAAGAGAAACCCTTTCTCTATCTGGACACCCACGCGGGCGCGGGCCGCTATCAGCTGAGCAGCGAACACGCCGAACGCACCGGCGAATATCTGGAAGGCATCGCGCGGATCTGGCAGCAGGACGACCTGCCCGTCGAACTGGAGCCTTATATCGGCGTGGTTCAACACTTTAACCGCAGCGGCCAGCTGCGCTACTATCCCGGCTCTCCGCTCATCGCCCGTCAGCTGCTGCGCGAGCAGGACAGCATCCAGCTCACCGAGCTGCACCCCAGCGACTATCCGCTGCTGCGGGCCGAGTTTCAGAAGGACAGCCGCGCCCGCGTGGAACGAGCCGACGGCTACCGGCAGCTGAAGGCCAGGCTGCCGCCGGTCTCCCGCCGCGGCCTGGTGCTGATCGATCCGCCTTACGAACTCAAAACTGACTATCAGGCGGTGGTCGCCGGCATCAGCGAAGGCTATAAGCGCTTCGCCACCGGCACCTACGCCCTGTGGTATCCGGTGGTACTGCGCCAACAGATTAAGCGCATGGTGCACGATCTGGAGGCCACCGGCATCCGCAAGATCCTGCAGATTGAGCTGGCGGTCCTGCCGGACAGCGATCGCCGGGGCATGACCGCTTCCGGCATGATAGTGATTAATCCGCCGTGGAAGCTGGAACAACAGATGAACAACGTTCTGCCGTGGCTGCACGGCAAGCTGGTTCCGGCGGGCACCGGCCATACCCTGGTAAACTGGATCGTGCCGGAATAATTGCAGCTATCGACGGAACCTTTTAGGCTGACGCCCCGACCGCGCGTAGCATCGACGCTGCTGCAGAAAGCCGCCGGGGGTCGGAATAACCGCCCGGGATGCGAAGCCCGGTCCGGGGACTCAGCCCGTATACAGAGACACCATAGCGCCATCAGCAACGAAGGATAAAACGCATGAGCAAACATTATGACTACGTCGCCATCGGCGGCGGCAGCGGCGGTATCGCCTCCATTAACCGTGCCGCGATGTACGGCCAGAAATGTGCGCTGATTGAGGCCAAAGAGCTGGGCGGCACCTGCGTGAACGTCGGCTGCGTGCCGAAGAAGGTGATGTGGCACGCCGCGCAGATCCGCGAGGCAATCCAGCTGTACGGGCCGGACTACGGCTTCGACACCACCATCAACCAGTTCAGCTGGCCGACCCTGATCGCCAGCCGTACCGCCTATATCGACCGTATCCATACCTCCTACGACAACGTGCTGGGTAAAAATAATGTCGACGTAATCAGAGGCTTCGCCCGCTTTATCGATGCGAAAACCCTCGAAGTGAACGGCGAAACCCTTACCGCCGACCACATTCTTATCGCCACCGGCGGTCGGCCGAGCCATCCGGCGATTCCGGGCGCTGAGTACGGTATCGACTCCGACGGCTTCTTTGCCCTGCCCGCGCTGCCGGAGCGGGTGGCGGTGGTGGGCGCGGGCTATATCGCCGTTGAGCTGGCGGGCGTGATTAACGGCTTGGGCGCGCAGACGCACCTGTTCGTGCGCAAGCACGCGCCGCTGCGCAGCTTTGATCCGATGATTACCGAAACCCTGGTTGAGGTGATGAACGCCGAAGGTCCGTCCCTGCATACCCAGGCTATTCCGCAGGCGGTGGTTAAAAACGCCGACGGCAGCCTGACCCTTGAGCTGCAGGACGGACGTCGCGAAACGGTGGACTGCCTGATTTGGGCTATCGGCCGCGAGCCGGCAACCGACGGGTTAAATCTGCAGGCCGCCGGGGTGAAGACCAATGAAAAAGGCTACATCGTCGTTGATAAATACCAGAACACCAGCGTGGAAGGGATTTATGCGGTGGGCGATAACACCGGCGCGCCAGAGCTGACCCCGGTCGCGGTTGCCGCGGGCCGCCGCCTCTCGGAGCGCCTGTTCAATAACAGGCCGGACGAGCATCTGGACTACAGCAACGTGCCGACCGTGGTCTTCAGCCACCCGCCTGTCGGCACCGTCGGCCTGACCGAACCCCAGGCGCGCGAGCAGTACGGCGAGGACCAGGTTAAGGTCTATAAATCATCATTTACCGCCATGTACACGGCGGTCACTTCTCACCGCCAGCCGTGCCGCATGAAGCTGGTCTGCGTCGGGCCGGAGGAGAAGATCGTCGGCATCCACGGCATCGGCTTCGGTATGGATGAGATGCTGCAGGGCTTTGCGGTCGCGCTGAAGATGGGAGCCACCAAGAAGGACTTCGACAACACCGTGGCGATCCACCCGACGGCGGCCGAAGAGTTTGTCACCATGCGCTAGGCCGCAGGCTCCCGGCGCGCAGGCGGGTGGCTGATGTCGCCGGTATCGCGCTTTGCGCGCCGGACGGCCGCCGCCTGGTCGCGTGGTTTCCAACCCGCTACGGCAGCAGAGCGCCGCCGCAGCGGGTTGGCGGCAATCACCAGACAGCCGAACTATACTTCAGGCTGCGCAGAGCTTCGGCGGTGCCAACGCTGGCGTTCGGGGTGAAGGGCAGCTCCAGCTGGAGCGTTGCACAATAGCCGTAAAAGGGCGTCAGAAGTCATCGTTAATAAACAGGGCTTCTGCTCATTTCATCATCACTCTTTTTATAATAATCAAATAATTACCCGATAACTGGCTATGGATAAGCGGCGCGTGCCGGGCAATGGTTGCGCTTATTCATAACGTGTTGCAATCGAATTATCCGAAAACAGGTGCGCTTCGGTTCCGCGAAGCGTTAATAAATCGACAAGATAATCAGTAAGATAGATTTTCCACTTCTGAGAAGCCTGGGGAAAAATGTGATCTACCGCACACTTTGTGCGCCAGGCAGCGAAGCGAATGTCTACGCTTAATAGACAGCCGGGCAACACCCGTATCGTTTACGACGCAATCCGGAGGTTCTTCTCACTATGCTCAACCAGAAACGACAACCGATCCCGCCGGAAGAATTGACGATCGACGTCGATCTGAACTATGAAACGGATCCGTGCGAGTTAAAGCTGGATGAAATGCTCGAGGCAGAGCCGGAGCCGGAGATGATCGAGGGGCTGCCCGCCTCCGACGCCCTTACCCCGGCCGACCGCTATCTCGAGCTGTTCGAGCACGTTCAGACGGCGAGAATTTTCGCCGACAGCAAAACCTTTCCCGACTGTGCGCCGAAGATGGACCCGATCGATATCCTGATCCGCTACCGGAAGGTAAGACGCCACCGGGATTTTGATCTGCGGCAGTTCGTCGAAAACCACTTCTGGATGCCGGAAGTCAACGCCAGTGAGTATGTCTCCAACCCGCAGAATTCGCTGAAGGAGCACATCGACCAGCTCTGGCCGGTGCTGACCCGCGAGCCGCAGGATCATATTCCGTGGTCCTCCCTGCTGGCGCTGCCGCAGTCGTACATTGTGCCGGGGGGCCGGTTTAGCGAAACCTACTACTGGGACTCCTACTTCACCATGCTGGGCCTGGCGGAGAGCGGCCGTGGCGATCTGCTTAAGTGCATGGCGGACAACTTCGCCTGGATGATTGAAAACTACGGCCACATTCCCAACGGCAACCGCACCTACTACCTGAGCCGCTCCCAGCCGCCAGTGTTTGCGCTGATGGTGGAGCTGTTTGAAGAGGACGGGGTACGCGGGGCGCGACGCTACCTTGACCATCTGAAGATGGAGTACGCCTTCTGGATGGACGGCGCGGAGTCGCTGGTGCTTAACCAGGCCTACCGCCACGCGGTGAGGATGCCGGACGGCTCGCTGCTCAACCGCTACTGGGATGACCGCGACACCCCCCGCGATGAATCGTGGCTGGAGGATGTGGAAACGGCCAGACATTCGGGCCGCCCGGCGGGCGAGGTCTATCGCGATCTGCGCGCCGGAGCCGCCTCCGGCTGGGACTACTCCTCCCGCTGGCTGCGCGACGCCGGGCGGCTGGCCAGCATCCGCACCACCCAGTTTATTCCGGTCGATCTCAACGCCTTCCTGTTTAAGCTGGAAAGCGCGATCGCCAATATTTCGGCGCTGAAGGGCGAACGTGATACCGAAGCGCTGTTTCGCCAGAAGGCCGATGCGCGCCGCAACGCCGTGAACCGCTACCTGTGGGATGAGGAGAGCGGCTGCTACCGCGACTACGACTGGCGACGCGAACAGCCGGCGCTCTTTTCCGCCGCCGCTATCGTACCGCTGTACGTCGGCATGGCGTCGCCTGAGCAGGCCGATCGTCTGGGCGATGCGGTACGCAAACGCCTGCTCACCCCCGGCGGAATCATGGCGACAGAATATGAGACCGGCGAACAGTGGGATAAGCCCAACGGCTGGGCACCGCTACAGTGGATGGCCATCCAGGGCTTCAAAATGTACGGTGATGACGCGCTCGGCGATGAAATCGCCCACAGCTGGCTGCAGACGGTGAATCAGTTTTATCAGCAGCACCACAAGCTGATAGAAAAATACCATATCGCCGGCGGCACTCCGCGCGAAGGCGGCGGCGGGGAGTATCCCCTGCAGGACGGCTTTGGCTGGAGCAACGGCGTGATCCGTCGTCTGATTAGCCTGTACGGAGAGCCTTAGCCGCGTTGCCCAAAGCGGGCAGCCCGGCCTGTTGATATTCGGCCCAGGCCGGTGGACGGCCAGGAAAGGTGCAGTATACCGGCCGAAGGTTCAGCGCTGCTCGTTAAGCATCATGGCCGCCTGGGTGCGGTTTTTCACATCCAGCCGTCGGTAAAGCGATTCCAGATGCGCTTTTACCGTCCCGGCGCTGATATTAAGCGCCCGGCCAATCTCTTTATTTGTCTCTCCCGCCGCCAGCATGGTCAGGATCTCACGCTGACGCGCGCTCAACGACTGAATATCGCGGGATTCCGACCCCGGCGCGCTTAGCCAGTCGCCGGGTAAAAACTGCATACCCATCGCCACAGTATTCAGCGCCAGGGCAAAGGTCTCCGGACCGCTGTCGCGCGGCACCACCGCCAGGACGTTATAATGGCGAGCCTCCTGCAGCCACTTCTTGCTGCAGTCCGTAGCGGTAATTAATACCTTTACCTCAGCAAACTGCTGCTGCTTTTTTTTTAACAGCCAGCGGCAAAAGTCGCCGTCGAGATCGCCATCCAGCATAAGCAGCGCATCCGGAATTTGTTCCAGCCTTTGCCAGAGTTCATCTGCCTGACCGACACTCTGAATACTTATACCTGGAATCCGCTGCTGGAGGCTGACTTTCATTCCATGAATAAATATTGACTGCCTGTCAAACATTACAATCCGCATTACTTTCTCTCCACCTTAATAGGGTAAGTGATTGAAGTAGTGGAAGGGTATTACCCAGGGAGTAAAATAAGAATTTGCCATGTGGCCAGGGCCATTTTACAGATAGTGACGGCAGAGAGAAGCACAAAGCGCACAATATAGACAAGCCGCAGAAAGTACAGGATAATTAGTTTAAAATAACGACAAAAACGCGGCGTATGTTATATTTTACAGCTGTCGCTTTAGTAAATATTATTTTTTAACTTACCGTTTTTCTTGCAGAAATGGAATTTTTAGGCGCATTTAATTTGTTACAGAATTAAATATAGCACGTTGCGTTCAAGCGTTGCCCTTTTTTTGCCCGCGACCACAAAGCCTGTGCCCGGCACGCCGATCCGGCGGCGGCGGATAAAAGAGCTATTCCATCAGGTTATTTTCCGGCCATTTTAAATCGGGTTCTTGCCGTCCGTAACGGCTCCGAAGGGGCGGCATAGCGAAAATTCTCATCTCCTGCTCCTACGCTCCGCCAGCTATCCCCGCGGGTTATTTCTAAATAACGGTTCGCAAACCGTCTTTATACTCCCCCTCGCCCGACCCGATTATATTGCTCTGCTGGCGTATTTTTCGCCGGTTAGCCTCGCCCATGCGGTACGTTTATTATTCTATTGCCGTGCAACAGCACATCAGGCCAGTCTCAGGGAGAGGTCAGCCCTACATCTTTATCTAAAGAATAGCGGACATACCGGCCTGGTTTGCCGCTTTTTCGCTGAACCGGACCCCTTATGCGCAGGGCTGAGGCCCGTAATTGCCGCTTTCAGAATCTCTGGCATTGAGAAGTAGCTTATTAGATGTTAAAAAATTACTAAACATTTACCCTTTGGCATCACTGTATCACTCATAACAACAATAGGCTGTCGGGATGGATAAAATTCACGCAATGCAGCTTTTTGTCCGCGTGGCCGAGCTGGAAAGCTTTACGCGGGCGGCGAACGTTCTTGGCCTGCCTAAAGGCAGCGTTTCGCGCCAGGTTCAGCTGCTGGAAAATCATCTCGGTATCCGCCTGCTGGAGCGCACCACCCGCCGGGTGCGGCTGACCCATGACGGCATGATCTACTATGAACGCGCCAGAGATCTGCTGAGCAATCTGAACGAGCTGGACGGGCTGTTTCAGCACGACCCGGCCAGCATCAGCGGCAGGCTGCGGATCGATATGCCGGTGGGTGTAGCGAAGTATCTGGTTTTACCCAGGCTCCCCACCTTTTTACAGCAGTACCCCGGCGTCGAACTGGAGCTGAGCAGCAGCGATCGTCAGGTGGACCCGCTGCGCGAAGGCTATGACTGCGTGGTGCGCATTGGCACGCCGACGGACACCGGGCTGATAGCGCGTCCGCTGGGCACGCTGACGGTCATTAACTGCGCCAGCCCCGGCTATCTGGCGCGCTTTGGTCACCCAAAGACGCCTGACGATCTCGCCTCCCATGCGGTGGTGCACTATTCGCTTCATCCGGGTGCCCGGCCGCCCGGCTTTGCCGTTGCCGATACCGACGGCGTCCGCTGGGTTAAAACCGGCGGTATGCTGACGGTGAATAATAGCGAAACCTGGCGAGCGGCCTGCCTGGCGGGGCTGGGCATTATTCAGACGCCGCGGGCGCTGGTACGCGAAGCGCTGCGCGACGGGCGGCTTATTGAAATTCTCCCCGGCGACCGGGCCGCGCCGGTGCTGCTCTCCCTGCTCTGGCCCCATCGCCGCAGCCTCTCCCGCCGCGTCAATCTGTTTATGGAGTGGCTGACCGGGGTGATAAAGCGCGATATCGCTTAGCCCCGGACGCGCCCGTTCAGGTAGCGGGCACCGCCAGGCTATACTGTCCTGAGTGTTAACTCAACAAGGAATACCGATAGGATGACCGAGGAAAACGACGTAAAACGCCCTGTCCAGGATCTGGCGCTGGAGCCCGTGATCCGGGTTGAAACCCGGCAGCCTGCCGGGGCAAAAACGGAGACCGACCCGGAGGCCAGCCCGGCGCTAAAGCGCGTCGCCACCACGATAGAGAGGATCCAGCAACAGCCGATGGTCGCGCACCTGCTCCGCGCCACCGAGCGCTTTAACGATCGGCTGGGGAATCAGTTCGGTGCCGCTATCACCTACTTCTCGTTTCTGTCGATGATCCCGATCCTGATGGTCTCGTTTGCCGCCGCCGGCTTTGTGCTGGCGTCGCACCCGACGCTGCTGCAGGATATCTTTGGCAAAATTTTACAGAACGTCAGCGATCCGACGCTGGCCGGAACGCTGAAAAACACCATCAATACCGCCGTTCAGCAGCGCACCACCGTCGGCCTGGTCGGTCTGGCGGTGGCGCTCTACTCCGGTATCAACTGGATGGGCAACCTGCGCGAGGCGATCCGCGCCCAGTCGCGCGACGTGTGGGAGCGCACCCCGCAGGACCAGGAGAAAATCTGGATCAAATATCTGCGCGATTTTATCTCGCTGATTGGCCTGCTGGTGGCGCTGATCGTCACGCTGTCGATCACCTCCGTGGCCGGTTCGGCCCAGCAGATGATTATTTCGGCGCTCTATCTGGACAACATCGAGTGGCTGAAGCCGGCCTGGCGGCTGATTGGGCTGGCAATTTCCATCTTCGCCAACTATCTGCTGTTCTTCTGGATTTTCTGGCGGCTGCCGCGCCACCGGCCGCGCCGGCGGGCGCTGATCCGCGGCACCTTTATTGCCGCCATCGGCTTTGAGGTCATTAAGATCGTCATGACCTGGACCCTGCCGTCGCTGATGACCTCGCCCTCGGGCGCGGCCTTTGGCTCAGTGCTCGGCCTGATGGCGTTCTTCTATTTCTTCGCCCGCCTGACCCTGTTCTGCGCGGCGTGGATCGCCACCGCCGAATATAAAGACGACCCGCAGATGCCGGGTAAAACCCACCGCTAGCGCGCCGCGCTTTGCACCGACCCGCCGGCTGGCCCGGCGGCGTAAGACTCCGGCAAACCGATAACGCCCCGAAGCTATCAGACGGTAGCGCCTCCCCGCGGGTGAGCGTCACGGCCAGAGGCGCGTATTCGCTATTGCGCCACGACCGCCTGTGCCGACCCATAATTTCAGCATATAAATCCAGCCAGTAACTTTTATTTAACCGAAAACCAGTTTTATTCACCAGTTTATTAATTGTGTGAAGCATTTCGTAGACGTGAATTTGCTGGCTTAAAAATTATCCCCTTTTTGCGCGTTTTTTGCCCAGTCTGGCAACCTGTAGCTGATTGAAATGTCGCTTTTGCTGTGCGTAATATGATCTTTCGTTCGCCAGATTATAAGAAAACATTATGCAAGCAACCGCCACTACTCTCGACGGCCAGCAGGACCACGCGCCGGTCAACTCGCGCAATAAGGTCGTCGTCGCCTCGCTCATCGGCACCGCCATCGAGTTCTTTGACTTCTATATTTACGCCACCGCCGCGGTTATCGTTTTTCCGCACATCTTTTTCCCCCAGGGGGACCCGACCGCGGCGACGCTGCAGTCTCTCGCCACCTTTGCCATCGCCTTCGTGGCGCGGCCCATCGGCTCGGCGCTGTTTGGCCACTTCGGCGACCGCGTGGGGCGCAAGGTCACGCTGGTGGCCTCGCTGCTGACGATGGGGATCTCCACGGTAATTATCGGCCTGCTGCCGGGCTACGCCACCATCGGCATTTTCGCCCCGCTGCTGCTGGCGCTGGCGCGCTTCGGCCAGGGGCTGGGTCTGGGCGGCGAATGGGGCGGGGCGGCGCTGCTGGCGACCGAAAACGCCCCGCCGCGCAAACGCGCCCTGTACGGATCGTTCCCGCAGCTCGGCGCGCCAATCGGCTTCTTTTTCGCCAACGGCACTTTTCTGCTGCTCTCCTGGCTGCTGAGCGATGAACAGTTCATGACCTGGGGCTGGCGGGTGCCGTTTATCTTCTCGGCGGTGCTGGTGATTATCGGCCTGTACGTGCGCGTTTCGCTGCATGAAACGCCGGTGTTCGCCAAAGTGGCCGCGGCGAAAAAGCAGGTGAAGATCCCACTCGGCACCCTGCTGACGAAGCATATGCGCGTCACCATTCTCGGCACCTTTATTATGCTGGCGACCTATACTCTGTTTTATATTATGACCGTCTACTCCATGACCTTCAGCACCGCCGCCGCGCCGGTCGGGCTTGGCCTGCCGCGCAACGAGGTGCTGTGGATGCTGATGATGGCGGTGATTGGCTTCGGGGTGATGGTGCCGGTCGCGGGCCTGCTTGCCGACGCCTTCGGCCGCCGCAAGAGCATGGTGATTATCACCGTTCTGATTATCCTCTTTGCGCTGTTCGCCTTTAAGCCGCTGCTCGGCTCCGGCAGCCCGGCGCTGGTTTTCGCCTTTCTGCTGCTGGGCTTAAGCCTGATGGGGCTGACCTTCGGCCCAATGGGTGCCCTGCTGCCGGAGCTGTTTCCGACCGAGGTGCGCTACACCGGCGCGTCGTTCTCCTATAACGTTGCGTCCATTCTCGGCGCGTCGGTCGCGCCCTATATCGCCGCGTGGCTGCAGGGCAACTACGGCCTGCCGGCGGTGGGGATCTACCTGGCCTCAATGGCGACCCTGACGCTGATCGCGCTGCTGCTCACCCATGAGACGCGGCATAGGTCGCTGTAGCCCCCTTTGCCGCCGGACAGCGCCCCCGCTCTCCGGCGCGCAGGCTTACTTCTTCAGCTGCGACAGAATTACCCGGCACTGGTTGGCGTCGTCCTCCGACGGCGAAATCAGCGCCAGCAGCGCGGCGGCAGGGGTCACTAAGGTGGCCAGCGCCGCCGCCACCGCGCCGCGGGCGATCAGCGGCCCGGCCTTCACCCCGGCCCGGGGGTTCTTGAACGAGCCGCGCACGTAGAGCGGCGAGCGCAGGGTAATAATGCGTATTCCTTTACTCTCCGGATCGATAGTTAAATCCAGCTGCTCTGAAGCGAAACTCGCCGTGCCGGTGACGTTTACCAGCGCGTTTTCAGTATCGAAAGCAAAGATTTGCGGACGCGCCACCCCGTTGGCGATGTTGAGGTTCGCCGCCGCGCAGTTGACCCGCACCTCATCGTCGCCAAAGATCTGCCCGACGATAAAGTTGCCGACGTTCAGCCCGACGATCTCCATCAGGTTACGGCTGATCAGCCCGTCGTTCATCAGCAGCTTCAGGTTGCCGTTGCTGTTGCCAAGCAGCGCCGCCACCGAGTTACCGGCACCGCGCAGCTCGGCGTCGCCGTTCATTTCACCCAGGGTTTTCTGCATCAGCTCCACGTCCGGCATAAGCGCCTTCAGCTTCAGGCGGCGCGCCTGAATATCCGCCCGCCCCTGCATCGGCTTTTTATCCCCCTCCAGGTGAATATTCGCCTGAATGGTGCCCCCCGCAAGGCCAAACTTCAGCGGCTGCAGGCGCAAATCGGCATTTTTGAGGATGATATGGGTGGAGAGATCGCTGATCGGCAGGCTGCTGCCATGCTCGATGCGCCGCCCTTTAAAGCGCACATCGGCGTCCATCACGTCCCACTTGTCGGTTTCGAAGCGATCGTAGGGCAGCACTTTATCCGCGGGCTGTGCGCTCTTTTCCCCCTTACGCTGCCCGGAACGCCTGCTCTTTTCCGCACCTTTTCCGGAATCAACGCCAATCAGCGGCCCGAGATCGGCAAGACGCAGCTGCCGGGACTCCACCTCCCCCTCCAGCTTCGGCCGCGGCCTGCCGGTGGTATAGGTCAGCGAGCCGTGAATATCGCTGTCACCAATGCGCCCGTTAAAGCCGCGATAGTGATAGACCGACGACTTTTCACCATCGATCTTCGCCACCAGCCGACCGTCGGTTTCAAACGGCGGCGTATCCGGCAATAGCACCCCGGTCAGGTCATACAGTTCTCCCAGCGAGTTGCCGGAAAACTTCAGCCGCAGATCCACCCCGCCCATTTTCATCGGGTCGTTGACCACGCCGTTAAAGGCCACCCGGGTATTGCCCGAGCGGAAGTCGGCCTGCACCGGGAACGGCGTGCCTTCGCTGCGCAGCGCCAGCATACCGCCGATTTTGCCCGTTCCGCTGAGCGGCTCACCGTTGTAGCGCCCCTTAGCCCGCAGGCCAAACACATAATCCCCCACCGCCGATTTATCGTTTTTACCTTTGCTGCCCGTCACCTCGCTGAAGGGAAGCGGCTTACCCAGCGGATCGATGAAGATCTCGATGTTGGCTTTGCTGACCTTGTCGTCAATGGCCACCCGCCCGCGATCGAAGAGGATATTATCCAGCCGGAAGGACCAGGCGGAGGGTTTGGCGTTAGGATCTTTTTTCTCGTCGCCGGCCAGGTTAAAGGTCCAGTTGTTATTTTTCTCTGACAGGCGGATCAGCCGCGCGTCGGGCTGCACCAGCTTGATCCACGGCAGCCAGACGGTCCGGGACAGCAGCGCCAGCGGCGCGAGAGTGGCCTCAACCCGCGGCAGATGTACCATCGTCAACGCCGGGATCTCCGGCGGGTTGCCGAGAACCACATCCTCAGCGTGAACGTGCGGCCACGGCACCCAGCTGCGCCAGCCGGTCTCCTGCTTCTGGCGCTCCCACACCACCCCGAGATCGCCGCGAATGGCGAACGGCCGGTTAAGCTCGGCGGAGACCTTCTGGTTGATGGTCGGCTTGAGCCGGTTCCAGTCGAACGTCGCGATCAGTACGATAAGCACCACGATCAGCAACAAGAAGGTCCCTGAAATCACGGCGGTTATTTTTCCTGCTCTGGTCATATTCTGTTTCCCCACATCTTTCCTTGCCTGTCCTAAAGATAGTCCAGTCGGCGGAAAAGGCGCGGGACGGGGCCATCGGGCCTGCGGCTCCCGCCGGTGTCCGAAAACGGAGCGCGAAAAAATCAGCAGAGAACACGTACTGGCTCAAAAAAATAATGGAACGTTGTTTTAAGATAGTTGACCGCTAAACACCCACAGCGCACACTAGCGCTAAATTTTTCAGAGCAGGTTCACGACTATGTCCAAAAAGATTGCCGTGATTGGCGAATGCATGATTGAGCTGTCACAGAAAGGTGCTGACGTTAAGCGCGGATTCGGTGGCGATACGCTGAATACTTCCGTTTACATCGCCCGCCAGGCTGATGCCTCCGCGCTGTCCGTTCACTACGTCACGGCGCTGGGCACCGACAGCTTCAGCCAGCAGATGCTGGACGCATGGCACGGTGAAAACGTCGATACGTCCCTGACGCAGCGCATGGAAAACCGCCTGCCCGGGCTTTACTACATCGAAACCGACAGCACCGGCGAACGCACCTTCTACTACTGGCGCAACGAAGCGGCGGCGAAATTCTGGCTGGAGAGCGAGCAGTCGGCCTCCATCTGCGAAGCGCTGGCGACCTTTGACTACCTCTACCTGAGCGGCATCAGCCTCGCCATCCTCAGCCAGAGCAGCCGCGATAAGCTGCTCTCTCTGCTGCGCAAATGCCGCGCCAACGGCGGGAAGGTGATTTTTGACAATAACTACCGCCCGCGCCTGTGGGCAAGCCAGGAAGAGACGCAGCGGGTCTATCAGCAGATGCTGGAGTATACCGACATCGCCTTCCTGACCCTTGACGATGAAGACGCGCTGTGGGGAGCGAAGCCAGTTGAAGAGGTTATCGCGCGCACCCACGCGGCGGGCGTAGAGGAAGTGGTGGTCAAACGCGGCGCTGACTCCTGCCTGGTCTCCATCAAAGGCGAAGCGCTTATCGACGTTCCGGCGGTGAAGCTGCCGAAGGAAAAGGTGATCGACACCACCGCCGCGGGCGACTCCTTCAGCGCCGGCTATCTGGCCGTGCGCTTAACCGGCGGCAACGCCGCCGACGCGGCCAGACGCGGCCATCTCACCGCCAGCACGGTGATTCAGCACCGCGGGGCGATTATCCCGCGCGAGGCGATGCCGCAGTAATCCCTTTTCCCTCTCCCGCCGGGAGAGGGAGCTTTCCGCCGCTATTGCGACGGCGGCGTCGCGGTGCCCTCCTGACGCGCCGCCGCGGGCTTCACGATCGCATCCCACGACGCCTGCAGCGCCTGCATATTGAACTCCGGCTCGCCCGTGGGCTGCAGCAGAATCAGCGCCATCTCCTGGTTCAGCTGCTGACGCAGCTCCTGGTTGATCATCCCCGGCTTCAGGTCATTGAGGAAGTTCTGCCGCAGGCGCTGATACTGCTCCGGCGCGATATCCACCACCTGGTTTTGCAGCGAGCGCAGGCGCTGGCCCATCAGGATGCCGGTATCGGTGCGGGCGTAGGTGGCGAACAGCTTCTGCAGCTCAAGGTGCTTCCGGGTCAACAGCAGCTGGAACTCCTCCTCCGGCAGGCCGCCGTCGCGCACCCTGGCCAGCTCGCGCGCCACGATGCCCAGATTACCGTTCAGCTTGTCGTGGGGGGACTCAATATTGATGGCGCACTGGGCGCGCAGGTACAGTACCCGGCAGTCGAAGCCAAGGCCAATATCCTTAACGTTATTTTTATTCAGCGTCTGCTGCAGGTGCCAGAACAGCGCCTCACGGGCGAGATCCGCGCGCCAGTAGCGCTGCAGCGCGGCGGATTCGCGGATCGGCAGCCACGGCGTATCCCACATAATGGCGAGACGATCCTGACGCACCGCGTGGGTCATGATGCTAACCGCCTCCGCGCGCAGCGGGGAGAGCGTCGGCACCGGCATCGGGGTTTCGCGATTACCCTTCAGCTCGCCGAAGGTTTTATCGATCTGCTCGGCGACGGCGCGGGCGTCAAGATTGCCCACCACGATCAGGGTCATCGCATCCGGGGTATACCACTTCTGATAAAAATCATGGATTTCCTCTGCGTCCACCGGCGTCTTCAGCGGTTCAGCAGGATCGTGGCCCAGCAGGGCGGAGCCTTTCAGGCGATAGCGCCACCAGCCCTCTTTGGTGTCCACCGGCAGGGTGGCGACCATATCTTCACTCTTCAGCGCGTGGTCGACGGTTTCCGGCGTAATGGCGAGCTGGCCCATGCTGTTGGCCAGCCAGGCGAGCGACGCCTTTAGCAGGTCGCTACGGCTGTTGGGCAGGCTGAGGTTAAACTGCGTGGCGTCGTAAGAGACGATAACGGGCGGCAGGGGCCGCTGGGGATCGATGCCCTGCTGCCACAGGGAGCGCGCCTGGGCCACCTTAAGGCCGCCGCTCTGGGTCAGCGCAATGCGGGGGATAACGTAGCTAAATCCGCTCTGCTGTGTGTTCTCGGCGAGCGAACCGGTATTGATCAGCAGGCGTACTTCGATTCGATCGCTGGGCCGCTGGGGCGTCGCCAGCACCTGCCACTGCAAACCGTTCGCCAGCGTACCCTGTTGCCATGCCGGGTCAGGCTGGAGCGCATCGGCCTGCGCATAGCCGACGGCGGCCATCATCAGCAAACCGCCCGCTAAAAGTCGTATTTTTGTGCCCTGCATGTGAACCCCTGATCAACAATCCTGGTAATAAAAAGTTGGCCGCAGCCGGTCTGAATATGACGTTGAAAAACACTTCGTGTTAGACCGCGAGAACCGGTAAAAGTCACGCAGGAAGTGAAATAAACCCGCACCGCCGGGACGGCGGTTTCGGGAACAGGGGTCAATTATGCGCAAATGCCCGCAGTCCTGGAAGGGACTACGAGCATTTGCATGGCCGTCAGGAGATTATTTCGTGAGATTTGTCATCCGGCGAGCGATTATTTAGCACATCGTCCAGCTGTTTAGCGTCCAGCTCCTTCACCCACTTCGCCACCACGATGGTCGCCACGCCGTTGCCAATCAGGTTGGTCAGGGCGCGGGCCTCCGACATAAAGCGGTCAATGCCGAGGATCAGCGCCAGCCCCGCCACCGGCAGATGGCCAACGGCGGAGATGGTCGCTGCCAGCACGATAAAGCCGCTGCCGGTCACCCCGGCGGCCCCCTTCGAGGAGAGCAGCAGCACCACCAGCAGGGTGATCTGATGGAAAATATCCATATGGCTGTTGGTGGCCTGGGCGATAAATACCGCCGCCATCGTCAGATAAATCGAGGTGCCGTCGAGGTTAAACGAGTAGCCGGTGGGGATCACCAGCCCGACCACCGACTTACGGCAGCCCAGCTTTTCCATTTTGTCGATCATCCGCGGCAGCGCCGACTCGGAAGAGGAGGTGCCCAGCACGATCAGCAGCTCCTCACGGATATAGCGGATAAACTTAAAGATGCTGAAGCCGGTGGCGCGGGCAATGGAGCCGAGCACCAGCACCACGAACAGAATGCAGGTAATGTAGAAGCAGACGATCAGTTGCCCCAGCTGCAGCAGCGTGCCGACGCCGTACTTGCCGATAGTAAAGGCCATCGCGCCGAAGGCACCGATGGGGGCCAGCCGCATAATCATATTGATGATGCCGAAAATCACCTGCGAAAAGCTTTCAATAACGTTGAAAATCAGCTGTCCCTTGCTACCCAGGCGATGCAGGGCAAAGCCAAACAGCACGGCGAACAGCAGAACCTGCAGGATATTACCGCTGGCGAAGGCACCGATGACGCTGCCGGGGATCACATCCATCAGGAAGGCGACCATCCCCTGCTCTTTCGCCTGCTCGGCGTAAACCGCCACCGCCTGGGCATCCAGCGTGGACGGATCGACGTTCATTCCGGCACCCGGCTGGACGACGTTGACGATAATAATCCCGATGATCAGCGCAATGGTGCTCACCACCTCAAAGTAGAGCAGCGCCACCGCGCCGGTGCGGCCCACCGCCTTCATACTTTCCATTCCGGCGATGCCGGTAACCACGGTACAAAAGATGACGGGTGCAATGACCATCTTAATCAGCTTAACGAAAGCGTCGCCAAGCGGTTTCATCTGTGCGCCCAGTTCAGGATAGAAATGGCCAAGGAGAATACCAATAGCGATTGCCGTCAGAACCTGAAAATAGAGGCTTTTAAAAAGAGAGGTTTTCATAGGGTGTCCTTGGAGTAAAAACCACAGGCATTATAGGGTTTTGGTTCACCTGCGGTTTTAAAATAACACCCCACCAACACGACACAAATGCACGGGGATCCGGAGTGATACAAAAATGTTAAAAAATTTGAACTAGCTCGCACAAGTACGACCTTTTTAAAGTTTTGTAATCACTGCAGATAGCGCGCTTCGAAGCGTTCTGTCGGCACCGGAGGGGAAAAAAGGAAGCCCTGGGCAAGCTCCACCCCCGCCTGGGTCAGCCATTGGCGCTGTGCTTCGCTCTCCACGCCTTCGGCAACCATCTGCAGATTCAGGCTGCGCGCCAGCTGAATTATCGCCGTCGCCAGGCTGTTATCCTCCGGCAGCCCGTCGATAAACATCTTATCGATCTTCAGCACATCCACCGGCAGGGACTTCATATGCTGCAGCTGGCGCAGCCCCGCATAGCCCATGCCGAAATCATCCAGCGCAATGCGCACCCCGGCGTTGCGCAACGGGCGCAGGATCGCCACGGCGGCGTGCGGATCGTCGATGCGCCGGCTCTCCGTCACCTCCAGGGTCAGCGTTCCCGGCCTGATACGGTAGCGGCTGAGCAGCGCCAGCATCTCCGTTACCCTGTTCGGGTGCATCAACTGCAGAGCCGAGAGATTGACCGACAGCGGCAGCATAATGCCGCGCTCCTGCCAGGCGGCGAGCTGACGGCAGCTCTCCTCCAGCACCCAGTTGCCGACGGCGATCATCAGCCCGCAGGACTCAATGCGCTCAATCAGCCCTTCCGGCAGCGCCCACTCGCCGGAGGGCTGCTGCATACGCAGCAGCACCTCCGCGCCGACCACCCTGCCGCTGCGCATCTCCACCTGCGGCTGCAGCCAGAGGGCGAAACGATGCTCCTCCAGCGCGGTAAGAATATCGCTCTCTTCGGAGAGGCGACGCCGGGCGGCCTCCATCTGCGCCGGATCGTAGAACGCGATCTGATTTCGGCCCTTGCGCCGGGCGGTTGAGGCGGCGGAGAAGGCGCGTGCGTACAGCGCGTCGGCGCTCAGATCGCCGTAAAACATCGCCACCCCGATGCTGCAGGCGGGCAGCAGCTGAATGCCCTGCAGCGGCAGCCGCTCGTTAACCAGGGTGAGCACTTGCTGACCTAAGGTAACAGCCTGCCACGGCTCCTCCACCCCATGGGCGATAATCACAAACTCATAGCCGCTGACCTGGGCCAGCGCCATACGCGGCGACAGCACCGTCTTCAGCTTTTCCACCAGCGTCAGCAGCACGATTTCGCGCTGCGTTTCCTGCAGCACGCCCGCGGTATCGCGCAGGGTTTCGCAGGTGACCACCATCAGCGCGGTGGTCTGTCGCCGCGCCGCCACCTGCTCCAGCAGCCCCATTAAAAAGGCCTTGTTGGGGAGCCTGGAAACCGGATAGCGCATCGCGCCGGCGGTTTGCTCTTTGATCTGCCGCTGCAGCAGCTGCTGGTTGAGGTTATAGCTGCGCACCAGCAGACCTATCTCATCATCCTGATGCAGGCGCGGCAGCGGCAGCTGGTAGCCGATCAGCTCCTGCTGCGGGATGTCGTTCAGCGTGCGGGCGATTTTACGCAGCGGGTGGATAATCAGGCGGTTCACGCACCAGCTGATGGCGACCGTCAGCATCAGCGATAATAGTAAGTAAATCGTTACTAACGTGGAGAGGGTACTCATCACGAACTTGTACATACGATACGAGTCCGCCTGCAGCACCAGATAGGCCAGCGGCTGCGGGTTGGCCGGGCGTTCAAGGGAGTAGATTGGCAGCGAGATCTGCACCGGCAGTTCAAACAGGCGGGTAATCATCACCGGCACCGGACGCTCGGGGATAAAGCGCCTCCGCAGCGCCTGGAACTGGTTCGGCAATACCACATCGGCGCGGCTGACCACCCCGGCGGGCCGGATGCTGGCGAGGATCGCATCCGCTTCGGGAATATCGGCTTTCAGAATAGCCGCAGACAGAGGTTCACGCACGGAGCGCGCGATGCTCTCCAGCTGGGTCGCCGTGTTATAACGATTCTGTTGTACCAGATGAAACAGCAAAACGGTGCAGAAAATAAACACAAAGGCCAGGACAACGGCCGCGACCATTGCCATCTGCTTAATTGTTAACGAGCGGCTGACGCGCAAATTGTCTCTCCACAAAATCCCTCTCTGCCGTCTGAGTATACCCCATCGCAGCGGCAATGCGTGGCGGTATCTGAAAAGGACAGGTGCAGGTCCGGCGGCCGGTGCGGGAGGTCAGCGGCTGCGGCGGGAAATCCCCGTCTCCCCGGCGTCGCGGCGATACGGGTAGATCGTTTTGTGGCCGGGCTGGCAATCTTCACTGGCGGCTTTACGCGGAGGGGAAGGCTGAAATTAGGGAAAGTCTCAATTCAGACATATTACCGACAATCGTTGCGGAATCGGGAAGAGTGATTTTCCCCTCTCCCTTTCAGTTACGTGAGGCTGAGGAGCGCCCTGAGCTGCCAGCCTTCGGGGTCAGAGAGATCGTCCAGTATGGAGAAATGGGTGCTGCCGGGCAGATGTATCAGGGCGACCCCTTCACCCGCGTCTTCGCACGCAAGCGCATACTCCGTTGACTGCTGGCGCAGCCCCGTCAGCTCACTGGCACCCACGGTAATCAGCGTCGGCGCGCCTTTCCCGATATGTCGTATCGGGCTGTAGTTTTCAATCTCCTGTGAAGTCAGGTTTAACGTATCCTGAAGCCAGCACAATCCGATAGGTTCAAGATCCACCAGCGCGCTGATGGCGTGAACTTTCGCTGCCGCAGGATGCGCACGGTGCATAAGCGCTAAATGTCCGCCTGCGGAGTGTCCTCCCAGATATAAAGGGTGTTCCGCGATACCCAGCCCGTCCCGATCGGCGGCCAGACGATCGATAAGTTTTCCCGTCTGCGCCACAATTTCTGTCATTGAGGCTTCCGGAGCCAGGGTATATTCAGCGAGGACGATATTAATATTGTGTTTTAGAAAGGCATCGGCAATAAAGGCGAAATCTTCTTTGACGCAGTTGCTCCAGTAACCCCCGTGAATGAATACATAGGTCGCTACAGCGGCCTGTCCGCATGAAACAAAATCGTAGCGCTCACGTTCTTTTGTGCCATAGGGTATATTTCGCTGCCACGGATGAGCGGCATAGGTCTGACAGCTTCTCTTCCGCAGCTGGCTCAGTAATTCAGGGAAGTTACTGACCGCCTTCGTATTATTATACGCCGCGTCAAGTTCGCTGCGATCCATACCTTTATATATGATCTTTTTCATTGAAAATCCCTCTTTACGTCATGAACGACGTTTTAGCTTATAGCCATAAACGGCAGTAGTAAATTTGTGTTCCGGCCTGAGGGTGCTTTATTCTGCCCGCCTTGTGGCAGCCAGGGTTATTCGTACGGGTTTGCTATTGGCGCGGTTAGAGCAGCATAGTCAGCAGCACCAGACACAGCAGCAGGACATAGATTCGTGCGTGCCATCTGTCCGGAACCGCAGGGATCGCGCTACGGCTGAAAACTATCCCAACCCAGCCTGTCAGAACCAGCACGCCCAGAATTTTCAGGCTGATAAAGCCGATAAATCCGCCAGCCGGAATAGTGTGCCAACCGACGACGGCATAGGTTACGGCACCGCATAGCGCGACAGGGAGCGAAAGCGGGTTGGAGGCGCTGATGCAATCACGCATCGCATAGCCGTGACGCCGCAATAGCGGCACCGTCATCACGCTGCCGCCGACGCCCAGCAATGCCGCGACCATGCCGATCGTTATCCCGCCGCCGGTTACCCTGAAAAACGATAATCGACGCGGCGCGCTACCGCTGAAGAAACCTTTACGCAGCACACAATCGCTAATGGTCGCCAGCATATAAAGTATAAACAGTGTACGAACGAGTCCTTCACTCAATAAGCCCGCCAGACAGGAGCCGACGACGGCCCCGATGGCGATAAACCATAGCAATGGAAACAACGTCTGTGAGGACAGCCTGGCATCGCGCCAGTTTCGATAGCTGACCCAGCCCGCGTTGAATATCATCACCGCCGTTGAGGTGGCCACCGCAATATGCATGGCATTTCCTGCCAGCCCGGGCTGCCGTAGCATCAGTTGATACACAAAGGGCACCACGACGAAGCCGCCCCCAAAGCCAAACAGCACCGTGGTTATACCGGTAGTAAAACCTGCCAGCGCAATAATCGCGATATCGTACAAGAGAAACGCCCCCGACCTGAAAATGAGCCAGAAGCTTATACCGGAAGCCGCCGGCTTCCCATTTGCGCAGCGCTCATTTACCCTTGTAAATCGGTCAAACGGAGGCAGAAGTGCGCAACGTAAAAATTGATGATGTGGATCACCTTCATCGAGAGGTTGTGGCGTTAGGCAATGACTATGAGCAGGGATTTATTCTGCCGCAGCATCGGCATCGCCGGGCACAGCTGCTGTACGGTGCCACCGGATTGATGTATGTCTCAACCCATAGCGGAGAGTGGATTGTTCCGCCACAGCATGCCGTATGGATCCCACCCGAGACCTTGCACGCCGTCAGGTTTGTGGGAGTCACCACCCGCAGCTTGTATATCGAACCCAAATGCGCGGCGGATTCGGTTAAGCATCATCGCTGTGAAGTGATTGGCGTATCGCCCTTGTTACGTCAGTTATTGCTTGAGGCGGTGGATTTGCCGCCGCTGTATGAAAGCGCGCGCGATCGTGCGCTGATACAGTTGATATTACTGGAGCTGGCGGCCATGCCGGTTCGCGAATTCGATATTCCGCTACCGCAGCATCCGGCTTTGCGGGCGCTTTGCCAGGCATGTTTACTCGCCCCCTCTGTTCATGAACCGGCTGAGCGCTGGGCCAGGACGCTGTTTATGAGCGCCAGCACTTTTCGCCGTCACTTCCTGCAGCAGACCGGTATGACGTTTTCCGCCTGGCGTCAGCGGGCCTGCGTGGTCAAGGCGCTGGCGCTGCTGACGGAAGGTAAACCGGTGAATCAGGTGGCGCTGACGCTCGGCTACGACAACGCTTCATCCTTCGCCACGATGTTCCGCCGGGTAACAGGTCAGCCACCGTCTTATTATCACCCGGCTTGATCTCAACGGTATCGGGAATACTCCGCTATATGCGGAAAGCGGGCAGGGCTGTCTAAACGAAATAAAACAACTTACGCGCGCAGACCTGAATGCCTTGACCCACTCATGAATAATGATTCTCATTAACATGTGACGCTATATGATGTCTAATAGCCTTTTCGCTTTCATAGGATGTGAAATGGGCATTCAATTTTCAACATTGCGGCGCATTCCCGGTGGCGTTTGGATTATTGGTTTTGTCAGCCTGTTGATGGATATTTCTTCTGAAATGATCCACAGCCTCCTTCCACTATTTATGGCCACAGCTTTAGGAACACCAATAGTGATTATTGGACTTATTGAGGGGCTGGCTGAAGCTACTGCGCTGTGCGTCAAAGTATTTTCAGGCGTTATCAGTGATTACATTGGCAAGCGTAAAGGGCTCGCCATCCTTGGTTATGGTCTTGGTGCACTCAGCAAGCCGCTGTTTGCGCTGGCTTCAACATCAGGGATGATATTCAGCGCACGCATCATTGACCGCATTGGAAAAGGGATACGAGGTGCACCACGAGATGCACTTATTGCCGACGTTACGCCGCCCGGTATCCGGGGGGCGGCTTATGGCCTACGCCAAACGCTGGACACGATGGGAGCATTTCTTGGGCCGCTGCTGGCCGTAGGACTAATGCTGTTATGGAGCAACGATTTCCGCGCTGTTTACTGGGTTGCCGTCATACCTGCATTTCTGGCCGTAGCTCTGTTGTTTTTCGGATTACATGAACCACGCGCCCCCGTTTCTAAGGTCAGAACTAACCCAATTAAGAAGGAAAATCTCAAAAGGCTGGGCGTGGAGTGTTGGTGGGTTATAGGACTGGGCGGAGTATTTACTCTCGCCAGGTTCAGTGAAGCTTTCCTTGTTCTTAGGGCTCAGGAAGTTAATATCCCACTGGCTTTAATTCCCCTCGTGATGGTCGCCATGAATATGGTCTTTTCTTTTACAGCCTATCCATTCGGACGCTTATCAGACAGCATCAGCCACAGGCGCTTGCTTCAGATGGGGCTGATTGTGCTAATCGCGGCGGATTTAGTGCTCGCCCTCAGTAATAACTGGGGAGGCATTATAGCCGGTGTTGCGCTGTGGGGTGTACACATGGGAATGACTCAGGGCTTGCTGAATAGCATGATTGCCCGCACAGCACCAGACGATCTTCGCGGTACGGCGTTTGGCTTTTTCAGTTTGCTGAGCGGAGCGGGATTGCTGATTGCCAGCCTGGGCGCGGGGCTATTATGGGACCTCCGGGGTTCTGCTTCAACGTTCTTTGCGGGGGCGGTTATTTGTGTGTTGACGCTACTGCTGACTCACTTTGCCCCGGAAAAGACTGTACAGACCGCTCCCTGGCAATAAGACTTTCGCTTTAGGCTCCTTCACCTCATTCAACGCTAGCCGGGGGAGGTTTATTTCCCGGTTAGTGACTCACTGCCCGAGCCGGGGCAGGCTGACGCCCGGCAGCCACGGCTCGCGCGGCGCGCTCTGCTGCAAAAGCGGCACCCGGAGCGTGCCGCAGGCTGGCAGATGAACGATCTATTCTGTAGAATCTTGCCTCCTCGCGGTCAGCCCCGGTCATACCGCCCTCATTCAGCACCCGCGTTGATAATCCATTCGCCCGTTGCGCCAGAGGAACGGCTGCCGTCGGGTTTACCATCTTTCTGCGGGTCCTGGCGCTCCGGAAAAACATGACTAACAACCTTGAATACGCCGTTTAAAAAGCAACCTTTCGCCGATATCAGCCGGAACCGACCTGCGTCGACGCCGGCTGTTGCGCATCAGGGTTCAACGGCCTGGCACTATGGGCGATCCTTCGATCGCCTTTCAGGCAGAGGATTTTATGCAGGGCAATAACCTACACTCCAGCAACACCACCCGCGCGGCCGCCGCCGACAAGCTGCCGTTTACCCGCTACGACTTCGGCTGGGTGCTCCTGTGCATCGGCATGGCCATCGGTGCCGGAACGGTGCTGATGCCGGTACAGATCGGGCTGAAGGGCATTTGGGTATTTATTACCGCCTTTATTATTGCCTGGCCCGCCACCTGGATGGTGCAGGATATCTATTTAAAGACGCTCTCAGAGAGCGAAACCTGCGACAACTACACCGATATCATCAGCCACTATCTGGGGAAAAACTGGGGTATCTTCCTCGGCGTGGTCTATTTTTTAATGATCGTCCACGGCATCTTTATCTATTCCCTGTCGGTGGTGTTCGACAGCGCCTCGTATATTAAAACCTTTGGCCTCACCGACGCCGATCTGTCACAGTCTATAGTCTATAAGGCGGCTATCTTCGCCGTACTGGTGGCCATCGCCTCCGGCGGCGAAAAGCTGCTGTTCAAAATTTCCGGGCCAATGGTGGTGGTCAAGGTGGGCATCATCCTGGTCTTCGGCTTTGCGATGGTTCCGCACTGGAACTTCAATAACATCACCGCTTTCCCGCCGGTCGCCGTTTTCTTTCGCGACGTGCTGCTTACCGTGCCGTTCTGCTTCTTCTCGGCGGTGTTCGTTCAGGTGCTTAACCCGATGAATATCGCCTACCGTAAACGAGAGCCGGACCGCCTGCTGGCCACCCGGATGGCGGTCCGCACCCACCGCATCAGCTATATTACGCTGATTGCGATAATCCTCTTTTTCTCCTTCTCCTTTACCTTTTCAATCAGCCACGAAGAGGCGGTCTCCGCCTTCGAGCAGAATATCTCCGCCCTGGCGCTGGCCGCGCAGGTGATCCCCGGCAAAATTATTCATCTGACCTCGACGGTGCTGAATATTTTCGCCGTGCTGACCGCCTTCTTCGGGATCTATCTGGGGTTTCACGAGGCCCTTAAGGGCATTGTGCTAAACCTGCTGAAGCGGGTTATGGACCCGGAGAAAATCGATGCCCGGCTGCTGACCCTGGGGATCTGCGTCTTTATCGTTATTACGCTGGTGATTTGGGTGTCGTTCCGCGTCTCGGTGCTGGAGTTCTTCCAGCTGGGCAGCCCGCTGTACGGCATTGTGTCGTGCCTGATCCCTTTTTTCCTGATCTATAAGGTCAGGCAGCTGGAGAAACTGCGCGGCCTGAAGATCTGGCTGATTTTGCTGTACGGGATCCTGCTGTGCCTGTCGCCGCTGCTGACGTTGATGGGATAGGACCGGTCGCCGCGCCGGTCCCGATATGAGGGCTACGCCGGGCTTTTCTGCCGATTTTCATCCTCGTCCACCGCGAAGCAGGCCACCAGCTGGCCGTCGTACGACTTCAGCTGTGGCTGCAGCTGCGGGCAGGGTTGAAAACGGCGGCGGCAGCGGGCGTTGAAGGCGCAGCCCGGCGGCGGGTTGAGCGGGCTGGGCAGCTCGCCGGTCAGCTTGATGCGCTCCCGGCGCTCGTCCGGGCGCAGGCGCGGCGTGGCGGAGAGCAGCGCCTGGGTGTAAGGATGGCGCGGGTCAGTAAAGATCTGCGCTTTCGTCCCCTTCTCCACGCAGCGGCCCAGATACATCACCATTACCTCATCGGCGATGTGCTCCACCACCGACAGGTCGTGGGAAATAAAAACGTAGGACAGCCCCAGCTCCTGCTGCAGATCCATCATCAGGTTCAGCACCTGGGCGCGCACCGAGACGTCCAGCGCCGAAACAGGCTCGTCGGCGATCACCACGTCCGGATCGAGCATCAGCCCGCGGGCAATGGCGATGCGCTGCCGCTGGCCGCCGGAGAACATATGCGGATAGCGATCGTAATGTTCGGTTTTCAGGCCCACCTTCGCCATCATCGCCAGCGCCTTCTCCCGGCGCTCCGCTCTGCTCAGGCCGCTGTTAATCAGCAGCGGCTCCTCCAGAATCTGCCCCACCTTTTTACGCGGGTTCAGCGAGCCGTACGGGTTCTGGAAAACGATCTGAATCTTCTGCCGACGCAGCTTCTGCGCCTGCGGGTCGGGCTTCAGCAGATCCTGGCCCTGATAGTACAGCTCGCCGCCGGTCGGGACTTCGATCATCGTCAGCAGGCGGCCGAGCGTGGATTTACCGCAGCCCGACTCCCCCACCACCGCCAGGGTTTTACCCCGCTCCAGGGTGAATGAAACGCCGTCCAGCGCCTTCACCAGCCGCTCTGACGAGAACGGCCCCTGCCTCACCGGATAGTGTTTTTTCAGATCGATAGCCTGCAACAGCGGTTGTGGCATGGCGGCCTCGTGTGCGCTCATCGTGTGGGCCTCCCGGCATCATCAAGTGGGTAGTGACATTTTGACCGGCGGCCCTCCTCCAGCGGGTTCAGCGCTGGCTCCTCGCTGCGGCAGCGCCCGGTGGCATAGGGGCAGCGCGGATTCAGCAGGCAGCCGGCCGGTCGATCGTATTTCCCCGGCACCACGCCCGGCAGCGAGGCCAGCCGCGCTTTGGCCTGGGCGAACTCCGGCAGCGCCCGCAGCAGCGCCTGAGTATAGGGGTGACGCGGGGCGCGGAAGATATCGCCCGCGCCGCCGGTTTCCACCACCTGCCCGGCGTACATCACGATGATCTTATGCGCCGCTCCGGCCACCAGCGCCAGGTCATGGGTGATCAGCACCAGCGCCATATTCTCCTTCTGCTGCAGGGCCAGCAGCAGCTCGATAATCTGCGCCTGGATGGTGACGTCCAGCGCCGTCGTCGGCTCATCGGCGATCAGCAGCTTCGGGCGGCAGGCGATGGCCATGGCGATCATCACCCGCTGGCTCATCCCGCCGGAGAGCTGATGCGGATAGACGTCAAGGCGCGAGGCCGCATCGGGAATGCCCACCTGGTTGAGCAGGTCGATGGCCCGCTGGCGGCGGGTCTGCCTGTTGCCGCCCTGGTGCACCTTAATGGCCTCCATAATCTGAAAGCCAACGGTGTAGCAGGGGTTCAGGCTGGTCATCGGGTCCTGGAAGATCATCGCCACTTCGGCACCCACCAGCTGGCGGCGCGCTTTTTCAGAGATGCGCTGCAGATCCTGGCCGTTGAACGCCAGCCGGTCCGCCATCACCCGCCCCGGATAGTCAATTAGCCCCATAATCGCCAGCGAGCTGACCGATTTGCCGGAGCCGGACTCGCCGACGATGCCGATCACCTCTCCCTGGTCCACGCTGTAGCTAATGCGGTCTACGGCGCGAAACGGTGCCGCTTCGTCGCCGAAGTGCACCGATAATTGATCGATGTTTAATAACGCCATCTCCCGCTCCTTACTGCTTCAGTTTGGGATCGAGCGCGTCACGCAGACCGTCACCCATCAGGTTAAATGCCAGCACCGTCAGCAGGATCGCCAGGCCAGGAAAGGTCACCACCCACCAGGCGCTTTGCGCAAACTGCAGCACGTCGGAGAGCATGGTGCCCCACTCCGGCGTCGGCGGCTGCGCGCCCATGCCGAGAAAGCCCAGCGCGGCCATGTCGAGAATGGCGTTGGAAAAGCCGAGGGACGCCTGCACGATCAGCGGCGCAAGGCAGTTCGGGAAGATATTGACGAACATCTGGCGTATCGCCCCGGCTCCCGCCACGCGCGAGGCGGTAACGTAGTCGCGGTTGACTTCCACCAGCACCGCGGCGCGGGTTAAGCGCACATAGTGCGGCAGCGCCACGAAGGTCAGCGCCAGGGCGGCATTGCCGATAGAGGGGCCAAAAATCGCCACCAGCACCAGCGCCAGCAGCAGGCTCGGCAGCGCCAGCATGATGTCGACGAGGCGCATAATCACGCTGTCGATAATGCCGCCGAAGTAGCCGGCAATCAGCCCGAGCACAATACCCATCACCAGCGACAGTACCACCACCAGGCAGCCCACCAGCAGCGACAGGCGCGCGCCGTACATCAGGCGCGACAGCACGTCGCGGCCCACGTCGTCGGTGCCCAGCAGGTGCGCCATACTGCCGCCCTCCTGCCACGCGGGCGGTGCCAGCAGCATATCGCGGAACTGTTCCGCCGGGTTGTACGGGGCGAGAAGGCTGGCGAAGAGCGCAATCAGGATCATTACGACCACGTACGCCAGCCCGATCACCGCTCCCTTATTGCGCTTAAAATAGTGCCAGAACTCCTGCAGCGGGGTCATCGGCACCGGCGCGGCAATCGCTTTGTTTTCAGTAATCTGTGACATGTTACCCCCTTACTTCTTATGCCGGATGCGCGGATTGATCACGCCGTACAGCAGATCCACCAGCAGGTTGACGAAGATAATCATCGTCGCCACCAGCAGCACCCCGCCCTGCACCACCGGATAGTCGCGGCGCTGCAGCGCGTCGATTAGCCAGCGCCCCAGGCCGGGCCACGAGAAGATGGTTTCGGTGAGGATCGCCCCGGCCAGCAGCGTGCCCACCTGCAGGCCGATAACGGTGACCACCGGCAGCATGGCGTTGCGCAGAGCATGAACCACGATCACCCGCATCCGCGCCAGCCCCTTGGCGCGCGCGGTGCGGATGTAATCCTCGCCCAGCACTTCGAGCATCGACGAACGGGTCATACGCACGATAACCGCCAGCGGAATAGTGCCAAGCACCATCGCCGGCAGGATCATATGCGCCAGCGCGTCGGTAAAGTTGCCCTCTTCGCCCCAGATGGCGGTGTCGATCAGCATAAAGCCGGTCAGCGGGTTGCTGTCGTCAAGGAATACGATGTCGCTCACCCGCCCGGAGACCGGCGTCAGGTTCCAGTGCACCGAAACCAGCATGATAAGCATCATGCCCCACCAGAAGATCGGCATCGAGTAGCCGGTCAACGCCAGGCCCACCGCGGTGTGATCGAAAACAGAGCCGCGCTTTACCGCGGCCAGCACGCCCACCGGAATGCCGACCGCGGTGGCGAAAATCATCGCGCAGACCCCCAGCTCCAGGGTGGCCTTAAAGCGCGGCACGAACTCCTCCCACACCGGCAGGCGGCTTTTCAGGGAGATGCCGAGATCGCCGTGCATCACCCCCCAGATGTAGTGGAGGTACTGCCGCCACATCGGCTTGTCCAGACCCAGCCCGGCCAGCAGCTGGGCGTGGCGTTCAGGGGAGATCCCGCGCTCGCCCGCCATGATCATCACCGGATCGCCGGGGATCATATGGATAAAGGCAAAGGTGAGAAGGGTAATACCGATAAACGTGGGGATAACCAGCCCCAGACGGCGGAGAATGAACTGCAACATAGCCCGGACTCTCTCTCATGACGCCCGGCCTGGTGGCAGGACGTCTGTATTGCTCACAAAAGCAAACGCCCTCCTCCCATTGGGAAAGGGGTTAGGGTGAGGAGCGGCTTTTCCACCCTCACCCCGGCCCTCTCCCTCATGGGAGAGGGGGCGGATTACTTATTATTCGATAGAGACGTTTTCGAAATGGTGCTTGCCTAATGGATCGACCACGTAGCCTTTAACCTCTTTACGCACCGGCTCATAGACGGTGGAGTGGGCCACGATCAGCGCCGGTGCCTGGTCGTGCATCATCACCTGAGCCTGCTGATAGAGCGCAATACGCTTATTGTGATCGTCAGCGGCGCGCGCCGGCTGGATCAGATCCTCAAACGGCTTGTAGCACCAGCGGGAGTAGTTGGAGCCATCCTTCGCCGCCGCGCAGCTGAACAGGGTGGCGAAGAAGTTATCCGGGTCCCCGTTGTCGCCGGTCCAGCCCATCATCACCGCCTGGTGCTCCCCCGCCTTAGCGCGCTTCAGGTACTCGCCCCACTCCCAGGTAACGATTTTGGCCTGCACGCCGATCTTCGCCCAGTCCGCCTGAATCATCTCCGCCATCCGCCGCGCGTTCGGGTTGTACGGACGCTGTACCGGCATCGCCCACAGCTCAACGGTGAAGCCCTTCTCCTGGCCCGCCTCCTTCAGCAGCGCTTTGGCCTTTTCCGGGTCCCAGGGATAGTCCTTCACCTCGTCGTTATAGCCCCACATGGTGGGCGGGATCAGGTTCTTCGCGGCGACGCCCGCCCCCTGGTAAACCGCCTTGATAATCGCCTCTTTATTCACCGCCAGGATCAGCGCCTGACGCACCTTCAGGTCGTCAAACGGCTTCTTCTCGGTGTTAAAGGCGAGGTAGCCGACGTTCAGGCCCGCCTGTTCCATCAGGTTGATGCTCTTGTCCTGCTTCATGCGCGCAATATCCGCCGGGTTCGGATACGGCATCACCTGGCACTCGTTCTTCTGCAGCTTGGCGTAACGCACGGAGGCATCAGGCGTGATGGAGAAGACCAGCTGGTCAATCTGCGGCTTAGTGCCCCAGTAGCCCGGGAAGGCTTTATAGAGAATACGGGAGTCTTTCTGATACTGCTGCAGCTGGAACGGACCGGTGCCGATGGGGTTGAGATCGATTTTCTCCGGAGTGCCCGCCTTCAGCATGGCGTCGGCGTACTCTTTGGACATAATAGAGGCGAAATCCATCGCCAGATCGGCGAGGAACGGTGCTTCCGGGCGCGTCAGCACGAACTGGACGGTGTAGTCATCTACTTTTTTCACTTCGCTTATCAGCTCCGACAGGCCCATCCCCTCAAAGTATTCATAGTTGCCGCCGGACACCTGGTGGTACGGGTTTTGCGTATTTTTCTGCCGGTCGAAGGTGAACACCACGTCGTCGGCGTTCATCTCGCGCGTCGGTTTAAACGCTTTATTGCTCTGCCACTTCACGCCCTTGCGCAGGTGGAAGGTGTAGATTTTGCCGTCTTCGCTGATGTCCCATTTTTCCGCGAGGCCGGGAAGCACTTCGGTGGTGCCGATTTTAAATTCAACCAGCCGGTTATAAATCGGCACCGAGCTGGCGTCATAGGTCGTACCGGAGGTAAACAGCTGCGGGTTAAACCCCTCCGGCGAGCCTTCTGAACAGTAGACCAGCGTTTTGGCCTGAACGCCTGCGGCGCAGGCCAGGGCCACCAGGCTCAGGCCAAGCTTCAGCATCCCTGACGTTTTCAAGGAAATATTCATTCTTCTGCTCCAGATGTGATGTGTGTTGTTTTACCCGTTGCAGCGGGCTTACGCCGCCTGACCTTTTTTATTTCTACCCGGTCGGGTCGGCATTAAGAGATGGGACGCCGTGCGTATAAACGGCTGAGCTGCTGTCCGGTTCTTCCCTGAAACTCGCCCCTTATGGGCATCAATCTGTCAACAGAATGTGAAAAGGTCAATACAACTAACGATGTTTTGCAACAACAGTGCGAAATCCCAGGCAAAGATTAAAAAAACAGCATGAGCTTATTCTCAGCGGAGAAATTTATGCTACCCGCTTAAACCCAGAATAAAACGCTGGATATGGAATCGGTCATGGTGATTAATTTTTATGCATCTGATAAGGAATTTCTGACTAAGCGCTGCATAAGTGAGCGACTGTTAGCGATCGCATGTATTTTCGGGCACGTGTGGTTCTACTGCCCACTCCCGCAAAACCTGCCGCTATCGCACAAAAACGAGCTAATTTTATTGCGCGCTATCCTGCAGCGCTGCGCATGGAGAGGGAAGTGGAATAAGGCGCTCGGGTCGAACCTCCTCCCCCGGAGCTTCTCATCCTCCCGAACGCCGGATGCAAAAAAGCCCGCTCTGAGAGCGGGCTTTTCGAATCTGGTCGGTGCCAGAGGATGACTCACCGCTGCGCGGCTCGCCCTGCGGGCCGTTGCTGGCGCAACGTTCCCTCGCGGCGCTCGGGTCGAACCTCCTCCCCCGGAGCTTCTCATCCTCCCGAACGCCGGATGCAAAAAAACCCGCTCTGAGAGCGGGCTTTTCGAATCTGGTCGGTGATAGAGGATTCGAACCTCCGACCCCTTCGTCCCGAACGAAGTGCGCTACCAGGCTGCGCCAATCACCGAATGCGGGGCGCATCTTACTGCTCAGCCATGCCCCCGTCAATCCCTTATTGCAAAAAGCAGCTTAATCGGTGAGAAAGTCAGCACTCCACTTACTCAACCGCCGCTTTCTGCCCCTCCGGAACATAACACCAGTTGTTGTTCTCGTTAATGCCGCCGTCCGGCGACGTATAGCCCAGGCAGCCCATAATGGTGTCGTACAGCTCCACGTGGCGGCGCATGACGTTCTTATCCGCCGCCTGCTTCAGGCGGGCGAAGGCGCTGGCGTTACGCGGATTTTCCAGATACTTATCGGACATCCAGACCATCATCGGCACCCGGAACTGCTCCGGCGGAGCCATCAGGCGCGGCGTGCCGTGCAGGTGTTCCCGCTCGTTGATCGATTCGCCGTGGTCGGCGGCGTAAAACACAATCGCCTTCTTATCGCGCACCTGGTCAATCACGCTGGCGATAAAGTGGTCCACATACGCCACCGAATTGTCATAGGAGTTGATCATTTTCGCCTTGCTACATCCGCTGTCAACCCCGATACATTCAGGCGTCCACCGCGCATAGCTGCGCGGATAGCGCTGGGTATAGTTAAAATGCGAACCTTTCGTATGCATAATAATTAAGTGCTTACCCTCAGGGTGGCTCTCCAGCGACTTCTGCATTTCATCAACCAGCAGCATATCGTCAACGGTTTTGCCGCGGTTACGCGGCTCGGCACCGATTTGCTCACGATAAGAGATACTGTCCGCCATCGTATTGCTATAAAACCACATCTCACTCTGCATGGCGTAGAGATCGGAGCTAAAGCCCAGCTGTTTCAGCACCGCAAAGATATTCTGCTCTTTCAGTGTGCGCTGCGGGTTCTCTTCCGCCCCCCCCTGCCGGACAAACATACAGCGCAGGGAGAGCTTAGTGGCGGTATCACAGGATTCACCGCGGAACGCCGCCAGGTTTTTCTCCTTTGCCAGTTCCGGCGTCGTATCGCGTCCGTAGCCGAAAAGTCCCATATGATCCCAGCGGGTTGTCTCACCGATAATAAACACGACAAGGGTCTCTTCACCGTCCTTCGGGGCAACGTAGGTGAACTTCTTCGCGGGATTCATCAGCGACTTATTATCTGAGGACTCATCCACCTGCGCCCAGGCATAAAGCCCTAACGCAGAAAGCCAGTTCGAGGGCAGATAAGAGTTGGCGACAACGCCGCCGTAGCTGGGCAGATCGACGCCCGTCGCCCGTTCAACGCTTTTTTGCTGCACGTCAAGCAGGCGAATGGGTGCCCAGACCATCAGGCCGGCAAGGCCGACCACCAGGATGCTGCGAAAGCGCTGGCCGGGAGTGCGCAGCTGGCGCAGCAGGGTGTAACGGCAGCGGTTGCTCCAGATAAAAATGAGCGGCAGGGCGCTCACCGCCACCAGCCACAGTATGAAATGCAGGCCGATAACCTCTTTGGATAAATCAATATCGGTGGTCATCACTGAGGCGATAATGCCATAGCCAATCACCACGTTCAGGAAGGTCATGTAATAGCTGGCACCCGCGGAAAAGAGGACCAGCAGGGTGGCTAAAATACGCCAGACGCGCCGTCCGAACAGCGACAGAAGGCGCAATAAAAAGAAGGTCACCAGCACGGTGGCCCCCAGCTCAACAACCGCAGAAATCCCTTTCCAGACGGTAAATTCCTGCGCGTAGCTGCCGAAACGACGATAAAAAACCGCGCAGTTCATAAAAAGGCCGATATAGAGCGCAAGCAATAAGCTGAGCTTTTGCTGCGTCATCGATTTGATATATCTCATGCAAACAGACCCTGGAGATCGGGGTGAAAACGCACTGCGCGGCGACAAAAAGGCCTGGCAGCGGGATTAAAGTGGCAACAGCATATGTGAGAAATCCGACAAGTGCGAAGAAGTAGACCACAGCCGAACTAAAAAGTGTCGATAAAGTTGGCGGTCACGAATGATTTTTACAAAACGCTGCTCCGGATACAGAAAGCAGCGCCAGCGGGTCACCCTGCAAGGCGGTTAATCTCAGAGAGGGCGGCACGCTAAAGCCAGCGTTACCGCTGGCTTCAGGTTGGGGACAAAGAGGGAAAAAATGTGGTTTTTCCCTCTTTGTGGTTAGCAGCCGAAAATCAATGAATTGATTTTCCTTGTTTATTTTTGTGGTGATTATGGCCGAACGAGTTCGGCCTGGGATTTGTCATCAGTCTCAAGCCAGCGTTACCGCTGGCTTTTATCATAATGCCCGTCCCGCGAAGAGATCAGGCGTGGGCGGCGTTCAGCGCCTCACGCTTCGGCTGGCGGATGGTGGTGGACAGCGCCAGGGAGAGAATAAGCAGGGCAAAAATCACGCAGAAGGTGATGTAAAAGCCGCCGAACAGCGAGGCGATAATCGAGCCGCAGATGCTGCCGATACCGAAGCCCAGGTAAATCACGCCGTAGTTTTTCGCCAGGTTGTTCAGACCGAAGAACTCGCTGACCAGCGACGGGAATACCGTAATAGTACCGCCGAAGTTAAAGGCAACGCAGGCGATGGCGGCAAAGAAGGTCAGCTCGTTCAGCGGTGCAAAAAGCAGCGCCGCCATACCGATCAGGGAGATCGCCTGGCCGAGCGTGATAACGCGAATACGGGCGATTTTATCGGACAGGATCCCCAGCACCAGACGGCCGGAGAGGTTAGCCACCGAGATAACCGTAACGGCGTTCGCGGCGGTTATCGCATCCAGATGCGCCAGCCCCTGGGCAATATCTTTCGCCACGCCGATCACGTACAGGCCGCTCATACAGGCGGTCAGGAACATCACCGCCAGCATCCAGTACTGGGGTTTGCGCATCGATTCCGCCAGGGAGTAGTCGTTCTCCACCACGCCGTTGGTCGTTTTAACCTCCTGATGCGGCGCGTCTTTCATCAGCGTCGCCCCAAAGACAATCATCACCAGCACGATCGCGCCCCAGATCAGGAAGGTTTTTTCCAGACCGACAGAGGCCAGCAGCTGGCTGTCGATAAACTTAAAGCCAAGGCTGCCCAGGCCATAGGAGCCAATCGCAAAGGCGGAGATCAGCCCCTTACGCTCCGGGAACCACTTCACGCAGTTGGAGAGCGTTAACAGGTAGCCCGCGCCGTCGGCCAGGCCGACCAGCACCCCGGCGCTCAGCCACAGCATCAGCAGGCTGCCGGAGTGGGCGGTTAAAAAGAAACCGACACCCAGTAAAATCCCCGATGCCATGGTGACGCGCCTGACGCCGAAACGCTCCTGCAGCTTCCCGGCGATGGAGGAGGAGAGCGCAAGGCCGAGGCTCAACAGGCCGAAGGAAAACGCCACCTGGCTGACCGGCGCGTCCAGCTTCGCGGAGAGCGCGCCGTTAAACAGGCTCCAGGTGTAAACCGAACCGAGGGCAAACTGAGTGATAATCGTGCCGAGTAGCGTCAGCCACCGGGTACGCTGATAGTGTGAAGTTGTCATGGCCGTCTTCCTGTATAAATAAAGGAACTTTCTCTGTGGACTACCATAGCGAAGCGCGCTGAGCGCCAGGGGAAAATGGCATGAAATGCCATCAGAGCGGAATGAAATGCCAGAATTACGGAATGAATGACGAGACGGACGGCGCTGGCGCTTGACATCGGTTAAGAGAGACAGCCTAAATGTTCTTTTTTAAGCCGGCTCGTCAAGGCGGGCCAGATGAAGATAGATACGGCAGAGGACAAATATGGAACGTTGCGGCTGGGTTAGTCAGGATCCCCTTTATATCGCCTACCATGACAAGGAGTGGGGCGTCCCCGAAACCGACGGCCGAAAGCTGTTCGAGATGCTTTGCCTGGAGGGACAGCAGGCCGGATTGTCCTGGATAACCGTACTGAAAAAGCGCGAGAACTATCGCACCCATTTCCACCGCTTCGATCCCGTTCGCGTGGCGGCCATGGGGGAAGAGGACGTACAGCGCCTGCTGCTGGAACCCGGCATTATCCGCCACCGGGGTAAGATCGAGGCCATTATCGGCAACGCCAGGGCCTGGCTGGCCATGGAGGAAAACGGCGAGCCATTCGCTGACTTCGTCTGGTCCTTTGTGGATAACCAGCCGGTCATCAGCCGGGCCGCCAGCCTTAGCGAAATTCCCACCTCCACACCGGCGTCCGACGCGCTGTCAAAAGCGCTCAAAAAACGCGGCTTTAAGTTTATCGGCACCACCATCTGCTACTCCTTTATGCAGGCGTGCGGGCTGGTTAACGATCATATCACCGGCTGTATCTGTTACCCCGGAGCGCAACGTGATTCGCAAATCCCGTAGTAGCGACACGGCGGCCGTTCTGGCGCTGTGGCTGGAAAGCACCATTTACGGCCACCCCTTTATTCCACAGCGCTACTGGCGCGAGAGCGAGGAGGTCGTACGCGACACATACCTGCCCGCCGCGCAAACCTGGCTCTATGAAGAGGACGACAGGCTGCTGGGCTTCGCCAGCGTTATCGACGCGCGCTTTCTGGGGGCGCTGTTCGTGGCACCGCTGGCGCTCAGAAGCGGCGTCGGCACCGCGCTGGTCCAGCATACTCAGCGGCGCTTTTCCACCCTCAGCCTTGAGGTGTACCAGAAAAACCGCACCGCCGTGCATTTTTACCACGCCAGAGGCTTTCAAATCGAGGACGCCGCCTGGCAGGAAGAGACCCGCCAGCCCACCTGGATCATGTGCTGGCAGGCGGATCAAACGCCGTAAGCGGCAGGGGCGGTGCGCCCGATCGCGCACCGCCTCATGCAGCGGATGGAACCGGGCAGCGCCCCGCGGGAAGAAAATATGCGTTCGCCATCGGTTTCCACCAGAATGGGTGCCCAGTGGGCGGCGGTTAAGATTGGGCCTTTTGTTGACAAATTACGCGCTCCGGCAGATGAATCATCTTTATTTTTTTAGCAGACAATATTACTGGCAAATTTCAGAGATATCCCTGGAATATTCTTCAACTTAAGAGGGCATAATCAGTCGCCACCTCGCCGTGGCGAAAATAAAAAATCATAAAGGAAATAAAATGAAAAAACGTGTTTTAGCGATTGCTGTTCTGGTCAGCGGCGCTCTGGCGGTATCCGGCTGCACCACTAATCCTTACACCGGCGAGCGCGAAGCGGGTAAATCCGGCATCGGAGCGGGCATCGGCACGCTGGTCGGCGCGGGTATCGGCGCGCTCTCCTCGTCGAAGAAAGATCGCGGCAAGGGCGCGCTGATCGGCGCGGCGGCCGGCGCGGCCCTCGGCGGCGGTGCTGGTTATTATATGGACGTCCAGGAAGCCAGGCTGCGCGAGAAAATGCAGGGCACCGGCGTCAGCGTTACCCGCAGCGGCGATAACATCATCCTCAACATGCCGAATAACGTCACCTTTGATAGCAGCAGCGCCACCCTGAAACCGGCGGGTGCCAACACCCTGACCGGCGTGGCGATGGTGCTGAAAGAGTATCCTAAAACGGCGGTTAACGTGTCGGGCTATACCGACAGCACCGGCGGCCAGGCGCTGAACATGCGCCTTTCGCAGCAGCGCGCCGACAGCGTGGCCAGCGCCCTGATCGTCCAGGGCGTGGCCGCCGAACGCATCCGTACCAGCGGCATGGGTCCGGCGAATCCCATCGCCAGCAACAGCACCGAAGCGGGCAAGGCGCAGAACCGTCGCGTTGAAATCACCCTCAGCCCGATTCAGTAACGGGCGTCCAGCGCCGCCCCGGTTTGCGCAGGGGTGGCGCTTTTTGCCTCAGTATGGCTAACTTTAGGCTGTGTCCTTTAACCGTTACCTACGGAGAGCCGCATGAAGCCGTCCATTATTCTCTATAAAGCGTTACCTGACGATTTACTGCACCGCCTGGAGAGCCATTTCACCGTGCACAGACTGCCGGATCTGCGGCCGGAAACGGTGGCGCAGCACGCGCAGATCTTTGCCTCCGCCGTTGGCCTGTTAGGGTCCGGCGACGCCGTTGACCAGGCGCTGCTGGAGAAAATGCCCCGGCTGCGCGCCGCGTCGACCATCTCCGTTGGCTATGACAATGTCGATGTAGATGCCCTTAACGCCCGCGGCGTGCTGCTGATGCATACCCCGACCGTGCTGACGGAAACCGTGGCCGATACCGTCATCGCGCTGATGTTAAGCGCCGCCCGTCGCGTGGTGGAGGTGGCCGAACGTGTCAGGGCCGGCGAGTGGACGACAAGCATCGGGCCGGACTGGTTCGGCTGCGACGTGCATCATAAGACGCTGGGCATTGTTGGCATGGGTCGCATCGGCCTCGCGGTGGCGCAGCGCGCCCACTTCGGCTTCAATATGCCGATTCTCTACAACGCCCGCAGCCGCCATCCGGAGGCGGAGTCACGCTTCAACGCCCGCTACTGCGAGCTCGACGCCCTGCTGCAGGAGGCGGATTTTGTCTGTCTGATCCTGCCGCTCACCAAAGAGACGCACCGGATGTTCGGCACCGCGCAGTTCGCCACAATGAAAAAATCGGCAATATTTGTTAACGCCGGGCGCGGGCCGGTGGTGGACGAGGCTGCGCTGATTGCGGCGCTGCAGCGCGGCGAGATCCAGGCGGCGGGGCTGGACGTTTTCGACCAGGAGCCGCTGCCGGTTGATTCACCGCTGCTGTCGCTGCCCAACGTGGTGGCAGTGCCGCACATCGGCTCGGCCACCCACGAGACGCGATACAATATGGCCGCCTGCGCGGTGGATAATCTGATTGATGCTCTGCGGGGTAAGCCAGAGAAGAACTGCGTTAATCCGCAGGCGGCGAAGTAAGAGCGGACGACGGCCCTGCGCCGTACAGGGCAGGGTTAACGGATAACGCCGGTGCCGAAGGGTAACCGCCCTTCGGCACCCACGTTTAGCGCATCGCATTCACTGCGGCGGTCCAGGCCTGGGTAAACGCCTGGTGCTGGGCGGCCAGCGGGCCGATAAGCGCGTTGTACTGGCTTGCCTGCTGGGAGGTTGGAAACTGAATGCCGTTCGCCACAAAGCTCACCCGGGTATCCTGCCGGGCCACGAATTCACCAACCTGCACCAGCTGCTGAGTGAAGGTTTGCGCCGCCGGGATGAGCGGCTGCAGCGCCTGTGCCGGTACGGTGACCACCTTGCTGTAAACGCGATCGAAAACCGGCTTCAGATCGTCGGCCTGCTTCAGCGCGCCGTGGGCCGCATCGGCCTGCTGCTTCGCGTTCTGCAGCTGTTGCGCCAGCACCCCCAGCGAACCGTTCATCTGACGCAGCGGCTCATATTGCGTGACGTAATCCCGTGGCGTACGGATCGCGTTCACGCTGTCCACCACCGGCCGCAGGCCCGAATCCATCGCCTGGTTCACCTGCTGCGAATAGCCGTACAAAATCGCATAGTCGGAAACAAACGGGCCAAACTGTTTTTTCTGATCGGTGGTCAATGCCGGCAGCCGTTCACCGCTGCGCATCGCCGTATTTTGCAGGAAATCGATAAACGCTTTACGCTGATCGCCTTCTTTATCAAAACACCCGCTCAGGCTAACCACCATTAATAGCGCCACCAGAGGCGCAAACCAGCGAGAGCAGGACTTACCTGTCGCCATTTTAATACTCCTTTCAGCCAAAAAATGCGCACAACGGCACCTGCGTGCCTGACGCCGATAAGAATAGTCCAGGACCGCTTCTCAGGATACCCTTATCCGCGTTTCTTGTCGCAGTGCGCCATCGCCAGCAGCGGACCTGCGCACAAATGTTATTACATTGTTAATCACATCACATTTAACGGCATCTCTGCACCGCCGCCTGGCGTTATAAAGCTTCTGATTAACCAAACTTTTTTCGTGTCACCGCCCCTTTACCTCGCTAAATCGTACGATTATCGCACGCTAACGGCGGCGGGATGATTGCCCGCCCGCACCTTCAATGTTTTGATTAAGTGAACGATAAACGAATAACTGTTCGGTAATCGCACATTTAATCAGCGCCTGCGGTGGAAAATACTCATCGCCTCCGTCCCCGCCGTGCTTTAGCAGGAATAACCGCATGACAAATAAAAAAACGGATATTCAGGTGTTTATCAATGAACACCCCTTTTCGAAATATCAGTGGCTGATCCTCGTGCTGTGCTTTATCACCGTCGCGATGGATGGCTTTGATACCGCCATTATTGGCTTTATCGCCTCCGACCTGGTGCAGGAGTGGGGCGTTGAGAAATCGGCGCTCGGCCCGGTTATGAGCGCCGCGCTGGTCGGTCTGGCGGCGGGTGCGCTGACCGCAGGCCCGCTGGCGGACAAAATTGGCCGCAAAACGGTGCTGATCGTGTCGATTGTCGTCTTTGGCGGATTCAGCCTGTTGACGGCCTTTGCCGATACGCTGAATCAGCTGACCGCGCTGCGCTTCCTTACCGGGCTGGGGCTGGGTGCCGCCATGCCTAACGCCGCCACGCTGATGAGCGAATATGCGCCGGAGCGGCGTCGCGCCCTGCTGGTAAACCTGATGTTCGTCGGCTTTCCCATCGGCTCGTCGCTGGGCGGCTTTATCTCCGCCTGGCTAATCCCCCACTACGGCTGGCAAAGCGTGCTGATTCTCGGCGGAGCAATGCCGCTGGCGCTGGCCGTGGTGCTGGTTTTCCTGCTGCCGGAGTCGGCCCGCTACCTGGTGGTAAAAAACCGCCCTCAGCAGCAGATCGCCGCCATTCTGCGCCGTATCGCCCCGCTGGCGGAAGGCGCACGCTTCGTTCTGCATGAGGCGGGTCAGGTCAAAGAGAAATCGGCGCTGGGGGTGATCTTTTCCCGACGCTACGCCGTCGGCACCGTGATGCTGTGCCTGACCTACTTTATGGGGCTGCTGATTTTCTATCTCCTGACCAGCTGGCTGCCGCTGCTGATCCGCGAAACGGGAGCCACGCTGAGCCAGGCCTCGATCATCACCGCGCTGTTCCCGCTCGGCGGCGGTATCGGCGTGCTGGCGCTGGGCGCGCTGATGGACAAAATGGACCCCAATAAAGTGGTGGCGGTAGGCTGGCTGCTGACCGGCCTCTTCGTCTGCCTGGTGGGCTTTTCGACCAGCAGCCTGGTGCTGATGGGCGTCATGGTGTTTATTGCCGGAACCATCATGAACGGCGCGCAGTCCTCAATGCCCGCGCTGGCCGCCGGATTTTACCCGACTCAGGGCCGCGCCACCGGCGTCGCCTGGATGCTGGGCCTGGGCCGCTTCGGCGGTATTCTCGGGGCGTTCAGCGGTGCCTTCCTGATGCAGGCGCAGCTCGCTTTTGAAACGATCTTCACTCTGCTGGCGATTCCGGCATTCGTCTCCGCCCTGGCGCTGATGGTGAAATACCGGGCGGCAAGACGGCAGACGCTCAGCGCCCCGCCCGCGGAGGCCCCCGACAGCGCGGCACAAAAAGCCTGACGCCTTTCCGGCGGGACCTTTCCCGCCGGAAAACGTACTCTGCCTAACATATTTACATTTTATTTAACAGCCGGATAAAGCGTCTTTTATCAGATCGTTAGCAGGCTAAAAATCAGCTTCTCCCGGCAAACGGCGCGGGCTGACGGGGCCGGCGGCCTGTTTCCGTCGCCCGAAATCATGATTTATGACTATTCTTACTTTGCTTTGATAAATTTACGATCCCGCTGTGTGATGTACAGGAGTTCTCAATGGAATATAAAGATCCGATGTTTGAGCTGCTGAGCAGCCTGGAAAAAATTGTTTTTAAAGATGAAACGCCCAGAGCTACCCTGACGCTTAAGCCTAACGCCTTCACCGAGTTTGAACAGCTACGCCGAGGTACAGGGCTGAGAACCGCCGATTTTGCCCGCGTGATGGGCGTGACAGTTTCGACGGTTCAGGAGTGGGAGTCCAGGCGCGTGAAGCCCTCCAGCACTGAGCTGAAGCTAATGCGCCTGCTCCAGGCGAATCCGGCATTAAGCAAACAACTGATGGATTAAGTTTTTACATTTATACCCGGACGGTCCTGTCGCAGGACCGTTCTCCGCCCTCAGAAAAGGAAAAAAGTAAAATAAAAGTTGCATCACCTGGCGTTACATGAGTTAATGCGTATCAACGGTTTGACGTACAGACCATTAAAGCAGTTTAGTAAGGCAGTCCCTTCAAGAGTTATCGTTGATACCCTCGTAGTGAGCATTTCCTTAACGCTTAAAAAATCTGTAAAGCACGCCAATACGCCGAAAGGCACACTTATTTTTTAAAGGTAATACACTATGTCCGGTAAAATGACTGGTATCGTAAAATGGTTCAACGCTGACAAAGGCTTCGGCTTCATTACTCCTGACGATGGCTCTAAAGACGTGTTCGTACACTTCTCTGCTATCCAGAACGATGGCTACAAATCTCTGGACGAAGGTCAGAAAGTGTCCTTCACCATCGAAAGCGGTGCCAAAGGCCCGGCAGCTGGCAACGTAACCAGCCTGTAAGCTCTAAAAAAGCTCAGAATAAGACATCCCTGCCGTTCGGCGGGGATTTTTTTATGTTTTTTTTGTCTTTGCATTACTTTACCCACCCCCGCTTTGACTCTCCCCTTAGGGTAAGCTTTATCGTTATCCCCCTTTTTTTCATATGGAATTGCAGCTATGCCAAAATTTTCATTGCCGCTACTTCTGGGGCTGGCGATCGGCGGCAACGCCTTCGCCGCAGCGCCGGAGTCCGCCTTTCTGGCGGAGCACGGGCTTGCCGGGAAATCCGTTGAGCAGATTATCGACGCCATTGACCAGACGCCGCAGCCCCGCCCGCTGGCCTATTCCGCCTCCGTTACCGGCACCGGGCTGAAGCTCTCGGACGGAGAGCGCGCCTATACCCTGCCGCTGGGCGATAAGTTCTACCTCTCCATTGCCCCTTACCAGCATCAGACGCACCCCTGTTTTAACCACAGCCTTTCCGGCTGCCAGGGAGAGATGCCGAACGCCACCTTTGACGTTAAGGTCACCGACAGCAAGGGGCAGGTCGTCCTGCAGAAAGCGATGACAAGCTATCAGAATGGTTTTATCGGCCTGTGGCTACCGCGCAATATGGAAGGCGCGGTCGAGGTGCGCTACAACGGCAGGAAGGCCGTGTTGCCGATAGAAACCCGGGATGACAGCCAGACCTGCCTGACCGGGCTGCAGCTGCTGTAGGCCGGATGCGCGAAAGTAGAATAACGATGGAAAGCCGCGCCTGCGGACGCGGCTTCCATTAGCCATAAAAAAACCTGCCCGAAGGCAGGTTTTTCAGCCGCAGCGGCGGGTTACTGCAGCAGCGAAATATCCGCCACCTGCAGGAACAGCTCGCGCAGTTTAGAGAGCAGGGTCAGACGGTTCACCCGCACGCTCTGGTCTTCAGCGTTAACCATCACGTTCTCGAAGAACTCATCCACCGGCTCACGCAGGGACGCCAGCTCAATCAGCGCATCCTGGTAGCGGCCTTCGGCAAAGTAGGGCTGCAGCTTGTCGCGCAGCACCACCAGATTGCCCGCCAGCTTGATCTCAGCGGCCTCTTTCAGCACCGAGGCGTGAACGATATCGTTCAGCGTTTCGCTGGATTTCGCCAGGATGTTGGAGACGCGCTTGTTCGCCGCCGCCAGCGCGGCAGCCTCTTCCAGGGTGCGGAAGTGCGATACCGCCTTCATCCGGGCATCGAAGTCCGCCGGACGGGTCGGACGACGCGCCAGCACCGCCTGAATGGTGTCCACGGTGTAGCCTTCGTCCTGATACCAGGCGCGGAAGCGGCCGAGCATAAAGTCGATAACATCATCAACTACGTTGCTGTTGGTCAGCTTGTCGCCGTACAGACGCACCGCCTCTTCGGTGAGGGTCTGCAGATCCAGATTGAGGTTCTTCTCAACGATAATGCGCAGCACCCCGAGCGCGGCGCGGCGCAGGGCAAACGGATCTTTATCGCCTTTCGGATGCTGGCCGATACCAAAGATGCCCGCCAGGGTGTCCATCTTATCGGCAATCGCAACCGCGCAGGCTACCGGGTTAGACGGCAGGTCATCACCGGCAAAGCGTGGCTGATACTGCTCGTTGAGCGCCACCGCCACGTCTTCCGCTTCGCCGTCGTGGCGCGCGTAGTGCATTCCCATCACGCCCTGGGTGTCGGTAAACTCGAAGACCATGTTGGTCATCAGGTCGCACTTGGAGAGCAGACCTGCCCGGGTGGCGTGATTCACGTCAGCGCCGATCTGCCCGGCAATCCAGCCCGCCAGCCCCTGAATACGGTCGGTTTTGTCGCGCAGCGTGCCCAGCTGCTGCTGGAACAGCACGCTCTGCAGGCGCGGCAGATGATCTTCAAGTCGCTTTTTGCGGTCAGTGTTAAAGAAGAACTCGGCGTCCGCCAGGCGCGGGCGCACCACCTTTTCGTTACCGGCGACGATCTGCTGTGGATCTTTCGATTCGATGTTGGCGACGAAGATGAAGTTCGGCAGCAGCCGGCCCGCGTCATCGTAAACCGGGAAATACTTCTGGTCGCCCTTCATGGTGTACACCAGCGCTTCGGACGGCACCGCGAGGAACTTCTCCTCGAACTTCGCCGTCAGCACCACCGGCCATTCGACCAGCGAGGCCACCTCTTCCAGCAGGCTTTCGCTCAGATCGGCGTTGCCGCCAATTTTACGCGCCGCCGCTTCGGCATCGGCCTTGATTTTCGCCTTCCGCGCTTCGTAGTCGGCGATCACCTTGCCGCGCTCCAGCAGGATCTGCGGGTACTGGTCGGCATTATCGATGGTGAACTCCGGCTCGCCCATAAAGCGGTGGCCGCGAATTACACGATCGGACTGAATACCCAGAATGGTTGCCGGAATGACTTTGTCACCCAGCAGCAGGGTTACGGTGTGCACCGGACGCACGAAGTGGACGTCAGAGTTCCCCCAGCGCATCAGTTTCGGGATCGGCAGCTTCGCCAGGGCGGTGGCGATCATCTCCGGCAGCAGCGCTTCAGCGCTTTCGCCTTTGACGTGGGCGCGGTAGAGCAGCCACTCGCCCTTGTCAGTGGTCAGGCGCTCGGCCTGTTCCACGCTGATACCGCAGCCCCGCGCCCAGCCTTCGGCCGCCTTGCTCGGCTTGCCCTCAGCGTCAAACGCCTGAGCGATGGCCGGACCGCGCTTTTCGACTTCGCGATCGGGCTGCGAGTCGGCAAGCGCCGCAATCTTCAGCGCCAGGCGGCGCGGCGCGGCGAACCACTCAACGTTGCCGTGGGCGAGGCCGGCGCTATCCAGCTCCGCGGTAACGTTCGCAGCGAAGGACTCCGCCAGGCTGCGCAGGGCTTTTGGTGGCAGCTCTTCAGTGCCAATTTCCACCAGAAAAGTTTTTTCAGACATGGCCGCCTCTTATTTCTCTTTATTGCACATCGGGAAGCCAAGGGCTTCGCGGGAAGCATAATAGGCTTCCGCCACGGCTTTGGTCAGGGTGCGAATGCGCAGAATATAGCGCTGACGCTCGGTAACGGAGATGGCTTTACGCGCGTCCAGCAGGTTAAAGCTGTGCGCGGCCTTCAGAATACGCTCGTAGGCGGGCAGCGGCAGCGGGTTTTCCAGCGCCAGCAGCTGCTGCGCCTCTTTTTCGTACTGCCCGAAGCAGGTGAACAGGAAGTCGACGTCGGCGTATTCAAAGTTGTAGGTGGACTGCTCCACCTCATTCTGATGAAACACGTCGCCGTAGGTGGTTTTCCCAAGCGGGCCGTCGCTCCAGACCAGGTCGTATACGCTGTCCACGCCCTGAATATACATCGCCAGGCGCTCCAGCCCGTAGGTGATTTCACCGGTAACCGGCTTACACTCCAGGCCGCCAACCTGCTGGAAATAGGTAAACTGGGTGACTTCCATCCCGTTCAGCCATACTTCCCAGCCGAGGCCCCAGGCACCCAGCGTCGGGTTTTCCCAGTTGTCTTCCACAAAACGGATATCGTGGATGGTCGGGTCCATACCCAGCTCTTTTAATGAACCCAGGTACAGCTCCTGAATATTGTCCGGAGAAGGTTTAATCACCACCTGGAACTGATAGTAGTGCTGCAGGCGGTTCGGGTTTTCGCCGTAGCGGCCGTCGGTAGGACGACGGGAGGGCTGAACGTAGGCGGTAGCCATTGGCTCCGGCCCGAGGGCGCGCAGACAGGTCATCGGATGAGAGGTGCCCGCACCGACCTCCATATCTAATGGTTGTACGATGGTGCAGCCCTGGCGAGCCCAGTAATCCTGTAAGGTCAGGATCAGGCCCTGGAAGGTCCTGGTATCAAACTTTTGCATAATATTTCGTGCTGGATACGTGTGGATTTAAGGAAGGGTTCAGTATACCCGCTGGCTGCAAGATATACAGTATATAACGGGAAAAAGCGGGTTTTTGCGTATGGAAAGGGGTAAAAACTGGCCATCCGCGCCGAAAGCGCAGACAAAACGCCCTTTACGATGAGATTACCCCGCCGTACGTCGATATTATCGCGCCAAACCGATAGCGCCCTTTTACGATCTGCGGCAGGCAACACGGGAAAAAACCGTTAATCTCCCTATTATTGTCCGTACGAGGAGCGAAGCTGCGTATCGCCACGGGTTTACCTGAATGGCGGAACCTGGCGCAGCGTCGGGCGACCCCTGTTTACTATGGCGTCTGAGGAACCAATGCAGCCAAAAATTTTGTGGATTGATAATCTGCGAGGGATCGCCTGTCTTATGGTGGTGATGATTCATACCACCGCCTGGTATATCACCAACGCCCGGAGCATCAGCCCGCTCAGCTGGGAGCTGGCTAACGTGCTGAACTCGGCCTCCCGCGTCAGCGTGCCGCTGTTCTTTATGATTTCCGGCTACCTGTTTTTCGGCGAGCGCGGCGCGCGGCCGCGTCATTTTCTGCGCATTGCGCTCTGCCTGCTGTTCTACAGCGCCGTCGCGCTGGCCTACATCGCGCTGTTTACTCCCATTAGCGCAAAGCTGGCCCTGCAGAACCTGCTGCACAGGCCGGTGTTCTATCACCTGTGGTTTTTCTTCGCCATCGCCGTTATCTACCTCGTATCGCCGCTGATTCAGGTAAAAAACGTCAGCGGCAAAATGCTGCTGGCGCTGACGGTCATCCTTGGCATCGTTGCCAACCCGAACACCCTCACGCAAAAAATCGACGACGTGACGTGGCTACCGGTAAATTTATATATTAACGGCGATACCTTCTATTACCTCCTGTACGGTATGCTCGGCCGGGCGCTTGGCATTATGGAAACCCGAAAAAGCACGCTGACCTGGCTCAGCGCCGCGCTGTTGGTTTTTGCGGTGGGAGGAATTGCCTGGGGCACCCGCCACGAGCTGCTCTGGCGCGGCAATTTCGCCGACACCTGGTATCTCTACTGCGGCCCGCTGGTGTTTATCTGCGCCGTTTCGCTGCTGACGCTGGTAAAAAATAGCCTCAGCGACCGCGTGGTCCCGGGGCTGGGCGTTATTTCCCGCCACTCGCTGGGTATTTATGGCTTTCATGCGCTGATTATTCACGCCCTGCGCACGCACGGTTTCGATATTAAGGCGTGGCCTGCTCTGGATATCGCCTGGATATTCAGCATCACGCTCATAATAAGCTTGCTGCTTTCGATAATGTTACGGCGCATTGACAGGCGCGGGCTGGTCAGCTGAGAGGGACGACGCCCGGCAGCTTATGCCCGTCATACTTCAGGTTGCATGTGCGTTGGCTTCGGGTTACTCGTCTCATCCATGAGACTCGCCCTGACGGGCCGCCGCTGCGCGGCGTTCAAATCTGCTCCGGGCAGATTTGTCGCTCACCCCGGTCACTTACTCCAGTAAGCTCCAGGGGATTAATGAGAGACAGCCTGCGGCTGTTCAAAACGCGCTGCGTTTTGTCCTGCAACCCGAATTATTTAGGGTATATGCCGGGCTTTTCGGCTTATTCAGGCAGATCTTCAGCGTTCGCAACCTCCGCAGGCTCTTTTGTCCGCTCAATGCCGCCATCGCGAATATTTTTCTGTACGGCTACCGTGCCAAACAGGCTTAAGAAGAAGGCCAGCCCGTAAAATCCTTTTTCACTTAGCAGGAGGGTGGCATTCCATAAGCCGACAATCAGCAGTGCGACGGAGATAATAAAAGCGGCAAGACAGGTGATGTAATAAATGGGAGTGGTTGGGATGCCTTCATATTTGTCCCGCACCGTCTTTTGATATGACGCGGAAGAAAAAAGCCCCAGCACTAAAACAGCAAAGTAGTATCCCTTTTCATTTAACTGCATTTCGGCATTCCACAGCCCCAGCAGATAAGTCCCAATACCACCAACCAGCGCGATCCATGAAACAATACTAAATGCCGGTGAGTAGGTTGAACTTTTACTATCCATATAATTTTCCTTTTCCATTGAGAAAACGGCGTAATCACCATAACGCGCCGAAAGTTTAGCCCTGTTGCGGTTAGACTATCATGCAAAATAATAGATTAAAAAATTATTTCAGTTCCAGCTTTCATTGTGGTTGTCCGCGGCCAGGCGCTAAGCCACCTCCGACCCGCGAAGGAAAGATGGCGTCGGATAGTACTCCGGCAGGCGCAGCCGATAAGAAAAGTTCGGTATTGCGAAAATAAAGCGCACCGATAAAAAAGGTCAAAACAATCGCAATTAAAAACATTCCCTACACGAATAAATGCAAGGATTATATATTTTCAGTTGATATAAATTTAATAAACCTCCCCCGCCGGGCGGGGGAGAGTACCGCGTTACGCCATCAGAGGCAGCAGCTGCTGATAGAGACGGCGGAAGGTTTCACGGCGCGCCTGGTACAGGGCATGGCGCTGCTCGTCCGGAACGTGCATCTGCTCCAGCGGCGGCTGCGGCAGGAAGTCGGCCAGCGGCCGGTCGGCATTCATGGCGATCTGCGCCAGCCGCGCGGCCCCCAGCGCAGGCCCGACGTCGCCGCCGGTCCGATAGTCCAGCCGCTGTCCGCTGATATCCGCCAGCATCTGCCGCCACCATGCGCTGCGCGCGCCGCCGCCAATCAGGGTTATGCTCTGGGGCCTGACGCCGCAGGCGTGCACCACATCCATGCCGTCCGCCAGCGCATAGCCGACGCCTTCCAGCACCGCGCGCGCCAGCTCCGCCGGGCCGTGCTGGTGGGTCAGGCCGAAAAAGACGCCCTTGGCCTGCGGGTTGTTGTGCGGGGTACGCTCGCCGGAGAGATAGGGCAAAAACCAGATCGGCGCAGCGCGTTCATCCGCCCGCTGCGCCGCGTCAATCAGCGCCACAACCGTCCCCAGCCCGGTCAGCTTTGCCGTCCAGTCGAGGCAGGACGCCGCGCTGAGCATTACCGACATCAGATGCCAGCGCTCCGGCAGGGCGTGACAAAAGCTGTGCACCGCGCTTTCCGGCCTGCTGAGAAAGCCCTCGCTGACGGCAAAATAGACCCCGGAGGTGCCGAGGGAGAGCATCGCCTGGCCGGCGTTGGCCATCCCTACGCCCACCGCCCCGGCCGCGTTATCACCGCCGCCGGCCACTACCGCGACGGCGGGCATATTCCACGCCTTCGCCACCGCCGGCAGCAGGGTGCCGGTCACCTCGCAGCCCTCAAACAACGCGGGCATCTGGTCACGGGTCAGCCCGCAGGCGCTCAGCATGACCTCACTCCAGTCGCGCTTTTCCACGTCCAGCCACAGGGTCCCCGCGGCGTCCGACATGTCGCTGGCGAACGCTCCGGTCATGCGCAGGCGCAGAAAATCTTTTGGCAGCAGCACCTTCGCGACCTGGCGGAAAATCTCCGGCTCATGGCGCTGCACCCACAGCAGCTTCGGCGCGGTGAAGCCGGGCATCATCAGATTGCCGGTCACCGCCCGGGAGTGCGGCACCCGCTGCTCCAGCAGGGCGCACTCTTCGGCGCAGCGCCCGTCGTTCCATAAAATAGCCGGGCGCAGCACCTGCTGGCGGGCGTCAAGCAGCGTGGCACCGTGCATCTGCCCGGCGATGCCGATAGCGTTAACTTCACCCAGCGAATGCTGGCTTCCCAGCCCTTTAACGGCCCGATCCGTCGCCAGCCACCACTGCTCCGGATCCTGTTCCGACCAGAGCGGGTGCGGGCGCGAGACGGTCAGCTTTTCCGTCTGCGAGGCCAGCACCTCCCCCTCTTCGCTAAGCAGAATGGCCTTCACCCCGGAGGTGCCAAGATCTATCCCGATATACATCGCGATGGCTCCTTACAAAAATGCCCGGTGGCGTAGCGCTTACCGGGCCTGTGAACGTTGTTCGCTGCCGGTTATTTATCGAACAGGTAACGATTTACCAGGTTTTCCAGCAGCTCCTGATGTCCGCTTTGATGCGCCGGCGCAAAGTTATGCTGTTCAGCATACTGCGCCAGCTCGCTCAGGGATAACTGCCCTTTGAGGATCTGCTGACCCAGCTCGCCGTTCCAGCCGGCATAGCGCTTCGCCACGCGCTTATCCAGCTCGCCCTCTTCCACCATCCGGGCGGCAATTTTCAGCGCCAGCGCCATGGTGTCCATCGCGCCGATATGGCCGTAGAACAGATCGTACTTATCGGTGCTCTGACGGCGCACCTTGGCGTCAAAGTTCAGGCCGCCGGTGGTGAAGCCGCCCGCCTTAAGGATTTCATACATCACCAGCGCGTTCTCTTCCACGCTGTTGGGGAACTGGTCGGTATCCCAGCCCAGCTGCGCGTCGCCGCGGTTGGCATCGACCGAGCCGAACAGGCCCAGCGCAATGGCGGTGGCGATTTCATGATGGAAGGAGTGGCCCGCCAGGGTGGCGTGGTTGGCCTCGATGTTCAGCTTAATCTCTTTTTCCAGGCCGAACTGTTTGAGGAAGCCGTACACCGTCGCCGCATCGTAGTCGTACTGATGTTTGGTCGGCTCCTGGGGCTTCGGTTCGATCAGCAAAGTACCCTGAAAACCGATTTTATGCTTGTGCTCAACGACCATCTGCATAAAGCGGCCGATCTGCTCGCGCTCCTGGCGCAGATCGGTATTCAGCAGAGTTTCATAACCTTCGCGGCCGCCCCACAGCACGTAGTTTTCGCCGCCCAGCTTATAGGTGGCGTCCATAGCGGTGACTACCTGGGTGGCCGCCCAGCTGAAGACTTCCGGGTCCGGGTTAGTGGCGGCACCGGCACCGTAGCGCGGGTTGGTAAAGCAGTTTGCCGTTCCCCACAGCAGCCTGACGCCGCTCTGCTCCTGCTTCGCGGCCAACACGTCGACCATCTGCGCAAAGTTGTTTTTATACTCCTTCAGAGACGCGCCTTCCGGAGAGACGTCGACGTCATGGAAGCAGTAGAACGGCACGTTTAGCTTGTGGAAAAATTCAAACGCCACGTCTGCCTTGCGCTTTGCCCGTTCCAGGGCTTCGCCCGGCTGCTGCCAGGGACGATCGAAGGCCCCGACGCCAAACATATCCGCGCCGTTCCAGCAGAAGGTGTGCCAGTAGCAGGCGGCAAAGCGCAGGTGATCTTCCATACGCTTGCCCAGCACCAGCTCGTCCGGGTTGTAGTGGCGGAATGCTAACGGATTTGTGGACTGGCTGCCTTCATAGCGAACGCGATCGAGTTGGTCAAAATAAGCCTGCATAGTACGCTCCATAATCGGCTAATACGGTGATAACTGCGCTGACTTAATAGTGGAAGCTCCCGTTATATTGCTCAATTATGTTATTTCACACCGACGTTGAGAGAATACCCAAACGTGCGCTGGCTCCCAAAAAGCAGCCTGAAAACGGTAAAATAAAAGGCGCAATTCGCGCCGGAAAATGCTAAACAAAAAACCATAACAGACAAATAAAGAATGACAATTGCTTTCATAATCTGTCCACACTGAATTGCCTGTAGTCTGCGCTCAGGCGTCAGGAACTCCGGTCTAATCATTACAGGATCGCTTCTATGGTTGAGAAACGTCACCGTATCACGCTGTTATTTAACGCTAATAAAGCTTATGACCGCCAGGTTGTGGAGGGCGTCGGCGAATATCTACAGGCTTCACAATCGGAATGGGATATATTTATTGAGGAAGATTTTCGCGCCCGCATTGATAATATCAAAGCGTGGCTGGGCGACGGTGTTATTGCTGATTACGACGATGAAGAAATTGAACAATTATTGTTCGACGTCGGTGTCCCCATTGTCGGCGTCGGCGGCTCCTACCATCGTGAAGAACATTATCCGCAGGTGCACTATATCGCCACCGATAACTTTGCGCTGGTGGAAAGCGCATTTCTGCATCTGAAGGAAAAAGGGATCAACCGCTTCGCCTTTTATGGGCTACCCGCTTCCAGCGGCAAGCGCTGGGCGACCGAGCGTGAGTATGCGTTTCGCCAGCTGGTGGCGGAAGAGAAGTATCGCGGCGTGGTGTTCCAGGGGCTGGAGACGGCACCGGAAAACTGGCAGCACGCGCAGAACCGGCTGGCGGACTGGCTCCAGACGCTGCCGCCCCAGACCGGCATTATCGCGGTCACCGACGCCCGCGCACGGCACATCCTGCAGGTTTGCGAACACCTGCACATTCCGGTCCCCGAAAAGCTGTGCGTGATCGGCATTGATAACGAGGAGCTGACCCGCTATCTGTCGCGGGTCGCTCTGTCATCCGTTGCCCAGGGCGCGCGGCAGATGGGCTATCAGGCGGCCAAGCTGCTGCACCGCCTGCTGGATAACGAAGCGATGCCGCTGCAGCGTATACTGGTGCCTCCGGTGCGCGTGGTGGCGCGCCGCTCAACGGACTACCGCTCGCTGACCGATCCGGCGGTAATACAGGCGATGCACTTTATCCGTAACCACGCCTGCAAGGGCATTAAGGTTGAACAGGTGCTGGACGCGGTGGGGATCTCCCGCACTAACCTGGAGAAGCGCTTCAGGGAGGAGGTGGGCGAAACCATCCATGCGGTTATCCATGCGGAAAAGCTTGAAAAAGCGCGCAGCCTGCTGGTTTCCACCACCCTGCCGATCGGCGAAATTTCGCAAATGTGCGGCTATCCCTCGCTACAATATTTCTACTCCGTGTTCAGGAAAGCGTACGCCGCCACGCCGAAAGCGTACCGTATCGGAAACAGCGAGGCGCGGCTGTAACCGCTGGCAAAGGTGCGGGGAGCGGCGGCGTTCTGCCGCCTAAGCGAAATGCGCGCCCCGCGAAGGAGGCGGCAGAGGTATTACATGTGGGCGGCGATCAGACGCTGGTTATTCTGATACATCGCGAAAAGATAGTTATTGTAGCTCTGCCCCCGGGTCGAATAGCCCTTCAGCTTATGGATCATCGCCGTGGCGGTGATTTCCCGATCCGCCTTGCGCAGCTGGGCGCGGGATTTGCGGAACGAGGCGTAAGCCGGATGCGTGTTCAGGTTGGCAACGTAGGCGCTTACCGATTCTTTCACCGAGGCAAACTGCGAGTAGCCTTTCACCTTGCCCGGCGCGTTGACGCAGCGCCCCTTCGTGCACTTCATACCAAAGAGATTGTTATTACTGCGCGCCAGCTTAGAGGTGCCCCAGCCGCTCTCGGCCGCCGCCATCGTCGCCACCATGCTGGTGGGGATGATGTCCACGCGCTCCAGCAGCGTGTTCCACGGGATCCTGCGCGTATTGCCGGACCACGATACCTTATAGCGCTTCGCGATGTCGTGTATACGTGCAAGCTCGGAGGGCGACCAGCGGTTCTGATACTGTTTTTCAATCAGCCAGTTGCGCTCGGCGGTAATTTCCGCATTCAGGCTGGTAATATAAGGCATGACGGTCCGGAGAAACGCTTTTTTCCTTGGGGTTCCGGAAGGGTATTTTCGCAAATCAGGAAGTGAACGACTCTTTGCACTATTGCGAGAATACTCTTTTTTACTGCTTACCTGCTTATTACCTGTCTTTAATAAATGGGATGGATGATCCGCTGTCGCCGTGTGCGTTTTTGCCAGCGCCTCACCGGAAAAAACCACGGTGAGCAACATCAGAATCACTGCCCCATATCGTCGAATGGGCGTCAATATCATCAGGTCTCCTGGTCGGATATAAACATTCCAACACCTTATTTTTGCAGAAAAATTGCGAACCGGGTCACAAATGATAGCAAAAATAGCCGCTATAAGCACCTTAAGAAATAGTCTATTTCCGAAACTACGAGCCTATCCCATTAGGCGTTATTGGCGCAGCCAGTTTGGACACGGACAGCGCACAGAAACCGGAGCGTACACGCAGTACGTGAGGATTTCGAGCACTGCCCAGGTCCAAAATGGCAAGTGAAATAGTCCTAATGGGATAGGCTCTACGTCACCTGTAATTTATACCCTGAATAGTATTTCCCTGCAGAATTCGCGGGTTAGGGTCGACGCGCCGTTGACGCGACGCGCAAACCTGTCTGGCAGACCTTTCGCATCCTGAGCGCCTCGCGCGACGCCCGCCGGTTTTATCAGGGCGGCCATCTTGCCGGAGCCGCTCTCCCTGCGCGTGGCAGGAGGCTCAGGCGGACGCCGGGAGGGCAACGGATCTCTGGCGCAGCGGGAAGGCCGGATGCTTTATCAGGACAAAATTCCAGGGTAACGTAAATTTTCAACACAAAACAGCAATCACCCCCTTCGCGCCAGATTTGCACCCCGCCGGACGCCGCGTTATGGTTATCCCCTCTGATACAGCGTTAGACAGACCGGCGGCTATGACATTTTCACTTTTTGGCGACAAATTTACCCGCCATTCAGGCATTACGCGCCTGATGGAGGATCTTAACGACGGCTTGCGCACCCCGGGCGTTATCATGCTCGGCGGCGGCAATCCGGCACAAATCCCGGCGATGCAGGACTACTTCCACGGCCTGTTGGCGGAGATGCTTAAAAACGGCCAGGCGACCGACGCCCTGTGCAACTACGACGGCCCGCAGGGTAAAACCGAGCTGCTGGAGGCCCTCGCCGCGCTGCTGCGTAAAACGCTGGGATGGGATCTGGGGCCACAGAATATTGCGCTAACAAACGGCAGCCAGAGCGCATTTTTCTACTTATTTAACCTCTTCGCCGGACGCCGCGCCGACGGGTCAACGAAAAAAGTGCTGTTCCCGCTGGCACCGGAATACATCGGCTATGCGGATTCCGGGCTGGAAGACGATCTGTTCGCCTCCACCCGGCCGAATATTGAGCTGTTGCCGGAAGGGCAGTTCAAGTACCACGTCGATTTTGAGCACCTGCATATCGGCGAAGAGACGGGGATGATCTGCGTGTCGCGCCCGACCAACCCGACGGGTAACGTCATTACCGACGAAGAGCTGATAAAGCTCGACGCGCTGGCCAGTCAGCACGGTATCCCGCTGGTCATTGACAACGCCTACGGCGTGCCGTTTCCGGGAATTATCTTCAGCGACGCGCGCCCGCTGTGGAATCCGAATATTGTGCTGTGCATGAGCCTTTCCAAGCTGGGGCTGCCCGGCTCCCGCTGCGGCATTATTATCGCCAACGAAAAAGTCATCACCGCAATCGCCAATATGAACGGCATTATCAGCCTCGCGCCCGGCGGAATTGGCCCGGCGATGATGTGCGAGATGATTAAGCGTAACGACCTGCTGCGCCTGGCGGATACGGTGATTAAGCCCTTTTATTATCAGCGCGTGCAGCAGACTATCGCGATTATCCGCCGCTATTTGCCGGCGCAGCGCTGCCTTATTCACAAGCCAGAAGGGGCTATTTTTCTCTGGCTGTGGTTTAAAGATCTGCCTATCTCCACCGAGCTGCTGTATCAGCGGCTGAAAGCGCGGGGAGTGCTGATGGTGCCGGGCCACTTCTTCTTCCCCGGGCTGGATAAGCCCTGGCCGCATACCCATCAGTGCATGAGGATGAACTATGTGCCGGAGCCGGAAAAAATCGAGGCCGGAGTGAAAATTCTGGCGGAAGAGGTTGAGCGGGCGTGGTCCGAATCCGCGTGATATTCGCCGGAAAGCGCCCTTAAAGCGGCTGCGCGTAGAGCCGCTGGCGCTGCTCCTGCTCCGCGTCAACGCAGCGTAGCGCCCGGGTCGGGCAGGCCTCCACGCAGGCCGGGCCGGCTGCCCGATGCCAGCAGAGGTCGCATTTCAACGCCCGAATCTGCGAGGCCCGCGCCACCACGTTCATCGCGCCAAACGGACAGGCCAGCACGCAGCTCTTGCAGCCGATGCAGCGCTCCTGTTCCACATAGAGATGCCCACGTTCCCGGCGAATGGCCTGGGTTGGGCAGACCCTGGCGCAGGAGGCGTCTTCGCACTGGCGGCAGGATACCGCCGTGGTAAAGGTGCTGTCCTTAATAACCCGAATACGTGAAGCAAACTCGCCTGACGATACCGCCGCGCAGTCCTGATTTTCCTGATGCGAGACCACGCACGCCACTTCGCAGGTCCGACAGCCGATACACTTCGCCGCATCCGCCATGATAAACCGGTTCATTGATTGCTCCACCTGCCGTAAAACCTCAGAGTGCCAGAAAAAAAAGCGCCGTTGCCTTGATCGAACAAGGGAAACGCTTAAATTTTGTCAAATGTCCGTTATTATTCAGGAAATTGCCCGATCGGATTCGATAAAGCCCAACTCACTGGAAATCGCCAGCGCGGTTTCACGTAGCGGTTCGATCAGATTGTTTTCGCCGATCTGCCCAAGCCGGGAGGTGGAGAGCGAGATAGAGACGGCGTAGCTCACCCGACCATGAATATCAAAGACCGGTGCCGCAATGCAGGAGACCCCCAGCTCATTCTCTTCGCGATCCATCGCCACCCTGCTTTCGCGAATCTGCGCCAGCTCGTCATACATTGCCGGAAGCTCGGTAATGGTGTTGCAGGTCAGCGGCAGGAGCTGCTCCCGGTGGTTCTCCCAGTAGGTTTTCACGTAGTCCGGGTGGCCGAATGCCATATAGATTTTGCCCATCGCCGAAGAGTACAGCGGCATATGCTGACCGATGTAGGCGCGAGTGCGCAGCATACCGGTGGTCGGCTCCAGCTTATAAATCAGAATGGCGTGGTCATCCTCACGGCTGGAAAAGTTAATGGTTTCCCCGGTGGCAATATTCAGCGCCTCAAGGTGCGGCGCGGCAACGTGAATAATATTCAGGGACGACAGCACTTTTTGTCCCACGGCGACAAATTTGGTGGTCAGGCGATAGCTGCCGGCGGCGGGCGCGGGCGTAACGTAGCCGCAGGAGTGCAGCCCCTGCAGCAGCCGGTGGACGGTGCTTTTATTCAGCCCCGCCAGCGTCGACAGATGCGCCAGCGGACAGCCGTTCGGATAGTTGCTGAGGATCTCAATCAGCAGCAGCCCGCGAAACAGGCTCTGGCTCCCCGCCGGTCTCTCTTTTTCCTGCATTACGTTGCTCGCGTTATTGTCCATCGGCCTCGCCCTTCATATTCATCACGCTCTGATGGTAGCGTAAAGTGTATTTTAGTTCACGATCTAAACTAAAACCTCAACCAGTTGATTTTCAAAAAATTTAATCAACGCCATCGCTAAAGCGCAGGCGCGGCCTTTAATCAATAATCAACGGAGCTGAACGCCCGGGGCGGCGTCTTACGAACGCTGATACGGGCGTCGCCAGAGAGGAAGTTTGAGCGCCAGGCCTGCCGATGGGGGGTCAGTATCAATGACAGACAACGCTTCTGCAGACGCCGCCTGTTTTATTCATGAGTGTGACGCCGACGGGGTAAAAGAGACAAACGGACGTTTGCCCCTTCCGGCCATCCTGCCGGACGCTCCGGCCCGGCAGGATTATTCGTTAAAACAGCCCCAGCGGTTTGTCGGAATAGCTGACCAGCAGGCACTTGGTCTGCTGATAGTGCTCCAGCATCATTTTATGGGTTTCGCGACCGATACCCGACTGCTTGTAGCCGCCAAACGCGGCGTGGGCCGGATAGGCGTGATAACAGTTGGTCCAGACGCGCCCCGCCTGGATACCGCGGCCCATTTTGTAAGCCACGCTGCCGTTGCGGCTCCAGACTCCGGCACCAAGGCCGTACTGGGTGTCGTTGGCTATTTCCAGCGCCTCCTCCATCGTTTTAAAGGTGGTCACCGCCAGCACCGGCCCAAAAATCTCCTCCTGGAAGACGCGCATGCTGTTGTTACCGGCAAGGATCGTCGGCTCAAGGTAGTACCCCTCCTTCAGATCGCCCTCCAGCCGCCGACGCTGACCGCCGGTCAACACGTCCGCCCCCTCCTTCCTGCCGATATCGATGTAGTTCAGAATGGTTTCCAGCTGGCCCTGCGAGACCTGCGCCCCCATCTGGGTCGTACCGTCGAGCGGGTTGCCGCTGCGGATACGCTCCACCCGGCGAACCGCCCGCTCCATAAAGCGCTCATAGATGGACTCCTGCACCAGCGCCCGGCTTGGGCAGGTGCACACCTCGCCCTGGTTAAAGGCAAACAGCGCAAAGCCCTCCAGCGCCTTGTCGAAGAAAGCATCGTCTTCATCCATCACGTCGGCGAAAAAGATGTTCGGTGATTTACCGCCCAGCTCGAGGGTAACCGGAATAATATTCTGCGTGGCGTACTGCATAATCTGCCGGCCCACCTCCGTCGAGCCGGTAAAGGCCACCTTCGCAATGCGCGGGGAGGTCGCCAGATATTCACCAATCTCGCCTCCCGCGCCGTTGACCACGTTGATCACGCCCGGCGGCAGCAGATCGCCGACGATCTCCATCAGCAGCAGGACGGAGAGAGGCGTCAGACGGGCGGGTTTAAGCACCACGCAGTTGCCCGCCGCCAGCGCCGGGGCCATCTTCCAGCTGGCCATCAGCAGCGGGAAGTTCCACGGGGTGATTTGCCCCACCACGCCAAGCGGCTCGTGGAAGTGATAGGCCACGGTTTCACTGTCCACCTCGCTAATGCCGCCCTCCTGAGCGCGAATACAGGAGGCGAAATAGCGGAAGTGATCGATCGCCAGCGGCACGTCGGCGGCGCGGGTTTCGCGAATGGGTTTGCCGTTATCCCAGGTCTCGGCCGCCGCCAGCAGCTCCAGGTTTTGTTCCATGCGATCGGCAATTTTCAACAGCAGGGCCGCCCGCTCCTGCACCGACGTGTGCGCCCACTGCGCTTTGACCTTATGCGCCGCGTCCAGCGCCAGATCGATATCGCCCCTGCCGGAAGAGGCCACCTCGCACAGCGGCTGGCCGGTTACCGGCGTCAGGTTCTGGTAGTATTCGCCGCTAACGGGCGCGACCCATTCACCGCCGATAAAGTTGTCGTAGCGGGCCTTTAGCTTCAGAGGAAAACCATACTCGCCGGGCTGAATGCGTACGGAAGAGGTATTATTGGTCATTGTTGTCTCCTTAGAGAGCGGCCCATCAGGACTCTTTCACCCGCCATTCCGGACCCGGGCAGCGCTGGAAATCCTCACGTACTCCGCGTACGCTCCGGTTGCCGTGCGCTGTCCTTGTCCAGACTGGCTGCGCCAGTCACGCCTGGTGGGCCGGCTCTTACTAGTGGGGTACATACGACAGGAAGGGTACACGCCACTGGCTATTTTTTCGCCAGACGACGATCGCCTTTACGACCCCGATCACGGTTTAAACACCGACGCCCCTGTACAACAAGGCGTCATCCAGAAACTTTCTTCAGGGAATGAACATGCCACCAGATATCCCCGCTATCGACATCCTGTTTATTGCCGGATTCGGCCCGATTACGCGCGATACCGCCGCCAGCGCCGCTTTCTATCAAAAACTGCTGGGCCTGCCGCTTAGCGCCATGCCGGGCAATGAGGAGTACCTGACTGCCGACGGCGAGGGGCTGCCTGGCGCAAAACATTTCTCTCTGTGGCCGCTGGCCCAGGCGGCGGAATCCTGCTTTAACACCCCCCGCTGGCCGGAGCATATTCCGCTACCGCAGGCGTGGATTGAATTCGAGGTGCGGGATCTCGGGGCGGCGACCGATGCGCTGGTCAAGCAGGGCTATCGTTTATTGATTGCCAACCGCACAGAACCCTGGGGGCAGGCGGTGACCCGCCTGCTTAGCCCGGAAGGGCTGCTGACCGGCCTGACAATCACGCCCTGGATGCGTCGCGACGTCGAATAAAAAACGGCCGACGCCTTCACCAGCCGCCGGCCGTGGTAGATCACATCGCCGCGCGATAGATTGCCATAATCTCTTCGTGGCTAGCCTGGATTGGGTTGGTCAGGCCGCAAACGTCCTTCAGGGCGTTGGTGGCCAGAACCGGAATATCCTCCTCTTTCACGCCGAGACCGCGCAGCCCCGCCGGAATATTGACCCGCAGCGCCAGCTCGCGGATCGCCTCAACGCAGGCGTTAGCGCCTTCGATGTCGGACATCTCCGCCACGTCGATCCCCATTGCCGCAGCGCAGTCGCGCAGGCGCGCCGAGGCAGCAGGGCTGTTAAACGCCTGAACGTGCGGCAGCAGCACCGCATTGCAGACGCCGTGGGGCAGGTCATAGAAGCCGCCCAGCTGATGCGCCATCGCGTGTACATAGCCCAGCGAGGCATTGTTAAACGCCATCCCCGCCAGGAACTGCGCATAGGCCATCGCCTCACGGGAGCGGGCGTTGCTGCCGTCCTCCACAACAACCGGCAGGTTTTCGGCAATCATGGTGATAGCTTTGAGCGCGCAGGCGTCGGTAATGGGCGTCGCCGCCGTGGAAACGTACGCTTCAATCGCGTGGGTTAAGGCGTCCATGCCGGTTGCCGCCGTCAGCGACTTCGGCATACCAAGCATCAGCGAGGAGTCATTGACCGAGAACAGCGGGGTGACGTGTTTATCCACAATCGCCATTTTAATATGCCGCTCGGCGTCGGTAATAATACAGAAGCGGGTCATTTCAGAGGCGGTGCCCGCCGTGGTGTTAATCGCAATCATCGGCAGCTGCGGCTTTGCGGAGCGATCAAGGCCCTCATAATCACGAATATCGCCGCCGTTGGACGCCACCAGCGCAATTCCCTTCGCGCAGTCGTGGGGAGAACCGCCGCCGAGGGAAATAACGCTGTCACACTTATTTTCCTGCAGCAGCTTCAGGCCCGCCGCGACATTTTCCGTGGTTGGATTAGGGTGCGTGCCATCATAGATAACGCTGTCAATATTATGTTCTTTAAGCGCCTTCTGGATATTTCCCGCCATCCCCAGCTGGGACAGGGTGACGTCCGTAACGATTAAGGCGCGGCGGAAGCCATATCCCGCCATGGCATTCAGTGCCTCGGTTAATGAGTCAGCGCCAATAATATTTACGGAAGGGATGAAAAATGTAGAAGCAGCCATTGCCATATCCTTATTTATCCAAACAGGAGAGACAGCATACGAATGATTGTTTATGAAAAACACGATCGATGTGGCTATTTATTACCAACAAACTGAGAAAAAGCACACCAGCATCACATTCTGATGCGCTTTTTTGTTTTCGCCGCGGTGGCGTTAATTGATCCTGTATTTAAATAATTCGCATTATTCTTTGGCCGGAAATAATAGCGCATCGCGCAACAGATGATCGTTTCCACGACGGCGGGTAAAGCCGATCCGATCGAAATATTCGAGGATCTGAATGGCGAGCTTGCGCCCTACGCCCAGGCGATCGCGGAAGTCCGCCGCGCAGGCGGAGCCTCTTTCCCCATCCAGTTCGCGGATCATGCTGGCAAAATCGACGATCCGATCGTTGCGATAATAGCGATCCTTGACGATCGCGGTAATCATTCCCTGCTGCGCCGCCTGCCGCAGCGTCTGGCGCATGGCCTGCTCATCGTCGCCGGTCTCCCGCGCCAGATCGCGCACCCACCAGGGCTCGCCTTTGAACAGCGGCTCCACCTTTTGCCAGATGGTCCGCTGCTCCTCGCTGAAGCCCGCCTTATGCTCCGGCAGATGCAGCCAGCCGTGATGGCTGTGGATATCGCCGCTTTCGCGCATTCGCTCGATCAGCAGCAGCACCAGCGCCTCATCCTCCATCGGCAGCGCCATGCGGCGCAGCCGCTCGCGCCCCGGTCCCGGCTCGTCGTGATGCTGTTGGTGATAGGTGGCCAGCGTGTCGAGGATCTTGCGCTGCCAGCGGGCGGCAACCGGGGCGTTCAGCAGGCTGTCGCCGGCCTGGATAAATCCCGGCTGGCGGGTGAGCTGGTGCAGGCCATCGCCGCTGAGCTGCCGCGCCCAGGCGAAGTCGGGAAGGTTTACCGCTCCGCGCTCAAGGTGCGTCGCCAGCGCTTCGCCGTCGTCCTGCGCGGCGGCGAGCGCCGCCAGCCACTGTAAATACTCCGGCTTCCGCTTGCCCCGCCGCGGCGGACTGAGCGTGACGATGCGCGCTCCGGCCAGCGTGGCGCGCGCGGAGATATCGCGCAGTACCAGCCGGTCGTTATCGGCCAGCCACAGCGGGGCATCAAAAACCAGCTCCGCCAGAGCGCCTTCCAGCAGCGACACGCGCCCGGTAACGTGGCTGGCGGCGTGGTGGATATGCAGCGGCTGCCACTGGGTTAACGGAATGTGGCTTTCCAGGGCGACGATAACGCGCGAGAACGGCTCCGGCGGCGCGGCGGAGAGCAGCCAGTCGCCGCGGTTAAGCTGCTCTTTTTCCGCATCGCCGACGATATTAAGGGCGATACGCTGCCCGGCCTGGGCGCGTTCCGTCGCCTGGTTCTGGGCGTGAAGCCCGCGCACGCGCATCGGCTTATTGACCCCGGTCAGCCACAGGGTATCGCCAACGCGCACTTCGCCGCTGAGCGCCGTGCCGGTCACCACCAGCCCGGCCCCCTTCACGGTGAACGCCCGGTCAATGGCCAGGCGAAAGCGTTGATTTCCGGCCCGCTCGCGGGCGGGCAGCTGTCGCAGATGGTCGCGCAACGCCTCAACGCCGCGCCCCTCGCTGGCGGCGGTGATAAACAGCCCGGCGTCGGTAAACCCGTACCCGGCCAGCTCCCTTCGCACCTGCCGCTCCACCTCCTGTATCCGCGCCTCGTCAACGCGGTCGGCCTTGGTCAGCGCCACCGTCAGGGTTGGGCTGCCGGTCAGCTGTAAAATCGCCAGATGCTCGCGGGTCTGGGCCATCACGCCGTCGTCGCAGGCTACCACCAGCAGCGCGTGGTCGATGCCGCCCACCCCCGCCAGCATGTTGGAAAGAAACTTTTCATGACCGGGCACGTCGATAAAGCCCAGCACGCGACCGTCCGGCTGCGGCCAGTAGGCATAGCCCAAATCAATGGTCATACCGCGCTTTTTCTCTTCCGGCAGGCGGTCGGCGTTAACGCCGGTCAGCGCCTGCAGCAGCGTGGTTTTTCCGTGGTCAACGTGTCCGGCGGTCGCAATAATCATCTCAACATCATCTCCAGAAACCGGTTCTCATCCTCAAGGCAGCGCAGATCCAGCCACAGCCGCCCGTCGTAAATCCGTCCAATCACCGGCACGGGCAGCGCGCGCCAACGGGCGGCCAGCGCCTCCAGACGACTGCCGCGTCCGTCACGGGGGGTAAAAGTCAGCGCCGCGCTGGGCAGCCGGTCGACGGGCAGCGAACCGCTGCCGATCTGCGACAGGCAGGGCTGCACGTCAATAGCGAATTCCGCCTCGTAGCGCCCGGTAAGGGCCGCCTGCATCCGCCGGGCCTGGGCGGCAATCTCCGCCTCGTCGCGGACCAGCAGCCGCAGGGTCGGCAGCCTCTCAGCCAGCGCCTCCGGGTGCAGATAGAGGCGCAGCGTCGCCTCCAGCGCCGCAAGGGTCATTTTATCCGCCCGTAGCGCCCGCTTCAGCGGATGGCTTTGCAGCCGATCGATTAGCGCTTTTTTACCAACGATAATTCCCGCCTGCGGCCCGCCCAGCAGTTTATCGCCGGAGAAGCTGACCAGGCTGACGCCTGCGGCGATAAGCGCCTGCGGCATCGGCTCCTTCGGCAGGCCATACTGGCTGAGATCGATAAGCGAACCGCTGCCCAGATCCGACACCACCGGCACGCCCAGCTCCTGGCCCAGCGCCGCCAGTTCGGCCTCGTCGACGGCGCTGGTAAAGCCTTCAATGCTGTAGTTGCTGGTGTGTACCTTCATCAGCAGGCCGGTATTGTCATTCACCGCCTGGCGATAGTCTTTCAGGTGCGTCCGGTTGGTGGCCCCCACCTCATGCAGAACGCAGCCCGCCTGGCGCATGACGTCAGGAATACGGAACGCGCCGCCAATCTCCACCAGCTCGCCCCGCGAAACGACCACCTCTTTGCCGCTGGCGGTAGCCGCCAGCATCAGCAGCACCGCCGCCGCGTTGTTATTGACAATGCAGGCGTCTTCCGCACCGGTAAGCCGGCACAGCAGCGCCGCCAGCGCGCGATCGCGATGCCCGCGTCCGGCGTCTTCCAGCGCATACTCCAGCGTCACCGGCGAGCGCATCGCCTGGGCCACCGCAGCGATGGCCTCCTCCGCCTGCAACGCCCGCCCGAGGTTAGTGTGCAGCACCGTTCCCGTCAGGTTGATAACCGGACGCAGCGCGCCCCGGGCCGCCTCCACCAGCCTGGCGCGCGCCTCCTGCCCCCAGTTTTCGCACCACCCGGGCAGCGTCTGTGATTCACGGATCGCCTGCCTGGCCTCCTCCAGCATCTGACGCAGCAGATCGACGACGCGGGTGTGCCCCCAGACGTCGAGCAGAGAAAGAAAGGCGCTATCGCGCAACAGGCGATCGATAGCGGGAAGCTGGCTGTAGAGCGAACGCTTTTCGGTTGTCATGAAAAAACCTGGCTGTTGGTGATCCTCTCCACGACGGAGAGGCATCGGACTTTGAGGGGGATTGTAACGTGAGATCGCTCAGGCGGACATAGGCTTTGGCGGTTCCGTGCGGGCAAAGCTTTCGCGGCTGAAGAGCGTTTCCGCCAGCCTGACCAGGTTCGGCCGCTCCACGCACCAGCCCGGCGCGATGTGGCGGAAGTTAAGGTAACCTACGGCGCAGGCGATAGCGATGGTTGCCAGATTCACCGCCTCGCCATCCATTGCGCCGCTCGCCAGGCCGCTCTCCAGCGCGTCAAGGCCGCGGTTAATCTTCTCCCGCTGGCGCAACAGCTCCATCTCCGACTGCTGCGCCGCCGGCCGGGCCTGCTCGCGCACCGAAACCAGCCCGGCCTCCATAATGCCGTCCGCCAGGGCTTCAAGCTGGCGCACCCGCAGCGCCGCCCGCGGTTCGCGGGGGATCATCGCCGGGGCGACATCCAGCAGCTCGATATAGCCCGCGATCACCGGCGAGTCGAACCAGCAGTCACCGTTATCGTCCACCAGCGCGGGAACCTTGCCCAGCGGGTTGTACTGCGGCACACTGCTTTCCGCACTCCAGGGCTGCTCGTTGACAAATTCAAAGGTGATGCCCTTTTCTAAGAGGAGGATGGAAATCTTGCGTACAAACGGGCTGGTATAGTTGCCGATGAGTTTCATACTCTTTCCTTATTTGCCGACCAAGGGATAAGTATGGTTCAGGCGACGATAAAAGGCAGGTTGCCTTCGGGGCAGGCGAGCCTTTACAAACGGCCCTTCCCGCTGCGCCAGGGAGGGGTGCAGACGCCTTAAGGAAAGAGAGGTTACCTGCGGCGAAGGGGATAAAAAGCGATTCTCCACGCAACTTCACAGAAAAATAGATTTTTTTCAACGTGTTAAAAAACAGATAACTTTACTCAGCCCGCCCCTTTTGATTATTTTTACGCAATTCGCTGTGAAGAAACCCGCGCTGCGCGCATACTATAGGGCTGTATCCCCCCGTTTCTGTCAGAAGCCATAGCATGAAAGAAATCGAAAAAAACGAAATTAAACGTCTGAGCGATCGTCTCGACGCCATCCGCCATCAGCAGGCGGGCCTCTCCCTGGTGGAAGCCGCCGATAAATACGCGGAGCTGGAAAAAGAAAAGGCGACGCTGGAAGCGGAAATCGTCCGCCTGCGCGAACGCCATAGCCAGAAGCTGAGCAAAGAGGCGCAGAAGCTGTTGGCCCTGCCGTTTCGCCGCGCGATCGCCAAAAAAGAACAGGCGGATATGGGCAAACTGAAGAAAAGCGTGCGCGGCCTGGTGGTGGTTCATCCGATGACCGCCCTGGGGCGCGAAATGGGCCTCAAAGAGATGACGGGTTTTTCGAAAACCGAATTCTGAACCGCCGCCCCTGCCGCCCTGGCAGGGAGAGTTCGCGCCACGCCCGGGCTTGTTACTTAACCGGGCGTGGCGTCGACGCGGAGCCGGAAGCACAATCCAACCCGATAACACACGCCTTACCCGGAGCTGAATGACCGCCAGCGACGCTCACCAACGATTTAGTTATAGATCAAATTAAAGGTCGCCATCGCGTCCGCCTTGCCCGCCGTTATCTTCTCGTCCGTCTGAATATAGCGCGCATCAAACGAGTAAACCTGCGTTTCGCCGTTGCCCCCCTGGCCCAGCGCCGGAACCTGCGGCGTATTGAACGGCACCACCTGCCCTTGCGACGCGCCGGTATTACCGCCGTAGCGCAGCTGAATCCCCACGCCGCTGGCGCTGTCCGGCTGGTGGGTCAGGGCCAGCGCCGAGGCATTGGACGGCGAGGTGTCGCCAAAAAAGCCGATCTTAACGGCGGTGCTCTGGGCGCAGGTGACCGGAATGGAAAAGGATGCCCCCCCGGCCGTGGAGTTGACGCCGTGGAATTCAAGCTTATTTACGCTGCCCATCGGCACGTTAATGCTTTTCGTGCCCACCAGACAGCTGCTGCGGCGAACGGTGAAGCTGGCCAGGCGGATCTGCACCGGGGCCGCCACGTTGGTCGCGCTGGTCGGCGTATCGCCGGCCTGAAGCACCAGCGAACCGGCGTTCTGCTCCTGCGTATTGGTGTTATCGCCCTGCATCGGATGGGACGTGGGGATCTTATAAAAGATTACATAAAACTGCAGCGCATACTGCGAGGCGCTGGCAAAGTCAGCGTTGCGGGTGGAATCACAGATACGCCGTGAATCTTTCGCATTGACGCTGTTGCTGCCGTCGATATAGCGCGGGCCGTCGCCGCCGCAGTACTGTTGCTCCCGTATCCCCAGCGCATAGCCGATGCCGTCTACCTGCGTTTTATAAACGTAGCGCGTCGAGCCATCCTCCGCCGCCACGCTGCCGACCGCGCCGTCGGCACTGATAAAACCGAGGCTGCGATAGCCGTCACGCCCGCCGCTGCAGCTGAAAAAGTCTGCGCCGGTGGATAAAAACGGGGCGGTAATCTGGCTCCAGTCGGCGGCTCCAGGCGCGTAGCCTAAGGTATAGGGCACCTGAACCACCCACTGATCGCGGGTAACCCGGCAGGATGCACTCTCCGCATGAGCGTGAAAGCTCAGTACGCCCAGCAGCGCCAGCAGACCGCTTTGAACAACCCGATTGAATAAGTTACGCATATGATTCCTTATTGGCAGTCCAGGGAGAGGGTGGCTATCCCCGGTGCGGTATGGGCGGCGGAAAGGGTAAAGGGTGCCTGGCAGACGATCTTCATCCCATTCTTATTCCAGCGCACGCGCAGCGTACCGCGCTCCGGCACGCCGCTCAGGTAGGCCTCGCCGCCGTCGGCGACCATTCCTTCGCTACCGGGGTTTTCGATTACTCCGGCCGTTGCGCCAAAGGGTAGCGGCGCCCCCTTATAGCGTAATGAGAACAGCACGCGATAGCCGATATGCGTTTTGTAATCGGCCAGCACCACCGCGCCGCTGGTGGGGATCACGATCCTCCCGCTCTGCTCGACGTCGGCGTTTTCAGAGAGCGTTTCCGTATTCAGCGTCAGCGTATTTTTGCGATACGCGGAGACAGAGGGGATCACCGCGTAGCCCCGGCTGTCGGTATGGATGCTGCTGAAGCCCTCCGGCGATACGTTCTTCGCCCCCGGCACGCGCAGCAGCGCCACCGTATCGCTGAGCGGCTGGCTAAAGGTCACGCCATACCGCGTCGCCAGTACCCCTCCGGACAGGCCGAGGCTGATATTACGGGTGCCGCCGCTCTGGTCGTAACCGACGCTGGCGTTGCCGTAGCCGCCGCTGTACTGCACGCCCAGGCTGGTGCTCTGCTGCTGGCCCCCGCCGGAGAGGCCCTGCTGGAGGTTATAGCTCAGGCTACGATCCGCCAGCGCCGTGCCGTTAAGCGACACCTGCTGGGTGGCGATCCCACGGTTGCTCTGGTTGAAAAAATAGCTGACGGAGCTGTCAGGCAGCCATTTACCCAGCGGAATATTGACATTGAACGAGACGGTTCGCTCAGGGTCCCGTGTTACCGCCGAATCGGTATAGTAATAGCCCAGCCCCACCGTAACGCCACGCCAGCTGGTATACCAGCCGAGGTGGATAGTTTTGTCCTCACCGGCGGTATGCCAGTAGTCCTGCATCCACGCCGACACGCTGAGGCTCCCCATATCACCTAATGACTGGGTCATCGTCAGTTGCGATCGGCTGCGCCGGTTATTTCTGCGCAGCTGGCTGTCATCCGCCTGATTAAGCTCACCGAACTCATAGAAATTGCGCGTGGCGTAGCGGTAGCTGGCCAGGCTGAAGGCGGTGCCGGTAGAGGTAAAATCTTTCTGGTACTGCAGACGCCACGCCTGGCCGAGGGCCTTATCGCCGTCCGGCAGGCGGCTTTTGGCCAGCGTGTCATCGATGCCGATGGAGCCGAATTCGCCAAAGCTGCGGCCCAGTCCCAGCGCTATCGCCTGATAGTTATCTGCCCCGCGCCCGCCGCCGTAGAGCGTCATCTGGCCCGGCAGGCCGTAAAAAAAGGTAGTCTCGACGAAGTTGGGGTTATGCACATCGCTCTCACCGGAATGGTAGCGCCCGACGCTAACGCTGTACTTGAACCGCCCCTCGCGCAGCATAAACGGGATCGCCGAATAGGGCTGGGTGAACGTGCGCTTTGTGCCGTCGCTTTCGGTGATGGTCACCTCCAGGTCGCCGCTCTGGGCCCCGGGAAACAGATCGTTAATGACAAAAGGGCCGGCGGCCACCCAGGTTTCATAAATGACGTAGCCATGCTGCGAAACGGATACCCGGGCAAAGCTGTGCGCCACGCCGCGCACGGTCGGCGCGTAGCCGCGCTGGCTGTCAGGCAGCATACTTTCACTTGTGGCTACCTGCAGGCCGCGAAACCCTACGCTGTCGAAGATCTCACCGGGCGTCCACGCATCCCCCACCCGCAGCTGGCTTTTCAGCCCACGCAGATCGCGAGAAAGCCAGCTGCTTTGCGACTGCCAGCGGCTGCCGCCCGTTTCGCTATAGTTCAATGATGAGGTATTGCGCAGCCGCCACGGGCCGATGTTGATGCCGTTACGCAGGCTCAGATAGGCGGAGGTGCCGTCGCCGCTCTGCCGGTGGGCAGTGGCTCCCGTCAGGTTATAGTCGATAAACCCGGCCGTGATGCCATCGTCCCACTGGGAGGAGGGAACGTAGCCGCGGGAGCGATTTTTCATCGCCGCCTGGGGAATGCTCAGCGCCAGGCGCTGCTGCGAAAAATCGTATTTCACTTTGGCGGCAGGAATAAAGTCGCCAATCCGGGTAAAGGTTTCGCCCTTATGCAGCCGCGAAAAGGCCGGCACCACGCCGACGTTAACGCCCAGCTTCGCCAGCAGATCGACGCTCAGCTCCGGCTGCAGGTCGCCGTTTACGGCAACGAAGGTCAGCGTTTCCGTCCCCTCTTCGTGCCCGTTCAGCTCTATCGTGACCGCCCAGGTTCCGGGCATCTGGCCACCCTGCTCTGAAAAATAGCGCAGGTCGGCCCTCTCCTGGGCAGACGAAGAGAGCTCAAGCGCGGCGGGGTCAAAATAATCTTCGGTCAGCCCCGGCCGGGCATAGCATAAGATGAGCAGCATGCCGACGGAGACCTCACGATGTAATCGAAAAGTCATCATCTAAACCCGGGCAAAAATAACCGTCAGTAGTGCTGTGAGAAGGAGGGCGTGATGCCGCCAAAGTCGTTGATCGCAGTCCAGGTGACGTTACCCGTCGCCGGGCCTGGCAGCTCGCGACGCTCTCCCGGTCCAATCATGCCCGGCTCAGGAATGGATTTCCCCGCCACCTTCAGGCTATGGAAAGAGACGTACCAGGGGGTAGGGTTATTGATTGTAACCCCGGAACCCGTCCGCGAGACGGTCAGCTTTTTCCAGGCCGTCTCCGCGCCGTTACCCAGCCCCGTCGGACGGAAAAATATTTTAAACTTTGACTTAATATTGATTTGCAGTTCGTTATTTCCGTCCTTCGGCTTTGGCGATATGGATTTAACGTTGAGCCAAAAAACTGATTCCCGATCGGTGGGTAAAGGTGCCCCGGTATAACGAATACGCAGCGTATTGGTTTGCTCCGGATCGAGTCTGAACAGCGGCGGAGTAACGATAAAAGGCGGCTGCGATTTATTCCGCCGATCGTAATTTTCTACCCACGACTGAATAAGATAAGGCGTGGAATTTTCCATATTCGTGACGGAAAACGCCACCTCCCTGGTATTTTGCGGATAGATGACGCGCGTTCCGCCCATAACAACCCCGGCTAATACCGGGGAGGAAGCAATCATTAAAAATGAGAGCACTAAACCCGTTAAGCATTTCATTATCATGATTCCTGGAGGTGGCAAATGAGAAAAGTATTAGTTATAAACCATTAAAAAGTTGGACACCGCGCTGGCGTCACCCGCTTTAATAGCATCGCCATTTTTGGTGTAATCGGCATAAAAGGCCAGCTCGGCCGTACCGCCCGCTTCCGGCGCTACAGATTTAGAGACCGAACCAATTTTAATCTGCGTGCTGCCGTCGTCTTCCAGCAGCTTAACGCCGACGCCGCTTGCGGAATCCGCGCCGGGCGTGACCTTCAGAAGCGTGCTGTCCTGAGCGTCTTTGGTGCCGTCAAACAGCACGGCGACGGAGGTAACGGACTCCGGGCAATCCTCAACGTTAATCTTGAACTGGCGGCGGGTCGTTTCGTCATGGTCGTCGAAATAACTTTTCGCCCAGGCACCGAGGTCAACCAGCTTACTTTTGGAGTCGGTGGTCACGTTGCAAGAAACTTCCGTTATTTTCCCCTGAAAGGTTACCACGCCGCCGGAGCCTTGCGTACCCTCACTGCTGTCCAGAGACGTATTTACGCCTGAGCCGTCGGCGAAAACCATTGGCGCAGAAAAAACCAGGCTTGCCGCCAATATTGCTTTTGCCACATTGTTTATTTTCATTCGAAAATGACTCCACTTTTAAATTTATAACTGACAGATAAATCTTCAGAAAATTTATGAGGACACGAGATACCGTCAAAAGAATAACCTGAGGCGGGACAGGTGACCTCATTAATTAAGGGGGTCCATCCCGATGATGACAATCCAGATCCCTTACGCGGTGTAAGGAATATAAAAAGTTAGATGCGTTTGAATAAACAGATAACCGCTACGCTTGCCCCTGAACCAGGAACTTTCACCGCATCAATTCGCCTGATGCGAAATAAATAGTAAAGCATTTGCAATTTAACGTCCATAACCTGCAGGAGAAGCGCACTTTCTGAAGCTGTATTTTTATTTACATAAAATCAACAAATTTAACCTGTTTTAGGTGATAGCGATATAATTAGTCACCTATTAGTTTACTTACTCAATCACACCATCATCAATCGATCAAACATTGATCAATTGTTATCGCGCTGGCCACAGCATAAAGTTTAAATTAAACCAGGCTATTAAGAATAATTTCTCATCTAAAAGCAAAAATACAGTAGAAATATTTATTGATCAGCGAATGATCGTTTGTAATCTTCTGTTAAACGATATGCGCATAAATTAACATAATAGAAAATTTTTGCTACGAAATAAGATGCGCGGTTTTAACTAAAAAATTTTTAATCAATGGAATTAATTTGATATTTGAAACACTACATAAACATAAAACCAAATAAAAATAAACATAACCGCAATGTTTTGCATACAAAAAGGCCGTCTTTACCGGTCGATATATCGATAACCTGCCCGTTTTTTCCCCTGAAAACGCCGGAGCGGTAGCCATTTTTCTGCAGTCGGGGTGGCGCAATGGGTTAACCGCTGCTTATGAATTGGCCCTACCAAACATGATAAAAATTGAATTTCCGTTCACAGTTCGTGCGTTTTCCAGCGCAAGGCGCTTGCCACAATGCAACAATTAATTAACCATTCATTGTCATTATCACTACAACAACTCATTGGCAGGACCACCTTTACATAACCAGGCTGTGTCGGGCGCAGGCCTAACGCGCGCTGAAGCGGGTGATCCTCAGGAGACCTGCAATGCATCTCTGGCAACAGCACTACGATCCGGCCGGTAATATCTGGCTTTCCAGCCTGATCGCCTCGCTTCCGATTCTCTTCTTCTTCTTCGCGCTGATTAAGCTCCGGCTGAAGGGCTATGTTGCCGCCTCATGGACGGTAGCGATCGCCCTGGCCGTTGCCCTGATGTTCTATAAAATGCCGCTGGATCGCGCCCTCGCCTCGGCGGTGTATGGCTTCTTTTACGGGCTGTGGCCGATCGCCTGGATTATTATCACCGCGGTATTCGTCTATAAAATCTCGGTGAAAACCGGCCAGTTTGACATCATCCGCTCGTCGATACTTTCCATTACCCCCGACCAGCGCCTGCAGATGCTGATCGTCGGCTTCTCCTTTGGAGCCTTTCTCGAAGGGGCCGCGGGCTTTGGCGCGCCGGTGGCGATTACCGCCGCGCTGCTGGTGGGGCTGGGCTTCAACCCGCTGTACGCCGCGGGCCTGTGCCTGATCGTCAACACCGCCCCGGTGGCGTTCGGCGCAATGGGCATTCCGATTCTGGTCGCCGGGCAGGTCACCGGGCTGGACAGCTTTACTATCGGCCAGATGGTGGGCCGCCAGCTGCCGTTTCTGACCCCTGTCGTGCTGTTCTGGATCATGGCGATTATGGACGGCTGGCGAGGCATTAAAGAGACCTGGCCCGCCGTGCTGGTGGCCGGCGGTTCATTTGCCGTTACGCAGTACCTCAGCGCTAACTTTATCGGGCCGGAGCTGCCGGATATTATCTCCTCGCTGGTATCACTGGTCTGCCTGACCCTGTTTCTGAAGCGCTGGCAGCCGACGCGAATCTTCCGCTTTGCCGATAAGGATACCAACCAGCCGCTGACGCAGGCGCGCTATACGCCGGGGCAGATAATTCGCGCCTGGTCACCGTTCCTGTTTCTCACCGCCACCGTCACCCTGTGGAGCGTTCCGCCCTTTAAGGCGCTGTTCGCTCCCGGCGGCGCGCTGTACGACGCGGTGGTTAACATACCGGTGCCGTTTCTCGATGGGCTGGTCGCCCGGATGCCGCCGGTGGTGAATCAAGCAACGGCCTGGGCGGCGGTGTATAAATTCGACTGGCTCTCCGCCACCGGCACCGCCATCCTGTTTGCCGCGCTGCTCTCCGTCATCTGGCTGAAAATGCGGCCCGCGGCGGCGCTCAGGACCTTCGGCGACACGCTAAAGGAGCTGGCGCTGCCCATTTACTCTATCGGCATGGTGCTGGCGTTCGCCTTTATCTCTAACTATTCCGGGCTTTCCTCAACGCTGGCCCTGGCGCTGGCGCACACCGGCAGCGCCTTCACCTTTTTCTCACCGTTCCTCGGCTGGCTGGGCGTATTCCTGACCGGCTCGGACACCTCGTCAAACGCGCTGTTTGCCGCGCTGCAGGCGACGGCCGCCCAGCAAATCGGCGTCTCCGACGTGCTGATGGTGGCGACAAACACCACCGGCGGCGTAACCGGCAAGATGATCTCTCCCCAGTCCATCGCCATCGCCAGCGCGGCGGTGGGGCTGGTCGGCAGGGAGTCGGACCTGTTCCGCTTTACCGTTAAGCACAGCCTGATTTTTACCTGCATGGTGGGAGCACTTGCCACCCTGCAGGCCAGGGTTTTCACCTGGATGATCCCTTAATGGCCATGCCCGGACGCCTCTGCGACGAGATTGCCTGCCGCATACGGACGTTGATTAAAGAGCAGCGGCTGGAGGCGGGCATGAGGCTGCCCGCCGAGCGGCAGCTGGCGATACAGCTTGGCGTTTCGCGCAACTCGCTGCGCGAGGCGCTGGCGAAGCTGGTGAGCGAAGGCCTGCTGTTAAGCCGCCGCGGCGGCGGTACCTTTGTTCGCTGGCAGCATGAAGCGTGGTCCGAACTGAATATCATCCAGCCCCTGAAGGCGCTGATGGCCGATGACCCGGACTATGGCTTCGATATTCTGGAAGCCCGCCACGCCATTGAGGCCAGCACCGCCTGGCACGCCGCGATGCGCGCCTCCCGGGCCGATAAAGAAAAAATTAAGCTCTGCTTCGACGCCACGCTGAGCGACGACCCCGATCTCGCCTCGCAGGCCGATGTCCGCCTTCACCTGGCCATCGCCGAAGCCTCGCACAACGTGGTGTTGCTGCAGACCATGCGCGGTTTTTTCGATCTGCTACAGTCTTCAGTAAAGCAGAGCCGCCAGCGGATGTACCTCGTTCCGCCGGTATTTTCTAAGCTGACGGAACAGCACCAGACGGTGATAGAGGCCATTCTGAGCGGTAATGCCGACGGCGCGCGCAGGGCGATGATGGCGCACCTCAGCTTCGTTCACGCCACCATTAAACAATTTGATGAAGATCGGGCCCGCCAGGCGCGTATCACCCGTCTGCCCGGCGACCATGACGATTTTCCCCGGGAGAACAACTCATGATTATTTCAGCAGCCAGCGATTATCGCGCCGCCGCCCGGCGCATCCTGCCCCCCTTCCTGTTTCACTACATCGACGGCGGGGCATACGCGGAATATACTCTGCGCCGCAACGTGGAGGATCTGTCAGAAGTGGCGCTGCGCCAGCGCGTTCTGAAAAATATGTCCGATCTGAGCCTGGAAACCACCCTGTTTAAAGAGAAGCTGTCGATGCCGGTGGCCCTCGCTCCGGTCGGTCTGTGCGGCATGTACGCCCGCCGCGGTGAGGTGCAGGCGGCGGCCGCCGCCGATGCGAAAGGCATCCCGTTTACGCTTTCCACCGTCTCCGTCTGCCCCATTGAAGAGGTGGCCCCCGCCCTCCGCCGCCCGATGTGGTTCCAGCTGTACGTGCTGCGCGACCGGGGTTTTATGCGCAACGCGCTGGAGCGGGCGAAGGCGGCGGGCTGTTCGACGCTGGTCTTTACCGTCGATATGCCAACCCCGGGCGCGCGTTATCGCGACGCCCACTCCGGCATGAGCGGCCCAAACGCGGCGCTGCGCCGCTACTGGCAGGCGGTAACCCATCCCCAGTGGGCGTGGGACGTTGGCCTGAACGGCCGCCCGCACGATCTGGGCAATATCTCTGCTTACCTTGGCAAGCCGACCGGGCTGGAGGATTATATCGGCTGGCTGGCGAACAACTTCGATCCCTCCATCGCCTGGAAGGACCTGGAGTGGATCCGCGAATTCTGGGACGGCCCAATGGTTATCAAAGGGATACTCGATCCGCAGGACGCCCGGGACGCGGTGCGCTTCGGCGCGGATGGCATCGTGGTTTCCAACCACGGCGGCCGCCAGCTTGACGGCGTGCTCTCCTCGGCCCGCGCCCTGCCCGCCATTGCCGACGCGGTAAAAGGCGATATCGCTATTCTGGCGGACAGCGGCATTCGCAACGGCCTGGACGTGGTACGCATGATCGCCCTGGGCGCGGACACCGTTCTGCTGGGCCGCGCTTATCTCTATGCGCTGGCGACGGCGGGACAGGCCGGGGTGGCAAACCTGCTGAACCTGATTGAAAAAGAGATGAAGGTGGCGATGACCCTGACCGGCGCGAAGTCCATTAGCGAAATCAGCCGCGACTCGCTGGTACAGGAGCTGGGCAAAAGCCTGCCCGCCGCGCTGGCACCGCTGTCCCACGGCGACGCGGCGTAATTTACGCCCGCCTCTTCCCCGCCTGATGGCCGATCTGTCTGACAAATCGGCCATTTTTGTTTTAGCCGCGCACAGCTTAAAATTTCCATTAAAATACAAAGAGTTAGTCAATAAAAAATCAAATCCCCCAAAAAAGCCGGTAAAATCCGTGGGCTTTCTACACACAGCATTATCGCTTGACGATAAAAAATTATCGTAATACGATAATTTTCATCAACCAAAAGGGAATGAAAAGACGATGAAAAACGCCCCACTTCAATGGCCGTTCGAAAGCAGCGGCAAACCCCTACCGGCTCGTATTCGTTACCTGTGCATGCTGGTCTGTATATTGTTGGCCGCCAGCGCTCTGGTTGAGCTATGGATAGAGCTGGAAGGATGGTTTTCCGGCGAGGCTTTACCGAATATTTACGCTGGCTATCGCCAGTTTTATCCGGAGCTGGACGGCTACTCCGTCAGCGGCTGGAAGGTTTACGCCGCCACCCTGTTCCTTGATCTGCTGGGCTTCATTCCCTACTATGGGGCGTTAATACTGGCAGCAGTAATATTTTATCGTTTCAAATGCGGAATCTTCTGGGACACAGTCAATATAACGCTCCTGAAGATAAACAGTTTTCTTATTTTATTCGATGCCTGCTTCCCATCGATTAAGGATACGCTACAGATGCTAAGCTTCACGGCGGCGGGGAAAATAATATTGACGCTGTCGTACGGTATCAGCGCAGAAGGGGTAAGATCGTTTATTATTGGCCTGGCGATTTATACCTTTTCAGCCATCCTCAACAGTGCAAAAGAGCTGGCAGACGATCATAAATTAATTATATAGAGCAGCGAATGACAATAACCGTTAACCTGTCCGTTCTGATTGCCCGTAAAGGGATAACCTCAAAAGAGTTATCCAGGCTTGTTGGTATTAATGAACAAAATCTGTCTCTTCTGAAGAATGGTAAAATCAAGGGGATTCGTCTGGAGACGCTCAACCAGCTTTGCAAACATTTAGGGTGTCAGCCTGGCGATATTTTAAGCTATGAAGATGACGATCAATAAAAAGGAGATATGAATGAGAGCGCCCTTATCGCTTATTTTTACCGTGTTGCTGGCGGGGTGCGGCAGCGGAAATCTTACCTCGTCAACCAGTCCGCCGTTTCCGGGCGACGGGGGTCATACCGGGGCCATATCCTCAGGCCCGCAAATTCATGGCGATGAGCGCAGCAGGCTGGAGCGATACCAGGACTGCCTCGCAGGCAGCAGGAAGCCAGAGCATCCGTCAGAGCGCGCCAGATGTTCCGACAGAGCGATGCGGCCCGATCCGGATTACAGACGAGTTTCCTTCCCGTTAACCTTTTAAAGGTTACGGCAAAAAAACGAATTAGAGACCACCATGAAAGTTTATTTATTACTTCTTGCGGTCATGCTTTCCGGCTGTACATCAAAGTGGATCCCGGCCGCTGGCAAGAGTGACTATACCCTTCAGGAAGCCGAAGAAATATGCTACACCGAGGCCCTGAGAAAGCTACCGATAAAAAATGAAATCGCCACCGAGACCACCTATGAGCGGCCGAATTTAATCTGTGACGATGAGGATAATAAAAAAAATAAAAAGAAGGCACATAAAAAATGCTATATCGATTCCTACGGCTGGCAGTTGCAGGGGCAAAAAACTCGTAGCTATGTTCTGGACGTTAATGAAGAGAGCCGCGAAAACTATTATCGCTGGTGTATGCAGCAGAAAGGCTGGGAAAAGAAAAATATCTTTCTTTGGCAAAAATAAGCAACTCTCTGTCTCATAATAAAACGCCTATTGAAAAGCCGTTCGCGCCAGCTCCGCGGATCGCTGTCGCGCGCCTCGCAATAGATCTCTGCCACAGCGAAGCCCCTTAACGGCTTAATTCTTCAGGCTGTGGGTAAAGGCAGGCGGCGGCGTGAGCCGCCCCCCGCCGGCAACGCTGAACGTCGCATTATCCCGCCGCTTTCTGTTATTCTGCCCCGCACTAAGGGGGCAGTATGCTTAACATTGTTTTATTCGAACCTGAAATTCCGCCGAATACCGGCAATATTATTCGCCTTTGCGCCAATACCGGCTTTCGCCTGCACATCATTGAGCCGATGGGCTTTGCCTGGGACGATAAACGCCTGCGGCGCGCGGGGCTGGACTATCACGAATTTGCCGCCGTGCAGCGCCATGAGGACTACGCCGCCTTCCTCGCCGCGGAAAATCCGCCGCGCCTGTTCGCCCTGACCACCAAGGGAACCCCCGCCCACAGCGCGGTAAGCTATCAGCAGGGGGATTATCTGATATTTGGCCCGGAAACGCGCGGTCTGCCGCCCGCCATCCTTGACGCCCTGCCCGCCGGGCAGAAAATTCGCATCCCGATGATGCCGGACAGCCGCAGCATGAATTTATCTAACGCGGTGTCGGTGGTGGTGTACGAGGCCTGGCGTCAGCTGGGCTACGCTGGTGCCTTATTACGTGGCTGAGGTTTGTCGGAGGGCAGCGCCCTGGTGCAGATTAGATCCCGTCGCCGCACTCAAACGTATGGCGAATACCGTTGAAATGCTGATCCATATCCATTGACGGCTTCTCGCTGTCGGGCTTGCCGACGATTCGCGCCGGCACGCCCGCGGCGGTCGTATGGGGCGGAACGGGCTGCAGTACCACCGAACCTGCGCCAATCTTCGCGCCGCGCCCGACCTCAATATTGCCGAGGATCTTTGCGCCTGCGCCAATCATCACCCCTTCACGAATTTTCGGATGGCGATCGCCGCCGGTTTTGCCGGTGCCGCCAAGGGTGACCGACTGCAGAATCGAGACATCGTTTTCGATCACCGCCGTTTCACCGACCACGATGCCGGTAGCGTGATCGAGCATGATCCCGCGGCCAATCTTCGCCGCCGGGTGGATATCCACCTGGAAGCTGACGGAAACCTGGTTCTGCAGGAAAATAGCCAGCGCGCGGCGGCCCTGGTTCCACAGCCAGTGGCCGATGCGATAGGCCTGCAGGGCGTGGAACCCCTTCAGATAGAGAAGCGGAGTGGAGTATTTATCCACCGCCGGATCGCGGGTACGCACCGCCTGAATATCGCAGGCGGCCGAGGCGATCATCTCCGGGTCGGCGGCGTAGGCCTCCTCCACCACTTCCCGAATAGCGATAGCGGGCATGATCGGCGAGGCCAGCTTATTGGCCAGCATGTAGCTCAGCGCACTGCCGAGATTTTCATGCTTAAGCAGCGTTGCGTGATAAAAACTGGCCAGCATAGGCTCACACTCTGCCAGCGCGCGAGCTTCGGCTTTAATATTGTTCCAGACGAGATCCAGTTCCTGACACGGCATTGCTGACTCCAGACTTATAGCCGGCCCGTTCTTTGCGGACCGGCGCTTTATTCAGATCGCTCCCTGCGATTAACCACGGCTCAGCTCATCCCTGCGAGCGCGTCCCAACAGGGTTAATGCTGCCTCGCGCGCATTTTTTCCGCAATACAATACCTGATAAATTTCCTCGGTAATGGGCATTTCAACGCCGTAACGGTGCGCCAGCTCACGAACCTCTTTGGTATTGCGGTAACCTTCCACCACCTGGCCTATCTTGTCCTGCGCGCCCTGCACGTCCATCCCCTGGCCGAGCATCATGCCGAAACGGCGGTTGCGCGACTGGTTATCGGTACAGGTCAGCACCAGATCGCCAAGCCCTGCCATGCCCATAAAGGTGGTCGGATCGGCACCCAGCGCCGCCCCCAGGCGTGACATTTCGGTCAGTCCGCGGGTAATCAGCGCGGTACGCGCGTTGGCCCCAAAGCCGATGCCGTCGGACATACCCGCGCCAATCGCAATAACGTTCTTTACCGCACCGCCCAGCTGGACGCCGATAAAGTCGGGGTTGCTGTAGACGCGAAAACTCTTCCCGCAGTGCAGCAGCTGCTGCAGATCGTCGGCAAAGGTTTCATCGGGAGAGGCCAGCGAGATCGCCGTCGGCAGACCCGCCGCCAGCTCTTTGGCAAAGGTAGGGCCGGAAATAACCGCCAGCGGAATCGCGTCGCCCAGCGCTTCGCGGGCCACGTCCTGCAGCAGGCGGCCGGTTTCGGCCTCCAGCCCTTTGGTCGCCCACACCAGACGCGCATCGGCGCGCATCAGCGGCCTGATTTGACGCAGCACGTCGCCAAACACATGGCTTGGCACCACCACCAGAATATTGCGGCTGGCCGCCAGCGCGCTGGCAAGGTCGCTCTCCAGAGAGAGCGAATCGGGAAAAGGGGCATCCGGAAGAAACGCAACGTTGCAGCGGTCGCGCTCAAGGGTTGCAATATGGTGCGGATCGTGGCCCCAGAGGACAACCTGGTGGCCGTTTCTCGCCAAGGTGATGGCAAGAGCGGTGCCGTACGAGCCGGCACCGATCACAGTCATTGACGCATTACGTGGGGTCATCAGGCATCCTGATGTTCTTCAGTACCTTCGCCAGCCTGCTGCTGTAAGTAGTTCATAAACAGCGCATCAAAATTAACCGGTGCCAGGTTCAGCTGTGGGAACGTGCCGCGTGAAACCAGGCTGGTGATGCACTCGCGGGCATACGGGAACAGAATGTTCGGGCAGTATGCGCCGAGGCAGTGCGCCATCTGGGTTCCTTCAATACCGCTGATAGAGAAAATACCGCCCTGCTGAACTTCGCACAGGAACGCCGTCTCTTCATCCAGCGAAGCCGTTACGGTTACGCGCAGCACCACTTCGAATACGCCGTCCGCCAGCTGGGTGGACGCCGTATCCAGATCAAGTTTAACCTCTGGCTGCCAGTCTTTCTGAAAAACGTGCGGCGCGTTCGGCGCTTCGAAAGAGACATCCTTGGTATAAATACGCTGGATCTGGAAAGCCATTTCGGTGTTGTTTTGTTCTGACATGTATAAAACCCTTTAGTGTTGTCCTTAAGTAAAACGTAATGCCGGCGCGACGTCAGTTCAGCAGAGGATCCAACTCACCACGCGCGTCCAATGCATGCAGATCGTCACAGCCGCCAATATGCTGCGCATCAATAAAAATTTGCGGAACCGTGGTACGGCCGCTGCGCCTGATCATCTCTTCGCGTTTTGCGGCGTCGCCGTCGATGGGCAGCTCCTGAAAGCTGACGCCCTTGCTGTTTAACAGCGCCTTCGCGCGATGGCAAAACGGACAGGTCGCTTTGGTGTAGATCTCGATGTTGGCCATGACTTTGCTCCCCTATTCTTTACCCGATGAATTTCATGCTGCGAACGAGCAGCATATTGGCCCCTTCCCGGAGACTTAGCCACCGGGAGGGTTCGCCGTAGCCTGCGCCTCTGAGCGTGAAAAACGGCGGGTAAATTATTTACCGCGCACCAGCGGCAGATTCTCTCCGCTCCAGCCGGCTATGCCATCTTTCAGCACAAAAACCCTTTCATATCCCGCTTTAAACAGCGCGCTCGCCGACTCCTGGCACTGCATGCCGGAGCCGTCGACGACGATAATCGGCTTGTTTTTATGCTTATCGAGTTCACCCAGGTTATTGGCTTTAACATCGGCCGGCAGCAGGTTAGTGGCACCGGCAATATGACCCCTGCGGAAGTCGTCACGCTGGCGTAAATCCACGACCACGGCGTCTTCTTTGTTGATAAGGCGCGTCGCTTCGCCGCGCGTGATAACCCTAACCTTCGAGGTCAGGCCCTTAAACGTGGTAAACAATACCGCCGCCAGTAGCGCAATCCAGGCAATACACAGTATCGGATGGCGGCCAACAAATTGCATTATTTCTTGCATGGGGGGTAACAACTCCCGACTGAGTAATTAAAAAACCAGGGAAGGAGTATACCTGCGCGATGGCGCAAATACAGCCAGCGCGTGCATCGGATTGCATTTTTGCGGGGCGCGGCGAAAAAAAAGCGCAAAGTAAGCGCCGCCTCCGGGCTGGCCCATCCCTTTTATTTGATCTTCTGCGGCTGTTTTATCGATTCAGCTGTAGTAAAATTACGCAATTATTTTGACTCTTGAGTGTGAGGTTGTCGCAATGTCGGTTACTAAAAAACCTATGGTACTGGTGATTCTGGATGGCTATGGCTATCGGGAAGAGCAGCAGGATAACGCCATTTTTAGCGCCAGAACGCCGGTAATGGACGCCCTGTGGGCAAATCGCCCCCATACCCTGATCGACGCTTCCGGCCTGGAAGTGGGCCTGCCGGACCGCCAGATGGGCAACTCGGAGGTCGGCCACGTTAACCTGGGCGCAGGGCGCATCGTCTATCAGGATCTGACGCGCCTGGACGTTGAAATTAAGGACCGCACGTTCTTTGCTAATCCGGTGCTGACCGGCGCGGTAGACCAGGCGAAAAACGCCGGCAAGGCGGTTCACATTATGGGTCTGCTCTCCGCAGGCGGCGTGCATAGCCATGAAGACCATATTATGGCAATGGTTGAGCTGGCCGCCGAACGCGGCGCGGAAAAAATCTATCTGCACGCCTTCCTCGACGGCCGCGATACGCCGCCGCGCAGCGCCGAGGCTTCGCTGAAAAAATTTGCCGACAAATTCGCCGCGCTGGGCAAGGGCCGCATCGCCTCCATTATTGGCCGCTACTACGCCATGGACCGCGACAACCGCTGGGATCGCGTTGAAAAAGCCTACGACCTGATGACCCTGGCGCAGGGCGCATTCCAGGCCGACACCGCCGTTGCCGGCCTGCAGGCGGCCTACGCGCGCGATGAAAACGACGAGTTCGTCCAGGCTACCGTCATCCGCGCCGCAGGCGAGGCCGACGCGGCAATGGAGGATGGCGACACGCTGATTTTCATGAACTTCCGCGCCGACCGCGCCCGTGAAATCACCCGCGCCTTCGTTAACGCCGACTTCGACGGCTTTGCCCGTAAGAAGGTGGTTAACCTGAACTTCATCATGCTGACCGAATACGCCGCCGACATTAAAACCGCCGTCGCCTGGCCGCCCGCATCGCTGGCCAACACCTTCGGCGAGTGGATGGCGAAAAACGATAAAACCCAGCTGCGCATCTCCGAAACCGAAAAATATGCCCACGTGACCTTCTTCTTTAACGGCGGCGTGGAAGAGCCGTTCACCGGCGAAGATCGTATCCTGATCGACTCACCGAAGGTCGCCACCTACGACCTGCAGCCGGAGATGAGCTCCGCCGAGCTGACCGAGAAGCTGGTTGCGGCAATCGTCAGCGGCAAATACGACACCATTATCTGTAACTACCCGAACGGTGACATGGTTGGCCACACCGGCGTGATGGACGCGGCCGTCAGGGCGGTTGAGGCGCTGGATCGCTGCGTTGAGCAGGTCACCCGGGCGGTAGAGTCCGTAGGCGGACAGCTGCTGATCACCGCCGATCACGGCAACGCCGAGCAGATGCGCGATCCGGCCACCGGCCAGGCGCACACCGCCCACACCAACCTCCCGGTGCCGCTGATCTACGTCGGCGATAAAAAAGTGCAGGCGGTCGAGGGCGGCAAGCTTTCCGATATCGCACCGACCATGCTGTCGCTGATGGGGATGGAAATCCCGCAAGAGATGACTGGTCAGCCGCTGTTCATCGTGAAATAATCCCTCCCCATGAGGGGAAAGGCGAAAAATAGCGTGACACGGGCCGTGAAACCGCGCAGGTTTTCAGTCAGGCCCTTAATTTACGCCAGCGTGGTCAGCGCTGGCGTATTGCTGTGCGCCTTCTCCAGCCACGCGGACGAGCGCGATCGGCTCAAATCCATTCAGGCGGATATCGCCGCCAAAGAGCGCGCGGTGCGCCAGCAGCAGCGGCAGCGGGCCGAACTGCTTGTGCAGCTTAAGGCGCAGGAGGTGGCAATCTCCGCCGCGGCGCGCCAGCTTCGTGAAACCCAGAACACCCTCGCCCAGTTGAATAAGCAGATCGATGAAATGAACGCCGCCATCGCCAGGCTGGAGCAGCAGAAGGCCAGCCAGGAGCGCAGCCTCGCCGCGCAGCTGGACGCGGCGTTTCGTCAGGGCGAACATACCGGTATCCAGCTGATCCTCAGCGGTGAAGAGAGCCAGCGCGGCCAGCGTCTGCAGGCCTACTTCGGCTATCTGAACCAGGCCCGCCAGCAGGCGATTACCGAGCTGCGGCAGACCCGCGAAGAGGTCGCCACCCGCCGGGCCGATCTGGAAGAGAAGCAGAGCCAGCAGCAGACGCTGCTCTACGAGCAAAAGGCCCAGCAGGAGAAGCTGGAGCAGGCGCGCAGCGAACGCAAGAAAACCCTTACCCGGCTCGAATCCTCCATTTCCGAAGGCCAGCAGCAGTTGAGCGAGCTGCGCGCCAACGAATCCCGGCTGCGCAACAGCATCGCCCGCGCCGAGGCCGCCGCTAAGGCCCGGGCCGAACGCGAAGCGCGCGAGGCGGAAGCCGTGCGCGAACGTCAGAAAGAGGCCAGCCGCAAAGGTACGACTTATAAGCCGACCGAAAGCGAGAAGTCGCTGATGTCGCGCACCGGCGGGCTGGGCTCCCCCCGCGGCCAGGCGTACTGGCCGGTCCGCGGCCCGACTCTGCATCGCTATGGCGAACAGCTGCAGGGTGAACTACGTTGGAAGGGGATGGTTATCGGTGCCTCCGAAGGCACCGAGGTCAGGGCCATCGCCGACGGCCGGGTGATCCTCGCCGACTGGCTGCAGGGCTACGGGCTGGTGGTGGTGGTGGAGCACGGAAAAGGCGATATGAGCCTTTACGGCTATAATCAGAGCGCGCTGGTCAGCGTCGGCACCCAGGTTCGCGCCGGGCAGCCCATCGCGCTGGTCGGCAGCAGCGGCGGTCAGGGCAGACCTTCGCTCTATTTCGAAATTCGTCGCCAGGGACAGGCCGTTAATCCACAGCCGTGGTTGGGAAGATAAGTTTTGCCTCAGTCCCGTCGCCTCCTCCTGCTGCTGGCCAGCCTGCTGACGCTCACCGCTCCCGTTTTCGCCGGCAGGCTGGCCATCGTTATCGACGACTTCGGCTACCGGCCGCACAATGAAAACCAGGTGCTGGCGATGCCGTCCGCCGTCGCCGTCGCCGTCCTGCCCAACGCTCCCCACGCCCGTGAAATGGCAACGAAAGCCCATAGCGGCGGGCACGAGGTGCTGATCCATCTGCCGATGGCCCCCCTGAGCAAGCAGCCGCTGGAAAAAGACACCCTGCGCCCGGAAATGAGCAGCAGCGAGATCGAGCGGATTATTCGCGAAGCGGTCGACAAGGTGCCGTACGCCGTCGGCCTGAATAACCATATGGGCAGCGCAATGACCTCCAGCCTGTTCGGTATGCAGAAGGTGATGCAGGCGCTGGTCCATTACGACCTCTGGTTTCTGGACAGCATGACCATCGGCAACAGCCAGTCGATGCGCGCGGCCTCGGGCACCGGCGTAAAGGTCATCAAGCGCAAAGTGTTTCTCGACGATACGCAAAACGACGCGGATATTCGCCGTCAGTTTAACCGGGCGGTCGATCTTGCGCGCCGCAACGGCTCCGCCATTGCTATCGGTCATCCCCATCCTTCAACGGTGCGCGTGCTGCAGCAGATGCTCTATAACCTGCCGCCGGATATTACGCTGGTGCGCCCGGGGAGCCTGCTCAACGAGCCGCAGATTGATACCTCCCGGCCAGACCAGACGCCGCCAAAAAGCGCTACCGCCGGCAGTACGCCGCGCAAACCGTTCCGCGGGGTGAAGATGTGCAAAGCGAAGAAACCGCCGGAGCCGGTTTACGCCGACCGCGTCTTCAGCGTCCTGAGCGACAGCGTCGGGCAGAGCGCGCTGGTCGTCTGGTTCCGCCAGCAGTGGCAGGGCTGGGGCAACGCCGGCGCGTCGCAGACCACGCGCACCGGCAAAGAGTAAGCGCCGCCGGAGTCGGCCCGCGACCTCCGGGTTAAACGGGCCGGAAAATCCGCCCCGTTTTAGGGTTAATCCCAGCTCAGAATCACCTTGCCCGACTGGCCTGAACGCATAGCGTCAAAGCCCTTCTGGAACTCATCGATGGAGAAGCGGTGGGTGATTATCGGCGACAGATCCAGTCCGGACTGGATCAGCGCCGCCATTTTGTACCAGGTCTCAAACATCTCACGACCATAGATACCTTTAATAAACAGCCCCTTGAAGATCACCTTCGTCCAGTCGATGGCCATATCCGACGGCGGAATGCCAAGCATCGCAATACGGCCGCCGTGGTTCATGGTGTCCAGCATGGTGCGAAACGCCGGCGGCGCGCCGGACATCTCCAGCCCCACGTCAAACCCTTCGGTCATGCCCAGCGCATGCATCACCTCGCTCAGGCTCTCGTTAGCCACGTTAACCGCGCGGGTAACGCCCATTTTTCGCGCCAGGTCGAGCCGGTATTCGTTAACGTCGGTGATCACCACGTTGCGGGCACCGACGTGCTTCGCCACCGCCGCCGCCATGATGCCGATCGGACCGGCACCGGAAACCAGCACATCTTCCCCGACCAGATCGAACGACAGCGCGGTATGCACCGCGTTGCCGAACGGGTCGAAAATAGAGGCTAAATCGTCGGGGATATTGTCCGGGATCTTAAAGGCGTTAAAGGCCGGAATGACTAAATACTCGGCAAAGCAGCCCGGCCGGTTAACGCCCACGCCCGTGGTATTGCGGCACAGATGAGTACGCCCGGCCCGGCAGTTGCGGCAGTACCCGCAGGTGATGTGGCCTTCGCCAGAAACCCGGTCACCGATTTTAAAACCTTTGACCTCCTGGCCAATACCGACCACCTCGCCCACATATTCGTGTCCAACCACCATCGGCACCGGAATGGTTTTTTGCGACCACTCATCCCAGTTGTAAATATGTACGTCAGTGCCGCAGATGGCCGTTTTACGGATTTTAATCAGCAGATCGTTGTGACCAACCTCCGGTTCCGGTACGTCGGTCATCCAGATGCCTTCTTCCGCTTTCAGTTTGGATAACGCTTTCATCTTACGTCCTCAGGCAATGACGCCAAGTTGTTTACCAATACGCACGAAAGCCGCAACCGCCCGTGTAATCTGCTCAGGGGTGTGCGCCGCGGACATCTGGGTGCGGATACGCGCCTGGCCTTTCGGCACCACCGGATAGAAGAAGCCGGTAACATAAATGCCCGCTTTCTGCAGCTCGCGGGCGAAGTCCTGCGCAACCACCGCGTCACCCAGCATCACCGGAATAATGGCGTGATCGGCACCTGCGAGGGTGAAGCCCGCCGCCGACATCTGCTCGCGAAACTGACGCGCGTTGGCCCACAGGCGATCGCGCAGCTCGCCGCCCGCCTCCACCATCTCCAGCACCCGGAGGGAGGCCGCCACTATGGCCGGTGCCAGAGAGTTAGAGAACAGGTAGGGGCGGGAGCGCTGGCGCAGCCACTCCACCACCTCTTTACGCGCGGCGGTATAGCCGCCGGAGGCACCACCCAGCGCTTTGCCCAGCGTACCGGTGATAATGTCCACGCGCCCCATCACCTCACAATATTCATGGGAGCCGCGACCGTTTTCCCCGACAAAGCCGACGGCGTGGGAGTCATCAACCATCACCAGCGCGTCATACTTATCGGCCAGATCGCAGACGCCCTTAAGGTTGGCGATAACGCCGTCCATCGAGAACACGCCGTCGGTGGCGATCAGCACGTGGCGGGCACCCGCGGTCCGCGCCTCCTTCAGGCGCGCCTCCAGCTCTTGCATATCGTTGTTGGCGTAGCGGAAGCGCTTCGCTTTACACAGCCGCACCCCGTCGATAATGGAGGCGTGGTTCAGGGCATCGGAAATAATCGCATCCTCAGCCCCCAGCAGCGTTTCGAACAGGCCGCCGTTGGCGTCAAAGCAGGAGGAGTAAAGAATGGCGTCTTCCATACCGAGAAACGCCGCCAGCTTCTGCTCCAGCCGCTTATGGCTGTCCTGGGTGCCGCAGATAAAGCGCACCGAAGCCATACCAAAACCGTGAGAATCCATTCCCGCCTTCGCCGCCGCGATCAGCTCGGGGTGGTTCGCCAGGCCCAGATAGTTGTTGGCGCAAAAGTTGATAACCTGGCTTCCATCGGCCACGGTAATATCCGCCTGCTGGGCGGATGTGATAATGCGCTCTTCCTTGAACAACCCTTCCGCCCGGGCGGTTTCCAGATCGTTGGTTAACTGCTTATAAAAATCCCCACGCATTGCGATTCTCCAGACTGGGCAAATTTCAGCACATCTTACCTAACCCTACGCGCCGATACGAGATGACGCATTACCACTTCTCCAAAATGCAGGATAAATCACGTGTACCTACGGGGCGCATCCGGTGAATGGCTGAAGCCCGCCGCAGGTAGTGATATGATAAGAGGCATTCGTGTCTGAGATTGTCTCTGACTCCATAATTCGAAGGTTACAGTTATGATCATCGTTACCGGCGGCGCGGGCTTTATCGGCAGCAATATCGTTAAGTCCCTGAATGATAAAGGCATTACCGATATTCTGGTGGTGGACAACCTGAAAGACGGCACCAAGTTCGTCAACCTGGTGGACCTGAATATCGCCGACTATATGGATAAGGAAGACTTCCTGATCCAGATTATGGCCGGGGAAGAGTTCGGCGATATCGACGCGATCTTCCATGAAGGCGCGTGCTCTTCCACAACCGAGTGGGACGGCAAGTACATGATGGAAAACAACTATCAGTACTCCAAAGAGCTGCTGCACTACTGCCTGGAGCGCGAAATTCCGTTCCTGTATGCCTCTTCCGCCGCCACCTACGGTGGACGCACCGCGGACTTTATCGAGTCCCGCGAATATGAAAAGCCGCTGAATGTTTACGGCTACTCAAAGTTCCTGTTTGATGAATATGTACGCCAGATCCTGCCGGAAGCCAACTCGCAGGTGGTCGGCTTCCGCTACTTCAACGTCTATGGGCCGCGTGAAGGCCACAAGGGCAGCATGGCGAGCGTCGCTTTCCATCTCAACACCCAGCTTAACAACGGCGAGACGCCGAAGCTGTTCGAAGGCAGCGAAAACTTTAAGCGCGATTTTGTCTACGTCGGCGACGTGGCGGCAGTAAACCTGTGGTTTATGGAGAACGGGGTTTCCGGCATCTTTAACCTCGGAACCGGCCGCGCCGAGTCCTTCCAGGCCGTGGCGGACGCCGCGCTGGCCTACCACAATAAAAGCGAAATTGAATATATCCCGTTCCCGGAAAAGCTAAAGGGCCGCTATCAGGCGTTTACCCAGGCGGATTTGACCCGGCTGCGCGCCGCGGGCTATGACAAGCCGTTCAGGACCGTGGCCGAAGGGGTGGCGGAGTACATGGCCTGGCTGAACCGCGACGGCGCGGTAAAAGCTTAATCTTATCCAGACCACAGCCAGAGGCCTCTGCGGCAGCCACAGTATGCCGCCGGAGTCGCCAGCCTGTCGGCAATCGCTTAACGCGGCCTGGAGACAGGCCCGATATTTCGCAGCCAATACAGAGACAGCCTGAAGGATGAAGTGAATGAGAATTTTGGTGATCGGCCCGTCGTGGGTGGGTGACATGATGATGTCGCAAAGCCTGTACCGCACGCTCAGGGCGCGCTATCCCCAGGCGATAATCGACGTCATGGCCCCCGCATGGTGCCGTCCGCTGCTGTCGCGAATGCCGGAGGTCAACGAGGCGATCCCTATGCCGCTGGGCCACGGAGCGTTGCAGATCGGCGAGCGCCGCAGGCTGGGCCGCAGCCTGCGTGAAAAGCGCTACGACCGTGCCCTGGTGCTGCCTAACTCCTTTAAATCCGCGCTGGTACCCTTCTTTGCCGCGATCCCACATCGTACCGGCTGGCGCGGCGAGATGCGCTATGGCCTGCTTAACGACGTCCGGGTGCTCGACAAGTCCGCCTGGCCGCTAATGGTCGAGCGTTACGTGGCGCTGGCCTGGGACAAAGGGGTCATGCGCTCGGCAAAAGATCTGCCCCAGCCGCTGCTCTGGCCCCAGTTGCAGGTGAGCGAAGGCGAAAAATCGCTGACCCGCCACGCCTTCTCCCTGAGCGATGAACGGCCGACAATCGGCTTCTGCCCCGGCGCTGAGTTTGGCCCGGCCAAGCGCTGGCCGCACTACCACTACGCGGAGCTGGCAAAGCAGCTTATCGACGAGGGCCACCAGATCGTGCTGTTTGGCTCGGCGAAGGATCGCGAGGCCGGCAATGAGATTCTGGCCGCGCTGAGCGACGAGCAGCAGGCGTGGTGCCGCAATCTGGCGGGCGAAACCCAGCTCGATCAGGCGGTAATTCTCATCGCCGCCTGCCGGGCCATCGTCACCAATGATTCCGGCCTGATGCACATTGCCGCCGCGCTGCACCGCCCGCTGATCGCTCTTTACGGCCCGAGCAGCCCTGACTTTACACCGCCCCTTTCCCATAAGGCGCGCGTGATTCGCCTGATTAGCGGCTATCATAAGGTGCGCAAGGGCGACGGGGCGGAGGGGTATCATCAGAGCCTGATCGACATAACGCCGCAGCGCGTGCTGCAGGAGCTTCATGAGCTGCTGCTGAGCGAAGAAGGATAACGCATGCGGGTACTGATCGTGAAAACCTCCTCGATGGGCGACGTCCTGCATACGCTGCCCGCCCTCACCGACGCGCAGCAGGCGGTGCCGGGTATTCGCTTTGACTGGGTGGTTGAGGAAGGCTTTGCCCAGATCCCCTCATGGCATGAAGCGGTCGCCCGGACGATCCCGGTAGCGATCCGCCGCTGGCGCAGGGCCTGGTTTTCTGCGCCGGTGAAAGCGGAACGCAGGGCGTTTCGTCAGGCCGTGCGGGCAGAGCGCTATGATGCCGTTATCGACGCGCAGGGGCTGGTAAAAAGCGCCGCGCTGGTAACGCGCCATGCGCGGGGCGTCAAGCACGGCATGGACTGGCAAACCGCCCGTGAGCCGCTGGCGACCCTGTTCTATAATCGTCGGCACCATATTGCCCGGCAGCAGCACGCCGTCGAGCGAACCCGGGAGCTGTTTGCCAAAAGCCTGGGCTACGCTAAACCGCAGACGCCGGGTGATTACGCTATCGCCCGACATTTTTTGCATCAGCGTCCAGCCGCCGGTGAGTACGCGGTATTTTTGCACGCCACCACCCGGGACGATAAGCACTGGCCGGAGGCAAACTGGCGGCAGCTAATCGGCCTGCTGGGCGAATCAGGGCTACGGATTGCCCTCCCCTGGGGAGCGCCCCATGAAGAGGCGAGAGCCAGAAGGCTGGCGGAAGGTTTCGATTATGTTGATGTCCTGCCGCGTATGACTCTTGAAGAGGTGGCCCGGGTGCTCGCCGGGGCAAAATTCGTGGTGTCGGTTGACACCGGCTTAAGCCATCTGACCGCCGCACTCGATCGGCCAAATATTACGTTATATGGTCCCACGGATCCGGGGCTGATTGGCGGTTACGGGAATAACCAGATAGCGTGTCGTTCGCCGGAGAATAAATTAGCCCTGTTATCGGCTGATTCGGTCCACAACGTATTATCATCATTATCCTGAAGGTAAATCCATGCCCGCCTTACACCGCTCTGAACCCTGGACGTTATATTGCCAAAAATCATCGACCGCGCTGGAGATGGTGACCTACGTTCTCTGCTTCGCCACGATGCTCGTCGCCCTGATAGATAATAATCTCGCGATGAAGCTGTATACTATTACCGCCATTGCGGGTCTGCTGGCGCTGCTGCTACGCGGAAAGCCCCGAAGCTTCAGTAGCCAGCACTGGCTGCTGCCCCTCGCCATACTGATCGTTGGCGCGGTGGATCTTATATGGTATTCCGCATTCAAGGTGGATCACTCCCCTTTCCGGGCGACGTACCATGGCTATCTGAATACGGCAAAGATTTTTCTGTTTGGCACTTTTTTAACCCTGCTGGTGCTGAGTTCAAAGATCAGGCTAAACAGAGAGACGCCGTTTTATATTCTGTACGCGGTCTCATTTATTATCGCCGGCTACGCTTACTCTGTTAAAACCGCCACGGGGTTAGAGCGCATCGACTTTGGTATCGGTAGCGCCACCGGTGCCGCCTATTCGATCATGCTGGTGGGCATTATCAGCGCGGTGTCAATCCTCTATACCCGGCGCAACCATCCCCTTCTCTTTCTGCTGAACATTATTGCCGTCTATTATGCGCTGATGCTGACCCAGACGCGCTCCACCCTGCTGATGTTCCCGATTATTTGCGCGATCGCCTTAACCAGCAGCTATTTAAAGTCCCCGAAGAAGCTTTTCTTTTCGGTTGTCGGCTTTTTTATTCTGCTGGTTGCGCTTGTCGCCCTGTTCAGCAAGCCCATTTATCATCGCTATCACGAAGGTCTTGCGGATTTCACCAACTACAGCAGTAACAATAACAGCCACAGCTCTCTGGGTGCCCGGCTGGCAATGTACGAGATTGGCTTTGATATTTTCAGGGAAGCTCCGCTGGCTTTTCGCTCCGCCGATGAGCGCGGCGCGCGTATGCAGGCGCTGGCCACCGAGCACCCCTATCTGCAGGGCGCGCTGGAGTTCAGTAATGTTCATCTGCACAATGAATTTATTGAGGCGGCGTCCCTGAAGGGGCTGGCCGGTATTCTGTCCACCCTGTTATTTTATATCGCGCTGTTCTTTACCGTTTACCGCCACCGTTCGCTGGGGCTTTTTGCCCTTACGCTGGCCGTGATTGGCACCGGGTTGAGCGATGTCATCATCTGGTCGCGCAGCATTCCCATTATTATGATCACCGGCATCGTGCTGATACTGTTTATCAAGACAAACAGGACCGACAGGGCCATATCGTGACGTTCAGGCGCAGGCTGCTCGCGGGCAGCCTTGTCGTTAACCCGCCTCTGACTCAGCGCCGCGCGAAGCGGAAGGAGACGGCTTCACCGACTTGCTGAACAGCGCGTCAACGGCGTCGCGCAGAACCTCCGGGCTGATATCTTTAACGGTACAGCCTGGGGAGACAATTTGAATGGCATGACGATTATTTGGCGACCAGATTAAATGAGAGGGATAGGTGGGATGACGTGCGTTGGGATATAACGCAAGGGTAGGAATTTCAAAAGCGGAGGCAATATGCACCAGAGCGGTATCCACCGAAATGACAAACCGGCTATGTTTGGTCAGCGCAACGGTGTAATTAAATTCGCCAAACGGCAGCGTTTCAATATGCGGAAGATCGATTGACCGCAGATCGGCCGGCAGCCCGGTGAAGAGAATACGGTAGCCCGGCATACTCTCTTTTACCTGATCATAGATAGCGGAGATCTGCGCTGACGTTAACCGACAAATTTTCTTGGCCCCCAGAGGATTAATAATAATCACCTGCGACTCGCCTAAAAAGTCGATAATTTTCGCCTCAACCTCTTCCGGTAAGGGAACATAGTAGCGATTATCAAACGTAGACCCGGCGGCACCGTACAGCTGGCTGAAAATCTCATTTGCCCGGGTACACATATGTCTGGTCAGGCCCTCATCATGGGGATGATAGGTTGTATAATATCGCCTGTAGCACTTATCGAAGCCAAGAATATGCTGCGCCCGCACGCTGAATAACAGCAGGCTGTGAACAAAGGAGGGCATGGTCTCAAAAGGATCCAGCACCAGATCGAACGGCTGGGCGCGCAGCTGAGCGCACAACGCTATGATATCTCTTAATTTATTGGATTTTTTTATATAAAACTGGTGGATTTTCTTGTTGCCTGACAGAAATGCTCTGCCCGCCCCGTTGGTAACAATGGAAAGTTTTACGCCACGCTGCTCCAGCTCCCGATACAGCGAGCTTAAAACAATTAAGTCACCGATTTTGCCGTTATTATGTACAAGCAGGCAGGTTTTAATGAGCGGAGAATGAAGTTCGCTGACTTCTCTTTTTCTAAGAAATAAAGACAACACATTGGTTTTGATTTTATTTATATAATATCTTTTTTTCTTGTGGAACGAGCCTAAGCGCATACTGATTACCGGATAGAATAACTTTCAAATGAATTAGCCAATAAAATAGTCTGCCCGATCGCGGAGATCCAGCGTATTGGTTAACACATCTCTTTTTCGCGCAAGATTTGCCACGTCCTTAACCTTAATATGCGGAATAATATCGTAGCTAATGGCGGTATCATCGGATAAATTATAAATACGCAGGTCTTCAACCCGATCGCGCATAAATTTAAAGAAGGGAAGAATTTTAACCAGATCCTTACTTAGCTCAGAGGGCATAGGATTATTGCTCTCATCGTAAAAACGCGAGCAGCTTCCGGTAATGTCCAGCCCGGAGCAGATGATATTGTCATACTCCAGCGAATAGGCAATTTGCATAGCGGTATAGGCTACAGTATGGCATGAACAATAGCCCAGACTGATGTCCTTACAAAAACCGACCAGCCTGCCGCGCCTCGAGAGCGGAACCTGAATCAGCAGCTTCTTATGCCATCTGGATAACAGTTCCAGCCTCAGCTTCTTAAAGACACCGCCCTTTTCACGCTTATAAAAGGCACGAAGAATAGAGCAATGGGTGCGCAGGTACTGCTTATCTTCTTCGGACGCCGCCTCGTAAACGTCTGTATTTACAAAAGTATATTTACTGCTGCGGCTGAAGCGGTAGAAATCTTCCCGGCGCTGAAGCAGAAAACGCGCGTCGGTGAGCACATAGATAAAGGGGGTAATACCGTGGTCCAGCAGGTACTCGGCCGCTCCGTTTACGGTCAAAACGTCATTACTGCGCAGCAGCGAAAGCGGAGTATTGCGGGACGTGGGCCCCGACAAAAAGATAATCGCGTTATCAGATGTTCGGTTTGCAATAAGTTGCTGAACACCGGAGCGAGTTATAAAGTTCACGTCACTCATATAAAACCTGTATGTTTGTCATGCAACTTAACATCATGTGCAATTTTTGAGGGTATTATTCATGTTTACATTTTTGACGGGAAACAAATTGATAGCGCCAAACTGACTAAAAAACAGGCAAAAACATTCTTGCATCATTCACTAACAATAGCAATGCCTTCACCGCGGTAAGCCAGACTAGCGCACGTTTTTACCCTTAAGACGCCGCAAGAAATTACGCAATTTTTTCTTATAAATCAGCAGCCAGAAACCTAAATCTTTTGTTGAATTTTCAATACCATAATGGCGTTCCAGATCCAATCTGTCCTTTGCCATCCGTTGCCGTGAAGGTCGTTTTCCGGACAAATCAATGATGCGTATTTTATCGCCCTGTAATATAAAGTTACCTTTATGTGGATCCCCGGATACCATCCCGTGTCGGTGCAAAGAAAGGATTGACTGATGCAGCTTCTCTTTCACCTCAGGCCCAATTTCCGCCATGTCGGCAAGCTCTACGCCTTCGATATATTCAATCAGCATGATATAGGTATGCACGTAGCGGAGCGTTTTTATCTCCGCAAGCAGATAGAAGTCGTTTAAGGCGTCGAATCCCTCCTGCCGCACGCGATGGGTCTGATAAAAAAGGTTTTCATAGTAATCCCCTTTTACCATCGACTTCAGAAAACGCTCCGTGTTTTTAACCCGTGGGTGAAACACCTTTAAAATAAATTTCCCATAGGCCGTATCAATTAGCACCACCCTGGTATCATCGATATTACGAAATACCTTCAGCACCTTCAGGCTATTATTTAAAAAGTTATTAAATATTTCAATATATTTTTCACCGTCATCTTTTACAAAAACGGTAAAGCGATTAATTTTCTTTTTAATGATCATAATGTTAAGTACAGAAAGCACGATTAGTGAGAGAACAGTTTCCGGCGGAGATAAGCCAGGCCGGCGGCCAGTCCGGCAATATACCGGCGTTGAACCAGGAGATGCTTATATCGCTTTTTAAACTCAACGAGCGTTTTTGCTTGTTTAGCAGGGCACGCTCGCCACGGCGACTGCTGTAAAGCCTTTTTATAATACACCGCAGAGGGATAGATCGCCCAGGCGTGCCAGGGCTTCGTCGCACCGGTATAATGAATAAGTTTCGTCTCGTCGTTAATCAGTTCCAGATACTTTCGGTGAGTTTTGTCCCTTAGTTCGCTTTTTAACGTATAAATCGTATTATACTCGCGGGGTAAATAAATGACCCGCTCGCTCAACAGGATATTCAGCACATCCTGATCCGGATATTTAAAAGTAAGTGAGCTATTATCCGCGGTCAGCAATGCCAGAGCCTTCGCCGTTAAGGCATCCTTTTTCCATGCGCTCAGGTTCACCAGAACCACGCCGGAGTTAAAATAGCGTCCCTGAAGATGATAGGCGCTTAATCTGTCGTCAACCCTATTCTGAATAGACTCGACATCTTTCACCACCGCCGCAACGTTATCCGTCAAATCAAGCTGGAGTAAAAGATCCAGCGGGCCTTTACAAATAACATCGGCATCTAAATAAAGCAGGCGTTCAATTTTACTGCTGAGATAATCGAAAGCAAACAGCCTGAAATACATGGCCCGTGACCAGACTTCGGTGCGGGGAAGCACCGCCAGACAGGTAACGTTAATCGTATACAGAGAGATTTTTACGTGAAACTGAACGGCCAGTTCGGCAACTTTCTTAATAAAATCCTGGCTATAGCGATCGCAGATAACGTGGAACGCGACGTCGATATTATTATGCAAAAGCACGGAGGCAATTGACACGCCCACGCCGTCGAGATAATTTTCATCGATCCCGTAAGAGATATTTAAGGTGTTGCCACAGTCGCTATCGCGTCCGTCAAAAATGCTGTACTCGGTTATCTCTATTTCAGGAAATGAGTCCACTACATCACCTATCATTATTCTTATTTAAAGATTTTACTTAAAAAATATTTTAAATAAGTAAGTATGCCAGAAAAGTATCTGTTTTGATTAAACATATGTTTTGCCGCGTAGCGCAGCTGATGGCTGTTTTTTGGCGTCAGAAGCGCAACGTCATGCCAGGGAGACCCTTTTTTCGCCTGTAAAAAGCTTTGGGCGATGGGGTACAGGCCCCAGCTGTGCCAGGGCTTCGTCGGCCCGATGTAGTGAATAAAGACGGTATTATTATTAACGGGATTAACCGTATCTTTTTTTAACTCATAGTTAATACTGAACTGCGTATTATATTTTTTATCTATGAACCGGGACTTGCCCACCAGTAGAATATTTAATACATCCTGGTCAAGATGCGTAATACGGCGCATCGCCTGCGGATCCCGCAGCATGTCTATCGCCTTTCCGGAGATATTTTCTGCGGCCCACTGAGGAATATTGATCAATAAAAAGCCGGCATTAAAATAGCCTTTTGACAGACCGGGGGTCGCCAGACTCACCGCGCGCTTCTCCCACCAGCCGGCTTCACCTTCCGCCACCACCGCCGCGATTTCAGTGTCGGAAAACGTCAGTTCAATAAGCGCCTCAATGCTTCCTTTACAGGCGATATCCGCATCCAGGTAGAGCACTTTGGTCGTTTTTCCGGCAAAGTAATCCGCGATGATAAAGCGAAAATAGGTAGCATAGGACCAGTTTTTCGTACTGGGCAGCGATTTAAGCTGCTCGCAATCCACTAAATAGACAACGATCTGCGTACGATATTGCTTAGCCAGCGCCTCAAAGCGCCCCCTGTCTTCATCGCTAAAGTAGTCGGTAAAAACGTGAAAGGCCAGGGCCGCGTCGGGGTTAGCCAGCAGTATTGAGGCAACAGAGACGCCGCAGCCAAAAAGGAAATTTTTATCAATACCGAAGGCTATGTGAAATTTTTCGCTATCCCCCCCTGCGCTATAGTTATAGTCCAACGTCTGGCAAATAACTTTCTCATCAAAGTATTTCTGGGTCATAGCATTCACTTTTCAATTTTAGAAAAAATCGCGGCCTGCAAATTTTGAAAATAGTTATCGTCGTAAAATTTAGTAATGGTTTTCGGTATCTGACGATGATCAAAGGTCAGCTCACCCGCGCTAATCGCATTAAGTCGCGCGGCAAAGCGCCCGACATCGCCGGGAGGGTAGAGTTCGCCGTTCACCCCCGGCTGAATCATATCCCGCGGCCCGGAGACACAGTCTGAGCTGACGCAGGGGATGCCATACGACATGGCCTCCAGTATCGCCATCCCAAACCCTTCAAACGAGGAGGTTAGCAGCAGCGCAGAGACGTTGCGGATATCATTTTCCACAACCTGCCAGGGCGCTGCCTGCCAGCCGTGCCAGGTAATATTGCGCGCAATGCCCAGCGTCTGCCCATAGTGCCGGCATTTTTCGAAATCCGAACCATCGCCAATAACGTGCAGCCGCCACTCCCCTTTTAACCGGGATACGCCATCGAGAAGATCTTTAATTCTCTTCTGCCCCTCAAACTTCATGCGGCCAACGTAAAGGAAAACGGCAGGCTCGCCGGGCGCAGGTGCGGGAATTATCGTTGATTTCACCGCAACGGGATTATAGACCAGGCTAATGCGTTGTTCATCCACGCCGCGCGCGGCCATCTGCCGGGCAATGCCGCTGCTGATAGCCAGATGATAATCCGCCCAGGTAACACATTCCGCATGTTTTTTATGCTCCAGAGAGAAATGCGGCCAGGCAAAAATAACGCTATTAACTCCCGATTTCTGCCGCGCTTTATGGGCATACCAGCAGGAAATAACGTCAATGCAGATGATAATATCGGGACCGTTCTGCTTCAGCCATTTGCTGAACGCATGAACATGTCTGGCCCTGCGTAGCGGCGTCAGCTTAATATTAGAAAAAGAGCACGTATAGCGGATATCCCTGAGCCAGGCCTTATCCATGCTGTCATTACGGCAAAAAAAGAACATCTCGCACTGGATCTGCCGCGGATCGGCGCGCAGCTTATCTATCACGTCGCCGATCACGGTCTCCATGCCGCCAAAACCCGAAAGCGCTTCACCAATAAACGCTATTTTCATAGAGAAAAACCTTTCCAGAGAAATTTTTTAATACCCTTCGGGCTTCAGCCGATCGCCCGGCCAGCAGCCGGATGGGTTCGGGTCACCGCTCACAGCGCCGGCCGACGGCAGGGCTGGCAGCCGGCAAGACCGCCTTCAGTCATCAGAGATTTTTCCGCAGGGTTCGCGCTTTAATTTTCTCTGCTTTATCTGCCGCCTGCGCAATAAGCTGCTCTTCCCTGCGCATAATTTCATGCAGAGGCAGGGCAAAATAGACCCGCATAAACCGCCATATATCCCGCTGCGTCAGGCCGATATTCATCGAAGAGAAATAGAGGCCGATCAGATCCTTATCTCTCCAGCGGCGCGGCACTTTTGCACGGATCTGCGCCCGATGCAGGTCGATAACGGAAATTTTCAGATCGTCTTCCCGGCCCGAAAAGGGCAGATGCAGCAGAAAGTGGCAGATATAGCAGTCGCGGTGGTTAACGCCCCCGGCGTGCATATTACGCACCATCGTCGCCACGCGCTTTACGATCGCCCGCTTCGCTTTTACTTCCGGCGGCCGGCTCGCCCAGTCCGCACAATACTCTTCCAGACTGACGGTCGGCGTCAGATCTTCGGTGATAATAAAGGATGTCCTGGTCAGCGGATTCAGCCCCTTTTCACCAAACCCAACCCCGCGCATCGTATCCACGCCCAGCTCATGGAGCCGGTGAATCGCGTTCCACTCCCGATCGGCCCCCAGCACGGGCATGCGTAAAGAGAGCAGGTTTTTTACGATCTCTTTAAGCGACGTACCGCGATGCCATTTCAGGAAGTAGCTCTTATCGGCCAGCTCAAAACGCAGCGTGCGGCGGGTTTCCAGCTCGCGAAATACTTCGCCCTGCAGCGTTTTCACTTCTGCAAACGCATCCTTACCGCGCCATAGCGTGGCCAACGGCTCTTTCAGCTCAACCATCCAAACCACCTGTTATGATGTCCGCCGCTTTCTCCGGCAAACTGTACAAGTCCTGGGTATCCGCATAATGCCGCGCGTTTTCCGCCCACGCGGAGCGCAGGGAGGGCTGCGCCAGCGCCTTGCGTAAAATCTCATTCAGCGCTTCCTGGCGGAAGGGCTCCGCCAGCGCCGCGCCGCCGTTGGCGCTGACAATATAGTGAGCATAGCCGCAGACGGCGGTGGTCAGGACGGGTAAACCTGCAACAATCGCCTCCAGCAGCACGATACCCGCCGCCTCCTGGTAAGCGGGATGCAGCAGTAAATCTGCGGCAGCCATTAGCTCCGCGACATCGTTCCGTCCGGAAAAGAACTGCACGTTTGCGCGCACGCCGCGCTTTTCCGCCAGCGCGGCAAACTTTTTCGGCCGATCCTGCCCCACCACAAACAGCAGCGTATTATGACGCAGGGCTTCCGGCAGCGACGCCAGCGCCTCGATCGAACGATCCACGCCTTTGCGGGTAAAGTCTGAACCAACCTGCAGCAGCAGATTTTGCTGCTCGCCGATACCGTTTTTCTGGCGAAAGATCGCCCGGGCGTTGGGGATCTGCTGGCTGTATTTGCGGTCCGGATAGATGCCCGGCGGCAGAATATGAAAACGCCCGGCCTCCGTCTGATAATGCTTCTGGAAATCAGCGATCTGCTTATCCGTCAGCATCAGCAGCTGCGTTGATTGACCCTGTTCGAAGGTTGCGCGCTCAAAGGCCGCGTAATGGCGATAACGCGACGTCAGGCGATAAAAGAAGCCTTTCTCCTGCGCCACCTTTTCGGCGTAGCAGACGTCGGCGGCATAGTAGACATCCAGCCCCGGCATCTTGTTGAAGCCGACTACCCGATCGACGGGATGTTCGCGCAGGTGCGCCTGAACCCAGGCGTGATACTCGGCGTTACGCCCGTGGTTGGTACGCGACCTTACCGGAACCCGGATCAGTTCAAAAATATCGGGACATTCGCCTTCCCAGGACTGGGTATAGACCCGGACCTGATGCCCCCGCCCGGCGACCGTTTGCGCGATGCGCATAAAATCTCGCTGCAGGCCGCCAAACGGAAAATATTTATACAAACAGAAAGCAACGATCATTGCGGCGCACCCATATCTATCACCTGCGCCGCCTGCGGCAGCATTTTTTCCGTCGCGGCAATCACATCCTCAGCGGGAATAACGGAAAGGTATTTCTTGCTGCGATCGCGCTCATGCCGCTTTGGCATCGGCTGATAGTCACCCGCCCAAAACTGAATAATATCATCGGTCCAGGGACGCCAGAACACATGGTCGGTAGCGCCAAACAGGCAGATCACCGGCGTTTTCACCGCCGCGGCGATATGACCCGGGGCGGAATCAACGCCGATAAAGAGCGCGGCGCGATCGATCAGCGCCGCCAGCTCCGGGAAACGGGTTTTTCCGGCCAGACCCGTAACCGGCCGGCTTTTACAACCACGGGCGATATCGTCAACGCAGGCCAGATCTTCCGCCGAGGGGCCGGAAGTCAGCACGACCTGATAGCCGCGGCTTTCCAGTGCATCAATAACGCGAGAAAACTTATCATTATCCCAGCACTTAAACGGCTGCCTTGCGGTGGGTTGAATCACCACGTACTGGCGGGTTACGCCGAGCTGACGCAGCTGCTGACGCATTTTCTCCCGGTGTTCGGGAAGATAGCTCATGGTCGTTTCGGTCACATAGCGTTGAAGCCCCAGCGGCTGCAGCGCAGAGAGGGTTCGCTCCACGACGTGCTCTCCGGAATAAGGCACCAGATGGGTAAAACTCTTTTTCCAGAACGCCGACTGCCGGTTAGCGAAATCCTGCGAAATTTTCATCCGCGCGCCGAGACAGCGCACGATAAAAGCGACAATCCACTGGTCGGTCAGATTAATCACCAGGTCGTAGCGGTTAGCGCGCAGCGTTCCGATCAGCGAAAAGGCGTTTTTTATTTTCTCCAGCACGCCGACACGTTTATTGCTGATGCCATAAAGGGCATTAATTTCAGGGTTTTCGGATAAAATAGGGATCGTATCCTGATAAAGCAGCAGATCGATATCGGCGTCCGGGTAATTCTGCTTTAGCGTACTGATAACAGGGGTGGTTAATAACATATCCCCGTGAAAGCGCATCTTAATGACCAGAATTTTTCGAAATGGCTTTTCCACAAGCGGCTCTTTTAGTGTGTTGGTCCGGTAACAATAAGCAGAAAAAAGCACGCTACCGCCCCAGGCTCTACAGCTACCTGAATACTGATACCGCACTGACTTTGACGCGCTAGTGTATCACTTCTTTCGTCGCGATCCGATCCGAATAAATTTCAAACAAAACCAATTTTTTAACCTTTAAAATCAAACAAATAAAATTACATTCTCTTTTTTTCCGCGCCGTCGCCTTCCCATTTGCGGCGATTGGGCCGGCAAGTTTCAATAGATCGCATAAAAATACAAAAAAACGATAACTATCCGCCTGGCGTAGCGGTATCAGGGGCGATTTGAGTCAAAAACAGGAAAAGTAATGGTAAAGCCCTGACTAAATACATAGAATCCCCAGCACGTCCATAAGACAGCTATTTACTATGCTCGAATTGCTTTACACCGCCCTTCTCTACCTTATTCAGCCTCTGATCTGGATACGGCTTTGGGTGCGCGGACGTAAGGCCCCGGCCTACCGAAAACGCTGGGGCGAGCGCTACGGATTTTATCGCCATCCCCTGAAGCCCGGCGGGATTATGCTGCACTCCGTTTCGGTCGGGGAAACGCTGGCGGCCATTCCTTTAGTTCGCGCGCTGCGCCACCGCTATCCGGATCTGCCGATTACGGTCACCACCATGACGCCCACCGGCTCTGAGCGCGTACAGTCAGCGTTCGGCAATGACGTCCAGCATGTTTATCTGCCTTACGATCTTCCCGACGCCCTTCATCGCTTCCTGAATAAGGTTGATCCGAAGCTGGTGCTAATTATGGAAACCGAGCTGTGGCCGAACCTGATCGCCGCGCTGCACCAGCGCCGCATCCCGTTGGTTATCGCCAACGCGCGGCTTTCCGCCCGCTCGGCGGCCGGTTACGCAAAGCTGGGTAAGTTTGTTCGCCGCCTGCTGCAACGTATTACGCTGATCGCGGCGCAAAATGAAGAGGATGGCGCGCGCTTTGTGACGCTGGGCGCGAAGAACGGCCAGGTTACCATCACCGGCAGCCTAAAGTTCGACATCTCGGTAACGCCCCAGCTGGCGGCGAAAGCGGTGACTCTGCGTCGTCAGTGGGCTCCGCATCGCCCGGTGTGGATCGCCACCAGCACCCACGACGGCGAAGAGAGCGAGGTTATCAGCGCCCACCAGACGCTGCTGCAACAGTTCCCGGATCTGCTGCTGATTCTGGTGCCCCGCCATCCCGAACGCTTCCCGGACGCCATTAACCTTGTGCGCGCGGCGGGGCTAAGCTATACAACACGCTCCTCCGGCGCGGTGCCCACCGCCGACACCCAGGTGGTGGTCGGCGATACGATGGGCGAACTGATGCTGCTGTACGGTATTGCGGACCTCGCCTTTGTCGGCGGCTCGCTGGTCGAGCGCGGCGGACATAACCCACTGGAGGCCGCGGCGCATGCCATTCCGGTATTGATGGGTCCGCACACCTTTAACTTTAAGGATATCTGCACCCGTCTGGAGCAGGCGAACGGGCTGATTACCATTACCGACGCCGGTTCCCTGTCAAAAGAAGTGGCCTCCCTGCTCACCGACGCCGACTATCGTAACTTCTACGGCCGTCATGCTGTTGAAGTGCTCTACCAGAATCAGGGCGCGCTGCAGCGTCTGCTACAGCTGCTGGAACCCTACCTGCCACCGAAAACGCATTGAGGCCGCTATGCAAAAACGGGCGATTTATCCGGGAACCTTCGATCCCATTACCAATGGTCATATGGATATTGTCAGCCGCGCCGCGACGATGTTCGACAGCATCATTCTGGCCATTGCCGCCAGCCCCGGCAAAAAACCGCTGTTTCCCCTGGAGGAGCGCGTTGCGCTGGCCCGGCGCGCAACGGCGCATCTGGATAACGTGGAGGTGCTGGGCTTCAGCGATCTGATGGCGAACTTTGCCCGCGCCCAGCGGGTGAATATCCTGATACGCGGCCTGCGGGCGGTGGCCGACTTTGAATACGAAATGCAGCTGGCGCATATGAACCGCCACCTGATGCCGGAGCTGGAAAGCGTTTTTCTGATGCCCTCCCAAGAGTGGTCGTTTATCTCCTCCTCGCTGGTGAAAGAGGTGGCGCGCCATCAGGGCGATGTCTCTCACTTTCTGCCCGCGAATGTACACCAGGCGCTGCTGAAGAAGCTCGGCTAATCCGGACCGCTACTTCTGGCACTGCCGACAGTAAAACGTCGCCCGCTGGGCGTGCTTCGCCGCGCTTATCGGCGTCCCGCAGACCCGACACGGCTCGCCTTTCCGCCCGTACACCTGCAGCTGCTGGGCAAAGTAGCCCGGCCTGCCGTCGCTTTGCAGAAAGTCCTTCAGGGTGGTGCCGCCCTGCTCGATGGAGCGCAGCAGCACCGCCTTAATCACGCGCGCCAGCAGTTCGCATTCGGCCAGCGACAGCGACGAGGCCAGACGATCGGGGTGGATACCCGCCGCAAACAGCGACTCGCTGGCGTAGATATTCCCGACGCCCACCACCAGCCGGTTATCCATCAGCCAGGGCTTGATCGCCGTCTTCTTCTTTGCGCATTTCTGCTGCAGGTAAGCGCCGTTAAAAGCATCGTCCAGCGGCTCTGGGCCAAGATGCGCCAGCACGTTGTGCCCTTCCAGCGAGGCCGTCCACAGCCAGGCACCGAAGCGGCGGGGATCGGTATAGCGCAGCACCTTGCCGTTGCTCATCACCAGATCGACGTGGTCGTGCTTTTCCGCCGGCAGCTCCTCCGTCAGGATGCGCAGGCTGCCCGACATGCCCAGATGAATAATGATCCAGCCGTCCGGCAGCTCCAGCAGCAGGTACTTGGCGCGGCGGCGCACGCTCAGCACCGGCACATCGCTCAGGCGGTAGATCTCTTCGGAAACCGGCCAGCGCAGGCGACCGTTGCGCACGACGGCATGGAGGATGGTTGCGCCAGCCAGGTGCGGCTCAATGCCGCGGCGGCTGGTTTCAACTTCAGGTAATTCTGGCATAGCGTCTCCGGGGTGTGAACTCTCTCAAGGCTGTGTCCCTTAACCGGGCGTGGCGTCGACGCTGAGCCACAAGCGCGTAATCAAGGCGGAGGGCGCAGGACGTAGTGAACTACGTTCAAGCCCGACAACACAGAGTACGCGCTTCTGGCTCGCGTCCCGCAGGGCTGGGGCCATTCAGCTCCGCTGCTGCGTTGCTCGCCGTGCATCTGGAATAACCAGACTTTACGGCTCGCGCCTTGCCCCGGACCTGAATGACCGCCAGCGACGCTCACGAACGGTTAAGGGACACAGCCTAATATGGGGACGGCCAGAAAACAAAAAACCCCGCCGGGGCAGGGTTTTTGTTACATCAAAGCGACAATTATTTAATTTTCGCTTCTTTGTAGAGTACGTGCTGACGGATAACCGGATCGAACTTTTTCAGTTCCAGTTTTTCCGGCTTAGTACGCTTGTTCTTCGTGGTGGTATAGAAGTGACCAGTACCAGCAGAAGAAACCAGCTTGATTTTCTCACGAATACCTTTAGCCATGATTTATTTCCTCTAAGTACTTAGTACTTTTCGCCACGGGCACGCAGTTCGGACAGAACTGTATCGATGCCTTTCTTATCAATAACACGCATACCTTTAGCAGATACGCGCAGGGTGACAAAACGCTTCTCGCTCTCAACCCAGAAACGGTGAGAGTGCAGGTTAGGCAGGAAACGGCGTTTAGTCGCGTTCAGTGCGTGGGAACGGTTGTTACCGGTCACCGGACGCTTGCCAGTAACTTGGCAGACTCGGGACATGTCTATTCTCCAAAAATCAAATTAGCTCGAGCTTCGTATGGGGTATTGGCGCCTCGTCAGGCTTCTCAGCCTGGTTGTCGCTAGTTCAGTGTGAACTCCCGATTGCCAGGCCCAAATGCCAAACCCGAGATTCTCAAAGGTGGCGTAGTATACGCTGTGTCGGCGATGTGCTCAAGTCCCGAACAGACAAAGATCCCGGTGGATCGCGCAAATCAGGCTAAATCCAGCCGCGCTCGGCAAAAGAAACGTATTCGCCCCGGCCAATCACGAGGTGGTCGAGCACCCGGACATCCATGAACTGACAGCATTTCACCACACGCTCGGTGATGAGTTTATCCGCTTTGCTCGGCTCTGCACACCCCGAGGGGTGATTATGGGCAAGGATCAGCGCCGAGGCGTTCATTTTTATCGCCTCCCGGACGATTTCACGCGGATGCACCTCAACGTGGCTGAGCGTGCCGGAAAAAAGCCGGCTGTGTCGGATAACCCGATGCTGCGCATCCAGAAAGATCACCAGAAAGATCTCCCGCTCCTCGCCGGCAAACTGGCTGCGCAGAAAAGCCCGGGTCATTTCCGGACTCAGCAGCGGGCTTTCCTCCATGATTCGCACGTCATAGTAGCGCCTGGCCAGCTCGGCGATCCCCTTAATCTGCGCGTACTTCGCCACGCCGATGCCGGGCAGCGAGACAAACTGCGAAAAATCCGCCGTCAGCAGGCCGTAAAGGGAGCCGAAATGCGCCAGCAGCTCCCGGGCCAGGGTAAAGACATCTTTGCCCCGCGACCCGGTGCGCAAAAACAGCGCCAGCAGCTCGACGTCGGACAGCGCGTCGATCCCCTGGGCCAGCATTTTTTCCCTCGGTAGCAAATGCTCCGTTTTGTCCATCAGGTCACCTCCTTATGCAGAGCGCATAGTGGCACAGCCCGGCACAAGGCGCGACGCCCGGCCGTCGCGCCTGCGTAGCGCCTCGCAAAACGGGGCCGGGCAAAAGCACGACAAAGGACGGATTGTGATAAAATAGCCGCCTTCTGGTGTCCCCCAACAGGAAAGATCAACATGAGCCTGGCCGGTAAAAAAATCGTTCTCGGCGTCAGCGGCGGCATTGCCGCCTACAAGACCCCCGAGCTGGTACGTCGCCTGCGCGAACGCGGTGCCGACGTCCGCGTGGCAATGACCGAAGCGGCAAAAGCGTTTATTACCCCTCTGAGCCTGCAGGCAGTGTCGGGTTATCCCGTTGCCGACAGCCTGCTTGACCCGGCGGCCGAAGCCGCCATGGGCCACATCGAGCTGGGGAAATGGGCCGATCTGGTTATTCTCGCCCCCGCCACGGCGGACCTGATCGCCCGCGTCGCCGCCGGCATGGCCAACGATCTGGTTTCGACGATCTGCCTGGCGACGCCCGCTCCGGTCGCGGTGCTGCCGGCCATGAACCAGCAGATGTACCGCGCCGCCGCGACGCAGCACAACCTTAGCGTGCTGGCCTCTCGTGGGCTGCTTATCTGGGGGCCGGACAGCGGCAGCCAGGCGTGCGGCGATATTGGCCCCGGCCGTATGCTGGATCCCTTAACGATCGTGGACAGGGCGGTGGCACATTTCACCTCTGTCAACGATTTGCAGCACCTCAACATCATGATTACCGCAGGCCCCACCCGGGAACCGCTCGATCCGGTACGCTATATCTCCAACCACAGCTCGGGCAAAATGGGCTTCGCCATTGCCGCCGCCGCCGCCCGGCGCGGTGCCAGCGTCACGCTGGTCTCCGGTCCGGTAGCGCTGCCGACTCCGCCCGCCGTGCGGCGTATCGACGTGATGACAGCGCTGGAGATGGAAGCGGCGGTGCGATCCGCCGTTCAGCAGCAGCATATTTTTATCGGCTGCGCGGCGGTGGCGGACTACCGCGCGGCCGCCGTCGCCGGTGAAAAAATAAAAAAACAGGCGACCCAGGGCGATGAATTAACAGTAAAAATGGTCAAAAACCCGGACATTATCGCCGGCGTCGCCGCGCTTACGGACAACCGGCCCTACGTCGTTGGGTTTGCTGCGGAAACAAATAATGTGGAAGAATACGCCCGGCAAAAGCGTATCCGTAAAAACCTCGATCTGATCTGCGCAAACGACGTTTCGCTTTCGACGCAGGGTTTTAACAGCGACAGCAACGCTTTACACCTTTTCTGGCAGGATGGAGATAAAGTCTTACCGCTTGAGCGAAAAGCACTCCTTGGCCAATTATTACTCGACGAGATCGTAGCCCGTTATGATGAAAAAAATCGACGTTAAAATTCTGGACCCGCGTGTCGGCAACCAGTTTCCGCTGCCGACCTATGCCACCGCCGGCTCCGCCGGGCTTGACCTGCGCGCCTGTCTTGATGACGCCGTAGAGCTTGCGCCGGGCACCACGACGCTGCTGCCAACCGGCATTGCCGTTCACATCGCCGATCCCTCGCTGGCGGCGGTGATTCTGCCACGCTCCGGCCTTGGCCATAAACACGGCATCGTGCTGGGTAATCTGGTCGGCCTGATCGACTCTGACTACCAGGGCCAGCTGATGGTATCCGTCTGGAACCGCGGCCAGCAGAGCTTCACCATCGAACCCGGCGAGCGCGTCGCCCAGATGGTCTTTGTGCCGGTAGTTCAGGCCGAATTTAACCTGGTGGAAACCTTTGACGCCACCGACCGTGGCGAAGGCGGTTTTGGCCATTCCGGCCGTCGATAAGAACCGTTACCGCATTCCACGCCTCGTCATAACGCTATAACATTGCCGCAAACGCGACGTTTGCGGCCGTAGCGTGGATGTTAGCCCGGCAAGTGCTTATTTTCAGGAGTATTTTGTAACATGGCAGAAAAACAAACTGCGAAAAGGAACCGTCGCGAAGAAATACTTCAGTCTCTGGCGCTGATGCTTGAATCCAGCGACGGGAGCCAGCGAATTACCACAGCAAAGCTGGCGGCCTCCGTCGGCGTTTCCGAAGCGGCGCTGTATCGCCACTTTCCCAGCAAAACCAAAATGTTCGATAGCCTGATCGAATTTATCGAAGACAGCCTTACCTCCCGTATTAATCTGATCCTGAGCGATGAAAAAGACACCGCCGCGCGCCTGCGCCTGATCGTGCTGCTGATCCTCGGCTTCGGCGAGCGCAATCCCGGGCTGACGCGCATTCTCACCGGCCACGCGCTGATGTTTGAACAGGACCGCCTGCAGGGGCGCATCAATCAGCTTTTCGAACGTATCGAAGCCCAGCTGCGCCAGGTATTGCGGGAAAAGCGAATGCGCGAAGGCGAAGGCTACGCCACGGATGAGACGCTGCTGGCGGGTCAGCTGTTAGCTTTCTGCGAGGGGATGCTGTCGCGCTTTGTGCGCAGCGAGTTCAGATATCGCCCGACCGACGACTTCGACGCCCGCTGGCCGCTGCTGCTCGCTCAGCTGCGGTAATGGCTATCCTGGCGCACCAGGCGGTGCGCCTTTTTAAGATTGCCGGTAGCGCGATCTGTTAAAAAGCCCAGGGCAATTCGTTACTTTGCCAGATGTTCCCCTCCGCCCGCTCCCCTACCATCCCTCCATCAGGTCATAATTTCAGCAAAGGAGAGAGCACATGGCGACATCACGGCGGGAGCTGTTAAAACTGGGCGGCCTGACGGCTGCATCACTGCTGTTGAGCAAAACCAGCGCGGCGGCATGGGCACCGTCTGAGCGCTATCCCGATCCGCGCATCGTGGCGCTGGACGAGAGCTTTCGCCGCTATATGCTGGCCAGCGCGAAGGTGGAGCAGATCGCCACCGGCTTTCGCTGGGCGGAAGGGCCGGTCTGGTTTGGCGACATGGGTATGCTGTTATGGAGCGATATTCCTAACAACGCCGTGATGCGCTGGGATGAATCTACTGGCGAAACCCGCGTATTTCGCCATCCCGCCCATTATGCAAACGGCCACGCCCGCGATCGCCAGGGGCGTCTTATCAGCTGCGAACACGATACCCGGCGCGTCACGCGCACAGAGTACGACGGCAGCATTACCGTGCTGGCCGACCGCTTTGCCGGCAAACCGCTTAATTCGCCCAACGATATCGTGGTCAAAGCGGACGGCTCCATCTGGTTTACCGATCCCCCCTTCGGCATCAGCGGCTTTTATGAGGGACATAAAGCGACGCCGGAGCTGCCGCAGAACGTCTATCGCCTTGATCCGGAAAGCCGCGAACTGAGCGTGGCGCTGGGCGACATTAAGGGGCCGAACGGCCTGTGCTTCTCGCCTGATGAAAAAATTCTCTACGTGGTGGAGAGCCGCGCGACGCCGAATCGCCTGATTCTGGCCTGGGACGTGGTGAACACTACGCTGACCAACAGGCGGGTGCATATTGACTGCGGCAGCGGCACGGCGGACGGCATTGCCTGCGACGTGGACGGCAACCTGTGGTGCGGCTGGGGAAGCGGCAGCGAAGAGCTTGACGGCGTGCGGATATTCAATCCGCAGGGAAAAAACATCGGCGTGATTCATCTGCCGGAGCGCTGCGCCAATCTCTGCTTCGGCGGCGAACAGCGCAACCGGCTGTTTATGGCCTCCAGCACCTCTGTCTATTCACTGTACGTGAATACGCAGGGTGCCAGCCTCGTCTGACAGATGCCCGGCAGCGAAGGCCGGGCGAACCATTATACGCCGTACGCCTCCCGGTAGGCGCGCACCGCCGCCAGGCGATCCGCCATATCGGGCTTCTCCTCAAGATAAGCGATCAGATCCGTCAGGGTGATGATGGAAATCACTTTGCAGCCGTAGTCGCGCTCCACTTCCTGAATCGCGGAGATTTCGTTGCGCCCGCGCTCCTGCCGATCCAGAGAGATCAGCACGCCGGCGAGGGATGCCCCGTTGGCCTGAATAATCTCCATCGATTCACGAATCGCGGTGCCTGCGGTGATCACGTCATCCACCAGCATCACGCGGCCCTGCAGCGGGCTGCCGACCAGGCTGCCCCCCTCGCCGTGATCCTTCGCCTCTTTGCGGTTGAAGCAGTACGGAAGGTCCCGATCGTGATGTTCCGCCAAGGCAACCGCGGTGGTAGTAGCGATAGGAATGCCCTTGTAGGCCGGGCCAAACAGCAGATCGAACGCGATTGCGGAATCCACCAGCGCTTCGGCATAGAACCGGCCTAACAGCGCCAGGTCGCGCCCGGTATTAAACAGCCCGGCGTTGAAGAAATAGGGGCTTTTACGCCCGGATTTCAGGGTGAATTCGCCAAACTTAAGTACCTGCTTGTTAAGCGCAAACTCAATAAACTGGCGCTGATACGGCTTCATGGATTCGCTCCTTATGGCATTTTCATTATGTACAACATTTACAGACAAAAAAAAGGCGACCTCTCAGTCGCCTTAAAACTAGTTTTCTAACGCCGCCTTCTGCGACGCGACAATGGATTCGATGCCCCCCCTGGCCAGCGCCAGCAGGGTGAGAAGCTCCTCATGGCTGAACGGCTCGCCCTCCGCCGTTCCCTGAACTTCAATCATGCGCCCGTCTTCGGTCATCACCACGTTCATATCGGTTTCGGCCGCGGAGTCTTCCACATATTCAAGATCGCAGAGCGCTTCACCGTTGACGATCCCGACGGAGACCGCCGCCACCATGCCCTTCAGCGGGTTGGTTTTCAGCTTGCCGCTGGCCACCAGCTTTCTCAGCGCGTCGGCCAGGGCCACGCAGGCTCCGGTAATGGATGCCGTCCGCGTGCCGCCGTCGGCCTGGATAACGTCGCAGTCCAGGGTGATGGTAAATTCACCCAGCGCTTTCAGATCCACCGCCGCGCGCAGGGCCCGGGCAATCAGCCGCTGAATTTCCATGGTACGCCCACCCTGCTTGCCTTTCGCCGCCTCGCGCGCGTTGCGGGTGTGGGTCGCTCTCGGCAGCATACCGTACTCGGCGGTGATCCAGCCCTGGCCCTGCCCTTTCAGAAAGCGCGGCACGCCTTCATCAATAGAGGCGGTGCACAGCACTTTGGTATCGCCAAATTCCACCAGCACCGAGCCTTCAGCGTGTTTTGTATAATGACGAGTCAGGGTTACGGGACGCACCTGATTAGCGCTACGGCCTGCTGGACGCATATTGAGATCTCCGGCTTAAAACGAGAATGTGGCTGCGCATTATACGGACTTCCCGCGGTTATTCCTATCCTGACGGGGAGCGGGTGGCTATAATCGACCGATCTCTCCTTTCAAAACGGGAACGTCTATGATCCGCAGCATGACCGCCTACGCCCGGCGTGAAATCAAGGGTGAATGGGGTAGCGCCACATGGGAAATGCGCTCGGTAAACCAGCGTTATCTGGAAACCTATTTCCGCCTGCCGGAACAGTTCCGCAGCCTCGAGCCGGTGGTCCGCGAGCGCATCCGCGCCCGCCTGACGCGCGGCAAAGTCGAATGCTCGCTGCGTTTCGAGCCTGACGCCAGCGTCCAGGGCGAGCTGATCCTGAACGAGAAGCTGGCGAAGCAGCTGGTAAACGCCGCCAACTGGGTCAAAATGCAGAGCGACGAGGGGGAAATCAACCCGGTTGATATTCTGCGCTGGCCGGGCGTCATGGCCGCCCAGGAGCAGGATCTGGACGCCATCGCCGCGGAGATCCTCGCCGCCCTCGACGATACGCTGACCGACTTTATCATCGCCCGCGAAACCGAAGGCCAGGCGCTGAAAACCCTGATCGAGCAGCGTCTGGAAGGCGTCAGCGCCGAAGTGGCAAAGGTTCGCGCCCATATGCCGGAAATCCTGCAGTGGCAGCGCGAGCGCCTGATCGCCAAACTGGAAGATGCCCAGGTGCAGCTGGAAAACAACCGTCTGGAGCAGGAGCTGGTGCTGATGGCGCAGCGTATCGACGTCGCAGAGGAGCTGGACCGGCTGGAAGCGCACGTTAAAGAGACCTGGAACATACTGAAGAAAAAAGAGGCGGTCGGCCGTCGCCTGGACTTTATGATGCAGGAGTTTAACCGCGAGTCGAATACCCTGGCATCTAAATCCATTAATGCCGACGTGACCAATTCCGCCATTGAGCTGAAGGTTCTGATCGAACAGATGCGCGAGCAGATTCAGAATATCGAGTAAATAATCACAAGATATCACGCACTATCAAAACAACCTCCAAGCCCGCTTTATTGCGGGCTTTTTTGTTATTATCGACTATCATAGGAAATCAACAAAGCGCACCTTTACCGTGTACACAGAGGTGTACCTCTGCGGTAAGATGTACACACGCTAGGTGTACATGCACCAATAAACATATGGACTTTCCTAATGCCAAAACTAACAGACATGCAGATCCGGGCGTGGATTAAGGCTGGTGAGCGATTCGAGGGCCGTTCAGATGGAAACGGACTTTATCTCTCCTACCGTGAAAACTACAAAACACCTGTCTGGCGCTTTAGATATAAATTCGCGGGAAAGTCACGGGTTATGTTGATTGGCTCGTATGCAGAACTATCATTGGCGAGAGCCAGAGAGACAGCGAAGGAACTCTCTGCTCGTGTTGCGCTAGGGTACGATGTGGCAGGAGAAAAGCAGGAGCGAAAAGCCGAAGCATTAGCAAAAATAGAGGCAAAAAAAAGCGCTCTGTATGTGTCTGAGCTCGCTGCTGAATATTTTGAACGCCAGATACTCCCCCGATGGAAACACCCAGACATACTACGCAGACGCATTGATAAAGACATAAACCCCTGCATTGGTCGAATGAGAGTCGAAGATGTAAAACCCCGCCATATTGATGACATGCTGAAAGGTATTGTTGACCGTGGAGCGCCAACTATAGCAACCGATGTGCTGCGCTGGACTCGCCGGATCTTTGACTATGGAATTAAACGCCACGCACTGGAGATAAATCCGTGTTCCGCTTTTGAGGTATCAGACGCCGGCGGGAAAGAAATTGCCCGTGATCGCTGGTTAAACCGTAGCGAACTCATCAAGCTATTTCAGGCCATGCGTAAAGCAAAAGGGTTCAGTCGACAGAACGAGCTTACATTTAAGTTATTGCTGGCGTTGTGTGTTCGAAAAATGGAGCTATGCGCCGCTCGCTGGGAAGAGTTTGATTTGGATGCTGCCATCTGGCACTTGCCAGAAGAACGCAGCAAGAACGGCGATGCCATTGACATACCGCTCCCACTGGCCGCAGTGGAATGGTTGAAGGAGTTACTCACATTTTCATGTAACAGTGCATGGGTGCTACCTGCCAGAAAAATGCAACATCGGATGATCCCCCACATTCAGGAAAGCACATTACCAGTAGCGCTGGCAAAAGTAAGGGCTGAAATGCCAGACGTGCCAAACTTCACAATCCACGATTTTAGGCGAACAGCGCGAACTCATTTAGCGGCTCTAGGTGTTGATCCAGTTGTTGCTGAACGATGCCTCAATCATAAGATAAAGGGCGTCGAGGGTATTTATAATCGTCACCAGTATTTCAATGAGCGCAAAGCGGCACTGAACCTTTGGGCTGATCTACTGCTCACTCTGGAACAGGGCGAAGATTACAACGTGACGCCAATCAAGAAAGCGCATAAGCTATCATAGGAACAGACTGAGCCTAGCCCGACGGGGTGAAGAGTGGAAAACCTTACCGCCTGGCTCATTCATTTTTTAAGGTGAAATGCTTAAAGGTGGCATATGTCTGACACTACAAAAATACCATTTTCATTTTGCCGCATAAAAAGGGCTGCTGATTTTTTAGGTGTTAGCACTGATGATTTACTAAGCCTTGCTGTCTCTGAGAAAATAACTCTATGCGTTAGGTTAGATGGATTAAAATCAGTCCTATGGATTGAAGGTAACGCAACTGAACTTAGCGATTGGTATTTATCTTTAAGCACTAACAATAGCGCTCTGGCATTTGCCCACAATATATCAAAATATACATCATTCGCTATTGATCGAGTTTCTTACGATGAAGAAAACGATGACACCATTTTTCATCCGTGGTTCTATCAGTCTCAGCTGGCTGACGGGAGTACCTCTAGTGAAAAATCACAAAGCCATCAAGGCAGAGCCTTTGGCTTATGGGTTCCCCAACTGCCAGTAATAAACTCGGTTTTGAACTATGGGAAATCTTCTCTTTTATGGGGGTCTTTGGGTCTTTATCGTACTGACGAAAGCACGCCCGCTCTATGTTTAATTCCTTTATCGCTAAATCATGATGATATTTGCGATAGCGAAGAAGATGACGAACATTATGAAGAGAAATATCCAGACATCGAAATAACTGAAAATGATTTATGGATAACCTCTGACCAAGTAAGAGAATTGCTAAAATATAATGGTGATTACAGCGACCTCCCAGATAGCGCTCGACGTGGTATTTCCTCCAATCCTGACTTGATGCAGGAAATAAAAAAGGTTAATCACATTGCTGAGCACCACGCAACTAACAGAGAAAAGCTATTTAAATCTGCAATATGCTTGCTATCAAAATACCCAGATGAGTGCCGGGGTGAACGCAAAGAGATAAGTCCTGAGAAGTGGCGGGATTGTATTCTCGCTCATAAAGATGAGATACCACCGCTAACCATTACTAACGAAGACGTAATTCTAAAACACTTAAGATCCGCCGCTAACGGCAAGGTGTAGAGTAACTTAACTGTACAGGTACAGTAGAACTACTGTGCCTTATCCATCACCTATCAAATCGCTAACTTTGTTCCCGTAACGTCAACCGCTATCAACAGGAGTTACGGGAACATGACTGAACAATCAACAATTCCTACTACTGGGTATATCCGCCGCTTCCGGCTGCCGGGGCTGTTGGGTGTCTCAATGCCAACCATAGATCGCTGGGTTAAAAATGGCACATTGCCGCGTCCAGTTAAACTCACCAATAACGTTACTGCATTTGATGCCGTGGAGATTAACCACTGGCTGGCAAAACGTCGTGGAGATGCTGCGCAATGACAAAATTTACCCAACCAACACCAGAGCAACGTCGCTTGATTCTGGAGGAGTACGGCTTCAAGTTCGACCGTCGAATCCGTGAAGAAGAATGCAGCGAGATCACCAGTCTTTCCCGTTCCAGCCGCTGGAAGATGGAACAGCAGGGGCGCTTCCCTCCGCGCTGTCACTTTGGCCGCAATAGCTGTGCTTGGCTTCTTTCGGATGTGCTCTGGTGGGTTCGTAATCCGCCAGCAGTAGAGAACGTCAATAACCCATACAGCCGTAAATCTGCTTAATTAACCACAGGTAATCTGAGATGAAAAAGATTAATGCCCTCCACGGGCAGGGATTCGCTCACCCTGTAGCCAGCCAGCACGATATTTCAGCGAACCGTAAACAGGTTATTTCCGGTGACTGGTCGCCCATTAATCGCGGTGAATTTACGCTTGCCGATCTGGGGTTGCGCCACAACGGTAACGGGCTGGTGTGGCTGCGTTCCGGCGTGTCCGTGCATGAGGCAGACCATGATGCAGGGATAAGCGGCAAGGACAAGACCAAAGGAAGGGTTAACGGCCTTCCTTTTGAATTTGTCGGCCAGTGGCAGGAATACCCGACTAAACGCAGCTTTGCCGTTTCAGTATCTACGGAACTACGGCGCCAGTATTACCCGGACGATGCCGCATTCAGTAAGGCAATGCGTGAGGCTGGTTATGTTCCGGTGCGCACTCGCAAACTGACCGGAAAGGATGCTCGTTTTTGGCTGTACCGTGTAACGGGCAATGATAAGGGGGTTGTCGCAGCAGAATCCGCGCCACACAAGGCTTGCGCGCCAGTTGTCCAGACCATATCTAAGCCTCATCCGTGGTTTAAGCGTGTGGCACTCGATGGTAAATGGCAGTACGTCTACGCAGATCACATCCGCTTTCTGACTAAAAAGCGTCATCGCGTCGATGGTGTTCGGGTTCAGGGGTATACCGCTGGCGGGCTGAAAGTGGAGGCTATTGTATGACAGGCAAAACAAAGGCGGCCATGCCGGGCCGCCTGAGTCTCAACGCTTTACTGAAACATCGCCAGATTACCAGGCTTGCCGCTGGTGGTCAAACCTTGAGCCAACGAAATCCGTACGCACAAATTAACCGCGTACGTTTAACGTACGGACATCGCAATCCATTGAAGGAACTTGATTATAACGAATCGTTAGAATCGGCTGGCAACAAACACGAACAGTATTCGGGTTCATGGCAAAACAACGTTAAACGTGGTTCAGAGGTTCCGACGAATAACGTAGAGAGCTGCGAAGATAACCAACCCTCTTTAAGAGGGGAGGCTCAGCGTTTGTGCGGGTCATTACGTCCTGCGCAAAATTTGCAGGTAACTAAAAGTCACTCGCAAAACAACCCCTCTTTAAGAGGGGCAGTTCACAGCATTACGGGGAGTAACCCTGTTCAGCTTTCAGGTTCCGATCTGGCTTTCTTGCGCTGGCGGCGTTTGATCTCGCCTATGGCCGCGGTGATAAGAAAACCAGCCGTGCTCTCACCATTATTTTTTACAGATTCAATTTCTTCTAATACTTCATGTGGAACTCGAACATTTACTTGTTTTGATTTGTTGTTTACTGAACCTGTTGCCATTACTGAGTCTCCATGCGCTTGGTGCTATTCACTATACGCGAAAAAAAAACAGATTCAATACTTGACGTGCTATGCACCTAGTAATAAGGTGAATAGCACCTTGATTGATTCAAGGTACAAAAATGGCAACGCCCCGGAGTGCGGGAACACTACCGAGGCGTCTAACCACAACGTTAGATGGAGTAACATTATGGCTGAATTACAGCATACCCAAACTCGCCCCAAATATCAGTATCGTTTTCTCGCGCTGAGCGCCATCGGGCGCATCGTCATTCACATCACCGCTAGCACTGAGTGCGAAGCCCGTGAGCAATCACCGGCTGGATGCGTGATGGTATTCGCTGGCCGTCTGCCTGTGGAGGTGCGCCATGCGTGAGCCAATCAGCTTAGACCAGGCAGAATACAAATCAGCGCTGGCCGCTTCACTCTTCGAAACCATTTTGGAAAAAGCCTGTGCTGAGTGTTCTGAAACCCTGCTGAATCTGATTTCTATTGCGTGTGATTTTAATCAGGAAATTCACCGGGCATTAATCGCCGAGCTGCACATGGGAGAGACAAAATGAGACAGGTTCCTTTTGAAGTCCTGATGCACGCTGAAAATGCACTTTCAGAGAGTGAGTGCGCAATGTCTGTACTGAGCATGTGGATTGACAGCATTCCCGACGGTGACGAACACCGTGAAGAAGCCTGCCGTGTCGGGGCGATTATGTCTCTGCTGCATAAATCTATCGGCGAGCTGGTGAAAGCGCGGGAGGCTTACAGTGCAAAATGACTTTGTAAGCGATGTACGCAGCAAGGCAAACGGCTACTGGCCGTCAATACTGGAGCGCCTGGCGATTCCGACGAATCGCGGTGAGGGGCCGTGTCCGGCGTGCGGCGGCAAAACCCGCTACCGGTTCGACAATAAAGATAACCGGGGAACCTATTTCTGTTCGCACTGTGGCGCGGGTACCGGGCTGGATCTGGTGATGAAGGTCAATCAGTGCGGTGCGAGAGAAGCGGCTGAGCTGGTGGCCGAAGCGATGGCGCTGCCTATGCCGGAACCGAAGCCAGCCAGAGAGAAGCCTCAGACGGATATCGCCGGGAAAGTTGCGGCGTTGGCTGCTAAAGCCTCTCCGGGGCAGTCTGCTTACCTTGGATCAAAGGGGCTTCAATGCCCCTTCCCGATGCTGTCCGATGGGTCGCTGCTGCTGGTGCTGAAAAACGGTGCTGGCGCGACGACAGGCGCACAGGTGATTAAGCCAGATGGCAGTAAGCGGCTGGTGGCCGGAACGGTGAAGAAAGGCTCTTTTTGCGTGGTTAATTCCGGTGAAACGCCGGAGACGGTGATTATCGCCGAAGGGCTGGCAACGGCGCTTTCAGTTCAGCAGTTCCGCCCTGATGCGATAATTATCGCAGCGATTGACGCCGGGAACCTGCTGCCAGTTGCGCAGGTGATGCGACAGCGTTACCCGGATGCGCAGATCATCATCGCTGCTGATAACGATATTAAGCCTGGCGAACCAAACACGGGTAAATCAGCCGCAGAAAAAGCCGCTAAAGCTGTCTCTGGCCGGGTGGCTTTACCTCAGTCTGAGGAAAAGGCCGACTGGAATGATTTTCACCAGCAACACGGGCCGGAAGCAGCGGCAGCAGCATTTAATGATTCACTTTATCAGCCAGGGGGAAATATGCCTGTTCAGCTTAAAGCCATCGAGGGCGGGAAACAGACTGCCAGTGACGGCGGAGAAGACCTCAAGCCTTACTTCGACAAGCGCAAAGGTGGACTGTATTACATCGAGAGGAAACAGAATCAGGACACCGGCGCGGTTGATGAGCGGGAAACGTGGGTTTCTGACGAAATGGAAACCGTTGGGATCGGCAGCGATGGGAAGGACGGTTACATTGTGATCCGCATGAGACAAGAGGGCACCGGCACTTTGCTTTATGAAGCCATGCCGCGCCGTGAGCTGGGCTCGCCGCAGGGCTGGGGCCGTCTCCGTTCAAGGGGGGTAAATATTACCGCCAGACGGGCACACCTTGACTTGCTGACCAATCACCTGCAACTTCACGGAGACCGTGAACAGTGGACGATCACGCATACCGCTGGCTGGCACGAGGGAGCTTACGTTATGCCAGACGGGCATATTATCGGCAAACCTGAGCGGCCTGTGGCTTTCTGTGGCGGCACGTCTGCTGTAACCGGCTATGTTGTTCGCGGAACGGCGGCAGAATGGCGCAGTAATGTGGCCTCACTGATGCGTGGCAACAAATCAATGGTGCTTGGGGCGCTGGTGGCTTTTGCCGCACCGCTGAATTCTCTGGCAGGTGGTAGCTGTTTCGGTATTCATCTGTTCGCTCAGTCATCGGCGGGTAAGACAACCACTGTCGAGGCTGCATCCAGCATCTACGGCGTGCCCGATGAGCTTAAACTGACATGGGATGCGACAAAGTACGGGCTTACCATTGAGGCGGCTTCACGCAACGATGGATTTATGCCGATTGATGAGATCGGGCAGGGTAATAACGCCAAAGACGTGGCAGGCAGCGCCTATAGCCTGTTTAACGGCACCGGGCGCATTCAGGGTCACAAAGACGGAGGGAACCGCGCCGTGCTCCGCTGGGCGATTGTGGCGCTGTCTACGGGCGAAGAAGATTTTGAAACCTACCTGCTGAGAAACGGACTGACGCCCAAGGCCGGGCAACTGGTGCGCCTGGTGAGTGTGCCATTCTCAGACACGACAGAGTTTCACGATCTGGACGATGGCGATCAGCATTCCCGCGCCATCAAGCGGGCTTCATCGAAATACTGTGGCGCAGTGGGCCGGGAGTGGATTGCAATGCTGGCCGCAGACCGTGAATCAGCCTGCCAGAAGGTCAGCGAACGGGAAAACGCCTGGCTGTCAAACCTGCCAGAGGATTTATCCCCACAGGCAAAGCGCGTGGCAATTCGCTTTGCCCTGCTCGATGCAGCAGCAGAACTTTCCATGCCCCTTACCGGATGGAGCCTGGAAGAAACCAGAGCGCATATCAAAAGCAGCTTTGATGAGTGGCTTGATAACTACGGCACCGGGAACAGGGAGAAATATCAGGTTGTCAGCCGTGCCAGAGACTTTATCCAGCGCTATGCGCTCAACCGTTTCCAACCTTACACGTTCGGTAAGCGCAATGGCGACATGGATAATCTGAGCGCTTCCCGCATCACCAATCTGGCGGGGTATCTTGTCAGTGGCAGACGTGAAGACGGATGTAATGAGTATCACATCATCCCTTCGGTATTTGAGAGTGAAATCCTGTGCGGGATTCAGAAGAAACTCGGTGCTGAAGCACTAGAAGAGGTAGGAATGCTGGTAAGGCGGGAACCCGGAAGAATCGACGGAAAGACCATTTCTGTTAATGGCAGCCAGCAGCGCTTTATCGTTCTTATTGATGGCGAAGACTGATTTTTCCGTGATGAGTTAAAATCGCTGGGTTAAGCGGGATAACGGGATAAGTAATAAAAAACATATATAAATCATTATATTAATATATACATTCTTATCCCAACTTAACCCAAGTTATCCCAGACAATTGTTAATGAATTGTACAACTTATCCCAAAAATAACGGGCTTGGGATAAGTTTGGTTAGCATTTGGGTTATGCAGTTACTTGATTTAATTGAAAAATATACAACTTATCCCGTTATCCCAAAGATTTTTCGTTTTTTGCATATATACAATCAGAAGGATGAAAGTAATGAGTGAGAAGTTGACCGATAAATTCAATGCCAGTCTGGGTGGATATGTACCCGCATCGCCTGGCTGGTATTTGCGTGAACAGAATAGTGCAGGTGAGAATGTTTATCATCCGGTGATGGCTTGGCGGGAGTGTGCCGGAACGGGGTTGTTGTCTGATGGAGTATTGGTTCCTGTGCTTCCTTGCGGAATGACGGGGAAAGCATCATCCGAGATTGGCGGGGATGTGATGTTTGTTTTTCACGAGTGGTTAAGCCCGAATGGCGATGGCACTTTTCGTGACAGGAATTTTTAAATTCAGCATACGACGGCCAGCAAAATGAAGATGATTTCTGACTGACAGGAGCAAAGAAAATGTTTACTTATAAGGATGTTCTGGAACATCGCAAGGTGCATGGCATTGAGAATGCCGTACAGGATATGGGAGTTAATGAGTACGCTGCTGCGCTTGATAAAGATGCGGTGGTGATGATTGATTCTCACGGCTTCATTGTGGATTCGTTCACGGGAATGGCTCTGGCTGCTGATGGCGAACAGTTGGACCTCCTCATAGCGCATCTGGAGAAAATGCGTAAGGATATGCCGGAAAAGAACATGCGGGATTTGCTGAATAAATAAATTTTGTAAATTATTCGTACTCATGTTTACCCGTGATTGCCCCTGTCTCTGACGGGGGTTTTCTTTATATTTTTCATGTATATCTTGAAGAGTGGCACTCAGACGTGAGCCGCCACTGGCCGTTAAGTCAAGCTGTAGCGAGTACAGCCTGCGAGAGGCAGAAAAAGATTTAACGGCCTCCCCTCCAAGCGCTGGTTTCACGTCTCTACGTTAATTGATACGGAAACCACTCCATGAAGAAACTACTCGAATTACGCCAGCAGAAAGCCGCACTCAAAACTCAGATGCGTTCCATGCTGGACAAGGCCGATACTGAAAAGCGCAGCCTGAACGAAGAAGAGGGCAAAAAGTTCGACGAACTCCGCGCCCAGGCTGATGCGCTTGAAGTTGAAATCACCCGTCTTGAAGCCGTCGCCGACGATCAGCGCAATCTGCCTGGTACTTCCGTCGAAGGTGAGCCAGTAAGCAACGACGAGCTGCGCCACTACATCATGACAGGTGATACCCGTTCTCTCTCCACGCTGGTGCAGGCTGACGGCGGCTATACCGTTATCCCTGAGCTGGACAAAGAGATTATGCGCCAGTTGCAGGATGATAGCGTGATGCGCTCCATCGCAACGGTGAAGACCACCAAAACCAACGAATACCAGAAGCTGGTATCTGTGGGCGGCACTACCGTTAATCGTGGTACCGAAGGAGAGGCACGTACCGAAACCAGTACGCCGAAGATGGAGCGCGTTGATATCAAACTCAACCCGATCTACGCCTACCCGAAAACCACTCAGGAGATTCTCGACTTCTCCGAGGTGGATATTCTGGGCTGGCTGTCTTCTGAAATTGCAGACACCTTCACCGCTACCGAAGAAAGCGACTTTGTGAACGGCGACGGTGATAAAAAATCCAAAGGCTTCCTTTCTTACCCTCGCGCGGCCACTGCCGACAAAACCCGTCCGTTCGGTACGCTGGAGAAGATGGAAGCGGCTGACGTTTCCTCTGATGGCCTGATCGACCTGCTGTATAAGCTGAAAGCCAAATACCGCAAAAACGCCGTATGGGTGATGAACTCCAACACCGCAGCCAAACTGCAAAAGCTGAAAAACGGCAACGGGGATTACATCTGGCGCGATCGTCTGGTTGCCGGTTCTCCCGATACGCTGCTGGGCCGTCCTGTTCAGTATCTGGAAACCATGCCGGATGCGGAGGCAGGTAAAGCATTCCTCGCGGTAGGCGACTTCAAGCGCGGCTATTTCATCGTTGATCACACCACTGGCGTGCGTACCCGCCCTGACAACATCACCGAACCGGGTTTCTACAAGGTGCATACCGATAAATACCTGGGCGGCGGCGTGGTGGACTCCAACGCCATCAAGGTGCTTGAGCTTTCCGGCTCCGGTTCCTGATTTGACGTTTAAGGGGCTGCGGCCCCTTTTTGCCCTCTGTGGAGTCCAGTAATGAAAACAATCGATTTTGAAATCCGTACCTCCGAAGTGAGCGCCAGCGACAAAAAGCTGGTGGGCTATGCCGTGCGCTGGAACAGTCTGTCAGAAGTTATCTGGGATGAGTTCCGCGAGCAATTCGCGCCGGGGGCGTTTAAAGACAGCCTGGCATCCGGTAGCGATGTGCGTGCGCTGTACGAGCATAACTATACCCAGCTGCTGGGCCGCACTAAATCCGGCACGCTGGTGCTGTCCGAAGACGATACCGGGCTGCGCTTCGAGCTTAGCCCGCCGAATACCCAGCTTGGCAACGATGTGCTGGAGCTGGTGGAGCGCGGGGATATCTCCGGCATGAGCTTTGGTTTCCGTGCGCTGAAAGAGGCGTGGGATATTGCTCAGTCTCCATATCTGCGCACTGTTACCGCTGCCGAACTGCGGGAGATTACCGTTACCTCTATGCCTGCTTATCCTGAGTCTGGCGTGGAAATCGCGCATCGTTCGCTTTTCTCCCAACATCCTGAACTGCGCCGCGCTGGCGATAACCGCCGCCGCTGGGCTGAATTAGCGGGGCTTTGATATGTGGAATATCTGGCCGTTTGGCCGTAAGTCTGAACCCTCCGAACAGCGCAGTATGACCATTGATGAGTGGCTGGCGATGGCAGGGATTCCAAATACCGGATCAGGCGAGTATGTGTCTGCGGGTACTGCGGAATCTCTGCCGGCGGTCATGAACGCCGTATCAGTTATCAGTGAGGCGGTGGCAACAATGCCCTGCTATCTCTACCGCGTGCGCAACGATAACGGGCGAGAGGCGCGGGAATGGCTGAGCAATCACCCGGTGGATTTTCTGCTGAACGAGCAGCCGAACGACTGCCAGACACCTTACCAGTTCAAACGCACGATGATGCGCCATTGTCTGCTGAATGGTAACGCCTATGCGGTGATCCAGTGGGGCCGCGACGGCCAGCCGCAATCCCTGCACCCGTATGCGCCGGGAGCGGTTGTTCCTGAGCGTATCGGCCAGCATAAATACAAATACACCATTACTGAACCGTTTACCGGGGCTGTGCGCACCTACTTGCAAGAAGAGATCCTGCACCTGCGTTACTCGACCGATGATGGTTTTCTGGGGCGCTCGCCGATCACCACCTGCCGTGAGGCTCTGGGGTTAGGTCTGGCCCAGCAGCGCCACGGTGCCAGCATTATGAAAGATGGCATGATGGCGGCTGGCGTGGTCACTACTGCTGAGTGGCTCGACAGCGTGAAGGGCAAACAGGCTCTGGACGCACTGGAGCGCTACAAAGGTGCCAGAAACGCCGGGAAAACGCCGATCCTTGAAGGTGGCATGGACTACAAGCAACTGGGTATGAGCAATCAGGATGCCGAATGGCTGGCCTCCCGTCGCTTCACCATTGAAGACATTGCCCGCATGTTCAACGTGTCGCCTATCTTCCTGCAGGAATACAGCAACAGCACCTACAGCAATTTCAGCGAAGCGAGCCGCGCCTTTCTCACCATGACGATGCGCCCGTGGCTGGCAAACTTCGAACAACAAATCAAATCTGCGCTGCTGGTGGCCTCTCCGGTTCCGGGAACCCGCTATCAGGTGGAATTTGACTCTGCTGACCTTCTCCGCGCCACGCCAACCGAACGTTATGCCACTTATGAGCGCGGCATTAAGAACGGGATCATGAACCCGAACGAAGCCCGTGAACGTGAGGGGATGCCGCCGCGTGAAGGTGGTGACGAATTTAGCCAGGCATGGAAGCAGGAAGTGAAGATCAGTAAGGACGGCAAGGAAGGTGACGCATGAGAGCCGGAAAGATGAAACGCCGCGTTACCTTCCAGAAGTCAGAATCTCATCGTGGCCCTACCGGCGAGATTATTTATGAATGGTCTGATCTCGCCACCGTCTGGGCTGAGATTCGGACTATCAGCGGGCGCGAGCGTATGTCGTCGGGTGCCATTTACTCTGAGGCCACCGTGCGTATCTGGACGCGCTACCGCGACGATATCACCACCGGCAACCGCATTCTGTACCGTTCATCGAATGTCCGGGGGCAGGTATACACCCTTGTGGCCGTCATTCCTGACGTTGATCACACCCGGCTTGAGCTGCTGTGCAAGGGAGGCATTTTCAATGAGTGAGCTAATCGGTCTGGAAGAAGCAAAGCTGCATTGTCGAATTGACGATGATTACGAAGATACGTTGATTCAGGCGTACATCGAAGCGGCGCTGGAGGTCTGCCAGAAGCACATAGGCAAGCGCTTTGATAACGGTCTGGAGTTTACCGCCGCCATCAAGATTGGCTGTCTGATGTACGTTTCTCAGTTGTACGAGTATCGCACGATGATTGGTGACACCGACGCCAAAGAGATACCGATGGCTGTCTCTGCGTTGTGGTCTGTCTACCGAGATGTGGGGGTGTACTGATGCCGTGGCAACCACTACGCCGGTGCACAGAGCCGGGATGCAATAAACGGGTGAAGTCTGGCAAGTGTGACGAGCATAAGCGGGAAGCGTGGCGGGCAGAGGATGCCAGACGCGGTCACCGTCGCGCCCGTGGTTATTCAGCCTCATGGGAGAAGTATCGCGCTCAGTACCTTAAGCGCTATCCGTTGTGCATTGAGTGCCAGAAGCTGGGCCTCTACGTCCCTGCAAAGATTGTCGATCACATCATCCCTATCAATGGCGGTGATGATGTTCTGTTCTGGCCTGAGTGGAATCACCAACCGTTATGCCAGGCGCATCATAACCAGAAGACCACACAGCAAGACCCAACCACCAAAGCGAAGCGCAAAGCAGGGCTGTACCGTGAGCAGGAAGATCGTGCAGCCCATCGCAATGACTGGATGTATGAGGCTGACAATGACTGAGCAGGAACAGCAGCGGCTGATAAGTGGGCTGATAAAGCAGCGCGAGGCATGGCAACCATCCAGACAGAGAGCGCACACGAAGCCCGTAGCAAAGCGCATGAGCCAGCGTGACCGGGAGCTTATGGAATGCTTCCGCAACCGCTGACAGGCCGCATGGACGGGGTGGGGGAGGTTTTAAAGACAAACCCCCTGCTGCAAGGCACCGCCTGCCCCCTCAAATTTTTACGCACGGTGATTTTTTTGAAAATAAAACAGACAGGAAAACAGTAAGTTATGGCAAGACCACCCAAACCGCCCGCCTACCTTGATGAAATCGCGGCGCAGCAGTGGAAAGCAAAGGCGAAGCAGCTGGCGGAGCGCGGGGATCTGACGCCTGCCGACTGGAACAACCTTGAGCTATATTGCGTCAATTACTCGATGTACCGCAAAGCCGTGGAAGACCTTGCCACGCGGGGATTTAGCATAGTGAACAGCCAGGGCGGTGAGAGCCGTAACCCGGCACTGAGCGCAAAATCGGATGCCGAAAAAATTCTCATAAAAATGTCGTCGCTACTGGGCTTTGATCCGGTAAGCCGCCGCCGCAATCCGGTAGAAACGGAAGAGGAGGACGAGCTTGACCGTCTGGAATGATTACGCAAACGCCATTAAATCGGGTGAAATTCCGGCCTGTAAGCGCGTAAAACAGGCCGTAGAGAGGTACTTTTCAGACCTGAATGACCCCCGTTATGAGTTCGATACGGCGACCGTGGAGCGGTTTATTGCCTTCTCCCGGCTCTGTCCACACGTCAAAGGCCCGCTGCGGGGCCAGCCTATCGAGCTTGAGCCCTGGCAGCAGTTCGCCTTTGCTAACCTGCTGGGCTTTAAGGTCAGGGAGTCAGGCCGCCGGAAGTACAGCAGTGCCTTTATTGAAGTGCCGCGCAAGAATGCAAAATCCACCGTGGCCGCCATGCTGGCTAACTGGTTTCTGGTAATGGAGAAGGGCCAGCAGGATATCTACACGGCGGCGGTAAGCCGGGATCAGGCCCGAATCGTGTTCGACGATGCCCGCCAGATGTGCCTGCTGTCAAAACCGCTGAAAAAGCGCGTCAATATCCAGGCGCATAAGGTCATTTTCCCGAAGAGCAACAGCCTGTTAAAGCCGCTGGCGGCGAAAGCGGCCACCATTGAGGGGACTAACCCCAGCCTGGCAATTGTCGATGAATACCACCTTCACCCGGATAACGGCGTTTATTCCGCGCTTGAGCTGGGTATGGGCGCACGTCCTGAGGCGATTCTGTTCGCCATCACGACCGCCGGGAGTAACGTTGTCTCCGCCTGTAAACAGCATTACGACTACTGCTGCCAGATTCTTGCCGGGGAAGAGAGCAACGATTCGCTGTTTGTCCTGATCTACGAGCTGGACGACGAAAGCGAGGTTGAGCAGCCTGAAATGTGGATCAAGGCCAACCCTAACCTGCATGTGTCCGTTGACGCGGCGAAACTGGAGTCCACCATCCAGAAAGCGCGGGGCATACCGTCGCAGTGGGTGGAGATGCTGACCAAGCGTTTCAATATCTGGTGTCAGGGCTCCACGCCGTGGATGGGTGCCGGGGCATGGGATGCCTGTGCGCTCGACTATACCGAAGACGATCTGGCCGGAATGGAGTGTTATGCCGGGTTTGACCTGTCCTCTACCAGCGACATCACCAGCGTAAGCTATGCGTTCCCGTTAGACAGGGAGATCAGACTCCTTACCCGTCATTATCTGCCGGAAGCGCAGCTACTTAACGTCGCCAACAAAAACCGCGCCATCTACCGACAGTGGGTAAAAGCGGGATGGATACGCACCACACCCGGCGACTGCATCGACTATGACCGCATCCGTGACGATATTCTGCGCGACGCTGAAACCTTCAATATCCGGCTGGTGGGTTTCGATACGTGGAACGCCACGCACCTGCGCACCCAGTTACAGGGAGCAGGGCTTGATGTGGAGCCTTTCCCGCAAACCTATCTCAAGTTCAGTCCGGTGGCGAAATCCTTTGAGGTGTTCGTTAACCGTAAGGTAGTGCGCCATCGCGGCGATCCTGTTTTGTCCTGGGCGATTGGTAACGTGGTGATGGAGACGGATGCCAACGCCAACATTAAGCCCAATAAAAAGAAATCCTCTAACAAGATAGACCCTGCGGTATCTGCGCTGATGGCGTTCGGCACCTTCCAGGCTGAGCATGAGGATTTTGCTTTCGATATGAGCGACAGCCACAAACAACGGCTGGCGACATTTAACGGTATCTGACTGGAGTAAAACTATGAATACAGCAAACCATGAAACCATGAGCACGATCCTTCTGAGCGGCTCGCTGGCTAAACTTTTTGGCCGTACTCACCAGCGGCTTATTGGCCCGACACGTGAGGCGTTTACTGCGTTATCCGCCACCATTCCCGGCTTTCAGAAATTCATGAATACCAGCAAAGCCCGAGGACTTACGTTCGCTGTATTCGTGGACAAAAAGAACGTAACTCAGGATGATCTCGATTTTCCGAACGGCAACAGGACGATTCGAATTGTTCCCGTCATAATCGGGAGCAAAAAGCAGGGGGTGATGCAAACTATTCTCGGCGCGGTGCTGGTGGCGGCGTCAATCTGGATGCCTGGCATTGGCATTGCAGCCAGTAACATGATGTTTGCTGCTGGTTCAGCAATGGCAGTAGGCGGTGTAATGCAAATGATATCTCCGCAGGTGCAAGGCCTTGCCAGCAAGCAAAGTGCCGATAATAAAGCCTCGTATGCGTTTGGAGGTGTCACCAACACTGCCGCCCAAGGCTACCCGGTACCGTTGCTTTACGGTAAGCGCCGAATTGGTGGTGCAATCATTTCTGCCGGGATTTACGTCGAAGACCAGCTGTAAGTATGCATGATGAAGCGAGAGACTATCGAGGCGGTAATAACAGAAATGGCCAGTCTGCAAGGCCATGAACTTAACGGGCGTGATCGTCTTATGGTGCGCAATCGCGTTGCCGCTTGCCTGGCTGCGAAAGAACGTCACCGGCAAAGGATGGATGCCGAACCGTATCAATGGAGAAAGCCGGAACGGGTACGCCGTTGATCGTTATGAGATGCTCTACGTAACACCTTTAAATTGTGTGTACACAAGGGTGTACCCATTGAAAAAATCAAAAATAAAATAATATTATAAATCATGATGATAAATATGATACTCAATGAGCAGATTCAGGTTTCACGCGATCTCGCGTAGTCTCACTAAGTCTTATCAGGATAAAAAGGCCATTGTACATTAATGGCCTGAGACTGATGACAAACCCCAGGCCGAACTCGTTCGGCCATAATCACCACAAAAATAAACAAGGAAAAGCAATTCATTGATTTTCGGCTGCTAACCACAAAGAGGGAAAAACCACGTTTTTTCCCTCTTTGTCATCAACCTGAGGCCATTGTAAATTAATGGCCTTTTTCTTTTTACAGAGTCTCATGAGGCATCGCTACAGCGCGTGTTTGTGTATAGTGGTTCCAGCGCCAGCAGACAATCCTGCCATATGTTTTGTTAACGATGGGCTGTCGCAATCACTCAGGCAGGCAAAGCGCAGGGTTTTCGGCATCGAACTCTTTCTCAAGATAAAAACAGAGTTGTACCAATGAGGCCAGATTGAGCTTATAGCGGATCTTGGTCGCGTAGGCGTAAATTGATTTCTCAGTAACTGAGATATATTTTGCAATATCAGATACCGTGTATCCTTTCGCCAGGAGAATCGTCACTCTAAGGGCCATCGGAGATAAGGTTGATACATAATAGCTAAGCGAACAGATTCCGATAACTTCATCAATATTACTTTTACTCATAAAAAAGCGGCTCAGCTTGTTCTTCCAGAGCAGTAAAGACGCCTCAATGTTAATGCAGTATTTTGCATCCAGCGGGAGAAAATTACGCCTGGTATTGATAAACAAGACGTTTGCCGCTGGATAGATTTTTTTGATTAAAAGAAGTTTATGTTGCAAAACAGATAAGGTCTGAAATTTATGGCTTTCAATCACAAAAATAGCTTCACCAATATAAGTTCCCCACGTAATTTTATGAAGCAGATACTCAATCGATAGTTTACAAAAAGCATTATCCCCTATATAAAAGAAGTTCCTCACGATCATACTCCACCTCTCACTCTAAAAGACACCACCCTCAGCTATAAAGTTAAAACATCACATTAAACAATGTCCTCATAAATACAATAACAACTCTCAAAAAAACTCATTGGAATAAAAATACAAATTTATAAATATTATTCAGAAAAATACATAAATCACGCCCTGTTTAGTATAAGTGTATCTACATTATAGATCTTAGTTTTATATTTATCGGCAAAATATAAATTTATAAAAATTCTCACTAAGAAGTTTAGTGAAAATAAAAAGAGAAAAAGAGAGTAAAACACTTTCTTTTCTTATAAGACCTGGTTTATATTCGCGGTAACTATTATATAGTGCTAACTGACTGGCCTCATACGCTTATTTGGGTAGTATGTAAACAGGAACTGGAGTTTAGCAAATGAGCGATGAAAATATATTTTTCTCTTTAGATCAAGGAGTTAGATTCCTCCCGGAGTTACGATGCATTATCACAGCCACAGGCAGCACAATCAGCTTGTCAGAAAATAGCTATCGCTTCTTGTTACTGCTCTTGCAGGGTGAAACCGATAAGCAGAATATCATAAACCAGGTCTGGCGAGAACAGCGCGGCTCGGTAAGTGATAGCAGCTATTATGGTCAAATTTATATGCTAAGAAAGGCTCTCGATATGGCTGGTTTGCCCGGTTCGCTAATCAAAACTATCCCACGCAAGGGCGTTAAATATATGGGAAAAATTGAAAAGCATAGTAGCGACATTAGCAAGAATACAGAAGTTCGGAGCGCTGATATCCATATGTTTGAGCTTGAGGAACGCTTATCAGATTCAACCGAAGGCGAGTTACAGACGCTGATAGATCACGACGATACTCATATAGAATGGTACAAAACAAAACAATGGAATCTTTTTATAAGTATCCTTGCCGCTTTAGCGATGTGCTGGTTAATAACGTTGATTGTGATGCTCTTTATACTTCTTCATTGAGAAAATCTGATAGTAACTATGATACGAATGAGGACAAAAATTTAAAATACGGCAACTATAGCGACGTCTCAGAGCAACTGAGACATTAAATTACAGACAATTAATCATCCGCAAGTAGCCTAATGAAACACGGGATACTGGGTTACATATATCATTGAAAGGAAAAACATGAATAACTTAATTACCAAATGCTATGTTGCGACTCTCATTCGTCTTGAGCAGTTTGGAAAGGATCGTCGCGGCGTAACGGCAATTGAATATGCCCTGATTGGGGTCGCAATGGCTACCCTGCTGGCCTATATTTTAGGCGATCAAAACAGCGGCTTCCTGGGCGAACTGAAAAAAGCCTTTGATGCAATTGCGCAGGCGATTTCTCAGGTAACGATCTCTTCGTCGAATCCATAATAAAACGATTACTCTCTAGAGGCTGTAAGGGCGTAATGGATTATGTTCTTACAGCATTTATGATTTCTATAAACGGCAGGCTGGAAAGATAATGGCGACATGGGTGCTAAGAATTGATTTTTTATTGATAACTCTACTCCTCGTATTTATTGCGTGGGAGGATATTCTGCTGCGCCTCATTTCACATCGAACCCTGTTGATACTGCTCGGCCTCCTGATCCCTTTTATATTATTACAGCATAAAATGCCTAACTTTGCTGCTGCGGGAACGGTGCTGCTCTCTGGTTTTTTATTTTTTTCGCTTGGCGCTATCGGCGGCGGTGACGTAAAGCTGCTGACCGTTCTTTCGCTGTCAATGAATAGCCATATTCTGGTTAATTTCTTTATTACGATGGCTTTTTGGGGAGGATTTGTCGTATTGATCGGCCTTATTTTTTTTCGTACCGCTATACGCCAAAGCGGTGTGCCTTATGCCGTACCGATTTCATTGGCTTTTCTTTTTACATATCCTATATCCCTGCTCACTTTTTGAACTTAAAAGGACAGAATGAATGAATCATAGAATGCTTTTTTTTCTTTCAATTATTGTGATAGCTGTTGGGGTTATAGGCATTATTACTCAAAAGAATACTGCAACACCTCATGAAACCTCAATCAAACAAACAAAGGCTGCAAAAAAGACCATTGTTATCGCTGAGGCAACGCACAGCCTTACTCCCAGAGAGATCTTACGGGCAGAAGACTATAAATTAAGAACAATCGAGATCGATGATAATCAAAAAGATATTCGCGACATTTCTTTATTAGGTACAAAGAATCTCACAGGTTATCTGGTACGCAACAATATATCTCAGGATTCATCTATTTTGCCCACGTTCATTGAGGCACCGACCAGTAAAACGTTTGTAATTCATAGCCTGAAAGCGGATGAACTGCCCTATGGATATCAGGTAGGCGAGGACGATGCCTATCTCCTCTCCTCACTCGCAGTCGGCGATCGCGTCTCCTTATATATCAGACTCATTGAAGTTGAAAAAGATAAGAAAGATAAAATTGGCCTTGTTCCTGAAGGGAGTATTAATCCAGACGCTCAGATGAAAAAATATACGCTGAACAGAATCTCCGACCCCATAAGTATTTTGCAAGTCAATGAACAAAAGAAACTGTCAACCGCAGGTCGCGCGTACGGACAAAAAAATATAGTAGGTACGATAGTGCTGCGTATGAATCGAAAACAATTAGCAAACCTGCGCGTAGTTGAAAAAGCCGGGGACATTTTGCTGTTTCCCGTTACCCGCGATCAAGACAACGTAACGGTAAAAATGGATGAAGTTTTACCCCAACTCCGCTCCGTTAAAGAATTGAGAGGTGGCAAGTGATTAAGCATTCCGGCTCAAAATTGCTCATTTTATTTCAACGATATCGGAATCTGCGTATCACTATCCGATTCCTGCTTTGGGTCATCGGATTAAGCTTCTGCGCGAATGCGTTCGCAGCAGAGCTGTATATGAATACGGGCGATTCCGAAGTCATCCAGACGCAGGGCGATATTGATACCGTGTTTATTTCAGCACCTGAAGTTGCTGATTATGAAATCATCAGCAATCGCAGCGTGATGGTTTACGCGCGCGATCCTGGACGTACCGACCTGATTGCATTTGATAAAAATGGCGATCGGCTTATTAAGAGTACAATTATCGTTGACCCGACGCTTAGCGCCGTCCAGAAGCAAATTGCGCAGATCTCTCCTGACAGCCATGTTTCGATTCAGAAAATGGGCGAAACTTATATTATCAGCGGCACCGTTCCCACAGAGGATGACCGGGACAGGATCTATCAGCTCGTAGGCGAAGGAACCGGCGCTAAAAAGGTCGTCAATAAAAAACAGATCGCCTCGTTAGGAGGCTCCGGCGGTGGAAGCGACAGCGGTGGGGGACAAAATAACAGCGCCTCGTGGCTTGATGAAGTTATCTATGAAAACGTCATTAATAAACTTCAGCTGCCCGTCACTAATCAGGTTAACGTCAAACTCTCTGTGGTTGAGGTGACGAAGACATTTACCGACAACGTGGGTATCGACTGGGGTTCCGTTGGGGCCTCGCCGGGCACGTTCCGCTTTATCAAGTTTGATGCCGATACGCTCACCGGGCTGGTACATGCCATCAGTAATGATTCCGTTGCCAGAGTATTAGCCGAACCCAATCTTTCCGTCCTCTCCGGTGAAACCGCAGAGTTTCTCGTCGGCGGCGAAGTTCCCGTGGTGACCAGCTCAGGCAATAACGGCACCAACGTCCAGTATAAGGAGTTCGGCATTAAGCTGAACGTGGGTGCCAAGGTGAACAGCACCAAAAAAATTCGCATTACCCTCGGCGAAGAGGTAAGCAATGTGGATGATAAATTCGATACCACAAGCGGCGATAGCTTCCCCACCTTCCAGACGCGGCGGGCGCGCACGACCGTAGAGCTTGCCGACGGCGAAAGTTTCCTGCTGGGCGGTTTAATCAGTAATAACGAGCGAGAGGCGCTGGCCAAAATCCCCTTTATTGGCGATGTCCCCATCCTCGGCGCGTTATTTCGCAATGCCACCACCGAACGCACCCGCGGCGAACTGATGGTCGTCGCGACGGTAAACCTGGTGAAGCCGGTTGGTATTCATGACGTCGTGATCCCTGATTTTCAGCGGACGTCGACCTGGGCGCGTTTTCTCAACTTTAGCAATATTAGCGATTCTCACAACCGCAAACAGGCCCTGGATTTTATGGAGCAGGGAGGGTTTATCAAATGAGTTTACCTAACAAAATATTCAGTACATTATTGTGCGTGATGCTGTTTATTCCCGGCCTGTGCCGTGCAGAAACCTATGGTCAACCTGAAATACGCGAACAACAATTTACTTTAAACGATCCAGGAAAAATAGAAACTGAAGTTCTGGTGGGAGAACTTTTATCCAAAGTAAATGCAAACTTTACGGGCACCATAAAGATATACTGGGCTAATGATGAATTCTCAGATATAAGCAAAATCTTGCGCCAACGATTAATAACCGGAGGCGTTGCGCCTGAGCGGATCCAGATTGAGTATGCCAGCGGAGGTTTTACAAACAACGCGGTCAATGGCATCAAAGTTATCATTCAGGAAATAATTCTCCGGCTACCTGAATGTAGTTACCGCGCTCAGCGTTATAACTTTGATTACCATGATGAGATGGGCTGTGCCATTAATAATACACGTAGCTCCTCAATAATTAATCCCTATCATTTTAATTTTTAAGGCTTAACAGTAATGTTACTCTTTCCGCAAAAAGACGATAAGAATATTGTTCAAGAGAGAATATTCTTAGTGTACTCCGCAAGGGAGAGCGTTAATACATCGCTGAGCGAGATGCTGCGCACGGCGGGTTTTAGCGACGTTGGCTCATTTTCGCAGGATCTGATGACTCATAGCGAACTCTCGCTTCCGGCTAACGCTGCCGGCGTTATCTTCGATATTGGTCAATGTGTCGATCCAGAGGCTGTGATTACCCGAATCCAGACGGTTATTCCCCGCGATATCTGGTGCTGTGTCGTCGGCGACAGCGACTCTATTACGCTCGCTCAATCTTTTTCCCGTCAGGGCATCTTCTACTTCAACCTGAAGGCGCAGTCAGAAGCGCTGATCGCCGCGGCAACAGCCGGCACATTGGCACACTCTCCGCGTAATACGGTCTGTATCAGCGTACTCGGCTGTAAAGGCGGTATCGGCAATACACAAATTGCCTGGCAGCTGGCGCAGCAAATGGTCCAACGCCGATCGATGCCAACCCTGTTTATTCAGGGGCTGACGGGTTCACACGATCTGGATCTGCTTATAGGTAAAAAACTGGTACAGGATATCACCCCGGTCAATAAGCACCTGGATGCCATGCAGCTGGATGCGGAAAGCCTGCCCGACCTCAAGCAAAATACCTACGATAAGTACAATTTTGTGCTATTCGAAGAGACGATTAACGCTTCCAGCAAAGAAACGCTGCGCCAGCTGGTCGAAAATACAACCTGCCTGATCCTCGTCCTCGACAGATCGATGGCATCGGTGCGTATTGTGCACACCATAACAGGCATTCTCGACTCGCTGAACCGTTCTCAGTCCACGCCGCGGCGGTTGATCCTGTGCCTTAGCGACAGCCGTCCCGTTATGCCGGGCATGTTAAGCATTGAGGAGCTGCAATCCCTGCTCGAACGCCAGTTAGATATCGTCTTTCCCTATAAAAAATCGACCGGCCTGCCGGCCTTTAAGCTGCGCAAGAGCTTATCGCCTATTGATTTACTTACTCAACGTGTATTAGGCGCTCCCGCGCCAGCTTCTTCACGTTTTCTCATCCGCCTGACTCAGAAATCGTAACGATAAATGGATATGAATACCGCTCTGCAAGAAAAAATTCGTGATGATGTTCTTAAGACCATTGAGATTAACAAGATCGAGGGGCTTATTAACGATCGTTCACTGCTGCTGATTGAAATGGGCCGACTGATCGAAAAGGTTATTGAGCAGCAAAATATTTATTTGAACAGCCATGCCCAACGCCAGATGGCTGAAATTATGGCCGATGAAATTATCGGTTATGGTCCGCTCAGACCTCTGCTGGAGGATGATAGCGTCAATGATATTTTGGTTAACGGGCCTTATAAAATATTTATCGAACGCCGCGGTAAGCTGGAGCTGACCGAGCAGAAATTTATTAACAACGCCCAATTAACGGATATTGCGAAACGTCTCGTCCAGCGGGTAGGTCGCCGGCTGGATGAAGGACAACCGCTGGTCGACGCCCGTCTGCCTGACGGCAGCCGACTGAACGTGGCGATTCCTCCTGTCTCTCTGGACGGCACGGCAATATCCATTCGAAAATTTGGTAAAAGTAATATTGAGCTGCAGGATCTCATTCACTTTGGCGCGCTAAGCGGCCAGATGGCAAACTTCCTGATCATCGCCGCCCGCGTGCGTCTTAATATTATTATCTCCGGCGGGACCGGCTCCGGGAAAACAACGCTGCTTAACGCTCTGTCCAAATATATCGATCCTACCGAGCGTATTATTACCATGGAGGACGCCGCCGAGCTACGGCTGATGCAGCCCCACGTCCTGCGTATGGAAACACGGCTGGCCGGCGTAGAAAATACCGGGCAAATCACCATGCGCTCATTACTCATTAACTCATTGCGTATGCGTCCTGACCGTATCATCGTTGGGGAATGTCGCGGCGAAGAAGCGTTTGAAATGCTCCAGGCGATGAATACCGGCCATGACGGCTCCATGTCAACGCTTCACGCCAACAGCCCGCGAGACGCCATTTCTCGTCTTGAGAATATGGTCATGATGGCCGGGATGAATATTCCTATGGAATCCATCAGGCGTAATATCGTTTCCGCGATTAATATCGTCGTTCAGGTTTCGAGACTTAATGATGGTAGCCGTAAAATAATGAACATTAGTGAGGTTATGGGCATTGAAGGCGATCGCGTCATCCTGCAAGATATTTTCTCATTCGCCAGCCAGAGCGAACGCGGTGAGGATGGTAAAATCAAAGGAGATTTTATCAATCACGGTATTCTGATGCGTTCCGCAGTTATGCATAACGCGGTTATGTTTGATCTTGTCGATGAGCTTAAGCAGATATTTGGCTTGAAGGAGTGATCTATGTTCTACATCATCATTTCTATTGGTGCCGCACTATTGATAATGAACTATCTGCGGTGGCACAAAATAATTCGCAGCGTAGCGTCAGAAACCTCATTAAAAAAAGATTTTCTCCCCTATGTCTATGCCAGAGCGTACTGGAACGAGTGGCAACAGTACGCTTTTGGCGACTACAGCCTTAAAGGGATGAAAGGGGCGATTATCACTGCGGTTCTCATTGTGGCTTTACTGGTCGTCAACGGTAACTGGTTTAAGTTTAACTGGCCAATGTTCTTAGTCATGCTAATGGCGAGCGCATTTATTCTGCAGATCAGAATTGGCAGAAGTCTTCGTCGAAGGTATTTCGAAGCAAGTTTTCCGGAAGTGTTATCAGTAATGAACTCCGCAGTCTCAGCAGGCAACAGTATTCATCAGGCGCTCCACCGATGCGGTTCCGGTATTGATGGCGATATCGGCCTGGTATTTAAACGCATTAATCAGCGGCTTAATCTCGGCGAGGAGCCTGAACGTGTTTTTAACGACGCCTGGAAAGAGTATCAATACCGTGAATTTTACTTTTTTAATATTGTTATGCTGGTCAGTATGCAGCTGGGAGGACAACTTCGGGTTCTGATTGGACGCCTGTCAAGGATTATTACAAACAGTAAAAATATGGCCCGCAGAAAAGCCGCGCTGACGTCCGAAGCGCGAACCTCGGCAAAGATTGTCGCAGCGATTCCGCTACTATTTTTTTGTGGCATGAAGTATTTTAGTCCGGAAAATTTTGATTTTATTATTCACGACAGCATTGGCAGGTTAATTCTTTACTATGTCATCGCCAGCGAGCTTATAGGCATGGCGATTATCTGGTATCTACTCAGAAAGGCAACCTGATGAATTTATTTTATTTGAGTCTGCTATTATTGGGCGTCATTCTTATTGCTCTGGCTGTTCGCCAGCTGCTGCTGTGGAAGAAAAATCAGCAGTTTATTTCTTCAGAAACGAATGATTCCCAGGTTATCCAGACGCAGTTGGACTACCGGGAGATGATTATCGATAACAGCCAATGGTTGCGGTTTCTTCGACGGCTTGATGAAGATTTAACGTTGAAGCTGCGCATTTGCGCCTTTTTTGCTGGCGGCCTGCTGGTGGGCAGCTTTACCCATTTACTGTCGATTAGTCTGCCCTCTGTCGCCGTATGTACCATGCTGTTTCTGGTTGCGATAATTGTTCTGCCGGCCCTGCTGACAGGACCGGTAATCAAAACAAAAATCAAGCTTATGCTGGATGCGCTGCCCTATTTCGTTGACCTGACTGCGGTATGCGTACAGGCAGGGATGACCGTTGAAAGCGCCATAAAATTTATTGCCGAAAGATCGGATGAACTGGATATTAACCTGGGCAGCCTGATGCGTCATTTAATAAAACGCGCGGAGGTAAGCGGCCTTGAAGATGCGTTAATGGAAATATATCGCTCCATGGATCAAACGGAATTACGCATGTTCTGTTCGACCCTGCAGCAGAGCGTCCATTACGGAACCTCCCTGTATGAAAATTTAATGGAGCTATCAAAAGATATTCGCATGATGCAGCTTCTGGAATCAGAAGAAAAAATCGGCAAGCTGTCCGCGAAAATGAGCGTACCGCTGATCCTGTTTATTATGTTTCCTATCACCATATTAATTGCCGCACCGGGTATTTTGAGGATAATGAAAAATGCGATTTTTTAAAGCAGGCTGTATAATTGTACTTTGCTCCACGGTACTCATCGGATGCGCTGCCCGGGCTCCCGCGACGACGGCCGAAATGAACTACCGGGAAGATATCCTACTTAAAGCTAAAAATTATAGCGGCTTAATCAGCCTCTATCGCAGCTGGTTACGCAAGAAGGAGGATCCAGAGGCACGATTAAAATTATCACGCTTTTATTATCAGGCCGGTGACTATAAATCATCCCTCTATTATCTACAGCCCTTATATAAAAAAGCGGATATCCGCGTTTATACTCTGCAGGCGCAAAATATGATTGCTCTTGGCGACTACGCTCCGGCGATCAGAGTGACCGACAGGATACTGCAGACCCAGCCGCAAAGCGCTGAAGCCTATAACCTGAAAGGCATTGCGCTGGCGCTATCCGGAAAATTATCTGAGGCCACCGCGGCGATTGATCAATCACGCACCCTGTTTATTGCCGACGATGTCGCCTTAAATAATCAGGCGATGATCAACCTGCTTGATAAGCGTTACCAGGATGCGGTAGGTATTTTATTACCGCAATATTTGCGCGGCAGAAAACAGGCGCAGTTGCTGCGCAACTTAGTTTTTTCTTTGGTCAAGGTTGGTGATATTCGCTACGCCAGAAGCATTATTCAAAGTGAAAACCTCTCCAGCCATCCGGATGAACTTATTGATGCCCTGGCACGCATCACCGCTACCGGAGAGGATATTAATGCTTAAAACCTCTGCTCGCCTTATCCATCGTCTGCGTCGCTGCCGCAGCGGCGCGGTGACGGTAGAATTTGCTCTGACCGTTATCATATTTATTTTTCTGGTGCTCTTCGTTGCGGAGACAGCGCGCCTGGCCTATATCTCCTCGGTTCTCGATCTGGCCACTTCAGAAGCCGCAAAAGAGGCGAAAAATGCCCCAGCGGATAGCGGCTTACAGGATTATCGCACCCGCTTTGAGACACGTTTACTGAATCAGGGCGGCCACCTCTGGTCATTTCTGACGCGCGCTGATGCGACTGAAATAAACATTTCATTCGCGCCTACGATCGCCGATATGACGGCCAGCGGAGGTCAAACCGCGAACGTTACCAATATGCCCCTTGCCCGCTATCAGGTTAAGTATCACTACCACCCGATGTTTTTTCCCTTCCCCGGCTTTTGGGCTAATAACTTTTTGAATCGTGAGGTGATCTTTGTTCAGGAATATGAACGTTCAAAATTTATGGACTGACCGCAAAGCTGCCGTCGCCGTTGAGTTTGTCCTGATTTCTATCGCGCTATTTTTATTTCTCTTTTTCCTGAGCGATCTGGTGCTGCGCCAGGCGATGATCGGGAAGCTGGACAGGGTTTCTTACTCTGTCTCCGGGGTACTTCGCGAGCGAATTCAGCTTTTTGAGGGGCGGGAGGAGCTTCAGCAAAACGATATTGATGCCGCACTCGGCCTCGCGAAACGCATGTTAAAGGATATGACGGAGAGCGCCGACCTGAGCCAGCTCCAGATGGTGGTTGAGGAGCTGCATTTTGACGATCCTGTTCGCCTGGGAGACACCAGTAAGGTCATCAAAATATATAAAAGCTGGAGAAGCGGCAGCGGTAAGGCCCAATGCTCTCCGCCGCAGCCGCTCAATCAGCTGACGCAGCTAACCCCCAAGGGCAGCTATGGACGCTGGGTGCCTCTGTATCAGGTTACGGTCTGCCTGCCGACGATCAGCTGGTTTACCCGTCTGACCTCCACTGAGCAAACGCCGACAATGTCGTCTTTTGCCATCGTGATGCTGCGCTGAACGATGCGTTGGTTAATTCTACTGCTGTTCTGGTCCCAACTCCTGGCAGCGCAATCACAGGCTGTGATCTTTATTGATTCCTCACAGCCTCTCCAGGCTCGCCTGGTAGCAGACGTTAATAAGATGCTGTTTTTTAGCCCCACGCTTCGTGCGGATTTAAGCGTTCAGGTATTTGACATTAATAAGCAGAGCTTTCCTTTTTCAGGAACACTCCGCTACGTGCGCGACAGCGCCGGCAAGGCGATATCGCAATATCGTCCCCAGGGGCTTCCCTATCTTATTTGCCTGAATGAAAAAACAGAGCAGCTGCGTATCGCATTAAAAAATAAGGAGCAACTATGTCTGTGTGTCAAAAAATGCTGAGGCCATGGGTGCGTTTTTGCACCGACAGGCGCGGAGCTTTTGCCATTAGCTTCGTTATGATGTCCGGTTTTCTGCTCGGTATGGCAGCCTTCGGTCTGGAAGGATCGCGCTATATTACTGAACGTGCCCGATTATCCGATTCAATGGAGCAGGCGGCGCTGGCCCTGACGGCCGAGGATAATGGCCCCTCACCGCGCAACGAAGAACTTTCAAAAGCCTATTTCGCGGCCTATATGCGCCATGCCACCGCGGTGGCGACGCCTACGGTTAAGATATTGCACGGCGTTTCGCCCGACAATAAAAACCTGACCTATGTGGAATATCGGGTCAGCGATCGCACTGAACAAAACTCCTGGTTTTCCTCAGGACTGTTCCCCGGTTTTGGCAAAGAGGTGACGATTGGCGACAACGGCGCGGCGCGGAAATACCGCTCTAACATGGACGTTATCTTTGTCACCGACTTTTCCGGCTCTATGAATGAGAGTTTTGGCGGCAGCACTAAGCTTGCTGAGCTAAAGCGAATCGTACTTCAACTTTCCGATGAGCTATTTTCTTACAATATAGATAATAAGGTAGGATTCGTCCCTTTTGGCTGGGGGGGTAAAGAAGGCGACTCCTGTGATTTTCCATTTGCCAGTTCCACCGTTGTTCCTCCAGATATTCTTGCCGGCGGTGACTATAGTAACCTGGAACATTATGTTGATATTGCCGGCACGATTGCCGCCATCCCTAATAAAGTCAGCGATATCCAGATCCCGCTGGAAAATGTCAATGATAGCACCTGTCTGAAAACCAGTGGCTCTCACAAAGTGCCGCTTACCGATTCTCCTGCCGCCATTAATCAGATAGCATCCATGACCGCCAACGGTGGCACGCTGGTCAGTTCCGGCGTGCTGCTTGGCGTTCCTTATCTGGCCTCAGGTACGGCATCGCGTAAAGTGATGGTGATTGTTTCTGATGGTACGGACGATCCTGAAACTATTCGCCTCACGCCTAATCTTATTAACGCAGGCATGTGTGATAAGATTCGTGAAGTTATTACCACTAAAGATTCCGTAGGTAAAATATCTTTTATCGGCATTAATTATAATCCCACCTTCGACTGGAAACGCTGCGTTGGCGAGAAAAATTTCTACCTCCCACAAAATATCAAAGAGCTGGAGGATGACTTGCGCAGAGCGGTATTTGAGGAAGTGGGACATAATATTTTAAAAGATAAATAAGCGGAAAACGCCACTCTTGAGATAGCGATAATAACAAATGTATTATTATAAGTTTTCTTGAGACTAAGTGAGACTACGGTTGAAGATTTCATTATCCTCAGCAGGTACTCTTGGCGGTATAGTTTAGACTCAACCTATTAAAGGGCCGGCCAGAGAAACTTTTATAGGCAATCATGTGACTAAACTATAAAAGAGAGGAGAAGTTACTAATATATAGCGCTTCTCTTTACAAGTTGTAGCAGCACATAGGAATTTTTAATCAATGAAAGCAAAAGTATTATCCGCAATCGCAGTGATGGCTGTTTCCGCATCGGCGCTGGCAGCCTCGCCGTCAAACTATGATACGAAATTCAACGTCAGCGCAAATGTACCGGACAGCGCGATGATTACCGATCCAAGCGGCCGTCCAATCACCGATCTTGATGTAGTCCTGACGCCGGCAGCCAGTGGAAAAATGGAGGCCCAGACTGAACAGCTGGCGCTGTGGAATAACGATGTCAGCAAACTGGACGTCTCACTGACGCTGGATGATAGCGCCGTTGCAACAGGTAGCCCCTTCACGCTTTACAGCACTCAGGGCGATGTTCTTAATAACATGACTTATCAAATCAGCAGCATTACCGCTGATGGTGCCCAGCAGTTTACTAAATCCGGCGATAGCAAAGACTTCTCGCTGAAAGCAAACGGCACTCACGGTGAAATGCCGGTACGCTTTAAATTTGTCTCTGACGCCAATTATACCGATATTGGTCAGGGTAATTACACCGGCGTTGTCTACGCCAATGTGGTTGCTAAAGTTTAATACTCTTTAATCGGAAGGGGCTACTCCGGTAGCCCCGTTAAATAGACTATGAAGAATAACTTTATTGTCGGTAGCGGTATGGTCGTTCTGTTATGGAGTCAGATGGCGTTCTGCATTCCTAATTCTCAGGTCTCGTTAGATATCGCTGCCGAATCTGTAGCCAGGGTCGCGCTTTACTATGAAGGGAAACCGGTTGATGGCGATCAGATAGATTTCCCATTACCGATCAACGGGAATTCTCAAAAATTTGAGAAAACCTCCACATTTTTCTATGTTGTAGGAAATGTTCCCCAGGCTAATATCGTATTTAGTGATAACCAATTTGTACTTCCGCAAACGATTGGCGGCGATGATAAAATCATACTAACAGGTAGTTTTATTTTTAACCAAAAAGAGAGTGATGCAACGACACCGCTACGCATTCCGGTTATCAATAATATCTCACAGGGAACTATACGCAACGGTATAAAAATAAAATTTATTTCCCAAAAAACTGCCGGCTTCTATAAAAAAGGCGACTATGCCAATACGTTTACGCTGACCGTTGCACCTGTCATTTAAAAAGTTAAGGGAAATCATGAACTCAAAAATAAAAATCAGCATGATTATGCTCGGAATTGGGGTTGGCAGTATTTCACCACTAATGGCTTCTGAGCCATTTTTACCGGCAGGTTTTGAGGACATCTTTAATGCTAAACAAAATGCTATTTATGACATCCTTTTCGATGATGAATCGTTAGGCTCCATCGGCATTGAATATGATCAACATGAAGCCAAACTGCTTTCACCGCGGGTTATTGTGGATCGACTTACCGCTCCGGATATGCCGGCCCTGAACATTTCCAGACAGGCGCTGCTGTCACAACTTTCATCTCCTTTACCGCGCGTTAATAAGGCAGGCTTTGCCAAACAGAAAATCGTTGTCTACCTTGATGAGTCAAACACCACGCTACAGCTTTTATTTCCGGCCGCACTATTTAATAACGACAGTAAAAAGGCCGCCAGAAAATACATTCCATTTAAAAATAATAGCGGCTTTGTCCACAGCCATAATATAAATTATCTGGATGATACATATGGCAACAGCCTTAGCGTTTATTCCACTGAGACCTTAAATCTTACCGGTAGCAGCTATGTGAAAGGGACATGGAGCTATGCCGACACAATTAATTTTGAACTTGATGAGCTGGCCTTCTATCTTGAAGAAAATAGTAACCGGTTCAAATTAGGTCGTCAGCGCCTGCACGACAATCTGTCGGGAAGCACGCCCTCAATGGCCTATAGCTTTTATAACGCCATGAGTTTCGACGGTATATCGCTGGGTTATATGACGGATAACTATATTGCTCCCGGTACAGGTGCGGCATCCCCTGTGACCCTTTATATGCCGATGGCGGGAACGGTGGAAATTTACCGTAACGGGCGATTATTAGACATTCAACAACTCTCCGCCGGTCTCCAGACCCTTGACACCCAGAGCTGGCCAACGGGCGGCTATGACGTCCAGCTGGTTACCAAACTCACCAACGGCAGCCGTGAGGAGAAAACGCAACCGTTTTTTAAGCGTACCGGGACCTTCCACTCCGGAGACATAGAATACTTACTGCAGCTGGGCCGCTACGATCCCCGCCGGGACGACATTAAGTTACGCACCAACAGCAAGAGTTGTTCACAGTGCAACAGCGATACGTTCAATACGGCCCGCGATAATAACCTCGCCAGCGCCTCGCTCGCCTACACAACCGAATCCGCACTATCAGCGGGTGCCGGCGCGCTTCTTGATAATACCCAGTTATACGCCAATACCAGTCTGGATATTCCCGTTAACAGCTGGATTGCTGAACGCCTGTTTGCCGACGGCATCTATGGACGGGATGGCAGCAGCGGCTATCAGATTGGCCTGATGAAAAATCTTGCCTCCGTTGGCCTCAACCTGAGCTATCGCGATAACCGCTACCGGGGCGATAAAAAAAACTATCGTCACTTCGGTATCGTTCCTGCGTATGACTTTAACTACCTCCAGCTTGGGCTTAATACTTTTCTCCCCTGGAACGTGGGTCTGGGCGTTAACTATGGTCTGAATACGGTTTATCAGGATTACGGCCACAGTAATAAGAGCCAGTTTAATACCTGGGATATTAACCTGAGCCGTGATTTTACCCTTTCCGATATGCTGAATATGCGAATCGATCTCGGCTATCATCGAGGCGTTAGTGAAACTTCATATGCAAAAAATTCCTATAGTATAACCGAGGATCGGCTGTTTGCTCAGATGACCCTCGGTATGCATGAGCGTAGCTATAACCACTCACAGTCCCTCTATTTACGCGCCCGGTCCGGCGATGATGGCTTACAGAATAATACATATGCGGCAAACTATGCGTTAAATCTTGATAATCCGGATTTCGATCGGAGCGGAAAATATACTGTTACAGCCGATATGGCGCACGGGCCTCAAAAGGAAAACAACGCTGGCGCATCCATTACCGTTGATAACGCCCTGGGCTATACCTCAGCGGGCATAGCAAAATCATTTGGCGATGCCAAATATCAGCAGCAGTATTTATCTCAGCGCAGCGGGTTCGCTATTGGCGCTGACGGCGCGGCGTGGGGGCGAATGGATAATGATGCCGCACTCATTGTCGACGCTACCGACCTGCCGAAAGATCAATACTTTGAGATCCGTAACCGCAGTTCGGCACCAACTATCGTAAAAGGCGGCCAGAAAACGACCTTATCAATGCAGCCCTATCAAAAAATAGCGCCAGAAGCCGAACAGGTATTTAGCGACAAAACGGATGCATTCTATAACCTTAAGACTCAGTCAACCTCCACCTGGGCCAAACCCGGCCAGGTATATCAGGTCAAACTCTCAGCCACCCAAAATCAAACCGTCACAGGACGTCTCTATTCTGACGGCCAGCCGCTGAGTAATGCCAGAGTGGTGGGCGGTAACTCAATGTCAGATGAAGATGGTTTATTTGTCGCAGACTTTACGCTGCAAACAAATGAGCATTTAACTTCATTGACGGTTAAAAAAGAGGGACAAGATTTTACCTGTCCGCTGTTACAACAAAACATAAAAGTCACTAAAGGCATTATGCAAATTCGTGAGGTTAATTGTGAAATTCAGTAAATGGTTAGTATTATTACTCAGCATTACAGCAGGCTATTCCACCATTGCAAGAGCTATTGAGGTTTTCCCAATTATTAAAGACATTAAGGAAGAAACGCCCCGGGACAATTATATTACAGTTAAGTCGATGTTTCACCATGACGATCGCGCTGAGGACAACAGCTCAGAAAGCCAGCAATATGAATTTGTCACCATCGATCTTTTTCATATTAAAAACCCTGGCGAAGCAAAAGAGGATATGGAGAAAGTATTGGCCGCAGAGAATCCGGAGCTGGTATTTTCACCAACTAAGTTAATTATTCCTTACGGCGAAGAACGCAAGATACGCATTATGCCTATGCGTTCTGTCGATCATGAGACTGTTTATCGGCTGCGCGTTCGCCCAAGCTATCCGGAGCAGGCTCTTGAAAAAGGAAAGGTCCGTTTTGCGATTGGTTATGATGTATTAATTCGTTACCTGCCAGCGGGCAAACATACTCAAAAACTCGAGATTAGCTGCGATAAAAATCAATGGCACCTGAAGGCTACCGGTAATGTCAGAAGCGAGCTGCGTAAAATGGTTATTGATGGCCGCATACAGACCGGCAGCTTCAACGTCTACCCGGAGCACAGCAGAACGCTCAAGGTCAATCATCGCCTCGCCTTCGAGATGGATGGCAAAATGCAGGTTTATGAACAGTGTCAGCGTAAGGAGTAAGCTATGCGTTCATGGATATCTCTATTGATTTTACTCCTCCCCTGCGCGGCGCTCGCCGAAGGTGAGCTGATTGTTCAACCGCAGGCTAATGGCACCCTCCGCTTTTACACTCAGGGGCTAAATTCGGGCGGAAACGATATCATTACCGCGCCATATCGCGCAGATAAGCCCTTGACCGTTTTACTAACGCCCGCCGGAAATGGCCGTTGTGAAAATGGATTTCTGGCGCTGGAAGAACTTAAGCTCTCCGTTAATCTCCTACCGGAAAACCAATCGTTATCCTGCGCTATTCCGCAGGTTATCGAAGACCTTGCCGATAGCGGCCGCGTCCGGCTGCAGTTTAAAAACGCCGCGTCGGCTCATAATTTTTCGTCATTGATGCGGCAAACAGGCGCGGTACGCCAGCAAATAGGTAGCGTGCGTTTTAGTCGGCAGGGAAGCGAGAGCAGTATTATTCCCGTCTATCTGGATCTGCTGCTTTTACAACAGCAGGCGGTAACGATTACCGCCGCCTTTGACAAACCAACGCTGCAGCTCGGCATGGTGGACCCCCATCGCGACACGACGGCCACGGCAAATTTACGCATAGGCAAAACGCAACAGGCAGGTAAAGAGGCAATACTGTATAAAGTCGCCTTTGAATCCTCCCAGCGACAGGAGAATCGCTATCGGCTACTTTCCTCAATCGATCGGAAGTTTATTCCCTATCAAATCTATGTGTCAGACGTAGAAGTTACGCCTTCACAGCCTTATCAGGGCGAATTACCGGAAGGGATAGCAACCTCGCAGCTGCTTACCGTGAAATTTAGCCTGCCGGGCAGGGCCGTTCGCGGTTTAACCGCCGGAGCACATTTATTAGATACGGTGACGGCAGTAGTAACCCCGGAAAGTTAAACTGGAGAAAAAAATGAAAACAGCGATATTACCCTCTCTGCTGATAGCGACATTCTGTAGCCAGGCACACGCCGCTGTATCGGTGACAACCTCTATTGATGTGCAGGCAGAAATCAGCACTGTCGTTAGCGTTTATATAAATGGGCACGATGTAACGAACAAATCCATTGGCGTAACCATGCAGGAAGCCTCGGGCTATATGCAGGGCAGCACGCCGCCAATCCATTTTATAGGAAATGCCAGCTCCGTCGATCTCTCGCTTAGCGAACCGCCTGCCAAAGGTTTAACCGGCCCGGATAATACGGTAATGGCGCTGAATACCTCCTGGTATAATCCCAAGACCGGCGGCGAGGTTTCAACTTCTTACCCCTTCAGCGATGTGGTTTACCCGACCTTACAGGATGTGCCGGATATGCAAAAAGGGGTCAAGCTAAACTTCAAATCAGCGGCCAGAAGTGAAACCTTTCCTTTAGGGACATATAGCGGAACCTATACCATTACCGTAAGGCCTAAGGTATGACCCGTCCCCTCCTCTGGAGGGGAATTATCAGCCGTTGACGTTCCCCAGGCCAGGTATATCCACATCGGCGAGGGTTATTTTTGACCGACCATTCCTGTATCCCCTCATTAATTCCCGGACGTTTACTGTCGCCAATGACCGGGATAAGTGAGGACAAGCCGGCCTGGCCGATTTGAACGCCGCTGGCGGCGGCCCTTCAGGGTAAATAAAGCCAACGCACATACAACCTGGAGTATGACGAGTATANAAATAAAGCCAACGCACATACAACCTGGAGTATGACGAGTATATACCCTAAATAATTCAAGTTGCATGAAGGCGGCAAGCTAGCGAATCCCCGAGAGCATAGCGAACTATGTGACCGGGGTGAGCAAGCGCAGCCAACACACATGCAGCTTGAAGTATGACGGGTATAAACGCTCCCGGCCATCCAGATCCGACTTACGTGGTGATATTAAGTTATAAATTCTGACATATAAAAAGCGGAGAGAACACATTAGCAAAAAGATAGCCATTATAAAACTTTAATATATGGTATTTAGGGTTTTCAAACTCAACGCCAAAATAATCAATGAGACCATTATCGGGATAAGTATCAGAATTAAGTTTCTCACTTGCCCTTCTGTGAAGCAGGTAAAAATCAGCCCCCACCCTTTTATAATTAAAATTAATGTAACGTGATATGGTATATTCTTTTCCTTCTACGGCGGTCATTCCTTCAATAAAAAACAACATCTGCTGCCCATCCAGAAATTCGATAGCAATATCCAGAGCCAGCGTATCCTCTCGCTTATCCATCGCCTCTTTGTTTACACGAAGTTTAGCCCGGCAGTGCCCAACGAGTTCTGTCGACTGAGCGCAGCATGCTTTTATTAAGAGCAACAGCAATAATAGAATCTTCATTTTCCATTCCTTAGTTAAAATAATGAGAAATGCAGGAATTAAGATCATCCAGGCTGCTGGACGGTGTACACAACGTCAGGCTGGCATGTTCCTTTTTATCATTTATATTAACCTCAGACACCACATCGGTTGAGTAAATAAGCACCCGATCTTCCTTACAATTAACTTTTTGCGTCGACGAGCTAAAATATCTCACCTTACCAAGAACATCTTTAATAAGCAGATCGTCATTATTCCGGGAGTTAAATGTATATATCTTACAACGCTCGAGGTCGGTAAGCAGACGCAAATTATTTTCTGAATACCTGCCAGGATATCCTGAGTGATTGAATCCCATGATTGTACCAGCTATCAAGAATATCGCCGCAATAATGAGGATTAAAATATACCATCGGTTACAACGATACTGAATCGCACGGCAAAAGGACCGATGATGAGGCGATGAAGTGTTTTTTTGTACTAACTGATCGTTATCTCCTGGCTTGTCATGAGGTTTACATGACCTCATATTAGAAAAACTTATCCTTAAAGAAGCATCCGATGGCGAAAAAGCTTCTTTAATAGCGGCATATGGCGGACGACTGGTAACCAAAGAGGGAGCGCTATGCAAACAGCCTTCAGTATCTGTGTCCGCCATCCTCACGTTAACAAGTGGATTAATCTTCAGTCCTTGCTTATGCACGGTTACGATCACCTGTTTTTGCATATGCATACTCTTAAATACTTTACGCAGAATCATCGTATAATGGGCAAGATTATGCTTAGAACCTTTCATTCCATACTTTTCCCACACCACCAGCAGAAGCTCATCTCTGGAAATAATCTCCGGGCTTCGTTCGAGCAATACCTGTAAAAGCCTGGAGGCTGGTACTGGAAGTGAAAAACAACGCTGCCTGTCGTCCATCTCATGACTATAAGTAAGACTACTGTCAGCAGGTATAAATTTAATGCGTTCATCTAAAAAATATTGCTGAATCATTAGCTCAATCCTTAATCATAGAAATATTATAAATACCGACTCACACATCCTGAAAATACGCACAAATCAAAATAAGCAAATAAAAATAAAAAATAGACCACACTCTAAATAATTTGAGTCACATGCAGGCAGCAAGCAACCGGCAAATTAACCAGGCATGATTTCGCCCAGCTGCAGGCTGTCTTTGTTGAGCAACAAAAAGATATCCCTGACTTTATCTCCAGAAGCATAGCAAACGATGTGACCGGCACGAACAAGCGTCGCCGCATGATTCGGCCTGAGGGCCTCCCCCCTTCGGGGCCAGCCCTGGGACTGTTCAAAACGCACTGCGTTTTGTCCTGCAACTCAAATTATTTAGGGTATATAATTCTTATTATGATAGCTACAATGATGCCGGAAGCCCCCCCATTAAGCTATATTCCTTAGGAATTATAATTTATTACCGTATAACAATTTATCCTTGATGTGATTAACGTCACCAGTCGGTTATGGCTCCTTAACTTATAAAAAAATAGTAAACTACCTGTTTAGCTATTTTTACACACAGGTATTCTTAAGTCGCTCATTTTATAAAAAAAATGATCGCAGTCAAATCTATAATATTTTTGCATTTATTATATTTAACACTCTGTTTTCTATGGATAAAAACAAACAATTAACAACCCAAAAAAGCAACCCATTGATATTTAACGATTTTAATACCATTCAAATCTGTAAACATAAATCATTTTAGAGTTTTATATCGCAATAAATAAATGGCACAGGATTAAAATTCAAAAGAATAATACTATAAATGTTAATTATGCGTGTTGTGATTATTAATTTAAATTCTATTACCCCCTATACCCGCCATACTACAAATTGCATATGCGTTGACTTTACCCGGCCCTGAGCGCCTCACCCTGAAGGGCCGCCGCCAGCGGCGTTCAAATCGGCCAGGCCGGCTTGCCCTCACTTATCCCGGTCACTGACTACAGTAAGCGGCCGGGGGTTAATGAGAGACATCCCTGTCTCTCACCAGAGGCAGCCGGCGGTTGTTCAAATTCGTTTCTGACCAATTTGTCACTGTGTCGCCGCCCTCCTGCAACCCGATTGATTTAGGGTATCAACCAGGTAAGGTGTTAAACTTCGCATGAAATTAATTCATCCGAAACCGCTCACCTTAGAAAATCTCAATCGTGACGCTATCAGCAAATCGCTACTCTCTGCGCCAACTTATTTAAGGGGAAGATTATGCTGTTACAGGCTCTGTATTTAATCGGAATCACTGCTGAAGCGATGACCGGCGCGCTGGCGGCGGGCCGTCGGCGGATGGATACCTTTGGCGTGATTATTATCGCCACCGCAACGGCCATCGGCGGCGGTTCGGTGCGCGATATGCTTCTTGGGCACTATCCTCTCGGCTGGGTGAAGCATCCGGAATATGTGGTTATTGTCGCTACTGCGGCGGTACTGACGACCCTCGTTGCTCCCGTTATGCCCTATTTACGCAGGCTGTTCCTGGTACTCGACGCGCTGGGCCTGGTGGTTTTTTCTATTATCGGCGCACAGGTCGCCCTTGATATGGGACACAGCCCAGTTATCGCGACAGTAGCGGCGGTGATCACCGGCGTCTTTGGTGGCGTACTGCGCGACATATTCTGCAAGCGCATCCCGCTGGTCTTTCAAAAAGAGCTGTATGCCGGCGTTTCATTTGCCTCCGCCGTGCTGTACATCGCCCTGCAGTATTATGTCTCCAGCCACGACGTCGTCGTGATCTCCACCCTGCTGTTTGGCTTTACCGCCCGGCTGATGGCGCTGCGCCTTAAGCTGGGCCTGCCGGTCTTTTACTACCGCCATGAAAGCCACTAGGGAACGAATCCCGCAATCCGCTGAGCGGCAAGCCAGCGGCTCAGCGCCTGGATCTGCGGATTATTCAGCCATTCGGCGATCTGCCTGACGCGCCGAGGCCCGGTGGCCGGCAGCCGCAGCCATTCCTGCTCGTTCATGGCCTGTAGTTGCTGCCAGCCTCCGCTGCCGCTGGCATTCAGGGCCGCCTGCGTCAGCGGGATCCCCATCGCCATCAGCCAGCGGGTGAACGGCTGGCGGCGCGCCAGGTTAAACTGATGCCACAGCCGCGCACTCTTCTCCCCGGCAAAGCCGGGGATGCTGCGCAGCTGTTCCTCGCTCAGGGTCAGCCAGGCGAAGATATGCTCCAGATGATGGGTCTGATGCAGCGCCCGCCATCCCGCTTCTCCGATCCCCTCCAGTCCCAGTACGGATTTCGAACTCAGCCAGACTAACCGGGAGATAAACTGTTCCTGACAGGCCGGCGAGGCGAAATAGCAGGTCAGGGGAGTAAACCGGTCCGGGGGCGGCTCAGGCTTCGTGCGCTCCGTTCCCCGCCAGACAACGTTATCAATACGCGGGATCCCCTGGCCGGCCAGGCTTACCTGGATCTGATCGCCCGGCGCAATATCCCACTCCTCCCAGCGCCTGACAGAGCCAACGTTTACCCGCCGCACCCGTTTATCATCCACCATCACCGGCTCGAGCGAGGCCACCACGGCAATTTTACCGCTCTTTCCCACGGTAAAATGTATGCCGGCAACCTCCGCTACCTGCGCCACCGGCGGATATTTCCACGCAGCCAGCCACTCCCCCTGCCCCGGTAGCCAGTAGCGCGACGCCGGCTCCCTGCCGCTTCGTATCACCACGCCGTCCGTGGCAAACGGCAGTTCCGATCGCCACCACCGCTCGCGGGCCTTCGCCACCTCCTCTGCGCTTTTCACCGGCCGGGTATACTCACGGATATGGGAAAACCCGGCGGCGGCGAGCAGTTCCAGCCTTGCCGTCTGGGTCGCCGGACCGTCCGGCCAGCCCCAGATGAATACGTCAAGGGCGTCAAGGGTTCCGGGATTCTCGTGCCGCATCATCACGCCCGCCGCCTTTGAGCGGGCGTTAACGCCCCCCTGCTGCCGCTGAATATGCCCCGCCAGCCGCCAGAAAAGCTCCCCCTGCAGGACGGCGTTAGCCAGCGCCCCGGTGGTCCTCTGCGGCACTGCGGGGATCCGGCGAACCTTGTGCGTCCACTCCTCTCCCTGCAGGCCGTTGCCGCGGCTGATCGCCTGCGCCAGCCTGCCCTCCCGATAGACCAACGTAACCGCCACGCCGTCAACCTTTGGCTGCACCCACAGATCGCTACGCCCTTGCATCCACGCCTGTAGCGCCCGTTTATCCGCCAGCTTGCGTACACCGGTATGGGCAACCGGATGACGCGCCGCGCCGCTTACCGGCGGCGCGGCGAGATCGGACTCTGCGTGGCCAAAGCAGCGCTGCCACTGCGCCAGCCGCGCGCTGAGCCGATCGTAGACCTCATCCTCCACCGTACTGACGCCCTGCCGCCAGTAGTCCTCATTCCAGCGCGCAATCTGCTGGCGAAGCCGGGCAATCTCTTCATCCGCTCTTGCCGGCGGCCAGACCGGGCACACCGCGCCGACCTGGGCGTGCCACAGCCATAGCCCTAACCACACTCCCGACCACTTTCTCATCGCCACCTCCGCTGTACGTTGCCTTGCAGAAATAGCGCGTCGCCTTAGCAAAGCCGAGCGGAAAATTAACGGCCTGCGAACAGGGTTCCAGAGAATCGCTTCCGTTGCAGAAAATGTCCGATTAAACGGGAATCAGGTACGCAAAACGCAATAATTTGCGCAAAAAGTACGGCGGAGGTCTACGTCACAATGCGGGGATGTGTATAATAAGCCCGTATGTAAGTTCTCTTTCGATAATCACATACACAAAGATACTCATGGCTCAAGGCACGCTTTATATTGTTTCAGCCCCCAGTGGCGCGGGTAAATCCAGCCTGATTCAGGCGTTATTAAAAACCCAACCGTTGTACGACACCCAGGTTTCTGTTTCACACACCACCCGCGCCCCGCGTCCGGGCGAGGTGCATGGCGAACACTATTTCTTTGTTAACCATGATGAATTCAGAATCATGATCGGCAACGATGCGTTTCTGGAGCACGCGGAGGTTTTCGGCAATTACTACGGCACCTCGCGCGAAGCCATTGAGCAGGTGCTCGCCTCCGGCGTGGATGTTTTTCTGGACATCGACTGGCAGGGCGCGCAGCAGATCCGTCAAAAAATGCCGCAGGCGCGCAGCATCTTTATTCTGCCGCCGTCGAAGGAGGAGCTTGACCGCCGCCTGCGCGGCCGCGGCCAGGACAGCGAAGAGGTTATTGCTAAACGTATGGCTCAGGCCGTTGCGGAAATGAGCCATTACGCCGAGTATGATTATCTTATTGTGAATGACGACTTCAATACCGCCCTTGGGGATCTGAAGACCATCATCCGCGCCGAACGTCTGCGCATGCGCCGCCAGAAGCAGCGACATGACGCTTTAATCAGCAAACTGTTGGCAGACTGAATCCACTTTCAGTATCATGCCCAGTCCATCATCACCTGTGGAGCATTTTAAGTATGGCACGCGTAACTGTTCAGGACGCTGTAGAGAAAATTGGTAACCGTTTTGACCTGGTGCTGGTCGCCGCGCGTCGCGCTCGTCAGATGCAGGTAGGCGGCAAGGATCCGCTTGTACCGGAAGAAAACGATAAAACTACCGTAATCGCGCTGCGCGAAATCGAAGAAGGCCTGATTAATAATCAGATCCTCGACGTGCGCGAACGCCAGGAGCAGCAAGAGCAGGAAGCCGCTGAGTTACAGGCCGTTACCGCCATTGCTGAAGGTCGTCGTTAATGACAGAGCGGGTCGCCCTTGTATCTGTTTGAAAGCCTGAATCAGCTGATTCAACACTACCTGCCGGAAGAACAGATTAAACGTCTTCGGCAGGCGTATCTCGTTGCACGTGACGCTCACGAGGGCCAGACACGTTCAAGCGGTGAACCTTATATCACGCACCCGGTTGCGGTGGCCTGCATCCTGGCCGAGATGAAGCTCGACCATGAAACGCTAATGGCCGCGCTGCTGCACGACGTGATTGAAGATACCCCCGCCACCTACCAGGACATGGAGCAGCTGTTTGGCAAAAGCGTTGCCGAGCTGGTGGAGGGGGTGTCAAAGCTTGATAAGCTTAAATTCCGCGATAAGAAAGAGGCGCAGGCCGAAAACTTTCGCAAGATGATTATGGCGATGGTGCAGGATATTCGCGTTATCCTCATCAAGCTCGCCGACCGCACCCACAACATGCGCACGCTGGGCTCTCTGCGCCCGGATAAGCGGCGGCGCATCGCCCGTGAAACCCTCGAAATCTACAGCCCGCTGGCGCACCGTTTAGGCATCCATCACATTAAAACCGAGCTGGAAGAGCTGGGTTTTGAGGCGCTGTATCCGAACCGCTACCGGGTGATCAAAGAGGTGGTAAAAGCCGCGCGCGGCAACCGTAAGGAGATGATCCAGAAGATCCTCTCTGAAATCGAAGGGCGTCTGCAGGAGGCGGGAATTCCGTGTCGCGTCAGCGGTCGCGAAAAGCACCTCTACTCTATCTACTGCAAGATGGTGCTGAAAGAGCAGCGTTTTCACTCGATCATGGACATTTACGCCTTTCGGGTCATCGTTCATGATTCCGACACCTGCTACCGGGTGCTCGGCCAGATGCACAGCCTCTATAAGCCGCGTCCGGGCCGAGTGAAAGATTATATCGCCATTCCGAAGGCGAACGGCTACCAGTCCCTGCACACCTCAATGATCGGCCCGCACGGCGTGCCGGTCGAGGTGCAGATCCGCACCGAGGACATGGATCAGATGGCCGAAATGGGGGTCGCCGCGCACTGGGCGTATAAAGAGCACGGTGAAACCAGCACCACCGCGCAGATCCGCGCCCAGCGCTGGATGCAGAGCCTGCTGGAGCTGCAGCAGAGCGCCGGCAGCTCCTTTGAATTTATCGAGAGCGTTAAATCCGATCTTTTCCCGGATGAGATTTACGTTTTCACGCCGGAGGGGCGCATCGTCGAGCTGCCCGCCGGCGCTACGCCCGTCGACTTCGCCTATGCGGTGCATACCGATATCGGTCACGCCTGCGTCGGCGCGCGCGTAGACAGGCAGCCCTACCCGCTTTCCCAACCGCTCGCCAGCGGTCAGACGGTGGAGATCATTACCGCGCCGGGAGCACGCCCGAACGCCGCGTGGCTGAACTTTGTCGTCAGCTCGAAGGCGCGCGCCAAGATCCGCCAGCTGCTAAAGAATCTCAAGCGCGACGACTCCGTCAGCCTGGGCCGTCGCCTGCTCAACCACGCCTTAGGCGGCAGCCGCAGGCTGGCCGAAATCCCTCAGGAGAGCATCCAGCGCGAGCTTGAGCGCATGAAGCTAGCAACGCTCGACGATCTGCTGGCGGAAATCGGCCTCGGCAACGCCATGAGCGTCGTGGTGGCGAAGAATCTGCAGCAGGGGGACGGGTCCGCCGCGCCGTCGACAACGCAGAGCCACGGCCACCTGCCGATTAAAGGCGCAGACGGCGTGCTGATTACCTTTGCCAAATGCTGTCGTCCGCTCCCTGGCGATCCGATCATCGCACACATCAGCCCCGGCAAGGGGCTGGTTATCCACCATGAGTCCTGTCGTAACATTCGCGGCTACCAGAAAGAGCCGGAGAAGTTTATGGCCGTGGAGTGGGATAAAGAGACGGAGCAGGAATTTATCACCGAAATCAAGGTTGATATGTTCAACCATCAGGGGGCGCTGGCGAACCTGACCGCGGCGATCAACAACACCACGTCCAATATCCAGAGCCTGAACACGGAAGAAAGAGACGGCCGCGTCTACAGCGCCTTTATTCGTCTTACCGCCCGGGACCGGGTGCATCTGGCGAATATCATGCGCAAAATCCGCGTAATGCCGGACGTAATAAAAGTCACCCGTAACCGAAACTAGCGACCTCATTCAGGCTACGCCATAAAACGCCCGGCGCTTGCGCCAGTCCCGAAAAAGGCGAAAGCGCGGCCAGGGTAAGCGGAAATCGGTCAGGAACCGGTTTACACGCCGCAGAGCGGTAGCCCGTTGGCGAATGCGCCGAAAAGCCAGCAGCCAACGCCTGGGTAATTTGAAGGATAAAGTGTGTATGAATACACAGCGTTATGCGCGTATCTGCGAAATGCTTGCCAGACGTCAGCCCGATCTGACCGTCTGCATGGAACAGGTCCATAAACCTCATAATGTTTCGGCAATTATTCGAACCGCGGACGCCGTTGGCGTCCATGAAGTTCACGCCGTCTGGCCGGGGAGCCGCATGCGCACCATGGCCTCGGCGGCGGCGGGCAGCAACAGCTGGGTGCAGGTGAAAACCCACCGTGCCATTGGCGATGCGGTCGCTCAGCTTAAGGGCCGGGGAATGCAGATTCTGGCCACCCACCTTTCGGACAGCGCCGTTGATTTCCGCGAGATCGACTATACGCGCCCGACCTGCATCCTGATGGGGCAGGAAAAAACCGGCATAACCCGCGAGGCGCTGGATTTAGCGGACCAGGAGATCATCATCCCGATGATCGGCATGGTGCAGTCGTTAAATGTCTCCGTCGCCTCGGCGCTGATCCTCTACGAAGCGCAGCGCCAGCGGCAGAACGCCGGCATGTACCAGCGCGAAAACAGTATGCTGGCAGAAGAGGAGCAGCAGCGCCTGCTGTTTGAGGGCGGCTATCCGGTGCTGGCAAGGGTGGCGAAGCGCAAAGGCCTGCCCTTTCCGCACGTCAATCAGCAGGGCGAAATCGAAGCCGATGCCGCCTGGTGGTCCACCATGCAGGCCGCGGGGTAACGTCGATGTCGGGCCGCCTGTTAGACGCTGTTCCGCTCAGTTCACTTACTGGCGTTGGCGCGGCGCAGAGCAGCAAGCTGGCAAAAATTGGCCTGCACACCGTGCAGGATCTGCTTTTGCACCTTCCCCTGCGCTACGAGGACCGCACCCAGCTCTACCCCATCGGCGAGCTGCTGCCGGGGATTTACGCCACCGTCGAGGGCGAAGTGCTGAACAGCAACATCACCTTCGGCGGCCGCCGGATGATGACCTGCCAGATAAGCGACGGCTCCGGCATTCTCACCCTGCGCTTTTTCAACTTCAGCGCGGCGATGAAAAACAGCCTCGCCGCCGGGCGTCGGGTGCTGGCCTATGGCGAAGCGAAGCGCGGGAAGTACGGCGCAGAGATGATCCATCCGGAATACCGCGTGCAGGGCGATCTCAGCGCGCCGGCGCTACAGGAGACCCTGACTCCGGTTTACCCGACCACCGAAGGCGTTAAGCAGGCGACGCTACGCAAACTCACCGACCAGGCGCTGGATCTGCTGGATACCTGCGCCATTGCCGAGCTGCTGCCGCCGGAGCTGGCGCAGGGAATGATGAGCCTGCCAGAGGCGCTGCGTACCCTGCACCGCCCGCCACCGACGCTGCGGTTAAGCGATCTGGAAACCGGCCAGCATCCGGCGCAGCGACGCCTTATTCTGGAAGAGCTGCTGGCCCATAACCTGAGCATGCTGGCGCTGCGCGCCGGCGCACAGCGCTATCGCGCCCTGCCCCTCGGCACCGACGATACGTTAAAGCATCAGCTGCTGGCCTCTCTGCCGTTTAAGCCCACCGACGCCCAGGCGCGCGTAACGGCTGAAATTGAGCACGATATGGCGCTGGACGTGCCGATGATGCGCCTGGTCCAGGGCGACGTTGGCTCCGGGAAAACCCTGGTGGCCGCCCTTGCCGCGCTGCGCGCCATCGCCCACGGCAGGCAGGTGGCGATGATGGCCCCTACCGAACTGCTGGCCGAACAGCACGCGAATAACTTCCGCAGCTGGTTTGCTCCGCTGGGAATTGAGGTTGGCTGGCTGGCGGGTAAGCAGAAGGGTAAAGCGCGGCTGGCGCAGCAGGAGGCCATCGCCAGCGGCCGGGTGCAGATGGTGGTCGGCACCCACGCCATTTTCCAGGAGCAGGTGCAGTTTAGCGGCCTGGCGCTGGTTATTATTGACGAGCAGCACCGCTTCGGCGTCCACCAGCGCCTGGCGCTGTGGGAGAAGGGCCAGCAGCAGGGCTTTCATCCGCATCAGCTGATCATGACCGCCACGCCAATTCCGCGAACCCTGGCGATGACCGCCTATGCCGATCTGGACACGTCGGTTATCGACGAGCTGCCGCCGGGCCGCACGCCGGTCACTACCGTCGCCATTCCGGACACCCGCCGCAGCGATATTATTGACCGCGTGCGCAACGCCTGCATCGCCGAGAGCCGCCAGGCCTACTGGGTCTGCACGCTGATTGAAGAGTCTGATTTATTAGAAGCCCAGGCGGCGGAAGCGACCTGGGAAGAGCTGAAATTAGCCCTGCCGGAGCTGAACGTCGGCCTGGTTCACGGCAGAATGAAGCCCGCTGAAAAGCAGGCGGTCATGGCCGCCTTTAAGCAGGGCGAGCTGCATCTGCTGGTCGCCACCACGGTGATTGAGGTCGGGGTGGACGTCCCAAACGCCAGCCTGATGATTATCGAAAACCCTGAAAGGCTGGGCCTGGCGCAGCTGCACCAGCTGCGCGGGCGCGTGGGCCGCGGCGCGACCGCCTCCCACTGCGTGCTGCTCTACAAATCACCGCTGTCAAAGACAGCGCAGAAGCGCCTGCAGGTGCTGCGCGACAGCAGCGACGGCTTTGTGATTGCGCAAAAGGATCTGGAGATCCGCGGGCCTGGCGAGCTGCTGGGAACGCGGCAGACCGGCAACGCGGAGTTCAAAGTGGCGGATTTGCTCCGCGATAGCGCGATAATTCCCGAAGTTCAGCGTATCGCCCGCCACATTCATGAAAGATATCCACAGCAGGCCCAGGCGCTGATCGAACGCTGGATGCCGGAAACAGAGCGCTACTCTAACGCCTGACCCCGGCTATCCGACGCCAGCCCGTTAAGCAGCTCCTCGACCTGAATTTCGATAATCTCGCCCGCCGCTTTTGCGTCCCGCGCAATACGCTCCGCCAGCCCGGCCTCCGGCTCGTTATGGAGAAGACGGGCTGCCTTCCGCACGTTTATCAGCAGCGTCTCCGGCACAAGCTCTTTGCGCAAAAACTCCAGATTTTCCGCCGTCCACGCTTCGCTACAGCTTAGTGGATAGCAGAAAGTACCTCTTCCCGCGGGCCACAGCGGGTTATGCTCCGGCGGGTAGATAAGATGTGCGGCGTACTGGAGCGCGCAAATTGCTTTGCCCGGAGAGGTCAAGGACCACCATTGCTGCCAGAGGGCGCGCATTATGGGAGCCGTTCCCCCCAGCGCGTTCCACACCGGCAACCACGTCATTTGCGAATCAAAGCCGCGCTGGCTGTCGATCCGGCAGAGCATCGTCTCAGTCAGAAAGGCCCGGACCTGCCGCCGCTGTCCGGCATCCATCATCTGTCGCCATAAGTATGGTCGGCGCAGCGCCATAAGCAGGTTTTCTGCTAAATAATCCCCTTTTTCGCTGGATAACATCACGCTTTCATGCCATTCCGCCAGGCACAGCGGAAACAGATAGCGAAACAGCTCTGGCTGCAGCGAATCATGATAAACAAGGTTCAGCACGTAATAGCAGCTAAGCTGATGAGACGTAATCAGCCGCCAGTCGGTAGCCGCTAAAGCGCGTAATTCATCGTCAGCATAATCGAACTCCGGCTCCCATACGCGCTGCACGGGAGGCTCCTCATTAAAAATAAGGCGGCAGCGCTCATGAAGGGTCTGTGGTCCCGGCTTTCGGCGGCGCTTAACCATCGGTTACGCGCTTAACGCCAGACCGGGCGTAGAAGCTGATATTAATCGTGCTATGGGGATAATACATATCAAATTCCTTTTTGAGTGTGCGCGCTTTGCTTTGTCCCGGCATAAACAGCTTTTGCGAGGAAAGGAGGCATCATATGCAGACAACGAATATTCAGCGCTGTTCCTGAAAATTCACCGTCGGCGCGCTGACACGCCAGGTAAAGCGGGATGCGCGTGCGTCGCCCTGGCATTCTCTGAACTTCATCACCTTTAAACCATGCCCTGTCGGTTTTAAATATTCTTTTCCTCACCGGCAATCGTTTGCTTTTACCTGGTGGTCGGTTAAAATGCCCGCTTTTCACCACGGGATTGCCTCAGATGTCTGTTAACACCCTGCAATCGGAGAAGGCGCAACCGGTTGCGCGCCCCTCAAACAGCGAACTGATTTACCGCCTCGAAGATCGCCCGCCGCTTCCTCAGACGCTTTTCGCCGCCTTTCAACATCTGCTGGCCATGTTCGTCGCGGTGATCACGCCCGCGCTGCTGATCTGCCAGGCGCTGGGGCTGCCAGCTCAGGATACGCAGCACATTATCAGCATGTCGCTGTTTGCTTCCGGGGTCGCCTCAATTATCCAGATTAAAGCGTGGGGGCCGGTCGGCTCAGGGCTGTTATCCATTCAGGGCACCAGCTTTAACTTTGTCGCGCCGCTGATTATGGGCGGCACGGCGCTTAAAGCCGGCGGTGCCGACGTGCCGACGATGATGGCGGCGCTGTTCGGCACATTGATGCTGGCAAGCTGTACGGAGATGGTGCTCTCCAGGGTGCTGCATCTGGCACGGCGCATTATTACTCCGCTGGTCTCCGGCGTGGTGGTGATGATTATCGGCCTGTCGCTGATCCAGGTCGGGCTGACCTCCATTGGCGGCGGCTACGCGGCGATAAGCAGCCACACCTTTGGTGCCCCGAAAAACCTGCTGCTGGCCGGGGTGGTGCTGGGGCTGATTATTCTGCTTAACCGCCAGCGTAACCCTTATCTGCGCATCGCCTCGCTGGTGATCGCCATGGCGGCGGGCTATGCGCTGGCCTGGGCTATGGGCATGCTGCCGGAAAACAGCGATCCCGCTCCCCAGAGCCTGATTATGGTGCCGACGCCACTTTACTACGGCCTCGGTATCGACTGGAACCTGCTGCTGCCGCTGATGCTGGTCTTTATGATCACCTCGCTGGAAACCATCGGCGACATCACCGCCACCTCCGACGTTTCCGAACAGCCGGTTTCCGGCCCGCTGTATATGAAGCGCCTGAAGGGCGGCGTGCTGGCTAACGGCCTGAATTCATTCGTCTCCGCCATTTTTAACACCTTCCCTAACTCCTGCTTCGGGCAGAACAACGGGGTGATCCAACTGACCGGCGTGGCCAGCCGCTACGTCGGCTTTGTGGTGGCACTGATGCTGATCCTGCTCGGCCTGTTCCCGGCGGTAAGCGGCTTTGTGCAGCATATTCCGGAGCCGGTGCTCGGCGGTGCCACGCTGGTTATGTTCGGCACCATTGCCGCTTCCGGCGTGCGCATCGTGTCACGGGAACCGCTCAACCGCCGCGCGATCCTGATTATCGCCCTGTCGCTGGCGGTCGGCCTGGGCGTCTCCCAGCAGCCTCAAATCCTGCAGTTCGCGCCGGACTGGGTGAAAAATCTGCTCTCCTCCGGGATTGCCGCAGGCGGCATCACCGCTATCGTACTGAATCTGATTTTCCCACCGGAAAAAGAGTAAGCCGCAGGCGGCGCTAACGCCCTGTTATCGCCGCCGCCACCCGGTCCACCTGCCCTGAAGGCTGTCCATAACGCGGGCATGGATCTCAAATAATTTGAGTTGCATCAAGGCGGCAAGCCTGAGAAGCTCCGCAAACAGCGCTAACGGAAGCATGCGCAGCTAATGAAAAGATCCCTATTTCTTCCAGACACTTTGCGGGACGGGAGGACCATGAAACTTACAGGAAAGCTACTTCTCTATGTGCTGACTGCCCTTTTGCTGGCGCTGCTCGGCCTCTATTTTCTGCTGCAGACCCGCTGGAGCGCGGATTACATCAGCAGATGGATCACGGATCACAGCGGCTATCATCTCTCTTTTGACGTTATAGAGCACCGCTGGTCCTCTCCATCCCATATTCTGCTGGAGAACGTGACCTTTGGCCGGGATGCCCGGCCCGCGCTGCTGGTGGCAAAAAAGGTGGACATTGGCCTGAGCGCGCGTCAGCTGGTCGATCCGCTGCATGCCGACAGCATTCTCCTGCAGGACGGTACGCTGAACGTTTCTCCACCGCCCGCCCCTTTCCCTTTTCAGGCCAATCGCCTGCAGCTAAAGGAGATGGCGTTTAACGCGCCTGAGAGCGAATGGCGTCTGAGCGCCCGGCGCGTTAACGGCGGCATTATTCCCTGGCGTCCGGAGGCGGGCAGGATACTGGGTGACAAGGCCCACCTCCGGCTTAGCGCAGGCTCGCTAACGCTTAACGACATTCCCGCCAGCAACGTGTTAATTGAGGGAAGTATTGATAAAGAGAGGATAGCGCTAAGCACCATCGGGGCAGATATTGCGCGCGGCGCGCTGACCGGCGTCGTCAGACGCCATGCTGACGGTTGCTGGGAGGTAGAGGAGCTGCGCCTGAACGATATTCGTCTGCAAAGCGACAGGTCGCTGGCCGACCTCTTCTCACCGCTGAAGGCTCTCCCCTCGCTGCAAATTGGCCGCCTTGAAGTAACCGATGCCCATCTGCAGGGTCCGGACTGGGCGGTAACCGATCTCGATCTTAGCCTGCGCAATCTGAACTTCAGCCACGGAGAGTGGCAAACGGCGGATGGCAAGCTGTCGATGAACGCTAATGAAGTTATTTACGGTTCGCTACACCTTTTCGATCCGATCCTCAACGCCGGGTTTTCAACTGAGGGCATAGCCCTGCGCCAGTTCACCACCCGCTGGGAAGGCGGGATGGTCAGAACCTCCGGCAGCTGGTCACGTAGCAGCAGGGCGCTGCTTCTGGACGACACCGCCATTGTCGGGCTGGAGTACACTCTGCCGGAAAACTGGAAGCAGCGGTGGACACAGCCGCTGCCCTCGTGGCTCAGCGACCTGACGCTGAAGAAATTCAGCGCCAGCCGCAATCTGCTGATTGATATCGACCCGGCCTTCCCGTGGCAGCTTACCGCGCTGGATGGCTACGGTGCCGATCTCCAACTGGTGCAGGATCGCCAGTGGGGTGTCTGGGGCGGCAGCGTCAGGCTAAACGCCGCCGCCGCCACCTTTAATCATATGGACGTACGCCGACCCTCGCTGGCGCTGGCGGCTGACGCCAGCGAGATTAACATCAGCGAACTGAGCGCCTTTATGGAGAAAGGGCTGCTGGAGGCGACCGCCAGCATTTCGCAGCAGTCGCCGCATCGGGCGCAGGTGAGCCTGAGCGGGCGCGGCGTGCCGGTGAACGCTCTGCAGCGCTGGGGCTGGCCCGCTCTGCCTCTTTCCGGAGATGGTAACATCCAGCTGACCGCCAGCGGGCTGATACAGGCCGAAGCGCCGCTGAAACCAACGGTTAACGGCCAGCTGCACGCGATCAATACCGATAAACAGCAGCTCACGCAGAAGATGCAGGCGGGAGAGGTATCAACCCTGGAAGAGGCGTCGGGCGAACCGGCAGAACAGCAGGAGGATGCCGCGCCCCCCTGACGTCCATCCGGCGCTTAGGCGGAAGAAAATGGCGAATTAATCGCCGTGAATAAAAGGAAACACCCACGGAAGGGAAAAAAGTGTGCCAGGGGATGGGGAAAGCTTCAGAAAGTAGCTATAATGCGCCCGCCTCCATGTAGCAGTGCGGGTGCGGAAGATCGTCGTCTCCGGTGAGGCGGCTGGACTTCAAATCCAGTTGGGGCCGCCAGCGGTCCCGGGCAGGTTCGACTCCTGTGATCTTCCGCCAAAATCCCTCCGCAGCCGTCCGAGAAAGTCTAAAAATCCTTTATTTTCAATATTCATAGTGAATAACTCATCCGTAACCGTCCGACAAGATCTCCCTGAATCCGTGAAAAATATGTATAGTGATGTGTATAGATTTTTTATACACATTTTTGGCTTATACACATGGCACTTACAGACATACAAATCAAACGAGCAAAGCCCCAAGACAAGCCGTACACATTGAACGACGGGCAAGGTCTGTCAATGCTTATCAATCCCGATGGTTCGAAGGGCTGGCGTTTCCGTTTCCGCTTTGCTGGGAAAGCGCGGTTAATGTCATTCGGTAGCTACGACCTTGTGAGCCTCGCAGAAGCACGTGAGAAACGCGATACGGCTCGTAAGCAGGTTGCAAACGGCATAGACCCAGTGGAAGAACGCAAAGCCCAAAAGCTGGCACAGCAGCTCTCAACAGAAAATTCATTCGAAGCTATATGTCGGGAGTGGCACTCAAATAAAGCCGATCGCTGGACAGTGGCCTACCGCGAAGAAATCATTAAAACATTTGAGCAAGATATTTTCCCGTTCATTGGTAAACGTCCTATCAGTGAAATCAAACCGTTAGAACTACTTGAAGTATTGCGACGAATAGAGAAGCGTGGAGCACTAGAGAAAACACGTAAGGTGCGTCAGAGATGCGGTGAGGTTTATCGCTACGCAATCATAACTGGCCGCGCTGAATACAATCCTGCGCCTGATTTAGCCATCGCTCTGGCCGTTCCTAAGCAAAAACATCATCCATTTCTATCTGCCGAAGAATTGCCTCATTTTATTCGGGATCTCGAAGCCTACACCGGTAGCATAATCACCAAAAATGCTACAAAGATAGTCATGCTAACTGGTGTAAGAACGCAGGAGATGCGCTTTGCTACGTGGGAAGAGGTTGATTTGGATAAGGGGGTTTGGGAGATACCAGCGGAGCGAATGAAGATGCGCCGACCTCATTTAGTACCGCTTTCAAAACAGGTAATCGATTTGTTTCAACAGCTAAAACCCATCACTGGTCACTATCCCTACATTTTTATTGGACGGAATAACCGTAAAAAGCCTATAAGTAAGGAAAGCGTCAACCAAGTGATTGAGTTGTTAGGTTATAAAGGGAGAGCCACTGGACATGGTTTCAGACACACAATGTCAACGATACTGCATGAAGAGGGTTTCGATAGTACATGGATCGAAACACAGCTTGCCCATGTGGATAAGAACAGTATACGTGGTGTCTATAACCATGCTCAGTATCTTGATGGCAGGGCTCGCATGCTTCAATTTTATGCCGACCAACTGTACCCCAAAAGTAATTATTAACTAATTAAGAGCGATCATTATGTCTTATTTTTTTGACACGGCAGTAAATATCGAAGGCAATACTAAACTTAGAGCTCCACAGATTGAGGCCTATATAAAAATAAAAGACTTTTTCAGTGATGAAGAAAATAAAGAGGCTCTAGTTGTATTACCAACAGGTACAGGCAAGAGTGGTCTTATCTCAATAGCCCCGTTTGGTGTTGCGCATAAAAAAGTTCTAATTATCACCCCAGGACTTATTACAAAAGATAGCATAAGAAAAACCCAAGAGGTTCTTGCTGATAATTTCTGGGTAAACTTCGACATTGTATTTAGCAGTAAAGACATACCCATTGTTAATGAATATTCCTCCGATTTGTCAAACGAACATCTTCTAAGTAGCCACATTGTTTATTCTAATATACAAAAAGTTGCGTCAAGCAGAGATAACGCATTAATCAATAGAGTTCCTTCGGATTTCTTTGATTTAATTATCATTGATGAGGCTCATCATGCACCTGCTCAAAGCTGGCGCGACACGCTCCGTTATTTCTCTAATGCGAAAATACTTCATGTTACAGGAACGCCCTACCGAGGAGATAATCAGGAAATTCCTGGTATAAGAATCCATGAAACACCTTTATCTGAGGTTATGAGAGATAAATATGTAAAATGGTTAAGAAAAGAAACCGTCAATGCGCATGAGCTGTTTTTTACAACTCCGGAACAACCAGGAACAAAGCTTTCTAAAGAGCAAATATTAATGCTCAAAGATAAAGAGTGGATTGAAAAAAGTATCGCTCTATCCAAAGAATGCTCTTTAGATGTCATTGACCATAGCATTTCAAAACTTAAAGAACTAAAGAACACCTCTCAAAAGGTTCCGCATAAAATTTTAGCAGTGGGTTGTAGTATAGCTCACGCAGAAGATTTATTCAGTTGGTATAAAGAAAGAGGTATGACTTCTGTCATAGTACACAGTGAGATGGATCCTAGTGATCTTTCTGACGCTTTGATGAAAGTAGATAATCACCAATGTGATGTAGTGATATCGGTTAATATGTTAATGGAAGGCTATGACCATAAGTACCTCACAATCCTAGCAATATTCCGCCCCTATAGAAGTCTTAACGCTTTCGCTCAAGTAGTTGGAAGGATCTTACGAGCCATACCTTCATCTGAAATAACACATTTCGAAATTGATAATAATGGCATAGTGATATTTCATGAGGAAATAGGCCTAAATGTAATGTGGGAAAATTTCCAGAATGAGGTAGAAAAAGCTCGTAGAGCAACTGTACGCGAGTATACGTTCACTGACAGAGACTATGTCGAAAGAGGCAACGAATTAGCAGGAGTAGAAAGTGAAAGCGCTTATGTCAGCGATAAAGATTCTTACTTAAATGACATTGATTTCAATGCGTTATTCGAACAAAAACGCCATGAGATAAGCGACTCAGTAAACCAACAAATAGAAAAAATTAGACTGGCTGGCCTAGACCTTCCAGAGGATACATTAGAAGAGTTACGCCAGAAATTAGCAGAAAAAGAAGTTCAGAAAGCTGCTGAATACATTGATCCTGAGTTAATTGATAAAAGACCCCATCAAGCAAGAAAATTAATGAGGGATATTCTTAAAAAACGCACTCAAGATGCGGTATCTAATTTACTGATTGATAATGGTATTGGTGAGAAAAGCTCAGAGCTTTATGCGATTTTTAACCGTTACATGCCATATATAAAGACAACTGAGGCTAATGATGCTATATTAGTTAGATATGTTTTTATAAAGCTAGCCAAAGCTTATGGCCCAGTTGATAAGCGAGATAACAAAGCCCTTCTCCAATCGATTAATGATTTAGACAAGGTTCTCGCAGAAGTTGAGAGGATGATTAAATGACAAACTATACTCAAATCATGAAAGAGATTAATAAAATAATTTCTTTTTGCATGGTAAAAGGTGTACAGCCTCATGAGTTAGTTACATCTATTTTTGAGCGTGAATATCAACACATCGAAACTTATAAGAAAGGTGAGCTAGTTCATTTCATTTTAACTTATTCAGACATTCATGATGATGGTGTCAATTTAATTAAAATGAAATATGTCTATAACGATAGACAACAATTGCTATCGATTGCTCAAAAAATTGATTCCTCAAGCTATAAGATCCAATGGGATCGCAGTGAAAAGCTTGATGCGCTGCTCAGTAATTTAGCATCGCAGTTGCCTCAGAACAGTTCGATTATCAGTCAACTTAGAGATGCGATTCCTGATGATTTTAAAACTATTTTTTATCCAGTTTTAAAAGTTGCCTGATAGTTCTAGTTCCTTCATATCAAAGCCGCCAGTAGGCGGCTTTTTCATACCCCTCCACCATCACACCTCAGACGCACCACACCCGCATGATCACACCCAACCACTAACAGCCCAACATCACCCCCCGCCTGCACCGTTACGACGCTCTCAGACGATAATTTTTAATATTAAACACCACCGCTGGCGCGCAATGCTCTCCCCGCCACGCCTGCCCGCTTCCCGGGGCGCTTTTAATGCAGGTGCATGAAGTGGCTCAGGCCGCGCCAGTACTGGTGCGGCGGGGTGTGGAAAATTCAGGTTTTTACATGCAAAGCCATGCAGCGTAGGCATGCATGGCTATTTTTATTAAAAAGACGGGTATTTTCGGGACGTTTTATGCGGATTTTTTGCGGGTCTGCGCGGCCTGTCGGCGCATGAAAATCTGACTCTGTTCAGGCGTATATTTTGCCCGGTTGTCGTCTCTCGATGCTCTGTCAGGCCGGAAACCGATGGTTGTCAGAATGTCGCAATCTTCCTCTGCGTAATCAATATTTCCTCCGCGGGTTACATGAACGGACAGCGCTTCGCGAACACTGGCGGCCGCCCGGTCGAGAGCCCGTTCTCTGACGATGTCAGGTTGTTCGCAGAGATGCATTAATTCCGGTGCCAGAGCGGCGGCCAGCGCATCGCCGCTTACCTGCATAAAAGCGTGGAGCTGACGCCGGATACTGATACGCTGCACGGCCTCATGTGACCGGATGTACTGCCCGGCCGACTGATTTACCGCCCATTTTTTCAGGTCAATATCATCCCGCAGCGCCTGTGCGGCCTCCGGTTCATAACGGGTGCAGGTCAGCTCCAGCTCTTTCAGCGCCATTTCAGCCCGCGCCAGTGCTGACTTGCTGCTCATCCAGTCCGATTTATTCTTCTGACAGGTTTCAAAGGCCTGTTCCAGTAGTGCTCGTGCCATTGTCTTTTCTCCTGAAATCAGTGGCGCAGCGATGAGCGGGCGCAGTCCAGAATTCGGGGTGGTGTTTCTGGTACTGTCTGTGGTGGTTCGGGCTTTTCTTCTGCCGGTGGCCGTATCACCTCGTCGATAGACTCGGTGGTGCGAAAGGTTGCGGAGCAAAAGACATTCACGCACTGGAGGTAGCTTTGTTTGACGTTATCCGACAGGTAACGGCTGGTACGGACATGGGCAGCCTGTTTGCAGTACGGGCAGCGCATCATGGCTTAACCCCCCGCGATTTTTTCTTCTGTGCCAGCTCCTTAGCCCGCGCCATTCTGAGAACAGGGCTTTTAAAGAGCTTCATGTCCACGCCGGTGAGTGCCGGACGGTGAAGCCCAATTTTTGAAATTACCGGCTCCTGCGCCATGTTGAATGTGTAGTACCTGCTTTGCGCCAGTACATTCTCACCCAGCTCCTGAATGAGAACGTTGTGAGGGTGTTCTTCTCCTTTCATTTCGAGTTCACGCAGACGTAACGCAAATGCGCGCACCAGTGAGGGAGGGATGTCTTTCATCACGGTCGCCCACTCATTCCGGGAGTAGGCAGAGAACACCGTAAAATGCGTGCCGACGTACTTATCTCCTGATGTACAGGCGGCCAGCATGGTACTGGCTTTATCATCGTTGAGTTCATCAATCAGGGCGGTGAATTCCTCTGCCAGCTCCCGACCGGCCACTCGCTGACTGTGTTCGGCTTTCAGTTCCGGGGTCATCATGCCGCGCAGTTCGCGAAAACGGGTACGCCAGTTCTGTTCGGCTTCGGCACTTTCATTCAGGGCGTTCTGACGCTCTTTCTCGCTACGGGTAATGGCGGCATCAATATCATTCAGTTTCAGCATATTTTCCGTGTGCGCGGATTTGGCCTTGCTGAACGCATCAAGAGCGTTATTTATCGTGGCCTCTGCGTTCTGGTTTGCTTTCTCGTTAAGGGTATCCAGTGCGCTGTCAATGGCCGTGCGGATGTTCTCATCCTGCGTGCTGCCAATGGTTTTCATTACTGCGGTAAACAAATCTGGTTTCATCGTCGGGTTCTCTCTGTGTTTTCAACCTGACGCCATTCTGCCGTCCCTCAGACAACAACTCGATTCATTGCCGTTGTAGCAGTCATGGCACAAACAGGACTTCAAAACCCGGCTGGCCAGAGAAAGGTCGCAGGGAAACCCCTCTCTCTGTTTGTTTTTTTACTAATAACTATTCACTACTGTTCACTCAGTATAAAAATCTAAGTAAAACAATAAATTAAAGAGTGAACAGTTGAGAGTGAAGTGTTCACCAACTGTTCACTACTGTTCACTGGTTTCGGCAAGCTCCTTTTAGAGAATCATTGTTTTAATAATTATATTTTTATCTATTGATAGGCGATATCAATTAACTGTGATTTATGAACTTCTCAGCGCGTCATGTGGCAATTATTTTTCATATTTTCAGGTCACTGCTTAAATAACAGACAAAACTGCTCCACGACACAACATGCCTCTGTTGCATTGAAGAAAAATATTCACAAAATAGAGCGCTACCTGATACCGGATGGACACGTCCGGATCTCTGCGGATATTAACGAGGTAGCGTTATGCACACAGTTTCATCAGTACCATCGTCCCCCACCACCGCGCACCTGATGCCGGTTTCAGCCCCGGCTCAGGAACGTTTTTTACGTCTCCCGGAAGTCATTCATCAGTGCGGCCTGTCCCGCTCCACGCTCTACGATTTAATTGCCCGTAACGCTTTCCCGGCGCAGGTTTCCCTCGGGGGTAAAAATGTCGCCTGGCTACAGTCTGAAATCACGGCGTGGATGGAAGAACGTGTCGCGCACCGCAACCGGAAATACGACGCATGAATCAGAGCCGTTTTCACAAAGCCCCTTTTTCTGGCTTGCATCCGTTGTGTGTTTCCTGGTACAGTTTTGCTGTTGCCGCAAAATCGGTAACCGGGCGTGAGAACCCGAGCAATCCATCGGCGATACCAGACGCGCCATGCGTCTTTTTTTGTGTCGCAATTAACGCCACAGAGCACCAGATAATGGTGTGGTGTGCGAACATTTGTTCAGGTGCGACTCTTTGTCCCCTGTTCGTATTCGTACATTATGCTGTCATGTCAATGGTAGCTCAGGCGGGGCAGCCTTCGGGCTGGCCGGTACTCGATGGAGCCGGTATTCTCACCCCCGTCTGGGCTATCGCCACTGAGCGTGAGAACTCCGGCGATAGCAATTGTCAGCTATCCATCGGAGGTTGCCTTATGGCTACGATCCTCACCCCGTCACACCCGCAGTTTGTCTTTGTGTTTGCCGCCGTCCGTCGCGCAGACCGTAAGCCCCGTATCTGTATGCTCCGCACCGTTGCCGGTGACGAACTGGCCGCCCGCCGCACCCTTGTCCGCGAATACGTGCTTTCCCTTGCCGCCCGTCTGCCGGTTGTGGAGGTGTCACATGCATAATAAAAACACCCCTCAGACCGTCTCAGCGCGTCGTGATGACCTCAACGCCATCAGTGAACACCTGAGCCTCGAATCATTCCATAAACTCAACCGTGCCTGTGAAACCCTGCAGTATTTCGGCAGTGATTTACGACGCCATGAAATCAACGGACTCAGCCAGCTTTATACCCCGCAAATCCTGAGTTATGTGCATGAGGACATCAGCCATGTGCTCGAAGAACTCAAGGCCAAAGGCCTGTGCCGTGACTTTCTCGCCACGACGTCGGGAAACGGAGGGGAGCACCATGTTTGATTTCCCTCAGCCGGGCGAAACATATCGCTGTACAGGATTTCCTGATGTGGTGGTGTCGGGCGTGCTGGCCGATGGTATTCCGTGGGAAATGCCGTACCGCTGTCCGGGGCTGGTCTGGAATCCGTACCGGCGCACCTACACCATCCTCATTCGTATAATTGCCGGTGGCCGTATGGCAGAAATTCCGCTCGGTCGTTTTTTGCGGGACTTTACCTGTGAGCATCCCGATGTATTTAAGCGCAACCCTGAAAACCGCCACGTCGTATTACGCGAAATAGCGGCTGACCCGGCATTACAGCAATACCGGGCGCGGAATATCGATAACTATCCTGACGATATTCCCCCGGTTAAACGCCCGGCGCCGGTGGCGCATAAATGGCGGAATAATTTCAGGCCGGAAACGGAAATAAAACCGGATAACAGCTACCGCCATTATCTGTAATTAAAAATGACACCCAAAAAATAAAATGTGCGTATCTGCGCAGGGATACGCACGTCCTCAGGAGACGAAATAATGCCTGTTAACAGTACGGAACGGCCGCAGAATATAAACCAGCCCACCATCAGCCGGGCAGACCTTGAATGTCTCGAACATCTTCGCAATGTCGGCCAGCTTGTCGGCGACCTGATGCAGGTGCAGGGCTGCACCTCTTTGCGCCACAATCCGGCGCAGCAGCTACAGCTCACCTCGGTGATTTACCTCATGACTGCCCGGCTCGACGGCGTGGTCGACCGCTGCAATCAGCGCTGGCTGACCGGGGAGGGCAGTGTATGAAAACCGCATTATCTCCCGTTCTGCGCGCTGCACTTTACCGCCGGGCGGTCGCCTGTGCCTGGCTGACCCTGTGCGAACGTCAGCACCGCTACCCGCAGCTCACGCTCAGTACGCTGGAAAGCGCCATTGCCGCCGAGCTGGAGGGCTTCTATCTGCGCCAGCACGGCGAGGAAAAAGGCCGTCAGATTGCATGCGCCCTGCTCGAAGATTTAATGGAAGCCGGACCACTCAAGGCCGCCCCGTCGCTGTCCTTTCTCGGGCTGGCTGTGATGGATGAACTCTGCGCCCGTCATATCACCGCACCGGCACTGCACTGAGGGAAAGCACCATGAAAATGAACGTAACGGACACCGTAAAACAGGCGTGCGGCCACTGGCCGCGCATTCTCCCGGCGCTGGGGGTAACGGTCATCAAAAACCGCCATCAGGCCTGTCCGGTGTGTGGCGGCTCCGACCGCTTCCGCTTTGACGATAAAGAGGGGCGCGGGACGTGGTTCTGTAACCAGTGCGGTGCGGGGGACGGTCTGAAACTGGTTGAGAAAGTGTTCGGCGTGACCCCGTCAGAGGCGGCCGGAAAGGTGAACGCCGTGACCGGCAACCTGCCGCCGGTTTCCCCGGCGGTGACTGTGGCCGCAGACGCTGAAACAGAGGCCGACCGCAAAGCGGCGGCCGCGCTGGCCGCCAGACTGACGGAGAAAGCCCGCCCGGCCACCGGCAACGCCTACCTCACCCGCAAGGGCTTCCCCGGTCGGGAATGTCTGACGCTCACCACCCTGCATAAAACCGGCGGCGTGACGTACCGCGCCGGTGATGTGGTTGTCCCGCTTTATGACGATAGCGGCGCACTGGTTAACGTCCAGCTCATTAATGCAGACGGTCTCAAGCGCACCCTGAAAGGCGGTCAGGTGAAAGGGGCGTGTCATATTCTCGACGGGAGAAAAGAGGCGGGAAAACGGCTGTGGATAGCGGAGGGCTACGCGACCGCGCTCACCGTGCATCACCTGACCGGCGAAACCGTCATGGTGGCGCTGTCGTCGGTGAACCTCCTTTCTCTGGCGAGCCTTGCCCGTCACAAATATCCGGCCTGCCGGATTGTGCTGGCCGCCGACCGTGACCTTAACGGCGACGGCCAGACCAAAGCGTCTGCGGCCGCAGAGTCCTGTGAGGGCGTGGTCGCCCTGCCGCCGGTGTTCGGTGACTGGAATGATGCGTATACACAGCACGGCGGGGAGGCCACGCGTAAAGCCATGTATGACGCCATCCGGCCACCGGCTGACAGCCCTTTCTCTACCATGAGCGAGGCGGAATTTACCGCCATGAGTACCAGTGAGAAAGCCATGCGGGTGCATGAGCATTACGGCGAAGCGCTGGCCGTGGATGCGAACGGCCAGCTCCTGTCCCGCTATGAGGCGGGAATCTGGAAAATCATTCCGCCGTCGGACTTTGCGCGCGACGTGGCCGGGCTGTTCCAGCGCCTGCGCGCCCCGTTCTCATCGGGGAAAATTGCCTCGGTGGTGGACACCCTGAAACTGATTATTCCCCAGCAGGACGCCCCGGCGCGGCGGCTGATTGGCTTTCGCAACGGCGTGCTCGATACCAAAAGCGGTATATTCAGCCCGCACAGCAAAGCGCACTGGCTGCGCACGCTGTGCGATGTGGATTTCACCCCGCCGGTGGAGGGGGAAACGCTGGAGACGCACGCGCCGAATTTCTGGCGCTGGCTCGACCGCGCCGCCGGTTCACGTGCCGATAAACGTGACGTGATACTCGCCGCGCTGTTTATGGTACTGGCGAACCGTTACGACTGGCAGCTCTTCCTCGAAGTGACCGGTCCCGGCGGCAGCGGGAAAAGTATTCTGGCCGAAATTGCGACGATGCTCGCCGGGGAAGATAACGCCACGTCGGCGACCATCGAGACGCTGGAATCCCCCCGCGAACGCGCGGCGCTGATTGGCTTCTCGCTGATACGTCTGCCTGACCAGGAGAAATGGAGCGGTGACGGGGCAGGACTCAAGGCCATTACCGGCGGGGATGCGGTCTCCGTTGATCCGAAATACCGCGATGCGTACTCCACCCATATTCCGGCGGTGATACTGGCCGTAAACAACAACCCTATGCGCTTCACCGACCGCAGCGGCGGGGTGTCGCGTCGTCGGGTGATAATGCACTTCCCGGAACAGATTGCGCCGGAAGAGCGTGACCCGAAGCTGAAAGATAAAATCGCCCGGGAGCTGGCCGTCATCGTGCGCCAGCTCATGCAGACATTCAGCGACCCGATGACCGCGCGCGCACTGCTCCAGTCGCAGCAGAACTCCGACGAGGCACTCAGCATCAAGCGCGACGCCGACCCTACGTTCGATTTTTGCGGTTATCTGGAGGCGCTGCCCGAGCCTGACGGTATGTATATGGGGAATGCGAATATCATCCCGCGACAGCCGCGTCTGTACCTGTATCACGCCTATCTGGTGTACATGGAGGCACACGGCTACAAGAACACACTCAGCCTGACCATGTTCGGCAAAGGGCTGTCATCGATGCTGAAAGAGTACGGGCTGAATTACGCCAGGCGGCGAACGAATCAGGGGATGCAGACGAATCTTGCGCTCAGGGAGGAAAGCAACGCCGACTGGCTACCCCGGTGTGATGAAACCACCGCGACATAACCTACCCGGACCGGCATCAGCCGGTCTTTTTTTACCTGAAATCCCGGAAAGTGAACAGTAAAGTGTTCACTGTTCACGGACTGTTCACTGTATATCGCATTGAAAATAAACACAAATAATGGCGAGTGAACAGTGTGAACAGTTTTCCGTAAAAAAAGTTTTTTTCGTAGTTTGAGCTTGTGCGAAAAATGAGCACATCCGCTCATGTGTATAGCGATGTGTATATTATTGATGTGTTATATATTTTTAAATCAATAAAAACATTACGTTACTCGTGTTTTTTGACTCCTGTGATCTTCCGCCAATTTGCCTCTACTGAACTCCACTGTCTCAAGTAAATCCCCTGGCAGGATCAAGAACCTTGGATAACATCTTTGGATGTTCATCGGGCACAGTTCAACCTTGGCTTGAAACGCTCATAAATCAGCCAACTGATCATTAAGGAAAAATATGTGGGGGCATAATCGGGGGCATGTCAGTAAAGCGCATATGGAAATAATCAATAAATTCAACATGATTAACCAACAAATGCGACTCCATATGTCCCCGAACGCAGCGCTGGATGCACTGTAGTACTGATTAATCATTACCCTAATTGTGCGACCATCGCTTACCACAGGAGAAAATTTCAGTTTCATCTGGCGTGAGCCAACAACAATGGATAACAAGTCGGTGGGGGTTTCGATCACAGGTAGTTAAAGTTAATCATCTTCTGCTGTACCAGGGTATGAAAAGTCTCAGGGTTCCCCCCCAGAATACGCCATCAACAAGTCCTGTCACACCGCCAAACAACATACAAAAACTTGCGGATGACCGTAATTCCGGTTGCAGATAAATGGCTGAGGTCAGTATAAACTTCATGCAAAAAGTAATCACAATCAGCCCCAGGGTCAGCGGCGTCCCGGCCCTGATAATCATGCCCGGATTATCTGAATTTCTCAGTGGTGGCTGTGAGCGCCACAACCTGTATCCAAGAGCTGTGCCTGCGAGCAGACCTGCTGCCATCACTGAAAGGCCTGCGCCAGCAAGTGTTGTCTCAGTGATAACACCATACGCCCCCCAGACAAGAAAAAGCACAGGGAGAAAAAATAACCGCCCGATTGTCATCTCCCGGTCATAAAGAGCAGCAAAGCCGCGTCGCAGTAAAAAAGCCAGCAGGACCCATACCCAGACGGGGGTATTTCTTAAAAAGTGTGCAATATCCATAAGTTGTCCGTAAGCGTACAGCGAGAACCGTATTGACGAAGTGAAGCT
>NZ_WMJZ01000040.1 GCF_009711095.1 Intestinirhabdus alba
CTGATCCACCCGATCGCGATGGACGACGGTCTGCGTTTCGCAATCCGTGAAGGCGGCCGTACCGTTGGCGCGGGCGTTGTTGCTAAAGTTCTCGGCTAATTCTCGTTAATTAGCGTTGAATTTAAAAAGGGCGCTTCGGTGCCCTTTTTGTTTGCCTGCCTTATGGCCTTTGTCATATTTGTTCGCAATTTTTCCACTTTTACCCGCCTGCCGACGCTCTCCCACTATTGTAATTGTAATTATTCTCATTTACACTTTGCGCAGAAATTGAACGGGAGCGATCATGTACGTTTGTTTGTGTAATGGTGTAAGTGACAAAAAAATTCGTCAGGCCGTACGTCAGTTTCACCCTCAGTCTTTTCAGCAGCTGCGTAAATTTATACCCGTGGGAAATCAATGCGGTAAATGTGTCCGGGCAGCGCGTGAAGTGATGCAGGATGAACTTATGCAAATGCCAGAATTTAAAGAGATCGCCTGAGCCACACTTTTTTTTTGACATCCCGAGGGTCCCATCTACGCTCTAAGAGTAGAAACGGAGGGACTATAAAATGAAAGGTGATGTTCGAATCATAAGTTATCTCAATAAATTATTGGGAAATGAGCTTGTCGCGATCAACCAATATTTTCTTCATGCCCGTATGTTCAAGAACTGGGGGCTGATCCGTCTTAATGACGTGGAGTACCATGAATCCATTGATGAGATGAAGCACGCCGATAAGTATATCGAGCGTATTTTGTTCCTTGAAGGGATCCCAAATCTGCAGGATCTTGGCAAGCTGGGAATTGGTGAAGATGTTGAAGAGATGCTGCGGTCGGATCTCCGCCTGGAGCTGGAAGGGGCCAAAGACCTGCGTGAGGCGATTGCTTATGCCGATAGCGTTCATGACTACGTCAGCCGGGATATGATGATAGAGATCCTCGCAGACGAAGAGGGGCATATCGACTGGCTGGAAACCGAGCTGGATTTGATAGCTAAAATTGGCCTGCAAAATTACCTTCAGTCGCAGATTAAAGTTCAGGATTAACCCGCTGGCGTTAGCCGTAGCCAGCCGATAAACAAACCCGCAGCCGCCAGATATGGCCCAAAAGGCAGCGGGTTTTTCAACGCCTCTTTTCTACCGGTAGCGAACCGCACTGCGGTCCCGCCGCAGCCCAACAGCGCCGCCAGAAAAACCAGCGCTGGCAGTGGTTCCCAACAGTGCCAGGCACCCAGCGCCGCCAGAAATTTTACGTCGCCGTATCCCAGCCCCTCCCTGCGACGCAGGAGCCAATACCCCCAGTAGATAAAGGCAAACCCGGCATAGCCAGCTACCGCCCCCCATACGGCATCAGGCAGACGGTCGGGAATGCAGAACAGATGATAAAGCAGACCTCCCCATAGCAGAGGACAGGTAAAGCGGTCCGGCAGGGATCCGGTGAGTACATCATGCCGCCACAGCAGGACGTTTAAAATAAGATAAATAAGCAGAAAGGGCAGGGCCGAATACATAAGCGTTTCCTCAGCAGGCGATGCGTTTACCCTCGGCGTAAAAGGTGCGCGGGGCAACGCCTTGATTGTTGATTTGCCCGGCTTATTCCAGAGAAACGCTTTGCGTTGCGGCTTTTACTACAGAAATGGCAGGAGGCTCGCATAACGCTCAAAACGGTGATTTTCCAGACTCTGCTTGCGTCATACTCAGATTTGCGTATAATGCGCGGGCTTGTCGTAATTGACGGCGGGTTCGATTTGAACCTCAGATAGTCGATTTGGCTATCTAACAATGCTCCCAATCCGGGGGCTACGTAAGAACGATTACACTCCCCCATCAATCGTAATGGGTGTGAGGAGTAATTATTTTCGTCTATAAATAATTGGAGCTCTGGTCTCATGCAGAACCAAAGAATCCGTATCCGCCTTAAAGCGTTTGATCATCGCCTGATCGATCAATCAACCGCGGAAATCGTCGAGACTGCCAAGCGCACAGGTGCGCAGGTCCGTGGTCCGATCCCGCTGCCGACCCGCAAAGAGCGCTTTACCGTTCTGATCTCCCCGCACGTTAACAAAGACGCGCGCGATCAGTACGAAATCCGCACTCACAAGCGTCTGGTTGACATCGTTGAGCCAACCGAGAAAACCGTTGATGCTCTGATGCGTCTGGATCTGGCTGCCGGTGTAGACGTGCAGATCAGCCTGGGTTAATCAGGTCATTGAGCGATTGAGAGGTTGAAACAATGATTGGTTTAGTCGGTAAAAAAGTGGGTATGACCCGTATCTTCACTGAAGACGGCGTTTCTATCCCAGTAACCGTAATTGAAGTTGAAGCAAACCGCGTTACTCAGGTTAAAGATCTGGCTAACGATGGCTACCGCGCTGTTCAGGTTACCACCGGTACGAAAAAAGCGAACCGTGTGACCAAACCTGAAGCTGGCCACTTCACGAAAGCTGGCGTAGAGGCTGGTCGTGGTCTGTGGGAATTCCGCCTGGCTGAAGGCGAAGAGTTCACCGTAGGTCAGAGCATTAGCGTTGAGCACTTTGCTGAAGTTAAAAAAGTTGACGTAACCGGTATCTCTAAAGGTAAAGGTTTCGCCGGTACCGTTAAGCGCTGGAACTTCCGTACCCAGGACGCGACTCACGGTAACTCCTTGTCTCACCGCGTTCCGGGTTCTATCGGTCAGAACCAGACTCCGGGCAAAGTGTTCAAAGGCAAGAAAATGGCAGGTCAGCTGGGTAACGAGCGCGTCACCGTTCAGAGCCTGGACGTAGTACGCGTTGACGCTGAGCGCAACCTGCTGCTGGTTAAAGGCGCGGTCCCGGGTGCAACCGGTAGCGACCTGATCGTTAAACCAGCTGTGAAGGCGTGAGGAGATAGCAATGGAATTAGTATTGAAAGACGCGCAGAGCGCGCTGACTGTTTCCGAAACTACCTTCGGTCGTGATTTCAACGAAGCGCTGGTTCACCAGGTTGTTGTTGCTTATGCAGCTGGTGCTCGTCAGGGCACTCGTGCTCAGAAGACTCGTGCTGAAGTAACTGGTTCCGGTAAAAAACCGTGGCGCCAGAAAGGCACCGGCCGTGCGCGTTCTGGTTCTATCAAGAGCCCGATCTGGCGTTCTGGTGGCGTGACCTTCGCTGCACGTCCGCAAGACCACAGTCAAAAAGTGAATAAAAAGATGTACCGCGGCGCGCTGAAAAGCATTCTGTCCGAACTGGTACGTCAGGATCGTCTGATCGTTGTCGAGAAGTTCTCTGTTGAAGCGCCGAAAACCAAGCTGCTGGCACAGAAACTGAAAGACATGGCTCTGGAAGATGTGCTGATCGTCACCGGTGAGCTGGACGAGAACCTGTTCCTGGCTGCGCGCAACCTGCACAAGGTTGACGTACGCGATGCAACTGGTATCGACCCGGTTAGCCTGATCGCCTTCGACAAAGTCGTAATGACTGCTGATGCTGTTAAGCAAGTTGAGGAGATGCTGGCATGATTCGTGAAGAACGTCTGCTGAAGGTGCTGCGCGCACCGCACGTTTCTGAAAAAGCGTCTACTGCGATGGAAAAAACCAATACCATCGTTCTCAAAGTTGCTAAAGACGCGACCAAAGCAGAAATCAAAGCTGCTGTGCAGAAACTGTTTGAAGTCGAAGTCGAAGTCGTTAACACCCTGGTCGTTAAAGGGAAAGTTAAACGTCACGGACAGCGTATCGGTCGTCGTAGCGACTGGAAAAAAGCTTACGTCACCCTGAAAGAAGGCCAGAATCTGGACTTCGTCGGCGGCGCTGAGTAAGTCGGAGGAGTAATACAATGGCAGTTGTTAAATGTAAACCGACATCTCCGGGTCGTCGCCACGTCGTTAAAGTGGTTAACCCTGAGCTGCACAAGGGCAAACCTTTTGCTCCGCTGCTGGAAAAAAACAGCAAATCCGGTGGTCGTAACAACAATGGCCGTATCACCACTCGTCATATCGGTGGTGGCCACAAGCAGGCATACCGTATTGTTGACTTCAAACGCAACAAAGACGGTATCCCGGCAGTTGTTGAACGTCTTGAGTACGATCCGAACCGTTCCGCGAACATCGCGCTGGTTCTGTACAAAGACGGCGAGCGCCGTTACATCCTGGCCCCGAAAGGCCTGAAAGCTGGCGACCAGATTCAGTCTGGCGTTGATGCTGCAATCAAAGCAGGCAACACCCTGCCGATGCGCAATATTCCGGTTGGTTCTACCGTGCATAACGTAGAAATGAAACCGGGCAAAGGCGGTCAGCTGGCGCGTTCCGCCGGCGCTTACGTGCAGATCGTTGCGCGCGACGGTGCTTATGTCACCCTGCGTCTGCGTTCTGGCGAAATGCGTAAAGTCGAAGCAGACTGCCGCGCGACTCTGGGCGAAGTTGGCAATGCTGAGCATATGCTGCGCGTTCTGGGTAAAGCAGGTGCTGCACGCTGGCGTGGTGTTCGTCCGACCGTTCGCGGTACTGCGATGAACCCGGTAGATCACCCACATGGTGGTGGTGAAGGTCGTAACTTTGGTAAGCACCCGGTAACACCGTGGGGCGTTCAGACCAAAGGTAAGAAGACCCGCAGCAACAAGCGTACTGATAAATTCATCGTACGTCGCCGTAGCAAATAATTTTAGAGGATAAACCATGCCACGTTCTCTCAAGAAAGGTCCTTTTATTGACCTGCACTTGCTGAAGAAGGTAGAGAAAGCGGTGGAAAGCGGAGACAAGAAGCCCCTGCGCACCTGGTCCCGTCGTTCAACGATCTTTCCTAACATGATCGGTTTGACCATCGCTGTCCATAATGGGCGTCAGCACGTTCCGGTATTTGTAACCGATGAAATGGTCGGTCACAAGCTGGGTGAATTCGCACCGACTCGTACTTATCGCGGCCACGCTGCTGATAAAAAAGCGAAGAAGAAATAAGACAGGAGGAAGAGATGGAAACTATCGCTAAACATCGCCATGCTCGTTCTTCTGCTCAGAAGGTTCGCCTTGTTGCTGACCTGATTCGCGGTAAGAAAGTGTCGCAGGCTCTGGATATTCTGACCTACACCAACAAGAAAGCGGCTGTACTGGTCAAGAAGGTTCTGGAATCTGCCATTGCTAACGCTGAACACAACGATGGCGCTGACATTGACGATCTGAAAGTTACGAAGATTTTCGTAGACGAAGGCCCAAGCATGAAGCGCATTATGCCGCGTGCAAAAGGTCGTGCAGATCGCATCCTGAAGCGCACCAGCCACATTACTGTGGTTGTGTCCGATCGCTGAGACTCTGGAGACTAGCAATGGGTCAGAAAGTACATCCTAATGGTATTCGCCTGGGTATTGTAAAACCATGGAACTCTACCTGGTTTGCGAACACCAAAGAATTCGCTGACAACCTGGACAGCGATTTTAAAGTACGTCAGTACCTGACGAAGGAACTGGCTAAAGCGTCCGTATCTCGTATCGTTATCGAGCGTCCGGCCAAGAGCATCCGTGTGACCATTCACACCGCTCGTCCCGGCATCGTTATCGGTAAGAAAGGCGAAGACGTAGAAAAACTGCGTAAGGTCGTAGCGGATATCGCTGGCGTTCCTGCACAGATCAATATCGCCGAAGTTCGTAAGCCTGAACTGGACGCAAAACTGGTTGCTGACAGCATCACTTCTCAGCTGGAACGTCGCGTTATGTTCCGTCGTGCGATGAAGCGTGCCGTACAGAACGCCATGCGTCTGGGCGCTAAAGGTATCAAAGTTGAAGTGAGCGGCCGTCTGGGCGGCGCGGAAATCGCACGTACCGAATGGTACCGCGAAGGTCGCGTACCTCTGCACACGCTGCGTGCTGACATCGACTACAACACCTCTGAAGCGCACACCACTTACGGTGTCATCGGCGTTAAGGTATGGATCTTCAAAGGCGAGATCCTGGGTGGTATGGCTGCTGTTGAACAACCGGAAAAGCCGGCTGCTCAACCGAAAAAGCAGCAGCGTAAAGGCCGTAAATAAGGAGCGTCGCTGATGTTACAACCAAAGCGTACAAAATTCCGTAAAATGCACAAAGGCCGTAACCGCGGTCTGGCGCAGGGTACGGATGTTAGCTTCGGCAGCTTCGGTCTGAAAGCTGTTGGCCGTGGTCGTCTGACTGCCCGTCAGATCGAAGCAGCACGTCGTGCTATGACCCGTGCAGTTAAGCGTCAAGGTAAGATCTGGATCCGTGTATTCCCGGACAAACCGATCACTGAAAAGCCGCTGGCAGTGCGTATGGGTAAAGGTAAAGGTAACGTGGAGTATTGGGTTGCCTTGATTCAGCCGGGTAAAGTCCTGTATGAAATGGACGGCGTACCGGAAGAGCTGGCCCGTGAAGCATTCAAGCTGGCAGCAGCGAAACTGCCGATTAAAACCACCTTTGTAACTAAGACGGTGATGTAATGAAAGCAAAAGAGCTGCGTGAGAAGAGCGTTGAAGAGCTGAACACCGAGCTGCTGAATCTGCTGCGTGAGCAGTTCAACCTGCGTATGCAGGCTGCAAGTGGCCAGCTGCAACAGTCTCACCTGTTGAAGCAAGTGCGTCGTGATGTCGCACGCGTTAAGACTTTACTGACTGAGAAGGCGGGTGCGTAATGACCGATAAAATCCGTACTCTGCAAGGTCGTGTTGTTAGCGACAAAATGGAGAAATCCATCGTCGTTGCTATCCAGCGTTTTGTGAAACACCCAATCTACGGTAAATTCATCAAGCGTACGACTAAACTGCACGTACATGACGAGAACAACGAATGCGGTATCGGCGACGTGGTTGAAATCCGCGAATGCCGCCCGCTGTCCAGGACTAAATCCTGGACGCTGGTTCGCGTTGTAGAGAAAGCGGTTCTGTAATAGAGTACGCATTCTCAACGAATAAACGGCTCAGCGATGGGCCGTTTATTTTTTCTACCCATATCAACCGGGCGGTGTTATAATGCCGCGCCCCCGATATGGGGTTTTTTTAACGGCCTGATTTCGGGTCTCAGTGGTAGTTGACATTAGCGGAGCACTAAAATGATCCAAGAACAGACTATGCTGAACGTCGCCGACAACTCCGGTGCACGTCGCGTAATGTGTATCAAGGTTCTGGGTGGCTCGCACCGTCGCTACGCAGGCGTAGGCGACATCATCAAGATCACCATTAAAGAAGCAATTCCGCGTGGTAAGGTCAAAAAAGGTGATGTGCTGAAGGCGGTAGTGGTGCGCACCAAGAAGGGTGTTCGTCGCCCGGACGGTTCTGTCATTCGCTTCGATGGCAATGCATGCGTTATTCTGAACAATAACAGCGAGCAGCCTATCGGTACGCGTATTTTTGGGCCGGTAACTCGTGAGCTTCGTACCGAGAAGTTCATGAAAATTATCTCTCTGGCACCAGAAGTACTCTAAGGAGCGAATCATGGCAGCGAAGATCCGTCGTGATGACGAAGTTATCGTGTTAACCGGTAAAGATAAAGGTAAGCGCGGTAAAGTTAAGAATGTCCTGTCTTCCGGCAAGGTCATTGTTGAAGGTATCAACCTGGTTAAGAAACATCAGAAGCCGGTTCCGGCCCTGAACCAACCGGGTGGCATCGTTGAAAAAGAAGCCGCTATTCAGGTTTCCAACGTAGCAATCTTCAATGCGGCAACCGGCAAGGCTGACCGTGTAGGCTTTAGGTTCGAAGACGGTAAAAAAGTCCGCTTCTTCAAGTCTAACAGCGAAACTATCAAGTAATTTGGAGTAGTACGATGGCGAAACTGCATGATTACTACAAAGACGAAGTAGTTAACAAACTCATGACTGAGTTTAACTACAATTCTGTCATGCAAGTCCCTCGGGTCGAGAAGATCACCCTGAACATGGGTGTTGGTGAAGCGATCGCTGACAAAAAACTGCTGGATAACGCAGCAGCTGACCTGACAGCAATCTCCGGTCAAAAACCGCTGATCACCAAAGCACGCAAATCTGTTGCAGGCTTCAAAATCCGTCAGGGCTATCCGATCGGCTGTAAAGTAACTCTGCGTGGCGAACGCATGTGGGAGTTCTTTGAGCGCCTGATCACTATTGCTGTACCGCGTATCCGTGACTTCCGTGGACTGTCCGCTAAGTCCTTTGACGGTCGTGGTAACTACAGCATGGGTGTCCGTGAGCAGATCATCTTCCCAGAAATCGACTACGATAAAGTCGACCGCGTTCGTGGTTTGGATATTACCATTACCACTACTGCGAAATCTGACGAAGAAGGCCGCGCTCTGCTGGCTGCCTTTGACTTCCCGTTCCGCAAGTAAGGTAGGGTTACTAAATGGCTAAGCAATCAATGAAAGCTCGCGAAGTAAAGCGCGTAGCTTTAGCTGATAAATACTTCGCGAAACGCGCTGAACTGAAAGCGATCATCTCTGATGTGAACGCTTCCGACGAAGATCGTTGGAACGCCGTTCTTAAGCTGCAGACTCTGCCGCGTGATTCCAGCCCGTCCCGTCAGCGTAACCGCTGCCGTCAAACAGGTCGTCCGCATGGCTATGTGGGCAAGTTCGGGTTGAGCCGTATTAAGCTGCGTGAAGCCGCCATGCGCGGTGAAGTGCCAGGCTTGAAAAAGGCTAGCTGGTAATTGTCACCAATTGAATCACGGGAGTAAAGACAGATGAGCATGCAAGATCCGATCGCGGATATGCTGACCCGTATCCGTAACGGTCAGGCCGCGAACAAAGCTGCGGTCACCATGCCTTCCTCCAGGCTGAAAGTGGCAATTGCCAACGTGCTGAAGGAAGAAGGTTTTATTGAAGATTTTAAAGTTGAAGGCGACACCAAGCCTGAGCTGGAATTAACGCTTAAGTATTTCCAGGGCAAAGCTGTTGTAGAAAGCATTCAGCGTGTCAGCCGCCCAGGTCTGCGCATCTACAAACGTAAAGATGAGCTGCCGAAAGTTATGGCGGGTCTGGGTATCGCGGTTGTTTCTACCTCTAAGGGTGTTATGACCGATCGTGCAGCGCGCCAGGCTGGTCTTGGTGGCGAAATTATCTGCTACGTAGCCTAATCGGAGGAAAAAATGTCTCGTGTTGCTAAAGCACCGGTCGTTGTTCCTGCCGGCGTTGATGTAAAAATCAACGGTCAGGTTATTACGATCAAAGGTAAAAACGGCGAGCTGACTCGTACTCTCAACGATGCTGTTGAAGTTAAACAAGCAGATAATGCACTGACCTTCGGTCCGCGCGATGGTTACGCAGACGGCTGGGCACAGGCTGGTACCGCGCGTGCCCTGCTGAACTCAATGGTTATCGGTGTTACCGAAGGCTTCACTAAGAAGCTGCAGCTGGTTGGTGTAGGTTATCGTGCGGCGGTCAAAGGGAACGTAGTAAACCTGTCATTAGGTTTCTCTCACCCGGTTGATCACAAGCTGCCTGCCGGTATCACTGCAGAATGCCCGACGCAAACTGAAATCGTGCTGAAAGGCGCTGATAAGCAGGTAGTCGGTCAGGTTGCAGCAGATCTGCGCGCCTACCGTCGTCCTGAGCCGTATAAAGGCAAGGGTGTTCGTTACGCCGACGAAGTCGTGCGTACCAAAGAGGCTAAGAAGAAGTAAGGTAACACTATGGATAAGAAATCTGCTCGTATCCGTCGTGCGACCCGCGCACGCCGCAAGCTCCAGGAGCTGGGCGCAACTCGCCTGGTGGTACACCGTACCCCGCGTCATATCTACGCACAGGTAATTGCACCGAACGGTTCTGAAGTTCTGGTAGCTGCTTCTACTGTAGAAAAAGCTATCGCTGAACAACTGAAGTACACCGGTAACAAAGACGCGGCTGCAGCTGTGGGTAAAGCTGTCGCTGAACGCGCTCTGGAAAAAGGCATCAAAGATGTATCCTTTGACCGTTCCGGGTTCCAATATCATGGTCGTGTCCAGGCACTGGCAGATGCTGCCCGTGAAGCTGGCCTTCAGTTCTAAGGTAGAGGTGTAAGATGGCTCACATCGAAAAACAAGCTGGCGAACTGCAGGAAAAGCTGATCGCGGTAAACCGCGTATCTAAAACCGTAAAAGGTGGTCGTATTTTCTCCTTCACAGCTCTGACTGTAGTAGGCGATGGTAACGGTCGCGTAGGTTTTGGTTACGGTAAAGCGCGTGAAGTACCGGCAGCGATCCAGAAAGCGATGGAAAAAGCCCGTCGCAATATGATTAACGTCGCGCTGAATAACGGCACCCTGCAGCACCCGGTTAAAGGTGTGCATACAGGTTCTCGCGTATTCATGCAGCCAGCTTCCGAAGGTACCGGTATCATCGCCGGTGGTGCAATGCGCGCCGTTCTGGAAGTTGCTGGGGTTCATAACGTTCTGGCTAAAGCATATGGTTCCACCAACCCGATTAACGTGGTTCGTGCAACAATCGACGGCCTGGAAAATATGAATTCTCCAGAAATGGTCGCTGCCAAGCGTGGTAAATCCGTTGAAGAAATTCTGGGGAAATAAACCATGGCAAAGACTATTAAAATTACTCAAACCCGCAGTGCAATCGGTCGTCTGCCTAAACATAAGGCAACGCTGCTTGGCCTGGGTCTGCGTCGTATTGGTCACACCGTAGAGCGCGAGGATACTCCCGCTGTTCGTGGTATGGTCAACGCGGTTTCCTTCATGGTTAAAGTTGAGGAGTAAGAGATGCGTTTAAATACTCTGTCTCCGGCCGAAGGCTCCAAAAAGGCGGGTAAACGCCTGGGTCGTGGTATCGGTTCCGGCCTCGGTAAAACCGGCGGTCGTGGTCACAAAGGTCAGAAGTCTCGTTCTGGCGGTGGCGTACGTCGCGGTTTCGAGGGTGGTCAGATGCCACTGTACCGTCGTCTGCCGAAATTCGGCTTCACTTCACGCAAAGCAGCGATTACAGCCGAAGTTCGTCTGTCTGACCTGGCAAAAGTTGAAGGCGGTATCGTAGACCTGAATACGCTGAAAGCGGCTAACATTATCGGTATCCAGATCGAGTTCGCGAAAGTGATCCTGGCTGGTGAAGTCACTGCTCCGGTAACTGTTCGTGGCCTGCGCGTAACTAAAGGCGCTCGTGCTGCTATCGAAGCTGCAGGCGGTAAAATCGAGGAATAAATAGCAGATGGCTAAACAACCGGGATTAGATTTTCAAAGTGCCAAAGGTGGCTTAGGCGAGCTGAAACGCAGACTGCTGTTTGTTATTGGCGCGCTGATTGTGTTCCGTATTGGCTCCTTTATTCCGATCCCTGGTATTGATGCCGCTGTTCTTGCCAAAGTGCTTGAGCAACAGCGAGGCACCATCATTGAAATGTTCAACATGTTCTCTGGTGGTGCTCTCAGCCGTGCTTCTATCTTTGCTCTGGGGATCATGCCGTATATTTCGGCATCGATTATCATCCAGCTGCTGACGGTGGTTCATCCAACGCTGGCGGAAATCAAGAAAGAAGGGGAGTCTGGTCGTCGTAAGATTAGCCAGTACACCCGCTACGGTACGCTGGTGTTGGCGATATTCCAGTCGATCGGTATTGCTACCGGTCTGCCGAATATGCCTGGAATGGAAGGTCTGGTGATGAATCCAGGCTTTGCGTTCTATTTCACCGCTGTTGTAAGTCTGGTTACGGGAACCATGTTCCTGATGTGGCTGGGCGAACAGATTACTGAGCGAGGTATCGGTAACGGTATCTCAATCATTATTTTCGCCGGCATTGTCGCGGGTCTTCCGCCAGCCATTGCCCATACTATCGAGCAGACACGTCAAGGCAACCTGCACTTCCTCGTGTTGCTGTTGGTTGCAGTATTAGTATTTGCCGTGACGTTCTTCGTTGTTTTCGTTGAGCGTGGTCAACGCCGCATCGTGGTGAACTACGCGAAACGTCAGCAGGGACGTCGTGTCTATGCTGCACAGAGCACACATTTACCGCTGAAAGTGAATATGGCGGGGGTAATCCCGGCAATCTTCGCTTCCAGTATTATTCTGTTCCCGGCAACCATCGCATCATGGTTCGGAGGCAGTACTGGTTGGAACTGGCTGACAACAATTTCGCTGTATTTGCAGCCTGGGCAACCGCTTTATGTGTTACTCTATGCGTCTGCAATCATCTTCTTCTGTTTCTTCTACACGGCGTTGGTTTTCAACCCGCGTGAAACAGCGGATAACCTGAAGAAGTCCGGTGCATTTGTACCAGGAATTCGTCCGGGAGAACTAACGGCGAAGTATATTGATAAAGTAATGACCCGCCTGACGCTGGTCGGTGCGCTCTACATTACTTTTATCTGCCTGATCCCGGAGTTCTTACGAGATGCAATGAACGTACCTTTCTACTTCGGTGGAACCTCATTGCTGATCGTTGTTGTCGTGATTATGGACTTTATGGCTCAAGTGCAAACCCTGATGATGTCCAGTCAGTATGAGTCTGCATTGAAGAAGGCGAACCTGAAAGGCTATAGCCGCTAACGGGACGCCCGTGAAGTTACGGAGAGTAAAAATGAAAGTTCGTGCTTCCGTCAAGAAATTATGCCGTAACTGCAAAATCGTTAAGCGTGATGGTGTCATCCGCGTGATTTGCAGTGCCGAGCCAAAGCATAAACAGCGCCAAGGCTGATTTATTCGCATATTTTTCTTGCAAAGTTGGGTTGAGCTGGCTAGATTAGCCAGCCAATCTTTTGTATGTCTGTGCGTTTCCATTTGAGTATCCTGAAAACGGGCTTTTCAGCATGGTGCGTACATATTAAATAGTAGGAGTGCATAGTGGCCCGTATAGCAGGCATTAACATTCCTGATCAAAAACACGCTGTGATCGCATTAACTTCGATCTACGGCGTCGGCAAAACCCGTTCCAAAGCCATTCTGGCTGCAGCGGGTATCGCTGAAAATGTTAAGATCAGTGAGCTGTCTGAAGAACAAATCGACACGCTGCGTGACGAAGTTGCCAAATTTGTCGTTGAAGGTGATCTGCGCCGTGAAGTTAGCATGAGCATCAAGCGCCTGATGGATCTTGGTTGCTACCGCGGTTTGCGTCATCGTCGTGGTCTCCCGGTTCGCGGTCAGCGTACCAAGACCAACGCACGTACCCGTAAGGGTCCGCGCAAACCGATCAAGAAATAATCGGGGTGATTGAATAATGGCAAAGGCACCAATTCGTGCACGTAAGCGTGTAAGAAAACAAGTCTCTGACGGCGTGGCTCATATCCATGCTTCTTTCAACAACACCATCGTGACTATTACCGATCGTCAGGGTAACGCGCTGGGTTGGGCAACAGCCGGTGGTTCCGGTTTCCGTGGTTCTCGCAAATCCACTCCGTTTGCAGCTCAGGTTGCAGCAGAGCGTTGCGCTGACGCCGTTAAAGAATACGGCATCAAGAATCTGGAAGTTATGGTCAAAGGTCCGGGTCCAGGTCGCGAATCGACTATTCGTGCACTGAACGCCGCTGGTTTCCGCATCACAAATATTACTGATGTGACTCCGATCCCTCATAACGGTTGTCGTCCGCCGAAAAAACGTCGCGTATAACGCTGCGTTTTCCAGGTTTGTTGGAGAAAGAAAATGGCAAGATATTTGGGTCCTAAGCTCAAGCTGAGCCGTCGTGAGGGCACCGACTTATTCCTTAAGTCTGGCGTTCGCGCGATCGATACCAAGTGTAAAATTGAACAAGCTCCTGGCCAGCACGGTGCGCGTAAACCGCGTCTGTCTGACTATGGTGTGCAGTTGCGTGAAAAGCAAAAAGTTCGCCGCATCTACGGTGTTCTGGAGCGTCAGTTCCGTAACTACTATAAAGAAGCAGCACGTCTGAAAGGCAACACCGGTGAAAACCTGTTGGCTCTGCTGGAAGGTCGTCTGGACAACGTTGTATACCGTATGGGCTTCGGTGCCACTCGTGCAGAAGCACGCCAGCTGGTTAGCCACAAAGCCATTATGGTAAACGGTCGTGTTGTTAACATCGCTTCTTATCAGGTTCGTCCGAATGACGTTGTTAGCATTCGTGAGAAAGCGAAGAAGCAGTCTCGCGTGAAAGCCGCTCTGGAGCTGGCTGAGCAGCGTGAAAAGCCAACCTGGCTGGAAGTTGATGCTGGCAAGATGGAAGGTACGTACAAGCGTAAGCCTGAACGTTCCGATCTGTCTGCGGACATTAACGAACACCTGATCGTCGAGCTTTACTCCAAGTAAAGCTTAGTACCAAAGAGAGGACACAATGCAGGGTTCTGTGACAGAGTTTCTAAAACCGCGCCTGGTAGATATCGAGCAAGTGAGTTCGACGCACGCCAAGGTGACCCTTGAGCCTTTAGAGCGTGGCTTCGGCCATACTCTGGGTAACGCACTGCGCCGTATTCTGCTCTCATCGATGCCGGGTTGCGCGGTGACCGAGGTTGAGATTGATGGTGTACTGCACGAGTACAGCACCAAAGAAGGCGTTCAGGAAGATATCCTTGAAATCCTGCTCAACCTGAAAGGGCTGGCGGTGAGAGTTCAGGGGAAAGATGAAGTTATTCTTACCCTGAATAAATCTGGCATTGGCCCTGTGACTGCAGCCGACATCACCCACGACGGTGATGTCGAAATCGTCAAGCCGCAGCACGTGATCTGCCACCTGACCGATGAAAACGCATCTATCAGCATGCGTATCAAAGTTCAGCGCGGTCGTGGTTATGTGCCGGCTTCTACCCGAATTCATTCGGAAGAAGATGAGCGCCCAATCGGCCGTCTGCTGGTCGACGCCTGCTACAGCCCTGTAGAGCGTATCGCCTACAATGTTGAAGCAGCGCGTGTAGAGCAGCGTACCGACCTGGACAAGCTGGTCATCGAAATGGAAACCAACGGCACAATCGATCCTGAAGAGGCGATTCGTCGTGCGGCAACCATCCTGGCAGAACAACTGGAAGCTTTTGTTGACTTACGTGATGTACGTCAGCCGGAAGTGAAAGAAGAGAAACCAGAATTCGATCCGATCCTGCTGCGCCCTGTTGACGATCTGGAATTGACTGTCCGCTCTGCTAACTGCCTTAAAGCAGAAGCTATCCACTATATCGGTGATCTGGTACAGCGTACCGAGGTTGAGCTGCTGAAAACGCCTAACCTGGGTAAAAAATCTCTTACCGAGATTAAAGACGTGCTGGCTTCCCGCGGTTTGTCTCTGGGTATGCGCCTGGAAAACTGGCCGCCGGCAAGCATCGCTGACGAGTAACCGGATCGCAGGTTAAGGTTTTACTGAGAAGGATAAGGTCATGCGCCATCGTAAGAGTGGTCGTCAACTGAACCGCAACAGCAGCCATCGCCAGGCTATGTTCCGCAATATGGCAGGTTCACTGGTTCGTCATGAGATCATCAAGACGACCCTGCCTAAGGCGAAAGAGCTGCGTCGCGTAGTTGAGCCGCTGATTACTCTTGCCAAGACTGATAGCGTAGCTAATCGTCGTCTGGCATTCGCCCGCACTCGTGATAACGAGATCGTGGCAAAACTGTTTAACGAGCTGGGCCCGCGTTTTGCGAGCCGCGCCGGTGGTTACACTCGCATTCTGAAGTGTGGCTTCCGTGCAGGCGACAACGCACCGATGGCATACATCGAGCTGGTTGATCGCTCTGAGTCGAAAGCAGAAGCTGCTGCAGAGTAATCTGTAGTATGGTAAAAAAACCCGCTTCGGCGGGTTTTTTTATATCCACCGTTCCTCCATTTACCTACACTATCTGTACTCTTTTTGGTCATCTCCGGAGCGTTTTATGTGGCTACTGGATCGGTGGGCTGAGCGCCATATTAGCGATGCGCAGGCTAAAGGCGAGTTTGATAATTTGCCGGGCAGCGGCGAGCCGCTCAGGCTGGATGACGATACACATGTACCCCCTGAGCTTCGCGCCGGCTATCGGCTATTAAAAAACGCCGGCTGTTTGCCTCCGGAACTGGAGCAGCGTAAAGAAGCGGTCCAGTTACAGGATATGCTGAAAAGTATCCGACAGGACGATCCAAATTATGTGGCGCTAAGCCGACGTCTGGCATTGCTGGAGTTAAAGCTGCGGCAGGCCGGCTTAAGCACCGACTTCTTACGCGGTGAATATGCGGACAGGGTGATGCGTAAAATTAACGACTAACCACGGAGTGTTTATGTATCGTATTGGTGAACTGGCAAAGCTGGCGCAGGTAACTCCCGACACTATTCGCTACTACGAAAAGCAGCAGATGATGGATCACGAGGAGCGTACCGAAGGGGGGTTTCGTCTCTATACGGACCGCGATCTTCAGCGTCTGAAATTTATTCGCTATGCCAGGCAACTGGGCTTTACCCTTGAATCGATCCGCGAACTGTTGTCGATCCGCGTTGATCCAGAACATCATACCTGCCAGGAGTCTAAAGGGATCGTTCAGGCAAGACTAAAGGAAGTTGAAGCCCGGATTGCGGAGCTGCAAAACATGCGCCGTTCTCTACAGCGGCTGAACGATGCCTGCTGCGGAACGGCGCACAGCAGCGTTTTTTGCTCCATTCTGGAAGCGCTTGAACAAGGAGCCTGCGGGGTAAACGCAGGGCGTTGATTTCTCATTGTGATGGCACTACACTTGCGCCGTTAACGTATACAATCTGGAGTTTTTATGAGCCGTTATCAGCATACGAAAGGGCAGATAAAGGACAATGCCATCGAGGCATTGCTACACGATCCGCTGTTCAGGCAGCGCGTTGAGAAGAATAAAAAGGGTAAAGGCAGCTATCTGCGCAAAGACAAGCACGGCAGGTGGGGTAACCGGGAGGCCAGTGGCAAAACAGCGAATCGCTTTTTTACCACTGGCCTTCCGCTTTTGCGGTCTGTTAAGAGCGGGAATTCTGCTCTTTCAGCAGATCGCGGATTTCACTAAGCAGCACTTCTTCTTTAGATGGCGCGGGCGCTGCGGCAGGTTCTTCTTTTTTCTTGCGATTTAGCTTATTGATCAGCTTAATCGCCATAAAGATAGCAAAGGCAACGATCAGAAAATCAAAAACGTTCTGGATAAACACGCCATAGTGCATGATAACTGCCGGTGCTTCTCCCTGCGCCTCGCGTAGCGTAAAGGCAAACTGTTTAAAGTCAATTCCGCCAATTAACAATCCCAGCGGTGGCATGATGATATCGGCAACCAGAGATGAAACAATCTTACCGAACGCTGCACCAATAATGACACCTACCGCCAAATCGATAACATTTCCGCGCATCGCGAATTCGCGGAACTCTTTAATAATGCTCATTTTATTCTCCAGGGATAAATAACGTTTTAAGTTTAACAAATGTTAAGCTATTTTCCATTACGGATTGCTGAAACAAAGGTTAATTACACCTTGATAAATAAAGGGAATTAGAAAGTCGCTATCCTCTCAATGCCCACGCTGCCTGGGCCTGCTGCTTTTCTTAATCCGCTAACAGCCTGAATCCGCGCCAGGAGCGTCAGGCTGCTTTACTTGCCATTTTTAACCCGGGCAGCGCTCGCACAAAGCGCATCGCGTTTTGAACGTTCGTAAGGGCAGCCTGCTGGGGGAGCTTCGCGAATCATCCTGTATGCTCCGGCTGTTGTGCGCTGTCCGTATGCAAACTGCCCGCGATCGTTACGCCTGATGTATTATCTGATCTGCTATTAAAGTAAACCGGAGGGAAGCCTCCGGGGTTACAAGAAGAACGGGCTTGGCTGGAAGAGTCGTTCAACGTCGCTAATAAACTTCTTATCAGTCAGGAACATAATCACATGATCGCCCTGTTCAATACGTAAATTATTATTGGCTATCATGACGTCATTACCACGTACTATCGCGCCAATGATCGTACCGGGCGGCAGTTTAATGTCGTCAATGGCACGGCCAACCACGCGGGAGGTGCTTTCATCGCCGTGGGCTACGGCCTCGATAGCTTCCGCTACGCCGCGGCGCAGGGAGGAGACGCCAACGATATCGGCTTTACGCACATGACTGAGCAGGGCGGAGATTGTTGCCTGCTGTGGGGAGATCGCAATATCAATGACGCTGCCCTGAACCAGATCGACATAGGCACGGCGCTGGATCAGCACGATCACCTTTTTGGCACCCATCCGCTTGGCCAGCATGGCAGACATGATATTTGCTTCATCATCGTTGGTGACTGCGATAAACAGATCGACCTGATCGATGTGTTCCTCTGCCAGGAGTTCCTGATCGGAGGCATCGCCAAAAAAGACGATCGTGTTCTGCAGCTTTTCGGCAAGCTCGGCCGCACGTTGCTGATTGCGCTCGATCAGCTTCACGCTGTAATCTTTTTCAAGACGACGCGCCAGCCCGGCACCAATGTTACCGCCGCCGACCAACATTATACGTTTATAAGGTTTTTCCAGACGCTGCAGCTCGCTCATGACTGCGCGAATATGCTGTGAGGCGGCAATAAAGAATACTTCGTCGCCCGCTTCCACAATGGTTGAACCCTGCGGGCGAATTGGCCGATCGTGGCGAAAGATTGCCGCGACGCGCGTATCGATATGCGGCATATGCTCGCGCATGGTCGACAGCGCATTGCCAATCAGCGGGCCGCCATAATAGGCTTTCACCACCGCCAGACTGACTTTACCTTCGGCAAAATTCACCACCTGCAGCGCGCCCGGATATTCAATAAGCCGATAAATATTGTCGATAACCAGCTGCTCCGGCGCGATCAGATGATCGATGGGGACAGCCTCGGAATGAAACAGCTTGTCGGCATCGCGGACATAATCGGGTGAACGTATGCGCGCGATGCGGTTCGGCGTATTGAAGAGCGAGTAGGCTACCTGGCAGGCGACCATGTTAGTTTCGTCTGAACTGGTGACCGCCACCAGCATATCGGCGTCGTCGGCACCCGCTTCGCGCAGCACCCGGGGGTGAGAACCGTGCCCCTGCACCACGCGAAGATCGAATTTATCCTGCAGGCCGTGCAGGCGCTCACCGTTGGTATCCACCACCGTGATATCGTTATTCTCACCGACCAGGTTTTCCGCCAACGTACCGCCAACTTGTCCTGCGCCCAGAATGATAATTTTCATCAGTCGCGACCCGTTATCTCATTATTTTTTGATTAGCTTAGCGTAAAAGAAGCCGTCGCCTTCTTCCGCCCCCGGCAATTTTTGCAGACCCGGCTGTTCCGGGGTGCCGGTTTCGCTCAGCTCAGCGTTTGCGGTGCGCTGCAGAAAGGCTTTTATCTGCTGAGCGTTCTCTTCGGGGAGGACGGAACAGGTCGCGTAAACCAGCGTGCCGCCCGGTTTCAGACGCGGCCATATGGCATCCAGGATTTCTGCCTGCAGCCGGGCCAGTTCTGCAATGTCACGATCGCGACGCAGCCACTTGATATCCGGATGGCGGCGGATCACGCCGGTCGCCGAGCAGGGCGCGTCCATCAGAATGCGGTCAAACTGCTGCTCCCCGCACCACTGTGTCGGATAGCGACCATCGCCCTGCTTTACGGTGGCCTGCATGCCAAGACGCTTTAGGTTATCGTGGACGCGGGAAAGCCGCTGTTCATCAATATCGACAGCCAGAAGGGCGGCCTCGGGTGCGGCTTCGAGAATGTGGGTCGTTTTACCGCCGGGCGCGGCGCAGAGATCAACTATCTGCTCGCCGTTTTTGGGCTGCAGGAAGGCGATACATCCCTGAGCCGAGGCGTCCTGAACAGTCACCCAACCTTTATCAAAGCCAGGTAACGTATGCACGGGCGCAGGTGATTCCAGCCGTACGGCATCGGGGTAGTCCGGGTGGACGAACCCCTTCATGCCCGCCTCTTCCAGCAGTGCGAGCCAGCCGTCGCGGGTATGATGTGTGCGGTTCACGCGCAGCCACATCGGCGGGCGCTGATTATTGGCTTCAGCGATGGACTCCCACCGTGTGGGATATGCTTTTTGCAGGCGTTTAAGCAGCCAGGCGGGATGCAGAAAACGCGCTTCACTCGCGGCAAATTCGGCCAGTAGCGTTTCCTGCTGGCGTTGAAACTGGCGCAGAACGCCGTTGATCAATCCCTTCAGCTGCGGACGCTTGATGGCGACGGCACCTTCAACCGTTTCCGCCAGCGCGGCGTGGGCCGGAATGCGCGTATGCAGAAGCTGATAGAATCCCACCATAATCAGATAATGTACGGTACGCTGCTTGCCGGTCATCGGCCGGGACATCAGCTTATTAATCAACCAGTCCAGCTGGGGGAGCGTGCGCAGTACGCCAAAGCACAGCTCCTGCAGCAGCGCTTTATCTTTATCCAGGATCTTTTGCTGTAACGGGGGCAGAACGTTGCTTAATGACTGCCCCTGCTCGACGACCAGCTCTACGGCCTGCGCCGCCATACTGCGTAAATTAAGTTTCTTATTCATAACCATAAAAATAAAAATGCCCGGGAGCGCCGGGCAAAGTAAGAGGTGGCCGTCAGAGCAGACGGCTGCCGGGAATAAACCATTCCCGACGCGAATTCAGAAGATCCTGGATGCTCATAGCCTTTTTCCCCGCCGGCTGCAGCGAGAGCAGGTTCAGAATACCATCGCCTGTTGCGATCTGGATCCCCTGCTTTGTTGCCTCCAGAATGGTGCCGGGTTTGGCCTGGACGGGGGCGTCAATGACCGATGCCCGCCAGATTTTCACCGGCTGGCCGTCAATTTCCATCCAGCTCATCGGCCACGGGTTAAAAGCGCGAATGCAGCGTTCCAGGCGTGCGGCGGAAAGCGTCCAGTCGATGCGGGCCTCTTCTTTACTGAGCTTATCGGCATACGTTACCAGCGCCTCGTCCTGAATAATCGCTGTGGCCTTTCCATCGGCAAGCTGCTGCAGGGTGGTAATCAGCCCCTGTGGACCCAGTTCCGCCAGTTTGTCATATAGCGTACCGCTGGTATCTTCTGCGGTAATTGGGCAGGCGAGCTTATAAAGCATATCGCCGGTATCCAGCCCAACGTCCATCTGCATGATGGTCACCCCGGTTTCGGCATCTCCCGCCCAGAGCGCACGTTGGATGGGGGCCGCGCCGCGCCAGCGCGGAAGCAGAGAGCCGTGAACGTTAATACAGCCCAGTCGGGGCATATCCAGCACCGTTTTTGGCAGGATCAAACCATATGCCACGACCACCATAACGTCAGCGTTTAAGTCTGCGACAAGACGCTGGTTTTCCGCCGGCCGCAGGGAGGCGGGCTGAAAAACCGGTATTCCTTTTTCTTCCGCCAGCGTTTTCACCGGGCTGGGCATTAATTTTTTGCCGCGCCCCGCCGGGCGATCGGGCTGGGTAAAGACGCCAACGACATGGTGCCCGGACGACAGTAGCGCGTCGAGATGACGCGCTGCAAAGTCAGGTGTACCTGCAAAAATAATGCGTAGTGAATCTGACACGTTAATTCTTATCCTTAAGCCCGGCCTTTCAGGCGGTCAAGTTTTTCTACTTTCTGGCGAATACGCTGCTGCTTCAGGGGAGACAAATAATCGATAAACAGTTTGCCGACCAGATGATCCATCTCGTGCTGAATACAAATTGCCAGCAGGCCGTCAGCTTCCAGCTCAAAAGTGTTCCCTTCGCGATTGAGCGCGCGAATTTTTACCTTTTCCGCGCGCGGCACCAGGGCACGCTGCTCAGGAATAGACAGGCAGCCTTCTTCGATGCCCGTTTCACCGCTTTTTTCCAGCAGTTCCGGGTTAATCAGTACCAGACGCTCGTCGCGGTTTTCTGATACATCGATAACGATAATGCGCTGGTGAATATCGACCTGGGTGGCCGCCAGGCCAATACCCTCTTCAGCGTACATCGTCTCGAACATATCATCGACGATACGCTGAATTTCTGCATTCACTTCTTCAACCGGCTTAGCGACTTTGCGAAGGCGCTCGTCCGGAATATGTAACACTTGCAAAACTGACATAATTATCCAGAGTTGTCTTCAGGAGTGGGAAAGATTATGACCGCTATTCTAGACAAATCCCCCCCTGATTGACAGCATCAGTGACCAATCGCAAAGATTACCGACAGCGCTTGTGGCAAGGAGCCAGGATGACTCACACCGAAATTTGGTTGCGTTTAATGCAGTCAGGAGAGCTGTATGGTGATGAGATGGTTCGAATCGCTCGCCGGCTGATTTCATGTCCCCATGTTGATGCCGCTATTTTACAACAGACAGGGCTCTCTGAGCGGCAGACCGGGCGTTTTTTAACCTGCCCGGAAAAGGAGCTGGAAGAGACGCTGCGCTGGCTCGAGATGCCGCAGCATTATTTTATCAACGCTGATGATAAGCATTATCCGCCACAGCTGCGCGCTATTGCTGATTACCCGGGAGCAATCTTTGTCGCGGGCAGCCCTGAATCACTAAGTTCCTTTCAGCTTGCGGTAGTGGGGAGCCGGGCGCATTCGTGGTATGGCGAGCGATGGGGGAGGTTGTTTTGTGAAAGGCTGGCAGCGTACGGTGTTACGATTACCAGCGGCCTGGCCAGAGGTATAGACGGCGTGGCGCATAAGGCGGCGCTTCAGGCACAGGGCATCAGCGTGGCGGTGCTGGGTAATGGCCTGCAGTCTGTCTACCCGCGAAGGCATGCCCGGCTGGCGGAAAATATACTGGCAACGGGAGGCGCGCTGGTATCGGAGTTCCCTCTGTCAATGTGTCCTTTGCCGCATAATTTTCCCCGCCGGAATCGTATTATAAGTGGCCTGAGTAAAGGCGTACTGGTGGTGGAGGCGGCGCTACGCAGCGGTTCTTTAGTCACTGCGCGCTGCGCAGCGGAACAGGGAAGAGAAGTTTTTGCTCTGCCTGGACCCGTTGGTAGCCCCGGTAGCGAGGGGCCTCACTGGCTCATTAAACAAGGGGCGATGCTGGTGTCTGTACCGGAAGATATTCTGGAAAATTTGCAATATGGGCTGCACTGGTTGTCAGAGGAGGCAGGAAAAACACTTATTTCGCCAGATCGAGAAGAGGCGGCATTGCCATTTACTGAGCTCCTGGCTAACGTAGGAGATGAGGTAACACCTGTTGACGTCGTCGCTGAACGTGCCGGCCAACCTGTGCCAGAGGTAGTAGCCCAACTGCTCGAACTGGAGTTAGCAGGATGGATCGCAGCTGTACCCGGCGGCTATGTCCGATTGAGGAGGGCATGCCATGTTCGACGTACTAATGTATTTGTTTGAAACGTATATCCACAATGAAGCCGAACTGCGCGTGGATCAGGACAAACTTGAACGGGATCTTACCGACGCTGGTTTTGATCGTGAGGATATCTATAACGCATTGCTGTGGCTGGAAAAACTGGCAGACTATCAGGAAGGTCTGGCTGAGCCAATGCAGCTGGCCTCCGATCCGCTTTCGCTGCGGGTTTACATCCCGGAGGAGTGTGAAAGGCTGGACGCCAGCTGTCGGGGATTTCTGCTGTTCCTGGAACAGATTCAGGTGCTGAACCTCGAAACTCGTGAAATGGTAATTGAACGTGTGCTTGCGCTTGATACCGCTGAATTCGAGCTGGAAGATCTGAAGTGGGTGATCCTGATGGTGCTTTTTAACCTTCCGGGCTGTGAAAATGCGTATCAGCAAATGGAAGAATTACTCTTTGACGTGAATGAAGGTATGCTGCATTAATCGATCTTCATCCAGCATGAGTTGTTATGGCTAAATCCGCACTGTTTACGGTGTCTAAGCACGAGCCCTGCCCACGGTGCGGGGCTGAACTGGTTATTCGTTCCGGGAAGCACGGTCCGTTTCTCGGCTGTTCGGGCTACCCGGAATGTGACTATATCCGTCCGCTGAAATCTTCCGCTGATGGGCATATTGTCAAAGTTCTGGAGGGAAAGTTTTGTCCCGCCTGCGGTGCCGGGCTGGTGTTGCGTCAGGGGCGCTTTGGTATGTTTATCGGCTGCAGCGACTATCCGGCCTGTGAACATACCGAACTTATTGATAAACCAGACGAAACCGCAATATTTTGCCCCCAGTGCCGGGCGGGCCGCCTTGTCCAGCGGCGTTCGCGCTATGGTAAAACGTTTTACTCCTGCGATCGCTACCCGGTATGCCAGTTTGTCATTAACGCTAAACCCATAGCCGGAGAGTGTCCAGAATGTCACTACCCGCTGCTCATCGAAAAGAAAAGCGCGCAGGGGATAAAGCACTTCTGCGCCAGTAAACAATGTGGAAAGCCAGTTCCGGCGGAATAACCTTGTGAATAAAAACCTGCCAACAGACTCCATTGCTGCGGCGGTGGCGGTGCTGAATAAAGAAAATGTTATCGCTTATCCAACGGAGGCTGTCTTCGGCGTCGGGTGTGACCCCGACAGCGAAACGGCCGTCATGCGTCTTTTGCGTCTGAAGCAGCGTCCGGTTGATAAAGGCCTAATTTTGATCGCGGCAGATTTTAAGCAGCTCAGGCCGTATATCGATGACACTATGCTGAACGATGCCCAGCGCGAGGCAATATTCGGCCGTTGGCCGGGGCCGGTAACCTTTGTGTTTCCAGCTCTGGACTCTACGCCGCGCTGGCTGACCGGGCGATTCAATTCGCTTGCCGTGCGCGTAACGGATCACCCGCTGGTCGTTGCGTTGTGCAACGCGTACGGCAAACCGCTGGTTTCTACCAGCGCGAACCTGAGCGGATTACCGCCCTGTCGTACCGTTGAAGAAGTGCGGGCTCAGTTTGGTGTCGATTTCCCGGTGGTGGAAGGAGAAACGGGCGGGCGTTTAAATCCTTCAGAAATTCGGGATGCCCTGACGGGTGAACTGTTCCGGCAGGGGTAAGCTGATGGAAAAGTATGTTGTTTTCGGAAACCCAATAGCGCACAGCAAGTCGCCTTTTATTCATCAACAGTTCGCCCGGCAGCTGAATATTATTCATCCGTACGGGCGCGTACTGGCACCCATTAACGGCTTTATCGATGTGCTCGATGCCTTCTTTGCCGGTGGAGGAAAAGGGGCGAACGTTACCGTACCTTTTAAAGAAGAGGCGTATGCGCGAGCCGATGAGCTAACGGAGCGTGCGTCCCTGGCCGGGGCGGTGAATACGCTTAAGCGGCTGGAAGATGGACGTATTTTGGGTGATAACACCGATGGGATCGGCCTCCTGAGCGATCTGGAGCGGATTGCTTTTATCCGTCCTGGCCTGCGAATTTTGCTAATTGGCGCGGGCGGAGCGTCGCGCGGAGTGCTGTTGCCGCTGCTCTCGATGGACTGTGCCGTGACGATCGCTAACCGCACCGTATCGCGTGCGGAAGAGCTGGTGCAGATCTTTGCCCACAGCGGAAGCCTCCAGGCGAAGGGGCTGGATGAGCTGGAAGGCGAGGCATTCGATCTGATCGTTAATGCGACCTCCAGTGGGATTGGCGGTGAGATCCCGGCGATCCCTGCTTCTCTGATCCAGCCTTCGGTTTACTGCTACGACATGTTCTATCAAAAGGGGCCGACGCCGTTTCTCCGCTGGTGCATGGCCCAGGGGGCGCAACGGTGCGCTGATGGCCTTGGTATGCTGGTGGGGCAGGCGGCTCACGCTGTTCTGCTTTGGCATGGGGTGTTGCCTGAGATGGAACCGACGATCGCTCAACTGCAGCAGGAAATGTCCTTATGAATCAGGCTATACAGTTTCCGGACAGGGAAGAGTGGAGCGCAGAAAACGAAGCCGTGTGTTTTCCCGCGTTGGTAAACGGCATGCAACTGACGTGCGCGATTTCAGGAGTGACGCTGGCGAATCGTTATGGCGGTGATATGCCGGAGCTGTGGTTAGCTGATTTTCAGGAGCATCGCTGGGATCTGGAAGAAGAGGCGGAGGCGTTGATCCAGTCCCAGCAGGAAGATATTTACGGCTGGATCTGGCTATCCTGATTCAGGTAGTCATCTTTCCACTTCACGTAATTGTCCGCCGAATTTATCAGCCCGGCCTTCTCCGCCTCGCTTAACGGGCGGATCTGCTTTACCGGGTTGCCGAGATAGAGGTAGCCGCTTGCCAGCCGTTTGTTTGGTGGCACAAGGCTACCGGCACCAATCATCACGTCATCTTCGATGGTTGCGCCATCCAGCAGGATCGATCCCATACCGACCAGCACGCGGTTGCCAATAGTGCAGCCGTGAAGCATAGCTTTATGTCCGACGGTGACATCTTCTCCGATAATCAGCGGGTAGCCCTGGGAGTTCGCGGCGGAACTGTGGGTAACGTGCAGCACGCTGCCATCCTGAATATTGCTCCTGGCACCGATGGCGACATAGTTTACGTCACCGCGAATAACGACAAGCGGCCAGATCCCTACATCATCCGCCAGGCGAACGTCACCAATGATCACGCTGCTTTCGTCGAGCATTACTCGTTGCCCTGCCTGTGGGAAAAGTTTCTTATAAGGACGTAGTACGTTAGTCATGTTTACCTCAGAGAACCGGAACAGTGATGGATACATTGAGTGCATTATTGTTCCCTGCAGGCCATTCAGCTATAAAAAGTAGCCAGATTGCGCATGAATGGAGCGAAAGGGCTGAAATTTCAACAAACGGAAAAAAAGATCTAAAAAAGCCTTGTGCAAAAAAATGGGATCCCTATAATGCGCCTCCATCGACACGGCGGATGTGAATCA
>NZ_WMJZ01000041.1 GCF_009711095.1 Intestinirhabdus alba
CCGGGGGAAAATCTTCCGGATATCCTCGGCCGGAAACTCACGGATAAACGCCTCCTGCGCCTCTTTTGCCTCTGTATTTTTCGCCTCAGACAGCGACGGGACAAGGAACAGTTTAACTTTGTACATATCGCTGGATTTGAGGCGGCGGCAGGAATAGTTGTTTATCGCTTTGCATTCCAGCCAGGTACGGGTCTGCGTGGCGCGGAAGAAGACCACCGGGCTGCCGTGATGCCAGTAATGCTCACCGATATAGGCCCCCGCCATCTGCGCCGGCAACTCGACCGTCAGCGTCCAGAAAAAGCCCAGCGTGGCACCGAGAGGGCCAAATTTACCGTACAGCCAGTTATCCAGATTGGCATCAAACGGCACGCTGGTGATGGTGTCACTGTCGTTGACGTGCCGGTAGTGGGTGATTTGGTACAGATTACCCACAGCATCCGCGGTAAAGGTCCGGGGCATTCCGTATGTATAGAGTATCGGCGAAAATCCCTTCATCTCCGCCGCATAGATCAGCCCCAGCGCCCCACCCAGGCTATGGCCGGCAATAAACAGTTTTTTCCCGCCATCAGTTATTCTTTTTATTTCTTTAAATTTATCCCCAAACCGCTCCTTTGCCAGCTGGTATGCCTCCAGAAAGCCGCCGTGAATACGACCGGCTTTAGCCAGCTCAGCCGGGCACGGCTGCGGTGAGTACCAGCCGTCGGTGATCCAGTCCGGCACCTCCTGAGTCCCCCGCCATGCCACAATAATATGATCCGCATTTTCCACGTAAAAAAGCTGGGTGCTGTCGAGCAACAGCCGGGCAGGTGCTTTATCACTCTGGCTTCGGGAATCCAGAAACTCTGCGGTTATGTAGCGCTCACGAAATGGCACATCCACAACCAGTGCGTGAGGATAAAACGGTTTTTCTTCATGTCGTGGCGTGGTGGATAAATCGAGACATTTTCTTTTGAAAAAATCCTCAATCAGAACCTGATCCGCATAGGCCATATCGGCCATCACGCCGAGGTTATAGCCATTTGCCAGCGAATAGTCTTTAGTGTCGTGCAGCACCAATGACCACGCCCGGAACGGGCAAATTTCTATCACATGCCGTTTCCCCAGCGTCTCCCGGGCGATTTCCGTGCCTTTCAGCACGGTACCATGCGGAAAGTGAAAGCGTGGCGGCTCTTTATCTGTCCATTCAGGGATATCAGGCATCCGGTCACACAGCTCACCGATGGTTACATAATGATGGTCATAGCCGCGCTGTTCCGCACTAATCTGCACGTTTGAACGCCATTTCACAACGCGCGTTTCTGGCCAGGAAGCAGGATTCTGGCCGTTCGGGTTGCGGCTGAGGCCCAGCGGGCGCTGTTCCATTTCGTCGGCCAGCTGCTGACCGTCTGTTTTCACATCAACGTTAATCCAGTACAAATCATCGAACCGCACCAGCCCCTGACCGTCAGTGACACCGGCGGGCGGGTCAGGCGGCGGTGTGGGGTCAAACTGAGCGGGGCCGCCCCTGGCCCACAGCGCCAGCTCTGCCGCCGTTGCCAGCGGATGGTACTCCAGCTGCACATTGAGTCCGGAAACCGGATTGTTGTTCTCATCCACAAACTGCAGCTCCAGCCAGCGCATCCGTTGCTTACCGCAGGCGACCTCTTTGTACCTCATTTTGTGGCTCAGGCAGGTCACCGTTGTGTTGTCTTTCGCATCCGTCATGCCCGCAAATCCTTTTCGTTTCTCTGGTTAAATACTGACCCATCATACACCGTAGCGATCAGCTAAAACTGTGCACCGCTTTAGCGTTTTTCCAGTATCGGTTTTCCGGTTCGCCTGGCGGTAACCCTCCGTTATATTCATGCGGCCTTAGCGAGCTGCAATACCCGACGATATCGCCCAACGCTATTATGACAAAGGGGCGTAGTCGTCGGGTTATTTTGCAAATAGCTGCGAAGGCGCACCGATTTCGCTCATTCGACAATATTTCGGGGAACAGCAGACAGCAGGTCAGGTGGAATACGCCGTCTTATATCCCATCCGGAAGGACGGGTCTTACCGCGCATTGGCTAAGAGTATGCCAAATGCGCATATGACGTTCCGGTTTATGCGGCAGCGGCGTGCCGCCGGGTCGCGGATCAGCGCGTCAGCGTCTGGCGGAACGCCGCCAGCGCCTGGCAAAACTCGGCGGGATGCGAAATAAACGGCGCGTGGGCCGCCTTCGCAAAGATCTGCGATCGGCTTCGCGGCCACAGCGCGTCCAGCGCCGGTGCCACCCGGCGCGGCACCAGGCCGTCCAGATACCCGTACAGCCGCAGAAACGGCACGTTCAGCCTCCGCAGCGGCTCGCGCAGATCGGCGGTTTTCAGAATTTCCAGCCCGCCGTTCAGCGCCGCCATCTCCGGCACGGGCAGCGCCAGCACCGTATGCTTCAACATTCTGGCGTCCTCCCGCGCCGAGGCCGTCCCCAGGGTCTGCAGCGCCAGAAAACGCTCCACCGTTCGCTGGAAGTTCTCGCTCAGCTGCTGCTGGAAGTCGCCCAGCACCTCAGGCTTAATGCCCGGCCAGCCCTCGCGGGCGCTGAAGCACGGGGAGGAGGCCACGGTCACCAGCGCCTGCACGCGCTCAGGCTGCGCCAGCGCCGCCCGGCTGGCCACCAGCCCGCCTAAGCTCCAGCCCAGCCAGACGGCCCGATCCGGTGCCCGCCGCAGAACACATTCCGCCATCGCCTCCAGCGACATGCCGCCAAAACCCCGGCTGCGCCCGAAGCCCGGCAGATCGACAAGGTGCAGCGTGAAATGCGAGCCAAGTTCCGCGCTAACGCCACGCCACACCTCCGCGTTCAACCCCCATCCGTGCAGCAGCACAAGATGACAATTTCCCCGCCCTTCGGTCTGCCACCAGATGTCATTCATCGGCTATGGTTCTCTTTTGATTCACAAGGATGAACCTATGCTAACAGTACCGGGATTATGCTGGCTATGCCGAATGCCGCTGGCGCTGAGCCGCTGGGGCATTTGCTCCGTTTGCGAAGATGCGGCGCGCCGCCGCGTGTCGCTGTGCCCGCGATGCGGGCTGCCCGCCGCACATCCGACGTTCCCCTGCGGCCGCTGCCTGCAAAAGCCGCCGCCGTGGCAGCGGCTGGTGACCGTCAGCGACTATCGGCCGCCGCTCAGCCCGCTGATCCGCCAGCTTAAGTTTTCCCGCCGCGCCGACGTCGCCGTGGCCCTTGCCCGCCTGCTGCTGCTGGAGGTGCTGCAGGCGCGCCGGGAGTCGGGGCTGCGGCTACCCGACCAAATCGTCAGCGTGCCGCTCTGGCCGCGCCGTCACTGGCGCAGGGGGTACAATCAGAGCGAACTGCTGTGCCGACCGCTGGCCCGCTGGCTGGGCTGCGCCTGGAACGTCCGGACGCTCACCCGCAGGCGGGCCACCGCCGCGCAGCGTCAGCTCAGCGCCCGGATGCGCCGCCGCAATCTGAAGAACGCCTTTCACCTTGAATTGCCGGTACGCGGCCGCCATATGGTTATCGTGGATGATGTCGTCACCACCGGAAGTACCGTCGCGGAAATCGCACAGCTGCTTTTACGCAACGGCGCGGCGACGATCCAGGTATGGTGCCTGTGTCGAACCTTGTAGAGCCTCGATGATGGGCGTATTATAACCAACTAAAATAGTCAACTATTAGGCCATTGTTATGATCCATATTTCAGATGCTGCACAAGCGCACTTTGCTAAACTGCTTGAAAATCAGGAAGAAGGGACGCAAATCCGCGTATTTGTGATCAATCCCGGCACGCCTGGCGCTGAATGCGGCGTTTCTTATTGCCCGCCGGACGCCGTGGAAGCTACCGACACCGCTCTTAAATTTAATCTGCTGACCGCCTACGTCGACGAGCTGAGCGCCCCATACCTGGAAGATGCCGAGATCGATTTCGTCACCGACCAGCTCGGTTCCCAGCTGACGCTGAAGGCCCCGAACGCCAAAATGCGTAAAGTGGCCGACGACGCGCCGCTGATGGAGCGCGTGGAGTACATGCTGCAGTCGCAGATCAACCCGCAGTTGGCCGGGCACGGCGGCCGCGTCTCCCTGATGGAGATCACCGACGAAGGCTACGCCATTCTGCAGTTCGGCGGCGGCTGCAACGGCTGCTCGATGGTTGACGTGACGCTGAAAGAGGGGATCGAGAAGCAGCTGCTGAGCGAGTTCCCGGAGCTGAAAGGCGTTCGCGATCTGACCGAGCACCAGCGCGGCGAGCACTCTTACTACTAGGCTGTCTCCCTTAACCGGGCGTGGCGTCGACGCTCACAAACGGTTACGGGACCTCTGCCCGACGCATCGGGCAGGAGGCACGGATAACGACGCGGGCCGGGCCTCCGGCCCGCCGCTGTGCCGTCCCGATGGCTGCCCCCACCATCCCCATCCGACGCGGCCGCGATAGCGCCGACGTCTGACGACCTCAGCGCCGGGCTGAGTCCCTTTACTGACAAGAAACGCGGACGTCACGCCGGACGGCGGACGCTATTTCCGCTTCGCCGCCGCTTTACGCCGCTTGTCCAGATCCTTAATCAGCCTGTTCACCCCGTCGTCGGCAAACATGGCCTCAAGAGAGACGGTAAGCTTGCGCCGCCAGTTCTTATACTGGCTGCTGGTGCCGGGAACGTTGACCGGCACGGCCATATTCAGCCAGTCTTCCGGCTGTAGCCCCAGCAGCGCGCTGTTGCAATCGGCGAGATAGCGCTGCATACCGCGGCTCAGGGTCGGGGTCATCGACATCAGCGACGCCTTATGCCCGGCGCGCTTAGGCAGGCAGCCGTGTTGGTGCAGCGCCTCCAGCAGCCCCTGCTTCGCCAGCGCCCGATCCTGATACAGCCCGCGCAGCAACGCCTCGTCCGGGTACAGTCCCAGCGTTTTGCCAAGCGCCAGATCGCCGCCGTCCCAGTAGCCGCGCACGGTAGGCAGATCGTGAGTCGTGGCGACGGCCATCGACTGCGTCGGCCAGGTCTGCGGCGCGCGGAAGCGCTTCCCGGCGTCATGTTCAAAAAACAGCACCTTGTAGGAGTAAACGCCGCCGTCGCGCAGCTTGCCGACGATCTCCTCCGGCACGGTGCCCAGATCTTCGCCAATCACCATGCAGCGGTGGCGCTGGCTCTCCAGGGCCAGGATAGCCAGCAGATCGTCCACCGGGTAGTGCACATAGGCCCCCCGATCCGCCGTCTCTCCTCTGGGGATCCACCACAAACGCAGCAGCGACATCACGTGGTCAATGCGCAGCGCCCCGCAGTTCTGCATATTGGCGCGCAGCAGCTCGATAAACGGCTCGTAGCCCCGGGCGGCGATAACATGCGGGTCCATCGGCGGCAGCCCCCAGTTCTGGCCGAGCGGCCCGAGGATATCCGGCGGCGCGCCCACCGAGGCGTTCAGGCAGTACAGCTCCCGGTCGCACCAGGTTTCCGCCCCGCCCTCCGCCACGCCAACCGCGAGATCGCGGTACAGGCCGACCGGCATACCGTAGCCCCGGCTGACCTCCCAGCAGGCGGCGAACTGGGTATACGCCAGCCACTGCAGCCAGAGATAAAAATCAACCTCGTCGCGATGCGCTTCACAGAATGCCTTTACCGCCGGTGAGTCAACGGAGCGGTACGCTTCCGGCCACGTCGGCCAGCCCCAGCTCCCTTCCTCTTCCTGCGCCTGGCGGGCGTGGAGGGCGTCAAACGCCGCGTGCCAGTAGAGGCTTTCGCCCTGCCGCCCGACAAAGAGGCGAAACGCCGCCATCTGCGCGTCATCGCGGCGGGCAAACCGCTTCCAGGCCATGCGCAGCGCCGTTATTTTCAGGGCGGTAACGGCGGAATAATCCACCCACTCCGCCTCTCTGGCCTGCCGCAGCCGCAGTCGGGTGTCCGGCGTTTGCCACCAGGCCTGCGCCTCTTCGCTGTGCTGAAAATCCTCCACCGCGCCGACGTCGATATAGATAACGTTCAGCCAGCGACGGGACGAAGGGCTGTAGGGGCTGGCGCTCTCCGGATTTGCCGGATAGAGCGCATGGATCGGGTTCAGGCCAATAAATGAGCCGCCGCGCTTTGCCACCTGGGTCAGCATCGCCCGCAGATCGCTGAAGTCACCGATCCCCCAGTTATGGTCAGAGCGCAGCGTGTAGAGCTGTACGCAGGCTCCCCACAGCTTCTGCCCGTTCAGCAGCGCCGGCGGCTCATAGCAGCGCTTCGGGGCCACGATAATCCGGCAGGGAAGCCGCTGCCCTTCCCGAATCAGGGTCAGCGTGTGATAGCCTTCGGGCAGCGACGCCGGCAAAGGCATCGCTCTGCCGCCAACGGCCTGCCCCTGAAACTGCCTCCCCGCTTCGGTGGTCAGCAGCCAGCGGTATTCGCCTTTCCCCCCCACCGGCAGCGACATCTTTTTGCCGACGGTAAACACCCTGACCTCCGGCACCGGCCTTTCCGCCGCCGGGGCCGCCGCGCCATGCATGGCGTCGAGCAGACGCCGTCGGGTTTCGGCGCTGACCGTCTGCGGTTTACCGTGCGCATTAATATAGCTGGGACCGATCCCCGCCGCCCGTGCGGCGCTATCCAGACGTTTGCTTTCCATCACGCTCCCTTAGCGTTTTGCCTGCCAGATTCGGGTCTGATAATCGCGAATAGCGCGATCGGAGCTGAACATGCCGCAGCGCGCGGTGTTGAGAATTGCCGCCCGGGTCCAGGCCTCAGGATCGCGATACAGCGTTTCCACCTGCTTCTGAGCCTCAGCATAGGCCGCAAAGTCCGCCATCACCAGGTAAGGATCTCCTCCCTGTTTGCCGAGGCTGTGCAGCATCAGATCAAAAGCGTGCCGATCGCCGCCGCTGTATTTACCGCTCTCCAGCTCCTTCAGCGCCGCGTCCAGCGCCTTATTCTGCCTGCGCCATTTCAGCGGATCGTAGCCTCCGGCTTTCAGCGCCTTCACCTCCTCCACGGTGTGGCCGAAGATAAAGATATTTTCTTCCCCCACCTTTTCGGCGATCTCAACGTTCGCCCCGTCCAGCGTCCCCACCGTCAGCGCCCCGTTGAGGGCCAGCTTCATATTGCCGGTGCCGGACGCCTCTTTGCCGGCGGTAGAGATCTGTTCAGAAACGTCCGCCGCCGGGATCAGCTTCTCCGCCGCCGATACGCTGTAATCCGGCAGAAAGACCACCTTCAGCCGATCGCCCACCTTCGGATCGTTGTTGATCGTTTCCGCCACCCGGTTGATGGCGAAGATAATGTTCTTCGCCAGATGGTAGCCCGGTGCCGCCTTTGCGCCGAACAGGAACACGCGCGGCAGGCGATCGGCCCGCGGGTTTTCGCGGATCTCCTTATACAGCGCCAGAATGTGCAGCAGGTTCAGGTGCTGACGCTTGTACTCGTGCAGGCGCTTAATCTGCACATCGAAAATCGCCTGCGGGTTAATCTCGACGCCGGTGCGGGCCTTAACGAACGCCGCCAGGCGCACCTTATTGGCCTGCTTGATCTCGCGCCAGGCGCGCCGGAAGGTCGCGCTGTCGGCTCTCTTTTCCAGCGCAATCAGCTGGTCGAGATCGTTGGCCCACGCTTTCTTCAGCGTCTTGTCCAGCAGCGCCGCCAGCGCCGGGTTACACTGGCCAAGCCAGCGGCGCGGGGTTACGCCGTTGGTGACGTTATGGAACTTGTTCGGCCACAGCTGGTGATATTCCGGAAACAGATCCTTTACCACCAGCGCCGAGTGCAGCGCCGCCACGCCGTTTACCGCAAAGCTGCCCACCACGCACAGATTCGCCATTTGTACCTGCCCGTCATGGACTATCGCCAGCTTCGCCCATCGCTGTTCGTCCCCGGGCCAGGTCTTCTCCACCAGCGCCTTAAAGCGCGCGTTGATCCCATTGACGATCTGCATATGGCGCGGCAACAGCCCTTTAATCAGCGCCGCGTCCCAGCGCTCCAGCGCTTCCGGCATCAGCGTATGGTTGGTGTAGGCGAAGGTGCGGCAGGCGATGGCCCACGCCTCGTCCCACTCCAGCTGATGCTCATCCATCAGCACGCGCATTAGCTCAGGAATGGCGATAGCCGGATGGGTGTCGTTAAGCTGAATGACCTCATAGTCCGCCAGCTCATGCAGCCCGCGCCCGGCCAGATGGTGGCGGCGCAGAATATCCGCCACCGAGCAGGCACACTGAAAATATTGCTGCATCAGGCGCAGCTTTTTGCCCGCCGTAAGGTTGTCGTTCGGGTAAAGCACCTTCGTCAGCTTTTCGGCGTCGATGCCCTGCCGTTCGGCGCGCAGATAATCGCCGTCGTTGAAGCGGGTCAGATTGAAGGGATGCGCGTGGCTGGCCTGCCACAGGCGCAGCGGCTGCGCCACGCCGTTACGGTAGCCGATCACCGGCAGATCCCAGGCCTGGCCGGTTATCACAAAGCCCGGCTCCCAGCGCCCCGCCCGGGTCACTTTGCCGCCGATCCCGACCTGCACATCAAGGGCCTCGTTGTGGCGGAACCACGGGTAGCTGTCGCGTCGCCAGTCGTCCGGCGCTTCCTGCTGCTGCCCGTCGGCGAACGACTGACGAAACAGGCCGTACTGATAGTTCAGGCCGTAGCCGGTGGCGGACTGGCCGACGGTCGCCATCGAGTCAAGAAAGCACGCCGCCAGGCGGCCCAGACCGCCGTTGCCCAGCGCCGGATCGATCTCCTGCTCCAGCAGATCGCTCAGGCTGACGCCGTGCGCCTGCAGCGTTTCACTAACCTCCTGATACCAGCCAAGATTCAGCAGGTTATTGCCCGTCAGGCGGCCAATAAGAAACTCCATCGAAATGTAGTTAACGTGGCGCGGGTTTTCCGCAAGCGCCGCCGCGGGCTGCGCGTTAAGCCGCTCCGCCAGCGCGCCGCTCAGCGCCAGCCACCATTGACGGGGGGTCATCTCTGAGGCTGACGATAAACCGAAACGCTGCCACTGACGCATCAGGGCAGCCTGAAAGTGCTCTTTATTAAACGAGGGCTGTGACATAGGGGTCCGGTCCTTTGGTAAGAAATGTCGTTACTATCAGGCTGTGTCCCTTAACCGGGCGTGGCATCGACGCTCACGAACGGTTAAGGGACATAGCCTATTTTGCCTGGCTCATCGTGGCGCGTCCTCATCCTCCAGGGGATTAGGGAGGGAGGAGCGGCGGGGAGGAGCCTGAAGCTCAGAGGCTATCCCCTCGAACGCGGCGGGCGCGGGCAGTCTGAACACGGACAGCGCGCAGCAGCCGGAGCGTACAGGGAGTACGTGAGGAGGATTCGCGACGTTCACCCCGGTGAACCGCCCTGACGGACGTCAAAACGGCAAGTAAACCAGCCTGATGGCCCAGGCTCTTAGATTTGTGACATAACGCAAATTCAGGCGTAAGAAGCGGCCCCCTGACTTGCAATAAACCGCTTTCTGGTCAAACGTTATTTAATAATTATGAAGCATAAAAAAAATCGCAGTTCCTCCTTTTTCCACAGTGAAGTGCTTTACTATGTTGATTCCGTCTAAATTAAGTCGTCCGGTTCGCCTCGACCATACGGTGGTTCGCGAACGCCTGTTGGCTAAACTTTCCAGCGCGAATAACTTCAGGCTGGCCCTGATAACCAGCCCCGCTGGCTACGGAAAAACTACGCTCGTTTCACAGTGGGCGGCCGGGAAATGCGATCTGGGATGGTACTCACTGGACGAGGGCGATAACCAGCAGGAGCGCTTCGCCAGCTACCTGATCGCCGCCGTCCAGCAGGCCACCGGCGGCCATTGCGCCACCAGCGAAGCAATGGTGCAAAAGCGCCAGTACGCCAGCCTGACCTCGCTGTTCGCCCAGCTGTTTATCGAGCTGGCGCAGTGGCATCGCCCGCTCTATCTGGTGATTGACGACTATCACCTGATCGCCAACCCGACGATCCACCAATCCATGCGCTTTTTTCTGCGCCACCAGCCGGAAAATCTGACCCTGGTGGTGCTGTCGCGCAACCTGCCGCAGCTGGGCATCGCCAATCTGCGGGTGCGCGATCAGCTGCTGGAGATCGGCAGCCAGCAGTTGGCCTTTAACCATCAGGAGGCGAAGCAATTTTTCGACCGTCGCCTCGCCTCTCCCGTCGAGGCCGCCGAAAGCAGCCGGATGTGCGACGACGTCGCCGGCTGGGCGACGGCGCTGCAGCTAATCGCCCTGTCAGCCCGACAAAACACCAGCGCGGCGCACCTCTCCGCCCGCCGCCTGTCCGGGATCAACGCCAGCCACCTCTCCGACTACCTGGTGGACGAGGTGCTGAACAACGTTGACCCCAACACCCGCCGCTTCCTGCTGAAAAGCGCCATTTTGCGTTCCATGAACGACGCGCTGATCGCCCGGGTGACCGGGGAGGAGAACGGGCAGATGCGCCTGGAGGAAATTGAACGCCAGGGGCTGTTCCTGCAGCGTATGGACGATACCGGCGAGTGGTTCAGCTACCATCCGCTGTTTGGCAATTTCCTGCGCCAGCGCTGCCAGTGGGAGCTGGCGGCCGAGCTGCCGGCGATCCACCGCGCCGCGGCGGAAAGCTGGATGGCGCAGGGCTTTCCCAGCGAAGCGATCCACCACGCGATGGCGGCGGGCGACGCCCCAATGCTGCGCAATATTCTGTTGAGCCATGCCTGGCGGCTATTCAACCACAGCGAACTGGCGCTGCTGGAGGAGTCGTTGAAGGCCCTGCCGTGGGAAAGCCTGCTGGAAAGCCCGCGGCTGCTGCTGCTGCAGGCGTGGCTGATGCAGAGCCAGCATCGCTACGGCGAGGTGAATACCCTGCTGGCGCGCGTCGAGCAAGAGATAGAGGGCGCGATGGACGGCACCCTGAGCGCCGAATTTAATGCCCTGCGCGCCCAGGTCGCCATCAACGACGGCAATCCGCAAGAGGCGGAGCGGCTGGCGAAGCTGGCGCTGGACGCGCTGCCGCTCACCTGGTACTACAGCCGTATCGTCGCCACCTCGGTACATGGCGAAGTGCTGCACTGCAAGGGCGATCTCCCCCAGTCATTCGCCCTGATGCAGCAGACCGAACAGATGGCGCGCCAGCATGACGTCTGGCATTACGCCCTCTGGGGGCTGCTTCAACAGAGCGAAATACTGTTTGCCCAGGGCTTTTTACAGGCCGCCTGGGAGACCCAGGAGAAAGCATTTCAGCTGATTAAGGAACAGCACCTCGAACAGCTGCCGATGCATGAATTTCTGCTGCGCATCCGCGCGCAGCTGCTGTGGGCCTGGGCGCGCCTCGACGAGGCCGAAGCCTCCGCGCGCGGCGGCATCGCCGTACTTTCCGCCTTTCAGCCGCAGCAGCAGCTGCAGTGCCTGGCGCTGCTGGTGCAGTGTTCGCTGGCGCGCGGCGATCTGGATAACGCCCGCAGCCAGCTTAACCGCCTGGAAAACCTGCTCGGCAACGGACGCTATCACAGCGACTGGCTGGTTAACGCCGACAGGGTGCGGGTCATTTACTGGCAGATGACCGGTGATAAAAAGTCCGCCGCCGACTGGCTGAGACATACGCCAAAGCCGGCTTTCGCCAACAACCATTTCCTGCAGGGGCAGTGGCGCAACATCGCCAGGGCGCAGATCCTGCTGGGCGAGTTCGAATCCGCCGGGATGGTGCTGGAAGAGTTAAACGAAAACGCGCGCAGCCTGCGCCTGATGAGCGATCTGAACGGGAACCTGCTGCTGCTTAACCAGCTCTACTGGCAGTCGGGACGCAAAAACGACGCCCAGCGCGTGCTGCTTGAGGCCCTGGCGCTGGCCAATCGCACCGGCTTTATCAGCCACTTTGTTATTGAGGGGGAAGCGATGGCCCAGCAGCTGCGCCAGCTGCTCCAGCTCAATACGCTGCCGGAGCTGGAGCAGCACCGCGCCCGGCGCATCCTGCGCGACATTAACCAGCACCACCGGCATAAATACGCCCATTTCGATGAGGGTTTCGTCGAGCGCCTGCTGAAGCATCCGCAGGTGCCGGAGCTGATTCGCACCAGCCCCCTCACCCAGCGCGAATGGCAGGTGCTGGGGTTGATCTACTCCGGCTACAGCAACGAGCAGATTGCCGGAGAGCTGGCGGTGGCGGCGACCACCATCAAAACCCATATTCGCAACCTGTACCAAAAGCTCGGCGTGGCGCACCGTCAGGACGCGGTGCAGCACGCCCAGCGGCTGTTGAAAATGATGGGCTACGGGGTTTAGGCCGAGTCCCGGCACGGCGCGAGGCGCGCCCCCACGCGAGCGCGACAATCTACGCCATCACCCGCACCAGATAGCCGTGACCATCCGGCTCGCAGGCGAAGCGGACCGGCAGAAAGCGTTCCACTACGGCAATGTTGGTCAACAGATGGGTGGAGGCCTGCGCCACGGTAAAGGCACCTGTTCCGGCCAGCGCCATCGGCAGAATAAGCTGATCGGCCAGGTGTTCGCCCACCGCCGCCGGGCTTGCCAGGTAGCGCTGCGCCGCCGCAGCCAGCCGGGAGGCCACCGCCTCCGCGCTAACCCTTTTCTCGCCAAATACGACCAGCAATTCGTTCAGCCCCTCGCTCTGGATCAGGAGCGATAAGATGTTGCCCGGCCCGATTCCGCCGTGCAAGTGCGTGATGCGGCTGTCGGTCAGCGGCAGCCGGGCCGCCAGCGCCGCAACCTCCCGCTCGCCAACGTGATGGGGCACCTCCGCCAGCAGCGCCTCGGCGTACAGCCCCGTCGTTTTGCCGCGCGCCGTCAGGGTCAGGCCGCGCAGGGCGGTCATCGGCACCACCTCGCTCACCACGGAGCCACCGCCCGCCGGCCAGAAACCGTGCCGCTGCAGGGTGGTGTGCTGCCTGACGCCCATCTGCGCCAGCAGCGGCTCCCAGACCTCGCGAATAAAGTCGGCGGTTGGGGCCGATGGGTTGTGCGTGCCGCCCTGTACCTCCACGCGGGAGGCTTTATCGGCAAACCACAGGGCCGGCAGCACGGTCTGCAGTACCAGCATACAGCTGCCGGCGCTGCCGATGGCAAAGCGGTACTCACCGCCGCGAATCCGCCCCGGCACAAAGTGCAGCTGCTGCGAACGCAGCGCGTCGCCGCTGACCTGGGCGCTACAGATTGCCGCCGCCGCCCGTACCGAGGTTAAATGCTGCCGCAGCAGCCCCGGCTTCGCCCGCCCGGCCCGAATGCCGGTAATGGTAAAGGGGCGGCCGGTTATCATAGAGAGGCTCAGCGCCGAGCGCAGAATCTGCCCGCCGCCCTCTCCCTGCGCACCATCCAGCGCAACAATTGCGTCCATAATTTATCCTTTAACGCACACCACCTGCCGCAGGGTATGCATAATTTCCACCAGATCGGCCTGGGCGGCCATCACCGCGTCGATATCCTTATAGGCCATAGGTATTTCGTCGATGACGTCGGCATCTTTTCGACACTCTACGTGCGCGGTGGCGCGGATCTGATCCTCCACGCTGAACAGCTTTTTCGCTTTGGTACGGCTCATCACGCGCCCGGCCCCGTGGCTGCACGAGCAGAACGCCTCTTCGTTGCCCAGCCCGCGGACGATAAAGCTTTTCGCCCCCATCGAGCCGGGAATAATACCTGACTCACCGCGCTTTGCGGAAACCGCGCCTTTGCGCGTCACGTAAATCTCTTCGCCAAAGTATCGCTCCCGCTGCACATAGTTGTGGTGGCAGTTGATCGCCTCACCCGGCAGCGTAAAGGGCTTTTCGACGGTCTGACGGAGCGCCGCCAGCACGTTTTCCACCATTGCTTCGCGGTTCAGGCTGGCGAACCGCTGGGCCCACATCACCGCCTTCAGGTAGTCATCGAAATACTCACTGCCCTCTTCAAACCAGGCCAGGTCCCTGGAGGGCAGGCTCGCCAGCTGCTCCTGCATCTGCTTTTGCGCCAGCTCGATAAAGTACGTGCCGATGGCATTACCGATCCCGCGCGATCCGGAGTGCAGCATGATCCACACCTGCTCCGCTTCATCCAGGCAGATTTCAATAAAGTGGTTGCCGGTCCCCAGGGTTCCCAGGTGCTTATCGCTTTTGGTGTTCAGAAAACGCGGATACTTCCGGGTAAGCCATTGATATCCCTCCTCCAGCTGCGCCCACTTCTCCACCACGTTTGCCGGCGGGTTCTCCCAGGAGCCGACGTCGCGACGGCCGCGCCCGACCGTACGCCCGTGCGGCACGGCGGACTCAATGGCCTGGCGCAGGGTCGCCAGATCGGGCAGGTCCGCCGCCGTCAGGCTGGTGCGCAGCGCGTTCATTCCGCAGCCGATATCCACGCCCACCGCCGCCGGGATAATCGCCCCTTTGGTCGGGATCACGCTGCCAATGGTCGACCCTTTCCCCAGGTGCACATCCGGCATAACGGCAATATGTTTAAAAATAAAGGGCATCTTCGCCGTGTTAATCAACTGCTGACGCGCATCGTCTTCTACGGGAACGCTCCGGGTCCACATTTTTATCGGTACGTTCTGGGTCGTTATCAATTCGTAATTTGTCATATTTTCTTTTCACTCTTTTGAAAGGGGTGGCGACAAAGGGTGACGGATCGTTATCAGTATGCTCTGACCGTTGAGCTACGAAACCCGGCTTCGGCAGGAGTTGAACCTGCAACCTTACTGTCCCATGTAGATCCGTCGGCATTCGCCGAATTATGTTAAGGATGGCGACAAGTTGATGTGAATACCTCGCTCTACCGTTGAGCTACGGAACCCGGTTCCGACGGGACTCGAACCCGCAACAAATGTAGATCCACAGGCATTCGCCAAAATTCAGGTGGCACGACAAATCAGGGTGAATCAGCCTGCTCTACCTCTGAGCTACGGAGTCCGCCAGACTCCGGCAGGAGTCGAACCTGCGACCTGGACCGTGACAGGGTGTAGATCCACCGGCATTCGTGCCTTCAGCGCCGTACGGCAGCAGGCGGTCGGGTGTGATATCGGAAAGCGATCATCCCGACCCGCGCTCGCGCCGCGCTGAATTTCTTTACAGCGTGACTGACTCAATCTCCTGTAGCCAGTGGTCGCCGCCGTAGCGATCGTTAACAAAGTTGTCGATCGCCGTAAAAACATCATCGCTGAAGCCGCCAACGTTCAAAATATCGAGCCGATCGCCCACCTGGGTGGTGGCATAGGGCAGCAGGTCGATACACACCAGCCGGGCCTGCGGGTTGCGCTTCTTCAGCACCGCCCAGCACGCCATCGTCGCCGTTGCGCCGTTTCGCGACCGATCTATCCACGACTCGTTATCGGACACCATAATCACCAAATCCACCCGCGCCCTTTCGTCCAGCAGCTGGCGCAGCGGCGCGGAACAGTTGGTGCCGCCGCCGCCCACCGCGGCCAGCTTTTGCGCATTACGCATAACCGGCTGCGTCGGGTCGAGCGCCACGTTAACCACCTCGCATTCAAAGGGCAGCACGCGCGCCTGCGGATTGCGGCGCAGCACGGCGGCGGCGACCAGCCCGGCAACGTCAATGCAGCGAATCGTGCTGCTGGCCCCCTTACGCCACCCGGTTACCGGCGAGTGCATCGATCCCGACACGTCCGGGCAGACCACCACGTTGCCGGAAAAGTGCGGCAGGTTCTCCAGCGCATACTCCATCGCCTGCTGCAGCGCGTCGCCAATCTGCCGGGGCACGCTGCCGTGCAAGTTGCTCCACGCAGCCAGCAGCTGATAAGGCCAGACCCGGGACCGGCGCACCTGGTGGCGATCCGCCAGCCGCTTCGCGATAGCCTCAACCATCGCGCGCTCCTCAAAGACGCCGTGGCGCGCCAGGGTATTCAGGTTCATACGCAGCGTCTGCCAGCTCATCCTTTGCGCCAGCTGCGCCCACTGCCGGGAGGCCAGCGGCGAGCCGGTCAGCAGTAAAAACGGGACGTCAGGCACGCTATCTACCGCTCCTCCCTCGCGAAAGGCCAGCAGCGCCCGCGTTTTCTCCGGCAGCAGCGCGCGATCCACCGGTCTGCCGAGAAGCCAGCCGAAGAAGGCTTCCTGCCACTGCGCCTGCGGACGCGGATGCACCATCTTCACGATATCGGCCAGCGAAGGCGCATTGCCTGCCGAAGCCTGCAGCAGGCGATCTTCGCTGGCGTTCTGGAGCCAGCGTTGAATTAGCTTTTTGGGCCGGGTGCCTAACGAACGGCGGCCGGTTATACCGCTACGCAATATTTGTACAACGTTGCGCAGCATCCGGCCGTTATCGATCGTCCGGGCAAAAACCGTTGGCAGCAGCGCCGAGCCGCGCGCCGCAAGAATAGCGGTCAGCAGCGCCGGGGTATCCTTCATCATTCCGCGCTCGCGGCCGTAAATCGCCAGCTGCGCAAGAAAGCGATCGTCCTGATCGTTGGCCAGCGCCAGCACACTATCCAGTTGCGCCTGGGCGCTGACGTAAAATGTGTCATTGGTGCAGCCCGTCATCACCAGCTGCGCCAGCCTGTGGCGAGGCGTAAAGGCGTAGGCCGGAGCGCGCTCGCCGTTGCGGGCGGTGGCCTGCGGCAGATTCCCTGACGCCGGGCGGAACAAAAGTGGATTCGCCATTTTCTCTGTATCCCATTTCCGTTGGTTCTGCCTGAAGTATTGCAACCGCCGTGCCAGAATTTAAATTAATCACTATGCTTTTGAATTTAAATGACTAATTAATTTATCTGCCGCCGGCTTAAAAAAACGCTGCGCAAGGCTCAGCGAAAGACGATAATTATTTATCGTCTTTTATAGGGAAATCTAAGATGCGTAAGACAATCGCCTTTGGCTTTATCGGTACGGTGCTGGATAACGTTGGATACGGCAGCCAGCGCTGGGAGAAATGGCGACCGACGCTCTGCCTGTGCCAACAGGAGACGCTGATTGTCCATCGTCTGGAGCTGCTGTACGACGCCCGCTCGCGATCGCTGTTTAACCGGCTAAAGACGGATATCGCCAGCGTCTCGCCGGAAACCGAGGTGATCGGCGTGGAGATTGCCATCCGCAATCCGTGGGATTTCGAGGAGGTTTACGCCTGCCTGCACGATTTTGTCCGCGGCCACACCTTCCATCCGGAGGAAGAGGATTACCTGGTGCATATCACCACCGGCACTCACGTGGCGCAGATCTGCTGGTTCCTGCTGGCGGAGGCGCGCTACCTGCCGGCCCGGCTGGCGCAAACCTCGCCGCCGCGCAAGAAAGCGCCGCTGTACAGCGCCGGGGAAGTGGCCATTATCGACCTCGATCTCAGCCGCTATAACGCCATCGCCGCCCGCTTCACCAGGGAACGGACGGAGACGCTGACCTTCCTCAAATCCGGCATTGAGACGCGCAATCCGCACTTTAACCGGATGATTGAGCAGATCGAACGGGTGGCCATCCGCTCCCGCGCGCCAATTTTACTCAACGGCCCGACCGGCGCGGGCAAGTCCTTTCTTGCGCGACGCATCTACGAGCTAAAGCTGGCGCGCCATCAGTTCAGCGGGCCGTTTATTGAGGTCAACTGCGCCACCCTGCGCGGCGATACCGCCATGTCGACGCTGTTCGGCCATGTAAAAGGCGCGTTTACCGGCGCCAGAGAGGAGCGGGCCGGGCTGCTGCGCAGCGCCGATGGCGGAATGCTGTTTCTCGATGAAATTGGCGAGCTGGGCATCGATGAGCAGGCGATGCTGTTGAAGGCAATTGAAGAGAAGCGCTTTTACCCTTTCGGCAGCGATCGGCAGATCGGCAGCGATTTCCAGCTAATCGCCGGCACCGTGCGCAATCTGCGCCAGCTGGTCGCCCAGGGAAAATTCCGCGAAGACCTCTATGCGCGCATCAATCTGTGGACCTTTGAACTACCGGGGCTGCGGCAGCGTCAGGAGGATATCGAACCCAACCTCGACTACGAGCTGGAGCGCCACGCGACGCTGACGGGAGACAGCGTGCGTTTTAATACCGAAGCGCGCCGGGCCTGGCTGGCCTTCGCCACCTCGCCGCAGGCCGCGTGGAGCGGCAACTTTCGCGAGCTGTCCGCCAGCGTTACCCGCATGGCGACGCTGGCGGATAACGGGCGCATTACGCGGGAGGTGGTCGACGATGAGATAGCCCGCCTGCGCTATAGCTGGGGCGATGAACGCCCTTCGGCGCTCGCCGCGCTAACCGGCGAGCAAGCGGAGAGCCTGGATCTGTTCGATCGGCTGCAGCTGGAGAACGTCATCGCCGTCTGCCGACAGGCCAGAACCCTTTCCGAGGCCGGGCGGCAGCTTTTCAACGTTTCGCGCCTCGGCAAGGCCAGCGTTAACGACGCGGACCGGCTGCGAAAATATCTGGCGCGTTTTGGGCTGACGTGGGAGGCGATCAGCACAGCTCCAGCTGAATATGGTGATCGGTGATGACCTGCAGCACGCCCGTAGGCGGCAGGGTATCGGTATAGACCGCATCCACCATGCTGATGCTGCCCATATTTACCATCGCATTGCGGCCAAACTTGGTGTGATCCACCACCAGCATCACGTGGCGCGAATTATCAATAATGGCGCGCTTGGTGCGCACTTCGTGATAGTCAAACTCCAGCAGGGAGCCGTCGCTGTCGATGCCGCTGATCCCCAGGATGCCGAAGTCGAGGCGAAACTGGGAGATAAAGTCGAGCGTCGCCTCGCCGATGATCCCGCCGTCGCGGCTGCGCAGTTCGCCGCCGGCGAGGATAATGCGGAAGTCCTCTTTTTCCATCAGGGTGTTCGCCACGTTGAGGTTGTTGGTGACGATGCGCAGGTTGCTGTGCTCCAGCAGCGCGTGGGCCACCGCTTCCGCCGTGGTGCCGATGTCGATAAACAGCGTGGAGCCGTTGGGGATCTGCATGGCCACCCGGCGGGCGATGCGCTCTTTCTCCGCCGTTTGCGTCGCCTTGCGATCGCGCCAGGGGGTGTTGACCGAACTGGAGGGCAGCGCCGCGCCGCCGTGGTGACGTAGAATCATATTCTGATCCGCCAGATCGTTCAGATCCCGGCGGATGGTCTGCGGGCTGACGGAGAAATGCTCCACCAGCTCTTCGGTGCTGACATATCCCTGTTTTTTTACCAGGTCAAGAATAGCGTCATGACGTTGTGTCTGTTTCATTAGCAATCTCTGTAAGGTTGCAACCCGCCGGTCGGGACAAACGGATCGATAGGCCTGCCCCCCGACGCCTGTCTATGTTCGTTTTCGCGCACTCAGCGTATCCACAAAGGCCATCGCCAGCCCTACGGCCAGCCCGGCCACGTGTGCGCCGTTAGCCATCGCCATGCCAAACCAGTCAAACCACCCGGCGACGATCCAAATCAGGGCAAAGAGCATTAAACCGCGCTGCAGGAAGACGCCGCCGTGCGGATCGCGCTCGCCGCGCAGCCAGGCGTAGCCCATCAGCGCGTATACCACGCCGGAGAGGCCGCCGAACCACGGGCCGCCGATCCTGTGCTGCACGTAGCCGCTCAGCAGCGCGGAGATGACGGTAATCACAATCAGCTTGCCGCTGCCCAGCCGCTTCTCCACCACGCCGCCGAGATACCACCACCACAGCAGGTTAAAGAGGATATGCATCAGCGAGAAGTGCATCAGGGCGTGGGTGAAATAGCGCCAGACCTCAAACTTCAGCGACGGTATAAACGGCCAGGCCAGCCATACCATAACGTTTTCTGCGCCGAGGAGGACCATCAGGATAAATACCAGCACGCAGGCGGCCATCACCAGCCGGGTCACCGGCCCCGCCCGCTCCCGCAGGGTGGCGATAAAAGGAAAGCGCGGATAGCGCAGGCCGTTGTTGGTATGGCCGGACTGCCAGCTGGCCGCCAGATAGCGCGGATCGGCGGGATTTTTGAGAAAGCGCGCCAGCTCGTCGCGCACGCGCGCTTCCTGGGCGTCGTCCGCCAGCCAGACGTCGCTTTGCTCGTGCTGCTGTACCGTCAGGATAACGCCCTGCGTCGCCATATAGTCGACAAACGCCTGCGCCACGCGCGGATTGGCAAAAGAGGTAATCATCAACATGGGGGCTACCGCTTATTCCACACAAAAGAGGACAGTATATCGGCCCTTCCGGGTCGTGTCCCTTAATTGATCGTCAGCATCGCTGCCGATCGTTCGGCCCGGAGATACATCGTCGTTTGGCCGCATTACGCCCCGTGCACCACCTCGGCGGGAAAATGCCGCTGCCAGGCGTCAAAGCCCCCCTCAATACTGTAAACCGCCTCATAACCCTGCTGGAGGAGGTACTGCGCCGCGCCGCGGCTGCTGTTGCCGTGATAGCACATCACCATCACCGGCATAGCGAAATCATGATCGCGCATAAACGCGCCCAGCGTGTCGTTAGTCAGATGGAACGCCTGGGGCGCATGGCCCAGGGCATAGCTTTGCGGATCGCGAATATCCACCAGCGCCGCCGTGCCCTGCCGTAGCCTCTGGTGCGCTTCTTCAACGTTGATCGCTTCAAACTGATCCATGGTTCTCTCTTTTTAGGGGTGCAGGTTGATTATTTTCCCCGCCAAGTGTACGTCCCGACGGCCGGTTCACGCCAGAGTGTTATTCATATCGCTGTAAATTGTTTTCCCGATGTTACCAATAGCGCGTTTATTTGCTATTATGCTCGATAACGAACATTTATGGGCTATAACGAAAGTGCAAGAGGGGAGCATGGAAACGAAAGATCTGATTGTGATAGGCGGGGGCATTAACGGTGCCGGCATCGCGGCAGACGCCGCCGGGCGCGGTCTGTCCGTACTGATGCTGGAAGCGCAGGATCTGGCCTGCGCCACCTCGTCCGCCAGCTCCAAACTCATTCACGGCGGCCTGCGCTACCTTGAGCACTATGAATTCCGCCTGGTCAGCGAAGCGCTGGCCGAGCGCGAGGTGCTGCTGAAGATGGCACCGCATATCGCCTTCCCGATGCGCTTCCGCCTGCCGCACCGCCCGCATCTGCGCCCGGCGTGGATGATCCGCATTGGGCTGTTTATGTACGATCACCTGGGCAAACGCACCAGCCTGCCCGGCTCCACCGGTTTGCGTTTTGGCGCAGATTCGGTCCTTAAGCCGGAAATTGTGCGCGGTTTCGAATATTCCGACTGCTGGGTGGATGACGCCCGGCTGGTGCTGGCCAACGCGCAGATGGTGGTGCGCAAAGGCGGTGAAGTCTTAACCCGTACCCGCGCCACCTCTGCACGCCGGGAAAACGGCCTGTGGATCGTCGAAGCGGAAGATATCGACAGCGGCGAAAAATACCGCTGGCAGGCGCGGGGGCTGGTTAATGCGACCGGCCCGTGGGTAAAAGCGTTCTTTGACCACGGATTGCACCTGCCTTCACCGTACGGTATTCGCCTGATTAAGGGCAGCCACATCGTGGTGCCGCGCGTACACGCGCAGAAACAGGCCTATATTCTGCAGAACGAAGATAAGCGTATCGTTTTTGTGATCCCGTGGATGGATGAATTTTCCATCATCGGCACCACCGACGTCGAATATAAGGGCGATCCGCGGGCGGTGAAGATTGATGACAGTGAAATCGACTACCTGCTGCAGGTTTACAACGCTCACTTTAAAAAGCAACTGGGCCGTGACGATATCGTCTGGAACTGGTCCGGCGTGCGCCCGCTGTGCGACGATGAATCGGATTCGCCGCAGGCCATCACCCGCGACTACACGCTGGACGTGCATGATGAGAACGGCCAGGCTCCGCTGCTCTCCGTCTTCGGCGGCAAGCTGACCACCTACCGGAAGCTGGCCGAACATGCGCTGGAAAAACTGTCGGCCTACTACCAGCACATGGGGCCGGCATGGACGAAAGGCTGCGTGCTGCCAGGCGGCGACATTGGCGGCGACCGCGAAGCCTATGCGGCGAAGCTGCGTCATCGCTATCCGTTCCTGACGGAGCCGCTGGCGCGCCACTATGCGCGCACCTACGGCAGCAACAGCGAACAGCTTCTCGGCGAAGCCTCCTCGCTGGCCGATCTCGGCGAAGACTTCGGCCACGGATTCCACGAGGCGGAGCTGAAATATCTGATCGACTGCGAGTGGGTGCGCCGCGCGGACGACGCCCTGTGGCGTCGCACCAGGCAGGGCATGTGGCTTACCGATGAACAGCAGGCCCGCGTCGACCAGTGGCTGACGGATTATGTTGCCAGACACCGGCTGTCGCGGGTGTCTTAACCGAAAATCCGGGCACCGCCCGGCTTTGAGACTGATGACAAACCCCAGGCCGAACTCGTTCGGCCATAATCACCACAAAAATAAACAAGGAAAATCAATTCATTGATTTTCGGCTGCTAACCACAAAGAGGGAAAAACCACGTTTTTTCCCTCTTTGTCATCAACCTGAAAGCCGGGCACCGCCCGGCTTTTTAACGCCGTTCAGAATGTGGTCTGATCCGCCGCTGCCGTATGCAGCGGCACGTAGCCTGCATCCTGCACCAGCCGCTGTCCCTGCGGGCTTAGAAACCACTCGGCCAGCCTGCGGGTTTCTTCGCCGGCCTCCCGGCGGGTGACCATAAAGACATCCGCAACCCAGGGATATGTGCCGTTCTGAATATTCTCCACCGTGGGCGCAACGCCGCCGATCGCCAGCAGCTTTATACCGCTGTTTTTATTCATCCGGGTGGCGTAGTAGCGGAAGGTATAGCCGATCGCCCCGCGGGTGTTCTGATAGTCGGCGACCCGACGGATCAGCCCGCCCATCATGGTGGCCACCTCGGTCTCCTTCGGCGGCAGCATCGGCGTCCCCTGCATAACGTTCGCCAGCATCGCGGTCTGGCTGCCGGAGTCTTCAGGCCGCTGCCAGACCTCTATTTTGCTGTTATTGCCGCCCACCTCGCTCCAGCGGGTAATTTTTCCGCTGAAGATATCACGTACCTGCTGCTCCGTCAGCGACTCAACCGGGTTGTCGGCATTGACGATAAACACGAACGCCTCGCGGGCAAAGGGCCGGAAATCCAGCTGCACCTTTGCCTCCGCCGCCCGCTGCTTCTGCCCGGCCGAAGGCTGCGCGACAAAGATCATATCCACGCTGCCCTCGATAATATTCCGGTAGGCTCCCGAGGTGCGGTTACAGTTCAGGTAGCCGTCGGCCTTCACGCCTGGCTCGCGCAGGCCGTAGAATGCCGAGGCGTAGAGCGGATAGAGCGCCGTTGCGCCGTCCAGCCGCGGCCAGTTGCGGCCAAAGCGGATCTGCGCCGCGCCGCGCAGCGGCGTCAGCCGGTTATCTTCCTGGTCGGGGCGATAGTCCCAGCGATCAACCTGTTCATCCAGACGCGGCCCCTCCCCGAGCGAAAACTTATCCGCACGCAGGGTTGCCTGGTAAAGCGCGATAATGCCCAGGCTCAGCAGCAGCAGAATTAACAGCTGGCGAATTTTTTTCGCCCTTCGATTGTCGGCCTGGTGCCGGTTGCGCCAGTAGCAGCCCAGCGTAAAGCAGAGCTGGGTTCCCACCGGAATAAGCACCATTCCCCACAGCCAGCCGCTCAGTAAAGAAAACAGGGTAATCCCCATCCAGGGAAGCGTTATCAGCAGCAGCGGGTTTTCCGTCATATCCACAAAGCTCAGATCCGCAAGGTGCAACATGGTTACCCAGACCAAAAGCACCAGCAGAGCCGGTACTAACAGAACGTTTTGTCGGGCGGCACCGTTCTCCTGCGGCGTGGCAAATTTTGCCCAGCCATAGCCCAGGGCAAACATCGCCACGCCGCCCAGCGTACAGGTGATACCCCACATGGCGATTCTGCCGCCCGGCGTATAGCCGCTCGCCTCATGTAAGAGGCTCATCAGTAAGAAGCCTGTCAGGGCCACGCCGTGGGCCAGCAGCGGCACCAGTATCAGCGCAATTGCCAGCGATCTTACCCACCACCAGAGCTTCTGCTTCATTCCCTTGTCTCCATTTTTCCTTAACAAGCGGCCCGCTATAGACCGCTTCTTCATGATGTTCAGCCCCAAAATAATCCGTGCAGGCAGCCGCCGCCCCTTACTCACCCAGCGGCACGTAGCCGGTGTCCTGCACCAGCCGCTGCCCCTGCGGGCTTAGAAACCACTCGCTCAGCTTGTGGATATCCAGGGGGGCATCCTGCCGGGTGACCATAAACATATCCACCGTCCAGGGCCAGGCACCGCTCTGAATATTCTCCACCGTCGGCGCGACGCCGTCGATCGCCAGCAGCTTTATACCGCTGTTTTTATTCATCCGGGTGGCGTAGTAGCGGAAGGTATAGCCAATGGACCGGCGGGTATTCTGGTAGTCGGCAACCTTGCGGATAACGTTTCCTCTGCGGGCAAATACTTCGGTCTCCTTCGGCGGCAGCATCGGCGTCGCCTTCATGACGTTCGTCAGCATTGCGCTCTGGCTGTCGGAGTCCGCGGGGCGCTGCCAGACCTGAATTTCAGTATTATCGCCGCCCACCTCGCTCCAGCGGGTAATTTTCCCGCTGAAGATATCGCGTAGCTGCTGCTCCGTCAGCGACTCAACCGGGTTGTCGGCACGGACGATAAACACAAACGCCTCGCGGGCAAAGGGCGTATAAAGAAGCGGCACCTGCGCCTCTTCCGCCTGCGCCATCTGTTGGGCGGAGGGCAGCGCCGTGAAGATCATATCCACGGTCCCATCGATAATCTTCTCATAGGCCCGCGCCGCACCAGAGGCGGGCAGGAACCGGTCACGCTTCCCGCTGGCGTCGCACAGGCCGTAAAACGCCGAGGCGTACAGCGGCAGCAGCGCCGTTGCGCCATCCAGCCGCGGACAGGGGGGGCTGAAGCGGACTCGCGGCGCGCCATGCAGCGGCGTAAGCTGGCTATGGGAACCAGTGGGGCGGTAGGCCCGGCGATCTATATTTTCATTTACGCTTATGGCATCTGAGCCGGCAGGATATCTCTCTTCGTGAAACCGGGCCTGCCAGAGGGCAATCAGGCCCAGCGCCAGCAGCAGTAAAATAAGCAGCCTGCGGATTTTTTTCGCCTGTCGGGAGGCGGGAACGCGCCGGTTGTGCCTGCAGCAGCCAAGCGTAAAGCAGATCTGGCTGCCTACGGGGATCAGCACAATGCCCCACGGCCAGCCGAGGAATAAAAAGAGGCTGGTAATCACAGGCCAGGGGGAGAGCGCCACGGTCAGATGGCTCTTATAGAGGGTGAGATTGACGAAGCTCAGCTGCGCAAAACAGAGGGCGACGATCCAGACGAGAAGCGCCAGCAGCGCCGGGGCTAACAGAACGTTTTGCCGGGCAACCCCGTTATACGCCGGCCGGGTGAATCGCGCCCAGAGCCAGCCGATGAAAAACATCACTACGCCGCCCAGCGCGAAAATGACAACCTTCAGCACGCTTTCAGACAGCAGATAATCGTGGCTGCCGCCGAACCGATGAAAGTACCGGCTGAACACCTCCCACACAAACAGGGCAACCCCGCCCAGGGCCACGCCGTTAGCCATTGCCGGAACCACAACCAGCGCAATAATCAGCGATCTTACCCACCATCCGACCTTCTGCTTCATTTCCCTGTTCCTGTCACTGTTCTTCCTGAACACAGCCGACAGTATAAGACGTTTCACTATTATCTTATTCTGAAAAAAATAACCGCAGAGAGACGTTAAAAAAACAGAATTTTACGGCTCCGCCGGGCTGGGGCCACGCATAGCTCACCGTGCGTCCGGAATAAGCAGGCCCTACGGCTCGCACCCTGTCCCGGACCAGCGAGGCTCACGAAAGGTTGCCTGATAAACTTTGCAGGCTCGTCATTATTCCACTCCGTCCATGTC
>NZ_WMJZ01000042.1 GCF_009711095.1 Intestinirhabdus alba
CTATAGGGCAGAATTGTCTACGGGCTCGGGGGCACTCCAACGCAGGGCAAAGCCTGTACTGATTTGGGGATGCGGATATTGATCCTGTTTTTTCATACAAAAGTCTGGCTGCGGATTAGCGAATACACGTGGAAACGCCATTAGACAAACCGTAACCACGATTTGTTGAAAACGCTTAGAAGCTACCGTGTTAAACCAAGTTATCTCATCTGGAGCTACGCAGAAAAACCCCGTAGCTTGCCTGCGGCTGCGCACTCTGTGTTCAGTCGTACCCTTTCGCAAGCGTACGGCGCTAGCTGCGCCCCACTAGTGAGGCTTGGTTATAGCAAATTTTTCTAAAAGTTTGTTGGGGTCTGACAGGGGGGTATGGGATTGGTAAAACCTATCAATACGCACCGGCTTCGCCGGGCATCGGCGATTCAGCTATTTCCCTCTCTTTAACACCTTAATATCTCCTTTTATGCTCTTCGGGCATGATTTATTGGCTGCGCACTGTTCGCCAGTCTAAATAATTTCTCCTCGATATGGCCCGCAATGAGCGAACTGCGGACATCGCGGAGACAATGTGCTGCTAGGTGTAGATGTCCCACGGCAGGCCATATCGCTCGCCGTATCACTTGTTATTTTTTTTTGAAAAGAGAAGTTGATGCAATTCCTTCAGGGATAAGGCCAATAACTCATTCTCCCTGATGAGATTGTTATCAGCATCTACACCCTCTGCGCAGGATTCATTTAAATATTCCAGAGTTTCCTGATCATCATCCAAGCATTCATAGCTGCCTGAATAAAATTCATCGCAGCTTGCTTTGTTATTTTTGTCAATGTAACCAATGCATTGAATCACGCCCTTCACAACCTCAGCAGCAGAATAAACAAAGTAACTGCAGTCATTTATATAGCGTTCTATATCAGAAATCATATAAAAATAGTGCATAGAAGCTTTTGCAATTTCAAATTCACTTTCAATCACAGCAACTTCACACTCAAGGTCTTTCAGACCCTCTAACTTTAGGGAAAGTTTACGTTGTTTTTCTTGCGCAGTTTCATTCTTAAATGACTCGCTACCTTTTACCCTGATATTTATTCTTTCTTCAATTGCATAAATATAAGCAGGATATGTCCGCGACCACACTTGGTTTACTTTCAGGATTAATCGGTCTCTTTTTAGTCTTTCTTTTTTGACTATAAATTCTGCATATAGCGCTGCATCCTCTTCGCACCATACATCAACTTTTCGTTTATAACCCAGCTTTAATTCTTTCCCTGCGCATACAGGAAACAAAGGATCCGTGGCCTTTAAGTATTCAAATTCACTTAGATAGAACCCTATCTCACAACGATTAAATAATCGTCTAAACTCTTTCCCGCTTAAGGTTTTCATTATACGGCCCACTCCATTTTTATTAAAGCAAAATCAACAAGATAAAACCATAAATACTCTTACACAACCGGTTGATGTTGTTCAAATAGAAGATAATATAAGACAAGCATAACCGGGCGGCGGGATTGCCGCGCTGGAGCATTTCCCTCGCTGGATGCCGATGTTGTAGAACGTATTGGATTGGGTTTGTTGTTGCTACCAGTAGTGTCGGGATCAACAACGGGTCGATTTTCAATCAGTTTTAATCCTGCAGGCATCAAACCTGGTGCGCTATCTAACATGCGGCGGACGCTTTTCTTCTGCCCCTGTTTAACCACTGTGCTTTCTGCATCAGCATCGCAATTAATGTGCTCTTTTCCAGGCATTTTATTAAACGAAGGTCTTTTCTTACTTCCTTTTTGCCAAGCAGAAGGATACATCTCAATCTCACATCCCCAGCATACGTAACCGTTCGTATCTACAACATCAAGTAACCAAAGATCTTCTGCCTCAATAATCTCACTGGTATATTTATCACGTGCAGATTCCATGATTTCTCCTTTAAACAGAATTCCTGTGAAGGCGGCTACTAGCCTTCATTCAAACCGTTGTTCCAATGCCTCATCTTCCAATCGCTCGCGTTCTTTTTCCTTTTCAACCCAGTTAGTCAGTTTTTTATAAACAGCTCTAGCCGACTTAGAAATGTCTGCACGCTCGTGGGTGATCAACCGGCCTATCGCCTCAACCCTGGGTTGCATCACGTTCGCACGACTACCGGACCATGATGAAGGTGCTACGTGTTCGGCAAAGATCTCAAGGACGGCTCGTGGCTCGGGTGAGGCTTCTAGAAATCTCAGAGCATCATCCTGCAAGCAAATAGGACTTTGCTCCCCGTCTTTTGACCATAGATTAATACCTGAAGCAACTGAAGCCCAAACCTGAGGGTCTTTAGTGGTCCCGCACCATTCAATCAAAATATCTACATCGATTTTCGCAATAGGAGACTGATGTGAATCATCATGATTGATGAAATGCAGCCGCCTTTGTTGTTGATCCTCCGTACCATCAAAAATACGACTGAGAAATTCTTTTGGCATCCATGCAGCGGTGATACCGATAGCATCTTCGAAAGAAAAAATGTAGCCAAAATGCTCATCAACAACAGCGAAGATTGTATTCAGCCATTCTAGCTTTTCAGCCTCGTTGCCATCGAAGCGCAATGTGGCATCGATAACATGTTCCATTGCATAATCCAGATATCCGCCGAGATCGTTGTGATCTCTTTGGAACCTCTGGATTGCAGCGGATAGTCCGATTGTTCGTAGCGCAAGACCTAGTGTATCCGTAGCATCTCCTTTATCAGGTAGTTTCATACTCAATGCTTCCAATACTACTTCATCACCATTCGGTTTACTCAGCAGCCTTTGAGCAAGCTCGAGAACCCTGCTTTCTGGCAAATTAGAGAATTGCTCACCCCACAGAATTGCCCCATACATATGGGGCCGTATGTCAGAGTCATCCAGAAGCGACATGCAACGATCCAGATCGATTTCACTAAACTCCTGCCAAGGATGTAGGCTGACTAATTCGAATCGAAGTTCGGAATGTTGTGCGCACTGATCGAGCAGTTCCTGCGCTAATGCTTTATCGATAGAATTCGTCTCTTCTATGAAACCTCGAATAACAGAAAAATCACTTTGAGATTTATGCTGTAGATTCATTTGAGTGATAAGTTTCTGCCAATAAACTCGTAGGTCAGGTGCTCCTTTAGCTAAGCCTTTACCGAATTCGACGCGATAGGGCATCCCATCTCGTAAGAATAAATTAGGGCCTAACTCATCAAGTTCATGCGTGGATACTGCAAAGTCTTGCCCTAACTGGAACGCTTTTGCGTTAAGTATTTCCTTTATTTTTATGAATTTGTTAGGCCCCTCACGCTCAAAATCGGCATTCAGCGCCCAAAAATCACGCCCCTTACTGAGTACATAAGCCATGACTGCCGGAACCAAGTCATTAGGCTCCAATTCTCGTTCCAATGCCACAAGTCCTTCCGGCAAAGGATCTAAATCGTCGTTGTCATTTCTTTTGGTATGGGAAAAGTAAATTGTTGAGCGGACCGCTTTCCAGCCTTCACCCCAAGGACGATGGGCATGTAATTTGCGAGCCGCATCAATTAATTTTGACCTCATTCCTTCCTGACGCCAAATCCAGCGAAATTTATTAGCTAAGATCAGCCGAGCATCGTCTTCAAGTTCGGGAACTCTTGAAGTTCCTAATCTCACCACAATGTCGATGAAGGTGATTAGCCACTCAACAAGCTCATCGTAGCTGGGTCGAAATCCATAATCTCTTGGCCGAGCACCAAACTCATTAATCCCGAATCCTGTCCACGGTGGTCCGCCGAGAGCAGTTTCAAGCATTTCGAGCCCCAGCCTTCTACGTCCGGCGATACTTGAACCAATGCATTCATTCATGACCGCAACACGTTGTTCTAAAGAGGCATGGGTACCGGATAGATAAGGTTGGAAAAACCTCTTTATCTTATTTCGAGCCGAATCATAATTATTGCTCGCGCTTTCCTGATCTGCGATACGGATTAAGAGCTTAATGCATCGTTCAAAGTATTTCGATTCATATGCAAGTAACTGCAACAATTTGATAATTGCTGTTCGTTGTGGGTTGTAGCGTGATTTAAAATGCTCAAAATTAGACGTAACAATTGTTTCTTCAATCCGCTCAAGCAAAGCTCCCGGGGCAACTGGAGCGACATAATTCATAATGCGTGTCGATACATCATCTAGGTCTATTATTTTTCCAAGCAGCCCTTCGGGCTGTAACCAAGCTTCAACAATCTCTTTAGCCACAGCATGGCTGTGCAATAGCCCCAACCTGTGCGCGAACGACATCAATAATCGTTGTCGATCCGGAGCTTCAAAGGTCGTCCTAAGTTGATCAATCGGAATACTATTAAGTGCAGATGCTGCCAACTTGTTAGCAATGGCATGGGGAAGGATGGCTCTCCAGTGGGATCTTTTCTGAACAACGTGACGTTCCATCAACTTCGTAACAGTTTTGAATAACTGGATTTTGGGATACCCAGAGAGCGCACCCAATATTTCCAGTTCATCGGTAGCTGCATCTGGACTAGATATCGAGAACGAATACACCAGTGACAATATTTCAGCTTGCTCGCGTAAATGGCCGTCGGGATGATTACGTTGTTCAAACAAGCGATTAAACAACTGCGCATCTGAAAGTAGGGCTAAACTCTCACCTTCCTCCACTCTTTCCGCTATAGCCAAAGCCACTCTTGCATTCCCATCTGCGAACTCTGCAATCCGACGGGCATTATTCTGACCAATAGAAGGGAAGCGACGGATAAGAAGTTGCTCTGCCACCTCTGGACCATCTGTCTCAATGTGGATGACCTCAGTTGTCTGTGGTTTGTCATCCCTAATGTCGTACTCGATCGTGATGAGACTTACTTCTTTCCCTGCGGCTGATACTTTGCTGGCAAGCGAAGCATGGAGTTCTGATGGGCAATTATCAAGGATCATAATTGCTCGTCGGCCTTCAGCGAGCAGGTTATCAAGCATTGCTGTTGCCGACGGTACTGGCTCATAGCCAGTATCAACATAAATAGCTACTGTCCGGTCAAGCGCATCTGTCCCAACAGTTTCATCAAAGAGCGCCTGAACGATTCGAGTCTTCCCAACACCAGACAATCCTGTAATACGAACAGCCTTATTTGTCGAACGGATCAGTGCTCGCATCGGGTTAATTGCTTCATCAATTTTGAGTTTTTGCCCCTTACCCGATGGTAAAGTAATGGTTACGCCTGGGGCTGAGATTAAAGTGTCTGTAACACCTTGTGGTGGATTGCTCCAGGCTCCGTAGGGTTGCCAACCGGAATACCCTTGCCCAAGCTTTGCTTTTACCCACAGCATGACTGATGGATGTTGGCGCAACCATTGAATGAGTTTGGAGCGGTCGTAGAAATCAAGATGAAGATAACTTTCGTTAGGATCATCTTTTACTGCATCTCTCATCACTTTGAGACGATCCTTCTTTCCTGACGGCGAGCAATCATCACCCAGGCTGACAATGATGTAACTGCCTTGCTTTCTGGCTTGTTCAGAAATGAGGGGAGAAAGTGCTTTGCCGGTGCCAATTTCCCTCTCAATTGCAGCCTTAGGCATCTTATGTTTCTTTGCCTGAAAGACCGTATCAGGTCTTACAAGAAAGCCTGCTTTCAGTTGATCAACTGGAACCTGAACATGGATGTCAATTCCTCCGTCAGGGGCTGTAATTGAACCAGACCAATTTACACATGCAGGGCTATGGCCGTGCATTGCCACTTCAGCTTCTGCTAACCGAGCTATCAGCTCTTCTAGCTGAGTATCGGAAAGCCGAAGTAATTCGTCCTTTTCAATGTCAAAGATTGCCACTTTTAAACCCTATAAAAGAAATTGCGACCATAGAAAAAGTGGCTCTTAGTCTAACCAATGAGGGAAGAGATGTCCGCTGAACATTTGCAATTAAAACCATCCTCCTCAATTGGTTAACATGTTCTGACTCGGAACTGTGATGTTGATCATACCCACTTTTACGTAGAACTATCAGTATGTATGAAACTAAGTTCTGGTATGAACAAAGGACAGGCTAATGTTTTAGATTAAGAGCAAAAGATAAGCCCGGATTTTAACTCTTTAACAGTTTTGCTAGCATTTTGTGTACACAAAAAATGACTTTTTAATATTAGGTTTTCTTTTTTTGATTTGGTTGTTTAAAATTTTATTGGGTAGGGTACAAATATGAAATGGATAAAAGCACTTAACCTTCAGCAATGGGCAGATTCTATTCCTGCAAAAGTCATTTTTCCAGCACTAATCGCTGATCTTATACGTGCAACGGCTAACAGTATTACTGAAATTAGATTTCCTAATGGTGATAAGGGACAGGTTAGAGGTTATGACGGTGTACTTAAAGCTGAGGGGGAGGACCCCTATGTTCCTGATGGCGATTCATTCTGGGAGTTTGGTGTTAATGAAAAATTGCTTGATAAAGCTAACTCTGATTACGAAAAAAGAACACGCGAAGTTGCTCCAGAGATACGTTTAAAGACTACTTTTGTTTTCGCTTCATTAAGAACATGGGATAATCCTAAGGTAAAGCTTGAAGACTGGCTACAAGAGAAACGCAGTAGTGGTAAGTGGAAAGATATCAAATTAATTGATGGTTCTATGCTTGAAGATTGGCTCAGTGTTTGCCCTGCTGTAGCGGCTTACTACGCTCGCTACCATCTTGAGCTCATGCCACAGGTTGGTGTTAGAAGCATTAAGGAGTTTTGGGATGAATTTTCCACTAAATTTAGTCCCCCTTTAACTGAAGCAGTCTTGCTGGCGGGGAGAGAAAAGCAAAAAGAGCGTTTTTTGAATGAGTTACGAGAAAATGGTCGAAAAATATCTTTAGCTGCAGATTCCCCAGATGAGGTTATTGCTTTTGCGATTGCAGCTATCAGAACCACTGAAGCGGAACTTAGACGTTCCTTTCAAAGTCGAGCACTAATTATTGATACGGATGATGCTGCAAGACAGCTTTCTGGAAAAAGAGGAATGATCTTCTTACCACGTGATCGAGCAAGAGTTTTAGCCGGTTTATTACAGCAATCATCTATCACAGTGGTAAGTGCCGGAGCCGATGAAACACGAACTGATCACGAACTACTGATCCGCCCGGATAGCATATCTTTAGGTAAGGCTCTTGAAACCATGGGGTTTGATTCAGCTAAAAGTTATCAAATGGCGCGGCAGTGTGGCCGAAGTTTGTCTGTTTTGGCTCGCCAGATATCAAGTAGCACGGCTGAATCACCTGAATGGAAAGACAACCCTGAGTTGCTCCCTGCTTTATTAGCTGGTGCATGGAGTACATGTTCAGAGAAAGATAAGTTAATTCTCAAGCAACTAGCTGGCTATACAGACTATTCTCAAGTTGAAAATCCATTAAGGCTATTAACAAAGCGTCGCGATTCTCCAATTGATCGAGTGGATGATATTTGGTCATTGCGTTCGTCGGTAGATGCTTTTGTACATTTAGGCTATTTACTGGGTGAAGAACACTTGGAGCGTTTTGAGAAGGCTGTAAGAGAGGTTTTTTCCTATATTCCTGAATCTCCAAAGGCCGAAGATCTGTTTGTTCCTGACAATGTTATTAAAACGTCTTATAGCTCGTGGTTACGTAATGGAATGACAACAGTTTTGCTACATATGGCAATACTACATGAACAGGCCGAATTCCGGGTTACTGGTATGACACCCCAAGATTTTGTTAATAAAATTGTTCAGAGTATTCCAGGACTTGCTAACGACCATCGACTTTTTGTTAGTTTGCGGGATCAACTTCCACTGCTGGCAGAAGCTGCCCCGGGCCCTTTCCTTGATGCCCTTGAGCAATTGCTTAAGGGCAATGGGGAAATGATTGCTCCAATATTCAATGAAGATAAAGGGCTGTTAACTCCTCGAAGTCATTATCACGGATTAAAATGGGCATTGGAAGCGTTGGCTTGGGAACAAACATATTTATTACGCGCTGCAATCTGTCTTGCAAAACTCGCTGTAATAGATCCCGGTGGAACTTACTCAGATCGCCCTCTTAATAGTTTAAGAACCATTTTTCTGGCATGGTCTCCTAATACATGGGCACCAGTAAAAGTTAGAAATGCAATTATAAAAAAATTATCACTATTGTTCCTTGTATCGGGTGGAGTTTGTTACAAAATCTCCTTCCTCGTTCCCATGATACCTCTGATCAAAACCAAAAAATGAAGTTCAGAGAGTCGGATAAAGATGTAGAAAAACTAACGTGGGGCGTTGTTTGGGAGGGACAACTCTTTATTATCCAAGAAGCAATTAAACTTGCAGGTATACTCCCAACAAGATGGAAAATCCTAATCTCTCATTTAAGCTCATTCCCTGAAAATGCAATAGATGAAACACTTGCTCATCTTGAACTTTGCCTTTCTAAACAAACCGATGAGGATCAGTTCATCGTATGGGAGGCTTTGCGTCATGAGTATTCTCGCCATAAAAAATATTCAGATGCGAACTGGGCCTTTAAAGTTGAGTCTATGGAGAAAATTGCGAAAATACTCGATGATTATAAACCAAATGACATAGTTAGAGCCAGTTTATGGATTTTCAATGATTGGGATTCTGATATTGAAGAGTCAATTGAAAATGCTGGCGGGATTTTATCCTCTGTCGAAGAAATGCGAAGTGAAAAGCTTAGGGAAATATATTTTACTTTAGGCTTGCTTGGGGTAAAAGACCTTTTTCAACAAGTTAATAATGTTTTTATTGCAGCAAAGCATATATCAGCACTCTCGTTGGATGAAGAAAAGCTAAATGATTTGTTTGTAATGCTTATTAACAACAAAAAAAATATTGATGAAGTATGTGGGTTGTTAATACAATATGGTGTTGAATGCTTTGGTACTGAATGGCTTAATAAAATAAAGGTGTATTTTAAACAGTTTGAAATTACTCCTGATAGGGCTGGGAAAATCTTAGCATCGTTAAGAGATTCACAAGTGATATGGAACATTATTGAAGGGTTTGAAGATAACATCAAAGAAAAATATTGGTTGCAGAAACAACCTATTGCAATGATGGGTAAAACTTCAGATTTATTTGTCCTTATGGATAAATATATAGAAAGGGGCCGGGGGCTTGCTGCTATTATATCAGCAAGCCAACGCCTTTCTGAGATTCCATCTACAACACTTTTATATCTACTCGATATAGTCGTTAAGGAAATAAATAGCCAAGATATCCAATTTGATACAATGCTATCGTATTATGTAAAAAAAGTTTTTGATGAACTTAAACAACGTAGCGATGTCTCTGAAACAGATTTGGCATTTAAGGAAATGACCTACTTGCCTTGTTTTCCGGATAGAGATGAGCCACTTATCCTTCATCGTCTAATGATGAAAAAGCCAGAGATTTTTATAGAAGCAATATGTATTGTATATCGTAGTGACGAAGATGAGCAAACAGAACCATCGGAGTTGGAAGTTAAAAGAGCTACTTCTATATACAGATTACTTGAAAAATTACAAATTCTCCCTGGGCAGATAGACAATGAAATTGATCAAGATAAACTTGAAGATTGGTGTGAGAATGTACGTCATTTAGCAAAATTGCATCATCGCCAAGAAATCACTGATCATGTAGTAGGCAAAATTCTGGCACACGCCCCTAATAGCTCAGTAGATAATTCTTGGCCACATGAAGCAATTCGGCACATCATTGAAATATTATCTTCTGATGAGTTAGAGCAAGGTATACAAATTGGTAGGTACAATAAAAGGGGGGTATTTACTCGTATGCTTTACGAAGGTGGAAACCAAGAAAGGAAATTAGCTGAGCAGTACCGAGAATGGGCAAATTCAATGCCCCACTGCGTCCGTACTTCTGCAATGCTATTTAGAATCGCTGACGAATGGGAGTACTCCGCAAAACACGCAGATATTCGAGCCGCCAAGGCTGATTTAAATTAGAAAGATTCAAAAAAAAATTAGTATAAATCATAAAAACCCTGCTTAAGTGCAGGGTTTAACTTCTTTCTGCGTTTTTTAATCTTGCAGACCTTCAGGTTAGCCCACCCAAGAACAGAACGGGTTTTAGCTACGACAAGTCATCCAACTAACCGCATTCCTTTCATCCCACCTTCAATCATGCTTCCGCGATCTGCTTCCATTACAAAATCAGCCCACCACTGCATCATTGGACGACGTTGCTCCAGATAGTCGCTGCGGTTGTACGCTCGACGAACTTCGTTCTTATCCACATGGGCAAGTGCCGCCTCAATGACATCAGGCGGAAAACCTTGTTCATTAAGGGCTGTACTGGCAATAGATCGCAAACCGTGTGAAACGAGCACCCCACCAAAACCTGCACGTTTTAGCGATGCGTTTACGGTCTGACTGTTCATCGGCTGGTTTGGCTTGATGCGGCTGGGAAAGATAAATTCTCGATTTCCACTTAATGGGTTCATCATCTCCAGTATCGCAATTGCTTCATCTGACAATGGAACAGTATGGTCGCGGTTCATTTTCATGCGTGCTGCAGGAATCTTCCACTCTCGCGCTTCTATGTCTACCTCTTCCCAGCGAGCTTCAGCCGCTTCGGCAGGGCGGGTAATAGTAAGAAGTTGCCACATGAACAGGCAGCGTGTGGAAAGGCTAATGTTGGCTGTTCGCATTGTCTGCATCAGTTGAGGTAGCTGATCCGGTCGAATGCTGGGCATGTTCTTTTTCTGAGGCTTCTCGAAGGCTTTACCGATATTAACGCTGGGAACAGCATCAATCAGCCCTGTGTTTTGGGCATAGATCATGACCTCATTAATGCGCTGGCACAGGCGACGAACGGTTTCCAGTGCTCCTCTGGCCTGAACCGGTTGGACGGCCTGAACCAGTGTGTGAGCTTTAATATCTGTAACACTAACGTCGCCAATCGCAGGAAAAACATCTCTCTCAAGAGAGCGCCAGATATCTTCAGCATAGTCCTCTGTCACACTGGCTTTCTTCACATTCCACCAACGTTCAGCTACGAGTTGGAAAGTGTTGGTTTTGGCTTCCAGCGAACTGCGCAGTTGTTCTTGCTGATGTTCCTGTGGATCGATTTGTTTCGCCAGGAGAGAGCGAGACTCTGCCCGGTAGTTTCTGGCATCGGCAAGGGTAACTGACGGGTAGGGGCCTATGCTCTTTTTCGCACGTTTCTTGGTAACAGGGCGAATGTAGCGAAACTGCCAGATTTTACTTCCGCTGGATTTGATGAGTAGCTCAAGGCCATCGCCATCATAGAGAACATAGTCCGCTTCTTTGGGTTTGGCGGATTCGATTTCTTTAACGGATAAAGGTTTGGTTTGTCTTGCCATTGCCGGGTTTCCATAGTTTTAGGCACCTCAAAAACAATAAAGCTTTATGAGGTGCCTAACAAGGTGCCTAAAAGGTTCGGATTTAATTAGTTTTCTTCGGACTTCGCAGGACAAATTCAAGACACAAAAAAGCCCGCAAGGCTTTCGCCGTGCGGGCTCTCAGGACTTCATCGGATGACTCTGGTAATCACCGATGGAGAATTTTGGTGGAGCTGGCGGGAGTTGAACCCGCGTCCGAAATTCCTACATCCTCAGTACTACATGCTTAGTCAGTCTTTACATTCGCCTGGCACCTGCGGACAGACACGCCACTACCAGACTAGCCTGATTCGTTTTAACGCTTCAACCCCAGGCAGGGTCTCCACGCGATCTCTTTTGGGTTTGACCTCTCTTGATCCCCGTCCTAAGAGCGGAGGCTAGGGAGAGAGGGCTCTAAGCAGGTTATTAAGCTGCTAAAGCGTAGTTTTCGTCGTTTGCGACTATTTTTTTGCGGCTTTTTACGAGGCCAACCGCCCCTCGGCATGCACCTTGGGTTTCGCGAATCCCGTCGAATCCAGAATCAGCCCCAATGCGTCCGGCAAGTATAGCAGACCTGAGACGCGCATGACCAGCCCCCGCGCGCCTTTATCGTCAGGTAATTACCGCTCGCGCAGCGCCTCGCTCGCCCGGTTAAACGGCTTGATTAAATAGTCGACGATGGTTTTTTCGCCGGTTTTAATATCTACGGTCGCAATCATCCCCGGCACGATGGAGAAGCGCCGCCCCAGCTTATTCTGCAGATAGTCCTGGTGAGTGCGGATAAACACCCGGTAATAGAAGATCTCCGGCTTCACTTTGTCCTGAATGGTATCCGGCGAAATCGTCTCGACCACGCCCTCCAGCCCGCCGTAAATGGCGTAATCGTAGGCGGTGATCTTAACCAGCGCCCGCTGGCCAGGGTGGATAAAGGCGATATCGCGCGGCGACAGCCGGGTCTCAATCAGCAGCCGATCGTCCACCGGAACAATCTCCATCATCTCGCCGTTGGGCGGGATCACGCCGCCGATGGTCGTGACCTGGATATTCTTCACAATACCGCGTACCGGAGAACGAATGGTCAGCCGGGTGACCGAATCCTCCCGCCCTTTGATGATGGCCGAAAGCATCGCGACTTCGGCATTGGCTTTGGAGAGCGCCTCACGCGCCTGCACATAATACTGGGAGCGCAGATCGGTCAGCTTCAGGCCGATATCGCTTTTCTGCCGCTGCAGGCGAAGCACCTCAACGTGGCTGGCGGCCCCGGTCTTCGCCAGCCGCTCGGTGATCCCCAGCTCTTTATTAACCAGTTCAAGAGCGGCTTTCAGCTCCGATTGCGAATCAATAAACTGCGCGCGGCGGCTGTTATAAAGCCGGGTTTCGGAAGCGAGCAGCTCCGGCCATGCCTGCAGGTCGTCTGAAAAAACCAGCGGCCGGTCGCTGACCTCCGCCGTCAGGCGCTGGCTGGAGGCGAGCGAGGCGCGGTAGCGGGCGGCGCTTTCGCCAACGCTGGACTCGGAGCGCGTAGGATCGAGCCGCGCCAGCACCTGCCCGGCCTGCACCTTATCCCCCTCGTGCACCGTCAGCTCGGCCAACACGCCGCCGTCGAGAGACTGTAAAACCTGCTCGCGCGAGCTGGGTATCACCTTTCCGGTGCCAGTGGAAACCTCATCCAGCACCCCGAACCACGCCCAGACGGCGAGAATAAGCAACAGCAGCGCGGTGAGTCCAATAATGCGGCTGGCACCGGAAAATTCCCGCTCCCGGCTGTCGTCCAGCGCGTCCAGCGTGGCGTCATGCTGACTGGTTTTCATTTTTCCACTCCCGTGTAGCGCCCTGCGCGACGGCGCGGCTTTGCCCTAATGCCTGCGCCTTCGGCGCATCCATCACCAGCTGGCCCTCTTTGAGGACGATCACCCGCTCCACCAGCTCCAGCACCGGCACCCGGTGGGTGGCGACAACCAGCGTGCGGTTGCCGAGCCACTGGCCGAGCCGCTGAATAAACTCGCGTTCGGCGTGCTCATCAAACGAGGCGGTTGGCTCGTCCAGCAGAACGATATTGGGATTGCGCAGCAGCATACGCGCCAGCAAAATCGACTGGCGCTGGCCGCCGGAAAGCCCGTTGCCGCCCTCCATAATCGGATGATCCAGCCCTTTCGGCAGGCGCTTTACAAAGCCGTCCGCGCCGCAGATCTCCAGTACCGCGAAGATCTCCTCATCGCTGGCGTGGGGTGCGCCGAGGGTCAGATTCTCCCGCAGGGTGCCGAAAAACAGCCGGGCGTTCTGGCTGAGCAGGCCGACGTTGCGCCGCAGATCCGCCATATCGATGTGCGGCAGGCTTAGGCTGTCAAGGCGGGCATCGCCTTCCGCCAGCTCCACGCCTCCCGCCAGCGCCTGCAGCAGCGTCGACTTACCCGCGCCGTTGCGACCCAGTACCGCGATACGCTCCCCCGCGGCGATCTCCAGCCGGTTGATGCGCAGCGGCACCCGCTGATCCTCCGCGTAATAGCGGAAACGGGCGTTCTCAAACAGATAGTGGCCGTAAAAAATTTCCTGATGCACCAGCGTTTCATCGCGACGGGTCTCAGTGGGCAGCTCCATAATGCCGTCAAGCCCTTTCTTCGCGGCTTTCACCTGCTGCCAGCGGGCCAGCACGCCGCACAGGTTGCCCATCGGAGCGATCATGCGCGAGCCGAGCATCGAGGCGGCCACCACCGAACCGGTGGTCAGCGTACCTTCAATTACCAGCGGTGCGCCGAACATGACCATCGCCGCGTAGACCAGCCCCTGCACGGTCATGCCCCAGTTGATCAGCCCCTGGGATAGCTCGCGGGTGCGCAGCCCGGACTCGGCGGTAATGCGGATATAGCTGTTCCACTGCTGCAGAAAGCGGTTCTCCGCCTGCATCAGCTTAATATCCTCCAGCCCCTGCACGCTCTCCACCAGCACCGCGTTGCGCAGGGTGGCCTCATGGGCCGACTGGTTTGCCAGCTCCGCCAGCTTTTTTTGCAGCAGCAGGCCAGGGAGGATCATCAGCAGGGCGGCGACCGGGGCGATCCACGCCAGCTGCGGGGCGATAATCGCCAGCACCACGATGAACAGCAGAAAGAAGGGCAGATCGACGATCGTCGACATGGTGGAAGAGGTGACCATCTCGCGGATCTGCTCCAGCTCGCGCAGTTGTGAAATAAAGCTGCCGGTGGAGCGGGGGATCGCGCTATTGCGCAGGCGCAGGGCGTGGCCGAAGACGCGGTCAGATACCCGCATATCGGCGCGCTTGCCCAGCAGATCCATCACGTGCCCGCGGGCGAGGCGCAGCAGAAAACCGAACAGCATGGCGATCAGCACCCCCGCGGCCAGCACGTACAGCGAAGGCCAGGACTGGGCCGGGATCACCCGGTCATACACCTGCATAGAGAAGACGATCCCGGAGAGTGACAGCACGTTAACCAGCAGCGCCGCCAGCATTACCGGCCCGTACGGGCGCAGATCCTTCAGCACCAGGCTTTTCAGCCAGTCGGGCTGAAAGCGGGAGATATAGGCGTCCACCCGGCTGTCTTTTACGGCGGAGAGCGGGCGCAGGGCGATGATAAAGCGAACGTCGGGCAGCAGCTGATTGAGAGCGATCCGGTTACGCTGTAGCCCGCCGTTGACGAAGCTGACGTCAAGCAGCTCGTCGCCGTCGAACCGCTCAACCAGCACCAGCTCGCCCTCCCGCAGCTGTACCACCACCGGCAGACGCCACTGATTAAGCGACTGTGCTTCCGGCGTCAGTGTCTCAAACGACAGCCCGGCCTGGCGGGCCAGCTGCGGCAGCGCCTGGCCCATGCTCTTGTCTTTAAACCACGGGGCGCTGGCCTGCAGCGTGCCGGGAGAACAGGCGATGCGGTAATGGGTGGCAATATGGCTCATGGCCCGCGCCCAGTTAGCAAGGGCATGGGAAGAAATAGGCTCGTCGGCGGGGATATCGACGTGGATCATGGCTGGATCTCCACTGACTGAATGGTGCGGTTCTCCAGGCCGAACGCCTGGCGCATTTTACCGGTGTTATACAGGCAGTTGAGCTGCAGCTGGTGCAGCTGGCCCAGGGTCTGCTGGCGAGCAAAGCGCGCCTGATAAACCTCCTGCTCGGCGTTGAGCACGTCCAGCAACGGGCGCGAGCCGAGATCGAGATACTGCTGCTGGTAAAGCGCGCGCGTGCGCTCGCTTAGCTGCTCCTGACGCCGTTGGATCTGCAGCGACGTCGCCAGATTGATGGCTTCGCTGCGGTCCGCGAGCAGCTTCTGGCGCACGTCGAGCCGGATGCGCTGGATCGCCGACTGGGCAGTCTCCACCGCGTGGCTGGCGGCGTTGCGTCGGGCGGTAAGGCCGCCGCCCTGGTAAAGCGGCATCTCGACCTTGACCCACGCCGAATACTGGGTGCGGTCAACAGAATCATGCCCGGCGTAGTTATCGTTGAGGTAGCGGCGTACCTCCGGCTCCAGCGAAACCGTGGGCGTCATCTGGGCGTTCGCGTAGTCCAGGTTGGCCTGGGCGACGTTGGCCTGCGCCCAGGCGGCCAGCACCGAGGGCACCAGCCGGTCGTCCTGCTCTGCCAGCTCGCAGCTTTGGGCCAGCGCCTGGGGAAATGTATTGCTGATGGCGTTAAGATCTTTCCAGCCCAGCCAGGTCATCAGGGAGGCCTGGGATCTCTCCAGGTTAGCCTGGTACTGAACCAGCTGCGAGCGGGCACCTTCGATGCGCGCGTCGGTCTGTACCACGTCCGAGAGCGAGCTGGCACCCTCTTCGTTACGCAGATTGGCCAGCCTGCCGATGGCGTTCAGGGCGTCGAGCTGCTCTTTAGCAATGGCGACCATCTGCTGCCAGGTCTGCACCTGCACCATGGCGCTGGCCGTTTCGTGGCTGACGCTGTCAATTCTGAGCAGCACGTTGGCCTGCTCCTGAGCGACGCCGGCGTTTTCTGCCCGCACCTGGCTTGCTACCTTGCCGAAGTCATAGAGCATCTGCGAAAGTGACAGAACCAGCGACGGGCTGAAGCCGCTGTCGGAATAACTGTTGGTATAGCCGCTGTTCACGCCGGCATTTACCTGCGGATAATATTTTGCCCGGGCGATGTCCACCCGCTCCACCTGAGCGTACAGCTTGCCGATGTCTTCGCGGATCGAGGGATGCCAGGTAACGGCGCGGTTAACCGCCTGAGTAAGAGAGAGTTCGCCAGGAGCGGCGTCGCTGCCGGTCAGCGGCGCGGCGGCGTCGAGCGAGGGTAGCTCCTGTTGCCCGGCCAGCTGCTGCGGCGCAATGCGCGGCGGGATGTCGGCAGCAAAAGCCTGTAGCGCAAACAGACTTCCTGCCAGCCACCAGATTGCGGGCTGTCGTTTTTCCATTTTTTACTTCCCAATCGTGTTCTTATTGCCCCGGACGAACGTGCGTCCGGGGTCATTGTGTTTTAAATCAGTTGGGTATAGGTCAGGTAATAATGTGGTTCTGTTCAATCAGCTCGTTGAGGGTGGTCTGTACATTCTCCAGGGTGATTAGCGGGGTTGAGTGATATGTGCTGCCGGCACCGTCGCGGTCGATGGAAATCGTCGTATTTCCGCCGCTGGTGCTGACGCTCAGATAGTTGCCGAGGGTGGCGTTCTGTCCGTTCCAGCCCACCAGCAGGTCGCCGATATCGATCTTATCGCCCTGGGTCAGGGAGAAGTTGCTCCAGCGATCCACGCCGTTGCCGCCGGTGGCGCTGTTGGCGTTAAGCAACTGATAAATCAGCGTGTCGCCATAGGCGGAGCCGATCAGCACGTCGTTATGGGCGGTACTGACCACCTGCGGAGCCATGTCGATGGTCAGGGTGGCGGAGTCGGTATGCCCGCGGGTGTCGTTCAGGCTGTAGGTAAAGGTCTCCTTCGTGGTAATAGAAGAGAGCGCCACGCCGTTGTTAAGGGTATAGCTGTACGAACCATCAACGTTAATTTTCAGCGTACCGTAATGGCCCTGAACGGTGGCGCTGGCGCTACTGGAAACGTAAGGGTCCAGCGTGGTGGTGCTGCCGTTATAGCCGGTGACGGACAGCCGGGTCACAACGGTATTGAGCTGGTCCATTGCCCCCGCCGAGTCGCTGCCGTCAAAAATGTTGCCGCTAACGGTGTGGCTGCCGACGGTTTCAAAGTTATCCAGATCGACGGTGGTTCCGGTAACCCGTGGAGTGACGGTATAAGAGCCAAGGACGCCCAGCCCGGTGGTGCTGCCGGTAAAGTTTAGCGTGTAGGTTCCGGCCTGCAGATCCAGCGCGCTAAGGTTGATCGTCGTGTTGGTGCCGGAGTAAGTCCCCTGTTGAATGAGCGTCGTCCCCTGGTAAATGGACCAGGTGCCGTTGAGGCTGGCGAGGGACAGGCCGCTGCTGATAGCAAAGGTCAGCACCGGGGCGTGCAGAAGCGTATTGGCATCCACAACGAAGGTGCCGCTGCCGCTGCCTGAGCCGGTGCCAACGAGCGGGTTGCTCCAGCTTGCCGTACCGACGGTGGAGTCGAGGTAGGCCGCAGTGTCCTGAGCCGTGGCGACGGCGAGGGTGTCGCTGACGTCGTTGACCGCATCCAGCGGCCGGGCCGTCGGCGTAATATTAAGCGACCCAACGTCGGTATCGCCGTTCGGCGCTCTTACCGTATAGATGAAGCTGTCCGGGGCTTTCGTGCTGTCCGCCCCCACGCCGCTTTTCAGGGTATAGGTGTAGTTGCCCTGCGCGTCGATAGTGAGCGTGCCGTAGCTGCCATTGATGGTCGTGGTGCCGGTGGTCGCCACCGTCACGCCGTTCACCTGGGTAACGTGGGTGCCGACAGGCGCGATATCATCGCTCAGCACGTTGCCCTGGGTGGTGGCGGTCAGACTCTCAACGCTGTAAACGTGATCCTGCAGGATGTTAAGGGTATAGCCGGTCAGCGCGGAAATACCAAACGATGGGTTAAGCAGGAACAGATACTCTCCGCCGGGCAGGTTCAGGGTCAGCGGGTTCGACTGGCCGCCAAGCAGCGGCGCGTTAAGCCAGTTTTTCTCCACCCGCCACTGATCGAACCGCTGAGTGACGTCGTTAAAGCGATAGATATAGAGATCGAAGCTTGAGGCCACCGCCACGCCGCCGATAGTGGACTGCAGCGTCATAGTGCGCGTTGACCCCTCCTCCACGTCGAAAATAATGGGGTTGCTCAGTCGATCCAGCACGCCGAGATCCAGCGCATCGCCGAGGCTGACGTTCACCACCGTAAAGCCGCCCTGGGATGAAGCGCCGTTGTCGATGGCCTCCACGTGGGTGTCGTACGGCAGCGTGACGACGTTATCAACCGCAACGACGCTGCTTGCCGGCGTATCGGAACCGACGGTAATGACCAGCTTCGCCGAGGCGCTGCCCGCGCTGCCGCTGATGGTGTAGGTGAAGCTCTCGTTGTGGCCGATAACCGATGCCGGGCTGTTGGGCTTCAGCGCATAGCTGTAGCTGCCGTCCTGGTTGATGGTCAGCGTGCCGTAGATCCCCTGAATGACGTTGGTGCCGGCACCCAGCGTAAAGATCTGGCCGTTGGCGTTGGTTACCGTGGTTACCACCGTATCCAGCGGCGCGCTGTCGTTATCCAGCACGTTGCCGGTCTGCGGCGTAGCGCTGGTGATGGTGCCCGCGCTGGTCTCTTCCACGCTGACGTTCAGCGAGGTGTATGAGCCGGTGGCCAGCAGCGCCGTATTGTAGGTCAGTACCCGCCAGGTACCGCCCGTCAGCCCGTCAATATTCACGGTTATGCCGCTGCTGCCGAGGGTCAGCAGGTTGGCGAACTGCGCCTGGGCGGTGTCGATCACCGTGGTCCAGGAGTTAGTTGCCGCATCGTACCGCTGGATCGCCACTTCCTGTGTATTAAGCAGTGAGAGCACGATGCCGGTGGCGCTGGCGTCGATGGTCAGCTTCGCGCTGCCGCCGTCGGAGACGGTGAATTCTACCGCCGCCGAGTCATCGCCCAGCACGTTCAGCACGTTGCCGAGCGCGCCGACCAGCAGCAGACCGTAATCGCTGTACTGTCCGGTGGTTACCGTGGCATTCGATTCGATCTCCAGGTTGACCACGTTGTCGTTGGCGGCGATGGGCAGCGTCGGTGCCTGCACCTGAACCGGCGTGGAGACGTTGCCCACCGCATCGGTGGCGCTGAGGCTGATGTTTTCGCCGCCGGTCTGTTTCCGATCGAACGTCAGTGAGTAATTTCCACTGCTGTTTGCCGTAGTGGTGAGGGTCGTGCCGTTGCCAAGGGTGATCGTTACCGTGCTGCCCGCTTCGGCGGTGCCGCTAATGCTGGCACCGTCGGCGCTGATGCTGCCGGTGGGGGCCGCCGTAACCGTATCGACCGTAATGCTGTACGACGGCGACAGCGGGCTGGTGCCGTTCGTATTGCTCGCGGTGGCGGTCAGCGTGTGTAGCCCGTCGGCAATCGTGGCCGTTGGGGTAAAGCTCCAACTGCCCTCGGCGTTGACGCTGGTGGTACCAATGACCACGTTGCCGTCGTAAAGGGTAATGGTTGCGCCGGGCTGTCCGGTGCCGCTTATCTGCGGCGTGGCGTCGTTGGTTGCCTGGCCGTTGCCGATGGTGCCGGTGATGGAGCCAACGTCGTCGGTGACGGAAACAATAACCGGCGCGCCGGGGAGCCCGGTGGACGGAACGCTGATGCTGCCCGCGGTCCCGACGTTGCCGGCCCTGTCTGCGGCAATGACCTGTAGCGCGACGCCGCCCTCCTGCGCCGGGCTGATGGTGACATCAAAGCGGCCGGTGGTGCCGTTCGCAAGTCCGCTACCCAGCACGTTGCCCGCGCTGTCGGTAATGGTAACCGTACTGCCCGCCTCCGCCGTGCCGGTGACGTGGGAACCATTGGTTACCACCGCCAGGTCGGTTGGCGCGCCCGGCGGCGTGATATCCACCACGATGGTGGTTATGGCCGACGATGCGCTGACGTTTCCTGCGGCGTCGGTGGCCTGGGCCGTAAAGGCATGGGAGCCTTCACCCAGCGCCGCTGACGGCGTGAAGCTCCACGCGCCGTTGGCGTCGGCCTGAATGGGGGTCGGCGTCAGCAGGGTTGCGCCATCATAAATGGTGATTAATGCGCCAGGCTCGCTGGTGCCGCGCAGTTCCGGCCGGGTGTCGTTGGTGCTCTGGCCGCTGGCGACCGGGCCGGTAATGTTGCTGACATCATCGAGCACGGTGGTAATCACCGGCGCGGCGGGTGCCAGAGTATCCACGGTGATGGCGAAGCTGCTGCCCTGGCTGACGTTGCCCGCCGAATCGGTGGCGGTGACCGCCAGCGTATGGTTGCCGTTAGTCAGCGCGGTGGCCGGCGTAAAGCTCCAGCTGCCGTCAGGGCCGACCACCACGCTGCCGATCGTTGCGCCGTTGTCGGTAAACGTCAGGGTGGTGCCAGCTTCCGCCGTGCCGTTGAGAGTCGGGCGGGTATCGTTGGTGCTCTGACCGGAGGTCAGATTGCCGGTTTGCGGTGCGCTGTCGTCCACCACCGAGACGATGGTCGGGGCGGCGGGGGCCTGGGTGTCGACATTGACCACGAAGTTAGCCGCCGGGCTGACGTTGCCCGTCGCGTCGGTGGCGGTAAAGGTCAGCGGATGGTTCCCCTGTGCCAAATCGGTGGTGGGGGTAAAGCTCCATGTGCCGTTATCGCCAACCGTGGTGCTGCCAATCGCCACGCCGTTGTCGTAAACGTTGATGACTGCGCCAGGCTCGCCGGTGCCGGTAAAGCCGGGGCGCGGGTCGTTGGTCGTCTGGCCGCTGGTCAGGCTGCCGACGATGGGACCAACGTCGTCCGTTACGCCGTTGATCACCGGAGCGGTGGGGGTGATGCTGTCCACCGTCAGGGTAAAGCTCCCGGAAGCGGGGCTGACGTTGCCCGCGGCGTCGGTGGCGGTCGCGCGCAGCGAATGTGCGCCCTGCGAAAGTTCGCCAGGTCTGAAGCTCCAGCTGCCGTTCGCCTCTACGGTGGCGGTGCCGAGCAGGACGTTGACGTCATAGATGCTGACGATCGCGCCCGGCTCGCCGGTGCCGGTGATGACCGGACGGGTATCGTTGGTGCTCTGGCCGTCGGTTAGCTCACCGGTGCCAGGCGTTACGGCGTCGGTTACGCTGACGATGACCGGGGCCGCCGGGGCCTGCGTATCGACCACCAGGGTAAAGGACGCGCCGGGGCTGACGTTGCCTGCCGCGTCGGTGGCGGTGACGTTGAGCGTGTGCTGACCGTTGCCCAGCGAGGTGGTTGGGGTGAATGTCCACGCGCCGACCCCGTCGGCCTGTACGCTGCCCAACAGGGTGGTGCCGTCATAAATGCGCACCGTGCTGCCCGGCTCTGCGGTTCCGGCGAGGGCCGGGCGCGTGTCGTTAGTCGCCTGACCATTGGTCAGCGTCCCCGTACCGGGAGCAATATCGTCGGTCACCGAGGTGATAACCGGCGTGGCTGGTGCCTGCACGTCCACCGTCAGGGTAAAGGCGGCGGACGGCCCTTCGTTACCGGCGGCATCGGTGGCGGTAACGGTCAGATTATGCTGACCGTCGCCGAGCGGGCTGGTCGGCGTCAGGCTCCAGACGCCGTCGCCGCCGACAAGTGCGCTGCCGACGGCGACGCCACCGTCATAGAGCACAACGGTGGAGCCAGGCTCCGCGGTTCCCTGGAGAGTAGGCTGGGTGTCGTTGGTGCTCTGGCCGTCGAGCAGCACGCCCGTTATCGGATCGTTGTCGTCGGTGACGCTCTGAATCACCGGTGCCGCTGGTGCCTCGGTGTCAATGGTGAGGGTAAATTCGCCAGAGGCGGCGCTGACGTTGCCGACGGCGTCCGTCGCCGTGGCCGTCAGCCTGTGGGAGCCGGCCGCCAGCGCGGGTGGGGTAAAGCTCCAGCTCCCGTTGCTGACCTGCGCGGTGCCGATGCGCACGCCGTTGTCATAAAGGGTGATTGTGCTGCCTTCCTCCCCGGTGCCGCTGAGGGTCGGCGTGGTGTCGTTGGTGCTGCCGTTATTGCCGATGGGGCCGGTCTGCGGTTCGCTGTCGTCCAGCGCGCCGATAATTGCCGGCGCGTCGGGGGCGGTGGTATCCACTACCACCACAAAGATATCCGACCGCACGCTCTCATTGCCCGCCGCGTCGGTGGCGATAATCGTCAGGTCGTGGCTGCCTTCACCCAGCGCGGCGGGAGGCGTGAACGACCACGCGCCGTTGACGACCGGAACGGTGCCCAGCGGGGTCGAACCGTCATAAATGGTGATGGTTTCGCCCGCGGCACCGGAGCCGCTCAGGGTGGGGCGCGCGTCGTTGGTGGTCTGGCCGCTGGTCAATGCTCCCGTGCCGGGAGCGATATCGTCGGTGACGGCACCGATAACCGGCTGCGCGGGTGGGGTCAGATCGACCGTAATGTTGACGGTGGCGGACGACCTGCTGCTGTCGGCGCTGTTTTCCACCCGGAAGGTGTGATTGCCTTCGCTCAGGGCGTTGTCTGCCGTCCACGTCCAGCTGCCGCTGGCGTCCACCTGCACGCCGGAAGCGACCCGTACGCCGTCGACATAAACATCAAGGGTGGTGTTCGGCTCGGCGGTGCCGCGCAGGCCAGGCAGCGTATCATCGGTGGTTTGCCCGCTTTTTAAGTCACCAACTACGCTACCAACGTCATCGACAATGGCGGTAATTACCGGCAGGCCGCTGCCGGAGCCGGTAAAGCCCGTTGGCCCGCTGGCGTTGCCCGCCGCGTCCTGGGCGATTGCGGTGAGGGACTCGCTGCCGGTTTGCGCCGGGGTAAGCGTAATGGTAAAGCTGCCGTTCGTTGCGATACCGGAGCCGATAACGTTGTTATCGGCGTCCCGGATGATAACCGTGCTCCCCGCCTCCGCGCTGCCGGTGACGACTGCGCCATCCGCAGAGATCGACACGTTAGCCGGTGCGGCTGGCGCGGTGGTATCGATCTGCAGCGCCGCCGCTTCGGAAGGCTGGCTGCGGTTGCCCGCCGGGTCGGCGGCGACGGCGGTAAAGCTGTAGCTGCCTTCGGCCAGCGCCGGGTTGGGTACGATGTTCCAGCTGCCGTCGGCGTTCACCGTACCGCTGCCAATTACCGTGGTGCCGTTGTACAGCGTCACGGTGCTGCCCGGCTCGCCGGTGCCGCTAATCGGCAGCTGCGTCTGGTTGGTTATCGTCAGGTTCGCTAATGAAGTAATCAGCGGCGCGTCTGGCGGAGTGGTATCGATAGTCAGCCCAAACTCGCCTGAGGACGGGCTGGTATTGCCCGCCGCGTCCCTTGCGTTAACGGTAAAGTTATAGCTGCCTTCGCCCAGCGGCGTCTGTGGCGTAAAGCGCCAGGCACCGTTCTCAACAACGGCGGTGCCAATGGCTATGCCGTTGTTAAGGATGGTCACGATGCTGCCCGACTCCCCCGTGCCGCTCAGGGTCGGCGTGGTGTCGTTGGTCTGCCCGCCGCTGGCGAGCGGCGCGTTGTCATCGCTGACGGTAAGCGTTGGCGTGGTCGGTGCCTGGGTGTCAATGCGGATAACGCGATCCGGCGAGCTGGCGCTGGTGTTACCGGCAGGATCGGTGGCGGTTAAGGAGAAGGTACGATCGCCGGTGGCCAACGGCGTGGTCAACTGATAGCTCCAGCTGCCGGATTCGCCGATGGTGACCGTTGCCAGCTCCGCGCCGTCAAGGGTGATGGTAATGGTATCTCCGGGCGTTCCGCTACCGCTGAGCAGCGGCAGGGTGTCGTCGGTAAACTGGCCGTTATCCAGCGCTCCCGTCAGGCTGCCAGCGTCGTCGGTAATGGTCAGGGTGGGGACGGCCGGGGCGGTGACATCCACCACAATGGTGACGGGCAGAGAAGGCTCGCTGGTGTTGCCTGCCGGATCGGCTGCGGCGATCGTAAAGCGATGTTCGCCTTCGCTCAGGGTGTCCGGAGTATAGCTCCAGGCACCGTTGGCTACCGTGACGGTATCAATCCGGGTGCCGTTGTCGTAAATGGTAATAATATCGCCGTCGGTGCCGGTGCCGCTCAGTACCGGCTGCGTTACGTTAGTGGCCTGGCCGTCGGCCAGCGGCGCGTTGGCCCCGTCGGTCAGCGCCAGGGTTGGCACCTCGGGTGCGGTGGTGTCAACGATGATAGTAATCGGCGCAGAGGCACCGCTGGTATTGCCCAGCGGATCGCTGGCGGTAGCGGTCAGCGTGTGGCTGCCTTCGCCCAGCGCCGGGGTTGGAGTGAAGCTCCACGTCCCGCCGCTGACAACCTGGGTGGTGCCGATAATCACATCGTTGTCATAGAGGGTAATGGTATCCCCGACGCTGCCGGAGCCGCTCAGGACCGGCTGAGTCGCGTCGGTGGTGGCATTATTTTCCAGCGTACCGGTAACGCTGCCGGTGCTGTCGGTCAGCGTGAGTACCGGTACGGCAGGCGCGGTGGTGTCTACCGTCAGGGTAATGCCGGCGGAAGGTTCGCTGGTCTGATTATTTGCGTCGGTTGCCGTGACGGTGAAGGTATGCTCGCCGTCGCTCAGTGCCGGGGTGGTCAGCGTCCATTTTCCGTCGCTGCCCACGACGGCGGTTCCCGCCAGCGGCGTGTTGTTATCCAGAATAATAATCGTCGCGCCCGGCTCGCCGGTTCCGCTGAAAGTCAGCTGATTATCGTCGGTGCTTTGTCCATCCGTCAGGTTGCCTTTCGCCGCGCCAACGTCGTCAATGATAGCGTTTATAACCGGGGCGTCTGGCGGGGTGATATCCGGTGCCTGTACGCTGGTGGAGGGGCCGGTATTATCTGCGGCGTCAGTGGCCGTTGCGGTCAGCGTCTCCCCGTTGGCCTGCGGCGGCTCAAGGGTAATGGTGAAGTTCCCGTCGCCGTCGGCCTTTGCGCTGCCAACTGGCGTTCCGTCAGGAGCGGCGATGGTCACGGTGCTACCCGGCTCGGCGCTGCCGGTCACCGTGGTGCCATCTTCCGAGACTACGACTCCGGTTGGCGCAAGCGGCGGGGTGCTGTCCGGCGCAACGGCCGTGGCGGGCTGGCTGGCGTTTTGC
>NZ_WMJZ01000043.1 GCF_009711095.1 Intestinirhabdus alba
AGAGGGACCGACCAGGACGCAGACCTGCTTTGCTTTGATGACATGTCCGCAGAGGCGCGATGTATCGAAAAAAAACCTCGCTTATGGATCAGGTTTAGCCAAAATACCGGCCTGTTTTATCGCTAGTTATGCTCCGTTTAAAAGAATTCTTCCCGGGAGCTTTTTTGCATAAAAATGGAGCGTTATCGCAGGTCAGGTAAACCAGCCAGATGGGCACTCATCTCCCCAGGCCCGCTCCTCTTATTGCACCAGTCTGGCACTATGCCAAAAGCAATAATTCAGGATTGTGAATATACCCGTCATACTTCAAGTTGCATGTGCGTTGGATTTATTCGGCCCTGGGGCCTCACCCTGAAGGGCCGCCGCCAGAGGCGTTCAAATCGGCTAAGCCGATTTGTCCTCGTTCACCCCAGTCACTTACTCCAGTAAGCTCCCGGGGATTAATGAGAGACATCCCTGTCTCTCACCAGAGGCAGCCTGTGGCTGTTCAAATTCGTTCCTGACGAATTTGTCACTGCGTCGCCGCGTGATTCGGCCTGTCGGCCTCACCCCTTCGGGGCCAGCCCTGGGGCTGTTCAAAACGCGCTGCGTTTTGTCCTGCAACTCGAATTATTTTGGGTATAGTTAAAATTGCGCATTAACTCACGTACACTATTTCCCGATTTCCGGACAGAACCTGGTCTCTTTATCCGGTTAGCGGCGGTGCGATAGTCTGCGAAGAATGAATTGTTTGCCCTGTCCCGCATCCGACGGTCAGCGACGGGGCCGAAAGCGCCCGGCGGATTTTCCCCGCCCGGGCATTTTTTCAGCCCGTCAGCTGGCTCGATTCACGAACGGAAAAGTGTTACCGGAGTCATACTTTCACCCTAAAGGTATTTTAAAGGTATTATTAAATGATACTGTCACGCCCTCATTTTCCTGTCCTGAAGAATTCAAAGATGAAAACTACAGTGAAACTGTCATTCATGATGTTCGTTGAGTGGTTTATCTGGGGAGCCTGGTTCGTTCCGCTCTGGCTGTGGCTCAGCAAGTCCGGCTTTACCGCCGGTGAAATCGGCTGGTCCTACGCCTGCAGCGCCATTGCCGCCATTCTTTCGCCGATTCTCGTCGGCTCGCTGACCGACCGCTTCTTCTCTGCGCAAAAGGTGCTGGCGGTGCTAATGTTCGTCGGCGCGGCGCTGATGTACTTCGCCGCCCAGCAGAGCACCTTCGCCGGATTCTTTCCCCTGCTGCTGGCCTACTCGCTGACCTATATGCCGACCATCGCGCTGACCAACAGCATCGCCTTCGCCAACGTGCCGGACGTGGAGCGCGACTTCCCGCGCATCCGGGTGATGGGCACCGTCGGCTGGATCGCCTCCGGCCTCGTCTGCGGCTTCCTGCCGCAAATGCTGGGCTATGACGATATTTCACCGACCAATATTCCGCTGCTGATTACCGCCGGCAGCTCGGTGCTGCTCGGGCTGTTCGCCTTCTTCCTGCCGGACACGCCGCCGAAGAGCACCGGCAAGCTGAGTTTCAAAGTGATGCTGGGGCTGGACGCGCTGATCCTGCTGCGCGACAAAAACTTTCTCGTCTTCTTCTTCTGCTCGTTTCTGTTCGCCATGCCGCTGGCCTTCTATTACATTTTCGCCAACGGCTACCTGACGGAAGTCGGCATGCATAACGCCACCGGCTGGATGACCCTCGGCCAGTTCTCCGAGATCTTCTTTATGCTGGCGCTGCCGTTCTTCACCCGTCGTTTCGGCATTAAGAAAGTGCTGCTGCTAGGGCTTATCACCGCGGCAATCCGCTATGCCTTCTTTATCTACGGCGGCGCGGAGGATTACTTCACCTACGGCCTGCTGTTCCTGGGCATTCTGCTGCACGGCGTCAGCTACGACTTCTACTACGTGACCGCCTATATCTACGTGGATAAAAAGGCACCGGCGCATATGCGCACCGCCGCCCAGGGGCTGATCACTCTCTGCTGCCAGGGCTTCGGCAGCCTGCTCGGCTACCGCCTCGGCGGCGTAATGATGGAAAAACTGTTTGCCTATCAGACGCCGGTCAACGGCCTCACCTTTAACTGGGCGGGCATGTGGGCGTTCGGCGCGGTGATGATTGCCGTTATCGCCGTCCTGTTTATGCTTTTCTTCCGCGAATCCGACAAAGAAATTCGCGCGATTAAGGTTCGCGACGCGCAGCTGACACAAGGGGAAGTAAATTGAAAACAGAACGTATTCTCGGTGCCCTGTACGGGCAGGCCTTAGGGGATGCCATGGGAATGCCCTCGGAGCTGTGGCCCAGGGCCAGGGTGAAGGCGCATTTCGGCTGGATTGACCGCTTTCTGCCGGGGCCGCCGGAGAACAGCGCCGCCTGCTACTTCAACCGCGCGGAATTTACCGATGACACCTCGATGGCCCTCTGCCTGGCCGACGCCCTGCTCGCCCGCGACGGGGAGATCGACCCGGAGCTGATCGGCCGGAATATTCTGGCATGGGCGCAGGACTTTGACGCCTTCAATAAAAACGTGCTTGGCCCGACGTCCAAAATCGCCCTGAACGCCATTCGCGACGGCAGGCCGCTGGCGGAGCTGGAAAACAACGGCGTTACCAACGGCGCGGCGATGCGCGTTTCCCCGCTCGGCTGCCTGCTGCCGCCGCGCGATCTGGACGCCTTTATCGATGCGGTCGCCCTGGCCTCCAGCCCGACCCACAAATCAGATCTGGCGGTGGCCGGAGCGGTCGTGGTGGCGTGGGCCATCTCCCGCGCCGTCGACGGCGCTGCCTGGTCGGCGATCGCCGATTCGCTGCCCGCCGTCGCCCGCCACGCCCAGCAAAAACGCATCACCACCTTCAGCGCCTCCCTCGCGGCGCGGCTGGAGATGGCCCTGCGGATCGTCCGCGAGGCCGACGGCGTGGAGTCGGCCAGCGAGCGGCTCTACCAGATTGTCGGCGCGGGCACCAGCACCATTGAGTCGGTGCCCTGCGCGATCGCCATGGTGGAGCTGGCCGATACCGACCCTAACCGCTGTGCGATCCTCTGCGCCAACCTCGGGGGCGACACCGACACCATCGGCGCGATGGCAACCGCCATCTGCGGCGCGCTGCGGGGCACAGGCGCTATCGATCCGGCGCTGAAGCAGGAGCTGGACGCGGTCAATCAGCTTGATTTCGCCCGCTACGCCGACGCGCTGGCGGCGTTTCGGCAGCGGCGGGAGGCGGCATGAACGCGGCCCGCCTGCGGACGCTGTTGCCCCAACTGGCGGCCCGCCGTCCGGTAACGGTTATCGGCGCGGCGGTGGTCGACGTCATTGCCCGTACCGGCGCGCTGCCCCGGCGCGGCTGCGACGTCGAGCTTAAGCAGCAGGAGGTCAGGGTCGGCGGCTGCGCGCTGAACATCGCGGTAACGCTGAAGCGGCTGGGCGTGGAGGCCCACAGCGCCCTGCCCCTGGGCCAGGGCGCGTGGTCTGACATTATCCGCAGCCGCATGGCGAAAGAGGGGCTGCGCAGCCTTATCGACGACGCCGAAGGCGACAACGGCTGGTGCCTGGCGCTGGTGGAGCCGGACGGCGAGCGCACTTTTCTCTCCTTCAGCGGCGTGGAGAACCAGTGGCGCGCCGGATGGCTGGCGCGGCTGCCCGCCCCGGCCGACGGCCTGATTTATCTGTCGGGCTATCAACTGGCTTCGGCCAGCGGCGAACGGCTGGCGCAGTGGCTGGAAGAGGCCTGCCCGGCGACGGCGCTCATCGACTTCGGTCCGCGCATCGGCGAGATTTCCGGGGCGCTAATGGCAAGGATCATGGCCTGTCGTCCGCTGGTCTCCCTGAATCGCCAGGAGGCGGAGCTTGCCGCCGAACGCTTTGGGCTCCCTCGCGAAATAAACGCGCTGGGCGCGGAGTGGACCAGGCGGTTTAACGCCCCGCTGGTGGTGCGGCAGGACAGGGACGGCGCGTGGTACTTCAGCCCGCAGGGCAGCGGCCGGGTGCCCGCCTTTGCCACCGAGGTGGTGGACACGATTGGCGCGGGCGACAGCCACGCCGGCGGCGTGCTGGCCGGGCTGGCATCGGGCTGGTCGCTGGCGGACGCCGTGCTGCTGGGCAACGCGGTAGCCGCCTGGGTGGTGGGACATCGCGGCGGCGACTGCGCCCCGCTGCGCGACGAGCTACTCCTCACACACAAAGACGTATAGATCGCTGCGGCAGTGGCTGATGCTGTACTCCACGGGCCGCTGCTGCGAGTCGAGCGCCACCTGGCGGATCACCAGCACCGGCACATGGCTGTCTGTCTGAATATGGCCCTGAAATTCGGCGTCCGGCATCCGGGCGCTGACCCACGAGCGGGTGCGCTGGGGAGAGATATTGTGGCTGCGGAAGTAGTCGTACAGCGAAATGCCGATGGCGTCGGCGTCGGGGATCAGGTCAACCGGCACCCAGGACTCCTCCAGGGAGACGGCCTCTCCATCCACATAGCGAATGCGCTTAAGCTGGTACACCTTGCTGCCTGCGCTCAGCGCCAGCTGCGACGCCGCCTCTTCCGGACACGCGACTATCCGCTTGCTGACCCAGCGGGTATCCGGCTTTTTACCACCCAGCAGCACCTGCTGCGAGAAGCCGCGCGCCTCCTTCAGTGAATATTCAAAAACGTTGTTGATCTGCGTCCCGTAGCCCCTGGCGCGGGTCACTACGCCCTCTTTTTCCAGCGTCTGCATCGCCTTACGCACCGTAATGCGCGACACGCCGGTCTGCTGGCTGAGTTCGCGCTCGCCGGGCAGAATATTGCCCTGCGCAAGGATGCCGCTGCGCACGGCCTCTTTGACCGTTTCGGCGAATTTAACGTACAGCGGCGCGTTGTCCGCCGCTGAAATGCGTTCATTAAGCCGCGCGATGAGCCGGGTATGCGCTTGTTCCATGACTCTTTTCCTGGCAATCAGTTGTTCGCCAGTATATACGCAAAATCGTGGAGGATGCAGCGCGACGGCGAGCGAACGCCTGACGGCCGTACCGTCGCCGCCCGGCAGGCCACGCTAAGGCGCTCCGCGCGCTACCACCAGGCGTGAAAGTGATGCACCGGGCCGTTCCCCTGCCCCACCTCCAGCGAATCCGCCCGGGCCAGCGCCGCCGACAGCCAGCTTTTCGCCTCCTGCACCGTTTGCGCCCAGTCGTCGTGCCGCGGGCGCAGCGCCGCCAGCGCCGCCGACAGCGTGCAGCCGGTGCCGTGGGTATTTTTGGTCTGTATCCGGGGCGCGGTAAAACGCCGCTCGCCGTCGCGGTCGATCAGCCAGTCCGGACTTTGGCTGTCTTCCAGATGGCCCCCCTTCATCAGCACCGCGCCGCAGCCCATCGCCAGCAGCGCCCGCCCCTGCTCCAGCATCTCTTTTTCGGTGCGGGCGTGGGGTGCCTCCAGCAGCGCCGCGGCCTCCGGCAGGTTCGGGGTAATGATGGATACCAGCGGCAGCAGGCGGGTGCGCAGGGTTGACACCGCCGAAGGGGAAAGCAGCGGATCGCCGCTTTTGGCGAGCATAACCGTGTCCAGCACCACGTTCTGCACCCGGTAGCGCTGCAGGCGTTCCGCCACCGCTTCAACGATATCGGTTTCTGCCAGCATACCGATTTTCGTCGTGTCGATGCGCACGTCGCCGAGCACGGAATCCAGCTGAGCGGCGACAAAGTCAGGTTCAACGCGGTACACCGACTGCACGCCGCGGGTGTTTTGCGCCACCAGGGCGGTAATGACCGAACAGCCGTAGGCCCCCAGCGCGGAGAAGGTCTTCAGATCGGCCTGAATACCCGCCCCGCCGCTGGGATCGGTGCCGGCGATGGTTAACGCATTGATTCGTTTCATGAACTTTCCTCCTCATGCAGCGCGTACAGCGCGTCAAGAAAAGCGGGGACGAAGCTGCCCGGCCCCTGCGCGCGTCGGGCGGCCGTCGCCCCGGCCCGCTTCATCCAGCCGCAGGCGGCGGCGACATTGTTCAGCGTATCGCCCGGCAGGGCGCAGCTGGCAGCCACGACCGCCGACAGTGCACAGCCGGTGCCCACGACCCGGGTCATCAGGCGATCGCCGCCGGTCACCTCTACGGTGCGCTCGCCGTCGGTAACGTAGTCCACCTCCCCGGTAACCGCCACGATGCATCCCACCTGACGCGCCAGCGCCTGCGCGGCGGGCAGCGCCGAGGCGACGCTGTCGGCGGAGTCCACCCCGCGCCCGCCTGCGCGTGTTCCGGCAAGCGCCAGGATTTCAGAGGCGTTGCCGCGCACGGCGGCGGGTTTTAACGAAAGAAGCTGCTGACAAAAGCGGCTGCGAAAGGCCAGCGCCCCGACGGCGACCGGATCGAGGGTCCAGGGCTTTCCGGCGGCGGCGGCGCGTTCAACGGCCCGGCGCATCGCCTGCGCCCGGGAAGCGGTCAGGGTGCCGACATTAATTAACAGCGCATCGGCTGCGGCGGCAAATTGTTCCGCCTCCTCGGCTTCAATCACCATTGCCGGCGAGGCACCGAGCGCCAGCAGCACGTTGGCGGTAAAGGTCTGCACCACGTCGTTGGTCATGCAGTGGGTGAGCGGAGAGCGGGCGCGAAAAGCGCATAAGGCGTGTAAATCGGGCAGGTCAGGCTGCATGGTATCGCTCCTGCCAGACGACGAAGAAGCGAGTACCGCGACAGGTCTCTGACTTCCCTACGCTGGCATTATCCAGATCAGGTGGTACGGGTCTTTCTCAGCCTTCGCAAGGAAGGGCACCCCGAGTCATTGAGGGATTCACTATCCCGGCAGCAGGTTACGGGAAGTCAGCGGACGACGCAAGCCGCTGCGGCACTTCCTCGCCGATGTGGGATGACGATGGGAAGTTCCCGTTCTGTTTGTTCAGGATCGCCCTGATTTAACACGCACAGTATTCAGAATAAATCACGTAACGGTATGCTCCACGATAAAGCAATAAAGTTGGCCTGTGCCAAAAATGGGGTAAGGTCAACAAGCCGGTAGCGCGAGAAAATAATGCGGGTATGCTGATGGCGGAATGCGCTGTAACCGGCATCCGGAGTGTCTGCCGGATGCCGCGGTTAAATGGGTGGCCTCTCTATTGGTGGCCAGTGTTTAGTTTATTGTAACTTGAAGGGATTCCCTATCTTTTCAAGATACTCCTGGCCTAACATCCTCGTTGCATAATCATTAAGATGTCCAACATCGCGATATAAAGGGATTCCATTAATTTCTGCTTTGCAGACTCCATTCGGGCATTGCACATCTTTTGGATCAATAATTACCAGAGATGGATATTTGTCCTTAAGGTTTGAGAAAAGCTGCTCAACCCATGCAACTCTCGCAGGTCTGGAGTCTTGATTACAATCATTATGGACATATTTCCCCCTGGTTTTAAAGTGTTCATAAAAACAGGTTAAATAGTTATCAGGCATAGGCTGCATTGTATTAATTAAAACAGGCGTTGCTCCCGACTCAATTATCAACCTGATGCCTTTTTCAGTTGATACTCCAATTTCCTTAATAGAATTATCAGGTGTAGACTTTTCATCTAACTTACTTCTGACGCTGAAGTTCGCATAGTTAGGCCAAACCTGCGCAATGATGACATAATCATATTTTTTCGACTTTATCTGTTTATAATACTGCTCAACATTATCATGGCAAGTCTTGTAATAATAGCCTTCTTTTAAATAGAGATCCGCATGATAAACCTCAGGCGTGGCCAGACATAATGAAGTTGCTTTCATATCCACTAAGATATGAGCATCTTTACCCATTATATCGAAGAAGTTCCAGTATTGGTTGGCGTGCGAGTCGCCCATTAATAATGCTTTCTTATGAGAACTGGCATATCCCACGGTACACTCTACGTTAGTTCCCGTAACATTGGTATTCATACAACGCTGACGCTGTTTTAAATTTGCGCTTTCCAGCGTATGGTTAATCCGGTAAAGTTCGCTTCCAAAGCGGATATAACTGAACTCATCGAATCGCTTACTTATTGATGTAAATACAATAATGAATAAGAGCGGGGCAATAATTAAAAGCGCTATAGTTTTCAATAAGCCATAGCGAGGCTTTCTAAGTGGCGTTTCGATTAGATGGTAGCATCCAAGAGCCAGAACCACACTTACGGCTATTCCACCTGAACGCCAAATCAGACCGTTATATCCAATATAATGCAGTACAGCAAAAACCGGCCAATGAAACAAATATAATGAATATGAAGTTTTGCCAATATATACCAAAGGAGGCGTTGATAAAACCCGATTAACGAGAGATTTATGATCAGTGCCGGTGATGATCAAAGCGGCTGTGAATACCGCTACCGCAAGTGTATACCCGTTCGGGTAGCCGTCGATGACTCCGTTCTGTACTGCAATATATACAATCCCACCTAATGAGAAAAGAGACAACAGATTCTTTATTATCAGTTTGAGTGATTGAAGCTTAGGCATGAACAGACATGCGGACACACCGATTAAGAATTCAAATAAACGACTCGCAAAGAAATAATATGTTTTTGTCGGTTGTGCCGTTGTGTAATGAAAAGTGATAGATAATGCTATTAATGTTAAAACAGGAGCACATAACATTATACTTCTGTTACTAACCTTTTTCTGCAATAAATAATATGCTAATGGAAAAATAAGATACCATTGCCACTCAACGGATAATGACCACGTATGTAGAAGTAACATTGAGTCTGCATCAGGTGCTGCATAGGCACTTGTTTCTTTACCAAAATATCGATTTGAAACAATTAAAAATGTCTGTTTAACGCTCTTAAGAAACGGCGCATAATCAGCTGGCAGGTAAAATATACTGGCCAATACGAAGGCAAAGAGAATCATCGTTACCATTGCTGGTAATAATCTCCATACCCGGCGAAGATAGAATTGTGTAAAACTGAATGCTTTCTGTTCAATACCGTTTTTTATGATATTCGCTATAAGAAAACCGGATATGACAAAGAAGACATCAACCCCAATAAAGCCTGCGGGAAAAACAGATAACCCCGCATGAAAAACAATCACTAACATTACTGCTATAGCCCTGAGGCCGTCAATATCATTCCGATACTTCATCCCTAATCCCATAGACCCAAATAAAATAGACAGACAATTAAGACGTCATTTTACATGAATATAGCTATAGTTAACTCATAATTTTTAAGGAATTAACACTTTACCGCTATGATCTGAAAAGTCCTTCAGGAAGCTGTGCTTAATCATCATCTTTTGAAAATTTTATCAGTCAGGAACCGCACGAACATTCCATTATTTCGTTCGGTTCTGTAGGTGACTCACGAACTAAATTGCACCGGTGCGGAACGGTTTATCCCCGCTTGCGCGGGGAACAGAGCGCCTGCCGTGCCGGCAATACGGGAAAGCACGGTTTATCCCTGCTCACGCGGGGAACAGACTCAGTATATCCGCCGCGATGAGGAGACCATCGGTTTATCCCCGCTCGCGCGGGGAAGAGCGGGTACAAAGTGCCGTTCTCGGTCTGGTAAACGGTTTATCCCCGCTCGCGCGGGGAACAGGGACGCCTCGCCAACCGCCCGCAAAGCGGCCGACGGTTTATCCCCGCTCGCGCGGGGAACAGTAATAGTCGCCTTTCTTCATTCTGTTAATCCGCGGTTTATCCCCGCTCGCGCGGGGAACAGCCGCACTATCAGAAACAGCTCGCACTGCCTGACGGTTTATCCCCGCTCGCGCGGGGAACAGCTGAATGTGATGTGTGGTGACTGTAACGTAGCCGGTTTATCCCCGCTCGCGCGGGGAACAGGGCGATGAACTCCGGGTAGTCCGGGTGCTCGTCGGTTTATCCCCGCTCGCGCGGGGAACAGTATCGCCCTCGTAAAACGAAGTTCGAGATAACCGGTTTATCCCCGCTCGCGCGGGGAACAGCTATGGGTTTGAGTGAAGAGGATGCTGCTTTTCGGTTTATCCCCGCTCGCGCGGGGAACAGGTGTTTCAGGTTATTGAATTTATCCTGACAGGCGGTTTATCCCCGCTCGCGCGGGGAACAGGGGTTCATGTGCGGCTCACCGCCGCTGCTCAACGGTTTATCCCCGCTCGCGCGGGGAACAGACTAAAAATATCTTCTTGTTTCTAAAACGGTTTTTCAGGGCAAAACATTCTACCAACTTTTTTATAACTTATTCATTTTATTAAAGAGCGGTAACGCTTTGATTTTAAATGGCAGAAAGAAATTTTCCGTTATCCCTCTCGCATTCTACCAACGCCGATCCGCTCCCGGTCCCTGGCTCCGACGCTGTTTACGCCATCATTTCACCGCTACGAAAATCTCCAATGCCTCAGAAAGCATCCCTAACGCCTGGCTTGCCGCAGTGAATTAAGCAGCAACGAAAAGCACGCCTCAATCAGCGGCGGCAGGGGCTGCGGGCCGCGCATCAGAGCCACGGTGCGCGTCAGCGCAGGCTGCTGGAGCTGGGCCACCTTCAGGCAGGGATCCTGCAGATGAGTGGTATACAGCTCGGGCAGAATCGCCACCGCTAACCGGGAGCGCACCAGGCCGTACAAAGTTTCAATATAATCAACCTGATAACGCGCGCTTAGAGTCAGATGATGGCTTTCCGCCAGCGCGCCGACCAGCCGCTGTATATTTCCCTTTGAGAATACCGCAATATCCCGGCCGACCAGCTGCTTCCACGGCAGGTGCGGCTGCCCGGCCAGCGGATCGTCGCCGTGCAGCACCGCAACAAAAGGATCGTCCCGCAGAGAAAAAACCTGCAGCGCGGTGGGCAGTGAACTGTCAATGGCTCCAATTGCAAAATCCAGCTGCCCGGCCTGCAGCTCCCGACACAGCGCATCGTTGGTGCGATCGTGAAACTCAACCCGCAGGCGCGGAAAGGCCTGTGCCAGAGTCTGCGGCAGCAGCGGAAACAGCAGCGAGCTCACCGACGGCACCAGCCCGATGCGCACCGTACCGTCGCCGCCCGCCGTCACAATCTGCTGCATATCCTGAAACGCCAGCTGCGCCACGCTCAGCACCCGCCGGGCATGGGGCAATATCGCCGCGCCGAGTTCGGTAAGCGTCACCGCCGAGGCGGTTCGATTAATCAACTTGCCGCCTAAAACCGTCTCGATTTGCCGCAGCGCACTGCTTAACGCCGGCTGGCTGATAGCCAGCAGCCTGGCGGTATCGGTGAAGTGCCGCTGTTCGGCCAGGGTCACAAAATACTGAATCTGCTTAAGTGAGAGCGCAGGCAGGCGCTGCCAGGGTTCGATCATAATATCCTTCGCTAATTCTCTGCTTCAGGCCGCGGGCGCTCCGGCGCTGTGCGTCTGTCCGGGCAGATGGTGAAGACTACGCGCTATCCCGTCTTGCCAGGGCTGCTCTTCGGCGGGCCAAGGTCGGTCTGTGCGCTCTGCCCTGTTCACTGCCGGGAGCCGCCAGGAACGACGGTTATCCAGAATAACCCGAGGTTATTGGACAATAAATTTATTCATCTGGGCAAACGTTTGCTCTGCCCCTAGAGTATGCGCATTATCCTTGTGCCGGAGTTGTTATGTCCAGCAGTGCTGAAACCCGCCGCCGCGCCGTTCAGGCCGCCCGCGGTGAAATCCCTTTCGATCTGTTATTAACCGACGCGCAGGTTGTCGATATGGCAACCGGCGAGCTTCGTGAAGCCGACGTCGGCATCGTCGGCGATATTATTGCCAGCGTGCACCCGCGCGGCAGCCGGACGGACGCTGGCGAACGGCGCAGCCTGGCAGGCTGCTTTTTATCGCCGGGGCTGATGGATACCCACGTTCATCTTGAAAGCTCGCACCTGCCGCCGGAGCGCTACGCGGAGATCGTGCTGACACAGGGCACCACCGCCCTGTTCTGGGACCCCCACGAGCTGGCGAACGTGCTGGGAGTGGAGGGCGTCCGCTACGCCATCGACGCCAGCCGGCACCTGCCGCTACAGGTGATGGTCGCCGCACCGTCCAGCGTTCCCTCAACACCGGGGCTGGAGATGTCCGGCGCTGATTTTGCCGGTGCCGAAATGGACACAATGCTGACGTGGCCGGAGGTGCGCGGCGTGGCGGAGGTAATGGATATGCATGGGGTGCTGCACGGCAGCGAGCGAATGCAGGAGATCGTTCAGGCCGGGCTGAACAGCGGTAAGCTGATTGAGGGTCACGCCAGAGGGCTGAGCGGTGCGGACCTGCAGGCCTATCTCGCTGCGGGCGTCACGTCAGACCACGAGCTTACCTCGGGGGAAGATGCGCTGGAAAAATTGCGCGCCGGGCTGACCATCGAAATTCGCGGTTCGCATCCCTATCTGCTGCCGGAGATCGTAAAAGCGCTGAAAACGCTGCCCCATCTCTCCTCGCAAATTACCGTCTGCACCGACGACGTTCCGCCGGACATGCTGCTGGAAAAAGGCGGTATCATCGCCCTGCTCAACCAGCTGATCGAGCACGGCCTGTCGGCGATCGACGCGCTGCGCTTCGCCACACTCAACGCGGCGATCCGCCTGCAGCGCAACGATCTGGGGCTGATTGCCGCCGGACGCCGGGCGGATCTGGTCGTCTTTGATTCCCTGGAAAAACTGCAGGCGCTGGAGGTCTATGTCGCCGGGAAGCCGATCGCCCGCCACGGCGTGCTGCTGCAGCCCATTCCGCCAGCCACGGGCGTCACGCCACCGCGCGATACCCTTCGGCTGGCATCGCTCAGCGCCGATGACTTTTACCTCCGCGTCGGCGGTATCCGCCACGGCGTCGCTCGCCTGCGGCACATTCGCGGCGCGCGCTTTACCCGGTGGGGCGAAGTTGACGTCGCGATCCGCGACGGCAGAGTTATCATCCCGGAGGGCTTCAGCCTGATTTGGGTCAAACATCGCCACGGCCGCCATCAGGCCACACCGCAGATGGCGCTGCTGGAGGGCTGGGGCGAGCTGCGCGGTGCCATCGCCACCAGCTACTCCCACGATTCGCATAACCTGGTGGTGCTGGGCCGCGACGCCGGAGAGATGGCGCTGGCGGCGAACCAGCTGATCGCCTCCGGCGGCGGCATGGCGCTGGCCCAGCAGGGCGAAATTCTGGCCCACGTGGCGATGCCGATCGCCGGGATGCTCTCCGATCTGCCCGCGCCGGAGCTGGCCCGCCAGTTCCGCCAGCTCCGCGACCTGAGCGCCAGGGTCGCCGACTGGGAGCCGCCGTACCGGGTTTTCAAGGCGATTGAAGGCACCTGCCTCGCCTGTAACGCCGGGCCGCACTTAACCGATTTGGGCCTGACCGACGGCAGCACGCGCCGGATAGTCGACCCGCTGATAGCGTGCCGGGAAATTCCGGAACCATACAACAATGAACAACAGGGAGCCTGAGCATGGCTGACAATACACTTCATTCAACAACGCAGGGAAGCTGGCTTGAGCGTCGCTTTGCCCTGTACTCCCGCGGCAGCACTCTGCGCACCGAATGCCTGGCGGGGATCACCGGCTTTCTTGCCGCCGCCTATTTGCTGGTCGTCATCCCTGGCCTGCTGGCCACGGGAGGGATGGACAAAGGCGCGGCCACCACCGGCACCATTCTGGTGTTCGTTGGCGGAACCCTGCTGATGGCCTTTTACGCTAACCTGCCGTTTATCGTCGGCCCCGGCATCGGCGGTTCGGTGCTGGTCGGCGTCACCCTCGCAGGGAGCGAAGGCATCGGCTGGCCGGTAGGCCTCGGCATCGCCTGCTGGTCGGGCATTCTCTTTTTCCTGCTGACCAAGTTTGGCCTGCGCGAGGTGGTTACCCGTTCAGTGCCGCAGTCGATTAAGCTCGGGCTTACCGCCTCTATCGGCCTGTTTGTTGCAGTGCTTGGCTTCCGGAACGCCGGTCTGGTGCTGGCTAACGTTAAAACCAACGCGCTGATGCTCGGCGATTTTCTCTCTCCCGGCGCGCTGGTGGCCCTCTGCGGGCTGTTCCTGGCCATTGCGCTGCAGGCGAGAAAGATCCCCGGCGCGATTCTGTGGGCGATCCTCTTTGCGACCCTCATCGGCATCCCGATGGGCGTAACCAAACTGCCGGGCAGCTTTATCGATATGCCCCACTCCCTGTCGCCGGTTTTTGCGCAGATCGATATGCTCGGCGCGCTGAATATCGCTTTCCTGCCGTTTCTGTTCGTCTTCTTTGCTTCGGAATTCTTCTCCACGATGGGCACCACCCTGGCGGTAGGCGGCGAGGCGGGTCTGCTGGACGAAAAGGGCAATATGCCGAATATCAACCATCCGTTTATGGTTGACTCCATTGCCGCCGCCGTTGGCCCGTGGCTGGGTATTCCGGCGGCGACCGCGCTTATTGAATCTTCCGCGGCGGCGGAGGCCGGAGGAAAAACCGGGCTGACCGCGCTGTCGGCGGCGGTGATGTTTCTGCTGATGCTGCTGTTTACGCCGGTAGCGCTGATGATCCCGAAAGAGGCAACCGCCCCGGCGCTGATCCTGATCGGCCTGAATATGTTCAGCGGCCTGCGCAAAGTCGATCTGGCGAATTTCACCGACGGGCTGCCGGTGCTGATGATGGTCATGGTCACCCTGATTGCCAACAGCTTCGGCACGGGTATCGCCGGCGGGCTGCTGTTTTATATTGTGATCAAGGCGATTGCCGGAAAATGGAGAGAGATCCCCATTGGCCTGTGGGTACTTGCCGTTCCGCTGGTGTATTACTTCGCCACGCTCGTGAAGCACTGAAGCCAGTGGGCGATGCGGCATGAAGCGGCCGTAGCGCCCGGCAGGACGCTTTTACCTGCCCCTGTAAACCGGGGCTGCGCCGGCTTCTGAGGGTAGTCCTGATGGGTGTAACAAAATAGGCTGTTTCCCTTGGCCGGGCGTGGCATCGATGCTCACGAACGGTTAAGGGACACAGCGCTTCAGTTGCGGCCCGTATCCGCTCTGGCTGCGCCAGTCGCCTCCGGGCCGCAGAATAATCTTAAATCCGGCGCTGGCCGTCGAAATTCCCACCTCCTTCGCCGTTTGCTTACACTTTTCTCCGGGCCGGGACTTGCCTTTGCCCTGACGCTTCAGGAATCATACGAGGCTGCAATTTTGTGTCCAGGTTAACAACGAGGATAGTATGCGTAAAACAAAGATGATGCTTCTGGGCGTACTGCTGACCTGCGCCAGCGGCGCGTGGGCGGCAACGACCACCGACGACGCGCTGCAGAAATATGAGCTTGATGGCGTAACTTCAGATTTCAGGCAGTTTCACGTCGGTGATACCGTGCCGCCGCTCTACCTCACGCCGGAATACAATATTAAGCAGTGGCAGCAGCGCAATCTTCCCGCACCGGACGCCGGGACCCGCTGGACCTATATGGGCGGCAGCTATGTATTGATTACCGAAGCCGAAGGGAAAATCCTTAAAATCTATGACGGCGAAATTTTCTATCATCGCTAAACGCGGACGGCCATCCTTTTTTGCCTGACCGCGCCTTCCCGCCGCCTGTCCGGACGGCGGCCTTTCCGGTTTCGCGCTTTCAGCCTCTGGCGGAATATATACCCTAAATAATTCGAGTTGCAGGACAAAACGCAGCGCGTTTTGAATAGCCCCAGGGCTGGCCCCGAAGGGCTGAGGCCGACAGGCCGAATCACGCGGCGACGCAGCGACAAATTCGTCAGGAACGAATTTGAACAGCCGCAGGCTGCCTCTGGTGAGAGACAGGGATGTCTCTCATTAATCCCCGGGAGCTTACTGGAGTAAGTGACTGGGGTGAGCGAGGACAAATCAGCTAAGCTGATTTGAACGCCGCTGGCGGCGGCCCTTCAGGGTGAGGCCCCAGGGCCGAATAAAGCCAACGCACATGCAACTTGAAGTATGACGGGTATAAATTGCTTATTGATCCAATAGTTGACCTTTTAACTCTTTAAGAGTTGCTTCACCAGTGAAAAGTTTTTTACATTTATTTTCGATAATGGAGTCAGCTTTGTCCTGAAAAACAACCTTTTTTCTGCTCTTTATATTCCAGACTCCCGGAAAAGATGATGGAGAGCAATCCAGAAATGACGGAGAGATGTATTCTCCATTTGAAGATATTTTTCCAATATAGAAATCATCTAAGTCAACATAAAATGAATCCCCTTCCTCATCTGAAAATTCATCCCAAAAACCTTTTCCGGAAAAAATATTCTTATTGCCGTTAAAGTAAGAGACTACCGTCTGGTATAAACTGGCCTGAGCATCTGTTACAATAAGAGACATGAGTATCTTCTTATTAAAATTAACATCTATGACAACGCCAGGAAGATCTTCAGGGTATGGAATATCATATAACTTCACTGAACCATAGTTACATGCCAGGAGTTCTTTTATTTTAATATACTGATTGCCCGGATAAATTAACAACCCCGTGTCGTCACTTGTCAAAGATATAATCCCCGTACCGGTAGACGGGGGTTTACTCCAATTTTTAATATTGCAAAATATACTCTGCCCTGACATTCCTTTCCTCACTTCGAGCGTTCCTTTTGCTTCTTTGCTTAAATTAATTTCATATCCTCCCACACTAACTGTAGTATGATACATAGCTTCAGAGGTTTTTATCAGACAGAAGTTAAAAAGTAAGATTAATAAAAAACGGTTAAATTTTATCATTTGTTATCTCCTTAGCTTTTTGGGTGGCTTTTTTTCTTTGCTCTATTCCATTTTTTGCCCCATTGATTGCCGAGGTAACTTCTTCTATGACTTTATCATCGCCATTTTTCCCCGATACATTCGTATCTATTATTTTCAACGTACCTTTCTTAATTAAAACTGAGTTTATTGGTAACCCATTCCGGGTATTTTCCCAGACATTCTTTCTGACTAATTTCATTCATATACAAACGGTAAACCAGGCCATTTTTTGATATATACAGGATAACCAGCGCAGGGATATTATCTTTGTCACTAGTCTTTGTCACATCACTATAGAACAGGAGATCAGAAAGTTTATTATTTTTACCAAGATAAGTAATGATATCTGTTGTTTCATCATTTTTCATAGTCATAATCGACAACATATCAAATTCCAACAAGCTCTTTTTTAAAATATAAGCCTTTCCTTCTACCGTAGCTCTGTTATCTCCAGGAGAAAAGTCTATTGTTTCATTGTCAAATGCCATCAAAATATAGGATTCCTTTCTATTATTATCTTCAGCTTTCTTCGGTAGTATATCTGCAAAAAAATCCTCTGATGTTTTAGCACAAAAATAAAAGCTATAATCTCCGGCATATAAAATTGATGAGCATAAGGATATAAATAATAAAAAGATCAATCGCATAATACTCCTTGTTTAATCATCAATTAATTTAAAATCATCTTAAGCCTATACTCATGCTTTCCACTGATTTTAAGAAATAAAATGTTAGTCTGTCCTCTTCATCTTTTACATCTGTCGTTATATTGTTTTTGCCACATAAAGCATAATCCTCCCTCACCAGACAAAAGTACAGTTCCTTTATTATTCCTTTATACTCACGATATTCAGGAAGAATGTTTTCACTGACAACGGCAAAACCTCTGGCGTTGGGAGAGACTATATTATAAAGTTTAATGGGCTTGTACGGTATTTTAAGATAGGGGGAGGAGATTTCCGATCTTTTATTTTTTAACTTTACCCATATATTTTTCCCTCTGGAATAAGAAATCCTCTCTTCAAGCCCAGGAATAATACCACTCTCATAAACATTTCTGTCTGTCAAACAGACCAGATTATCAAGTAATAGTTGACCCTTAGCTTTTTCATTTCCCATAGAGAAGGAGTATTTCTTATACTCTACACTGGCGCATTCACTTGTTTCCACCGAATTATATGAGTATGGCTCTATTTTTTCGATAAAAAAGTTTTTTGGTTCAAATCCATAAGGAATTTTTATTTCAGGGCTAATTTTTGCTTCAGAAACAGAAACACCTAAAAAGACAAAGAGTGTAAAGATTATACATTTTCTCATATTTATCTCCTTAGCTCCATCAGCTCAGGCAATCAAGACTATATTCACCCTTTTTATTTGAAAGTTTCATCTCTGTTAACACTACCAAAGCACCCTCATAGACACAACATCTTTCAATGAAACCATTTAATAAGCGGGTCTTTTTCATATGATGAATAAATCATAATCAACACTCTATTCCTTATTGATAAATAATGGGTTGGCAATCCCCATTTCGACGCTCTCCAGCGATTTTAAAATATATGGTGTCAGATCAATATTTTTACCATTAATATTTACACCTGCATCTCCTGATCCACATAATGCATCTTGTCCATTAATTAAACAAAAACTAATGATTTTTTTTATTTCTTTATTTTTATACACCTCCCTGTCATAATCCGTAATATTATAATTAACAACAGCATAGCCTCTCAGCCCTCCTGAAATAATATTATAAAGTTTTATCTGTTTATATGGCGCAGTGTTAAAAGAAAAACTCATGTCCGCTTTTCTACTTTTTTTCTTTACCCATAGAGAGTTACTTTCCGAATAAACAACTTGTTCAGGAAGACCTATGTTATATCCAATATCATAAACACTACCACTAAAAAGACAAGAGAGATTATGTTTAGGGAAATAATCAATAATTTTTTCACCACTGCTCATATCAGTATAATAAAAAAAATCCTTATATTTTATTTCATTGCAACCACTGGATTCCACAGTATTATATGAGTTAGGATTAATAGTTTTTATTATATATTCACTATTATTAAAATCATCCGGAATATTAGTATCAGGTAAAATTTTCGCATTTACAGAAATGCCAAGTAAAAGAGCAGACAAATAATATAAATTTTTCATTAACTCCCCCTTAGTTCTGTTTCAGGTTTATCAAAAACAAAGTTCCCTTGTCTATCCGGAAATTTCATTTCCGTTAGTAGAATAAATCAATATCCCTTTCCGATCGCTGGTTAATGATATAAGTCCTGTACCGGGATAAAAATTTTTGTTCCAGTTATTGATTATGCATACATATTTTTCACCCGCAGAATTCATCACTTCAAAGTGAATTTGTTCCTTTTCATTTAACTTTATAGTATATCCGTTAATATATAGTATCTTTTTCTATACTTGTTGCACATACAGCAGCAAACGAATAAAAAATCAATAATTAATTTTTGCCACTAAGAGCCCCCTTTCTTGTAGACTGCCTTTCCTGGTGCTACCAGCAAATTCGCTATAACTCCGGCCTGTCAGAAATCTTCATTTATGTAATATTTTGTTTACCCTTATATTGTCTCTATTACTTGACACTCAAGGCCATACTTATAATCAATATATTTTACAATATCATTGAACAACAGGTAAAAACAGCGCTACTGGTATAAAATTGTATTGAGCCATTTTATGCAAAATATATCTTAGACATGGTGCATGTTAATTTAATTTAACGCAAGAAATATCCGTATTGGCCGGTCTGTATTTTTTTAACTCCATAATTAAACCTCCTTCACTAAGGTCGCTCTTCAAAAAATCTGGAGCTATATCGATATAACAGAAATCTTCATTTTTCTTGTTAAAGAAATAATACTCATCTATTTCATAATCAAAATCATTGGCGTTCTGAGCTTCCATATAACTTACCGTAAATATAAACCAAATTACGTTATCCAAATTTAACAGATGCATATCCTTTACCCCAAGGCAAGGTGAATACGCATCTGATTGTTTATTTTCTATTAATGCAAATCCAGCCCCTTCTCTCATCAACAAGACATTACATTTTTGAAAACGTCCCAGACTATGATCTTTATAGGCGGTACTGTATACATATGGAATAGCATATAGCCCCGCCTCCTTCAGTATATTGCTTTTATATACATAGTAAGATCCAGGCCCATTCTCCTTATCTTCCCCTTCATAATTATACTTTATATAATCAAGTGCATAAGGTTTGTGCTCTCTGGATACAGATTCTAGTATTTTCTGTTCAGCCCTACTCAAAAGGCCAGAGTCAACCACTTTAATATGAGAGAATGCCGAAGCTGTGACGAAATAGACAAAAAACCATAGAAAATTATTAATCATTTTCAGCTTGCCTCGTGTAGTTAACTCTGACATTAGCCGTTATTTAGTATATATACGCTATTATCTTTTTAAGAACTATATTTTACCCTTATAATAACCTGAGGACAGTTGAATATAATCAACCCTAAAATAATAGTTTTTTCATGTCATCAGGCGTATGTTTTTCATTTTATTATCTGTGCCAAAAAGTATTTTTCGTGCTCTTTCCCTGCGCCGCGGAGCTGTACTACCCCAGCAGCAAGCACTCCTGAGAATGAAAAATACGCTATTTCAATCTAAAAATTTAAGTTTATTCATACCGACTAAACTCCCAGCTTTTATCTTTTTTACATTTTTCATAGAATTCGTCATTACTCATATCAACACTCCCTTGTACATTTTCTATTGCTCCTGTTTTCAAATTCAGATAATATCCACCACCAGAGCCTATATAAGCAACATTCTTTTCTGCCAAATAATTAACACCAAAAATTCCTTTACTGAACCCATATGTTTTGGTTACATCAGTTTGTAAAAAAATCAGTATAGCATTTGAATCTTGTGGGTTACTTTCGTTAAATTTCTTAGGATGCCCCCATAAAATTATTTTACGTCCATCACAACTTACTTTATAACCATCGATATTGATATCCAGAGGATAGGTCTTATAACCATCACTTTTTGTGACAATTAATTTACCATCTCCTTCTAACTTAAAGCTTACCGCTGCAGAACCGAAGGGCATAGCTATATTCAAGATGAATAATATATTACAAAAAAAATAGTTTCGCATAATATTTGACTCAATCAACTTTATCCATGAAGATTTTTGCTATTCTGACCGTATGCTGCCATCGCTCTTTAGCTTTATTATAACCTCCATTTATAGCATAAGCAATTTCCCGCGAGTGAGTGAGAGTTATATTGTTTTCTTTAATAGCTTTATTAATACTTAAATATAATGACAGTTTTTGCGTATCATCAGGCCTATGTTTTTATTCTATCATCTGTGCAAAAAACGTACTCTTCATAATCTTTCCCTGGCACCTAGGTGCTCAAACCTGCATCTTAAAGTTTAGGTGTAAATTTTTTGCTAATAACCATTAATTGATTTCAAACGAAAGATATATATCCTTATACTCTTTAAAAAATGAAGAACTTCCTCTCCCCGTAAAAACAAAGAAAGTATTGACTGGTAAATCCACCTCCGCCTGAAAACACTCATCGATATGATAACCCGCTTCATCTTTATATCTGCATGAGACAATTGCACTTTTTCCAGTAAAATTTGATCTTATATTTAAATCAGCTAAGACAGGGATTCCATCATTAACAGCTTCCCATTTCCCATCCTCATTTATTATAAAGTAATTCTCTTTTTCATTTTCTTCATCTGATTTATATTTACATACTGTAAGATAACTGGAATCATCTTCAGCATATTTACTCAGGCGTATACAGTTGTCTTCATGTTCAACAAACCATTTATAGGGGACGCTCAGACTCCCTTCTTTAAAGGAGATTATTTTACGACTTTCGTCGCTATAACTATAATTAGTATAAAATACAAAAAATATAAAAATAATAAACTTCATTTAATCATCTCCTAAAATAGAATATACACCTCGCGTTGAGTTAAATCTACGTAAAAAAGACGCCTCATCCCATCTATTTATTATCTTACTAACAGCTCTCGAATCTCTGTTTGATAATCCATTATCTGCTTTTCTCAAAACGCCATTTTTTATAGCAAATTGCCCACCTGAATCAATACAATTATAGGGTATTAAGGATACTTTTTGTGGATTATTGATTACAGGAACTCTTAACTCTGTAGGATTTGTCCACCACCTGCTATCATAATCCGAACGATGCAACCATCCTCTATAAGTCCAATATTCGGTATAATTTGCCAACCCGGTCAACTGCTTAAAACCTCGCCCACGGAACTTCATTCCATCACCAACGTGCGAATAATTTTTATTAATCAACCTCCGTTGAGGTGAAGTTAACACTGGTCTGTTATGAGAATCCCTTCCAATTACTACAGATAAAGGTATGTTCTGTGAATTTCGCAAGTCACTCTTGATTACATTTCCTAAGTTGTTGCCAGTGCGTTCATAATTATGAAAATAACCATATATATCTTCAGGATCAGCATAATAGCCTTCAGTTTCTTCAGCAAATGATGGATGCTCCGGATGACGGCTAAACGATACCGTACCCTCAACCATAAGCTTCAAACTTTGTGATTCAACCGCTCCTTGCCCCAAAAAATGCGAAGCTCGCAATGGAATATTTATACCATATTTCAGCAATATGATATTTAAAGAAGTACGATATTTCTCTCTAATACTTTCAGAAGTATCGGGATAAATACGACTTAAACTCAGCTTATCTATCCACCCACACCTCCTGAAGTGCTCAATAAACCTGCGTGGCTCAAAATGCCATACCCGGCCGGACGGCAGCGGGTTCTCCGCCAGACAGAGCGCTTTCCCGTGTTCGGTAAACAGCTTCCAGTCACACTCCTGCATCGGCTCAGCCAGCACCTCATTCGGCGACTTCAGCCATGCAAACCGCGACTCCACCGTCTCTTTATCCCACTCCAGCGGAAAGTGGCAAATCATCCGGCTGGTATCTCCACCCGCCGGACCAAATACGGTCGGGGAGTTGCACTGGCTGTTGTGGTCTTTGTCATCATCCACCAGACGCCAGCCCGTCCAGTGGGGAAAATCACCGTCGCTGTAAACCCGGATATCCCTCGCCCCCAGATTAACCATCCCTTTGCCCTCCGGCGTGTTGATCGTCCGCCATAAAGGCGCATCTGCCGGCGATAAGGTTTCATGTTCCGTATTCACCACCCGACCAAAGCGCAGCATTTCATAGCCGGCGCTCGGGCTGGACGGATAGAGCTTCAGCGCGGTGGCATACAGGTTGTATTCATACTCCTTCCCGTCTTCATCCACCAGCGGCTCCCCGACAGCCTCATACTGCTCCGTCAGCACAGGATTTTGTCGCCGCGTCACCATCGTGCACTGCCCCCGGTGAAAGCGCATGGTGACATACAGCGGCTCGCCCGTCGGCTTCATGGGGCCGTTAACGGCCAGAGAGTTATCCTCCGGCATACTTTCGTAAACGGGCGTGCCTGCCGGCAGATAAAAGTGAATATCACCGTAGACCACGTCCGTACGCCCGTCTTTACTGAGATCCAGCTCCGGCGTAACCCTGCCGGTAATTTTCTCTATATTGGCGTCATCACAGAATATCTGAAAATGCATCTCATTTTTGCCATCCACCATTCCCACCGTGCCGAGCGGATCTTTACGGTAAACTCTTTTTCCCGCTTCAATACCGGCGCTGAGGCTTTTTAAATGCATATACAGCGAATAGTAAACGATCCTGCCGCCGTCACCGCTGCCGATCTCCGTTTCATGCTTCAGCAGAACGTACCCGTAGTCCGTTTTGCCGTTATAGTTAAGCGGAAAAACATCTCTTTTATCCTGATCCGGCCTGCGCAGGGAGATAATTTTGCCATCCGCAATACACCTCACCCGTTCCGGCTTACTTCCGTGGTCCGTATGGGGAATATGGATACCGCCATGCCATGACCGCTGGCGATTTACCGGAAAGCCTCTTTCTGCATTGCCCGGCATCATCCGCGTCACCCAGTCGCCGTCCATCTCATTATCATTGCGCGCTCTCAGAAAAGGTGGGCTGATTATCATAGTTTGCGTCCCTGTTAAGAAAAGCTAAATTTGGCTGCCGCGTCGTTATCCGTATCGCTGTCCATCTCCGGACGGGCGGTATCACCGGAGTCGGCGATAATAACGGCCACCGTCGGCATCTCCTGCGGATCGCTATAACGTTGTAAACGGCCGTAGTATCCCGCTTTTGTCAGGTACTCCCCCAGCGTCGCCGACTCGATTTTATTGGCGTCCAGCGTGATGTAGCT
>NZ_WMJZ01000044.1 GCF_009711095.1 Intestinirhabdus alba
CATCCTGCGGGATGGCCTTTTTGCGCTGGTGCGCCGGTAAATCATCCCTGATAGCGTAAATTGAGCAGGGGATAGGGCCTGCCTAAATCATCCACCTCCGTACGTCCCGTCACCGTAAAGCCCATCTTTTTATAGAAGCCGACCGCCTGTTCATTTTGTTCATTGACATTGGTCGTTAGCTCCGGTGCCAGAGAGCGTGCGTGTTCAATCAGCAATTTGCCCACGCCGCAGCCGCGCATATCAGGGGCGATAAACAGGGCATCCATATGTTCGCCGGTAAGCAGCATAAAGCCTACGGGTTCGTCCTGCTTATTTACCGCGACCCACAGCGGCGCTTCCGGCAAAAAGGCGCTGACCAGCTCCTCCAGCTCGGCTCGATAATCGGCTGAGAGAAAATCGTGTGTGGCGTCGACCGAGCTGCGCCAGATCGCAATTAGCTTATCCCCTTCGTCATGACGCGAGCGACGTATACTTATGTCCATGTTTTCTCCTGTCAGTAATGTTTATAGTCTACCGCAAAAGCCTTCGTGAAACTTTCTCACTTTCAATATGCAGACTCGACATTCACTGGTTTTCTGGGTATCTTCAGCTATCTGGATGTCTAAACGTTTAAACGTATATCAGGAGGTTATCAGGTTATGCCGATTCGCGTGCAGGATGAGCTACCCGCCGTCAATTTTTTGCGTGAGGAAAATGTCTTTGTCATGACGTCGTCCCGCGCGTCAGGTCAGGAAATCCGCCCGCTTAAGGTGCTCATTCTCAACCTGATGCCAAAAAAGATTGAAACTGAAAACCAGTTCTTGCGCCTGCTCTCTAATTCGCCGCTACAGGTCGATATACAGCTGCTGCGTATTGATTCCCGCGAGTCGCGCAATACACCCGCAGAGCATCTGAATAACTTCTACTGCAACTTTGAGGATATCTGCGACCAGAACGTTGATGGCCTGATTGTCACCGGCGCGCCGCTGGGCCTGGTGGAGTTTGAAGACGTGGCGTACTGGTCGCAGATTAAGCAGGTGCTGGAGTGGGCGAAAGATCACGTAACCTCAACGCTGTTTGTCTGTTGGGCGGTACAGGCCGCGCTGAATATCCTCTATGGCATACCGAAGCAAACCCGCAACGATAAACTTTCCGGCGTCTACGAACACCATATTCTTCAACCCCACGCCCTGCTGACGCGCGGTTTTGACGATTTCTTTCTTGCCCCCCACTCCCGCTATGCCGCTTTCCCGGCGGCGTTAATTCGTGACTACACCGATCTGGAGATCCTGGCGGAGGTGGAGAACGGCGACGCCTACCTGTTCGCCAGTAAAGATAAACGCATCGCGTTTGTAACGGGCCATCCGGAATATGATGCGCATACCCTGGCAGGGGAATATTTTCGTGACGTTGAGGCGGGGCTGAATCCCCGGGTTCCGCATAACTATTTTCCGCAAAACGATCCACAAAAGAGTCCCCGCGCGACCTGGCGCAGCCACGGCAACCTGCTGTTCACCAACTGGCTCAACTATTACGTTTACCAGATAACGCCATACGATCTGCGACACATGAATCCAACGCTGGATTAATCTTCTGCTGCTAACGCTCCTGAAGCGTTTTAGCATCTAAATCAGGCACCTTCGGGTGCTTTTTTTATTTCTGAAATTATGCTCACGGCGAGAGGAAACTTTAACTTTATTGTTATCAATTGGTTAATTATAAATTAAATTAAAAATGGAAATTGTTTTTGATTTTGTCATTTAACCGGATAGTCTTAGCTGTGTTGAGCGAAAAGCGCACAACGATCCTGTACCCCTACCGGACATGCGATCGGAGCTATAACGAGGAGCCGAAGAATGAATCAACAGGCAACAACAACTGAAGAACTGCTATTTAGCCAGCGTCCCGGCGAGCAGGAAAGGCAAATTCTTACCCCGGAGGCGGTGGCATTTCTGACGGAGCTGGTGGCGCACTTCACGCCAAAACGCAACGACCTGCTGGCCGCCCGCATCCGCCAGCAGCAGGAAATTGATAACGGTAAGTTGCCTGATTTTATTTCGGAAACGGCTTCCATTCGTGAGGGAGCGTGGAAAATACGAGGTATCCCCGCTGATTTACAGGATCGGCGGGTGGAAATCACCGGCCCGGTTGAGCGCAAGATGGTCATCAACGCGCTGAACGCCAACGTGAAGGTGTTTATGGCCGATTTTGAAGATTCGCTGGCACCCTTGTGGAGTAAGGTGATTGAAGGGCAGATCAATCTGCGCGATGCGGTTAACGGCACCATCAGCTATACCAACGAAGCCGGAAAGATCTACCAGCTCGGGCCGGACCCGGCGTTGCTGATCTGCCGGGTGCGCGGCCTGCACCTGTCGGAAAAGCACGTCACATGGCGCGGTGAAGCCATTCCCGCCAGCCTTTTCGACTTTGCCCTCTATTTTTTCCATAACCACCGGGCGCTGCTGGCTAAAGGCAGCGGCCCCTACTTTTATCTGCCGAAAACCCAGGCCTGGCAGGAGGCGGCATGGTGGAGCGACGTGTTCAGCTATGCTGAAGATCGCTTCAGCCTGCCGCGCGGCACCGTCAAAGCCACGCTGTTGATCGAAACCCTGCCGGCGGTCTTCCAGATGGATGAAATCCTGTACGCGCTACGCGATCACATCGTGGGGCTGAACTGCGGACGCTGGGATTACATTTTCAGCTACATCAAGACCCTGAAGAATCATCCGGATCGCGTCCTGCCGGATCGTCAGGCGGTAACCATGGATAAGCCGTTTCTTAACGCATATTCGCGCCTGCTGATTAAAACCTGCCATCGACGCGGGGCGCTGGCGATGGGCGGAATGGCGGCGTTCATCCCCAGTAAAGACGCCGGGCGTAACGCCCAGGTGCTGCTGAAGGTCAAGGCTGACAAAGCTCTGGAAGCCCGCAACGGTCACGACGGCACCTGGATCGCCCATCCGGGGCTGGCGGATACCGCGATGGCCATCTTTAACGAAGCGCTGGGGGAACATAAAAATCAGCTGTTTGTCACCCGTGACGAAGACGCGCCGATCACCGCTGAACAGCTGTTGGCCCCGTGCGAAGGGGAGCGCACCGAAGCGGGGATGCGCGCCAATATCCGCGTGGCGGTGCAATACATCGAAGCGTGGATCTCCGGCAACGGCTGTGTGCCGATTTACGGCCTGATGGAGGACGCGGCGACGGCGGAAATCTCCCGCACGTCCATCTGGCAGTGGATCCATCACCAGAAAACCCTGAGCAACGGCAGGCCGGTAACCAAAGCGCTGTTTCGCCAGATGCTGGCGGAAGAGCTACGGGTTATCCAGGAGGAGCTGGGCGAGCACCGCTACGGCAGCGGGCGCTTTGACGACGCCGCGCGCCTCATGGAGCAAATCACAACCTCCGACGAGCTGATCGATTTCCTGACGCTGCCGGGCTACCGCCTGCTGGCCTGATAATCCCGGTTATTTTTTCCGCCACTCCGGCAGCGCTCACAAAACGCTTTCGGGTATCGAACGCCGTATGCGGCGGCCAGAGGGAGAGCGTCGCGGCCAGGAGCCGCACGTACGACAGGTACGCCGCGGTTTCCCGTGGCCGGACTGCCTTCACCAATAACGCCTGGGAAGCCAGGAAGATACTATGGAGCATCTGCCTATGAAGACTCGCAGTCAACAAACTGAAGAATTACAGCAAGCGTGGACGCAGCCGCGCTGGGAAGGCATTACCCGCCCGTACAGCGCAGAGGAGGTGGTAAAGCTCCGCGGCTCGGTTAATCCTGAGTGCACCCTGGCGCAGCTGGGGGCCGACAGACTGTGGCGACTGCTGCACGGCGAGTCGAAAAAGGGCTATGTCAACAGCCTCGGCGCGCTGACCGGCGGCCAGGCGCTGCAGCAGGCGAAGGCGGGGATTGAGGCGGTCTATCTCTCGGGCTGGCAGGTAGCGGCGGACGCCAACCTGGCCGCCAGCATGTATCCGGATCAGTCGCTCTATCCGGCCAACTCCGTGCCGGCGGTGGTGGATCGGATCAACAACACCTTCCGTCGCGCCGATCAGATCCAGTGGGCCAGCGGCATTGAGCCGAACGATCCGCGCTATGTGGACTATTTTCTGCCGATCGTTGCCGACGCGGAGGCCGGCTTTGGCGGCGTACTGAACGCCTTTGAGCTGATGAAAGCGATGATTGAGGCGGGGGCGGCGGCGGTTCACTTTGAAGATCAGTTGGCCTCGGTGAAGAAGTGCGGGCATATGGGCGGCAAAGTGCTGGTGCCGACCCAGGAGGCGATTCAGAAGCTGGTGGCCGCCCGGCTGGCGGCGGACGTGATGGGCGTGCCGACGCTGCTGATCGCCCGTACCGACGCCGACGCCGCCGATCTGATCACCTCCGACTGCGATCCGTACGATCGCCCGTTCATTACCGGCGAGCGTACCGGCGAAGGCTTTTTCCGCACCCGGGCGGGCATTGAGCAGGCCATCAGCCGTGGCCTGGCCTACGCCCCATATGCCGATCTGGTGTGGTGTGAAACCTCGACGCCGGATCTGGAACTGGCGAAGCGTTTTGCCGATGCGATTCATGCGAAATTCCCGGGCAAACTGCTGGCCTATAACTGTTCACCCTCGTTCAACTGGCAGAAGAATCTGGACGATAAGACCATCGCCAGCTTCCAGCAGCAGCTGTCGGAGATGGGCTATAAGTACCAGTTTATTACCCTGGCGGGCATCCACAGCATGTGGTTCAACATGTTCGACCTGGCGCACGCCTACGCGCAGGGCGAAGGGATGAAGCACTACGTTGAGAAGGTGCAGCAGCCGGAGTTTGCCGCAGGCAAAGAGGGTTATACCTTTGTGTCCCATCAGCAGGAGGTGGGCACCGGCTACTTTGATAAGGTTACGACCATTATTCAGGGCGGCACCTCGTCGGTAACCGCGCTGACCGGCTCTACGGAAGAGTCGCAGTTCTGATTGCCGCTGACCCTCTCCATCCGGAGAGGGTCAGCGTAAGGAGAAGCGATGTCGCGTGGCCTTGAACAGCTGATTGCGCAGACTATTCTGCAGGGCTTTGATGCCCAGTACGGTCGGTTTCTGGAGGTGACGTCCGGTGCCCAGCAGCGCTTTGAGCAGGCCGACTGGCATGCGGTACAGCAGGCGATGAAAAGCCGTATTCATCTCTACGATCATCACGTGGGGCTGGTGGTGGAACAGCTGCGCTGCATGACCGGCGGCGAAAGCGCCGACCCGGCCTTTTTGCTGCGCGTAAAGGCGCACTACACCCGGCTGCTGCCGGACTACCCGCGCTTTGAGATCGCGGAGAGCTTTTTTAACTCCGTCTACTGTCGGCTATTTGACCATCGCTCGCTGACCCCGGAGCGGCTTTTTGTTTTCAGCTCGCAGCCGGAGCGCCGCTTCCGCACCATGCCGCGCCCGCTGGCAAAAGACTTCTCCCCCGATCGCGGCTGGGCGGCGTTGTTAACGCGCCTGCTTGGTGACCTGCCCCTGCGTCTGCCCTGGCAGAACAGCGGCCGCGATATTCGGTGTATTATCGCCCATCTGACGGAGACCCTCGGCCCGACCGCCCTGCAGCGCAGCCGCCTGCAGGTGGCTAACGAGCTGTTTTACCGTAATAAGGCCGCCTGGCTGGTCGGCAAGCTGATCACGCCCTCCGGGACGCTGCCGTTTCTGCTGCCCATTCACCGCACCGACGCGGGCGAGCTGTTTGTTGATGCCTGTCTGACCACCACGGCGGAAGCCAGCATCGTATTTGGCTTTGCCCGCTCCTGCTTTATGGTTTACGCGCCGCTGCCCGCCGCAACGGTGGAGTGGCTGCGCGAGATCCTGCCGGGGAAAACCACCGCCGAGCTGTACATGGCGATTGGCTGTCTGAAACATGCGAAAACGGAAAGCTATCGCGAATATCTGCGCTATCTGGCCGACAGCGACGATCTGTTTGTTGAGGCTCCCGGCATTCGCGGCATGGTGATGCTGGTGTTTACCCTGCCGGGGTTCGATCGGGTATTTAAGGTTATTAAGGATACCTTCGCCCCGCCAAAAGAGATCGCCGCCGCCCGCGTGCGCGCCTGCTATCAGCTGGTAAAAGAGCACGATCGGGTCGGAAGAATGGCCGATACCCAGGAGTTCGAAAACTTTGTGCTGGACAAGCGGCGCATCGATCCGGCGCTGATGGCGCTGCTGATGCGGGAGGCGGCAGAAAAAATAGTCGATCTCGGCGAGCAGATTGTTATCCGCCATCTGTATATTGAACGGCGAATGGTGCCGCTGAACCTCTGGCTGGAGCAGGTGGAAGGGCAGCCGCTGCGCGACGCGATCGAAGAGTACGGCAACGCCATTCGCCAGCTCGCCGCCGCCAATATCTTCCCCGGCGATATGCTGTTTAAAAATTTCGGCGTTACCCGCCACGGTCGGGTGGTGTTCTATGACTACGACGAAATCTGTTACATGACCGAGGTGAATTTTCGCGACATCCCGCCCGCGCGTTATCCGGAAGATGAGCTGGCCGGCGAGCCGTGGTACAGCGTGTCGCCGGGCGATGTTTTTCCGGAAGAGTTCCGCCACTGGCTGTGCGTCGATCCGCGCATTGGCCCGCTGTTTGAGGAGATGCACGGCGATCTGCTGCGCGCCGACTACTGGCGGGCATTACAGACGCGCATCCGCCAGGGGCACGTGGAGGACGTGTACGCCTATCGGCGCAGGCAGCGGTTTTGCGTGCGCTACGGCCGCGCGCCCGTGGCTTAACGAACCCCGCCGTAGGCCAGCGTCACTTCCTTCGCCGCCTTAATCACCAGCGCGCCAAGCTCCGTCACCCGGTCGTCGGTAATACGCGAAACAGGCCCGGAGATGGAGATGGCGGCAAAGGGCTGGCGGTGCCCGTCAAAAATGCACGACGCCACGCAGCGCAGGCCCAGGGCGTGTTCTTCATCATCAAACGAGTAGCCGCGCTTGCGCGTCTGGGCTAGGTCGTCCTTCAGATGCACCGGCGACACCAGCGTTGCGTGGGTCCAGGCGAACAGCCCCTGACGGTGCAGCAGATCGGTTACCTGGTCTTCACTAAGCTGCGCCAGAAACGCCTTACCCGCCCCGGAGGCGTGCATCGGCAGCTTGCCGCCGATGGGCGCGGACATGCGCATCAGCTGTGTACACTGCACCTGGTCGATGATGATCGCCTGGTGGTCGCTCCGATCCAGCACCGCCAGGTTGACCGTCTCGCCGGAGTCCTCCATCAGCTGGCGCAGGATGGGGTGCACAATCGCCAGCAGGTTACGGCTTTGCAGAAAGCTGCTGCCGACGATAAAAGCATGAGCGCCTATTGCCCAGTGCCCCAGCTCGCCGACCTGGCGAACAAAACCCTGCTGCTGTAGGGTGGTCAGCAGCCGGTGGGTGGTGGAGTTGGGCAGGCCGGCCTGCTGGGCCAGCTCGGTGAGCGCCACGCTGCCGTTGGCTTCGGCAATCCACTCCAGCAGCTTCAGGCCGCGGGTCAGGGACTGAACCTGTCCGGCTGCAGGGGCGGTTGTCGCGGCGGGCTTTCTGCCGCGTCTGGCGGGAACGGTGGCGACCATAGTTAGCTCCTTTTCTGTATCGTGGAAATCATTTTCGTTTTATCTGATTATAATGCAAGTCTTCCCGCGCTGATCCGATGAGTGAAGCTGAACATGTCTCATGTTGTCCGCCGCTCTCTTTTCCACCAGCACGCTTTGTGCCAGTATGATTCGTTACGTTGATCGTTGTCGGGAGCGAGTGTGAGCAGCAAAGTTGAACAACTGCGTGCGCAGTTAAATGAACGTATTCTGGTGCTGGACGGCGGAATGGGCACCATGATCCAGAACCATCGTCTGAGCGAAGCAGACTTTCGCGGCGAGCGCTTCGCCGACTGGCCCTGCGATCTGAAAGGCAACAACGACCTGCTGGTGCTCAGCAGACCGGAGGTGATTAGCGCCATCCACAGCGCCTACTTCGAGGCGGGTGCGGATATCATTGAAACCAACACCTTTAACTCGACGACCATCGCGATGGCGGATTACCGGATGGAATCCCTGTCGGCGGAAATCAACTATGAGGCGGCGAAGCTGGCGCGCGCCTGCGCCGATGCGTGGACGGCGCGCACCCCGGAGAAACCGCGCTATGTGGCGGGGGTGCTTGGCCCCACCAACCGCACGGCCTCCATCTCGCCGGACGTCAACGATCCCGCCTTTCGCAATATCACCTTTGACGGGCTGGTAAAAGCCTACCGTGAGTCCACCAAAGCGCTGGTGGAAGGCGGCGCGGATCTGATCCTCATCGAAACGGTCTTCGACACCCTGAACGCGAAGGCGGCGGTGTTTGCGGTGAAGGCGGAATTTGAGGCGCTGGGGGTGGCGCTGCCGATTATGATCTCCGGCACCATTACCGACGCCTCCGGGCGCACCCTTTCCGGGCAGACCACCGAGGCGTTTTATAACTCGCTGCGCCACGCTGAAGCGCTGACCTTCGGCCTCAACTGCGCGCTGGGGCCGGACGAGCTGCGCCAGTACGTGCAGGAGCTGTCGCGTATTGCCGACTGCTACGTTAGCGCGCATCCGAACGCCGGGCTGCCCAACGCCTTCGGTGAGTACGATCTGGACGCCGACGCCATGGCCAGACAGATCCGCGAATGGGCGGAGGCGGGCTTCCTGAACGTTGTCGGCGGCTGCTGCGGCACCACGCCCGAGCATATCGCGGCGATGAGCCGCGCGGTTGAAGGGCTGCCGCCACGCAGGCTGCCCGCCATCCCGGTGGCCTGCCGCCTGTCGGGGCTGGAGCCGCTGAACATCGGCGACGACAGCCTGTTCGTCAACGTTGGCGAGCGCACCAACGTCACCGGCTCGGCCAAATTCAAGCGGCTGATTAAAGAAGAGAAGTACAGCGAAGCGCTGGACGTGGCGCGCCAGCAGGTGGAAAGCGGCGCGCAGATTATCGACATCAATATGGACGAAGGAATGCTCGACGCCGGGGCGGCGATGGAGCGTTTCCTGAACCTGATTGCCGGCGAGCCGGATATCGCCAGGGTGCCGATTATGATTGACTCCTCGAAGTGGGAGGTCATCGAAAGAGGGCTGAAGTGCATTCAGGGCAAGGGTATCGTTAACTCTATCTCCATGAAGGAGGGGGTGGAGACCTTTATTCACCACGCGAAGCTGCTGCGCCGCTACGGCGCGGCGGTGGTAGTGATGGCCTTCGACGAGCAGGGGCAGGCCGACACCCGGGCGCGTAAAGTCGAGATTTGCCGGCGGGCGTACCGCATTCTCACCGAAGAGGTGGGCTTTCCGCCGGAGGATATTATCTTTGACCCGAACATCTTCGCGGTGGCGACGGGCATCGATGAACACAATAACTATGCGCAGGACTTTATCGACGCCTGCGAAGATATCAAATGCGAGCTGCCGCACGCCCTGATCTCCGGCGGCGTCTCCAACGTCTCGTTCTCATTCCGCGGCAACGATCCGGTACGTGAGGCCATTCACGCGGTGTTCCTCTACTACGCTATCCGCAACGGCATGGACATGGGCATCGTTAACGCCGGGCAGCTGGCCATCTACGACGACCTGCCCGGCGAGCTGCGCGATGCGGTTGAAGATGTGATTCTTAACCGCCGCGATGATGGCACCGAACGCTTGCTGGATCTGGCGGAGAAATACCGCGGCAGCAAAACCGACGATACCGCCACCGCGCAGCAGGCGGAGTGGCGCGGCTGGGAGGTCAAAAAACGCCTCGAATACTCGCTGGTGAAGGGCATTACCGAATTTATCGAACTGGATACCGAAGAGGCCCGCCAGCAGGCCGCGCGCCCGATCGAGGTTATCGAAGGGCCGCTGATGGACGGCATGAACGTGGTCGGCGATCTGTTCGGCGAAGGGAAGATGTTCCTGCCGCAGGTGGTGAAGTCCGCCCGCGTGATGAAGCAGGCGGTGGCGTACCTGGAGCCGTTTATCGAGGCCAGCAAGGAGAAAGGCTCCAGCAACGGCAAGATGGTGATTGCCACCGTGAAGGGGGACGTCCACGACATCGGCAAGAATATCGTCGGGGTGGTGCTGCAGTGCAATAACTACGAGATCGTCGACCTCGGCGTGATGGTCCCGGCGGAGAAAATCCTCAAAACCGCCAGAGAGGTCAACGCCGATCTGATTGGCCTTTCCGGGCTGATCACCCCGTCGCTGGATGAAATGGTCAACGTGGCGAAGGAGATGGAGCGCCAGGGCTTCACTATTCCGCTGCTGATCGGCGGCGCGACCACTTCGAAGGCGCACACGGCGGTGAAGATCGAGCAGAACTACAGCGGGCCGACGGTCTACGTGCAGAACGCCTCGCGCACCGTCGGGGTGGTGGCGGCGCTGCTCTCCGACACCCAGCGGGACGACTTTGTCGCCCGCACCCGCCAGGAGTATGAAACCGTGCGCATCCAGCACGGACGCAAAAAGCCGCGCACCCCGCCGATATCGCTGGAGGCGGCGCGGGATAACGATCTGGCGTTCGACTGGGAAAATTACACCCCTCCGGTGGCCCATCGTCCGGGCGTGCATGAGGTGGAGGCCAGCATCGAAACCCTGCGCAACTACATCGACTGGACGCCGTTCTTTATGACCTGGTCGCTGGCGGGGAAATATCCGCGCATCCTTGAAGATGAGGTGGTGGGCGAGGAGGCCCGGCGGCTGTTTAACGACGCCAACGACATGCTGGATAAGCTGAGTGCGGAAAAAGCGCTGAACCCGCGCGGGGTGGTGGGGCTGTTCCCGGCGAACCGCGTGGGCGACGACGTTGAGATCTACCGCGATGAGAGCCGCACCCGCGTGCTGGCGGTGAGCCATCATCTGCGCCAGCAGACGGAAAAGGCCGGCTTCGCCAACTACTGCCTGGCGGACTTCGTTGCGCCGAAGCAGAGCGGCAAGGCGGACTATATCGGCGCGTTTGCCGTAACCGGCGGCCTTGAGGAGGACGCGCTGGCGGAGGCGTTCGCGGCGCAGCACGATGATTACAACAAAATTATGGTGAAAGCGCTCGCCGATCGCCTGGCGGAGGCCTTTGCCGAGTACCTGCACGAGCGGGTGCGCAAAGTCTGGTGGGGCTATGCGCCGAATGAGAATCTCAGCAACGAGGATCTGATCCGCGAGAATTACCAGGGGATTCGCCCGGCACCGGGCTACCCGGCCTGCCCGGAGCACACCGAAAAGGGCACCCTCTGGCAGCTGCTGGATGTAGAAAAACGCATCGGCATGAAGCTGACCGAATCCTTCGCCATGTGGCCGGGGGCGTCGGTAGCGGGCTGGTACTTCAGCCATCCGGAGAGCAAATACTACGCGGTGGCGCAGATCCAGCGTGACCAGGTGGCGGATTACGCCCTGCGCAAAGGAATGAGCGTGGCGGAAGTGGAGCGCTGGCTGGCGTCGAACCTGGGCTACGACGCGGACTGATCTGGCCGGGCTGCCGGATTGCACCAGGGCGTTTTTTCGGGGCAGGTACGGCGCGCCTGCACCTGCCGCTGCGGGCGACCCCGGCGTCACGCCCGGTTAAGGAACACTGCCTGACTGTCCGATCGCGGGGAAGATGCATTATCCGGCCTATACTATTGCTCTTTGCAGGCCTGATAAGCGTCGCGCCATCCGGCCATCTATCACCGATGAGCTTCAGGAAAACCTGTAAATCTAAGGAGTGCCTGATTCCGTGTTAACTCTGCTGCACCTGCTTTCTGCCGTCGCCCTGCTGGTGTGGGGCACCCATATTGTGCGTACCGGCGTGATGCGCGTCTTCGGCGCTCGCCTGCGCACCGTGCTCAGCCGCAGCGTGGAAAAGAAGCCGCTCGCCTTCTGCGCGGGCATTGGCGTTACCGCGCTGGTGCAGAGCAGCAACGCCACTACCCTGCTGGTAACCTCGTTCGTTGCCCAGGATCTGGTGGCCCTGACGCCCGCGCTGGTGATTGTGCTCGGGGCCGACGTGGGGACCGCGCTGATGGCGCGGGTGCTGACCTTCGATCTCTCCTGGCTGTCGCCGCTGCTGATCTTTATCGGCGTTATCTTTTTCCTTGGACGCAAGCAGTCCCGGGCCGGGCAGCTGGGGCGGGTGGGGATCGGCCTTGGGCTGATCCTGCAGGCGCTGGAGCTGATCGTGCAGGCGGTGACGCCCATCACCCAGGCCAACGGCGTACAGGTGATCTTCGCTTCCCTGACCGGAGATATCATGCTCGACGCGCTGATTGGCGCGATGTTCGCCATTATCAGCTACTCCAGCCTGGCGGCGGTGCTGCTGACGGCCACCCTGACGGCGGCAGGGGCGATCTCTTTTCCGGTGGCGCTGTGCCTGGTCATTGGCGCTAACCTCGGCTCTGGCCTGCTGGCGATGCTTAACAACGGTGCCGCCAGCCCCGCCGCCAGACGGGTGGCCCTCGGCAGCCTGCTGTTCAAGCTGGTGGGCAGCCTGGTTGTGTTGCCTTTCGTCCACGTGCTGGCCAACGTGATGGACGAAATGCCGCTGGCGAAGTCGGAGCTGGTGATCTACTTCCACGTTTTCTATAACCTGGCGCGCTGCCTGGCGATGGTGCCGTTTGCCGGGGCGATGGCGCGCTTCTGCGAGCGGATTATCCGCGATACGCCGGAGCTGGATACCCGGCTGAAGCCGAAGCATCTCGACGTCAGCGCGCTGGATACGCCGACCCTGGCGCTGGCCAACGCCGCCCGCGAGGCCCTGCGCATCGGTGACGCCATGGAGCAGATGATGGAAGGGCTGAAAAAGGTGATGCACGGCGAGCCGCGTCAGGAGAAAGAGCTGCGCAGACAGGCGGACGACATCAACGTGCTTTATACCGCCATTAAGCTCTACCTGGCGCGAATGCCCAAAGAGGAGCTGGCGGAGGAGGAGTCTAAGCGCTGGGCGGAGATCATTGAGATGTCGCTCAATCTGGAGCAGGCCTCGGATATCGTCGAGCGGATGGGCAGCGAAATTGCCGATAAGTCGCTGGCGGCGCGGCGGGCCTTTTCCGGCGAGGGTTTAAAGGAGCTGGACGCGCTTTATGAACTGTTGCAGAGCAATCTGCGGCTGGCGATGTCGGTCTTTTTCTCCGGCGACGTGGCCAGCGCCCGCCGCCTGCGGCGCAGCAAGCACCGCTTTCGTATTCTTAATCGTCGCTACTCCCACGCCCACGTGGATCGTCTGCACCAGCAGAACGTACAGAGCATCGAGACCAGCTCTCTGCATCTGGGCCTGCTGGGAGATATGCAGCGTCTGAACTCGCTGTTCTGCTCGGTGGCCTACAGCGTGCTGGAGCAGCCGGATCGAGACGACGAGCGGGATGAATACCAGGCGTAATCAGGAAAAGGCCGGAACGAACCTCAGCGCCGTCGGCCAGCGGAATGCCGCGACGCATCGGGCATTCCGCAGGATTATCTTCAGAAGCGGTGGCCAGCTTCCAGGGGGATCGCCTCTTCGCCCGCCCGGAACAGCCAGGTTGGATTCGGGCCGCCCAGCGTCGCCTCTCCTTTGCTTACCGTTATCCAGTTGCCTTCCGGCAGGCCAACGATCGTCAGCTCCGGTGCGACCACCAGCAGCTCGCGGATGCGCTGCTCGCGGGTCTCGCCCTTATGGCCTTCCGGCAGGGCGTTGGTGAAGTGCGGGTTAATCTGCAGCGGGAACAGGCCCAGCGCGTCAAAGCCCTGCGGATCGACAATCGGCATATCGTTGGTGGTACGGATGGTTGGACAGGCGAGGTTGGCCCCTGCGCTCCAGCCGATGTACAGCGCGCCGCGCTTCACCGCTTCCACGACGGGCGTCAGCAGGCCGCGCTGGCGGCTCTCTTTGAGCAACTGAAAGGTATTGCCGCCGCCGACGATGATGATTTCCGCCTTCTCAACGGCGGCGGCCGGATCGGCAACGCTGTGGATACCGGTTACCGAAACGCCGAGGGGGGCGAGAACTGCGGCGGTTTTGGCGGTATAGGCGTCCCAGGTCTGGGTTACGCCGGCGAAGGGAATAAAGACGGCGGAGCGGCGGCCGTTCAGCTGCCCGGCAATCAGCGGCAGCGCATGTTCCATCCACGCCTTACCCGGCAGCGTTGAGTTACTCAATAACAGCAGTTCCATTTTTTCTCCATCTCATCAGGCAATAAGTTATTACGCGCTATCCTACCACCTCCGGGTTAACGGCTTGCTGACGTGGCTCACGCTGTTGCCAACGATCTGACGGAATGTCGCGCATTAACCAGCGTTTTGTTTCAGTTAAAGCGGTTATTGATGACGTATTATCCCGTTTCCTTCCCTGCACGGACGATGACGCAGGGCGGAGGAGACGCGGCGGATGATGGCCTGCGCGCAGATATTTGCCTACGCTTCTTTTTGAATAACCTCCTGGTACGGTATATTCCGCTTTTTTAAGCCAAAATATTCAGTTTGCCTGAAGGCTGCCCGACCGAGTGTACCGGAGACCCTATGCTGACCGACTTATCCACCCGATTAAATAAATACATCAGCGAAAGCGGGATCTGCTCGCGCCGCGAAGCGGATCGCTTTATCGAGCAGGGCAATGTGTTTATCAACGGTAAACGTGCCGCCGTTGGCGATCGGGTTAACCCCGGCGACGTGGTAAAGGTAAACGGCCGCCTGATTGAGCCGCGCGAAGCGGACGATCTGGTGCTGATCGCCCTGAATAAGCCGGTTGGCATCGTCAGCACCACCGAAGAGGGCGAGCGCGATAACATCGTGGATTTTGTCAACCACAGCAAACGGATCTTCCCCATCGGCCGTCTGGATAAAGATTCCCAGGGGCTGATCTTTTTGACCAACCACGGCGATCTGGTCAACAAGATCCTGCGCGCCGGCAACGATCATGAAAAAGAGTATCTGGTGACGGTCGATAAGCCGGTTACCGATGAATTTGTTCGCGGCATGGGCGCGGGCGTACCGATCCTCGGAACGGTGACCAAAAAGTGTAAGGTTAAGAAAGAGGCACCGTTCATCTTCCGCATCACCCTGGTGCAGGGGCTGAACCGCCAGATCCGCCGTATGTGCGAATACTTTGGCTATGAAGTAACCAAACTAGAGCGGACGCGCATTATGAACGTCAGCCTGACGGGGATCCCGCCGGGCGAATGGCGGGACCTGACGGACGACGAGCTGATCGAACTCTTCAGGCTGATTGAGAATTCCTCGTCTGAAGCAAAGCCGAAGGTAAAGGCGAAGCCGAAGACGGCGGGCATTAAGCGCCCGCTGGTGAAACCAGAAAAAAGTGCTGAAAAGCCGTCGCGCCCGGCGGCGAACGGGAAGCGCTTTGTCTCGCCGGGGCGCAGAAAGAAGGGGCGTTAACGCCTGCCGCGCGTCGGCGTATTCGCCGACCAGGAAAAGGTCGTTTCGGTATCCGGTTTATAGGCCTGCTTTTTCTTTAACTGGCGGGCTTTTTTGGCCTCTGCCTCACGCTGCACCATCAGCTTGTCGATGTACTCTTTTTTTACGCTATTGGTCTCTGCGTTGGTTAACGGGCGACCATGTGCGATACGCGCGCGGTCGAGCAGCGTTTTCAGTTCGCGCTGCTCGCGCTCAGTCATCTCTTTCTGGGTAATGCGGGGGAGTGCCATACGGGTGCCCTCAGTTAGCCGGTTCGCTCAGTGTACGGCATTTAACACAAAATAGAACCTCTCCTGAAGGCTCCCGGCGGCCGGAAGCGGGTCCGTTTTCAGGAAGAAGGGGCGGTCGCATGGTAAAAAGCGCGCCCTGCGCCAGTATGATGGAAGACGCTGCCGCCCGGCCCTCGCCGCGCCTGCCGTCTGGGCAGGGCTGCGGCGCAAACGGCCTACAACGCATAAAAGGAGCAATGCGATGAGTATAAATACCGTAGATGCGGCGATGCGCCAGCGCGTAGCGCACCAGCTAAAAGAGGTGGAGCAGCGCTTCGACGTTCGGATCCTCTACGCCTGCGAATCCGGCAGCCGGGGCTGGGGCTTCGCCTCGCCGGACAGCGACTATGACATACGTTTTCTCTATGTTCACCCGCTGCCGTGGTATCTGCGGGTGGAGGCGCAGCGCGACGTTATCGAGCTGCCGATAAGCGACGAGCTGGACATCTGCGGCTGGGAGTGGCGAAAGACGCTCGGCCTGCTGAAGGGCGCTAACCCGACGCTTATCGAATGGCTCGACTCGCCGGTGGTTTATCAACAGGATGCGGCGACGGTCGAGGCGCTGAAGGCGCTGGTGCCGCGTTGGTTTTCTCCGCTGCGGGCGCGCTGGCACTATTACTCGATGGCGCGCAAAAACTTTCGTGGTTATCTACAGGGCGACACGGTGCGGCTGAAAAAATACTTTTACGTGCTGCGGCCGCTGCTGGCGGTGCGCTGGGTCGAGGCGGGCCGGGGCGTGCCGCCGATGCGCTTTGCCGATCTGCTGGCGGGAAGTGAACTGGATGCGCCGCTGCGTCGGGAGATCGACGAGCTGCTGGTGCGTAAGCAGCGGGCGGGAGAGGCGGAGTATGGCCCGCGTCGTCCGCTGCTGCAGGCGTTTATCCAGGCCGAGCTGGCGCGGGGCGAGATCCCGCCTCAGCTTCCGGACAGTCGGGAGGGCGACGTCAGGGAGCTGGATCGCCTGCTGATGTCAGCGGTGATGGGAAGCTGAATATGGCCCGGCGCGCCGGCCGGGCCGTCGATCATTCAAACAGGTTATGGTGCAGCTTCTGTACCACCTGTTCGGCTTCCGTTCCCGGCACCAGGAAGCAGAGGTTATGGCTGGATGCGCCGTAGCAGATCATCCGGATATTAAACGGCTCCAGCACGCCGAACACCTCTTTGCCGACGCCGCAGGCTTTCGACAGGTCGTTGCCGATCAGCGCCACCAGCGCCAGCCCTTCCTCCACCTCAACCCGGCACAGGGCGGACAGCTCCATCAGCAGCCGCTGGGTCAGCAGCGTATCGCCGGTGGAGGTGGAGCCGGTGGTGTCCAGGGTCAGCGCCACGCTGACTTCCGACGTCGTGATCAAATCAACGGAAATATTATGCCGCGCCAGGATGCCGAACACCTCCGCCAGGAAGCCGCGCGAGTGCAGCATATTCAGGCTGTGGAGGGTCACCAGCGTCTGCTTGCGACGCAGCGCCAGCGCCCGGAACAGCGGCGGATTCGCGGTTTTATTGCACACCAGCGTGCCCCCCGCCTGCGGATCTTTACTGGAGCCGACGAAAACCGGAATATCACTGCGCACCGCGGGCAGCAGGGTCGCCGGGTGCAGCACCTTAGCGCCGAAGGTGGCCATCTCCGCCGCCTCTTCGAAAGCGATTTCGTCGATCCGCCGGGCGGCGGGCACGACGCGCGGATCGGTGGTATAAATCCCCGGCACGTCGGTCCAGATATCGACGCGGGTGGCGTGCAGCGCCTCCGCCAGCAGGGCGGCGGTGTAGTCGCTGCCGCCGCGCCCAAGGGTGGTGGTGCGGCCGCTGCCTTCGCTGCCGATAAAGCCCTGGGTGATGGTCAGCCCTTCGCGCAGGCGCGGTGCCAGCTGCTGCGTCGCCAGCCCGGCGAGCGCCGCGACGTCCGGCTCCGCGCGGCCAAAGCGATCGTTAGTGCGCATCACCTTGCGCACGTCGAACCACTGGGCCTGCTCGCCGCGCTCGCGCAGGATCTCAACAAACAGCAGGGTGGACATCAGCTCGCCGTGGCTGACCAGCTCGTCGGTCAGGGCGGCGGAAGTGTTCTGCGCGGCGGCGTCGGCAAGGGAGGCGATGCTTTCCAGCAGGCGCTCGATCTCTTCCCGGATCACCTCCGGGTTGCCCAGCCGTTGCAGAATAGAGCGCTGAATGGCGCGGAGAGTCTCAAGCGTGTCGGCGCGCCCGGACGGCGGCAGCCCTTCCGCCAGCGCCACCAGCAGATTCGTGACGCCGGCGGAGGCGGAAAGTACCACCAGGCGCACGGACGGGTCGGCAAGCACCACGTCGGCGCTGCGATTCATGGCGTCAAAGTCGGCGACGCTGGTGCCGCCAAACTTGGCGACGACGAGCGGAGAAACGGTAGTAGTCATAAAAACCTCGTGTCAGGGAGGTCTGACCGATCAGGGCGGTTTGACTCAGCGCGCAGGCCCCGGACGACGGCTGTGTTTTCATACCCCTGCGCCGTGGGGGCCAGACCGGCTGCGATAAGAACGCCTTAATAAACCAGACCAGATTATTCAGCCTTGGCACAAGGGAAGAGCGAAAGACGGGTGGGCGCAGAGCGATACTCAGCTTCGGTTTCACCCAGAAGTGCTCCACCACTTGCGAAACGCCCGACTGCGAACGTTCCTGGTGACAGCCCAGGGGATTCAGCCCCTGTAGCCGACGGCGATCGCTGCCGTGCGATGCACCCTCTCGGCGTTGTTCCCCCTCGGATACCTTCAGCGAACCGGCTTCTCGGGTATCTTACCTGGACAACGCGCCTCTTCTGGCAATTACCTTTGCGTTCCATGCCATCGCGTCCGTTGATCTCTCACCTGCCCCGGTCGTTAACTTCCGCAAATGGCCGGGGATGCGCTCAGCGTAAAATGCTCTGGTAATACAAGCCTGCCCAACTGCGGCAGGTTGCGCATTTATAAATAAAGGGTTAGCGGGTAGCTTGTCAACGCCAGGGTTATGCGGATTTTTTATGCAGCTTTCCTTATCAGAAAAAGGGCTTATACCCGTCATTCTTCAAGCCACATGTGCGTTAGCTACGCTTACGCATCCTGGTTACATCGTTCGCTATGTTCCGGGGAATGTTTGTTGGGACGTGGGGCAGCTACACGGACCAGCGCGGGGTGCCTGCTGGCGCAGGCGGACGAAAACATCCTGCACAACCGTCCCATCATTGGCTAGCCGATGTCCTCGCGTATGGGCGCAGCACTGGTATGCGATGCACTGCAAATGGTTCTGTGGAGGCGTAAATTGCCCCGGAATGTTATTATTCACAGCGCTCGCGGCGGCCAGTACTGTTCAGCAGACTACCGGGCGCTGCTACATCGGCACAGTCTGCGTGGCAGCATGAGTGCAAAAGGGTATAGTTACGACAATGTCTGTGCGGAAAGCTTTTTCCATTCGCTGAAGGTGGAATATATTCACGGCGAACAGTTTGACAGCCGGGAAACAATGCGGGCGACGGTGTTTAATTATATCGAATGCGATTACAATCGGTGGTGACGTCACAGTACCTGTGACGGCCTCAGCCCGGAACAATTTGAAAACCAGAATCTCGCTTAGGGCTGTGGCCACAATACGTGGGTAAGATCAATTGGGGAGATTCCTCATGAAGCCATCATATTTAAATAGGTGGATTATGTTGAATGAAGTAAAATAATTGATAACAGTTTTGTTAATGAGATTAGAATTAGTATGGATTTTAATGTCTATGAGTATAATAAATTGATATCTAGCCTAAAAATTCTTTCCGATCTTTTGAAAAGTGAGAGCTTTATAGATAAGGGGTTAGCTTTATATTTATACGAAATTCCTCAGATGATAAGAAATGCACATGCTAGTTTTGATAAGTGTAAAAACAAAACAGAACTAGCATTAAGTTTGGAAGAAGCATGGATTGAACTGGATTCATTAGCGATCAACTGTTTGAGCTGAAAAAATCAAAGGCCGGAAAGATTCTTAAAACATCCCGGCCTTTTATTATTTAGCTTTCGTTCAATCCACTAAACAATTGTCCCGGCCACAGCGGGAAGGTGCGTTGCTGCTACGACGGCTTCGGGCGACTGGCGGAGAGAACGGATAAACGGCAGGGGCGGACGGAGCGCTTTTATTACGACGAGGAGCACCGGTTGGTACTGGTACCGTACGGCGCTGAACGGGCTGCCGGAATCGCTGCACGACAAAGTGGGGCGGACAGTGTGGCGGGGGCGCTGCGACGAGTGGGGTGCGCTGAAGCAGAAGAGCCGTACCGGAGAAGGGGAACGCTGCGGCAGAATCTGCGCTTTGCCGGCTAGTACTTTGACTATGAAACGGGGCTGCACTACACTACCTTCCGTTACTACGATCCGGAGAATGGGCACTTTACCCAGCCGGACCCGATAGGGCTGGCGGGCGGGCTGAACCAGTATGCGTATGCGCCAAATGCATTAAGTTATATTGATCCTTTAGGCCTCGCTGTAGATCCAATAGTTAAGCTGGAAGATCGCGGTTATACAGGAGTCACCAGAACTTCTGGTGGCGGTCTGGACTACTCGGGTAGTAATGCGTTATATAATAAACGCCCCGGAGTTAAACCTGTAGTTATTATTGAATATTCAGGTGATTATGATATTGATTTCCAGAGAGCAAATGCAAAGGCTGGATTGGATCAAATTTCAACACCTAGAGGTTATGTTTGGCACCATCTTGATGATTATGATCCTGTTACTAATAAAGGGACAATGCAGCTAATAGAAAAAGAGGCTCATAGAGGTATAAACTATAATGGTGGTGTCAGCCAGTATAAGGCAGCAACCGGCAGGGTATATACTCAACCAGCCAAAAACAGAGGAGTACGAGGATGCGTCTAATTATTGAAGAATCAGAAAAAAAACTAAATCAAAATGAATTTTTTGAGTTTCAAAAATATTTCAGTAAAAAAAATCCTGACGAGTTTAGAGACTTCTATCTTGAAAATAATGGCGGGTACTTGCCTGAAACTTCGCATCCTTCACCTTTATTATTTTCTGGATTCATTTCTATAAAATATGGAAAAATTCCGATAGAAAAAACCTATCAGGATTTAATTGATGATTTTCCTGAATTGAAAGATATGGTTCCTTTTGCTGAAGATGAGGGCGGCAACTGTTTTTTACTTTCATTAAGAGATAAAGACTATGGAAAAATATATATATGGCTAATGGATGAAAAGAAATTAACCTTTGTTTGTGAATCCTTTGGTGAGTTTATTAATAAATTGTCTTAGAATATAATTAAAGAACGGGAGAGATCCTCAAAACTGTCCAGCTTTTTATAATTTGCTCTTAATTTACTAAACAAGCGTTAGTTTTAACTCTTTAGCTACCTGTTTAGATAAATGAAACCGTCTAGCTGATGGATAAAACCACGGCGCGGCATCATATCTGCTATGACCATCAGGACGGCGCGGTGTGGCGGGGGCGCTGAAGCAGGAGAGCCGTACCGGAGAAGGGGAAAGTCTGCGGCAGAATCTGCGCTTTGCCGGGCAGTACTTTGACCACGAAACGGGGCTGCACTACACTACCTTCCGCTACTACGATCCGGAGGACGGGCACTTTACCCAGCCGACCCGATAAGGCTGGCGGGGGGATTAAACCTCTACAGTTATGCACCTAATCTATTAAACTGGATAGATCCGTTAGGTTTTAAATGCTGGAGTTCAGCCAGACGTGATTACTGGAAAGCAGAAGCTAAAGCTGCACCAAAGGGCATGTATTCACCAGTAAATATGTTAAGAATGCGTTTTGGTCTTGCTCCAAAAATTCGTGTTAAAGAATTTCATTTTAAAACAGGTACAGAAAGAATAAGAAATGTATCGTTAGAGCTAAATCATCATTACTGGCCTCAACGTGATGGAAAGCACGTTGATATTCCATATAACCTTGAGAAAGTTACGCCCTGGGAACGTGCAGCTAAAGATCCCTATAGGCATCCAGGTAGTGAGTTACTTGAAATATTGCAAGATATTGGAAATTATAAGGGATTTTAAAATGAAACTAACTGACTTTATGCAATCTGATATTTACATGAGCTTCCTGGACGATTTGGAAAAATCTCTTTCAGAGAAAATAGACAGAAAATCAAAGGTTCACGATGTTGTTATTATCCTTATGGAAAAATGGTTGGGATATGCTTCGCTGTCTTTTGACGATCTATGCTGGGTTATATTAAATTGCAGATCAACTTCAATAAATTACATTGTAAAAAAACAAGAAGCATATACTGAACCAGATGGCGGTAAGGATAATATTGTCAATCAAGCACCTAAGGTAAACTTCCCTATTGGTCATCTGATTGAGTATTATTTATTATCGAAAAGGCCAGATGATTTGCTTGAATATATAAAAAAATTCGGATTCCTGGCCCTAATAAATATGTAAAGGAAATTGAAAAGATATTTTCTGAAATACAAGCATCATAAATTAAATAGCCGGGTAAGAAATCAACTCTTCCCGGCTTTTTTATTATTTAACCTTCGTTCAGTACATTAAACATCCCGTCCTTAATTCCCTTAACTACCTGTTTAGCCTGATAAAGCTGCTCACGCAGTTCCTGCACCTCGTTATCGTCCGCCAACAGCAAAATGCACCCCTGCGAAATCTTCATCGTCACGCCACGCCCGGTCTCAAATCCTGCCTCTGCGAGCCAGTTACCCTTAAGGTGCAGGCTGGGGCTGCGTGTATATGCGGTGGGGATTTTGGTTTTACGGTTGGTGCGGGAAATGCCGACATAGCCGACTTTAAGACGGCGCTGGGTTTTGGAAAGGGTGACTTCTGGCTTAGAATCGCGCAGTGCAGATAAGGGAATATCAGAGTGTGGCGGTAGCTTGCCTGTATGATGCGGGCGTTTTAGCGGGTTATGGTGCGAATTGACGGTATGATTGGTGCGAGGGATAGGATTATTCCGAAGACCCGATAGGGTTAAGAGGCCAGGGAAAGATCACGAAAAGTACACTTTTTGTACTGACAAATGGTTATTCATAGAGCAAAAAATGTACACGCGATAACACGAAAAAACTGTCATTTTAGGGCTGATTATGATCAACTGTCTCAGGATAATTTAAGGATAAAAAAGATGGATCTTGCAAAGTTAATGGAACATATATCAATTATTCCTGATTACAGGCAGTCATGGAAAGTCGAGCACCAATTATCAGATATTCTGCTTCTCACTATCTGTGCCGCTATAGCTGGCGCTGAAGGCTGGGAAGTCATAGAAGATTTTGGTCACGTTCATCTGGATTTTCTGAAACGTTATGGCGATTTTGAAAATGGCGTTCCGGTACATGATACCATTGCCAGAGTGGTAAGTTGCATAAGCCCTAAAAAATTCCATGAATGTNGTTATGGCGATTTTGAAAATGGCGTTCCGGTACATGATACCATTGCCAGAGTGGTAAGTTGCATAAGCCCTAAAAAATTCCATGAATGTTTTATCAACTGGATGAGAGAGTGCCATTCACCGGATGAAGATGTTATTGCGATTGATGGAAAAACATTGCGGGGTTCTTATGATAAAAGCAGGCGACGTGGTGCAATTCATGTCATCAGTGCTTTTTCAACCCTGAGTGGCGTAGTGCTGGGGCAGCTAAAAACGAGTGAAAAGAGCAATGAAATAACAGCCATGCCTGAG
>NZ_WMJZ01000045.1 GCF_009711095.1 Intestinirhabdus alba
GCTGCTGGACGAACGGGAAGGATTACAGAAATGACGTTGCAGGTTGAATTCTGGACGGTGGTGGGCTTTCTCATCACCTTCATGAGCTTTGTCGGCGGTATGGCCAAGTGGCTGTTCAGTAAAGCGGAAGAGCGTCAGGCGGCGCGGTTCGCCTCCCTTGAGCAGTCGCTGCAACAGTCCGCCTCCAACTGGGGCGAGCTGGAAAAAGAATTTATGCGGTTTAAGGCGGATTTACCGCTGAACTACGTCCGCCGCGAGGATTACATCCGTGGCCAGACGGTCATCGAGGCCAAGCTGGACGCACTCTACAACAAACTGGAAGTGGTACAGCAGTACCGTCATACAGGAGGTCACCATGGTTGATATCGCCCGCGTGCGCCGGGAATCCCTGCGCTGGAGTCTGCTGGTTGCTCTGAACAAAACCCGCCCGTACACCGCCAGCGAGACGCTGCTGATGGACGTGTCCCGCGCCATCTACCCGGACACCACGCCGCTGGAGCTGCGCCGTGAGCTGGATTATCTGGCCGACCGCAAGATGGTTGATCTGGAGAAAAAGCCCTCCGGCGACTGGTTTGCCGACCTGACCCGACTCGGCGTCGACCTGGTGGAATACACCGTGGAATGCGGCCCCGGTATCGCCCGCCCGGAAAAGTACTGGAGTGAATGATGGCCAGACGCAGCACGATAGAAAAGCTGCCGGAAGACGTGCGTCGCTGGCTTGAGCGGGCGCTGACTGAATCCGGCTTCAGCGGGTATAACGAGCTGGAGTCCCTGCTGCGTGAGCAGGGTTACGTCATCAGTAAATCGGCAATCCATCGCTATGGCCAGAAGATTGAGCGCCGCTATGGCGCTATCCGTGCGGCCACCGAAGCGGCCCGGATGCTGACCGAAGGTGCGGCTGACGATCAGGATGCACGTTCGGAGGCGGTGATCGCCCTGATTCAGACCGAGCTGTTCGAGAGCATCGTCCAGTTGCAGGAAGCGGAAGAAGGCGAAGTCGACCCTAAAGAGCGCGTGGCGCTGCTGTCGAAGGTGGCGAAGAACGTGGCCACGCTGTCCCGCGCTTCCGTCAACCTCAAGAAGTTCCAGTCTGAAGTCCGGGCCAGAGCGCAGCAGGCGGCCAGCAACGCCGAGAAAATTGCCCGTAAGGGTGGACTGTCAACCGATGCGGTACAGGCGCTGCGTCGTGAAATTCTGGGGATTGCCTCATGAGCCAGCTTGCTCCCGTTTTGCCTGATACCTCAGCGCTGGATATCCCCGCCGTTCTGATGCCCTACCAGCAGCGCTGGGTGGCTGACACGTCTCCGCTGAAGGTAATTGAGAAGAGCCGCCGAACCGGTATCACCTGGGCTGAGGCGTCCGATGACGTGCTGACAGCAGCCTCTTCAGCCCCTGCGGGCGGGATGAACGTGTATTACATCGCCTATAACCAGGACATGACCGTCGAATATATCCAGGCGTGTGCGATGTGGGCACGGGCATTCAACTATGCCGCCAGTGAAATCGAAGAGGGTTTCTGGGAAGAGGACGAAGACGACAAGCATATCAAGACCTACACCATCAAATTCCCTGACTCTGGCTTTCGTGTCGTCGCGCTTTCAAGTCGCCCGTCTAACCTGCGTGGCCGTCAGGGCATCATCGTTATCGACGAAGCGGCGTTCCATGAGCAACTGGACGAACTGCTGAAGGCGGCGCTGGCGATGCTTATCTGGGGCGGTAAAGTGCGCGTTATCTCCACCCATGACGGTGACGATAACCCGTTCAATACGCTTATCGGTGATATCCGGGCCGGGCGTCAGGGGGGTAGCGTACATCGCATTACTTTTCAGGAGGCTGTGTCCGAGGGGCTGTTCCACCGCGTCTGCCTGCGTACCGGGAAAGAATGGTCGCAAGCATCCGAGCAGGCGTGGATGGCATCGGTATACAAATTCTACGGTGCCGGTGCATCGGAGGAGCTTGACTGTGTTCCGGCTAACGGTGGCGGAGCCTGGCTGTCCCGCGCCCTGATTGAGTCCCGTATGTCGGCTGGCACGCCGGTGTTGCGCCTGACCTGCCCGGAGGGTTACGAGCTTAAGCCCGACGACGTCCGCTGGAGCGAGACGCAGGAGTGGCTTGATACACATCTGAAACCGTTGCTGGAGGCGCTCCCCGCTGACGCACGTTCTTTCCTGGGGCGCGACTTTGGCCGCAGCGGTGACCTGTCGGTGGACTATCCCCTGCTGCAGGAGAAGAACCTGGTTCGCCGCGTGCCGTTCGTGCTGGAGCTGCGCAACGTGCCGTTCAAACAGCAGGAGCAAATCGCCTGGTACCTGATGGATGGCCTGCCAAACCTGATGGGCGCGGCGCTTGATGCCCGTGGTAACGGCTCTTACCTCGCCGAATACGCCATGCAGCGCTACGGCTCCAGCCGGGTTAAGCAGGTGATGCCAACTGAAAACTGGTATCGCGAGCATATGCCGCCGGTCAAGGCTGCGCTGGAAGATGGCAACCTGGTGGATTTACCGAAGGATGAAGACACGCTGGATGACCTGCGGGCCGTTCAGGTGGTAAACGGCGTTCCCCGCGTGCCGGAACAGCGCTCAAAAGCGAAGTCTGACAGTGGCAAGCGTCACGGGGATTCAGCCATCGCACTGGCGCTGGCGTACTTTGCCAGCCGTGAAATTAACAAAGGGCCGGTGAAGGCAAGCTCACGCCGTCGTCGTCAGGCGGCCCGTATGCTGGAGGATTACTGATGGCCCGTGGACTCTGGGTTTCACCCAGTGAGTTCGTCAAATTTGCCGAACCCAATAAAACGCTGACGGAGCAGATCGCCTCGCGCAGCCGCTCCATCGACTTTTTCGGGCTGGGGATGTACCTGCCTAACCCTGACCCCATTCTGAAATCTCAGGGCCGGGATATCCGCATCTATCGCGAGCTGCGTACCGACCCGCTGGCCGGCGGCTGCATCCGCAGGCGTAAGGCGGCGGTCAAGTCGCTGGAGCGTGGTCTTGAGCGCGGTCATGCCCCGGCGCGGGTATTCAGCTTCATCCGGGATATGCTCGACGATCTGGATTTGTCCCGCATCATCGGCGAGATGACCGACGCCGTTCTCTACGGGTATCAGCCCTGTGAGGTCATGTGGGGACGCTCTGTTAAATCCTGGGGCATCGCAGATATCGTGGGCAAGCCACCGGAGTGGTTCCAGTTCGACAATGACAACCTGCTGCGCTTTCGTGCTAAAGACGCCGGGCTGGAAGGCGAGCCGGTACCGCTGAATAAGTTCGTGGTACCGCGTCAGGACGCGACCTACGATAACCCGTATGGCTTCCCTGACCTGTCGATGTGCTTCTGGCCCGTGACCTTCAAAAAAGGCGGCATGAAGTTCTGGGTGCGCTTTGCTGAGAAATACGGCTCACCGTGGGTTATCGGCAAGCATCCGCGCGGTACCGCTCAGGGTGAGATTGACCTGCTGCTGGATTCCATGGAGGCAATGGTGGAAGACGCGGTGGCCGCTATCCCTGACGATTCCTCTATCGAAATTAAGGAGGCCGCAGGCAAGGCCGACAGCAGCGATATTTATCAGAACCTGATAACGCTTGCCCGCAGTGAAATCTCCATCGCCCTGCTGGGGCAGAACCAGACCACCGAGGCCAACAGTAACCGCGCCTCCGCGCAGGCCGGACTGGAGGTCACCGATGATATCCGTGACGCTGACGCTGATATCGTGGAAAGCGCGGTGAATCAGGCCATCAGGATGGCGGTATCAATGAACTTTGGCGATGTGGCCAGCCCCGTCTGGAAGATGTGGGAACAGGGAACGGTCGACGATACCCAGGCAACCCGCGACGAGAAACTCAGCCGCGCCGGTGTGGTCTTCACCCCGCAATACTTCAAGCGTGAGTACCAGCTGCAGGACGGCGATATTGACGAGACACCACCGTCAGAACGCCAGAAGAACATGCTGCCGCTGTCATTTGCCGAGGCCATTGATGCCGATATTCAGGCACAGCAGGCCCTGGACGACGCGCTGGATATTCTGATGAACGGAGGCGCGTTAAATGGCACGCTGGAACCCGTACTGGCTCCTCTGTTTAAGCGGGTTGAAGATGGCGTCAACCCGTCTGAGCTGCTGGGCGAACTGGCCGAGCTGTACCCTCAGATGAACGCTGAAGACCTGCAGGAACGGCTGGCACGGATTATGTTTGTTGCAACTGTCTGGGGGCGTCTGCATGAGCGTGACAACGGCTGAACTGGCGTACTGCATGACGCTGCCCCCCAAACGGGCTATCAGTTACCTGAAGTCCAAAGGGTATAGCTTCACGTGGGACTGGGAGGAGATGTGGCAGGATGCCCATGCCCGCGCCTTTACCGTCGCCAAAGTGACCCGCCTTGATATCCTGGAAGATATCCGCAGCCGCCTTCAGCAGGCACTGGATGAGGGGAAGACAGACCGCTGGTTCCGTAAGGAGCTGGAGCCAGAATTGCAGCGCAAGGGATGGTGGGGGCCACGTGACACCACCGACCCGGTAACGGGCGAGCCGGTCACCATCCAGCAGGGCAGCCCGTGGCGGCTCGACACCATCTTTCGCACCAATATGTCCGTACTCTACAGCGCCGGTCGCTGGGCTGAGCAGATGGAGAACGTCGACGACAGGCCGTACTGGATGTATACCGGCATCAACGACAGCCATACCCGCAAGAGCCATCTGGCGCTGCATGGTCTGGTGCTGCGCTATGATGACCCGTTCTGGCAGGCGTTCTACCCGCCGAACGGCTGGCGCTGCCGCTGTGGCGTAATTGCCCTGAGCGCGGCGGATGTGCGTGCCCGTGGCCTGAAGGTGTCAGGTTCTGGCTCAGCCATGGGATGGGAGCTGAAGCTGGTTTCAGAGAAAACAGGCGAGATGCAGAACGTCGCCACCTTCAATACCGGCACCACGAAGGTGGCCACCGGCGTCGGCTGGTCTTATGCGCCGGGGGCTGCATACCGTCCCGACCTTGCCCGCTATCAGGGTACGCTTCAACCGCTGGCACAGCAGGAACTGAGAGGATAACGATGGCTTCCGATAACCTGGTCAATGTCACCATTAACGATGAATCCCTGCGCCGGAGCCTTCGTGCGCTGGACCTTGCTGCCACAGACCTGGAACCCGCGATGCGCAAAATCGCCGGAACCCTGCTGGCGGAAACGCAGTTTAACTTTCTCGATGAGGGGCGTCCGGGGTGGACTCCCTCACTGGCAGCGCAGGAGCGCGACGGGCAAACGCTGCAGGATACAGGGCGTCTGATGGGGTCAGTATCAACCGACCATGATGACCGGCAGGCAGCGGTTGGCACTAATGTTGTTTATGGGCCGATTCACCAGTTCGGTGGTAAAACGGGACGTAATGAGTCCGTTGAACTTCCTGCCCGTCCGTTCCTGCCGCTGACGGGGGACGGTGAACTGCAGCCTGAAGTGGTTGTCCCCATTCTCGATACGATTGTCCGCCATCTTGAAGCAGCGGCCCGTCGCTGAGTTTTGTCTCTGCAGGCGGGTGATTTATCATTGCCAGCCGCTGAGGGGCTGTATTACCTTTATAAAGGCTTTACAGCCCCCGCTTCGCACCACTATTCGCACGCAGCGTGACGTTCCCCGTACTGATACCCCCGATTTTTTCTAAAGCAGATTAAAAGCGCTGCTGACGCTTTTTCCACAGACTGTCCCCGACAACGTAACGCGGGACAGCAAAATGCCAGCCATTCACATTTTTAAAGCCGGTACTCATACCGATATGCACGGCACGAAACTGCCGTTCACGCAAAGCGATCTTGCCGCCTGCGTGAAAGCCTATGACCCGTCCGTCCATGAAGCACCACTCGTTATTGGCCACCCCAAAACGGAAGACCCGGCGTGGGGCTGGGTGAAATCCCTGTCGCTTAACGGCGGCGATCTGCTGGCAGAGCCTGACCAGCTCGACCCGCAGTTTGCCGAACTGGTGGGCAACGGACGCTTCAAGAAGGTCTCCGCCTCGTTCTATCTCCCTGACTCACCGAACAACCCGAAGCCCGGCACGCTTTACCTGCGTCATGTCGGTTTTCTGGGGGCGCAGCCACCTTCCATTAAGGGGCTGAAGCAGGTTTCGTTTGGTGAGAAAGAAGAAGGCGTCGTGGAGTTTGCCGACTGGAGTGATATCACCAACGCCTCTTTATGGGGCCGTCTGCGCGATTTTCTGATCGCCCAGTTCGGGCTGGACGAGACCGACAAGGTGCTTCCTTCATGGCAGGTGGACTCCCTGCGTGAAGAGGCTTACCGCGACACCGGGAAGTCTGAACCGGACTTCAGTGAACACAATCCCACCCCTCAAAAAGAGAACAGCACCATGACTGAAGAAGAAATCAAAGCGCTTCAGGCGGAAAACACGCGTCTGAAAGCGGAAGCCACCCAGCGGGCGGAACAGGAAGCGAAGGCTAAGCAGGACAAACTGCACGCGGACAACGTCTCCTTTGCCGAGAAGCTGGTTGGCGATGGCCGACTGGCTCCTAAAGCGAAGTCGGTTGTCGTGGCCATTCTGGACGCGGTCTCTGCAGGCGACAAGCCGGTTGAGTTTGCCGAAGGCGATATCCGCACCCCTCTGGCCACGGCGTTTAAGACGCTGCTGGACAGCACTGAGCCGGTACTGAATTTCAGTGAGCACGCGACCAAAGACCGCGTGAACACGGAGATCAAAACGACGTCAGCAGAGTTCGCTGAAGCCGACCCGGAACGTCTGGCGCTGCATCAGAAAGCGCTGGAACTGTCGAAAAAAGAAGGCATCAGCTACGACGCTGCTGTCTCCTGCTGCCTGTAATTAAGGAGAGAACATGTCTGACTATTTAAAGGGTAAGCGCGTTGTTGACCCGGTGCTGACCAGCATCGCTCGCGGTTATAAAAATGCCGCATTTATCGGCGAACGCATCTTCCCCATTGTCCAGACCGATAAGGAAGGTGTGACCGTCCCGACCTTCGGTAAATCCGCCTTTGTTGAGTACGACACCGAGCGTGCCGTGGGGGCTGACAGTAACGTCCTGGTACGTGAGAAGACCGGCAAACTGGATCTGGTTCTTAACGAGCACGATCTGGCCGCGCCGGTGGACTACCGCGAGCAGGCGGAGTCGATGTTCAACGAAGAGGCCAAGGCCATTCGTCGCGTGACCAGTGGCGTCAACCTGAAGCGCGAACTGTATGCGGCCCGTCTGGCGCAGGACAAAAACGTTTACCCGGCATCGTCCGTTAAAGCACTGGCAGCTGCTGAACGCTGGGTCGGTGGTAAAGGTGATCCAATTGGCATTATTGAAGGTGGCATTGAGGCGGTACGTAACAAAACCGGCCTGCGCCCAAACCTGATGACCATGGGGGCCAGCGTCATGTCGCTGCTGAAGTTCCACCCGGCGATTCAGGCCGCGATTGGAGCCAACGAGCGCAAGCGTATCACCATCGAAATTCTGAAAGACCTTTTCCAACTGGAAGATGTGGCGATCGGCGAGCCGGTCTCCATGGCCTCCATGAAAGACGCGCAGAACAAGGACAAAGTCCCGACCGATATCTGGGGTGACAACCTGATGCTGCATTACGTTGGCAAACCGCAACCAGGCACCGACAGCGCCGACGAAAACGAGCCGTCATTCGGTTACACCCTGCGCCGTAAAGGGATGCCGGTGGCGGATAAATACGACGGTGTCGGCGGCAAAGTGAAGTACTGCCGTTATACCGATATCTACAAAGTCGCCGTGGTCGGTGGCGATGCCGGGTATCTCGTCACCAACATCGTGAAATAAGGAGACGGTCATGGGTACAACTCAACAGGTCATTCTGACCACCACCGTGACGGCCAGCGCGGCGCTGACGCAACAGCGCTTTGTCGGTGCCGATAATGGCCCCTGTCAGGCCGGTGCCGTGGCGCTCGGTGTGGCAGAGGTGGATGCTGCTGCCGGTGATGTAACGCCGGTCAACGTACTGGGTATTGTTGCCGTCGAGGCTGGTGCTGCGATTGCTAAAGGGCAGAACGTCCAGTCGGATGAGAATGCCTGCGCCGTTCCCCAGACAGCCGCATCGGGCGAGACCCCGGCGGGCATTTCTGCCGGGATTGCGCTGGATGAGGCGCTGGCCGAAGGTGACGTTATCCGTATCCTGCGCGGGGTGTGATATGTACTGCACCCTCGCGGATTTGCTTGAACAGGTTCCTGAGCGGACGCTAATCCAGCTCACCAATGAGGAGCTGGACTTCGACTCGCCCGCGACGGTGAAAACTGAGGTGGTGGACAGCTGTATTCGCTATGCCGATGAACTGATTGATGCCCATCTGCGCGGACGCTATACCCTGCCGCTGGCGGAAATACCGACCGTTCTGCGGGACATTGCCATCACGCTGGTGCGTTACCGGCTCTACACCCGCCGCCCGGAAGGGGCTGTCCCGGATACCGTGAAGGATGACCACAAAGAGGCCCGGCGACAGCTGGAGGGGTTGCGTGACAACAAGCTGACGCTGGGGCTGCAGTCCACTCAAAAAGACGTGCCTGAGTCCGGTGAAATCCGGGCGCGGGCACGTCGCCCCACCTTTGGCGGGCGCGATGGCTTACTGGAGAAATACTGATGAACGTTCTGCCCGTCCTCGATGCAGTACTGACCCGGTTACGGGAGAAGCTGCCGCAGCTGCAGGTGGAGTACTTCCCGGAGAAACCGGCTGAGTATCGCCTGAATCATCCGGTTGGGGCGCTGCTGGTGAGCTATGCCGGGTCGCGCTTCGATAAGCCGAATGATATCGGTGCGGTGCTCCAGACTCAGACTATCCAGCTCTGCGTCACGGTAGTTTTCCGCCAGCTCAACGGTAAAAGAGGCGCGATTGACGTTCTGGATGCAGTCCGTCGCATCCTCGGTGGCTACACCCCGCCGAACTGCCGCCGTCGCATCTGGCTGACCCGCGAGGTGTTTATCGGTGAGGTCAAGGGGCTGTGGCAGTACGCCCTCGACTTTGCCACTGAAAGCGTCTTTATCGAAGACAGCGATTTACCGTCCGGCCCGCTGTTAACCGAAGTGAACTATGAGGAAAGCGAGTGATGAAAGAATACCGCTATTCCGGCCCGGCCAGCGGCGTCACGCTGTCGGACGGAACCGAAATCCTGCTCTGGCCGGGGAAGAATGTTTCCCTGCCGGAGGAGCATGACTATGTGAAGGTACTGGTGGCGCTGAAGCATCTGACACCGGTATCTGAAGAGACTAAACCCGCCAACACACCGGTTGTGCAGTCACCAAAGCGCAGGAACGCCGGCGACAACGATGTGAAAACGGAGGACTCCCATGGCAGCTAACTATCTGCATGGCGTCGAAACCATTGAGGTGGAAAACGGTGCCCGCCCGGTAAAAACGGTGAAGTCTGCCGTCATTGGCCTGATTGGTACCGCCCCGATGGGGGACGTCAATACGCTGGTGCAGTGCCTGTCTGAGAAAGATGCAGCGGCGTTTGGCAGCCAGCTCACCGGTTTTACCATTCCGCAGGCGCTGGATGCGATCTACGACCATGGGGCAGGCACCGTTCTGGTCATTAACGTGCTTGATCCGGCTGTGCATAAAACCGCTGTGGCCGATGAAGATGTAACGTTCGACAAGGCGACGGGCAAGGCACAGCTGGCTAATCCGGTGGTCGCGCAGCTGGTACTGAAACCGGACAGCGATGGCCAGCCTTATGTGGAAGGTCAGGACTACTCGCTTGATGCACAGACCGGAGTGATTACCAACCTTGGTAAGAGCATTGCCGCAGATGCAACGGTGAAGGCCAGCTATAACTATGCTGATCCAACTAAAGTCACCCCGGCTGATATCATCGGTGCCGTTAACGCTGCGGGCAACCGTACCGGCATGAAGCTGCTTAACGACAGCTTCAACCTGTTTGGCTACTTCGCAAAAATACTGATTGCCCCGGTCTTCTGCACCCAGAACAGCGTCTCGGTTGAGCTTATCGCCATGGCTGAGAAGCTGGGCGCGGTGACCTACATCGACGCGCCGATTGGTACCACTTTTGCGCAGGCTCTGGCGGGGCGTGGCCCGGAAGGCACCATTAACTTCAACACCAGCTCCGACCGCGTCCGTCTGTGCTACCCGCACGTCAAGGTGTACGACGCGGCCACCAACAGCGAACGGCTGGAGCCGCTGAGCCAGCGTGCTGCAGGTCTGCGTGCCAAAGTCGACCTGGACAAGGGCTACTGGTGGTCGTCCTCCAACCAGGAAATTCTGGGTATCACCGGCGTGGAGCGCCAGCTGTCGGCAATGATTGACGACCCGCAGAGCGAGGTGAACCTGCTCAACGAACAGGGCATCACCACGGTCTTCAGCAGCTACGGCAGCGGCCTGCGTCTGTGGGGCAACCGTATGGCGGCATGGCCAACGGTCACCCATATGCGCAACTTTGAGAACGTTCGCCGTACCGGTGATGTGATCAACGAGTCCCTGCGTTACTTCAGCCAGCAGTACATCGACATGCCGATTACCCAGGCGCTGATTGATGCGCTGACGGAGTCGGTCAACGCCTACGGTCGCAAGCTGATTGGCGACGGTGCGCTGCTGGGCTTCAGCTGCTGGTTTGATCCGGCCCGCAACGAAGAGACGGAGCTTGCCGCCGGTCACCTGTTGCTGAGCTACAAATACACGCCACCACCACCGCTGGAGCGACTGACGTTTGAGACCGAGATCACCTCGGAATATCTGTTAACCCTGAAGGGGAATAGCTGATGGCAAAGATTGAGATCAACCGCATCACGAATGCCAACATCTACCTGGATGGCGCTAACCTGCTGGGCCGGGCCGAGGAGGTCAAACTCCCGGACGTCTCCATGACCATGCAGGAGCATAAGGCGCTGGGGATGGTGGGCAAAGTGGAACTCCCGGCAGGCTTCGACAAGCTGGAGGGTGAGATCAAGTGGAACAGCTTTTACCGCGACGCGATGCTGTCTGCTGCGAACCCGTATAAGTCGCTGGCGCTGCAGTGCCGTTCCAGCGTCCAGCGCTACAGTTCGCAGGGGCTGATTGACGAAATCCCGCTGGTCACATTCCTGACGATCATGTTCAAGAAGAACCCGCTGGGGACGTTCAAACAGCACGAGAACGCCGAGTTCTCTAGCAGCTTCACCTGCACGTACATCAAGCAGGTACTGGATGGTGAAGAGCTGCTGGAGCTGGACTATCTGGCCAACATCTTCCGAGTCGGCGGCGTTGACCAGTTGACTGACTACCGCATCAATATCGGGGGCTGACGGTGACCGTCGAGATTGAAGATAAAGGCGGGAACTGTGGTTCGATTGGCATGGGAAATGGTACGTGGTTTACCATCCTTGATATTCCGGGGGTGGAAAACCTTTTTAATACCCAGAAAACCAATGACCCGATTGACTGCACCCGCTCTAAAGCACGGAAGCTCGCTGACCTGATTGAGGCATGGGAGCCACCTGACCACTGGTTCACCGGCATCGGCAAATCTGAAGGAAAGGCGCTTCTTATCGCCTTCCTGCGTAACTGCAAAGGCTTTCGCACTCACTGATATCACAGGGGCTTCGGCCCCTTTCTTCTTAATCCCCTTTAATATCCGTCACGTCCACCTCCAGACATACTGCTCTGAACTTACACAGGAGCACGATCATGTCACAGACCCAATCCGATACTTTTAAGCTGTCTTACCCCTTCACCACCGCAGCAGGCACCAGAGTTGAGCAGGTTGAACTGAAACGCCTGACGGTCAAAGACCTGAAGCAGGTGCGCAAAATCAGTAAAGACCCGGCTGACTGGGACGAACCGCTCATTGCCCGTAGCACCGGTATTCTCCCCGAAGACCTCGATAACATGGATCTTGCCGATTACATGGAGCTGCAGAAACGATTTCAGCAAGTCACTGGGCTGGGCAAGAGCGACGAAAACGCTGATGCAGGCGCAGGGGCTGCTGGCGAGGTGGTTTAGATTTCAGCCGGGGGAGATTGATGCCCTCGATACTGACGATCTGGAGATGTGGCTGGAGCAGGCTGAAGAGCAAATCAAAAGCGAGTTCGGCGACAATCAGTAACGACTCATCACTTAACAGCCGCCCCTCGCGGCTGTTCTGCATGGCTCTCAGACATTTTCCTTCCGTTTTTCCGCTTTCAGAGGATAACAACCGTGGCCAGTGAATTTTCAGTCGGCGTCATTATTGGCGGCATTGTCGGAAGCAGCTTCCGCTCAGCCGTCAGTGGCACCCGACGCGCCCTAGATTCCCTGGGCGATACATCGCGCCGCCTGCAGGAACGCCAGAATGCCTTAACTCGTGCAACTGAACGTTATGGCCAGTTAGGCTCTTCCCGGATGCAGCGCCTCAACAGCGAACTGCTGCGGGTAAGCCGCACAATGGAGCAAATTGAACGCCAGCAGCGCCGTCTGTCAGCAGTATCAGCCACCAGTGACGCGCTGAAAGCTAACCGCATGGCGCTCTATGGACAGGGAGCAGAGACTTATGGTATCGCCCGAACGCTGGGCGCACCGGTCATGGCCTCTGTCAAACAATATTCATCGTTTGAATCCCAGCTACGCGATATCAGTGTCACCGGTGATCTGGATTCAAGGCAGGAACAGGCCATCGGTACTGCCATTCGTCGGGCATCCCTGCAGGTCAATCAGCTCCAGGAATCTCTGTTGAGCGGCGTTGGTCAACTGGTTGCCGATGGCATGAATCCGCAGCAGGCAGCGACCTTTGCCGGGATGCTCGGTAAAGCGGCCACGGCCACCAAAGCAGATATGACTGACCTCGCAAAAATGACCTATGCCTTTAGCGATGCGCTGAAAATTACCGATGCCAAAGAGCTGGAGCAGGCGTTTGGGATTGCGGCAACCGGGGCCAAGCTAGGCTCGTTTGAGCTGAAGGATATGGCGAAAGCGTTACCCGGTATGGCCAAAGCCTTCGCTGCACGTGGTATTTACGGCAAAGACGCCATAACCCAGATCGTAGCCAGTCTGGAAGTGGGTAAAGGCAGCGGCTCAGCGGAAGAGGCCGTCACCAATATGTCAAACTGGCTGGCGGCAATGGGACGCGGAGATACCACGCAGAAATACGCTAAGGCTGGCGTGGATTACCAGGGATCAATGCAAAATTATGTAGCCCAGGGGTTCTCTCAATATGAAGCCTCCCTGATGATTGCCAACCGGTTTATCGACGGTAAAGGCAAGGCATTTGTGCAGCAATGGAAGGCGGCAGGCTCAAGAGGCGATCAGGAAGGCCAGCAGAGGCTGATGGAGTCCTTCGGACTGGCGGAAGTCTTTACCGATATCCAGACCGTGAACCATCTACTGTCTATGCGTCAGGGCTGGGATAAGTACCAATCTAACAAGCAGGAAATGAACACTCCCTCTGCAATGTCTACGCTGGACAAGGATGCAGCGAAACAAAATGATACGCTCGAAGGACGTTGGCGCAGAACGCAGATTGGGTTTAACGACTCGGCCATTAGCATCGGAGAATCATTACGTCCGGCGTTGATCCAGCTGGGGGAAACATTCATCCCCTTAATGAACAGCGTTGGAAAATGGATTGCGGCTAATCCGCAACTCGTGAGCGGCACAATTCAAGTGATTGGCGCATTACTTGCGTTCAAGATGGCAACCATCGGCCTCAAGCTCGGGCTGAATCTCCTTATTTCACCTTTCGTCAACGTCTGGAAAAATGCCGTGCTCCTGCGGGCCAACTGGCTTCGCCTGACACTCGCGCTGGGTGAAGGCGGCAAACTTCGCTGGCTGGTGACCGGCTTCAGCGCCGTCGCCAGAGGAGCCAGAACACTGGGTGGTGTGCTGTCAGGTGGGCTGGTTCGCGGCATTATGATCGCCGGGCGTGCCGTTCTCTGGATTGGGCGGGCATTGCTGATGAATCCCATTGGTCTTGCTATCACCGCCGTCGCGGCGGCGGCTTATCTTATTTATCGTAACTGGGGGGCTGTCAGCAGTTGGTTCAAACAGCGCTGGGCTGACATTAAAGAGGCTTTTAACGGCGGTATCGTGGGGATTGGTAAACTGCTGATTAACTGGTCGCCGGTTGGTCTGCTCTATAAAGCCTTTGCGGCTGCGCTGAAATATCTCGGCGTTGATCTGCCCGCGAAGTTCACTGACTTCGGTGGCCATCTTATCGACGGGCTGATAAACGGCATCAAAAACAAATGGGAGTCGCTCAAAACCACCGCCACAGATATGGGTGACAGTGTCGGCGGCTGGTTCAAGGAAAAGCTGGGTATCCATTCGCCGAGCCGCGTGTTTATGGGCTTTGGTGACAACATCGCGCAGGGTGCCGCTATCGGCCTGCAGCGTACCACACCACTGGCAGCGCTCGCCGGACAACGCCTGGCAACAGAGATGACTCCCGATGTTCCCCGTATCCCGTCGCCGGAAATCATGGCTGCGGGATATTCAGGTCGTGGCGCAGTTGCAACTGGCGGCGGAACATCTGGCGGTATCCAGGTCAGCTTTAATCCTCAGTTTTTCCTCAATGGCAAAGAAACCGCAGCGCCTGCCGGACTGACCGGCGCACTGAATATGAGCCTGCATGAACTGGAGAAAATGCTGGAGCGTCTGCTGGCTCAGAAACAACGTCGGGGGTACGAATAATGTTTGCGGTACTGGGTGATATTGAGTTTGAACTGATTACCTACTGGGACGGCTTTGAGGCCACTTTCGGTGTCGATTATGCGGAACATGCCCGCATAGAGGGTAAGCCCGGCCTGCAGTTCGTCGGCGACAAGCTGGACGAAATCCAGATAAGCCTGGTCTTCCATCAGCATTATTGTGTGCCCGACGTGGAGCTGGCGAGACTGAGAACGGCCATGAAAGCCCATCAGGCGCTGGCACTGGTTTTCGGCAACGGTGACTATCGCGGCTGGTTTGTGATTACCGACGTGACCGCGACCAGCGAGCAGACCGACAGCACAGGCAACGTGCTGGCCGTCAATGCCACCGCATCTCTCCGGGAGTACATCGGCGACCCGAAGAACCCGCTACAGCCTCCTGCGATACGCACGCAGGTTCCCGGCGTCGGGGCGGTCTCCGGTGCCGTACCTTCTCCCTCCGGGGTGGCGCAGTACGTTCGCGACGGCGTCAACTATGCCAAACAGGCGCAGTCTGTTCTCCAGACCACCATCAGCGCCGTTCGGGTGGCGCAGAAAATGAAGGATAACCCCGCCGTCGCGCTGACCCGCGTGCCGGGGCTGATGAGCGGACTGGGCAACGTGTCCGGGGCGTTAGGCCAGAGCGTTCCGGCATTCAATGCGCTCTCTGAATCCATGCCTGATGCCATCAGTCTGGCCAGAGCCACCAGCGATGCGGCCACGTATGTACAACAGGCACAGTCTTCGCTGAGCGGCGTGGACGGCAGCAATATCGAGGCAGCGCTGGATGCCGTTTCCGGGCAGCTTAACTCCGCCAGCACCACCTTCACTCGTATGTCGCCGGGGTTAAGCACCATGGCAGCTAAAATTCTGGCGAGGAGTGTGTGATGTTTCTTGAACATGTTACCCGTGACGGAGAGCGCTGGGACTCTCTGGCATGGCAGTACTACGGCGACCCACTGGGCTATCCCCGGATAATTGCCGCCAATCCGCACGTGGCCATTACGCCGGTGCTGCCCTCCGGGCTGTTGTTACTGATCCCGGTTATCGAGGCTGAAGAAGCCACCACAGAAGAGGATATTGCCCCATGGCTGAGATAAACAGCACTGCACAGGTCGCATCAGCGTTAACCGGCGTCAGCGATGTTCTGAGTCCGGTGTTCACGCTGTGGTATCTGCAGAAGAACATCACCACCGATATCGCCCCCTATGTCACCCGCGTAACCTACAGCGATAACATCAAAAGCGAGTCCGATACCATTGAGGTGGAGCTGGACGACACCGATGGCCGCTGGCTGGATAAGTGGTATCCGGGCAAGGGTGACACGCTGACGCTGAAAATGGGTTATCAGGGCGAGAAGCTGCTGTCCTGTGGTACGTTCTCGATAGACGAGATCGAGGTGAGTTCGCCCGCGTCCGTTGTCGCTATCCGGGGCGTGGCCACGTCGGTCAACAACGCCCTGCGGACAAAATCCAGTCGTGGTTTCGAGAGCACCACGCTGGCGGCTATAGCCGGACGGATTGCCAAAAAGCATCAGCTGAAGCTGGTTGGCAGTATTGAGTCCATCAAAATTGACCGGGTGACCCAGTATGCTGAAACGGACGTGGGCTTCCTGCGTCGACTGGCCAGCGAGTATGGTTATGCCGTGAAAGTGGTCAGCGACCAGCTGATTTTCTCTCATCTGGCCACGCTGCGCGATCAGGAGCCGGTAAAACAGTTGAAGCCACAGGATGTGGCCAGCTTTTCCCTGCGTGACACCATCAACCGCGTCTACAAATCCGCAAAGGTAAAACACCAGAAGAGCAGCGATAAAAAGCTGATCGTCTACGAAGCTGATGGCGGTACCAGCGAAAGCGACAAACAAACCAAAGGCGGTAAGGTCACCAGTGCCGACTCACTGAAGGTCAACAGCCGCGTCAGTGATCCGGACAGCGCCCGGATTAAAGCAGATTCGGCGCTGGCCAGGCATAACGAATACCAGCAGAACGGCTCGCTGTCGCTGATGGGGACGCCTCAGTTGACTGCAGGCAACAAAATTGAACTGGTGGGTTTTGGTCAGTTATCCGGGCCATGGCTGATAACTACTGCCCGCCATGCGTTTGACCGTAACAGCGGCTACATCACCGAACTGGAAGTGGCACGAGGGCCGGTTACGCAGGGCAAAGCGAAGAAAGGTAAAAAGACCGGAAAAACCCAGACGCTGACCGTCTATAAACCGGACGGCAGCACGTCCACGGTAATAAAGGAGAAAAAATAATGGCAGGCGTCACCCGTCAGGTCGGTACGGTCAGCGCCGTCGATGCCGACAAGGTTCAGGCCCGCGTTCGTCTGCCTGAGTGCGATAACCTGCGCACTAACTGGCTTAACGTACTGCAGCGCAACACCCAGGATAACAAGGATTACTGGCTACCTGACGTGGGGGAGCAGGTTGAGGTGCTGCTCGATGCCAACGGCGAGGATGGTGTCATTCTGGGCGCGGTGTATTCAGACGTCGATAAGCCACCGTTCAGCGACAAAAACGTCCGGGGCACGAAATACGCGGATGGCGCAGAGTTCAGCTATAACCGCGCGACCCATACGCTGACGGTCAAAGGTGGTATCGAGCGCGTAGTAATCGAGGTTGCGGTAGGTATCAGCCTGAAGGGGAAAACCATTGATTTGACCGCTGACACCACCACGGTGAACGGCAACCTTGAAATCAACGGCAATGCCCACTCCACAGGCAGCATGCTCTCTGACGGCCAGAACTCCAATCATCACTCCCACTGACCTTCTTAAACGCCTTTAATATCGGCGTTCCCGCACAGGGGCAATACTGCCCCCATGAAAACAACTTCCGTATTCTGGCAACCGGCCCTGCAGGCCCCTGGCGAAATCGTCCGGGGGCTGGATGATATCTGGCAGGCCATTCAAATCATCCTGCGAACTCCTCGCGGCAGCGACCCGCATCGCCCGGAGTTCGGCAGCAACCTGCATCTTTATATCGACTGGCCCATCGACCGGGCTATCCCACATGTGGTGCGCGAGTCCGTTGATGCCATCCGGCGCTGGGAGCCTCGCTGCCAGCTTATGTCGGTTAAACCCGCCGTCGACGGTGAACATCTTACGCTCCGGGTGAGCTGGAAAGGCTCTGACGGACAGCCCCGGACTCAGGAGCTTTTATGGCGCTGACAGAACCCGATTTTATTGAACGCGATGCCGACAAAATCACGGCTGAAATGATTGCTCAGTACGAAGCCGCAACCGGCAAGACGCTGTACCCCGCCCAGGCTGAGCGCCTGTTGATTGACCTGTGGGCATACCGCGAAATGCTGGTCAGGGTAGCGGCGCAGGAAGCGGCCAAACAGAATCTGGTCGCCTTTGCCCGTGAGCCGATGATTGATTACCTCGGTGAACTGGTCGGTGTTTACCGCCTTGCCGCGCAGCCTGCCACCACCACTCTCCAGTTCTCCGTGGATGAGGCACTGGCCATTGATGTGCTGATTCCGGCAGGCACCCGCGTCAGCGCTTCCGACAGCATTATTTTTGCCACCGATACGGACGTGGTGCTGAAAGCCGGATTGCTTCTGGTCAATGCCACGGCCACCTGTACCGAACCGGGAGCCGCTGGCAATGGCTGGCAACCTGCGCAGGTCAGTCAGTTGCTCGATGAGATTGATAACGTCGACCTGCAGGTGACCAATCTGATGGCAAGTTCTGGCGGTTCAGAGCAGGAAGACAATGACAGGCTCCGCGAGCGTATCAAACTGGCCCCGGAGTCATTCACCAACGCCGGAAGCCGTATGGCATACCGCTTTCATGCCATGCAGGCCCATCCCAACATCGTCGACGTCGCTGTGCTCTCCCCGGTTCCCGGCACCGTAGAACTGTATCCGCTGCTCAGTACCGGCCTGCCGGACGACAGCATCCTCACTCTGGTAGAGAGCTTCTGCTCAGACGAAAAAGTCAGGCCGCTCACTGATACCGTGCGGGCTAAAACGCCCGTGCAGGTGGATTACACCATAGATGCCCAGATCACCATCTACCGCAATCAGGATGCCAACTCGGTAAAAGACGAGGCAAACAACGCCATCCAGAACTGGGTCGCAGCCCGAAGAACCAAGCTGGGCGTGGATATCGTCCCCGGACAAATTAACGCGGTGTTGACTGTCAGCGGCGTTTACCAGGTTGAACTACCCGGCCTTGAACTTGTTGTTCTTGCAGAGAATGAGTGGGCTAATTGTACCGCCATCAACGTAACTATCACGGGAGTTGTCGATGGCTGAGACGCTAAAACTCCCGCCAGCACTTGAGGGTGATATCAGCTTCAGGGCACTGGGCAATTTGGCCGGAAGACTGGACAGCATCGACCTGAGCGTGTTGATGGTCTACCTCGTCGATATTGTCGACAGCTCTGCACTGCCATGGCTGGGCGAGCAGTTCTCGCTGTTCGGTGACGGCTGGGAACTGGCGGAGTCAGACGATGTACGTCGCACGCTCATCAAATCCGCCATCAAGTTGCACCGCTACAAAGGGACGCCGTGGTCAATCCGGGAAATTATCCGCCGTTTTGGCTTCGGTGAGGTGGATCTGATTGAAGGCACTGGCCAGATCGGATACGACGGCAAACACAGTTATAACGGGCTTTTTGTCCACGGCGATGCGGAAGCCTGGGCGGTCTATCGCGTCATCCTTAAACAGCCCATCACTAACGATCAGGCAGCACTGTTACGTCAGACGCTCGCTGCCTTTGCTCCGGCCCGCTGCCATCTGGCGAGTCTGGAGTATCAGTCTGTCGCCATTCGCTACAACAACACCGTCAACTATGACGGCAGCTATAACCACGGGAGCAGTTAATTATGGCAAACCTACCTGAAACCCCGCAGTGGGAAGACGGCATCTACCAGATTGAGGTCTCCGACCCCGTACTGGGCGGGCCTGACGGAATTTCTAACCGTCAGGCTAAACAGCTGGCCAGCCGTACTTCATACCTGAAACAACAGGTTGAAAAAGGCGGTTCAGATCTCGCGAAACACATCGCAGCGGCCGACCCGCATACCCAGTACGCGACGAAGGCCAGCCCAACATTCACGGGTACGCCAACGGCCCCCACGCCTGCAGCTAATGACAATAGCAAAAAGCTGGTGACGACAGAATTTGTGGCGAGGGCGATTGCTGCGCTTGCAGGTACAGCCCCAGAAACACTGGATACGCTGAAAGAGCTGGCTGATGCCCTTGGCAACGATCCAAACTTTGCGACCACAGTGCTGAACAAGCTGGCGGAGAAACTGGCCAAAGACCAGAACGGTGCGGATATTCCCGATAAGGCAGCCTTTCTTCAAAACCTTCATTTGGGAGCATCAGCTTTTGGTTTGAAAAATCGAGTTGTATTTTCTGCTGCCGGGGTAAATGACTGGGTGGTGCCTGATGAAATAAAAAATGGACGCAAAGCAAAAGTTAAGGTCATCGGTGCAGGCGGCAGCGGTGGCCGGAATCAGGGCGGTGGCGGTGGCGGTGGCGGCGGTGTTTCAGAAGCTTTGCTGGACCTTACTGGTGTTGAGTCAGTTCAAATTACGGTCGGTGCAGGGGGGATTGCACCTCAATCATCGTCGTCGACAGCCTCAGGCAATGCAGGAGGATCATCGTCTTTTGGTTCTTATCTTTCCGCTACAGGTGGTCGCGGCGGCGGCATCCCATCCGCCGGAATAGCGGGTGAGGGTTCAGGTGGAGATGTTAACAGCTCTCTCGGCCCCGGAGCCTCTGGATCGCTGTGGGTTGGCACTACGTATTGCACAGGGTCTGGTGGCGGGCCAGGAGGGGCAGGCAATCTCCATACCTCCATGATGGACGGTACAGCAGCAAAGGGACCTGGTGGGGGCGGAAGTGGTGCGAGTAACGTTGGTGGGGTGGCATCTAAAGCCGGTGATGGCGCTGACGGTATTGTTATTATTGAATGGTGATTATATGTGGGCACGTATTGAAAATAACGAAGTGATAGAATTAACTGACATTGACCCAGAAGGGCGGTTCCATCCTTCATTAATATGGGTTGAATGCCCCGCCTATATTCGGCAGGGCTATTTATATAATGGTATCGAGTTTACTGAACCAGAGTCACCGGCTGAGACGGCCAGCTAATATCCGGCGCGCTGGAGGTGTCTATTGCTTCCAGCGCATCGAGATAATTTAGCCAGAGATTATATTGTGCCAGCTCGTCATCCTTCAGGCGTCCAATGGCCGCTTTACCGGGCCATTGCCTGCTGTTCATATAATTATTTGCAGCATTTATCAGGCTCTGCTTTTCGGAGTCAGCTGCCGCTATTAACTCCTCATCTGTCGGCGGGGGAATATCAATCCATACCGGCTGTCCATCTTCACTACCCAGCCGTTTTCCATCTGGAGGTGTGCTGGTATATGCATGATGTAAATTATCATCTATGTCGATCGCATCATCTGGCCACGCACCATTAGGCATGTACTGAATCTCTTTCAGTACATTCGCATAAAACGTATTTTTTGATGCTGAAAATGAATAATGTCCCATTAGAACCCCGCTGCAATGTAGTAACCTGCCGTATCAGACATTTTGTTTTCGTAACTGATACAGCGAACTTTGTTCAGCTTGGTTTGGCTTGAACCTTCGCAAACATATACATTGCATGCACTGGAGGTCACACCAAATGTGTACGCCGGAGCCGTAGTAAATGGCGTTGGAAACAGAACGTCCGTCCCTGCCCCTGCCTGTGCACTTTCAATACGCCCCCACTGAAAAAGAAAGCCTCCCTGTAGCCGAATCCACCCGCCACTTGCTGTCGTACCGAAAGTAAATCCTAAGTACGCCAGAATATCAGTGAGCGTGTTTTTTCCGATGATATCCCTACCGACGCGACTGATAGACGTCAACGCTGCGGTAGACGCGCTATCGAAATATGGGAGCTTGTTAGCTGCTGGAAGTAATACGTTCAACGCTCCCAATGCGCTGTCTGCGCCTAAACCAAGGTTTTTGGAAAAGCAGTTACACATAGCGAAATCTGCAAAAATCCTCCTACCGCGACATAGAGGAGGAAAATTGATGGCCGTCATTGGTTATATCCGCGTATCAACAATCGACCAGAACAGCGATTTACAGCGTAATGCGCTCACAAGCGCAAACTGTGACCGCATTTTTGAAGACCGTATGAGCGGAAAAGTTGCCAGCCGCCCCGGTCTGAAACGCGCTTTAAAGTGCGTTAATAGCGGAGACACCCTGGTCGTGTGGAAACTGGACAGGCTGGGGCGCAGCGTTAAGAACCTGATCGCACTGATATCAGAATTACATGAACGCGGTGCCCACTTCCGCTCTTTAACAGACAGTATTGATACCAGCACTGCCATGGGGCGCTTCTTTTTCCATGTGATGTCAGCACTGGCGGAGATGGAACGTGAGCTGATCGTCGAACGAACACTGGCCGGGTTGGCAGCAGCCAGAGCACAGGGACGCATAGGTGGAAGGCCCAATGCATTAAAACCGCATGAGCGGGAACAGATTGGGAGACTATTGGCCAGGGGACATACTCGCCAGCAACTGGCCATAATCTACGGAGTGGGATTATCGACGCTCTATCGGTATTTTCCGGTAGATAGTCAGAGGAAGGATGAAGCGGTAGGATTGTAATTCTTTTGCAAATATTGAAACGCCGCAGCGATGCCATTTATCTCACGGAAATGGGCGCATTTATCGCGCGGCGCATCA
>NZ_WMJZ01000046.1 GCF_009711095.1 Intestinirhabdus alba
TGATGGCGATTCTTTTTCACTCATGATTTCATCAAACCAACGCGCAGTATCTGGATGATGGTTTCCACAATACGGTTAACCTGATTCATTCCGGCACCAATTTCCCGGCAGGCCGTAAACAGCAGTGGTAGCAGACTTGTCTTAACGACTTTCTCAATGTCCTGGGGGTTCAGGGAGTTTTCTGCCACCGCTCTAACGATAATGCTGTCCACTTCAAAAGCCAGCTTCGTCCACTTATCCTGCACCTGAACGTCTTTTACCACAAAAACCTCAGGTAGCTCTTTTTTAAATACACCGTAATACGCCTGAGCATGCTTGTTTACCGCCAGTGCATCCGGGATATCGCTGAGCTTACGGGCTTCAACCTGTTCTTCAAACTCACGGAATAAGAGGTACTGCTTAAGTGGATGGTCGAACAGTTTTTCAGCCTCTTCGATTGCCATACGCAGGAGTCTGGAAAAGGCCTCCTGAGCATACGGATCATCACGCAGCTCCTGCTCAATCATCTTCGTCACACGGGTTTTAATGATGTCGGTTTCATTGCGGGTTTTATTGTTGTCCCACTCTTCGGGCTTTTCGCTCTTACCCATTTTACCGACTTCATACACGCCATCCGGTTCACGAACCTCAACGCCGGTGACATGCTTATCCAGCAGTTTTTTCACCTGCTCGGCGTAGTCGTCATAATTGACCTGCTCTCCACTGACCTGCATCGCCCACTGGCGCAGGCTGGACATCTGTTTTACGGTTTCTTTATAGAGGTTTCGGTCTTGTTCCGTAAAGCTCTTGTCGGTGAAGAAGGTGGCGGACTGCAGTGCCACTTTCAGGCATCCGGCAAAGGCCGTTAACGCCTCGAAGAAATCATCACGGGTTTTCTGATGGATATCGACCATCTCTCCGTCACGTTCTTCCATTTTAGGCACCAGTACCGCACGTAACTGCTCAGTATCATTTTTGTTTTTGACACCAGCAAATATGGCCCACAGCTGGTTATACAGATGCGGCAGGCGCTTGTATTCAGAGCTCATGGCGCTGTACAGCCCGTCAATATCTTTGATGTCGTATCCGCCCTGAGTTCGGGAGGCGAGGTCCTGATATTTGCCGATAGTCGTGTCCAGCTCAGCCAGAATACCGCGATAATCAATCAGCAGACCGAACTTTTTTAGTGGATGCAGTCGGTTCACCCGCGCAATCGCCTGGATAAGGTTGTGGGACTTAAGCGGCTTGTCGATATACAGCACGGTATTCTTCGGCTCATCAAACCCGGTGAGCAGTTTATCAACGACTATCAGCAATTTGAGCTTCTCATCGGTATCGAAACGACTGATGATATTGCGGGTATACACAGACTCATCCTGCGTGCCGACGTTATCTTTCCACCATTTCGTCACTTCCGGCAGTTTGCTTTCATCCACCTCAGTATTCCCTTCCCGGGTATCCGGCGGGCTGATAACTACAGCTGACTCAAACAACCCGGCTTCATCAAGATACTTTTTATATTTGATGGCGGAAATCTTGCTGTCGCAGGCAAGCTGGCCTTTCAGCCCCTCATCAATATTCTTCGAGAAGTGCGTGGCGATATCGAGTGCGATCAGACGGATGCGATCATCTGCACTATAAACCTCACCTTTACGGGCATATTTACGCTTAAGGTCGGCTTTTTGCGCTTCGCTTAACCCATCGGTAATACGATCAAACCAGGCATCTATTGCCCGATCGTTAACCTCAAGGTCGGGAATACGTTCTTCATACAGCAAAGGTGTAACGGCTTTATCTTCTACCGCTCGCTGCATGGTATAAGCGTGGACAATCGGTCCGAATTTATTGGTGGTCTTATCTTCTTTTAGCAATGGCGTACCAGTAAATGCTACAAAGGCGGCGTTCGGCAGTGCCAGTTTCATTCGCACATGGTTCTCACCACCCTGGCTACGGTGTCCTTCATCAATCAGAACGATGATATCGGGGCTGGTATTGACGCATTCAGGAAGTTTTGTCGCTGAATTAAATTTCTGGATTAGGGTGAAAATGATGCGTTCTTTACCGGAGCCAATCTGTTTCGCCAGCATCTGCCCGGATGTCGCCATTGCATTGGCTTTGTCTTTTTTCCCGGCCAACTCGCCGCCGGATGCAAAGGTACTGCTGAGCTGTTCTTCAAGATCGATACGGTCCGTCACCACCACGATACGACACCGCTTCAGGCTGTCATGAAGGATCAGCGCCTTGCTGAGGAACACCATGGTGTACGATTTGCCAGAGCCGGTGGTATGCCAGATAACACCACCTTCCCTGCCCCCATCGGGTCTGCGGGTACTGATGCGTTCCAGCAGTCTTTTAATCCCGAACACCTGCTGATAGCGGGCAACAATTTTTCCGGTCTTTTTATCAAACAGGGTGAAGAAGCGGGTCATCTCCAGCAGACGTTCCGGCGAAAGCAGACTGATGAGCAGCTTATCCTGCCCGCTGACAGCCAGTTCCCCCCCGGCGATTAACTGCTGATACCAGTTGAGATCGCCAACAGGACGATGCTCAAATAACGCATCAATTTGTTCAGTCGATAAAGGATGGTTGCGCAGGGCATACATCTGCGCATCGGTAATATCCTCTTCGCGCCATGCCGCCCAGAATTTCATTGGCGTATGGCATGTACCGTAGCGCCCGTCATGACCGTTAATCGAAAGTAATAACTGGCTGTAGACAAACAGCTGCGGGATTTCATCGTTGAACTGGTTGCGGATACTCTGGGATATCCCCTCGTCAATGGTTGGCCCTTTCTTGCCATGACCAGCCGGGCTTTTCGCTTCAATAACAGCCAGCGGGATACCATTAACAAAGCAGACAATATCTGGCCTCCGGGTTTCAACACCACCTGACCGCAATACCGTAAATTCTTCAGTAAAATGGAACTGGTTATTTTCCGGATGTTCCCAGTCGATCAGCGCAATGGTGGGGTTGACCTTCTTGCCATCGACAAACTCCGTGACGGCGATACCGTAGAGCAGATGGTTATACATCCGCTCATTGGCTTTGAGCAGCCCTTCATTCAGCGCCGGAGAACAGACCTGTGATATCAGGTTATCCAGTGCTTTTTCCGATAACTGGCAGGTTTTGCCACCCGCCATAAAGGAACGCTTCGACAGCTCTTCACGCAGAACCGGACGCAGCACCACCTCATCCTGTTTATAGCCCCGGTAATCCATAATCTGTTTCGGAGATAAAAACGCCCAGCCGAGGCTGGTCAGTAACGTCAGTGCCGGAATTTTGGCGCTGTATTCTTCCTGGAATTTAGGTTGGTAGTGCTTATCCACCCGGTAATCCTTCTTGGCTAAGAGGTGAAACTGTATGTCCTTACGGACATGCTCAAAATGAACGAAGACTTATGATGAAAAGAACGGCGAGTCCCGATAAAGGCGATTGTACTTGACCTGTTCTGTTTCGCCCTTGTTTACATTACCAAATTTCTCCTGATGCGTCGTACAGCAGGAACCACAGGATGCACAAATAAATCGTCCTTCTGAACATTTTTCATGCAAATCCCTGGCGTCAATTATTTCGCTGCATTTGTAACCAATACAGTGATTAATGTAATGCCCGATACCAAACTGTTCGCACGAATGACTGGCACATTTAAAGACGGTCAGGCGATACGCGGCCTGGAAAGGTTTTTTCACAAATCCTTTCGACTTTGTATCCCAGACGCTGACTTCCACACGAGCATATTTCATATCTGGAACCATCAGCACCCCACAACTTCGGCAATGCAAGCGGGAATGTAATTCTCTGATACGATTGAAATACCCAGCCAGTTTAATTGGGAAATCCCGCTTAGAAGGTTCGCCTGCAATCAGATAGGTCATGCCATAGTGGGCAAGCCAGTCATAAATAGTGAAGTCGATGTAATCCCGACTGAGGTCGGGTAGTACCTGCGGATCATGGCAGATTTTCGAACGACAAAGGAATTTTTTCTCTATCGTTCCGTCAGGTTGTTTTGCATTCCAGTGAAACGCCTCACAGGATAATTCTAAACTTGGGAAACGAATTTGTAATGAACTACATTGTGGGAACAATTTGAAAACAGAAGGATGATTTACCGGAATTTTACCCGACAAGACTCCGTGCCATATCTCATGCAGAATAATACTCAGAACGGACTGTTCATCGTTGCGCCCAAGCAACGGTAACAATTTACTCAGAATGAAGTATTCAGGATCAGAAGCAATTTCAGTATTCGACTCGACATCATTAACAAAACTGAAATCTTTTCTGAACATCTTCTGTTTAATCAAATACGTATTGATAAAAGGACTAATCACGGTATGTTTATAAAATTGCTCTCTCGATGAGAATTTCTGCTGATAGGCATCACGGACAAATGGTTGTATATCCATTTTATTTTTCGTGAAACTACGTCGAACAAAATTCTCTATATCATCATGCCGATGCTCAAGAATCCGCTCGCTACTTATACAATCGTAAAAAGCCAGGTAGAGAATAGCACTTATAGATATATGGCTGAGTAATTCATTGATGATGTCCGATGTTGAAGCCCCCTGGCAATCCGTAGCCGCAGAACATCTTTTCACCCAAACAGCGAATTGATCAATGTTATTATCGATAAATGACGAAGGCATGACCGCAGGAGATATTTGTTGTGCGGTCAAATCATCAAAATTCTTATCAGAGGCGAAAAGTGCAAACTGGTTATCGTAGTTACGTGATTTTAAAAATAGCGGTAAGACTTTTGTAACAGCTATATCACTGGTAACTAACCGAATTATAGCCCTTTCGCCAAAGGACTGAGTGAGGAAATTAATAACGCAGTCACGATAACGCCAACGAGCGAAATGAACGCCCTCCTCAATAATAGCCCGGAGATATTCAATAAGGAGCTCAGCCGTCTCATCATCTGTTTTATCAAGAATGTGAACATTAAAAGCCGTAGGCTTACCATTTTTACCTGTACCTTCCCTGAACAGCACCGGTGTATTGTCAGCGGGTGTATAGTTCCGGCTTATCTCATTCTTATGAAAAAACAGCTCATTACCATTCTCTGATAAGAGAAAGCCAAAGTTATTCTCCCGATCCGTTTTGCTGTTGTAGCCTCCGAACCAGAGAACATTTCCCATGTACCACCGGGAACGATCCAGATTGTTCACTGCCATGAGCAAGCCCCCTTCCGCTTTGTCAGTGCAGGCAGCACTTTTTAAATTTTTTACCACTGCCACACTGACACGGGTCATTACGACCGGGCAGTTTTTCTGCCCCCTTCACGGGAACAGGCCGGGATGATGCCTCTGACATTCTCACCGACAACCAGTGCTGGTAAAGCGCCAGTGCCGCAGGCTGAATGAGAGTAATACTCTGTTCAAATTGAACAGGTGACATTTTCTCAACCACTGGGAAGTTCTTTTCGATACCATGAAGGGCTATCGCCTCCAGCGAGGGACGTAAGGCCTCTGGCAAGGCTGACCAGTCATCCAGAGACCGGCCTTTCATATACCCGAAACACCACTCTTCGACGATTGTATATGTCTTCCCCTTCACCTCACGTCTATTGAAAATCGGTTCAAACTGTTCAGGGGCCTCATACAGGCAGCCAGCGATATCGTTCATATGCTGAAAACACAGCCCCATAAAACGCGTCATCTCTTTTTCAGTGGTCCAGTGAGGGTGGTAGTCACCACGACCCCAGATAGCACTAAGCCAGGTATTAGGGGGGATCATATTCGGGCCAGAGACAATCGCTGTCAGAAAGCCATCCAGCTCAGAGAAACAGAGCACAGAGTCATCATTGCCGTATTTCAGCAACACCTCTTCCAGCCAGTCGATTTCCCGGTCAATCAGCGGCCCGCTTTTCGTCAGTTTCATTCGGCAACCGCCTCATCGACCTTAACACGACGTTTGCCAGTCAGTAGCTGTTGCATCAGGGCTTTTTTCTCATCTCTCAGGCAGGCGAGTTTTTTCTCAAGTGTGTAGATTTCGGCGTCGGCTGCGGACAGCACGGTGGCGATCTTTTGTTGCTCTTCGATACAGGGCAAATTAATGATATGCGTTTTAATGTTTCCGGTTATTTGTGGTTGACCGGAACCGGATATTAAATACTTCAGATCACTGCCATTCAGAGTATAGAATAGAAATTTTTTACTCACGTAGGAATAGTTATCCGTATTGATAACCATTGCATTTCCGGTAATCCACGATTTTGCTTGAGTCCAATTGACTATGCCGCATGTGCTACCCCGGCAAGTTACGGCTATTTGTTCAGTTTCGTGGTTAAACTCTTGATAAAATCCAATAACTCCATTTGCGCCATAAACTGGATACCCCGAATCAGACATCATAGACTGGGATATTGTTTTTGGTTGATAAACATCAGCTACATCTGAAAGAAGTTTTTTCTCCCATTTACCACTAAACCTCACCCCATTCTCATCCAGCAAGCGTTTTTGTCCGGTAAGCAATTGCTGCATCAGGGCTTTTTTCTGCTGCTGACTGTTGGTGAGAAGCTTTTCCGTCACCGAAATCACCTTATCCCAGGTGGACAGGATTTGGGCGATTTTCTTTTGTTCGAGGAAAGGCGGTAGATTGATCAATATCTCACCGCAATCTGGAACTCTCATATGAGCTACAGTACCGCCATTGCTAAAATCTTCAATTTGTTTCTGGCAGAAGGGACTTGATAACGAGTAGAACAAGAAATAGTTATCTGAAAGGCAGGTATCAGCTCGATACATCATCGTTCTTTGCCCGAGGAAAATACCTTCAGCATCTTGCAGGACACCAGCTTCTCCTACAGGTGCTTCACGTGTAAAGATGATATCACCTACTTGCGGTTTTCCGCGTCGAACCCATTGCAGGTAAGTGTCTTCAGTCACATATCTGACGTCTTCAGTATTAACCCTTCCATTACGTACATTCGTGGTACGAATCATCTTAAAGGGAGTTTCATAATCAACAACTGGAGCTGTTTTATTTACGCAATCGATTATAGACTCGCACACATCCTTAATCGGTACTCGTTTCCACCCCTTAGGCACCATAACCCAGCTCCTCCAGATAACCCGCCATCTGCGTTTCCAATTTCGCCAGTTCCGCTTTCAATTCCTCCCGCTCAGCACGAACGGCAAGTAAATCGATATCTTCTTCTTCTTCAAAGGTATCGACATAGCGCGGAATATTGAGGTTGTAATCGTTGTCCTGAATCTCCTTCAGGCTGGCAAGGTAGGCATATTTCTCGACGCTATCGCCATCACGGTAGGTCTTGACGATTTTCTCGATGTTTTCTGCGCTGAGCTGGTTCTGGTTTTTACCTGCCTTAAATTCACGGCTGGCGTCGATAAACAGCACCTTGTCATCCACTTTCTGCTTTTTAAAAATCAGAATTGCAGCAGGAATACCCGTACCGTAGAACAGTTTTTCAGGCAGGCCAATCACCGCATCGAGTAGGTTTTCATCAATCAGCTTCTGACGAATTTTGCCTTCGCTGGAGCCACGGAACAGCACACCGTGCGGCACCACTACGCCCATACGACCCGTTCCCGGTTTCAGGGTTTCGATCATATGCGAGATAAAGGCGTAATCCCCTTTAGTCTTCGGCGGTACACCGCGACGGAAACGACCAAACTTATCGTTCTCGGCCTCGTCATGTCCCCACTTATCCAGGCTGAACGGCGGGTTAGCGGTCACGATATCAAACAGCATCAAATCACCATTTTTATCGAGCAGTTTCGGGTTACGAATGGTATCGCCCCACTCGATTTTATGGTTGTCTTCGCCGTGCAGGAACATGTTCATTTTCGCCAGTGACCACGTGGAGCCAATCGCTTCCTGACCAAACAACGCATAATTACGGCTGTTATGTTCGGAGACAATTTTACGTCCGCACTTCATCAATAACGAACCAGAGCCGCAGGCCGGATCGCAGATGGTATCACCCGGTTGCGGATCGAGCAGTTCAGCAATCAGGTCTGAAACTTCTGGTGGGGTATAGAATTCCCCGGCTTTCTGCCCACCGCTGGCGGCAAAGTTTTTGATCAGATATTCGTAGGCATTACCGATAACGTCCAGGGTACCTACACGGCTTGGCTTCAGGTTGAGATCTTCACCGGCGAAGTCTTCCAGCAACTGACGCAGGATGGTGTTCTTCTGTTTTTCTTCACCCAAGCGGTCAGTGTTAAACGAAATATCCTGGAACACGCTTTTCCCGGCATCTTTCAGTTTGGTTCCGTTGGCTTCTTCGATTGCATGCAGAGCCTGATCGATACGCTCACCGTTACCCGGCTCATGGCGGCGTTCGTACAGCGCATAAAAGCTGGCACTTTTTGGCAGTACAAAACGCTCGTTGGCCATCATCGCTTCAATCAGTTCCGGCGCATCGCCATACTGTTCTTTGTATTCGTCATAGTGATCCTGCCAGACATCTGAAATGTACTTGAGGAACAGCATGGTAAGGATAAAGTCTTTATAGGTATCAGCACTGATGGTGCCACGGAACGTATCACACGCGGCCCACAGGGCTTTGTTGATCGTGTCCTGACTGATTTTGTCGTTCATGAATCATCCTGGTCTAAAGAAAAAGCTAGCGATGCAGGGCTTTGCATCTTAAAAATTGCGGCAAATGATACCGTAAGATGCCTCCCCTGACACGCCAATATCGCAGCATTCAGGTTTGCATCATCCCCGTAATATCGACATGAGACAGACTGACACAACCTGGCTCGTCACTCGCTAAAAACCAATTATCTTAGTAAGATAGCATCCATATTAGCCATGGTGTAAAACTGCCGTTGGGGTAATGATGATCCATATATCACCCATTCTGGTGTGTGAAGCTGACATCATCCATAATCGGCAACGTTGATGCCCTTTGATAGTAATGATGACCGTCAATGTGATTCCCCTGCTGACTGGAGGTCTCCGGATAGAATGAGTATTGCCAACTGCGCTATCGGCCCACTTTATGATGAGCAAATAAAAAAAACACTTATGTATGCTGACCATAAATTCAAGCGGCTAATGAATACACGAATGTCGTTACTCGAACATTTATCACCCCACTATGACTTATCTTCCATGTTCAGCTATGAGTTGGAGGGAAGAGTTTTTCGGATTAAATTGATCAAGCCTGAGATTAAATTATCTCGCCAGCAGTTGATCTTCTCCTCACTCTTTTTAGAGCAAGATTTTCTAAAAGAATATAAAAAACACATCTCAAATACTCTACAAAAAACAATCAAACAGTGCATTAAAAAATACAAACAAAAAATCAAAATCGAGCCTTCTATTTTAGATTACATATCAGCGTCACCCCGCAATACGTCGAGTTATGTATTACATGAGATAGTTTCTCAATGTGAACATTGCGATGAAATTCGCAATATTAAAAATGATATATTGCTTGATGAACTAACGTTGAATGGCCGGATCACTAACATTTCAAAATACATTAAAAATAGTCAAGATAAAATCGTCGAACATATAGAGTTCTGCACTCATAAACTTGTCAATATAAGTCGTAAGAATCGTCACATTTTCAACAGCACCACAATCTCCGGCAGAAAACCCAACATCACTGGTGTTTTACTTTGCCTTTCAGAATTGATAAGCAACCTGCATATTTACCCAACTGAAATTAATAATATAAGCAATGCCATAATATTAAGCATTGCATACTCTGTACTTCAACATCTTCAATCCGGAAGAGAAACAGAAAAAACCAAAACCTCTCCAGCACTGGATTTTATCCCCACCATCATCGCACCTCATGTTTTCTACCTGGCGAAACGCGAAAAATCCTCTCAATATAAATACATTGAAAAAGAATATCTTCTCGGCCAGTTACTTATATTTTTGATGTATAAAACAGTTTACTACTCGATTCATAACATCAGGGTAAGCCATAAGCACTTCTATAACGATATAAAACCAAAATTAATGGCATTAAAAAAAGAAAGCTTATTAAGCACCAATTTCATGAAAAATCGAAGTGAGATTAGAGGTGAAGTCTTTGGTGATGTTGGTAGTATTGAGGCTGATTTGAGGGAAATCAGCATATTGATTCATCGGCGGAAGGCATTATTTATTTCCTTTTAACTTTAAAACGATAAAAACAAATGAGAGACTGAATAAATATCAGCCTCTCACATAGTTAATAAGTTTCAACTTTAATATCTGAGAAATCATTCTATCTGGGCCTTGTGGACATTAATCCTCCTGGCAACATACGACTCAAAGTTTCAGCCTTGTATAGCCATCATCAATAGTACAGGATTGGGTGCTGCTCGCATGTATCATTCTGGTATTAATACTGATCATCAGGGGTAACTTGTATGTAATTTAAAAACCATCATATCTCAAATCTCACAACGCTCATATTTTAACCATAAAAACTAACCGATTTACACCCGCCACATATCATCATAACTTATTGTATTTAAATGGCTATAAGCCTCTAACTCACTGATTACACCATTAAATTTAAGCCATATCCTTACGCAGATTCAAGCTTGCCCCTGCTGCCATTCACGTTTTAGGATTACCTCGCTAACACGACATGCTACTTTTTAAATCAGTGTAATAATTCAAACGAGGATAAAATTATGTTCGAGAAAATGAAAAACAATGTAACCCGTATACCGGGGAATTTAACAAAACTTAATCAATACCAAAAAGACATTGATCACCTGTCTAAACTATTTTCTGAACAGCAATTACTGGAACTAATGACGACTACCGAATCCGATCAAATATTGCAAATGAAGCCTGCTGTAGATATTCTTCATGTACTATCTCCATCAGCATCTACTGCTAAGCATATCAATTTTTTTCAGCACGTCCCAGTGCTCGAACAATGGTTAAAAAAGGAGTGCACTGCCTTTAATTTACTGGCAGTACATTTCTATTCACAGCAATCCCGTAAAAATGTAATTCCGAAAGAAATCTGTATGCTACTGGATGCATTTATTAAAACTGAACTTTCATCTGCGGTTAATGGTAATAATAATGCCGAACTCCTTTCTTGTTTTCAAAACACGCTGGATAAAATGTGCAATACACTAACATTTATAGACCACACAGTTACGGAACAATCAGGTCAAGTAGCAATGCTTGATTTCAGCGCAAAAATGCATGAATATACTGTTGAAATCATGACCTTTTTGAAGTCTGAATACTGGCTAAACAAACTACCTAAGGATATTAACATTCCAGCCATTGACCTATCCTGGCTTGTGTTTTGTTACTTTTGCTCTGAATATCTTTTTGTATTTATTCAAACAACGCTCAATACAATGAAGGCAGGAAAAATCATTCGTGATAACTACCTTTATCATCCTAAAATGATTGCATTGATCATTTTATCTATGCTGCCTTATGAAGTCATTCATAACGATGGATCACTGAATAAGTTTAAAACGCCTTTAACCAGCCCTGATGAGTTCATAATCAAATCTATTTGCATTAAAGGTAAGCAAAACACTACAGGGCATAAAAAAGATATCGAACAATTGCTTCGTAAGACATATATCTATATTGCATTACTCTTAAACCCTGAGTGGGCACCATCTTCCAAGGAGTTGATTTCCTTTTTATCAGGAAAGTCCACAGTGATAAGTGGTTCAATGAATTTCCAGTCAACGTCCAGTGGTCTGGGTGTTCAAACTAACAATATCACTCTTCTTAAGAATGAGGTTTACTTCGAAAAAATAGCGAACAAGATCATGAAACTGTAGTTTCTTAATATAATGGCGACATGGAATTGTGTTGCCATTATATCCGAATCAGCATTTTTCACCTGATGAACTGTGAAAGCTGTAACTGGCAGACTATAACCTCACATCGTATTTTTCCAGTGTCATTTACAGGAGAAATACGATGCCTATTCTGGATCTGCGTTTCAGCAACAAATCAATTCACCAACTTCCACATCCCCTCACGGGTTGTCAGGAATACCGTGATATTCACTGCCAAAACCTGCGTGCTCTGGTGTATCCCAATCGGATCACGCTGGCCTTTCGTGCCACTATAAACAATCAGCGTATATATGAAACCCTGGGTCAGTTCCCTCAGCTCTGCGTTGAGGATGCCCGTCAGCATGTGATGAAACTGCTTGCTGATAAAAATCGTCTTGCGGTTCAGTCCCGTCGATTCACTGTGGAACAGGCCATCAATGACCTGTGGCTACCGGATTTGCAGTTGTATAAAAAGAGTCCTCAGTCAGAGTTGTCAAAACTCAACCTCTACGTTCGCCCGTTCTGGGGCAAGCGGCAACTTCGCGACATCACGGCAGGAGAACTAGAACAATATGCTGCTGGCTTACGGGAAAAATTACGTCCGTCAACAGTAAACCGTATCCTCGCAATATTGTCCAAAATATGCTCTCTGGCAGTACGTGCTGGATGGATCACACATTCCCCGATGTCACATGTCCGCTATCTGAAAGAAAATAACATTCGCTATCGCACACTATCAGCGACAGAAATCCCGCGCTTTATTGACGCGGCAACAGCGCTGCAAACACCGGCAGCTGATTCTATATTGCTTGCTCTTTATACGGGGATGCGTATTGGTGAGGTATGTACCCTGAAATGGGAGTACTGGCACCCGGATATGCATCAACTCATACTGCCTGATACAAAGTCCGGACACCCTTTCACCTGCCCACTTGCACCTCCAGCCATTGCAGTTGTCCAGTGCCAGCAAGACCTGATGCTCAGCAAAACTTACATTTTTCCACAACTAACCGACAATGCCCGCCCTCTGGCATATCCGCGTGCAACCTTTGCCCGTATTTGTCGGGATGCCAACATTGATAACCTGCGGATGCATGACCTGCGCCGTACCTTTGCCACCCGGGTACTACAGGCGACCGGGGATATTGCAATCGCTTCCCATCTGCTAAATCACCATTCACTCACGGCGACCCGTCGCTACGCTTTTCACAATGCAGCGACATCACACGCAGTGGTTTCTCAGGTCATAGAAAGTTATGACACAAAAATGAACCTATGATCTGTGATTCGTGATTGATGCAACACTCGTTTAAGGACGGTATTGTCATTGCATGCTTCTGCAGGGCCCTGCATTAAGTCATCACAGAATGTGGATTGATATTAAATCCGCGTGGCTTCTTATTCTCTGAAACCGGAGGTTTATGTATTTAACCATTAAGCAGTTCGCAGAAAGATTTAATCTTTCTGCATCCACGGTTGCGTCAGATATATCTCGCAATCCCGGAAAACTCCCGCCCTTCATCAGAATTGGGCGGGCTATACGATTCTCTCTTGACGATATTGTTGAGTGGGAAAATGCACATCGTCAAAACAAACTTAAAGGTGATATAAATGGTTACTAAGAACACGGAAAATAACGCTAATAATGCACTGAACATTCTTCCCGAATCAGCAAGCACAGCTGTAGACAACGATGAAAAATATCTGTCCTTTGCATTAGTTCTCGCTATCACGATTATGGACAACTTAGTAAAGCTCATCGGCACAGATGGCTTCGTTCTTTATACCTACACCCTGCAGGACACGGCTACTGCTCGTGCTGTTTTTAATGAATTAGCCAGGCGTCTCAAAAATTTCAATCGTCAGGAGGAGGTCTACACCACCGATTACCTCACCTTTCGAATGAAATACATTTACGGTGTTACCCTGTTCGAACATGATAGTAAATCTATCCTTAACCTTTTTGATAAGAAGGGTTATTCGGTATTGAGTGAATCAGGAGAACCCGGTTCTCTTGATGATATGTATCTTGACATTCAAGCACGATTACATGGCGGCTACGCCTCAAAAAAGTTTCTTCACTTACATGAACATTGTCTGTTATCTGCACACGTTACCCCGTCTGTGGAAAAGACGCAACGTGGCATCCTGATTAAAGCAGGCAGGAAACTCGTTTCCTTTATCTATGTAGATAATGAATCTCGCAAAAATGATATTTTCAAAGCTGTAGTAGACGTCATTAAATCCTGATTCATTATGCCGGGGGGGGACAAACTCCCGGCGTTTTTTCGGAGTTAACTATGAGCAATAATTTGCAGGACATCCTCGCTGCCGCATCGGGGTATCAGTCCGTGACTTCAGAGCCAGCGCTCAATCGTAAAAGACCTAAAACGCTTGATGATTATCCTGTGATACCACCTGCATCAAAAAAAGTGTCTGTGATTTCAAGTGACCTGACACTCTATATCGGTTTTGATACCGAATATGTTTTCAATCCTGAAACACAACAGAATGATATTCTGTCATATCAGAGTTATGTTGTCTTACCCGATAATACAGGTATATCGAACATTATCTATCCACCTGACTCACAGAAAAAATCCCGGCTGTCTTTTAAGGAATTTCTCTGTCAAACGATTACACCGCTTCTTGAAACGGGTGTGATTACAAAATGGCCCGGTATTATTAATATATATGCGCATTTCATTCGTGCGGATATCGCCTCCTTTGCCAATTTCTGGTCAGACTACAAAATTCTTCTGAAAGGAATACGCGGTACTGTCAGCAGCTTCAAAAATCGTTACGGTATCGATTTTGATGAACAGCAGGAACGTCGCGTAAAGACTGAACAGATAATGTTTGACAAACGAACTTCCCCTCCGCGTTGCAGTAACGTAGCTTTCATCGATACACTGCTTATCACTCCCGGGGGTATGGGTCTGGCTGAATGTGGTGAATTACTGGGTCTTCCCAAACTCACCATTCCTGCACCTTATTCCATAACCAATATGCGTGAATATCTTCTGGGCGACAGAGCAGGGTTTGAAGCCTATGCTCTGCGGGATGCCGAGATTGCGGTTCGTTATGCTTTACAGGTTCGCAATTTTTGCGCCCGGGAGCTGATGATTGATCGTGTCCCCGCCACCATCGGGGCGATGGCAGTTTCACGGTTCACCAAAACACTTAAAGAAAACAATATGTCTCCTGAAGTCTGCCTTGGGACACACATTAAAACCCGTGAACTCTGGCTCACGGAAAAACAGGCATTCCGGACGATTAAAAACCCCGCCAGTGTTCCTTCAAGAGAGTTGTTTGAAACGTTCCCGATCAACTGTTACCACGGCGGACGCAATGAGTGTTTTATGATGGGGGTTACACCGTCTGATCACTGGTATGACTACGATCTGGCTGGAGCGTATACCACCGGGCTATTAGATATCCTCACACCCGATTACGGGAACATCCGCCTCAGTAAAAATCCGGACGATTACTGTGGGCATGTAATGGGATTTGCGCTTGTCACATTTCGGTTCCCGGAATCAGTTCCCTATCCCAGCCTGCCGGTTCGGACCGATCAATATGGGTTATTCTTTCCATTAAGTGGCGAATCATGGGCAACGGCACCTGAAATCGAACTTGCTCTGTCGCTCGGGGCAGAGATGACGATCCATAATGGGATCATCGTCCCCTGGATCTGTGACACCTCCCCACATAACAGCGAATCAACATCGGTGTTTCTTCCCTTTGTTCAACAGGTCCGTGAGAACCGTAATCGCCATATTAAAGGTTCTCTGGAGGAGAAATTCTGGAAAGAAATTGGCAACTCGCTTTATGGCAAACTTGCTCAGGGCCTTCGCGCCAAAACCGCCTTTGATACTGCCCGTGGATTAAACAGATCCCTCCCACCATCATCGGTTACTCAGCCATTCTTTGCTGCGCATGTAACGGGATTTATCCGCGCCGTTGCCGGGGAACTCATGAATGCTTTGCCTTCTGATTCATCGGTTGTCAGCGTCACAACCGATGGCTTTTTGACAAATTGCCCACTTAACAAGATAAACATGAGCGGTCCACTGTCTTCCCGCTTCCAGTCGCTGTGCGATATTGTTGATCCGGGTTCATCAATGTTGACATGTAAGCATGAAGTCAGCCAGCTTATCGCCATGAAAACCCGGGGGCAGTTAACCTATAGAGCTATTCAGGGAAAACCTGTTGTTCATGCCAGGGCTGGCGTCAAACCTCCTGCCGATATTCCACGCAGTGACTATAACGACTATATGGTAGATCTTTACCTTAATCGTTTACCCGGTCAGACGTTATCCCGAAGTACGTTGATATCAACGCGTGAGATGTGGCTGTCGGAAAGCGATCTGGTATCCCGGGAACAGGATATCCGTCTTAATCTGGAATTCGATTTCAAACGCCAGCCCGTACAGCCCGCCATGAATGAAGGGCATTTACTGATGTTTTCCCGCCCATGGGATAATATGGAAGAGGCTCTGCAGCAGCGCTCTCTTTTCGACGACTGGCGGCAAACGCATACACTGAAGACCCTGGCTGACTGGGATGACTGGTGTGATTTTCTCTATTGCCGGACGGTGTTTTCTGATATGAAACTAAAAGTCGGAAGCAAACGTAGTGATGATATTTTAGTCAGACTATTTCTCCGGGCGCTGACTCAGTGCCAATGGGGGCTGATGCTGAAAGATAAAAAAAGTTATTCCTGTAAAGAGGTTGCTGAATGGCTGACGTCAGAAGGCTATTCAGTAACGGTGACTGATGTAAAAAATGCGGTAAGAGCAAAAATACCCCAAATGAAATTTAGTTCTGTAACACCGCGAATGAAGTCACTGATGGATATCATAGCCCGTAAATATCCGACATTCTGTCTTCCAGTCTGATAACCGTTAAATCTCCCCCAACTCCTTTAACAGAAGTTGGGGGCTTAATCACAGGCAATCGGCATCAAAACAGTGAAATAACTGCCGCGCGTCAGGATGGCCATTTACATGATAGATCCGCATGGCATGACAGGTGATACTCTGGAGATTAGCCGCCAGCCTTTTCCCCATATTCACCAGTATGCCGTGTGGTATTTTACTGCTTGTACTGTTTACTGTCAGAGTAAAACAATTTGTTTCAACGCTGACCTCAATAAAATCATTTCCAAATAATGTACCGACAACCTGCCTGATTGTTTCTTCATAATCTGTCAGATCAATGACATCACGCCATCTCGCATTTACGAGTTGATACTTTCTGATATGTAAATACATAGAACCACCTTTATGTTATTTCAACTAATATGATGTTCTCCGATATTATGAAAATATTAATCATCATTGTAATTGCTGATAACCTCTCTAACCTTCGTATCTTACGTTCCCCCCTGCCTCTCCGACTTGATGGCAAAAGTGCATGGTCAAATATGCAGCAAAAACAGGTCATGTACAGGTCAGGATGATAATTATCACCCTGAACGTAAAAATACACATGGACAGGATGAGTCCATATGTTATTCGATGATTCCAGCAATGTTTTAATATATTGATAATTAATGAGTTAATTTTTTTCTCCGTCACAGTAAAAGTGGACTCATCCTGTCCGTTACTTTGCTGAAAATATCCTCTTCGCTGGCATTAACCGGATAAACGAATGGGTAAGCACGATAAACTTGGATATCGACTCGGATTGATATTAACTCGCCTGAACAATGGTGAGTCACTAGCCTTCCGGGAGTTATCTGAGGAATTTAACGTTTGCGAAAAAACTATCCGTCGTGATCTTACTCAGCGCCTGTCCTATCTTAATCTGATTCGACAAAATGGTCGCTATCGCCTGTCTGACGGTGTTCTCGGTCAACGCAGCAATGCTGATTTACGTCATTTCACGCGCATCCTGGGTATTGAAGGGCTGTTCCCTCGCTGGGATGACAGACTACTGAGTATTTTGTTAGGTAACACGAAAAACAACCCGTTTCTGATAAAACAACGTCCATACGAAAACTGCGGATCATTCATGTCAATTCTGAATGTATTATCCGATGCCATCCTGTCACAGAAGAAAGTAAATTTTAATTACAAAGATAAAGAGTTTCGGGCTGTTGAGCCATACAGACTGGTTAATGACAACGGATTGTGGTATCTCGCTGCCGCCCATGACAGTACATTAAAAAGCTTTGTTATCTCATCTGTCAAAGACGTTTGCATGAGTAATATCTCTTTCAGGATAATCCCCGAAATTAATGAAAAAATAGAAAAGACAGATGGTATCTGGTATAGCGAAGACCTTATCGAAGTTCTTATTTCAGTTTCCGCACATGTTGCTCCGTGGTTTACCCACCGTCATCTATTGCCAGGACAGGAAATAATTCATACTTCCCGGTCTGGCGATTTACTGGTGATATCACGTGTAACACACACAGATCAGATAATGCCTTTAATGAAATACTGGATACCGGATGTCGAAGTAATACAACCGGCCTCAATCCGTCAACAACTTGCTGAAGATATACAATCCGCACTGAAACGTTACACCCAGCCAAGTAACGCCCCGTAATGACACGGATAATATAATTTTCATTGAGTGCTATTTTTGTAAGCTAAAAAATGGAGTTACCATGAAAAAATGCCCGGTTCTTCTTGTTGTATCAGGGTTTCTGACCGAAAATGATATATCATGGTTTAACCGAATTAAAGCAGGGTGTGGCCTTGATGTCAGATACTATAAATGGGAATCGGCAAATCTACTATCCATATTAAGTTCTGACATAGCGAACAAGTGGGGTTTATATACTCTCTTCCCCCTGAGAACATCTCCTTTATTGTCATCAATCTCCATTCCATTTAAAGCGCGTCAGGCCTGGTATAATGCAACGAAAGCAGCAGTTAATAACAGAGAAAAATTAGTACACGTAATAAACGAGATATACGTTAAAGAAAAGCGTAATGTGATCATAATTGGTCATTCTTTAGGGACTCGATTAATAAACAATACATTACCCTATATTAAAAATGATAATATTCTCTTAACAATCTCTATGGCCGGAGCCACCCCAATAACAAGTTATACAGAGAACATAATGAAAATGGCTTACGGTTCAAAAATGGGGCATTTAAATATCTACAGTGAACATGATAAAGTACTTAACACGATATACCCTCTCGTAGAGTCAGTAACGCCAATTGGGGTTCGGGAGGTGAGATTCAGACCTGCTCGGGTGATCAACTGGAAGTGGGATATTGGTCACACTGAATATATTACTTCAAACAGGATTGATTCATTAACACACTGGTTAAATGTTACCTGTGCCGATTTAGCTGATCCAGACGTAGAGCTCACTGACGACGACATAAAATTGTTTAATGATATTATTAATCTTGCGAATTTAACATGTCATAAAAACACTGTCGCACCTAAATTAATATCATTTGAGTAGTTAAAAAAGGTTGCATTATAACGGGAGTGTATATTTACTCCCGTTAAGTTTCATATTTTATAGAATTGATATGGATTCGATTAAAAATTTCGTCTAACTCGTTCCCTTATCAAATTTGCCAGCCTTACCCTTCCAGGTGAAATAGTTTCCGTTACAGTTTCAACTCTCAACAAATCACGCTGTCCGGTTCGGCGACTGACCGCGAAACGCTGACATATATCATTAACCGATACCGTATTACCGGTATACAGTTGAAGTAATATCCAGCACAGCCTTTCTGCGATCCTTTCACCGCGAGTTTTATACATCTGTAAAACCTTCAGTTATCGTCAACGATGACATAGCCCACCTCAAAACCCACATAACTGACTGTATTCATGAACATTTATTACCGGTGTAATACTGTCGTTGGGGTAATGGATTAACCGTTATCACCCTGCTACAGGAGAATGCTCCATAGGGGGCAAAAACCACGAGGGATCTGAGATCCCCCGTGTCTGCACTTGTTTATGCGAACAGCCAGGAAAAAGAGACATCATCTCCATGCTGTGATGCACGCCACATGCAGTAGATTACAAAGCCGCCCGCTTTCTTCCTGTTCATAACGGGTCAACAACTTTCCACAGTTACCGTTACCCGGTAAATCCCCATAGAGAGATACTCCATAAAATTACGCTCCCACAGGGACCAGAGTTCATTCCTCTCTGCTGCCAGTGAAATATCCCCAATCAGATAATGGAAGACATAATTCCCCGACCAGCAAAAATCAATTTCTTTTTCCAGCTCAGGGTAGACACGCCCCATATAACTAAAATCTGTGACATAATCAAAATACCATTCATTATTCTTACGGATAAACCGTATTTCAACGGGATGAAAGCCCCCGGATTCTGCACTGTAGTCCGGATCACGGAAATTAATAACCACTGCCTCAGTTATTTTTTGTAAAACCTGATTTGCCAGAAGAGTAGTAATATGCTGCTGAAATTCTTTAGTAACAGGCAGAGTTAATCCTGCCTGTTTTAAGGCATATTGGGTTTGCATAATAAATTTTCCTTTAGAAAGTAAATAGCGGTGTGTGGTGATTTCTGGTTGTATAACAGTGCAGGAAATAAATTAATCCTCTGTAATCTTTTCCTGGCTACTGATCGTATTAAGTTTATTCAACCGCTCCCTCCAGTCCGGGTATAATACATGAGTAAATAACTTCTCTGGATGTGCCTCCAGCAGACATATATCCGGGGAGCGTAAAACAGCAGCCAGAAAACCTGCATTGTTGGCGCTTGCCCCTTTGAATAGCGGCCTGAATACTCCGGATGAGAAGCCGGTAGCAGGTTGTGTTTCCAGAACGGTTGCAATCTTTGAAAGTGAGATCCAGTCCTTAGAGAACAACCCTCCACAGCCATTTGCCACCAGACGAAGATAAAGTTCATTGTCCACCTCTGATATCGCCAGTTGCCATGTCAGCATACCACTTGCCTTAGGACTGATTTTTTCTGCCTGGCCTGTTTCAATGAGCAACTGATAGTCTTTTACATCAGATAATGTTTGTTCATCTGCACTGAGATTTTCATGAATAACCTCTGCCTCATTTTTAATCTCCTTCGAAACTGACTCAACATTATTTTTAACTAATTTTGATTTACTCATTTTGCGTTCCTGGTTTTGCTTGTGTTTAATAGCGTGATTCGGCCATAGAAATTAATAAATCAATACCCTTCAGAGGGCAATCGGGGTGAAATAACAGATAAATACCGTTCCCGTTATCTTCCGTAACAGAAAGCATCAGGTAATAGTCATCTGTCAGACGGACTACAAATTCTGGATTTACAATTAACTGATGAATCACATTTAATACCTGCGACTTAATATCTTCAGGTACATCATCGGGCTCGACATATATTAATGTCACCCCGACTTCATCCCAGAAACTCATTGCAGAGTATTCATCTTCAAATGGGAGTACCAGCTCTGTTTTCAACAGACTCATTACTGACTCCGGAAGAAGGAGCGACGGCAGGTCTTGCCAGTTCGAGACAAATTTCATTGAATAATCCTCATAAACAAAAAACCCGATACGTTTTAAGTATCGGGGTTACATAGACAGGCTAAAGAATCTGGAATTGCCTTCAGTGGTCATCTATATTCTTTCATAATATCCACAATCCTTGCAGATCAGCACTGGCGCATTATTCCTTTCACGCTGTTCAAGGAATCTAAAGAGACGTTGTATCGCCCTGATGATTTCTTTAAGCAATTCTGGTAATTGATCCGGGCTAATATAACCGGATGTCGATGTCAGGAACCGGTCATCGCAAGTCACTTCTGCTATCTTTCCGGCAGTTTCTGTCACTGTATTTCGGCTACCACACTTAGGACATTTTAACGGCATACTCATTCTCCACGTTCAAGGGGTGCTAAAATCATCATTGTTACCGGCAGTAACGGTGTTCAAAAGAAGGTCAGTTACGCCCTGCCCGGTCTGACGCATACGCTCTGGTGTCAATTTCGCGTAGCGCTCCGTACTTTGAATACTCGCATGCGCCAGTTGTGCTTTAACGTCATACAGACTGTACTGACCGCTGGAGACAAGTAATGATGCGACAGAATGGCGCGTGGTGTGGAAACAGACTTCACTTTTATCTATCCCGCACTCTGCCAGTATTTTTTCATAGGCCCACCGGGGTTCAGATATTGGTTTTCCATTGTCCTTTATGGCGAACAGATAGGGATTACTGCCAACCCGTGGGATCGAATCAATAATTGATAATGCGGCTTCGCTAAGATATACAGTCCGGCTGCGACCATTCTTTGTATAAGGAATAAACAAGGACCTGTTATCCCGATCAACATGTTTGTGCATGACGTTAAGCATTTCTGATTTGCGGGTACCGGTTAACAACAGCATCGCAATTAGTCCCCCGGCTGCCTTATTGGGGTATCGTACCGCAGCGTCGAGGATCCTCCTGATCTCATCAGCGTCAAAAAAGCGCGTCCGCTGATTATT
>NZ_WMJZ01000047.1 GCF_009711095.1 Intestinirhabdus alba
TTGCCATCAGGCGTTTCGATACGGTAAGCAACCCAGGGCATGGGCTTTTGAGTTACCTTATCCACCACCTGAAATCCGCCGCTCATTGGAAACCGGTACTGCGGATCTTCCACGGTTGCCGGCTGCAGCGCCCGTTCAAGAGATGCGCTCCCTCCCCACAAAATAGTGGTACTTTTCAGATCAATTTTTCCGGGCGCGCCAATCTCCACCGCGCCATCTTTGATCTTAATATAGGCCCCGCCTCTGCTGGTCAGCGTAATCCCCTGCGCCGCGTTCAGTACGATTTCACCCTTGACGCTATTCATCGTCATCTGCCGATCGGACTGAAGCCGCATGGCATCAGATTGCGCCTGAATATCTACCTTACCCCGCGCCGCAATAAAACTGATGCCCATTTTTTGAGCAAACAGGCTTATCGCTTCACCGGCAGCCACGGTGAACCGTTTGAAAATCGTCATATCGGCGTTTTCGCCTGCGGTGGCCGTCAGAGTATGGCCGGCAGACAGTTGAATATTCCTGGGGGTCGCGGCAGCAATACCTGCCGGAGCCGTCATCAGCAGCCCGGCCTCTTTTAACTGGTTCAGCGTCTGAGCAAGCCGCCGCTGCGAGTCAATATCCGCATCCCGCGCGCCGGACGTCCCGGCGCTTTGCGCAAGCGCAGTCACCAGCTGTAAGGCACTTTGTAACTGAGCGACTGCCGCGTTCATATCCAGCATGTCACCCTGGCCCTTTGGCTGATTATCCGCACTAATCAGAACCCCCGCACCGCCACGTATCGAGATATGCCGATCGGTTCTCAGCTCCGCCCCTTCTCCACGCAGCTCCCTGGACGCATCCACGTTGTGCCCCAGATTCAGCTGCGTCTTGCCGCCGTACTCGGTGCTGAGCTTGATATGCTCCTCGCCGCGTTTATCTTCCATCCGCAGCTTGTTCAGCCCTGCGGTGCGTATCACATTGCGGGTATTGTTCTTCTCCGTTACGTGATCGACGTGCCGGGAGTTATGCAGGGCGTGGGCGATATAGGGGCGGTCCGGATCGCCTTCATGGAAGGCTATCGCCACTTCGGTGCCCTGGATCAGCGGGAAATGAAAACCATAGACGTCGCCGCCGTAGGGCTTCGCCAGCCGCACCGGCATACTCTCCTGCCCCCTGGATTTATCATCCCTGTCGGCCACGAACTTCACCCGGTACAGCCCCGCCCCGTCCTGCCAGGCGTAGATATCGTTGTCTCTGGCGCTGGTGATGCGCGCCGTCAGCGTGCCGCTGATCGTCGGTCGCGGCTTTGCGGGCGGACGCCAGCAGCGGATATGGCTGTAGGGCATCGCCGTCCATGCCACCCGCAGCGCGTTTTTACGGCTGCCCGAATAGTCCGCGCGTACAATAACCACCCCGTTTTTAACCGCTGTCGGCAGCGTGGCGGGCAGAGCCGCTTCGGTGATGGTCAGCACCTGGGCCGGCCCCAGCGCGGCGTCGGTACTGCTGCCCGTGACGATCGTCTGCGTGGAAAGATAGCGCTCATGCTCCAGCCGCGCCCAGAAGTTCCCCGTCTCCGCCGCCGGATCGATTTTATCCCCGCGCTCCCGGTGGCGCGGGCGATAGTGGTACACCGCGCCCCAGGTGATCCCTTCGCCATCGCCCCGGGTCATGTCGGCCGGCGCAGACGTCAGCACCTGACCGGCCTGCCGGTGATTGTAATCGCCGGCGATTACCGAACGTTCCGCTACCCGGTGCCGGACATGAATGCCCCATACCGAATCCGCGCCGTTATCACTGGTTCCCGACGGGCTGCTCAGGGGCAGCGTTTTGCCAAACTGCCAGGCGCTCTGCCTGTCGGCAAAATGTACCACCTCCGTCTGCGTATCCGGCTGCAGGGTAAAAAAGTAAAATATCCCCAGCTCCGCCAGCAGGCGTTCAATAAACGCCAGATCGTCCTCCTGGTACTGGTTAATCTGCTCACGCTTCGGGTAGTCCCCCTTCAGCACAAACTCATACTCCCAGCCTTTCAGGCCATGTTCCTGCAGCACCTGCGCCACCACCTCCGGCACCGATTTATTTACGAAGAAGCGGTGCGTGCGGAACTGATTGCCGAGCAACGCCAGGAAAGGCTCAAGCACCAGCGTATAGTGGGCCTCATCGCGCGAGCCCCCGGTACGCTCAAAGCGGGTCACCACCCCATGCACGATCTTCCCGACAACAGGGGCCGACAGGAGGCCGACGCCCATCGTCAGCCGCGCCGGCTTGCTCAGGATCTGGCGGGCATCAATGTCTTTATCCGGACTGGTAAACGTGATGGTGTAGCGGTACAGCTCGCTCAGCGCCTCCGCGCCGCTGAACGCCTCCACGTCAATCGCCGCCGTACAGGAAGGAATATCAAGGCGGTAGCGGTTCAGGCCGGTGCCGGCCACATTTTGCGCAAAGTCCATCAGGCTCATTGAATAGTTCCTTATATAGTCAGTTATGCCGACAACGCCGCACGGAGCCGATAAGCTCCGTGCAGCGACGGCATTCAGGAGCGTCGGCGGGCCGGCCTGCACCCGATACCCGGAAACCTGACCTCTGCCTTTCCATATAGCTCTGTTTATCCGTTTCCGGACACGCTACCGCCTGTCGCTGTAGACCAAAGCGCATCAGGTCAGATTCCGGGTTATCGGCTCCTTTACCCGGCGATGCCGAAAAACGAGAAGCGATCGGCACTACCGGAAGCGGGAAAATCGCGCAGCCCTCTGCGGAGAGGCTATTTTCAACGGCAGGCTTACAGCAGAGAACATTCGTGCTCTGCGCCTGCCATCATTATATTCACCGAGGCTATTTCTTATTCTTAGTTAATATTTTTCGCAGATAAATATTATCGGTTAACGGTAACTCATGGCGTAACCGGGCGGATTTCACTGCTTCGCCACCTGAAAAAGAGAAGGGAATAATTATTCGCGTCTGTTACGAGTTTCGTTAATATTTATCGCCAATTATTCCACTCTCTATTAGTAACGCTGGATGAGTAATAGCTTCGTGGCGCACTTCCCTCAGCAATAATAGAGCATTAAATCGTAAAGAAGCAATATGCAGCTGGTGCGATAAAAATCCGGGGCTCCCGGCTTAATTCAACGGACAATAAGCGGCAGTAGCCGGATAATATCAGCCGTTATAATTTATTCAGATATAAAAACAGAATAATCACCAGGCAGATAAGGTATTATCCCTATATAATTACTCATCTCAACCATGAGACCCGCCCTGACGGGCCGCCGCCAGCGACGTTCAAATCGGCTAAGCCGATTTGTCCTCGTTCACCCCGATCACTGACTCCAGTAAACTCCCGGGGGCTAAAGAGGGGCATTCCTGTCCCTCACCGAAGGCGGCCTGTGGCCGTTCAAAACCCGCAGCGTTTTGTCCTGCAACCCAAATTATTCGGGGTATATACCCAATAAACCTCAAGACGCGGTTTGAGTACCTGAAAATTATCGTTAATTCGGGATGTCAGAGAACCCGCTATGTCCGGTAGCGGGATCATCGCTTCAGTTCCTTTATCAGCAGAGTCAGAAGCTTTTCGCTGACAGCCCCGCTAAGGCGGAGCGTCCCGTGCCGGAACGTGACCTTACAGCTGATACTGAGGGCTTCCGGCTCCTCTGCGGTCTGTTCTGGCTGTACGGCAGCGGCATCGGGAGTAACAGGAAGTAGCTGAGGACTCTAAGAAGAAAGTAATAGCAGCTTTCCCTCGCGCCATTGCTGACGCCATTTGAACAGCAGACTGGCGTTAATGCCATTTTCAGGCACCAGTCTTGTAATGGATATTCCGGGTTCGCAGGAGGCGGCAACGAGCTGCTGCTTAAACTCAGGAGAATAATTAGGGCAGCCCTTACGCCTGTCGGGAGTCATATTTTTCTGCATATCCGACAAAATGGTGTCCACCACTATTTGGTGGACACCATTTTGTCGGATGCCTCAAATTATGACCAGACGGTTCACGCTGTACGCTTACGTTTAATCCTGCGTTTCTTTCAGTGAAATACTCAATATTTTTTCCCGGGCCCCCTCCACAAATACATCCGGATCCCACTGACGGTTAAATCCCTCTTTAATACCGACATAAAGTGTGTCCATATCAGCGGAAAGGGCCATCTGATTTGGATGAACCGGCATGTTTATTTCCCTGATAATATTGTACTGATTACCGTCAACCACGCTGATAGTTCCACTCGTAAAGTTTGTTACATACAGCTCGTTATACTTCGGATTATATTTCACAGCATTTGCACCAGCCCCGGTATGCACGTAGGCAAGTTGTTTACCATCGTTCAGTCTGAATACATACAGTCCGTCGTTGTTTCCACTTCTGTCGGCATGGTCGAACACAACAACAAACAAACGACCCTGTTCTGTGTCGACGAACAGGTTCTGAACGCTTGTCATTACGGGCGTTGTTTTTTGCAAGGTTATGGTTCGCAGAACTTTCCGGGAAACCGCATCGATCTCATTCACATAATCGCTTCCCCCGATATAAATCCTCCGGGTTTTCTCGTCTGCGGTAAGTCCATAAGCCGTCGATTGATAGGCCCCTTTAACTTCGCCTTTCAGGGCAAGTGTTTTCCCATCCAGAATAAGCAGTTTATGCACTGGCCTGTTTTGCTTACCTTCTCTGACCATATTGCTGTAACTGACAAACAGGGCGTCAGCTGCCTTGCTGTAGACCATATGCCTCAGATGTTCGTACCGTTTATCCACGATGTTTTTAATATCAAAAGTCAGTCTCTCACTTACCCGAAGTATCTTACCGGTTGCGCCATCGACCATGCTAATGCGCAGGGACGCAGACTGGGTATGCCCCACATACACGTGACCGGAATCCTGATTTATCGCCAAAGAAAATGCCCGGTAAGGCATAGCATAACGGCCTTCCATGTTGAGGCTACCGGGATTAAAACCATATAGAAAACCGCGATTATCCTGTCGGTTCACCCGGTCCATCACTGCTGCGAATATCCGGTTATTCCTGGCGTCAAAGGCCAGCTCATAAATACCTTCCTCAGGCGTCTGCAGATAAGTTGTCTTCATGGCAAAACGCGAAGGGTTTATCGGAGGAGGATCAATCGCTGTCACCCCGGCTGAAAAACCGGCAAGAATAAGTAACAGAAAACTGTGTTGCAGTTTTCTCTGAGCTATAAATAAAAACCCTAAAAAATATTTTTTCATGGAATACTCATGTCTGAATTCTTGTCAATCAAAAGCTATAACAGTCAGGCCATAATATAAGTCTGGCATAGCGTAGAATCATATCCCCGTCATACTTCAGGTTGCATATTCGTTGGCTTCTGGTTACTCGTCTCATCCATGAGGCTCGACCTGCCGGGCCGCCGCTACGCGGCGTTCAAATCTGCTCCGGGCAGTTTTGTCGTTCACCCCAGTCACTTATCCCGGGAATTAATGAGAGACATCCCTGTCTCTCACCAGAGGCAGCCTGCGGCTGTTCAAAACGCGCCGCGTTTTATCCTGCAACCCGAATTATTTAGGGTATAAAATCAAAATCTAATTTCACCGCCAAAAATATACGTTCGTCCCCGCGCCGTATTGGCTGGTTCCCCCGCAGAGCTTTGATTCGGTATCGAATTTAGTTTATTCAGCGCATCGTGATAGTCCTTGTTCATCACATTCTGAACGCTGAATTTCAGCAGCACGTTACGGTTTATTTCATAAGTACTGTACAGATCGAATACCACAGGAATTTTTTTGATGTCTTCTTTTTCTACATTACCCGGCTCAGATTGTGGATTATCTTCTTCTGGTGAGATTTTTACGGCATCTCCCGTGTATTTCACCACCCCCCCCAGAGTCAGCCGACTGTCCAGAAGCCGAACTCCACTGTCGAGCGTAACGGTCATACCCGGCAACTGTGTAATGTCCCCTCCGCCAAAATCCTTGCTGGCATAGGAAAGCGGCTGATCGGTTCTCTCACGACTGAGGGATAATTTACCGTAGGCAAAACCTGCATCATAAAGCGCCTCAAGCTCAATACCACGACTTCTGACGGCATTCGGGGCGTTGGTATAGACGGTCAGATGGCTGAACTCACCGACGATATCTCCGTTGTTCCATTTATCTTCACCAGCTTCACCTTTTGATAGTCTGCCACCTTCCTGAAAGATTTTAAATTTCTCACTGTAGATGTAATTTTTAATGCGGGATTCAAAGAATACGGCTTTAAGCTGTAACCTGTCCTGCCTGGCGAGCAGCTCATGCATATCCGTATTAAACCCCAACTGCCAGGTATTAGCGCTTTCTCCTTTCAGAAATGGATTCATAGCTTCTCCACCGTCTGTGCTGAAAAACGCCTCCTGTACATTAGGTCCGCGCGATGAATGGCTCCAGCTGATAAAAGGCTGGAACCACGGGGCGGCCTGAGCGACCAGCGTCACAGACGAGTTTACCCCTGAATCATTACGATTGATCTGGCTCGCCCCCTGAGGGAAGCAAACGACACGGGGGTCGCATGCAGGTTTAAAGCCAGAAAGGTCATAGCGGGTGTAGTTGACATCAACGTTACCCTGCAGAATGCCGTAATTCAGCTGTAAGCCCGTATAGAGCGCAGAAATTTTTTGCCGTCCTGACAGGCCAACGGGCGTACTATATTCCTGATCCTCGCCCAGGAGCATATTTCCGGGTTTCTTTTTGACGTACTGATTTTTGATCATCTTCGCGCCATAGCTAAGTTCCGCATCAACCTCTCCGGCGCTGAAACGGCTGGTATTATTAATATCAAAGGTCTCAGAGATGTTTTTTACTTTGGCTCGCTGGATAGCGCCCATAGTACCAGGTAGAAACTCCTGCTCACCTCTGCTGCTGCTCGCGGTAAAATTAAGATCCAGCCACTCGGAAAACGGCGTGTAGTTATATTTCAGATACCAGTCCTGACTGGCTATCCGTCGCTGCGATATTTTATTAATATAGTTTCTGGCGGATAACTCCAGATTGTTAAATTCATCGGGTTTAAAAGTAATTTTATACAACTGTGACTGTGGACTCTGCCGGAAGGTTTTTTCCGTAAAGAACTCATCACTATTCTGACCTGCGCCATTTTTATAATTTGAATCAATAGAGCTACCGCTCATGGCAGCCATGACGCCAACACTTCCATTCTTGCCAAAATCGCGAAGTTTCCCGCCCACAGCAATCATGCCGGTACGCCCGATACCGTTATTTCCTGCGCCAAATTTGGTGCGAATGCCAAATGGTTTGTCGCTGAATACCACATCGTCTACCCCAATAGTTCTGAAGTTTGCGCTCCCCGTCAGGGTATTCACACCGTCAGAACCGGTAACGTTACCTCTGGCAACATCAATCCCGACAATAAAATTAGGATCAATAAGCGTACCAAACTGGCTGTTTGGCATACCACCATGGTACATGCTGCCATGAGAGGAGCCGTAGAAGGTCTGGGTGATGCCGTCTACCATTGTATTTACTCGTCCGAACCCCGTCATTCCCCGGATATTCACGCTTACCGCCCCCTGGCCTGCATCCATCTGCGTGTAGGTTCCTGGCATACCACGCAGAACGCTGTCAGTTGACTGCAGATTAAGGTTTTCATCAACGGAGCTGTAAGCTCCTGGACGCGCCAGAGCTTCCCTTTCGGCCGACATTCTTCCGGCCTGCACAACCAGCGGTGAAAATACAGATTCGCCGTTTATACTTTTTCTGTTTTCGGTATCCGCAGCCTGAGCGCATACCCCGGCACCCAGCATAAATATGCCGACTCCCGGAAGATATCTGGTATTTATCATCATTCCCTCTGATTTTAATTAATAATATCAAACAAAAAAAAAAACCGACAAGCTTCATTATGAAAATTTATTAATTATTATAAACTCACATACCCAGATAATAAATTACCCCCTCCTCTTAATTTATCACTATTTAAATACACCAAAAAACATCCCCGTTATATACCCTAAATAATTCGGGTTGCGTGACAGAACGCAGCGCGTTTTGAACAGCCCCTGCGCTGGCCCCGAAGGGGTGAGGCCTCTGGGCCGAATAAAGCCAACGCACATGCAACCTGAAGTATGACGGGTATAAATTATTATTTATTAGCGCGAACGGATTTCAGCCAGGCTAAAGTTTATCGGTATAGTGATTACGTGTCTGCCGCCGCTCAGGAGCTCAACGGGAGGTTCAGGCAACGGCTGCGCGCGCGTAATTACCGCCAACGCTTCCCTGTCCAGCGAGCTCGTCCCGGAGGATGAATCGAGTATGATTCCGCTGACACGGCCGCTCGCATCAACCGTGAAAGTTACCCGCGCAGTGCCAGTTCGGTTGCGGCGACGGGCATCAGCGGGATAGTTCTTGAAGCGGTTCAGATGTCCTTTAACCAGGCTTTCCCAGGACACCTTAGCTTCAGGGCTGACAGAGTCACTGCTAAAAGGGGCGGCAACACGGGTTGAATTTTTTTGTGAAAATGGAGAAGCAAGACTTACCGCAGCGTCCGGGCGGGCATCATTACTCTGTTCCTGTACAGGTTGACGGGGCAATTTCTTGCCATCTTTTTCGGATTTCTTTTTCTTCACAGTTTCTGTTGCGATCGCGGCATCTTTAACGGCTAACGAATCCATCTGTTCTTTCTCTTCTGTAACTTTTTCCATCTCCGCGCTCTGCTGACGAGCCAGTCCAACAGGCATGTCCGCGGGGGATTCTGGTGCTTCAGGGCTGGCAGCCCATTCCACCATAATAGCGGCAGGCGGCTCCTGAGATGTAAACTCCGGCGTCTTATTCCACTGTGACCAGAAAAAGACGAGACTATGTAAAAACAGGGACAGCGCAACGCCAGCGATACCGTTAATTCTATTTCCTGTTAATAAGCCAGTAAAAGTATGAGAATCACTCATTGCTGCCCCGTCTGCACTTCAGTTGAAACGGGGAAATACCAGACATAATCGGCATGTTCGGACGTTATCTGCATGCCTTCTTCGGCAAGTATCAGTACCGTGGGTAAAATCTGAGGCGCTAAATCATGGATATGAAGCGGTACTCCGGTATTACGTGCAGCATGATACCCTCCCGCGATAAGAAACGCGGGCGCTGGTGCAGCAATAAGCTGCTTTGCCATCACCCTGTCGCGTTGCTGCTGCACCGCCAGCATGGATCCCAGTTTGTCTTCGGGAAGTTCTCCATCATGCATGTCAACGATGATATTCCTGATCGCATCCCTTACCTCTCGACGTGAGGATAACTGGCCTTCTGGCAGATACGGATGAGTATAAATAGTATTGACTTGCTGGTCTGAAATATTAGCTGAGAGCAGCGGGTAAGGAGAACGCATCGCCTGAATTACTACATCCTCATACATCTCCCACGGCCATTTCTCATTCCATCTCAGAAGTTCCCTGACACGCCTATTACGCACATCACCGACGTTCTTTATCCAGCTTTTAACCTGATCGACTCTTGATTGCTGATCAGAATCTATCATCTCCATCAGCACACTTCCCTGCGGACGATTATCTGAAAGCTTTTTCATCAACCAGTATTCAGCCTGGTGATGGTAGAAATTATCATGTTTTTCGCCCACAATAACGTATTGTTGAACAGCCAGAATGTCAGCCAGTTGCAAACTATTTAAAGTTCTGCCCGTCCTGAGATCCTGAATCCTGCCTGTTCTCTCGATGTCCAGTATTTGTTTCTTAGCCACGTTATCATGTTGATGGCATGCACTCATGAGAATAACTGAACAAATACAAAGGACTTGAACCTTTATAAAAGGAGCGAACATAACATTACCTTTAATATAAACTTTGCGAGCAAACAAAATCATTACCGGATATAAGTATTGAAAGTACAAAACTTAAACCCAGTTATTATCTTTTAGTAAAAAACATATTTCACGCCAACTATTATTAAATAATAATCATCAGGCTACAGCCCTTCGCCAATACCCACGCGCACAAGGTAAAACCACATGCTTACAATTAATTCCCGTTCATTAAGATAACCGTCCGAGGTTATACGTTTAATATTACAGAAATAGTCATCATGTCAGATACATGCTCTCCCTGAAGCCCCACCAGGGATAATATATAAAAATCAATTAAAGCATTCCCAATGTATTAATACAGCTGAAAAACAACAGTTAACACTAAAGATTAGTAATACACCACCCTGTGCTGTTTTCGCCAGACTCTAATTTTACCGAAGCTTTATTTATAATTTAAAACTTATCCGAACGGATATATACCCGTCATACTGCAGGCCGCATGTACGTTGGCTACGGGTTACTCGTCTTATCCATGAGACTCGCCCGGACGGGCCGCCGCCAGCGGCGTTCAAATCTGTTCCCGACAGGTTTGACACTTACTCCGGTCACATAATTCGCTATGCTCCCGGGGTTGAATGAAGGACATCCTTGTCCCTCACCAAAGGCGACCTGCGATCGGACACATTAGTTTCTGACGAATTTATCGCTCGCTTGCCACGTGATTCGGCCTGAGGGCCTCAGCCTTTCGGTGCCAGCCCGGGGGCTGTTCAAAACGCGCTGCGTTTTGTCATGCAACTCGAATTATTTAGGGTATACAGTTTCAACACACTTCAATTAGGTCATCTGTCGAAATAGTATATGAAAACACTAACATAAATCAACAATACAACTTAAGATATAACCAAAACCGAGAAATTTGGAATATAACACTATTTCACTTAAGAATGATTCCCATTATCAACAGTGAATACACCTCCTTTCCCCTTTCTCAGATAATAATCTGGCCCCCTTACGAGTTTATATAAATAGTTAGCATTAGAGGTGGGTATTTTTATCGCGTTGCAGAAAAGAGAGAAAGACTGGAGATTAAAATTATATACCCGTCATACTTCGGGTTGCAGGACAAAACGCTGCGGGTTTTGAACAGCCGTAGCGCTGGCCCCGAAAGGCTGAGGCCCTCAGGCCGAATCACGCGGCGACGCAGCGACAAATTCGTCAGGAACGAATTTGAACGGCTACAGGCCGCCTTCGGTAAGTGACAAGGATTCCCCTCATTAGTGACCCCGGGAGATTACTGGAGTCAGTGACCAGGGTGAGCGAGGACAAATCGGCTTAGCTGATTTGAACGTCTCTGACGGCGGCCCTTCCGGGTGAGGCTCCTGGGCCGAATAAAGCCAACGCACAGGCAACCTGAAGTATGACGGGTATATATTAATACTCTTCCCGGTAAAATAATTGACCTTCTCTCTGAGAGATACCCGCCTAAACTGAAGTTTCCGGTCTTTCTTTCATCTCGCAGAGAGACCAGGCTGTATCTCTTAACCTTTCGTGAGCGTCGCCGGAGGTCATTCCCGGGGCAAGGCACGAGCCGTAATAACGAAGAACAGATTATGTTTGCGCTAAAACAGATCGAAAGTCACATCCGCGTCAGGGACGTTTGCAGAAAAACAGGAGTTTCCGAGGCCAGCTGAGAAGCGCCAGACGGCGCATTTCCTGCAAAAGAATATCGTATCAGCGACCATAAAGGAGCGGTTGCTGATGCATAGCAGAACCGTTTACTCCTGGCAGTACAGTCTATTTACAGTAATCTTTTGATACCTCAGCAGGATCAGAAGATGATGATTAATTTTTTCCTGACATACCCAGGTTGTCTGGTTATTTTTAATCCCGGATTCAAGATCAACACCATGCTGGAAAAGCTGGTTATTAATTTCAAACCAGAACAATACAATTATATTTCGCTCAAATTATAGGGTCGTTAGACACATTAACTCTGCATATGAATATGCAATAGCATTCTCAGCTGAGAGTATAATATTTTTACATCGACAATCATTACAATTATTTTGGGGCGAATTTATATTCAGTGTTCCCACCAAAGTACTCCACCTCATGATTGTTCCATGAAAGGTTTGCATATTCCGCATCCCAATCTTCCTCAACGCTCTACTTTTTTGAGTGCTTATGGTTTTGATGCTTCTGTTTAGAAAATTTGCAAGTTCCAAAGGAGTATATCCTGCACATAATGATCTAATTACAACATATTCAATCTCAGTTAGTTCACGTGAGGACCTTTTTTTATTATCGTTTTTTATTCTCTGTAGATTTTTGATTAAATCATCAATTGATTTTATATCTTCTTTAGCACAGCAATGACCTTCAATGAGGAGCTCGAAAAAACAGGGTATCACACTATCAGGGCATTCTGCCGCTTGTAGAAAGTACAGCTTAGGGCCAGAATCGAAAAGAATATGATTTCTATATGCATCATTAATTTCTTTCTGAAGAAGTGTTTTTAAACCGAGCTTTAGATATTGATTATCAGTGATAATTAACATTGTTTTTAGTCCCAGTCAACAACAGCACAAGCATTCCTCCTGACATCATCACTTAAGAAGCGCCGAATAACTTATGCGTTATATCTTAAATTTTTAAAATAAACACTGACGTTATCATGATTATGCAGACACTCTTCAGTCTTGCTAAGTATATAAATCAGGCTACCCCTGCCAGTGGTACGTGATATAATTTAGCCGCGCACTGTACTCCACAAAACTGTATATCCTGAATTTTTTATAGGTTTGCAGGCATTAGAAAATGCAGAAAAAAATACTCCGGTGGAGTTCCGCTTAAGGTAAATCCCGTAATACATGAGGCCTACTCCTGATAACTTAAAGAAATCGTTAACACTCCCGCATAATATTTTCAGCAAACCCAAAAATTGTCAACAGCGTTCAATATTGCACGATGATAGGTATAAGCTATTAACATTACAAATAATGGTTGGCGCTGGCGTCCAACCATTAATGATAATAATTCCTAATGTCATGTATTAAAAGGAGTTTAAAAACTATACAGTAAAACTATTACCAGGCTAATAACGAGTTAATTTACACATAAATACACGTTAATTAATTCCCCAACGTTTATAAAACGTTTAGAATAAAAACAAAATACGAACATAAAAACAAATAAGAAACATATTTTTGAATCGCCACAGGTTTAAATAGCTGCGTCTAATACCGCTACACTTTTGCCAGCCCATGTTTGCCTCCGGGAATGGGCTGACGGTTTCCGTAAAACGGCAAAATTTTTCCAACGGTTGCCACATTAAGCGGCACTGATGATTGCACGCTATGGTGTCATGAAGTGCCTGAAGGGGCTTCAGCTCTCGGTTGATTCCACCGAAGCCTTGATGGTGTGGTTGTAGGAGGTTATCGCTTTCGCCGGAGGAGAGGATCAGCCCCGCACGATCGGGGTGTCCCGCCTCAATAACCGGCAGCAGGCTGTCGAGCCACCAGTTCCGGTAACACTCGCTGTTTTTAACCCGCATCAGCTCTTTCTCAGAGCAGATATAACGGGCGTCAGGAAACAGCGGCTCCCGGCGATTTTCACGCCAGACGGTATTCCAGCCGACACGATCGGTATGCAGATGCGTCATTAATACCAGCGTCGCCTTTTCCGGCTTTAGGCCAGATAAGGCGCTGGTGCCGCCATCCGGCAATCAATCTACCGATTGATGTAAAACCGCCCGACTCCAGTCATAAAAAGCGCGTACCGATAGAAGAAGATAGCGGCTTTGCGGATAAACCAGCGAGAGCGGTAAATCAAAAGAGAGGTTCTCCATACAGAGAACGAGGGACCCGCTTCGCAGATAGGGCGCAACCAGATAGCTGGCGACACGAATTAACCCAAATCCTTGTATTCCGGCCTGGATATAAGCGTCAGTATCATCAACGATCAGCGTCTCTTTCATACGGATCGCGCAGTCGCCATCATCCAGCGTAAAAAACCAGTCTGTGGTACGTCCGGTACGGTGGTTCAGATAGCCAACAGCGCGATGCCTTTCCAGGCTGTCCAGGCTCTCCGGCTTACCATGGGCGGCAATATAATCTGGCGAGGCCGCAATCACCCACCTGAAGTTCGCGAGAGGGCGCGCGACCAGCGTCGTTGAATCTTCGATCCTTCCGGTGCGAATCACGCAGTCATACCCTTCCTGAATGATGTCTTCAACGTTATCGCTTGAACAGAGACGCAGCTCCAGTTCGGGATACTGATGCAGAAAGGCCGGAAGCCTGGGGATAATACAATGTCGGGCAAGGGACTGCGGCATTCCCACTTTAAAACGGCCTTTGGGCTGTGCGGAGCGGCCGGAGAATGAAGACTCCATCGTCGCGATATCCGCCAGAAGCCTTTTGCTCTCCTCGTAATAGCGTCGACCATCAGCGGTTACGCTGAGTTTGCGGGTGGTGCGCTGTAAAAGCTGAATCCCAAGCCAGGACTCCAGCTCTTTAATGACCCGCGATACCGTTGAGCGCGGCACGCCAAGAACTTCTGCAGCCCTGGCGAAACTATGAGTATCAACCACACAAACATAGACCTGCATTGACTGCAGCTTATCCATATTTCCCTCCTGCCTGAATGCGTTGATTATCCCATTTATACGAACAGTCTAACCTGTGGTTGTCATCTTATCGAATGAGATTCGCTGACCTATTCTCTCTCTACTCGCAGCAAACAGACGCTTTAACAGTGAGAGAGGACAATATGAAAGAACGTGATGTTAAAACGGGTGAAAAAGTATTAGTGCTTGGTGCGGGACAACTGGGGGCTGCCGTGCTGGAGTATCTGCTCCCGGCGGTCACCCAACGCAATGGGGCCGTCTCCGTTATTGTGTCGGCCGGCTCCCGGGATAGACAAGGCAACCTGCAGTCTGATGTTCACCAGAAACTGGCTGAGGAAGGAGCCGAATTTATCTCTGTCGACGTCGCCGCCAGCACGATTGAAACATTAAAAAGCCACGTCGCGGATTTTGATACCGTGATCAACTGTATGGGATTTGTCGCTGGTGCAGGAACCCAGATAAAAATTACCCGCGCGGTACTGGAGGCTGGCGTCAGCCGCTATTTCCCCTGGCAGTTTGGCGTAAATTACGATGTGGTGGGCAAAGGTAGCGGTCAGCCCGTCTGGGACGAGCAGTATGATGTCAGGACGCTACTGCGGAAACAGAAGTCGACGGAGTGGGTAATTGTTTCAACCGGCATGTTTACCAGTTTTCTGTTCGACCCCGCATTTGACGTGGTGAATTTATCCAAAAAAACCATCAACGCGCTCGGGGGATGGGAAACGCAGGTCACCGTAACATCACCTGCAGATATTGGTCGTCTCACCACCGAAATTTATTTGCATCAGCCGCGTATAGTTAACGAAGTGCTCTTTGTCGCGGGTGAAACGACCTCTTATAGAAATCTGGCGGAGACGGTTGAACACGTGACAAAACAATCCTTTGCCAGAAACGTATTGACGCTTCCTGCCCTGGCGGATGCACTGCGTTTTAATCAGGATGACCAGATGCTTTGCTATCGCGCGGCCTTCGCCCGAGGAGACGGCGTATGGTGGCCAATGAGCAGTACCTGGAATGTACAGAATCATATACCGACCCAAAATATTGCGTCCTGGCTTAAAACAGTTATTTAATTTACCTGCTGCTTCAGGAGGCTATTGCTATGAAATCCCTCATACCGCTTTTACTGGTTTATTTTCTCCAGCCATTTTTCGTATATACCCGTCATACTTCAGGTTGCCTGTGCGTTGGCTTTATTCGGCCCAGGAGCCTCACCCGGAAGGGCCGCCGCCAGCGGCGTTCAAATCGGCTAAGCCGATTTGTCCTCGCTCACCCCGGTCACTGACTCCAGTAAGCTCCCGGGGATTAATGAGAGACATCCCTGTCTCTCACCAGNTTTGTCCTGCAACTCGAATTATTTAGGGTATATGTTTTTATCTTATACCTGAATCCCGCCCTGACGCTCCACTGCCTGGCAGCTTTTCGACAAAACTGGCGGTCGCAGCGGGGGTATATCACCGGCGGCCTGCGGTTGTTTCATCTTGCTCCTGCTGAAGTTCTCCCGCCTCGCCGCTGGCCCCTTCTTCCGTTTGTCTGAGCGGTTGCGTTTTGTCGCTGAACTCATCAGGGCTTACGCCGGTAAATACTCCTTAATTGCCTGCCGTCACGCCCTATTGTCTGTATCGGACTTGATGCAAAAAATGGCCTCTTAGTTTTTCTGATTCAGACAAATCAAAATTTATAACATCAGCCCAACAAAAGATCCGTTCCTGCTCAGCATCGTGCCCGAAATATAACGTGTAATAATCAATTCCGCCTTTTACCTGCGCTCTGATAAATATTTATCGCCGGGTTTAATTATATCTGGCGATCGCGGCTATTTTAATGGTAGATTACAGAACCGACGTTTCCTCCCGAATAATTTGGCCGCAGGCCAAAATGTAACGCATTTAGCTCAGTGCAGCCCCTGAAAAGCGAGGTCGTCGGCCGAATCACGCGGCTAATGAAGGACAAAGTCTTCCTCTATTTTTCCCGCTAAACATATTGTAACAAGTGATTCGTACAACTAAAGACAGCTAATACGTCTGAAGTATGACGAACAGATGACATTAATGTGCTTATCCTGTCTCCGTTTTACACTCTTTACTGGAACTTTTACCGTAATTAACGGCCTGACTGGAGTGTACCGCTGCGGATGAGCTTTCTTATGCGATGCATACTTCTTACGGATCGATAAAAGGTACTTATGTTCCCGCAAAATAAATTTTCACGCGCGTTTATACATCCACGCTACTGGTTAACATGGTTTGGCCTTGGCGTGCTCTGGCTGCTGGTGCAGCTTCCCTATCCTCTTTTATGTTTTCTCGGTACACGTACCGGCACCGCCGCACGTCCCTTTCTCAAGCGGCGCGAATCTATTGCCCGTAAAAACCTGGAGCTTTGCTTTCCCGACCTGCTGCCAATGGAGCGGGAACGGCTGATTACGGAGAACTTCCGCTCCCTGGGCATGGCGCTGCTTGAAACGGGGATGGCGTGGTTCTGGCCGGATCGCCGGGTGCGTAAATGGTTCGACGTGGAGGGCCTCGACAACCTGCAGCGCGCGCAGGCGCAAAATCGCGGCGTGATGGTCGTCGGCGTACACTTTATGTCGCTGGAGCTGGGCGGTCGGGTTATGGGCCTGTGCCAGCCGATGATGGCAACCTATCGGCCGCACAATAATCCGCTGATGGAGTGGGTGCAAACCCGCGGCCGGATGCGCTCAAACAAAGCGATGATCGGCAGAAACAATCTGCGCGGCATCGTCGGCGCGCTGAAGAAAGGCGAAGCGGTATGGTTTGCTCCGGATCAGGACTACGGTCCGAAGGGCAGCTCCTTCGCCCCGTTCTTCGCCGTCAAAAACGTCGCCACCACCAACGGCACATTCGTCCTGTCTCGCCTGTCTGGCTCCGCCATGCTTACGGTAACTATGGTCAGAAAGGCGGACAACTCTGGCTATCGCCTGTTCATCACGCCGGAAATGGAAGGCTATCCCGCCGATGAGAGCCAGGCGGCCGCCTATATGAATAAGATTATCGAGAAGGAGATTATGCGCGCGCCTGAGCAGTATCTCTGGATCCATCGCCGCTTTAAAACCCGCCCGTTCGGAGAAAACTCTCTGTACGTTTAAAGGCCACACGGCCTTTCAGACCGCTGACAGTACGGACGATCCCCTCGCCCCTCTCCCTGACAGGGAGAGGGAGAAAACCACTCCTCATGCACTTTTACGCGGATTTGTCAGCAATCTCGCCTTTTTTATTATCCCTGGTTTCCGGCTTCTTCCTTCGCGGTACGGGCTTTTTCTCCTGATAAGGTAAAGCCTTTTTGTCGCCGTCAATCAGCCTGCCTGGCGCGTCGTTAAGGCAAAGGGCGTAAAGCCAGCGGCGTATCATTCAGACCGGCTGCGCCGTGCCCCTTCGCATTCCGCACCCTGCTCCGGGCCTGGATAACCGCTAACGCCGCTCAGGCGCGGCAAAGGCCGGGCTTATTCCTCCCGCCGCTGGTCTACCTGAAAAGAGCCGATCTACGCGCTGTGCCATTATGGCTATTAGCGTCGCTGAACGGCAGGTTATTACCGGAGGAAATCATACTGTCGCCGAATCACGACACTCGTAAGTTACTAAAAGTAAATAGAAAATCCTACTTGTCTCTCTCCATTTTTAGGCGTACATTAGCGCCGTTCGGAGCAGTGAAATACCCTGTTCCGGAGCAATAACGAAGAAGCCATTCCTCGTTCATTATGGGTTGCACCGGCTCTCTACAATCAGATGGGCTGAAGTTCATTCAGGCGTGTCAGCGACTACGCGGAGAGATGAAACGTGAAATATTTCTTTATGGGCATTTCATTTATGGTCATCGTTTGGGCCGGTACTTTTGCCCTGATGATTTAAATAAAAAGATGCAGAAAAACAGGAGCCGCACGGCTCCTGTTTGCTTTTCTATTCGCCGCTTTCACCAGCCGGCTTCGCGACGGCTGGCAACAGACCGTCGGCACGGAACATAGATTTGATTCCCCGCACGGCCTGGCGAATCCGGTCGCGGTTCTCTATCAGGGCAAAGCGCACGTGGGTGTCACCATACTCACCAAAGCCGATCCCCGGCGAGACGCACACTTTGGCCTCGTTAAGCAGCTTCTTCGCAAACTCCAGAGAGCCCATTTCGGCATACGGCTCGGGGATTTTCGCCCAGACGTACATTGACGCCTTCGGCGTCTCCACCATCCATCCGGCCTCATGCAGCCCCTTAACCAGCACGTCCCGGCGGCGCTTGTACTGTCCGGCAATCTCGCGTACGCACTGCTGATCGCCCTCCAGCGCCGCAATGGCGGCCACCTGCAGCGGCGTGAAGGTGCCGTAATCGTGATAGCTCTTAATCCGCGCCAGCGCGCTGACCAGCGTCTTATTGCCGACCATAAAGCCGATTCGCCAGCCCGCCATGTTGTAGCTTTTTGACAGGGTAAAAAATTCCACCGCCACGTCCCGCGCGCCGGGCACCTGCATGATAGACGGCGCTTTCCAGCCGTCATAGACGATATCCGCATAGGCCAGATCGTGAACCACCAGCACGTCGTAACGTTTGGCCAGCGCCACCACCTTCTCAAAAAACGCCAGCTCGACGCACTGCGCCGTCGGGTTTGAGGGAAAGCCGAGGATCATCATTTTCGGCTTCGGATAACTTTCGCGAATGGCGCGCTCCAGCTCGTTGAAAAAATCAACGCCCGCGATCAGCGGCACAGAACGCACCTGGGCCCCGGCGATAACCGCCCCATAAATATGGATGGGATAGCTGGGGTTCGGCACCAGCACCGTATCACCGTGGTCGAGCGTGGCCAGCATCAGGTGCGCCAGCCCCTCTTTCGAGCCGATGGTGACGATAGCTTCCGATTCAGGATCGATATCCACCGCGTAGCGCTCCTGATACCAGCGGGAAATGGCCCGGCGCAGCCGCGGGATCCCGCGGGAGGTGGAATAACCGTGCGTATCCGGACGCTGCGCCACGGTGCACAGCTTGTCGACAATATGCGGCGGCGTCGGGCCGTCCGGATTACCCATGCTGAAATCGATAATATCTTCGCCGCGCCGTCGCGCAGCCATTTTCAGCTCAGCGGTGATATTAAAAACGTAGGGGGGAAGGCGATCGATACGTGTAAAGTGACGCTCAGGGCGAGAGTTGTCCATATTAACCTCAAATTTAACGTTAGCGCCCGGACCGTCCGAGCGACGCTGCCACCGCGGTGGCTCGCTTAGAAAATAGCCTGATTAATTTCCCGCTGTCGAGAGGCAGTGAAGATTTTTTTTACGTCATAAATGAGGAAATAAAAAACTAAATGAGGAAAAATCGCATTTTGCCATTCTGATTAAACAACAATTTATTTACTATTTTGCCATCATAAAATTTACCTGCAGGACAATCGTTCCGCCTCATGTATGATAAATCAAACTATAAAGCGCAAATCCCCTTTTAAAATAAGGGTTTTTCCTCTTTAGGCTCATGTCGCATACGGGGTGGTCAACCGGACGCGGGTTACTTATCATTAATCTTTAATCCTGTCACAAGAGTCATCCGTGCACGAAATATTCGATATGCTGCTGGCAGTATTTGACCGGGCAGCGCTGATGCTAATCTGCCTGTTTTTTCTCATCCGAATCCGCCTGTTCCGCCAGCTGCTGCATAAGTCGGCGCATACGCCCAGAGAGCTGCTCGCCGTAACCGCGATATTTTCGCTATTTGCCCTGTTCAGCACCTGGTCCGGCGTACCGGTGGAAGGCTCGCTGGTTAACGTACGTGTTATCGCCGTGATGTCGGGCGGCATTCTGTTTGGCCCGTGGGTCGGGATCATTACCGGAGCGATCGCCGGTACGCACCGCTACCTTATCGATATTGGCGGCGTGACCGCCGTTCCCTGCTTTATCACCAGCATTCTGGCGGGCTGCCTGTCCGGGTGGATTAGTCGGAAAATCCCCAAAGCACAGCACTGGTACGCGGGAATTCTGGGCGGAATGTTATGCGAAACGTTGACCATGATTCTGGTGGTGGTCTGGGCACCGACCGTAGCGCTGGGGCTGGATATTGTCTCAAAAATCGGCGCGCCAATGATTCTCGGCAGCGTCTGCATCGGCTTTATCGTGCTGCTGGTGCAGAGCGTGGAGGGAGAAAAAGAGGCCAGCGCCGCGCGCCAGGCCAAGCTGGCGCTGGATATCGCCAACAAAACGCTGCCCCTCTTTCGCCATGTCAACAGTGAATCGCTGCGCCAGGTGTGCAGGATCATCTGCCAGGATATCCACGCCGACGCGGTGGCGATCACTAATACGCAGCATGTCCTGGCCTACGTCGGCGTCGGCGAAACCAACTATCGCAATAACGATGCCGTCAGCCCCACCACTCGCCAGGCGATTAGCGAAGGCAAAATCATTATCAAGAACAATGACGAAGCGCACCGTACTCAGGAGCTGCACTCGATGCTGGTGATCCCGCTGTGGGAAAAGGGAATTGTCACCGGCACGCTGAAGATCTACTACCGCCACGCGCACCAGATCACCTCATCGCTACAGGAGATGGCGATCGGGCTGTCGCAGATTATCTCCACTCAGCTGGAGGTTTCCCGCGCCGAACAGCTGCGTGAAATGGCAAATAAGGCAGAGCTGCGCGCGCTGCAGAGTAAAATCAATCCCCATTTTCTGTTTAATGCGCTGAACGCTATCTCCTCATCAATTCGCCTCAATCCCGATACCGCCCGCCAGCTTATTTTTAACCTGTCGCGCTATCTGCGCTATAACATTGAATTAAAAGATGATGAGCAGATCGATATCAAAAAAGAGCTGTATCAAATTAAGGACTACATCGCCATTGAGCAGGCGCGCTTCGGCGACAAGCTGACCGTGATTTACGACATCGATGAAGAGGTCCACTGCTACGTGCCCAGCCTGCTGATCCAGCCGCTGGTAGAAAACGCCATTGTGCACGGCATTCAGCCCTGCCGGGGCAAAGGGGTGGTGACCATCAGCGTCGCGGAGTCCGGCAACCGGGTGCGCATCGCCGTCAGGGATACCGGACACGGCATTGAGCAGAAGGTCATCGATCGGGTGGAGGCCAACGAGATGCCCGGCAATAAAATTGGCCTGCTGAACGTCCATCACCGGGTGACGCTGCTCTACGGCGAAGGGCTGCACATTCGCCGCCTGAATCCTGGAACCGAGATCGCATTCTACGTGCCCAACCGACGCACGCCCGTCGTCGCCCCGGCCACATCACTGCTTTAAGCGGGAGTTAACGTTGTGAAAGTTATCATCGTGGAAGATGAATTTCTGGCCCAGCAGGAGCTGAGCTGGCTTATCAAAGAGCACAGCCGGATGGAGATCGTCGGCACCTTTGACGACGGCCTCGACGTGCTGAAATTTTTGCAGCACAACCGCGTTGACGCCATCTTTCTGGACATCAACATCCCGTCGCTGGACGGCGTGCTGCTGGCGCAAAACATCAGCCAGTTCGCCCATAAGCCGTACATTGTTTTTATTACCGCCTGGAAAGAGCACGCGGTGGATGATTAGACGTGAGATAAATATAGGGGGTACCGTAAGATAA
>NZ_WMJZ01000048.1 GCF_009711095.1 Intestinirhabdus alba
CACCGTTTGACGCTTATCAGCAACAGGGGGGATTCCGGGACAGAATAGCGGCCGGCTCCCTGCGCTGGACGATCCGAAGTGGAAAGCGTATCTGGATACCCTCACCGCAGACGCGCCGCTGTGGAAAAAGTACCTGGAAGAGTTTATTGAAAAGATGAAGTGGATGAAGGAGGTGGCTGAAAAGGGCGTGGCGCTGGGTCCGGAGCCGTGGCATATGCATCCGGTGGTGTTTTTGGATGCGATGAAACCAGTAAATAAACAATGTTACTGTTATAAACAAGGGATTGTTGATCGCCCGTGTCAATCTGGAGCTGTAGATGTAACTAAAGATGACTTTGAAGTGCTTGCTGCGCAACTTGGTGTTGAGCGAGAAGTATTAAGAGCAATCGCGGTGGCTGAAACTGGTGACAAGGTGCCGTTTAAATACTATGTAAGAGGTGAGAAACACGCGGCAATTCTTTATGAAAGACATTATATGAAGAGAATCTCGCTGAAATTGGGTGTAAGCCCAGAAACCGTTCGTAAGGTCGAGTCTTCAGAACCAGATATTATGCATTCCTATGATAAGAGCTATCGTCATGGAAAAGATAGTCAGCAGTATCAGCGATTGTTGAGAGCTCGTGAAATTAACTCTGATGCTGCAAATATGTCTTGTTCTTGGGGTAAGTTTCAAGTAATGGGAGAGTATTATCATCATCTATGTGGTTCAATTCAGGAATTAGTGGATGCGCAGAATTATTGTGCGATGCAGCACCTACAATACTTTAAGGTTTTTCTTGTAAAAGAAAAAAGAATGCTCCAGCCGATGAAGGATAAAGACTGGCTAACCATTGCCAGAAGGTATAATGGTACTGGCCAAATAGGATATGATCAAAAAATTGAGAATGCATATAACTCTTTAAAAAATAAGTGGTGAGAAATGAGTATTTATAGTAAATGTTTTGTGAGTATTCTGTTGGTTATTCTGTCTTTTTCTGTGTTCGCAGAAAAATTTCATGTATTAACAGCAGGAAAAAACATTGATGGAAGTGAATGGTTTATCGAAAAAAATGGTGAGAATTACGATCTTAAGTATATAAATGCAAAAGGGGAAGAGTATAGTAACGATACAATAATTACATCTGACATTGAAGGGAGTGGCTTATTTTTAGATTCCAAGCCAGATGGTACAGTATCTTTGGTTATGGATTACCCACGGGATGTATATATGTTTAAATTTACCTCGGGGGAAATACCTCTTTTAATATCTGCATGTAAGCAAATAAGACTACCATCGTCGGAATATCAGGTTGAGGCGTTACTAACTTTGTGCTCTAAAGATGATGAAACAGCCGGTCTGAGCTTATCAAATCTGGATGCTAGTAAACTCCTAAAATCTGATAATTTAGTGCTTAAAGATAAGGTTAAAACGATTATTGGAAGTGATAGGGCTTTTTTATATAATGAAAATAAAAAACAACCAAGAAACAAGCCATATTTGATCAAGGGAGATGTTGTTGAGGTTTTAGAGTATAAAAATTCCATGCTAAATATTAAATATACATCTAAATCTGGAGTTGTTATTGCCTGGATAAAGTTTATCGATATTTTGTAGTATAATTTTATGCTGAGGGCATCAGCCAGGACTGGCAGGGAAAACTTACGAAGCTTAAACGCTACAGCTGATAGCGACGATATCTATTGGGTTTCAGTTTATGTCAAGGGATGGGCTGTGCAAGAGCATCCTTATTATCCAGATAAAGCCAGAGAGCCGAATCATATGGATGACCGAGTTAATAAATTATCTGTCGCCAGGAACGTGTTTGGTCTGGAGTGAGTTTAATGAAAAAAATATCGTTATTATTAACCGTGTGTGCATTGCCATTATTTTGCAGTGCTTCTGATGTGATAAATGCAGAGTATTCAGTTTCTTCGATGTATAGTGGGACAATTGGGAAGAGTAATATTACAATGAATCTTGTAACTTCCAAAGATACTGTCTCTGGAAGTTATATATATGATAAATATAAAAATAGAATCTTGCTAAACGGAGTGGTAAATTATAATTCTCTTGAGTTAAAAGAAAAAACAAGTAACAACACTGCTGCTATAACACTTGTTCATACAGACATGGGTTATACAGGTAAGTGGTGTGATAAAGAATGTGTTTCTGTAACAATTCAAAATAATAATTCCTTTAAAGACGGTGAATTGAAAGTTATTGAGGTTGATGGTTTTGATACAAGTGCTTATAAAATAAATTTAACATTTAAGAATAAAAATGAAAGCATAGTTATTACTGATGCTATAGATCCACCAACTTTAGAGTTTGTAGATATTAATGGTGATGGCTTTTATGACTTGATAGTCAGAACAGATCATCGTCCAAATAATGGTAGTCAGACTATTTATCTTTCAGGTGATAATGGATTGATGGAAGATAAGAACTTATCAAAAGAAAATGGCACTCTGGTATATAATCCTTATAAAAAACTCATTATTTTTAACTCAAAAGACGATTGTTGCAATAAATATAATAAAATCATCTATTTTTTTGACAATGGTAAAGCAGTGAAGGTTGATAACATATACTTTGATTACTCATCTAACGAAGGTAAAAATTCTAGCGGTGATAATATTTCAATGAATAAATTCGAGTCTTACTAATTTTTTCCAGGAGTAATCTGGGTAGGGGTAGTAGTGTTAGACCATTCTGTAAATCGCCTTACTTATTTTGTTCCTGGTTTTTAAAAAACAAACGAAAACCTTCATGCTAATAATCCTGCTTTAAACAGGGATGCACTGTTGTGGAAACCATATCTGGAAACGGTTCTGGATGAGATGACATGGATGAAAACCGTGTCTGAAAAAGGCGTAGCGCTCAGGGAAACCTGGAGCGACAGGTTTATTCGGGAAAAAGCAGAGGCACTGGAGAGATTAAAAAATGAAAATGATTAAAAGTAAACAGTTTAGCGTACTTCTGGCTTTATTAAGCTTATCAGGATTAAGTAAAGCTGATGTTACCATTAGCTCTCCGTATAATACTACGCTGACTTTTTCACAACCCAAAAAAGGAGAGCATTATTATATCAACTCATGGAAGAAACTCTATTTTTCCCGACAGGGTAATACGATAGATCTCAGCCGAAAAGACCGACATTATGAAGAGGATGGGACTTCTCCGCTTTCTCCTTCAGGAAGATATTTTATTGTGACAAGTATTTCTTCTGGATATATAGAATTTGACGATGGAAAAAAGGAGTATACCGAAAAGGCTTATTGCAGCGTAGTGGATATGACATCAGGATGTATTGTAAGCGACTGGGATGGTATGGCGTGTGGGTATAGCTGGCTTAAAGATGAAGATGTATTAGCAAATACTGAAGGAACTGATATATTTGATTTTAATTCTATGCGTCCTTCGGTTAACGACTTAAAAAACAATACGGCTACAATGGATAATAGCCAGTTGGCAAATATATTACGTTGTGATGCACCATCAAAAGAAAATATTGATACTTATCAGGAGCTGGTAACAAAAAATGCCAGGTTAAAAAAAGTCGCCATGCCGTTTCTTTTGAATTATCTGAATGGCATTGCAGCAGAAGCAACGGTGAAAATCAAGACAAATCTGTTTGCTTCTCCTGATGTTCATAGCCAAACCTCTGCTTATCTTATACCGGGAGATAAAGTAAAGGTAATACGGAAGTCTCCAGATAAGCGGTGGTTGAATATCGGCTATATTAGTAAAAAAGGAATACCTTTTATTGCATGGATTAGCACGGATAATGCTGAATGATAAGTCATTGCCTTAACGGCCAGCCAGCCCATTTGAATAGCTTTAAGTGGAGAGCTACGAAGTAAAGTGAAGACAAGAAGTGTCTCTTTTTCCCGAAGCCGGCAATAATTAAAGGAGCAGTTTATTATGCTGTTGATGAGGATAAAACAGTTTTCAGATTCTCCTTTAAAGAAGGTGGCCTGGCGGCCGACAGTGTAAAAAGTGTCGCTACATGCTTTTTGGATTCTGAAATTTGTGGATAGAAGTACGCCTGTTGTCTACTGACATATGACATATCGCGTAAGGGCTGAACTCTACGCGCCTGATTTGTCACGATAGGACAGAGAAAATAGCCCGGATAACCTTCCCGGCGAGATTTGACCAAAAGTTGGCGATTGTTTCATAAGTCCACAATGTCTTGTGTAGCTTTTATAACTATCCGCACGGAGTGATTATGCTTGTCGTTTTTAATAAATTACTGATTGTGGTAACAGGCTATATTTTACTTTTGAATATAGCCTTTGGTAAGACAGAACAACGCTGGTTCTTCGCGCTCGCTTCTGACGATATAATAGATAATGCCGCCGATAAAGATACTCTGGATAATGTTCAACGCTACTTTGCCGGAAAAGATCTTACTATCGAGGATAGTCGATTGACTATAAGCAGTGATACTTCATGCGAAATTGTTGAAGAAGATACTACGCCTGTTAAATATTGGATGAGTGAAAATACAGTATCTTTTTATCATTCCTTTTTTGAACGGTATAATATAAAGTTAAATGAAAATATCCAGATTTTAAAAACCTTAAATATTAATAGTGAATGTCGTTATCCCTTCTCTGAGCTTATTAAAATAGATAATGCTTTAGTAATGGTGTATAAAAATCGTGCAATATTTTATTTTGCTGCAAGCGATCCCAGATTTAAAGCAGTTGTTGAGTCTGCAGGTGAAAATGAAATTGCCTGCACTAATAATGGCAACGAATTAGATGATGTCAATAATGATGGTTATATTGTAAAATGTACTTATCCCAACTCTGATATATTATCAATATATCTTCAGTTTGTAAATAAAAATAAGAGTGATAATGTTCTTCAATATTTAAAGGATGAAATTAAATCTGGAGAAAATTCTAAGGTTGTAATATCTGCGGAATTTTTTATCGAATATAAATGGAATGGGGATGATAAATTAACGATCAGTATTTATCAACCGGGAGGCGAGACGGATATAATTTTCTCTTCCTTAGCCGGAAATACTTCTATCAAGACTATTTATCTACCCGATTGAAAACAAAAAATCTTACGGGCTGTATGCATACCTAAATAATTCGAGTTGCAGGACAAAACGCAGCGCGTTTTGAACAGCCACGGGGCTGGCCCCGAAGGGGTGAGGCCTCAGGCCGAATCACGCGGCGACGCGGTGACAACTTCGTCAGAAACGAATTTGAACGGCTACAGGCCGCCTTCGGTGAGGGACAGGAATGNGACGCGGTGACAACTTCGTCAGAAACGAATTTGAACGGCTACAGGCCGCCTTCGGTGAGGGACAGGAATGTCCCTCATTAATCCTCAGAAGCTTGCCGGAGTAAGTGACTGGGGTGAGCGGGGATAAATCGGCATAGCCGATTTGAACGCCGATGGCGGCGGCCCTTCAGGGTGAGGCCCCAGGGCCGAATAAAGCCAACGCACATGCAACTTGAAGTATGGCGGGTGAGTATAGTGATCCATAGCGAACTATTCCCCAGGGATAGTGACGGTGGGTATACAGCCAGAAAAATACGCTGATGCTAATGGTTCTGGAGATTTGTTCTTTTCTCTGATAAGCGATCTGATAGCGTGGGCGCATGGCTCGTGATTAACCCGCAGAACCTGTAAAGCTTTGCTGGTTTTGTGAAAGCGTTTCTACAGAGGAAAGTCTATGGAAAGGTATACTCATATAAGGCAGAAGGCGTGACCGGGACGATGGATTCTGAAATGTAGTTTACAAAGGGTATAGAACGTAAAATTTCTGGCAGGCTACGCAAACAACACAGAAATGACGCTACGGAGAGGATTTAATGAATACTAAAAGTACCATAGCAGGATTGCTTCTGTTTTTTATTCTGCCGGATAGCGCCTGTTCTGAAGAAGCGGGCAGTGATACCTTTTGGCTTTATGATAAAACGTCAACGTTGAATATTTCAGGGGCGCAGACGCCTGATAATCTCGCGGGAAAATATGTGGGAGTTACGATCAAAACGCAGGGTAACAAACTGATAATCAACGATCTCAACCTCAAAAATGGTGAAATCTGCGCTACGGAATTCGTCAGGTTAAAGCAAACGCCAATACTCTATTTTCACTCACAAAAGACGGTTGATATATATAAGGCACTGTTTAAAAGAGAAAATATTTTATTTCCAGACTATATAAATATTCTGACGGCGCGTTTTCCGGAGCATACCTGTCCGGGGCCGTTCAGTGAAATTATTGAGACTGGTACTCATCTGGCTATTAATGATGAATATTATGAGGTTTTTTTCAAAAAATTATCTGCCGCTGAATATGAAATTGCTGAAGAAAGGCTTAAGGAAAATCCTGCCAGATACTGCCGTGTAGAGAACCCCAGCCTTGAATTCGACGGACATGAACGCGAGGTTTGTTCTTTTACATCTTCACGATTAAAAGAAGCATATCAAAAGATAAAATCTTTCAGCCCCCTTGTTGGCAGGATTCTTAAAGATAACGTTCCCGAAAAAAATCTTAGCTACGCCATAGATGAGAAAACGGTAAGCTATCGCTGGAAGGGAGATAAAAAGCTGCAGCTAAGCATTTCCAGCGAGAATCAGTCACTGCAATATCTGTTTAGCGAAGGGGCAACCGGAACGGAAGTCATTATTACTTCGGATTCACAATACTAGACGCTGCCAGTAGTGTGACAGTAAGCATCCCTTGATAATGACGAAACACCTGCTGCTATGAATAGCGCTGGCTCAGAAGAGTCCGGGCCTCAAAGCTGAAAACGCGCAACCCTCTTCCAGGCGGCCAGTCTGGATCGGTTAAAAGGAGAAAACTGATGAAAAAATTAACGCTTTTGCTTATCCTGTTCCCGCTGCTGTTACGGGCAGAGGAGGGCTGTAACAAACCTGAAAGCAGTTCACATGCTTTTGAATGTTCCAGAACTGTCTGGGAGAAAAGCGACCGGCAGCTTAATGAAGCGTATAAACAGCTTTTAGCTGCCGTAAGCAGTAGCTATCAGACTGAGCCTCAGTTAAAGCAGGAATATCTTAATAAATTAAGATTATCACAACGAGCGTGGTTAAGTTACAGAGATAAAAACTGCGAGGTGGCGGTTTTTCCGTTTGATTCTGATACGATAGCCAGGGAAACGTCACTGAATTATTGCAGGAGTGAAATGACCCGCGATAGAATTATGGGGCTTAATGATTTTTTAAAAGAGCTGGCCGGGTGATATTGCCGTGGTTTTTATATGAGAGCAGGCTTATCTATTTCTTCTGGTTATCATTATCGGCAGGATGCTGTATTGATATTTGATCGTTACACTATTATCTGATAATAAATGCGCGCTGGCGAATGCTGTCAGCCGAAAATTCATTACGGCCTGGCGGCCCGACCGGGGGCAGAGTCAGGCAGACATCGGTAATTAAGCCGTTCCACTCATTATGATGTTATTGATTATCTTATTAACAGCATCAAAATAGTTTATCCGCCCGCTTCAGGTTTAATAATAATACAGGGAGATATAAGTGTTACAAATTATTCGCAAGGGAGATAAAACCACGCACGGTGGGGCCGTATTATCCGGTTCCGGGACGCTGTTTTTCGGTGGCATTAGCGTGGCCCGTAAAGGCGATAAAGTGTCCTGCCCGATTCCCGGACACGGTCCGACGACCATTATCGAGGGCAATGCGAACTATCTGGATAACGGTATTCCGGTTGCCTTTCACGGCCACAAATGCGGCTGTGGCTGTACGCTGATCGCCTCGTTTATTCCCGCCAGGGTTGGCTGACGATGCCCGTCTGGCTGGATGCGATTCCGGAAAAAGCGGCAAAGGTGCAGCGCCCCGATCTCCGCCGCTGGCTGCTGCTTCTGCTGCTGATCGTGCCGGGTGGCGCAGTGCTGACGTTCTGGAACTGGACAGCCGATCGCAGCGGCTTTGTTTTCTGGTATACCGCCCTGGGTCTGCCTTTTTGCCTGTGGGGGCTGCTTTTCTCCCTGCGCCGGTTTGCCTATAAGGCGGAGCAGGTGGGGGCTGACTCCCGTAACCGGGAGCGTAGTGCGCTTCTTGGGCGGGAGATACGCCGGGGCCAGCGCTGCGCCTGGATTCTGGGCAGCTACGTGCAGCACGCGGCGGGAAACAAGCCCGGGGCGCTGATGCAGGCAATAAGCCGCGGTATGCCCGTGATGGAGAATGCCGTGCCGAGAGGCGGCGGTGTTCCGGTTCGCTATGCGGCGCTAACCCACCTGCACGCCGATCCGCAGAGCGAAATCCTCCCTGTCATCGCCACGCTGGCGGCCAGGGTGCAGAGCATTCTGGAAACGTTGCCGAAGCCTCTTCCCTGTGCGCTGATGCTGGAGTGCAGCGATGATATCTGTCAAAACGTGGCGGCGCAGCTCAAAAGCCAGCTGGCGCTGAGAACCGGGCGTACCATCCGCCTTCTGTCGGGAAAGGGGCTGGCCGCCTTTGATGCCTGGCTGGACAGGCGCTGGGAGGAGCCGGGCATCCTGATTGCGGTGGCGCTGTCGCTGCCTGCGCAACCCCGCAGGGATGACGCCGATGCCGTTGCGCTGCTGGTGCTCAGCAACCGTAAGACCGTCGCCTGGCCTGAAGCGAACTCTCTCCACCGCCCTGAAGCGGGTAAAGAAGCCTCGCTGGCCGTGGCGCTGCGGCGCGCGCTTCTTTGGGCCGACATTGCCCCGCAGGCGCTGGGGGCGGGCTGGAGCACCGGGCCGCTGCCGGCGCAGGGCAGCGGATGGAACCAGGCCTGTGAAGAGAACGGCGTCACGTTCAGCCTCTCGGAGGACAACCGCAGCATTGATTCCGTCCTTGGCTACGCCGGGCGCGCCGCGCCGTGGATGGCTATAGCCCTTGCTGATGCAAGCTACGACGAGCTGGGGCCGCAGGCTATCGCGGCGCAGCCGGACCCGGATGAGGACACCGTCTGGGTAACGGTCATCGGTAAGAGAGACGCGAGTAAGGAAATTCAAGGGAATGAGTAAGGTAAAAGTCAAAACGCTTATTGGCGCAACGGCGGCGGTTCTGCTGTTTTTAATCGCGATTGTCGCCTTTCTGCTGTACGCCTTTCCGGAGCGACTGGCCTCCGCTACCGGGCTGGGGCCATATGACGGGCAGCGCATCCTGACGTTCTGCGCGCTGCTGGTTGCCATCATTTTCCTGCTGGGCTGGCTCACCGAGAAGGCGTTTGAGCAGGCGGGTAAAACCGGCGTTTACCTGCGCTGGGGGAATAATCAGCGGCAGGCTGCCGCCCGGTCGACGCCGATCCCACTGGCAAACGATGACGAAGAGGCGACCGCGTTCAGCGATAAGCCGCTGGCAGAGCACCTTAGCCTGCGCTACGGTCGCCGCTGGCGGCGCAGGGTGCGTATTCTGCTGGTGCTGGGCTGCGCGGACGACGTGGAAAAAGCCGCTCCCGCCCTCAGCCGCGATCTCTGGCAGGAGGCGGACGGCAGCGTTCTGATTTATGCCGGCGAGGCGCAGGCCGTACCCGATACCGACTTTATTAACGGCCTGAAGCGGCTGCGCCCCGCAAGACCTGTCGACGGCGTCGTTCAGGTGATGAACAGCGCAGCGTTTCCCGCGGAGGGCGAACGTGACGCTTTTATCCGCTGTCGTCAGAAAAGCGATCGCCTGCTGGGCTGGCAGGCACCGGTATGGCTGTGGCTAATCGAGCGGGAGATGGGCGCTCAGGAGGCGCGGGAGAATATCGCCACGGGGGCGCTGTTTGGCCCTGGGGCAACGGCGGAAGAGGCCGCCGCGGTGCTGGCGCGGCTGATCCCCCGCCTGCGCGAAACCGGGATGGCGCGGATTATTAACAATCCGCGCCACGACGGGTTGTTACGTCTGTCTTACCGCCTGCAAACCGATCTGAAAATGCCGCTCTCTGTGCTTATCGACGGCCTGTCGCAGGGAGTGGCGGCATATCGTCTGCGCGGGATAATGTTCAGCCCGGAGCTGACGGCGGGCGGCGCACTGCCCAACGTCCGGCTTGCGTCCCCTGGCTGGACGGCCGTTATTGACGACTGCGAAAACGTACCGCCGCGCAAGCTGACGCTTGACTGGCCCGGAGCGCTTCGCCTGACGCTGATCGCCGCGGTGGTGCTGTGGGCTGCCGGTAGCCTGCTCTCGCTGGGGGTTAACCAGACCCAGATCGAACAGGCGCAGAAAACGGCGCGGCTGGCAGCGGACAGCCAGCGGCCGCTGACCGATCGCCTGCATAACCAGCTTACTCTTCAGCAGGCCATTGCTCGTCTGCAGCACCGCGAGGCCACCGGCGCGCCCTGGTATACCCGCTTTGGTCTCAATCAGGATCGCGAGGTGCTGGCGGCGCTCTGGCCGCTCTATGCGCGCAATAACGCGCTGCTGATGCGGGACGCTCTCGCCGAACGCCTGAGGCAGGAGCTGCAGGCGTTTATGGATCTGCCGCCGGCCAGCGCCGCCCGCCTGCAGGGAACCCGCCGCGCCTACGATCTGTTGAAAAGCTATCTGATGCTGGCGCGCGCGGATAAAACGGACGCCCCGTGGCTGGCGAAAACGCTTCAGCAAGCCTGGCCGACCCGCCAGGGAATAACGGACGGGGCCTGGCAGGCGCTGGCCCCGAAGCTGCTGGGCTTTTATGCCCAAAACCTTCCGGCGCATCCGCAGTGGAAAATTCAGCCCGACGCCAGGCTGGTCAGCGGCGTCAGGCAGATTTTACTTAAGCAGATCGGCCAGCGGAACGCGGAGACTGGCCTGTACCAGGAGATGCTTAAGCGTATTGCCAGCAACTGGCCTGATTTATCCCTGGCCGATCTGATTGGCGACACGGACGCCACGACGCTGTTTCACACCGACGAGGTGGTGCCGGGCATGTTTACCCGCCAGGCCTGGGAGGAGCAGGTGCAGGGGGCTATTGAAGAGGTGGTAAAAAATCGTCGCGATGAGCTTGACTGGGTGCTGACGGACAAAACCCATCAGCCCGGCAGCGATATCTCCCCCGAAGCGCTGAAAGCGCGCCTGGTCGGGCGTTACTTTACCGATTTCGGCAACGCCTGGCTGGGCATGGTTAACAGCATTCAGTGGCGCGAAGCCACCTCGCTGTCAGAGGCTATCGATCAGCTGACGCTGGTGGCCGATGTGCGCCGGTCGCCGCTGGTGGCGCTGATGAATACGCTCAACTACCAGGGGAAGACCGGCGAGAAGGGAGAGGCGCTGGCGGACACCATCGTCGATTCCGCCCGGCAGCTTATCGGCGGCAAAAAGGATATTCAGCAGTTTATCGAGCAGGCCCAGGGGCCGCGCGGGCCGCTGGAGGCCGTTTTTGGGCCAGTTACCGGGCTGATCGAGGGCAGGGAAGGGACGGGGAACAATGGTAATCTGAGCTTCCAGTCCTGGCTGGCCCGGGTGACTCAGGTTCGTCTTAAGCTGCAGCAGGTCACCAGCGCGCCGGACCCGCAGGGCATGACGCAGCTGCTGGCCCAGACCGTTTTTCAGGGCAAAGCCATCGATCTGACGGATACCCGGGATTACGGCAGCCTGGTCGCCGCCAGCCTCGGCCAGGAGTGGAGCGGGTTTGGCCAGTCGCTGTTTGTCCAGCCGCTGGACCGGGCCTGGCGGCAGGTGCTGACGCCGGCGGCCGGGAGCCTCAACGCCCGCTGGCAGACGACCATCGTCGCGCAGTGGAACCACGCCTTCGCCGGGCGCTATCCCTTTAAGGCGACCGGCAGCGACGCCTCGCTGCCTCTGCTTGCGCAGTTTGTGCGCAGCGATTCCGGGCGGATCGCCACCTTTCTGAAAACCCATCTCGGTGGGATCCTCCATCTGGAAGGCAACCGCTGGGTGGTCAACCCCTCCGCCAGCCAGGGCATGACCGTCAACCCGGCCTTTCTGGACGCCATCAATCAGCTGGCGGATATTTCAGACATTATGTTTGCCCAGGGCGACGCCGGGGTCCATTTCGAGCTGATGGCGAGGCCGTCCCGCGATGTCGCCCGTATGCAGCTGACGCTGGATGAGCAGAACCTGGATTACTTCAACCAGATGGAGAGCTGGCAGAGCTTCACCTGGCCGGGAAACAGCTACTATCCGGGGGCCAGCCTCAGCTGGCGCAGCGTGAAAACGGGGATGCAGCTCTACGCCAGCCATCAGGGGAACTGGGGCTTTATCCGTCTGCTCGACAAGGCGCTGATCGCCCCCCTTGACGTAAGCCGGAACCGGCTGGTGTGGATCGCCCCGGATGGCAACCCGCTGCAATTTATTATCCGCAGCGAGCTGGGGGACGGGCCGCTGACGCTGCTGAAGCTTCGCGGTTTCCGCCTGCCGGAAACCATTTTCACCCTTTCGCCGGCGGAGGCGCGGGAGTAGCGAACCGCCCTCCGGGCCGCGCTGCTTCGGCCTGACGCCGACGAACCGGGCGGGTGCTCCGGCAATGACCATTTACTAAAAAACTCAGGATATGCGTGCATGGATGACTTAACACTGCGCTACTTCGATGCCGAAATGCGCTATCTGCGCGAGGCCGGAAAAGAGTTTGCCCAGGCCCATCCGGATCGGGCGGCGATGCTGAATCTTGATAAACCCGGTGCCCGGGATCCGTACGTGGAGCGGCTGTTTGAGGGGTTTGCCTTCCTGATGGGGCGGCTGCGCGAAAAGCTGGATGACGATCTGCCGGAGCTGACCGAGGGGCTGGTCAGCCTGCTCTGGCCGCACTATATGCGAACGATCCCGTCGCTGGCAATCGTCGAATTTTCACCGGAGTGGCAGCGTCTGCGCCAGGCGGAACGGCTGCCGGAGGGCTTCTCCGTGCTCTCCCGTCCGGTCGGGCCGCAGAAAACGACCTGTCAGTACCGGACCACCCGCGAGGTGACGCTTCAGCCCCTGCACCTTGCCGAGGCCCGGCTGCAGGTGGAAAACGACGGCCGCTCGGCTATCCGGCTGCGCTTTGAATGCCCGGAAAAAGTGGACTGGAGCCGGGCGGAGATCGATAGCGTCAACCTCTACCTCAACGCGGAAAGCCCGACGGCCTCCGCCCTGCATCTGGCCATGACCCGGCGGGTACATGCCATGTACGCGCGCCACGCCGAAACCGGCACCGAGCGGCATCGCTTTGACGGCTGGTGCAAGCCGCAGGGGTTTGGCGAGCGCGACGGGCTGTGGCCGAAAGCCGATTCCGCCTTCAGCGGATACCAGCTGCTGCTGGAGTATTTCAGCTTCCGGCCCAAATTTATGTTCGTCGAACTCTGCGGGCTGTCGCAGATTGGGCTGACTACGGCCAGCACGTGGTTTGAGATCGATATTGTGCTGTCGGAGGCCTGGCCTGCCGATTTGCCCTTTGAAACCGACAGCTTCCGGCTGCACTGCGCGCCGGTGATTAATCTCTTTAGCCTTGAGGCCGATCCGCTGATCCTGAATCCGCTGGAGAATGAGTATCTGCTGCGGCCGCTGCGTCTTCAGGACGGCCATACGGAAATCTACAGCGTGGACAGCATCCACGGCGCGCTGAAAAACGGCAAACATCCCTATGTGCCGTTTTCCAGCTTCCGCCATCGGGGAGGAATGATGCGCCACGATGCGCCGGAGCGCTATTTTCATACCCGCGTGAGGCGCGGCGCATCGGGCCTGTACGATACCTGGCTTATTCTCGGCGGCCAGTCGTTTGAACGGGATCGGCTGGCGCAGCCCCCGGAGTCTCTGTCGATGCGCATCACCGGCACCAACGGCCAGCTTCCGCGCAAGGCGCTGGAGAGCACGCTGCTGGATCGGGTGGTCAAGGCGGGAAAAGCGCCGGTTCGGGTGCTGAACCTGACGGCACCGAGTATGCCGCTGTATCCGCCCGCCGCCGATCGTTTCCACTGGCGGGTGATGAGCCATCTCGGCTCTAACTTTCTCAGCATGATGGATAACCCGGAGGTCTTACGCGGCACCCTGGCGCTGTACGACTGGACGGACGATGAAATGAACCGCCGCCGCCTGGAGGCGATTGTGGCGGTGAAGCATACCCTGATTCGCCGCTTTGAGCAGGGATTTATGCTGCGGGGCGTGGACATCGAAGTGACGCTGAATGCGGATAACTTCGCCGGGGAGGGGGATATCAATCTGTTTGGCGAAATGCTGCACCGCTTCTTTGCGCTCTATGCCGATGTTCATCTCTTCAATCAGCTGACGCTGATTCTGCAACCAACGGGAAAAAGATTGCGATGGAAAGAGAACCACAGTCAGCGCGTACCGGGCTGACGCAGACCCTGGGCGGGGAGATCTGGCGGGCCAACTTTTATCGCTTCTGCCAGCTGCTGGAGCAGGAAAATCCGCAGGCCCCGCCGCCCGGGGCCACCAGCCACCCGCGAGACGATGCGGTGCGTTTTCGTCCCTGGCCGGGGATGGGCTTTCCGGCCAGCGAGCTGCGGGCCGTAGAAACGGACGACGAGCGCCCTGAGGCCCCCCCGACCGTGCGCACCACCTTTCTTGGGCTGTACGGCGTCGATGCGCCGCTGCCGGGAATGTACCTTGACGATATTGCCCAGGGGCGGGAAGGCGCTGAAGCCGTCGCCGCGTTTCTGGATATTTTCAATCACCGCATTATCACCCAGTACTATCGGATCTGGCGTAAATACGCCTGGCCGGCCACCTTTGAAGCGGGCGGTCGCGATGCCACCTCGCAGTGCCTGCTGGGGCTGGTGGGGCTGGGTATTCCCGGCACCGCGGAGAGGGTCGCCACGCCGGTATCGCGGTTTCTGGCGCTGCTGGGCACCATGCGTTTGCCCACGCGAAACGCCGAGGGAATACGGGCGCTGGTCAGCCTGCTGGCTCCGGATACCCGCGTCCTTATCAACGAACCCGATCCGGTGAAGGTGCATATCGATAACCGCAGCGGTCTGGGGGGCGCGAATCGGGTGAGTCTTTCCCGGCGCGCCACCCTCGGGAAAACCGCTAAAGAGGCCTGCAGCCGGATACGGATCGCCCTGTTTACGGAAAACCCTCAGGAAGCGGAAGGCTGGCTGCCCGGCGGCCAGATACATACTGATTTTCTGGTACTGCTGCGGGTCTATCTGGGATACCGGAGCGATGCCCGGCTACGGCTGACCGTGCCGGTGCGGCTGCTGCCGGAGCCGCGGCTGGGGAAGGGCCGGCGCGGAATACAGCTGGGAAGAACCGGCCTGCTGGGGCTGAAGGAGGGCCGGCTCAGCGATAACCGGCAGACGCTGACCGTCAGCCTGGGCTGCTATGCCGGGCTGCGGCCTTCATCGCCCTCTCCGGCAGAGAGCGGCCACTACCGCTTTGAATAACCATTTTTTGCAAGGAACTGCTGAATGATAAGAGTAAAGCCCTGGCCGATGCTGACGCTGCTTGCCGGCAGCCTGCTCGCAGGCTGCGGTCTGACCCAGGCCGTGACGGACGGCACGGTCGATCTGACAAAATCGATCTTTTATAAAAGAATAAAAATTCTGCATCTCGATTTTTCCCCTCGTAGCGCGATTAACGCCGATGGTGCCCAGACGCCGCTGGCGACCATGGTGCGAATTTATCAGCTGAAGGATCGGCGAAGCGTAGAGGCGGCGGACTACCTGTCGCTGCTTCGCCAGGCCGACGCGGTGCTCAAAGAGGATCTGCTGGATTCAAAGGCGCTGCTGGTGATGCCGGACGGCAGCATGGCGCTTGATATGCCAATGCATGAACAGGCCCGGTTCGTGGCGGTGGTGGGGCTGTTCAACCGCCCGGACAGGCAGAATAACCGCTGGCGGCTGGTGCTGAGCCGGGAGGATCTTGATCCGGATAAACCCCGCATCATTGAGCTGGGCGACGGCTGGCTGCACCTCGTGCCGGTGAAGGAGTAAGAAAATGGATAACAGTGGGTCGCATTCCGGCGGACATAACCGCTACACCCTGGTGATTAACGACTCCCCGCTCGCGCCTGACGTACTGCGCTTTCGCGGCCGGGAAGCCCTGAGCGAACCCTTCACCTGGGAGATCGAGTTTACCGAGGCGCGGGCGGATATTCTCCCGCAGCAGGCGCTGCTGAAGTTCGCCAGCCTGCACATGCGCGACGGTCGGTCGGTGCACGGCGTTATTACCCGGCTACGGCGGCTCGCCGTTTCAGCCGACCAGTCGCGCTACCTCGTGGAGCTGCGTCCGCGCCTTGCGCTGCTGGCGCACACCCGCCGGTGCCGTATCTATCAGCAGCGGTCGGTGCCGGAGGTGGTGGAGGCGGTGCTGCGTGAGCACGGGCTGGAGGGGGCGGATTTCGACTTTCGTCTGGCGCGGCGCTACCCGGAGCGGGAGCTGATCACTCAGTGGCGGGAGTCGGACCTGCAGTTTATTCAGCGCATCCTGGCCGAAGTGGGTATCTGGTGGCGTACGGAGATGGACGACGCCCGCGGGCTGGAGGTGGTGATTTTCGCCGACAGCCAGCAGGCGTATCGCTTTGGGGTTCGCCTGCCGTACTGCGAGCCGTCGGGTCTTTTTGACGGGGGGGAGGCGTCGGTATGGGGCGTGCGCAGCTGGCACAGCGTGGCGACCGGCCGCGTCAGCACCCGGGATTATAACTATCGTGACGCCGCCGCGCCGCTGGACGCCGCCGTCAGCGTGCGCGGCGGAGCGGCCACCGTCGGCGAGCATTATCGCTACGCGGGGCCGTACCGGGAGGCCGGAGACGACGGCGATCCGGAGCCGGCCACCGAAACCGGGGCGTTTTATGCCCGCCTGCACCACGAGCGGGAGCTGAACCGCTCGGTCCGGCTGCACCTGTTCAGCAACGCCGGGCATCTTGTTCCCGGCCAGGTGCTGGAGCCGCAGGGGACGGCGCTCGAGGCCCTGCGGGAGGGGATGCTGATCGCGCTGGCGACGTATCGCGGCGCGCGGGACGCGCGGCTGCACGTTTCGCTATGGGGAATGCCGTATACGGAGCGCTACGGCTTTCGCCCGGCAGAGGCGTCGCGCCCGGCGATATCGGGCACCCTGCCCGCGCGGGTGGAGAGCCGCGAGGCGGGAGATATTTATGCGCATCTGGATGAACACGGGCGCTATCGGGTACGGCTGGACTTTGACCGCGACGATCCGGAGCAGGGCTTTGCGTATCTGTGGCTGCGCCTGGCGAAGCCTTATGCCGGAGATCGCTATGGCTGGCATACGCCGCTCATTGACGGCACAGAGGTGGCCGTGGCGTACAGCGGCGGGGATATTGATCTGCCGTACATCGCCCATGCACTCCATGATTCGGCGCATCCGGACCTGGTGACCCGCGATAATCACACCCGCAATGTGCTGCGAACGCCGGCGAACAACAAGCTGCGCATGGAGGACCGGCGCGGAGAGGAGCACATCAAACTCGCCACCGAATATGGCAAAAGCCAGCTTAACCTGGGGCACCTGGTTGATAACCGGCAGCAGCGGCGTGGGGCGGGCGTAGAGCTGCGTACCGACGAATGGGGCGTGGTTCGCGCGGGCAAGGGGCTGTTTGTCAGCGCCGACGCCCAGGCAAAGGGGCAGGGGGACGCGCTGGATATGACCGCCGCGCTGCGGGAGATTGAGCAACTGCAGCAGCAGCTACGGCAGCTGGAGATGGCGGCGGAGCAGGCGCAGGCGCTGAAGGCGGATATTGACAGCCAGGTGGCGATGGCGGAGCGGCGGCTGAAGCCGCTGGACGAAACCCTGCTGTTTTCCACGCCGCAGGGGATGGCGTTGAGCAGCGGCGAACATGTGCAGCTGGCGGCGACGGAAAACGTGGCGCTGAACGCGGGAGGAGATATCAGCATCGGAGTAATGGGTAACATGACGGGGCTGGTGGGCGACAGGCTGGGGCTGTTTGCCCGGACGGGGGCGCTGAGCCTGAAGGCGAGCGAAGGCGCGGTGACGATCCAGGCGCAGAACGATGCGATGCGGCTGTTTGGCCAGAAGAAAGTGACGATTCTGTCGGCGGAAGACATTCAGTTTGCCGGCAAGAAGCGGATAACCCTTATCGGCGGCGGGAGCTACCTGACGCTGGAGGCGGGGCGGATAGAGTACGGAACGACGGGAACCTGGCTGCGCAGGGCACCAAAGATGATGGTAGTGGGCGCGGCGAGCATGGCGCTAAACCTGCCCACGCTGCCCCTGGCCGATTTGTTTGTTTCGCAGCGCGTTACCAGGTTTAAACCCGTACTGCGCATTTCAGAAGCCCCAGGCATCAATGGCGTAGCTCAGCCTGACCGCAAGTGGCAGATTGTGAGCGCAGATTCTTATATGCAGGCCGTGACAACGGATGAAGTGCTGATGAGCGGACAAACCGATGCCAACGGGAAAGTATTGTCTTCAGAAGCACAGCAGTACCAGCTGGCAGAACTGGCAACTCGCTATGCGCATAAATTATGGCTGGTTGTCGGGCATCGCGCCCACCGCCTCAATTTTAACGTGATTTCAGCTGCTGCTCATGAAGAGATAACCGATTTCTGCGCGCAGGATACGATGGGGTTTCATCACAACTTTAACAGCGTTTCCGGAAAAAGTTCGCCGGGTGAAAAACTGAAAGCGTGTATAAAAACCGAGCATCAGACGAGCGGCGCGCTGCTCGAATTACTCAGGGAGCATAAATAAGATGGGAGCGTTTAAACTTGACGACGGTATGAGCTGGTGCAGCGTCTATTTTGATGGGGAAAGTGAAGAAAGCTACACCGCAACGGCGACCCACAGCCACTGGGTCCACTATACCAGCGGTCCTGAACGGCAGTCTGAAAATTTTGCCGAATATACCGAAGGCAACGCCGTCCAGGCTTTTCTGGGCGGCAAGGAGTATTTCACTGCTCTTCTGGCTACCTTTAAGCAGGCGAAAAAGAGCATTTATATAACCGGCTGGCAGGTCAACTGGGATGCGCAGTTGGCGGAGGGGATACGGCTTGTTGATGCGTTGCTGGAGGCCGTAACGTCATCTGCAAATTTAAACGTTTATATCATGCCGTGGAAGAATCCATCGCAGGTTGAGACCTATGCCGCAGCAACGGAACGGGTCTTCGCCGCGCTCAATACCCATCTCGGGCGACAGGCTTTTTATGTTCAGCAGGCAGGTTCCAAATCTGGGGTATTTTTCTCACATCACCAGAAGTGCGTTATAGTGGATGAAAAATGGGCATTTGTTGGGGGGATTGACCTGGCCTATGGGCGCTATGATGACCACTATGGACTGCTGGCAGACGCGGAAGGACGCCGGGGCATGAATATGTATAACCCCTGTATCCCACCCATCGTTCACGGTACTGGCTATGATCCACGGGATGAATATGTGATCCCTGTTGGTATGCATTCAAGAGAGCACCAGCAGGATGAACTTAAAAGAGCTGAAAACAGACAGGCGAAAAGCGTTCAGAATATCATTAATACCGTTCTGGAACATAAGCTCTGGCAGGCGCAGGGGAGCGCGAAGGACAATTTGTCTCTGGAACCCGGAATACAACCCCGTATGCCCTGGCAGGACTATCAGGTACAAATTGAAGGTCCGGCGGTTGACGATTTGATGCGGAATTTTATTCTGCGCTGGAATAGCTATTCGCCTCGCTACCCTGTAAATCCGCTGCAAACGCAGATCCCGCCGCTGGAAATGCCTGAACCCCACCCGGCCAAAAAAGGGAGCTGTCAGGTACAGGTACTCCGCAGCGCCTCACTGACCATGCGACGCGATGAATATAAAAAAATGCCGGCAGCCACGTCGAAACCGAGGATGAAGCAGGATGATATATTACGCAGTCTGCATCTTCTTATTAGTAAGGCGGAACATTATATCTATATAGAGAATCAGTTTTTTGTGTCGGCGTTTGGGGAATCATCCATTGGCGATAACAGCCCACTGAGTCCGGCTGCAAAAAGTATAAACCCATCATTAAGCGCGTGGGCAACGAGAATATTGCCGGATGATGACTTGCCGCGAAATCCCGTGGCGGAATGGCTGGGAGAGAGGATCAAGCGGGCAATTTTCAGCCATATGAAGCACCCGTTTCACGTCTATATTGTGCTGCCGGTTTATCCTGAGGGGCGGCTTGACGATCCGGCGATCGTGGCCCAAATACATCTGACCCGACAATCTCTGGTATTTGGCTCCCACAGCCTGTTAAACCGAATCCGCCGCAGCTTATGGGTGAAGCAGCAGCTTGAAGACCAGGGCGTACCGCGTAAGGAGTGGTGTCGAAAAATAGCGGAACTTGAAGAATTATGCGCGCGTGAATACGACAGTATCCCTCTGGAAGCCTGTGATGAATATGTAACACTATTAAATCTGCGCGATTATGCTGAATTAAATGGAATGGCGGTAACGGAGCAAATTTATGTGCATAGCAAGCTTACAATCGTAGACGATCGTTATGTGCTAATGGGCAGTGCCAATATCAATGACAGGAGCCTTGAGGGCGACAGAGATTCAGAGCTGGCTGTCCTGATCTCTGATACTGAACATGGCTATACCGATCTGGACGGCAGCGGAACCTTAGTGCCTTATCGTAAATTTGCCCGCGAATTGCGACAAAGGGCATGGCGTAAATGGATGGGCAGCGCGGCGGAGGAATGCGCAGCGGTGCTTGATAAGCCGGCGCTGAAAGCGGGATGGGAAAAGATCCAGACGCTGGCGAAAGAAAATGCAGTAAATTATGAGAGTATATTCAATTTTATTCCGCGGAATGTTTTTATAACAGATGAAGTTAGTAATAGTGTCAGCCGAAAAGAAAATAGTGGACAAGAAGATAAGTTACGTCCATCGTTATGGCCAGTAATGCCTGCTAATTCGCCTGCCATCACTTCTGTTAAGGATAGTATGCCGTTTTCTGTTTCTTGTTGGGAAATGTATAAAATATATAATCATAATTTGATTAATATAAAAGGTTTTTTTACTGCTCTGCCGATTCACTGGGCGAAGGGCGAGAATAATTTAATACCTTTTAACATGAGATTAATTGCCATACATTCGCAACAAGCAGAAGAAGTCCAGATTGCAAACAATCAAAATATTAATAACCCACAGGAAAGCCAGACATGAAAAGTTTATCGTTGGCAGTTCTTGGTACCGGCCTTCTTATTTCATATGCCACATCAGGTCAGGAATGGAAGAGTGAGTGTATAAGTTATTATCAGATGCAGTTGCCTGATAGCCTGGAGGTAGGGTTATATCCTGTTGTGGGGTTTGTTAATCCAGACGAACGTCCAGAAGGCAATGGTTTTTTTATTACCAGACGATATGCAGGCAATGGAATAACATTTAGTGATAAATATAACAGTGCACAAGCCGATGCTGTTCAGGCTCAGTTTTCTTCTTTTTATTATGATGGTTATGAGTTAGATATCACATCAGAAGACAGAAGTCAGATAAACTTCTCTGAGTACAAGAAAAGAGTTATCGATAATATAAATTTTAGAACTGAAGTTATCAGGAAGTATAAAGAGCGTGATTTGCGACTGCTTAATAAGCCAATGGAGTCGAAGACTGAGTTTAACAGGAAATATTCACATATTTTAAAAGACTACCAGAATGCTTTTGTGGACTATGATTACAGGGGATATACGATTTATATAAATAGCGGAAGGCGTCTGTATCATTTCTGGGGGAGGAATGAGCCGGATACAGGAGAGCGGACGCAGACTGCGGAAGCGCAGGTAGAGAAAAGTGAGCCTGAAGTGCGCTCTCTGCTTAAGCGTTTCAGACCCCGTAAGCTATATGAGGTTCCGGCAGAACAGGGGTTTTGTCTGCCCTACGGCTTTATTGCGGGCGATTCCGGAGATGAGCCGCGCAATATGGGGGTGACCTACCGGCTAAAAAAC